>NZ_CAKASN010000001.1:0-1850000 GCF_916858875.1 Staphylococcus sp. Marseille-Q1834 | reverse complement strand
ACTTAATTGATTATTTCAACATTTAATATCTTATAATGTTTTTGTTTTGTTTTCAATAGTCAAAATTACACTTTCTTAACATTAATTTAAAAAACTTAACTTTGTCTTTCAAGAAATGTTATGTGTTTTTGACGACTTTTATATAATAGCAAGATTAATTTAGAACGTCAATCATATACAAGACAAAAATAAGTTTAATATTTCACATGTAATGTATCCTTTAATTATAAAGAGTATATTTTATACTAATTACATTAAAAAACAGTTATTTTACTTAATTTATTAGTTCATTTCTTTGTTAATTCAATGTCAAAATCCTTATTATCTCTTCTATAATTAAAATAGGTTTTTTCTATTTTAAATTTCTTCTAATTACATACTGATAATGAGAGAGGTTTAATTTCAGTTTTGATCTAGATAATTTAATTATTTAAACTCAACTATTTCCATATTATGTTCATCCTAATATATTAAATATGCACTTTATCAACTTTAAAGTTATATAACTTAACTATTTAAACTCAACTTTTTAATTCTATTTAATTTTCTCTTTCTTGTTTAATGAGTGGTCTCAAAACAAAAAAAGACTGGAATAAATAATTATCCCAGCCTTCAGATCTAACTTAAATTAAATTGAATTCCCTATTCTTCTTTACCTTTGCATTCTTTACATAGCCCATATATTTCCATGCGATGATGTGTTACGTCAAATTCAGTTATATGTTGAGCAAGTTGTTCCACTTCATCTAATTGTGGATAGTGAAAATCGACTATCTTGCCACATTTTTCACAAATAACATGATAATGATTATGTGTATTAAAGTCGAATCTGCTTGAAGCATCTCCGTATGTTAATTCTTTTACAATGCCAATACTTTTAAATACTCTAAGATTATTATATATCGTCGCAACACTAATATTTGGAAAATCAGGTGAAAGTGCTTGATAAATTTCATCCGCTGTTGGATGAGAATGAGAAGTAATTAGATAACGAATAATTGCTTGTCTTTGTGGTGTAATTCTGATTCCTGCTTTTCTTAAAGCAGCAATTGATTCTTCAAGTTCATGTTCTATTGACTCTAATTCTGCACTCATTGAATTCACCATCTTTCTACTTAATAATAATTATTACTTAACATTAATATAACTGTTAAGAAAGCGGGCTGTCAATAAGTACAGCGTTTTTCAACTAGTATCCTTTATCTAAATCTACTCTATTCTCATTTACTTCATTCTTATTGAGAAAATCAGTTAAATTTCTTTCAAATATATCCGTTGCATCTTTTTTAATGTTTATATCATTACCTGTTATATGAGCTGTAATCGTCACATTATCCAAATCATATAAAGGATTATCCGCTTCAAGTGGTTCATTTTCAAATACATCTAAATAAGCATGACGAATCAATTTATTCTTCAATACTGCAACTATATCTTCTTGAGCAACTATTGTTCCTCTACCTATATTAATAAAGAGTGCTTCATCTTTCATTTTTTCGAAATGTGATGGATTTAATAGATGATACGTTTCTTTTGTTTCTGGGAGCGAATTAATAATTATATCTGCTTCCCCTATTATATTGTCCAATTCTTCAATTCTATATGTTTGATTAAATCCTGGCTTTTCTCTACCTGATTTACTCACTCCTACAATTTCCACATCAAACGGTGATAATAATTTAACCGCACGTTGTGCAATTGCTCCTGTACCTAAGAATAAAATTTTCTCGCCATCTAAACGTCTACCAGTTAATTTAGAATCATATTGATGTTCTTTTTGGTTAATATATGATGTACGCATTTTTTTATAATCATCTAATATAAATGCTAAGATAAATTCTGCTAACTGCTTTGCTTGCACACCTCTAGTATTAGTTAAGATGATGTCACGTTCTTTTATATAATCCAATGGTAAGTTGTTAACGCCAGTAGCATACCATGCTATCCATTTTAAGTTTGGGCAAGATTCTATAAAGCCTTTGTCAACGCCACCATCATATCCAATTAATACATCCACTTCTTTTCTTAAATTATCCGGTATTTCTTCTGCTTTTTTGAAAAATGAAAATTCTAAATCTGGATATTTATTTTCCAAATCACTTTCTATATCTCCAAGTCTTTTTAAGCTAACGATTTTCATAGAGTTCACCCCAATATTTGTTTAAGCTCATCTAATTGTGTTTTCACTTTCACTTTTTCAATGACATCTATAATATAACCGTCTTCATCAATTACAAACGTAGTACGTACAATTCCCATACTTTCTTTACCAAATGATTTCTTCAGTTGATAAACGCCAGTATCCTTAGAAAGTTGATAATCTTCATCCACTAGTAAATCAAAATTCAGATTATGTTTGTTAATAAAATTTTGATGCTTTTTCTTAGAATCTCCACTAATTCCGTAAACTTGAACATTCATTTCATTAAATAATGCTAAATTATCTCTGAAATCACATGCTTCTGTCGTACAAGTCGGCGTATTATCTCGTGGATAAAAATATAAGATAGCTTTGCTACCTTTAAGGGTTTCATTTGTTATCCATTCGCCATTTTGATTTTCTAATTTAAATTTTGGAAATTGTTCACCTTTATTTAACATAATTTCACCTATTTCTTCTTATAATTAGTTATATGATACGATAGTAATGAATATTTTTAAAATAAGAGAGGTTGATACTAAATGAAATTCACTGAGAGTGAACGTCTTCAAGAGTTATCTAATGAGTATATTTTAGGTGGAGTAAATTCACCTTCTCGTTCATATAAAGCAGTAGGTGGTGGCGCACCAGTAGTGATGCGCGAGGGTCATGGCGCATATTTATATGACGTAGATGGCAATAAATTTATTGACTATTTACAAGCATATGGACCAATTATTACTGGACATGCACATCCCCATATTACTGAAGCTATCCAAGATCAAGCAGCTAAAGGTGTATTATATGGTACCCCTACTGAGTTAGAAATTGAATTTAGTAAAAAATTGCGTGAAGCTATTCCTTCATTAGAAAAAATTCGTTTTGTTAACTCTGGTACCGAAGCGGTAATGACTACAATACGTGTTGCACGTGCTTATACTAAACGTAACAAGATTATTAAATTTGCTGGTTCATATCATGGTCACTCTGATTTAGTTTTAGTCGCTGCTGGTAGTGGTCCTTCACAATTAGGTTCTCCCGATTCTGCTGGTGTTCCTGAAAGTGTAGCTAAAGAAGTCATTACTGTGCCTTTTAACGATATTGAATCTTATCGAGAAGCTATGAAACATTGGGGTGATCAAGTTGCTGCAGTATTAGTTGAACCTATCGTCGGTAACTTTGGTATGGTAGAACCTCAGCCAGGATTTTTAGAAGAAGTAAATAAGATTACACATGACTATGGTGCATTAGTTATTTATGATGAAGTCATCACAGCCTTCCGCTTCCATTATGGTGCCGCTCAAGATTTATTAAATGTTTATCCTGATTTAACTGCATTCGGTAAAATTATCGGCGGTGGTTTACCAATTGGTGGTTATGGTGGTCGTCAAGATATCATGGAACACGTTGCACCTTTAGGCCCTGCTTATCAAGCTGGTACTATGGCTGGTAACCCTCTTTCAATGAGAGCAGGTATTGCATTATTAGAAGTTTTAGAACAAGATGGCGTATATGAGAAATTAGATTCCCTAGGTAAACGATTAGAAGATGGATTGAATAAGCTAATTGAAAAACATAACATTACCGCTACGATTAATCGCGTATATGGTTCACTCACTTTATACTTCACAGATGAAAAAATTACGCACTATGAACAAGTAGAAAATTCAGATGGTGAAGCATTTGCTAAATTCTTTAAATTAATGTTAAACCAAGGTATTAATTTAGCACCTTCTAAATTTGAAGCTTGGTTCTTAACTACTGAGCATACAGAAGAAGATATTGATAAAACATTAGAAGCGGCTGATTATGCATTTAGCCAAATGAAATAAAACTTAAGATTTTAAACTTAAGCCTATTAAATTGTTACATTCACATCTTAATAACAATTTAATAGGCTATTTTAATTTATTTAGGATAAAAACTTGTATAGAATAAAGGTTCGGTTGTATACTAAGTTAAAATTATTTCTTTAAAAGGAGCGTTATAGTTGAGGCTAGGAGCTCGTATATTAAAAACTGGAATCGCAATTATCCTTGCTCTGTTCATAGCTTCTTTTTTACCTGATAATGTTGGTTTAAAAGCTGTAGCAGGTATTAGTGCGATTGTTGCTATGCAACCTAATATCTATCGCTCAATTAAAACTATCTCTGAGCAAGCTACAGGGAATGTCATTGGCGCACTCCTTGCAGTCATTATGGTAACAATATTCGGCAGAAATATTGTTATTATGGGTGTAACAGTTATTTTATTAATCGCTATTTTATACAAAATTAATCTAGCGCACGTAGCTACTTTAGCAGGTGTAACTGCTCTCATTATTATGGGACAGCACACTGGATCATTTTATGTAGCAGCTACTTTTAGATTTATCCTTGTTATGATTGGCGTACTTAGTGCTTCAATTGTTAACTTGATTTTTTTACCACCTAAATTTGAAACCAAAATATATTATAATTCCGTAAATATTGCTTCAGATATATTTATTTGGTTCAAACTTGTGCTAAATGACGCTTCTGACTATCATCAGATTAAAGAAGATGGTGAACAAATAGAATCTCGCATTACAAAACTTGAACAAATCTTTAATTATTATGAAGAAGAAAAAGCATTAACGCGCAAAACTGCTTTCCAACAAAATAGAAAGAAAATCTTGTTTAAAGAAGTTGTTGGTACTACCAGACAAGCTTATGAAGTACTTAATCGAATGTCTCGTTACCAAAATGACTTGCATCATGTAAATCATAATTTAATCTTCCAAATTAAATTAGAGTTGGATTCGTTATCTGCTTATCATGAACAAATTTTAAAAAGCTTATCTAAGAAAGCAAAATATAATATCGAAAGTTTTGATAATCAAATTATAAATCCTCAAAAGAAAGATTTAATGGATGCTTTCCAACAACAATTAATCCAAAATCCTTATCAAACTGAGTATTCTTATTCAAATATCATGCAGATAATTGCTGCAATTGAAGAATATCGTTACTTCTTAGAACATCTTGATAGATTAAGATTAAGTTTCTTCACTTATCATCGTAACGATACTGAAATTGATATTGCTGATGAAGATTTTGATTTATGATTTTCAACTCATAAAAAATTCCGCATATTAAGTGATTGTGCTTAATACGCGGAATTTTTAGGCTCTACGTCAAATCGGACTGATGAGTCCTAATATTGAGATTAAGCAACCTTAGGTTGTTTAATCTCTTTTTTTGTTGTTGAGGCAAATAGTCGCGAAGTTATAATAATTCGATTACGTAAATTATCATAATTTCTATAACCAAAAGATACCCTTTTAATGAGTTTGATTTTATTATTAATTCCTTCTAACGGACCGTTGGTCAGGTTAGAATATATCATGGAGTTTTCAATGAAAGCTGTTAATCTTCTTAAAGTTCTAATGACTGGGCGTAATCTAGGACACACATCTGAAAGATGAATAGAAAAGAGTTTATGAGTAAATTTCTCTATTTGGTTTTCTTTTAATAATCGTCTTAGCTCATGAACGTAGTGATATGTATTAAATAATTCAACGTCTACACTTAATAAGTAATTCATAATTCCTTTTTCGGTTTTCCACTCTTTAAATAAACGGACTTTACGATAATTAAATGCCTCTAGCGTTTCAAAAGGTTTAAGAAATAGTTTCCAATAACTTTTATATTTATTGTAAAGCGGTCTATTAGAGGTTCTATAACAATTCATTATATGAACTCTAGACATATTTAACGCTCGATTTAAAGATTGAACAATATGGAAACGATCAATAATAATCTTCGCATTAGGAAATAATTGTTTGATTAGCGACATATAGGGTTCATACATATCAATCGTTACAGTTTTGACTTTTTGTCTTAGTTTCAAAGAATAACGATAAAAATGATCTTTCAGCGATTTTAACTTACGATCCGCTACCACATCTACGATGCGGTGTGATACAGCATCTGCATAAATAAAACTCATTTTTCCAATTACATTTTTAACACTTTTAAATTCGTCCATCATTAAGTGTTCAGGTAAAGCATCAAAAGAAGACTGACCTACGTCGCTTGCCGCTTGATTAATCACTCTAGATACAGTCATTGATGATACTAAGCATGACTTAGCGATAGATTTTTGAGAGCGGTATTCTTGTACTTTATCTAAAACTGCAAGTTTTGTTTTGTTAGAAATAAAACAATAATCGTCGACAATATTAGATTTAGCAGTAAAATAACTATCACATGTTTTACAATAAAATCTTTGTTTTTGAAGCTTTAAATAAGCAGGCATTTCCATAATTTTAAGTAAAGTAATCATTGAAGTTTTCTTCCCATTTTTCACTATAGAGAAATTTTCGTTTTTAGTTAAACAGTTTTCACAATGTGTAGGTTGATAAGTAAGCTCTGCATAGTAAAACAAACTCTTTCGTCCTTTATATTTTTTCTCAGTCACTTCATCTGAAAAATTTAGATTTTTATCTTTAATTCTTAATGTATTTAATATAGACTTACACATAGGCGCATTACCTTTCTTTTTTATTTGGTGTGGTAGCTAATAATTATAGAGGTAATTGCGCTATTTTTGTATTCAAAACATAAAAATTTGACTGATGATTTTTAGTCATCAGTCCAATTTATTATAGAGCCAATTTTTATTATAAATTTTGAATGCTATATAAATGTTCGTATGCGCCTTTTTTAGCAATAAGTTCATTATGTGTGCCTGTTTCAACTATTTGACCATTTTGCATAACGATAATTTTATCGGCATGAGTAATAGTTGAAAGTCTATGTGCCACGATTAAAGTTGTTCTATCTTTACTCAATACATCTAAAGCTTCTTGAATTATTGCTTCACTTTCTAAATCGAGAGCACTTGTTGCTTCGTCTAAAATTAAAATAGGCGGATTATTTAAAAATATACGTGCAATAGAAAGACGTTGTTTTTGACCACCAGAAAGCTTAACGCCACGTTCCCCTACTTCAGTATCATAACCTTGGGGAAGGTTCATAATGAAGTCATGAGCGTTTGCCATTTTAGCCGCTTCAATTATTTCATCTTCTGTAGCATCTGGTCGACCTAATAATATATTTTCTCTTACAGTATCAGAGAATAAAATATTATCTTGCTGTACTAAACCAATTTGATTTCTTAAGCTACCAGTTAAAAAGTCTTTAATATTGTGATTATCTATGAGAATCTCACCTTGAGTAACATCGTAAAATCGCGGAATAAGATTGATTAATGTTGATTTACCGCCACCACTCATTCCAACGAAAGCTACGGTATCTCCACGTTCAATATTTAGATTTATATTTTTTAAAACAAGTGACTCATCATCGTTATATTTAAAACTAACGTCTTTTAATTCAATATGTCCTTGTTTAATTTCAATAGGTTGTGCACCTACTCCATTTTTAATGTCATAATCTTCATCCATTAATTGGAATACCCTGTCCATTGAAGCAAAACTTTGTGTCAACGTTGTAAATGAAGCAACTAATCTTCTTAACGGACCAAATAATTGTTCCAAATATCCAACAAAAGCAGCTAATGTACCCACAGTGATTGAGCCGTTAATAGCTAGGTAAGCACCAACGCCAATGACAATGATAGGTCCTAAATCTGTTACTGTATTGATAGCCGCAAATGAATAAGCATTCCATGAAGTATGTTTAAAGGCTTTACTTAAGAAATTTTTATTTCTATGATCAAAATTTTTCGCTTCGTTGTCTTCAATAGCGAAACTTTTAATAACTGACATCCCTTGAACACGTTCATGTAGAAATCCTTGTACCTCTGCAAGTGCTTGTGAACGTTTACGTGTTAATTGTCTTAAACGTCCAAAGAAGAAATAAACAGTTAAAATATAAAATGGGAAGATGAAAATTGCTGCTAACGTTAATTTAACATCTAAAAAGAACATAATTGAAAGTGCAATAATAATAGTTACACAGTCTAACCATATATTCATTAGACCTGTAAGAATGAAATCTTTAGTTTGTTCTACATCATTAATGACTCGTGAAATAACTTGGCCAACTTGATTATTTGCATAGAATCTTGCACTCAATGCTTGCAAATGATTATATAATTGCTTTCTAATATCATATAAAATTTTGTTACTTGTCCATTGAGCTAAATATTGGCGAAGATATTCGATAGGTGGTCTAACAATTAAGAAGATAAATAATGCTATCCCAATCGCTACTGCTAAGTGTTGGAATTTTTCATTAGTAGAAAGCGCATGGTTATTAATAACGCCATCTATAGCATATTTAATTAATAATGGTATTAACATTGGTATGCCGAATTTAATAATACCAATAATGATCGTCGCGAATATACGATATTTATATGGTTTCACGAACTCTAAATAGCGTCGTATCATTCGTGTTCCCCCCTCCATCCATTTACGCTTATTTGTGAAAATTAATAGAGGTTGAAGACTTAACTTACAAACTTTAGCGTCTGTAATAAAAAAGTAATTTCAACCTCTCATTATTATTACTCAAGTACTATAAAACAATTATGTACTGATTACATCTATTATGCTTAGTAATTACGAATCTTTTTATATCGTTCTTTCCACACTTTAATAAAATCAGGCGCAAACGGTCCTTTTTTCTGTTCAATCCATTGTTGTAAAATATCGACATTACGACGTAAAATCACATCAATATCATGAGGATAATTCATTTGATTCATATGTTGTTCATATTCATCTTCATCTAACAGATGATATTTTCCATTTGGATACACTTTTATATCGAGATCATAATCAATATATTTTAATGCCTCTTCGTCACAAACAAACGGTGAAGATAGATTACAATAATAATAAATGCCATCTTCTCTGAACATACAAATCACATTAAACCAGTATTCAGAATGGAAATAGACAATGGCTGGTTCTCTAGTAATCCAAGTGCGACCATCGCTTTCAGTGACTAAAGTATGGTCATTACCTCCAATGATTACATGATCCGTTCCTTTTAAAATAGTCGTTTCAGACCATACTCTATGGATATTTCCATCATGTTTATAGCTCTGAATTTTTATATTTTCGCCTTCTTTAGGTATGGATTCTTTTACCATACTCCACACCACCTTTTAATCATTTTTTTGCACTTTAAATTATAGCATATTTTTTACAAAAGACTTGAAACATCATTAAAATACTTCTAAATTAACTGTTCTATCGCGTCATAAAGATTGTCGAATTATCCAATGATAAATCGATATATTTTGTCCATCGATACAGGAAGCGTATATTGGTGACGTTCATTTAAATCTAACCATTCCATCTGATCTTTAAACTTCTCTAGAGAAATATCCACGTCTTCAATGACACTATAAACATTTATATTCCATGTCATATGTGTAAATTGATGTTTAAGATGAAATATTGATTCATCTGTAATTGTTACTGAAATGTTTAATTTTTCTTCTAATTGTTTTAACGCCTCTGGCCCTTCAAACATTGGGAATTGCCACATACCATTTAATAATTTTTCCTGTCTTTTTTCTATCAAATATTCACCTTTAGAATTTCTTATTAAAAAGACATTTTGATTTTTTGTTTTCTTACTAATCTTTTTCGTTTTAACTGGCAAATCAAGGACTGTTCCTTCTTTGAATGCTTCACAATTTTCTTGCACTGGGCAAAATAAACATAACGGATTTTTAGGTGTGCAAACCAATGCGCCTAATTCCATCATAGATTGATTAAACGTACCCGCTTCTTCTTGTACATAAGGAAGTAATTCTTGTTCATATGCTTTACGCGTAGACTGTAGTTTAATATCTCGTTTGTCATTATTCAATCTTGACCATACACGAAAGACATTTCCATCTACCGTAGCTAATGGTTGATTAAACGCAATACTCATGACAGCTGCTTGTGTATACGGTCCTACTCCTTTTAATTGAGCAAACTTATCGGGAGAAGATGGAACTTCCCCATTATACTTCTCTTCTACTTCTTTAATAGCAGTATGAAAGTTACGCGCACGACTATAATATCCAAGGCCTTCCCAATATTTCAGAACTTCATCTTCATTGGCTTTGCTTAATGCTTCGACCGTTGGGAAGCGACGAATGAATCGATGATAATAATCTATGACGGTTTTAACTTGAGTTTGTTGTAACATTACTTCACTTAACCAGATATAATAAGGATTTGTCGTTTCACGCCACGGCATTTCTCTTTGATTTTTTTCGAACCATGTTACGATATTATTTTTAAAAGTGGGTTCGTTGAACATTTATATTTTCCTTTCTACGTTCATTTTTATTTTACTTTATCCAATTTAACTAATTTTTTATTTTTTATTAAGTATCTTAATTTTGTTATTCTAATTTTTAGATTATAATATATATTAAATTCAAATGAAAAGAGTGAACTTTTATGGATACAGCCACACATATTGCTATGGGTGTCGGATTAACCGCATTAGCTACGCAAGATCCTGTGATGGCCGACACAATGGTAGCTACGGCTACAACTTTAATTGCTGGGTCTTTAATCCCTGATGGTGATACTGTTTTAAAATTAAAAAATAATGCAACTTACATTTCTCATCATAGAGGTATTACACATTCAATTCCGTTTACTATTTTGTGGCCAATATTAATTACATTCGCAATTTACATTTTATTTCCACATATAGATGCAACACATGTATGGTTGTGGGCGCAACTTGCAGTATTTCTACATGTATTTGTAGATATTTTCAATTCTTATGGTACGCAAGCGTTGCGACCGATTACTAATAAGTGGATTCAACTCAGTGTTATTAATACGTTTGATCCCATTATCTTTGGTATTCTATGTCTTGGTATCATTATTTGGGCATGCGGAGTTCATCCGTTCTTAGTGTATTTCCCTATTATAGCGATACTTATTGTTTATTATATTGTTCGTTTTAAAATGCAAGCGACTATTCGCAAACAAGCTTTAAAACAAATTCAACAACAACATCGTCCAGTTAAAATCTTTGTAGCGCCTACGATGAAATTTATGGAATGGCGTGTCGCAATTCAAACTGAAGAACATGATTACGTTGGTCGTGCATACGGTCGAAACGTCACATTTACTGACAAAGTTAAACGTCAGAAATTTTCACCAGACTCATTATTATGGCAAATTAAAGGTAATCCTGATATTAGAACTTTTTTAAATTTCTCATCTATTTATCGTTGGCAAACACGTCAGCTAGATGATGATACTACTGAAATTAGATTAATCGATTTACGCTATTTAAATAAAGGTCATTATTCTTTTGCAGCGATTGCACATTTAGATAAAAACAATCATATCGATCATTCTTATATTGGTTGGGTATTTACAGAAGAAAAATTACAAAAAAAATTATACTCACATTAATAGAATAAGGTACGCTATCAAATAGATTTATTGATAGCGTACCTTTTTTATTTCACCTGTTGTTGTGTATCATCTTTTACATTTTGGGTATGATTTGTATATTTATACTTTTCATGAGCAACATAGCGCACTAACATGAAATTGATTGTACCTAACAAGACTAAGAAAATAATAAAATAAATGTGATAAGCGATATTATACATATTTACAGCACCAAAAATAACTGAACTAGCTGAGCCATCTAAAAGATAATACATTGGATTAATCTTTAAAATTTGGTTAATAATATGGAATTTCGTACTAGGAATATAAATAATTGGCACTAAGAAGAAACAAATCGCACTAACAATCATAAATAGTTTAGTTACTTTGTTGCTAATTAAATCAAGTAATCCTAGAGTTACGACAATAAATATCATAAACAGTATACACATTAAAGCAAAGAATAAATATGAAATTACCGAAGTTTCTAAGTTCGTAGGTTTAAAAATAGCTATAATAAATGATAATACCCAAATAACAATATTACCCATGATGATATTCATGATAGCAGTAACTAAAGGTGTTAATTGAAACGACTTAGTAATTAGGTAATCTCTACTATACTCCATATATGCTTTATAAATTGTACTTACTATTGATATAAATGTAATCAAAGTAGTAAGTCGATATAACCATTGAGCTTTAACTATTTCCTCTATTTCTAAAAAAGATACACATAACAGTAAGATAACAACTAGAATCAACTGTGCTAAGAATAAGTAAGCAAACCATTTCCATGTATTAAATAATCTTTGCTTTGCAAATTTTAAAAGCGATGGAAAGTGTTTAAAATATAAAATTAAATTATCTATCATTTTTCCACCTACAATTCCACATAAATCCATTTATTGTTCTTCATATCAGCAATTAAATAGCCATCAGTCGTTTTAACAGTCCACAAATCTTGTTTAATATGATATTTGTTTTTTAATTTATCTTTGTCAACTATTGGATATACAAAACCAGTCAATTTATTCTCGTCATTAAATAACATATCAATAGGTTGTTGTGTTATAGGCACTACAAAGCGCTGATCTTTTTCTGGTACAAGTGTTTTCTTTACTTGATCGTGTTTTTTATGTAATTGGCCATTGAAATAATCAACGTAGTTACTATAGTTTGATTTCATATATGGTGCCAACGTTTTAAATTCATGAGATTCATAGAGGGCAGCCGGATTAAAATATTGCAATTTACTTTTTCCAATTTCATAATTTTTATCATCAACGACAACGCGGTAATTTTTAGCACTTTCACCTGTAATAGTAACGAAACTATATTTTGGTATATTGCGATTTTCTTCTCCATTTAATTTGACTGATTTATCAAGAACAATGCCATATGCCAATTTATCTTCAAATGGATCCTTATCTTTATTTTGTACTTTCTTTTGAACTTCATTCGCTGGTATTTCAATTTTACCGACATTATTTACTACCATTGCAGCAAATAATACGAAAGCTAATAATCCTGCAATTAATATCGTCCAAAATTTAACTATGAAATCCGGAATTTTGACATGTTTATATCGTTCAACTCTTTTGAAGCTGTAACTCATCTCAGGTAATCGGCTTCGACTTTCTTTCCAATCAAGGTCAAAATTTTGCTTCTCTTCTTCACTTTGAATACTTAATCTATCACGTTCATGTTCTCTAAATACTGGCAATACTTGATTTAATGAGCCTTCTAAACGCAATTGCCCATGTGAAATCCATGCTACATAGTTACTAACTTGAGCAACTTTATCTACATCATTATCAATAAAGACAATCGATAGGTTCTCAGAAACATAATCTTTAGTCAGTTCTTTCGCTTTTTGTAAAAAGTCTTCATTAAGATGTTCAATAATGTGATTTAAAATTATCACTTCATTTCGGCATACTCTTGCAATACTCAATATCAATTGCGCAAATTCTGCATGACTAAGCTCATTCACTTTTGTAGAAGATTTCTCATCTAAATGTGCAAATTTAATAATTTGTTCAACACTATGTGAAGATGTTTCGTATGTAAATAATCGTTGAATATCTTGAGTATATTCTTCTACAGTAATATTTAATAAATGTTTATCTTTAATATCACCATAATATGTAGAAACCGATTGAATCACTTTACCTCTATCGGGTTTGATATCACCGGACATAATCCTGCCAAGCAATGTTTTAGATGAGCCAGGTTCTCCAATAATTGCTAGCGCTTCACCTTGATATATATGCAATGATATCTTATTTAATTCAATATCTTCAGCAGCATAGCCAAATGGTAAATACCATTTCCTATCTTTCTTATTCCTATAATATTGCGTAACGTTAAGTAACTTTAAAACTATAGAACTTCCCATTCTTGTTACATCCTTCTAAATTTTTAATAAAGCGATTGGCAAACCTTCCTCTGGATTAGAACTATTAATTCTATACCCCCATGCGAATATACCTTTTAAACGTTCGACTTTAAAATATTGTTCACTGCCATCTGCTAATTTATACATTCTGCCAAGTTCGATTTTATTGCGATCTACCAAATAACTTTCGGCTACAATCACTTTACTCTGGTAGACATCATATTCATTCATAATGCCGTTCATTTCTGCTTTACGCATTTTCTCTTTATACGTTTGAATTTCATGTCTTAATTCTTGTTCAGACATTTCACTAAGTTTTTTATCATTCATCAGAAATACCACTTTCTTCTAATTTATCTTTAATTTTATCATATTTATAGCCTTTTCTCATAAGGGACTCGATGGTTTTCATCACAAGCATTTGTCCATCATATTTACGACGTTGTTTATGATAAACTTTCTCTAAATCACGTTGTAGTAAATCATCCATCATCGCTTCATCTTGCGTAAAATCTAATTCACTCATAGCTTGATTAGCTACTTCCATAGAATACCCCTTTTGAACTAAGCTCTGCAAAACTTTTTGTTTTATTTTACTTTCTGGACCTTTTTTAGTTTTCATTATTTTTTGGGCTACATTAACTACCGCTTCTAAGGGTTGTTCTTCCTCATATATCGCTACGAAATGATTAATAATGTTAGGTTCTACCCCTAATTGGTACAATTTCTGTTTATATACTTCCGGTCCTTTATCAGTAGTATTAATCATTGTATTTTTTAAACTTTCAGCGTAATCATTGTGATTAATATATTGTTCTTTATAGCAGTAATCAATAACTTGTTGAATTGCCACATCACTAATTTCACTTTTCTCTAAATGTTGGCGCACTTCTTTTTCCGTTCTCTTTTTATAAGATAAATATTGAATGGCTATATTCACACCCAATCTATAGTGTTCATATTTCTGGATTTGTTCCATTTCAGCCGCTTCAACTACATGTCCTTTTTTCAAATTAAACTTCACTAAGGTATCGATATCTATGCCCATTTCAAACTCTCCATCTAAGAACAGATTGAAACGTTCCTTATTCTTCTTTTGAACTTCAATTTTTGTAATTTTAGGCATAATTTTCCCTCCTTTTCTAAAAATGAATAATTATAATTGCTCGAGAATATTTCTAACTTCAACATTTATCATTTTATAATAGCTATCCTCACTCTCAAAGCATTTTAACTATCTAGATAAATAAAAAATGAAGATTAAGACTTTTTAATCATCTTACTCTTCATTCATAACAACATCTTAATAATTATTTAATTGTGATAATGCTTCTTGATATTGGTCATCATTAATATAATTTTGTTGTTTCATTTTTTCTAAATTTGTTTTAATACGATTTTTAAAATTGTCGGACATGTTATTGATATCATATACACTTGGTGCGTTCACTTTACTTGCTAAAATAGCACTTTGTAACACAGTAATTTGAGACATACTACTATTGTTTTGATTAGTAGTAGTTCCAAAGTAATAGTTTGCAGCACTCTCAATTGTATATTGATCACTACCATAATAAATATTATTTAAATAAAAACTTAAGATTTGGTTTTTATTATATTCTTGCTCTACTTTGTGAGCTACAAACAGTTCTTTAAGTTTTCTAGTAAATGATCGTTCATTATCATAGTAATAGTTTTTTACAGTTTGTTGTGTGATCGTACTTCCACCTTGAACGTCATGTTCACCTATCGTTGAAAATATGGCACGAACCGTTCCTTTAACATCAACTCCATGATGTTTATAAAATCGTTCATCCTCCATAGAAATAAATGCCCCTTTTACATAATCAGGCATATTATCTACTGGAACATAACTACTTTTATTCTCAATTGTTTGTAAAGCCTCCACATTCGCTCTAGAAGATAAGAAATACATTAAACCAGTAAACAAAGCGAATAGGATTGCAAAAATAATAAATATTCTTAAAAAAATACGTTTACTTTTTTTCTTTTTAGGCGGTTTACCTACAGGTCTGTAATACGTATTATAATGTGGTTCATTTTGATGATGTGGATATCTCTCAGGCGAGTTGTTATATCTTTGGCTTCTTTTCATGCGCTAGCTCCTTTACTTAAACTCACTCTATATTTGAGAGTTTAACAGTACTTTATATTTTTAGCTATACTTATCATCAAAAATCAGTCCCAAGGTGTATTACGTATGCGACTTGAGACTATACAAAGCAAAAAGCTGTCCACAAAGTCAATGACTCCATGGACAGCTTTACTTGAAACAAATATATGCTTCAAATACTAGTTAATCTTATTAAATATAATTAGTCTTCTAATTGTTTTACGATTTCTCTATTGAAATCATCTAAATCGTCAGGTGTACGGCTTGTAACGATATTTTTGTCAACAGCTACTGATTCATCAACAACGTTTGCACCTGCATTTGATAAATCTTTACGTACGTTTAATACAGCAGTTAAAGTACGACCATTTAAATCATCAGTATCGATTAATACTTGAGGTCCGTGACAAATTGCGAATGTTGGTACATCATTTTTAGTGAAATATTTAGCGAATGCGCCATAACGACCTTCTGCATCTCCACGTAAGTGGTCTGGAGAGAAGCCACCAGGAATTAATAATGCATCGTAGTCTTCTGGTTTAGCATCTGCAATGCTTACATTAACTGTAGCTTTTTCACCATGTTTACCAACTACTTCTGCGTTAGCAGTATCTCCAATAATTTCAGTTTCAAATCCAGCTTCTTCTAAAGCTTCTTTAGGACTTGTTAATTCGATATCTTCAAATTCGTCTGCTAAGATAATTGCTACTTTTTTAGCCATATGTGTATCACCTTTCTTAACTAATTTATATTTAATATATAGACAAGTTTAAGATGCTTTAAACATAAAATTTATTTAGAGACTTGTTTTACTTTCTCTTCTAACTGATCTAGTAATCCAATCCACTCATCAATATCTTCTACACTGACTTCATCTGGATTAACATGATCGATATCCTCTAGAAATTTTGATAAACGACTTTTAATTTGGTCAATAGTTTGTTTTTCATCCATTAAAATGAACGCTCCTTTAAAAATGATTTTATTTAACTATTACGTTAGTTTTATCCTAACAGAATTTGACAAAAAGGGATATAATCTTAATAATGTTTACTGTACTTTTTAGCAACGGAGAAAGGAATTTATAAGTTTAGGAGTAATAAAAATGTTGATGACAAATAGTAAAAAACCCATTTCGATAACAAATGATCCGTGGGAAGCTTATAATGATATCGAAGAACATGGGAACTTAACTTTAAGTAATATTGAATTTACTACCACTAATTTATGTAATATGCGTTGTAGCCATTGTGCTGTAGGTTACACATTACAAACCAAAGATCCAGACCCTCTACCTATGGATTTAATTTATAGACGTTTAGATGAAATCCCTCATTTACGTACAATGTCTATTACTGGTGGCGAGCCAATGTTTTCTAAGAAATCTATTAAAAACGTTGTGAAGCCACTTTTAAAATATGCGCAAAATCGCGGTATTTATGTACAAATGAATTCTAATTTAACACTTCCTCAAGATCGTTATTTAGATATTGCTGAATATATTGATGTAATGCATATTTCTCATAACTGGGGTACGATTCAAGAATTTACTGATGTTGGTTTCGGCGCAATGAAGAAACAACCTCCATTGAAGGCGAAATTAAAATTATATGAACAAATGTTAGACAATGCGAGCACTTTATCTGAGCAAGGGATGTTTGTATCAGCTGAAACAATGTTAAATCAAAGCACTTTACCTTATTTAGATAAGATACATAATGAAATTGTGAATGATATGAAATGTAGCAGACATGAAGTTCATCCTATGTATCCTGCTGACTTTGCGAGTCAACTTAACGTGTTGTCGCTTAAAGAAATGAAATCAGCTATTCATCATTTATTAGATATTCGTGATGAAGATGTTTGGATGTTATTTGGTACATTACCGATTTACCCATGTATCAATGATGAGAATGATCAAGCGTTATTACAACGTTTAAGAGATGCTAAAAACGTTACTATGCGAAATGACCCTGATGGTCGTAGCCGTTTAAACGTGAATGTATTTAGTGGTGATGTGATTGTTACAGACTTCGGTGATGAAAATGGAACGATTTCTAATATAAAACGTGATAAGTTAACAGATGTGTTTAATACTTGGTTAGATAGTGATTTAGCGAAATCTTTAAACTGTCACTGTGAAGCGTTCCAATGTTTAGGACCAAATGTGTTAGTCAAAAATATGTATTATCCAAATACGGATTTCAAACAAAACGAAATTGCTATGCATAGCGAACATATATTTAATTAGATTAAAAGAAGCGGTTGGAACTTAACTAACATTCCAGCCGCTTCTAAATTTATACTTCTTCGATATTTTGTGCATTTGATAGAAAATCTAAAGTGCTTTTACTTTCTTCACGTCTATCTTTTCTACGTTGAACACGTTTAGGTGCGCTTTCGTAGAACCATTTCTCCACTTTCGTTTCTGGATAAACCTTAGGTACTTGCACAGGTTTGCCGTCATCATCTAATGCTACAAATGTTAAAAAACTTAATGCAGCTAAGTGTCTTTCTTTATTTAATACGTCTTCAATGATAATTTGAACACAGACTTCCATTGAACTTGTACCCGCATAACTTACCATTGCTTCATATGAAGTAATATCACCTGTTTTAATCGGTCTTAAGAAATCGACTGAATCTGTAGATGCTGTTACTACTTGGGCATTCGCATGTTTCATTGCAGTAATAGCAGCAATTTCATCTATATTAGCCATTAAAGAACCGCCAAACATTGTATGATGATGGTTGGTATCTTGTGGAAAGACTTGTTTGGCTTTAACACTTTTTGACTCAGACATTGATTTTTTCTCAACTTGCTTTTGTGACATTCTGACTACCCCTTTTATATATTCTATCTTTTACTATGTTATTGAGCCCAATTCCCGTTTTCAAAAACTAATTCTTTACTGCCGTCATGAAGTATGCCGTATATAGTTAAATCAGAACTACCTATCATAAAATCTACATGCGTATTTGAATCATTCAAACCACTAGCAATCTTCTCTTCAGTAGTCATTTCAGTGCCACCTTTAACGTTGAAACCGTAAGCTGAGCCAATAGCTAAATGGCATGATGCGTTCTCATCAAATAAAGTATTGTAGAAAATAGTATTACGGTTAGAAATAGGTGAATCGTCTGGCACAAGTGCTACTTCACCTAATCGTTTAGAGCCCTCATCTGTATCAATTAAGTCTCTTAATACGTCTTCACCTTGTTCAGCTTTATAATCAACGATAACGCCATCTTTGAACGTTAATGTAAAACCATCGATAATAGTGCCATTGTAACTTAATGGAAGCTTATTCGTTACATAACCATTTACGTTATTGCGGTCTGGTGCTGTGAATACTTCTTCAGTAGGAATGTTCGCAATGAAAGGTTGTTGATCTCCATTAACATAACTTGTAGCGTCTTCCCAAATATGTCCTTCTGGTAAGCCTACTACTAAATCTGTACCTTCAGAAAGATAATGTAATGCTTTATAATTTTTCTCTTGTAATTTATTCGCATGAACGCTTAAATTCTCCACATGCTTTTTCCAATTTTCAACTGGATTATTGCCGTCGATACGCACGATATCAAATACTTCGTCTACAAATTTATTAAATGCTTCCTCTTCTGAAAGCTCTGGATAAACGCGTTTAGCCCATGCTTTAGAAGGAAATGCAGCAACTACCCAAGGGAATTTATTTTTCTGGCTACCTTCCATATAACCTTTAAATGCTTTAGCATATTTCATTTGAGACGCTTTTAATTTTTTAGAATCTATACCATTTAATAAATCAGGATCTTCAGTAAGTAACGCTAAATTAGCAGCACCTCGATTTGCATAATCCATGCGTTCTTCAACATCATATGATTTTACTGGAGAATTTTCAAAAGTTTCTACAGACTCATATTCAAATTTTAATCGACTTAATGTAGGGTCTCCATAAACCACTCTGACATCTGATGCGCCCGCTTTATAAGATTCTTCAACAATTAAGCGCGTTAGCTCTATTGCATCTACAGATGATCTAATAAAAACAGGTTGTTTAGGTTGAACATTCATCCCTACTTTTACTAATAATTCTGCATATTGTTGTAATTTCTCTTCATAACTCAATGTTGCCATTTGAACTTCCTCCTTAGTCTTGACGTAAATTGCCTAATTCATCTGCTATCGCTGTGACTTCGCTTGGTGAAAATGACTCTTTAGACATCACAAAACTATGAATTTCTTCAATATCTTCATTATTTGCTTCTTTAAATTTATCCGGATTTAATAAACCTTGATTAACTATGTTTAATTTCTTTCTAATATCTTTAATCATTTCTTCATTACTTTGTGCCATATTCTTCACCTCTTTATTTCAACATTCTATCAAAGTATGAATATTTAATAAACTTTTATAGAATTTGACAAATTTATTACTTTCTAAATGTTTAAATTAAATATAAAATGGTTTTATATTATAGTTTGGAGGTATGTATATTGATAGATGTAGCTTTTGCCTGTCTAGGAAATATTTGTCGTTCTCCAATGGCTGAAGCAATTATGCGTCAGCGTTTAAAAGATCGCGGTATTTCTGGAATAACTGTTCATTCAAGAGGTACAGGTCGTTGGAATTTAGGTGAACCTCCTCATGAGGGTACCCAAGATATTCTAAAACGTCATAATGTGCCCTTCGATGGTATGATAAGTGAGCTTTTTGAACCTAATGATGACTTTGATTACATCATTGCAATGGATCAAAGTAATGTAGATAATATCAAATCAATTAATCCTAATCTTAAAGGACAATTGTTCAAATTGCTTGAATTTAGTAACATGGAAGAGAGTGATGTACCAGATCCATATTACACAAATAATTTCGAAGGCGTGTATGAAATGGTACAATCATCTTGTGACAATCTAATAGATTTCATCATTAAAGATGCAAACATGAAAGAGGGGTAACTTAAAATGGAAAACAAATTAATTCCTGGTATTATTATTGGTGCTATTGTTGGCGGTGCTGCTACATTAGCTGATAAATCAACTCGTAACTCATTAGTACAATCTGCTAAAGATGTTAAAAACGGTAATCGTTCTCGTAAACCATCTAAAATCAGTTCTATTAAAGATGAAGTTATGTACTGGAAAGATACAATCGAAGAAATTCGCCGTAATAATCCAGAGTTAGAAAGATCAATTAGAGATGCTAAAGATACCTTTGTAAATCGTAAAAATAATCGTATCGGCAAATAATTGATATTTAAAGGCAAAATTCCTTTTTACTAAAGAAATTTTGCCTTTAATTTTAAAAGAAATAATTATTGTTAATTGTACAAAGGAGATTGTTATGTCAAAACAAAATCAATCAAATTCTAATTATCTTAATTCTATTAAAGATAAAGAGAATGAGAAGAAAGATAAGATTAAGGTTGATCGTACATATGTAGAACCTCAAGAATTTCAATCTAAGGAACCTAAAAAAGATAACCAAGTGTTTTTCGTATCTAGACTCAATAAGCCTGCGAAATACACTAAGGATTCTAACTTTTTCTCATATTTAATTTATCGTATTGGAAAAGATGATGCCGCTGGACTAGCTGCTCAAATGACTTATCATTTTGTATTAGCTATGTTCCCTATGCTCATCTTTTTATTAACACTTTTACCATTATTTAATTTAGATCAAAAACAAATCACTGATTTATTAAGTAATGCGCCAGCAGAAACTTCATCGTTAATTAAAGGCGTTATTACTGATGTTACTAAAAACTCAAGTGGTGGCTTACTATCTATTGGTTTGATTTTAGCAATTTGGTCAGCGTCTAATGGTATGACAGCAATTATGAATTCTTTCAATGTGGCTTATGACGTTGAGGATAATCGAAACGGTATTGTATTAAAAATATTAAGTGTCGTATTCACTGTTGTTTTAGGCGTTGTATTTTTAGCAGCGATGACATTGCCAACTATGGGTTCAGTAATCGCTCATTTCCTATTTGGTCCGTTAGGCTTAGATGATGAAGTTAAATGGATATTTAATTTAGTTCAAGTCGTTCTACCATTAATTATTATTTTAATTTTATTCACTATTCTTTATTCAGTAGCACCAAATGTTAAAACAAAGTTAAAATCAGTTTTACCAGGTGCAATCTTCACATCAGTGATTTGGTTAATTGGTTCATTTGCATTTGGTTTCTATATTTCAAACTTTGGTAACTATTCTAAAACTTATGGTAGTATCGCAGGTATTATCATTTTATTAATTTGGATTTATTTAACTAGTTTTATTATTCTAATAGGTGCAGAGATTAATGCTATCATCCATCAAAGAAAAGTCATTCAAGGATTATCACCAGAAGAAGCAGCATTAAAACACGATGATAATAACCAAAATCATTACAATGAAGATACAACATATGAATATAAACAAACACCACCTGGACAAGATGAGGATTATAAAGTAGACAAAGATCCTGATAATAAAACAAAAGAAAAAGAATCACTTACTGATAAAATTAAAGATAAATTCAGTAACGATGATGATGATGATAAGAAAAATAAATAATAAGTAAGAATAAAGGACAAGACGTTTTTCCGTCTTGTCCTTTATTGATTCGTTATTGAATTAAATTGTGTTGGAAAGCATAAATTACAGCTTGAGTTCTATCTTGTACTTCTAATTTACTTAAGATATTACTTACATGGGTTTTAACCGTTTTAATTGTAATATGAGACGCACTAGCAATTTCTTGGTTCGAATACCCTTTTGCAATTAATAATAATATTTCCATTTCACGTTCAGTTAGCATTTCATATAATTCTGCTCTTTTTTTCATTCTATTGCGCATTTTAACCAATACTTCTGGCTCAAATACAGATTCACCGTGATATGTTTTACGTACAGCTTCAGCTATATCGCTTGCGCTTGTTGTTTTTAATATATAACTATCTACGCCAGCATCTAAGGCTCTATATACTTCTTTGTCTTCAATAAAGCTTGTAAGCATTACTACTTTTATATGAGGTAAATCTTTCTTAATTTGAGTCGTAGCTTCAACACCATCCATATCATCCATAAGTAAATCCATTAAGATTAAGTCTGGTTGTAATTCGTGTGCTTTAGCAATAGCTTCTTTTCCTGATGCGCCTTCTCCCACGACTTCAATATCTTCTTGAGTTGATAAATAACTAGAAATCCCAATTCGAACCATTTCGTGGTCATCCACAAATAGTACTTTAATCGCCATACAAATCATCCTCCTTATGTAATGGTGCTTTCACTTCTATTCTTGTTCCTGCATCTGGTAAGGAAACAATATGGAAAGTCGCTCCAATTTCTAACGCACGTTCTCGCATATTTTTTAAACCATAGCTTTGTTCAAGCTTTTCATCAACATTAAAGCCTTTTCCATTATCTTGAATACGCAATAATAAATAATCTTCTTTATTGAATAATTCAACCGTTACTTTCGTACCGTTTGAATGGCGCAACGTATTAGAAATAGCTTCTTGCGTAATTCTAAACAAATGATCTTCAATCCCTTTAGGTACTTCAAAGTCTTCAATATCATGAATCACTTTCATAGGCACTTTCTTCTGTAAATCAATGACTAAGTCTTTAATACCTTCACCTAATGACTTATCTTTGAGACCAATTGGGCGAAGATGTAATAAAAGTGCTCGCATTTCTAATTGAGATTCTTGGACCATTTTTTCAAGTACTGGTATTTGTTGATCTAGTGGTGGCTCTAATTTCGTTTCTTTGATAGCTGAGAGCATCATGCTAGCTGCGAAAAGTTGTTGACTTACAGAGTCGTGTAATTCACGCGCTAAACGTTGACGCTCGTCTTCAATAATCTTTTTCACTTTGACATCATTCATATTATAATTTTCATTGGTTAAATTTTGCGTTTTAATTCTTAAACGATGTAATTCTTGATTTAATGGTACAAGCGTTTGATAAATATCAATGGTTTCGTTATAAAGTTCAATATTTTGGTCATTGATACCTACCGTTTCACCCTCGATAGCATGTTCAATTTGATTTTTAATCCAATGATTTTGTTGGTTAATCTTATAAGCTAAAACAGAACCAACAATAATGCATAATAAAATAATGATTAAGTTTAAAAATAAGAATACAGGTATGCCGAAGATTTGGGTATAAAACATCCCTTGGAAATAAATAATGTTTACGAATACTTTATCTATAAATAAGAACGCGGTTAACATGCTATACACGAGGATTAACATGGAACCAATAGCTCTTAAGTAGTGATTCATCTATAAACCACCTCAACATCACCTATAAATGTTGAAATATAAATATTTACATTATAGTTTTCTTCTTTAGGTTTTTCTTCAACTTGAATATGATTATTCTCCACTTTATATGATTGGCCGTTTAAATAAGCTGTGCCATAAAAAGCAGCCATGTGTAAATTAATATTGTAATTTGTAGGCACAATAAGTTGAACTTTTCCTAACACATGTCTAACTACAATCGTATTATTCTCTTTGATATTAGCCGCTTTCGTCATATCAATGTGAATATCTCCTACACCATGTTGAATTTGTACGTCTTCCCACTTATACACGTAAACAGGCGTACGTTGTTCGCCAAACCATTTCTGTTTAATGAATTGAGGAGACGTTACTTCCTCTTCAGAAGCCACTATTTCTAAAGGCTTAAATTTGAATATTAAGTATCTAATAATAACAATGACTAAGAAAATAAACAAAATAATAATAGTATACTTATTTGACAACAAGGTAAAAGCGATAAGAAGAATACCTATCCAGAACGCTAAGAGACCCCTTACTTTATGAAAGTAAAGGTATCCAACATAAACTAATATACATCCTAATAACAGTATAAATAGGTAGCCTATCTTCTCGAAAAAGATATAATAAAAGTTCGCTATAATCATTAAAGCAGTAAAAATAATTAATAATTCTGTTGATATATACTTACGAGTCAATCTGTCGCCCCCTATCTATTTAAAATTTTTAAGCTATGATACTGATTTGCTCAATAATATCACATTGCCCTTTTGTTGTTATGCGTTCTCTTGCACAACGATGAATGTCCGCTTCAATTCTAGCGCAATATGCTTCAAACATATCTAATTGGCTTTTTAGACTTTCAATTTCACAATTGTTAATTTCTTGAGCATTTTTAATATTATACATATTTGCTACATCAATATACTTATTTTCTAATGTTGCTGTTAAACTGTCAATTAACTTATTCATTTGCAGCTTCTTTGTTTTTAAATAAGCAATATATCTTTCAATACTATTTAATTTATTATCTAATGCTGCGCGGTACTCATTGATGTTCTGTTTAATTATTATCTTTAGAAAATGTTGTACATATAAATCTATATAATTCATAGAACCACCTCGTTCCTGATTAAGCATAATTATAATACTTTTAACTATGACTTAATATAGGCTTAGGAACCATCTTTATCTCATACTTAAGGACTAATACATCGATTAGCCTTTTTTAATAATATTGCTGTTTAATTAATATACTTTTTCCTTAAAAGAAAGATTAATTGACTTACAATTGGTTATAGTGAATACTAGTTTCACATTAAGCTAAAGGAGATTATGAAATGAATTATAAAGTTGCTTTAATTACTGGAGCTTCATCAGGTTTAGGTTTCGAAACGGCTTTATTATTAGCTGAAAAGGGATATAAAGTATATGCGACGATGCGCAATTTAGATAAACAAGACACGTTAAAACAAGCAGCTAAAGATAAAAATTTAAATATAATTATTAAAGAATTAGATGTCACTAAAGTCGATAGTATTGAAACTACAGTCAATGCTATTTTAGAAGATGAGGACACAATCAATGTGCTTATCAATAATGCTGGTGCGGGCTTTGCACGTACGACTGAACATGCGACGGATGAAGAAATGATGTGGCAAGTCAATTTAAATTTAATGGGCGTGATGCGTATGACTAAAGCGATCCTACCTACTATGAGAACACATCGTCAAGGGCATATCGTTAACATCTCATCAGTGGGTGGTTTAGTTGGCCAACCTTTCAATGAAATTTATTGCGCAACTAAATTTGGTGTTGAAGGCTATACTGAAGCATTAGCTAGCTATATCCAGCCTGAATTTAACGTGAAGTTTAGTGTCATCGAACCTGGAGGTATTCAATCCGAATTTACAAACAACTTAATGGCACATCTTGAATCAACAGGCGGTATTCAAGAGGATGAATATCTTCCACTATTCCAATCTTATATGGGTGGTTTAAAGGAAAATTATGGCCCTGGCGCTTCTCAAACATCGGCTGAAGTAGCTCAAGTTATTATTGATACAATTGAGATGGAAGAGCCACCTGTTAGAGTCCGTACATCGGCTTGGTCTGAAGACTTCACACGTTTAAAAACGGAAGCGGACCCAACTGGAAAATTGCTACAAGCTCAAGTTAAAAAATTACTAGGCAAATAAATAAATTTTAAAATTAAGTTTTTCTATAATTAAAGCCCTTAATAGAGTAATTTAAACTCTATTAAGGGCTATTGTTTCATATTAATTCTACTACATTAGTTTAAGCTTTTAATCAATTTTCGTTGTTAAGATTGGACCATCTTTGGTAACGATAACTGTATGTTCAATTTGTGCAACAAAACTTTTATCCTTTGTTTCAAACGCCCATTCATTTTTACCTTCTGTTACAAACGTTGCTTTAGAAGAAATAAATGGTTCTACTGCAATTACCACACCTTCTTTTAAAAGTGTTTTATCTTTAGGATCGTAGTAGTTCATAACATGGTTAGGCGCTTCATGTAATGATTGGCCTACACCATGGCCTGTTAAGTTTTTAATAACAGTTAAATCATTTTGGCGGGCTGTTGCATGAACTGCTTTACCAATATTACTTAATTTAGTGCCTGGTTTAATTTTAGACATTGCATTTTCAAAAGCCATAATAGCTACATCACAAACTTTTTGTTTTAATGGATTATCCGCTTCTCCTACTACAAATGAGATGCCTGTATCAGCGTAGTAGCCATTCTTCAAAGCAGAAACATCAATATTAACTAAGTCACCTTCACGGATGATACGTTTGCCAGGAATACCATGTGCAACTTCTTCATTCACACTGATACAAGTTTGACCTGGGAAGTTCTCATCATGAATTGGTGCTGAGATGGCACCATGTTCTTCAAATAACTCTTTAGCAATGTTATCTAATTCTTTAGTTGTGATACCAGGTTTAGTCGCCTCTTGCATTGTGTCTCTAACTTTAGCACAAATATAACCTATTTCCTTTAAGGCTTGTAATTCTTCATCTGTTTTTACAATCATATTATCCCGTTCCTTTTTAATTGTTGTTACATCTTATTATACCAAAATTTTTTTGATATACTAAATATGATAAACAAAACGTTAATAATTATTATTTTTAAATATAGATATACAGGATTATTTTCGGTCAACGAGAGGATTTATAGATTCATGAACAAATGGTATAAGCACATTATTGGAGCTAGAACAATTAAAACAGGGTTAGCGACCTTTCTGACCTCCCTATTTTGTTTAATGCTTAATCTAACTCCTATCTTCGCAATACTCACTGCAATTGTTACGATTGAACCTACTGCTAAAGCTTCGTTGAAAAAGGGTTACCGTAGATTACCCGCTACAGTAATTGGGGCGTTATTTGCAGTTATATTTACATACATATTTGGAGATACATCTCCTTTATCATATACATTCGCTGCAGTATTTACAATTATGCTGTGTACTAAATTAAACTTACAAGTGGGTACAACCGTAGCGGTATTGACTGCTATGGCGATGATACCTGGTATTCATCACGCCTACTACTTTAATTTCTTTTCAAGGTTATTAACTGCCTTAATTGGATTAGTAACTGCAGGGTTAGTTAACTTCATCATTTTACCTCCAAAATATTATCAACAAATAGAAGATAATTTATCGGTTATAGAACATAAGATGTATAAATTATTTGCGATTAGATGTCAGGAATTACTATTAGGTAAATTCCAATCAGATGAAAGCAATGATTTACTTGATAAATTAGCAGGTCTTAATACTAAAACAGAAACGCTAATTGGATACCAACGAGACGAGTTAAGATACCATAAAAATAAAGAGAACGAATGGAAACGATTAAAAAATATTTCTAATCGTGCGTACAGCGACCGTTTATTTGCTACCCATCTTTCTAATATTATCTACTTGCCTAAAAATATTCATCTTAAATTTACTGCTGATGAAAAAATGGCTATTATCAAAATTAGTAATAGTATTAATAAGATTCCATTAAATGATGAATTTATTCGTCAAAAAGAAGCCGCTTCAACATTAAAATCATCTGTTAAACTACTTGAAGAGTTTGACCAAAATCAAATTAAAAGTCATCTTATCTATGAAATTTTATTAATTTATAAAATACTTGATACTCGCTTTGAAGATAAAGAAAGACAGGAGCACGACAGAAATTAAAAAATTTCTTTGTCCTACTCCGACTAATTGAGTAGCTACTGTCAAAATACAAATTAAGGCTAAGACATTTTGAAATGTCTTAGCCTATTTATTTATATTTAATTTTTAGCTGAACGTTCGATAATGACACGTTTAGCAGCTTCTTCTTCAGTGTTATCAAGATGTCTTGGTTCAAAAGGTATACCTTTACGCTCACATGCTTTTTCTAATAAGTAATCTGTTAACTCATGATTTTTAGGTAAAATTGGTCCGTGTAAATACGTACCTAATAAGTTTTTATAATGAATACCTTCACGTTTATCGGTATCATTATTACCATAACCCACTTTAACCTGACCTAATGTACCAAAGTTATGATGCGTACGACCGCCATGATTTTCAAAGCCGACAATTGTGCCAAACGTATCGCTTTCAATCACAATATCTCCAGTTAAACGATCTGTACGTGATTCCGTATAAAAGTCTAAGATTCCTAAACCTTCTAACTCAGTGCCATCTGGAGTAATATATTTTGTACCTAAGAACTGGTAACCGCCACAAATCGTTAAGCCTGGCATACCATCTTCAATCGCTTCTTTTAATTTTGTTTTAATCTTACTTAATTCTTTTGTAGCGATACTTTGTTCTCTATCGCTTCCGCCACCGATAAAGAAGATATCACAATTATCTAGAGTGACACCTTCTGTTTCATTAACTTCTACAACATTTAATTTGATATTACGTTTTTTAGCACGTTGCTTAAGGGCGATAATATTCCCGATGTCACTATATAAATTCAATTTGTCTGACATAAAGTGATAGACTGTTAATTCATTCATATTTATTGCCCTCCTACAAATGAACGATTAAGTTGTTCAAGCATTGGTGATAATGACGTATAGTTTGGAATAGCTACAGTGAAGCCACTATAATTCATTGTTAATGCTGTTGCTTTATAAATATCCTTTTCAAGCACTATAGGCACTGTAACTTCAGCTAATTTCAAACGTAATTGTAACTCCTCTGCACGTGTACCTGTCACTATAATCGCTTCAATATCTTGTTCGCTTAACTTTTCAAAATCAGCGTCATAAATCCATGATGTATCGCGACCATCCGCTGCATTATCATTTAGACTAATAACATAGACTTTCTTACCTTCTAGTTGCTCGCCTACTGATAAACTTGCATTCATACCTGCAGGGTTCTTAGCTAAGTTAATCATTGCCTCTTTCTCATTTAGTTTAAAATACTGCATACGTCCATTATCAGAAGTGTAAGTTTCAAAACCTTTGCGAATGGACTCGTCATTAAGTCCTAACTCTCTTAATACTGAATAAGCGGCGATAGCATTGAAAGCGTTGAAGTCCCCAGCAATCTTCATATCGAACTGTGTATCGTTAATATTTAATTTTAAGAATGGTGATACGTTAAATGTGTTGACTTCATATTTAGGCGTTTCACGTTTGAAACCACATGTACAATGGTAATGCCCAATTTGATTGTAATGTATGTAGTCATATTCTAATAATCTTCCACAGTTAGGACAGTATTTACTTTCATTCATTGTACTTTGTTCAAATTCATGGGCATGTGCTTTCATGCCGTAATAAACAATCGTATCACTTGCGATTTTAAGACGACTCACAAATGGATCATCTGCATTAAGTAATAACTTAATTCCTTTATTACTGATTGATTTCGCAATATTATTAACCATAATATCAATTTCACCGAAACGGTCCATTTGATCTCGGAAAAAGTTGGTAAAAATCATCATAGTTGGTGTAACTTCTTTTAACACACGCGGAATAGAACCTTCATCAATTTCAATTACCGCTACTTTTGTATTTTTAGTTGATTGCATAATAAATGCGGACGTAATACCAGCCGCCATGTTTGCACCTTCATTATTATGAATAATATCGATATTATTCGCTTTTAAAGTATGACCTATTAAGTTAGAAGTAGTAGTCTTTCCATTCGTACCACTTACGAATACGATATCATCTACTTGTGCGGCTAATTTACGTAATATATTTTGATCCACTATACGTGCAATTTGACCTGGTAAGTCAGTACCCTTTTTACCAGCTGCGATACTCGCTCTACGGGCCAATTTAGCTAAGTGGGTTGCAGTCCATTGTCTCATGAGCTTCCTCCTTGTTTAATTCACTCGCATAATTATAACACGTTACGGGTATAACAAAAAACATTCTCAATTAGAAATGATATTATACACTCTAGATTATAATAATTATTATTTACTAATGAGAATAAATTTGTTATACTCAAAAAGAACAAACAGAGAAGATAAATTTTATATTTGAGGTGACTTATTTATGTTAAGTAAAGATTTATTAGAAGCATTAAACGACCAAATGAATCACGAGTATTTCGCAGCACATGCATATATGGCAATGGCAGCTTATTGTGATGATAAATCATACGAAGGATTTGCTAACTTCTATATTCAACAAGCTAAAGAAGAACGTTTCCACGGTAAAAAAATCTATGACTATATCAATGATCGTGGAGAACGTGCAGAATTTAGAGCAATTCCTGCGCCAAAAACTGATTTCAATTCTATCTTAGAAACATTCAAAGACGGCTTAGCTCAAGAACAAGACGTAACACGTCGTTTCTACAATTTATCTGAAATTGCTCAAAAAGATAAAGACTATGCTACAATTTCATTCTTAAATTGGTTCTTAGATGAACAAGTAGAAGAAGAATCTACCTTTGAAACTCACATCGATTACTTAACTCGTATCGGTGACGATTGCAACACATTATATTTATATGAAAAAGAACTTGCATCTCGTTCATTTGATGAAGAATAAGTTTAACATTCATTTCAAAATTAATGTATAAATTTAACCCGTATTACTCTCCCCCACACTTTGGAGTAATACGGGTTATTCTTTATGCAACTTTCTGTTATTTTTAACGATATTAAGCTAAACTAACAACATCTTTAAATAAAGAAAGGAAATGTATATGCCTAGTAATTCATTCGTAGCACTTGATTTTGAAACAGCTAATGGTAAGCGCACTAGTATTTGTTCAGTGGGTATGGTGAAAGTGGTTGATAATGAAATCGTAGAATCCTTCTATACACTGGTAAATCCCTTTGATTACTTTTCAAAAACCAATATTGCCGTTCATGGTATAAAGCCTCAAGATGTAGAAAATGCACCTAGCTTTGCATATGTATATCCTTATATGTTGCAATTTATTGATAAGCTTCCTGTTGTTGCTCATAATGCAACATTTGATATGAATGTGTTACATCAAAGTTTAAAGCAATTAAATATTGAGACCCCTTCTTTAATGTACTTCTGTTCTTATCAATTGGCTAAACGTACAATTAGTGCTTATCGCTATGGCCTAAAGCATTTAATGAACCATTATAAATTGGATTTCCACGGGCATCATGATGCATTAAATGATGCTAAAGCATGTGCCATGATTACGTTTAGATTGTTAAAACACTATGATAATCTTGATAGCATGTTACAAATTTACGGAAAAAATTTAAAAGATAAAGGTTAATATCAAAGACTATGGTTAAACTAGCCTTATCAAATGATAAACCTTTATCTTCTAAATAAAATCATATATAGTCATATTTTGATAGGTGGCTTGTTCTAAATTTCCAACTGTTACGCCTATTAGGCGAATAGGTACGTCTGGATCTTTTAATTCATTATACAAATCATATGCCACATTATAAATATCTGTCTCACTACTTACCATTTCTCTTAAACTGCGTTGTTTGGAGAATGTTTCATATTTATGTGTCTTAATTTTTACAGTCACAGTACTGCCAGATTTTTGCAGTTTAGCTAAGCGTTCTGCCGTCTTACTTGATAACTCCCACACTTTCTATCTCATCATCATCATTCATGTCGGTCGAGAAGGTACGCTCCGTACCTACAGATTTACGAATACGCGTCGCTTTAACTTCACTGTCATCGATGCCTCTCGCTTTATTGTATAAACCTCTTCCTTTTTTACCAAACCAACGAATTAATTCAAATTCTGATTTCTCATATAAATCTTTTCCAGTATAAATTTCATGTTCATGCATAATCTTTTTAGACGCTTTACCGACACCGGGAAACTCTCCTATATCTAAATTCATAAGAATGTCATGCACATTATTATAATCTATAACCATCATGCCATTGGGCTTATTCATCCCACTGGCCAATTTAGCTAAATACTTGTTATATGAGACACCCGCCGAAGAGGTTAACCCCGTTTTTTCGAAAATATCTCGACGAATAAAGGCAGCAATTTTAGAAGCTGGCATATCCGGTCTTACTAAATGAGTAATATCTAAATACGCTTCATCTAAAGCAAGTGGTTCAACTATATCTGTATAGCTTTTAAAAATACCCATAATTACTCCAGAAGCTTCACGATAAGCATCAAAACGTGCTCTAACATAGTAACCATTAGGACATAATTTATGTGCTTGAGACATTGGCATGGCAGAATGAACCCCATATTTACGTGCCTCATAAGACGCTGTTGACACTACACCACGGTTGCTTGCTTTACCTCCTACAATTACAGGTTTTCCACGTAACTTAGGATTATCTCTCATTTCTACTTGTGCGTAAAAACAATCCATATCAATATGTACAATACGTCTTTCTGCCATATATGTCCCCCCCTTTTCCGAAAAATAAAAAATAAAAAAAGCCTCGATACAATTATACTGCGTCTATGAGTAAAACTCATGAGATGTGCATAGTACGATTGTATGGAGACTTAACTTATATTACTCGTAATCATTCTGAGCTTGGAATGGTTGATAGTGATACATAAATAAACCTTCATCAGTAGTCTGAACATATTTGAATTTATTAATTACCACGATACCGACTAAATATATATCAAGTAAACAATAAGCTATATGTATACTTAAAATGAAGATAATCGATGAGTAAGAATAAAAACTAAATAAAACCATTAATGCAGCAGTAATCATAATTACTGGGGCTAACATAATTGTACAAAATTGCCATTTATTAAAGTACTTCTTCGAAATATGAATTAATAAAATTCCTTTTTTATATTTAAAATGAGGTTTCTCCCCTTTTGAGAAAACATAAAAAGAAAAACGATGAATAAATTCATGTATGCCTAGAACGATACCAAAGCCTAATATCCCAAAAACAATATTAGTTAAAAATGATTGTTCAATCACTCTAGTAAATGAGAAAGCCCATTTATAAGTTAGCAAAATTGCAAATAATATAACGACGATTTGTATGGCAATAAACTTCGACAAGTTTAATCGGTTGTGATTTAAATCGATTTTATGCACAATTATGACCCCCTATCCCTCTTAATTCATTCATAGTATACATGGACAAATAAAAGAAAAAAAGTATTTTTTTATAAATTAAACACTCTGTAATCTTTTCTTAATATTAATCAAACAAAATTGAATATGAATGAAAGATTAAACACTTCTAAAAGATAATATGTTATATATCATTATTTTCTTTCAAACAAAGCAACTGTTTCAATGTGTGTTGTTTGAGGGAACATGTCCACTGGTGTAATCTCTTTTAAATCATAACTTGAGGCTAATATTTGTGCATCTCGTTGTTGTGTAGAAGGATTACAAGAAATATAAACAATACGTTTGGGATTAAGTGCTAGAAGTGTTTGTAAGAAAGTTTCATCGCATCCTTTTCGAGGAGGATCGACCATGACTACATCAGGTTTAATTCCTTGTTGTTTCCATTCTATAATGACTTCTTCAGCTTTCCCACAGACAAAAGTCGTATTATCAAGTCCGTTTAAAGTCGCATTTTGCTTCGCATCTTTAATTGCAGATGGAACGACTTCTACCCCATATACATGTTTAGCTACAGGCGCCATATATAATCCAATCGTACCGATGCCACAATAAGTATCAAGCACCGTTTCTTGACCGTTTATTTGCGCATACTCGATAGCTTTCCTGTATAATTTTTCCGTCTGACTTGAATTTATTTGATAGAAAGATTGATCACTGATTTTGAAGGTAATATCACTTAATGAATCAATAATTTTATCTTTCCCATATAATGTAATGGATTGTTGTCCCATAATCACGTTTGAATGGCTATCATTAATATTCTGTTTAATACTCGTAATGTTCGGAAATGTTTGAGTTAATTGTTCAACTAATAATTGTGCCTGTTTAAATTTAGAACCGTTAGTTACAAAAATAACCATTATTTCATCTGTATAATGACCAGTACGAACAACTAAATGTCTTAATAGTCCTTTCTTAGTACGCTCATTATAAATGCTTATATTGAATTCATTAAGCCACTTTTTAACATGATTCATAATTTCTTGATGTTGATGATCTTGAATCAAACAACTGTTCATATCAATGATGTCATGGCTTCTTTGACGATAATATCCCATGATAGTGTGATGATCCTTATCCTTACCTACAGGTAATTGTGATTTATTTCTATAACGCCAAGGATTTTCCATACCTATCGTGTCATTAATTAATGTTTCATTAAACTGTGCTTTTCTATGGAAAAGATTGACGACTTGCTCTTTTTTCATAGCGAGTTGCGCTTCATATGTCATATGTTGTAATTGACATCCTCCACATTTCCAATAATATTTACAAGGAGGTTCAACTCTGTCTTCGCTCGCTTTTTTGACTTCAAGCAATTTTCCAATAGCGAAATTCTTCTTTACTTTAATCACTTTAAATTCTATTTCCTCATCAATGAGGGCATTAGGAATAAATACAGGATAGCGGTCAAATTTTACTACGCCATGACCTTCATGCGTTAAATCAACTACATGTCCCTGTTTAATATCATTCTTATTTAATGCTTCCACCTTTTTTCACCCCACATGAAAAAGAGGTTTGAGTAGCTTAATGTAGGCGATGATACTTCCCCTATGTCGTCAAACTATGACTCAACCTCTTCTTATTATTCATTAAAATATTTAATTTCAATTGTATATCATTATTTTTTTGAATTAACTTAATGCTACATGCTATCTTGTTGATCTTCAGTTAACTCCTCATTATGAATATCTTTAGGTGTACATACTTCGATATGTCGTTTTAAATTTAAGAAATTAGCTGGCAATTTACCACCATATTCTCCATCTACATTTAATTGCATTTCTGTATATGAAGATATATTGATAGATTTCGCTTTTTCATAAATCACTTTCGGATGTTTCGTATGTTCCCCTCGTGATGCTAATGTCATGATATGTCCTAGTTCTGCTAGATTAGCTTTTTCGACAATAATTAAAGTAAAATGCCCATCGTCTAGCTTAGCGTCTGGTACTAACTTTTCAAAGCCAGCCATAGAATTAGTTAACCCTAATAGAAATAATAGTGCTTCACCTTGGAAGACATTATCATCATATTCAATTCTTAAATCGACTGCTTTCATTTGAGGTAACATTTCGAAACCTTTAATGTAATAAGCAAATGGTCCCACAATTGATTTCAAACGACTTGGCGTTTCATAAGAGACTTGAGTTAATTGCCCTCCTGCTGCCAAGTTGATAAAATAGCGATTATTCATCTTACCAATGTCTACTTTAGTTGTATGGTTATCAATAATAACATCGACAGCTCCCATAATATCATTAGGTAAGTGTAAAGCGCGACCAAAATCATTTACAGTCCCCATAGGAATAATACCTAGTTTAGGGCGATTAGGTCGTTCTGCGATACCATTTACTACTTCATTAAGCGTGCCATCGCCACCAGCTGCAATAAGAATATCATAATTTTGTTTAAGTGCACGTTCAGCTTCAAGCGTTGCATCCCCTTCTCTTTCGGTAGCATAGGCACTTGTTTCATAACCTGCACGTTCTAATTTTATTAACACATCTGGTAAAGTACGTTTAAATAATTCTTTGCCAGATGTTGGATTATAGATGATTCTTGCACGTTTTCTCATAAATTATCCCTCTACTTTTTATACATACACTTATATTAAATGATTTATGAGCGAGTTAAAAGTATTTCAATCGATAAACTTCATTTATGATACAAAAATAATTGGGTCACAATATAAACATATTTAGTTTCTTCACGTTAGCCTGTATTAAGTACTCAATACTAAGTTTAGTTAAATTGGGTGAATCGTTCTTCAAATACAAAGTAAGCCTGAGACACATCCTATTGTTGTCCCAGGCTTATCAAAATTTAAAAATTCAATTAGAATTATCGTTTGTCTAATTCTTGTTTTAAGATTTGGTTTACTTTTTGAGGGTTTGCTTGACCTTTAGAAGCTTTCATAATTTGACCAACTAAGAAGCCCATCGCTTTGCCCTTACCGTTTTTGTAGTCTTCAACTGATTGTGGATTATTGTCTAACGCTTCAGTTACAAATTGAGTTAAAGTAGCCTCATCTGAAATTTGTACTAAACCTTTATCTTCCATGATTTGTTTAGCATCTCCACCATTTTCAGCTAATTCTGGGAAGACTTTCTTAGCAATTTTACTACTCATTGTGCCATCTTCAATAAGTTTAATCATTCCTGCTAAGTTTTCAGGTGTTAATTTAGTATCTTCTAAATCAACTTGGTTTTTATTAAGATACTCATTCACGCCACCCATTAACCAGTTAGAAGTTAATTTAACATCAGCACCGTGCTCAATTGCACCTTCAAAGAAGTCTGACATTTCTTTTGTAAGTGTTAATACATGCGCATCGTATTCAGGTAAACCTAATTCGTTTACATACTTCGCTTTACGTTCGTCTGGTAATTCTGGAATAGTTTGACGTACACGTTCTTTCCACTCGTCATCAACGTATAAAGGTACGATATCTGGTTCTGGGAAGTAACGATAGTCATCTGATCCTTCTTTAACACGCATAAGAATTGTTTTACCAGTAGATTCGTCGAAACGACGTGTTTCTTGTCCGATTGTTCCGCCATTTAGTAATTCTTCTTCTTGACGTTTTTCTTCATATTCTAAACCTTTTCTTACATAGTTAAATGAGTTAAGGTTTTTTAATTCAGTTTTAGTACCGAATTCTTTTTGACCATATGGACGTAATGAAATGTTGGCATCACAACGTAGTGAACCTTCTTCCATTTTACAGTCAGATACGCCAGTGTATTGAATGATTGAGCGTAATTTTTCTAAGTAAGCATATGCTTCTTTTGGTGAACGAATATCTGGTTCAGATACGATTTCGATTAATGGTGTACCTTGACGGTTTAAGTCAACTAAAGAGTAACCATCTTTATGTGTTGATTTACCAGCATCTTCTTCCATGTGAAGACGAGTAATACCAATACGTTTAGTTTCACCATCTACTTCAATATCAATATATCCATTTTCACCAATTGGTTGGTCAAATTGAGAAATTTGATAAGCCTTTGGATTATCTGGATAGAAATAGTTTTTACGGTCAAATTTAGAATGTGTCGCAATATCCATGTTAAGTGCCATTGATGCGCGCATAGCCCAGTCTACAGCACGTCTATTTACAACTGGTAAAACACCTGGATATGCTAAATCAATAACATTAGTATTTGAGTTAGGTTCAGCTCCAAAGTGTGCTGGTGATGGAGAGAACATTTTTGAGTCTGTTTTTAACTCTACGTGAACTTCAAGTCCGATAACTGTTTCAAAATGCATTATTTCCACTCCTTATAAATTTTCGTATGCGTCATGTAAGTTGAATTGTGTTTCATATTGATATGCCACACGATATAACGTCTTTTCATCAAAAGGTTTACCGATGAATTGTAAGCCAATTGGGCGTCCGTTTGATTGTCCACAAGGAACAGAAATACCTGGTAAACCAGCTAAGTTAACAGGTGTAGTTAATAAGTCATTCGCGTACATAGTTAAAGGATCATCAATTTCATCGCCTAAGTTGAACGCAGTTGTTGGAGCAGTAGGACCTACTACAACATCATAATCTTCAAATACTTTATCAAAGTCATTTTTAATTAATGTTCTTACTTTTTGAGATTTTTTATAGTACGCATCATAGTAACCAGAACTTAAGGCAAATGTACCTAAGAAGATACGACGTTTTACTTCATCGCCAAATCCTTCTGATCTAGACATTTTGTATAATTCTTCTAACGTTTGAGCTTCTTTAGAGTGGTAACCATATCTAATACCATCGAAACGAGCTAAGTTAGCTGATGCTTCAGATGATGCGATAACATAATATGAAGGAATACCATATTTAGTATTTGGTAATGACACTTCTTCTACTTCAGCGCCTAAAGATTTCAATGTTTCTACAGCATTTTTAACTGCTTCTTTAACTTCTTCACTTACACCTTCACCCAAATATTCTTTAGGTAGTGCAACTTTAAGTCCTTTAATATCTTTACCGATTTCAGAAGTGAAATCTACATCGTCAACTGGTGCACTAGTAGAATCATGTTCATCTACACCAGCAATAGCTTCTAATACTAAAGCATTATCTTTTACATTACGTGTGATTGGACCAATTTGGTCTAATGAAGAAGCGAATGCTACAAGACCGAAACGTGATACACGACCATATGTAGGTTTCATACCTACTACACCACAGTATGCTGCAGGTTGTCTGATTGAACCACCTGTGTCTGAACCTAAACTAAATGGTACTAAACCAGCTGCAACTGCTGCTGCAGAACCACCTGAAGAACCACCTGGTACTGCTGTGTGATCAAATGGGTTAACTGTTTTTTTGAAGTAAGATGTTTCTGTTGAACCACCCATTGCAAATTCATCCATGTTTAATTTACCAATTAACACGGCATTTTCATTATTTAATTTGTTCATTACAGTAGATTCATAGATAGGTACAAAGCCTTCTAACATTTTACTAGCACATGTTGTTTCTACATCTTTAGTAATAATGTTATCTTTGATACCCATTGGAATACCGAATAATTTACCTTCGATTTGTCCTTTAGCTTGCAACTCATCTAACTCTTCAGCTTTTTTGATTGCATTTTCTTTATCTAAAGCTAAAAATGATTTAACTGTAGGATCAGTTTCTTCAATTGCATCATAAATATCTCTAACAATTTCAGAAGGTTTGATCTCGTTGTTTTTAATCATTTCTGATAATTTTTCAACTGATTCATAGCGAATACTCATCTTAAGCGTCCTCCTCGTTCATGATAGCTGGTACTTTAAATTGACCATCTTCTGTTTCTTTAGCATTCTTTAATGCAAGTTCTTGAGGAATGCCCTCGATAGCTTTGTCATCACGTAACACATTTTGTAAGTCTAATACATGATAAGTTGGCTCAACACCCTCTGTATCAGCTGTGTCATTTTGTTTCGCAAAATCTAAGATACTTTCAAGCGTATTAGCCATAATTTCTGTTTCTTCTTCAGAAATTTGAAGTCTTGCTAAATGTGCTATATGTTCAACTTCTTCGCGTGTAACTTTAGTCATTAATTAAAAAGCCTCCTTATTACTCATTCATCATAAAATTGTATCAAATTTTGAATGAAAAATCTAAATATTTATCATAATTCTTATTGGTATAGTGCTTAATCTCGCTTTTTTTAATCTTAACTAAATCAATTACTACTCCTTTATGTAACTTAATCAAAATAAAAATATTATTAAAAAGTTTAAGTCATAAAAAATATGCAATTAAAGTATAAACATTCAGTAATAATATTTTTATTAAGAAAACGCTTACTAACTAATTATTAAAGCTATTTTTAACACTTTATATAAAATAATACTTCTCTCAAGTATTCAATATAATGTATAATATTACATGTAACTAATTTAATTTGTAAGTACAGGTATTTCTAATCTATTAAAACAAATTAATTTAGGAATATTTACCTAAAAAGAAAAAGAGGAGGTATAAAGATGTTTACTTTGGGAGCAAGTTTAAGCAGTCATGTTAACACTGATTGGCAAACTTATATCATGATTGCGATTTACTTTATTATTTTATTAGTTATTGGCTACTATGGCTATAAACAAGCTACAGGAAATTTAAGTGAATATATGTTAGGCGGGAGAAGTATAGGCCCCTACATTACTGCATTATCTGCAGGTGCTTCTGATATGAGTGGTTGGATGATTATGGGATTACCAGGTTCAGTTTATAGCACTGGTCTATCAGCTATATGGATTACTATTGGTCTTACACTTGGTGCTTATATTAACTATTTCGTTGTCGCACCACGTTTAAGAGTGTATACAGAAATCGCTGGAGATGCTATCACGCTTCCAGACTTTTTTAAAAATCGTTTAAATGATAAACAAAATATTATTAAAATCATTTCTGGTCTTATCATTGTCGTGTTCTTTACTTTATATACACATTCCGGTTTTGTTTCAGGAGGTAAATTATTCGAAAGTGCATTTGGACTAAACTATCATTTCGGATTAATCTTAGTAGCGGTAATCGTCATACTTTATACCTTCTTCGGAGGATATTTAGCTGTATCTATCACTGACTTTTTCCAAGGGGTAATCATGTTAATCGCAATGGTAATGGTGCCTATAGTGGCTATGATGCAACTCAATGGTTGGGATACGTTTCATCGTGTTGCCGAAATGAAACCAACAAATATGGATTTATTTAAAGGAACTACATTTTTAGGTATCATTTCGCTTTTTGCATGGGGGCTTGGTTATTTTGGACAACCTCATATTATCGTTCGATTTATGTCTATTAAATCACATAAGTTATTACCAAAAGCACGTCGTCTAGGTATTAGCTGGATGGCTGTAGGTCTTTTAGGGGCAGTAGGTGTTGGATTAACAGGTATTGCTTTTATTTCTGATAACCATATTAAGATGGAAGATCCTGAAACTTTATTTATCATTATGAGTCAAATTTTATTCCATCCATTAGCTGGTGGGTTCTTACTAGCAGCTATCCTTGCTGCAATTATGAGCACAATTTCATCTCAACTCTTAGTTACTTCAAGTTCGTTAACTGAAGACTTTTATAAATTAATACGTGGTGAAGAACGTGCAAAAACGCATCAGAGAGAATTCGTATTGGTGGGCCGTTTATCTGTATTAGCAGTAGCAATTGTAGCAATGGCAATTGCTTGGTCTCCAAACGATACAATACTTAACTTAGTTGGTAATGCCTGGGCAGGCTTCGGTGCTTCATTCAGTCCACTCGTTTTATTCTCTTTATATTGGAAGAAGTTAACACGTGCTGGTGCTGTAAGTGGTATGGTCGCCGGGGCGCTGGTTGTAATTGTTTGGATTGTATGGATTAAACCTTTAGCTAATATCAATGAATTATTCGGTATGTATGAAATCATTCCTGGTTTCTTAGCAAGTGTCATCGTAACATATGTTGTGAGCTTATTAACTCAATCACCTGGTGAATTTGTAAAACATGATTTAGATAAGGTTAAATCTATCGTACGAGAAAAGTAAATTTTCTTAGACTAAATAATAGCCATAGAAAGAAGAAACTCTTTCTATGGCAATTCCTATTAATTACTATAAATATGAACTTGTGCTTCTTTATCATCTTTAGTTTTCGTAATTAAAGCGCGTGCGTTATTACCGTCTTTAATGCGAATTTCATAGCTATCAATATTGTCAAAATATTTTTCAGCTTGTTCTGTTACATATTGCGTAATACCAATTGTTTCAGCTTGTCCATAGTAATCAATCGGTAAATCAATTGTTAATTGTTGTGGCTTTTTATCCACGAATTTGATTTTCCCTACTGCTTGAGTAAAGTTAGAGAAATATGATTGTAAATTATTATTAAATTGTTTAAAGTTATTATTTAAGTTTTCATTGTATTTTTCAGCAGTAGCAGAAGGTAATAAGGTTGAAACTTCATTAATTTTATTCCACTTACTGATTTTAGTTTGATCTTCATCTACTACTGTATTAGCGATAAACTCTCCTGGCGTAATTGAATCCTGACCTGACTGCTTGTAAATAGCAAATTGAATAGGTATATTTTTTAAATCATCATTAGCGCGTAATCGCGTTAACATTTCAGATGCCATCGCTTTACCTTGTTTTTCAATTTCTTTATCATCAAGCTCTTTACTATACGTTGGTCCATCTTTTTCTTCTTGATAATAATAAACACTATTCATGGCTAATCCAATGGTCATACCTTTAATATTAGAATCTTTAGTATCATTACTATCATAGAAATCTTGTTCTAAAATATTCGATAAATAAGCAGGAGAATTGTCAGCAATTTTTTCTGGTTTTGTTTCTCCATTATGAGAAGGGTTTAAACCTAAATTCTCATTTGCTTTTTTAGATTTTTTCTCACTTTCACTCATTTTATCGATTTCTTTTTTAGAATATCTAGGACTTAAATAAGCATTAATGGTGTCTTTATTCAAATACTGACCGTCTTGATATAAATATTTATCTGTAGGAAAGGCTTCTTTACTTAAATTGAGTAAGCCATGTTCGAAGTCTCCTCCATTATAGCTATTTGCCATATTATCTTGTAAGACTCCACGTGCTTGACTTTCTTTAAACGGTAGGATTGTTCTATAATCATCGCCTTGTACATCTTTACCAGTAGCGATTGTTTTAACATTATTCGAATTTGATTGTGTATCTTGTTGCTTGTTAACTGATTGATCATTTTTATTACTATTATCGTTTCCACATGCCGCTAATAGCACGAGAGACATTATAACTAATAGCAGTGTCCGCTTCATTGCCGTACTCCTCTAATTTGATATTTCATTTTGCTTCGTTACAAATTGGTCTTCAGTCCAAACTGTTGTGCCAAATTTTTCTGCTTTGGCTAATTTTGAACCTGCATCTTCGCCAGCAATGACTAAGTCAGTGCTCTTGGTCACACTACTTGTAACTTTTGCTCCTTGCATTTCCAACCAAGCCGTCGCTTCTTTACGTGTCATTTGTTGTAATTTCCCTGTTAATACTATTGTTTTATCTTTAAAATCAGGATGCCCTTCTATTTCACTCGTTTTGACACCTTTATACTTCATATTAACATTCTTGTGCTTAAGTTTTTCAATTAATTCTTTGATATCTTCATTTTCAAGATAAGTCACAACAGATTGTGCTAACTTATCCCCTATATCATGAATACTTACTAATTCTTCTTCCGTTACTTCAAGCAAACGATCCATTGTTTCATATTGTTCGGCAAGGACTTGGCTGGCTTTAGCGCCTAAATGACGAATACCCAAGCCAAATAATAAATGTTCTAATGAATTCTCTTTAGACATTTCAATTGCATTTAATAAGTTGTCTACTTTTTTAGCACCCATGCGTTCTAAAGGTAACAAATCTTCTTTAGTAAGATAGAAGATATCAGCCACGTCTTTAATGAGCTGATTATGGTAAAGTTGTTGAATAATTTTTGTCCCTAGTCCATCAATGTTCATCGCTTGTCTTGAAACAAAGTGAATCAACCCTTCAACTAATTGTGCTTGGCATTGAGGATTAATACAACGTAGTGCAACTTCTCCTTCAATACGTACAAGCTCATGGTCGCAACTCGGGCAATGTGTTGGCATATGATATGGCACGGCATCATCAGGGCGACGGTCAACTATACTGCGAACGACTTCTGGAATGATATCGCCTGCTTTTTTTACAACTACACTATCTCCAATACGAATATCACGTTCTTTAATTAAATCTTCATTGTGAAGTGATGCTCTTGAGACAGTAGTCCCTGCGACACGGACTGGCTCTAAAATTGCTGTAGGTGTTACTACGCCAGTTCGTCCAATACTTAATTCTATATCTTGTAATTTAGTAATCACTTCTTCTGCTGGGAATTTATAAGCAATCGCCCAACGTGGTGATTTCTGTGTATAGCCCATTTCATCTTGTTGTTCTAAGTCATTGACTTTAATTACAATACCATCTATATCATAAGGTAAATTCTCACGTTGTTCTGTCCATTTTTCAATATATTCTAATACACCTTCTATATCAGCAACACGTTCACGTTCATGATTGGTTTTAAAACCTAAGCGATCTAATTCATCTAACGCACCACTTTGCGTTGTAGCTTTAAAATCAGTAAAATCATTGACGCTATATAAGAATACACTTAATTTACGTTTTGCCGCTAATTTAGGATCTAATTGTCTTAATGAACCTGCAGCTGCATTTCGAGGGTTAGCAAATGGTTGCTCCTCATTCTTTTCTTTTTCTTCATTCAAAGCCATAAATGAACTTCGTGGCATATAAGCTTCACCACGTACTTCAAAATTCAAAGGTTCTTTAATTTTTAGAGGTATCGCATGAATGGTACGTAAGTTTTCTGTAATATCTTCACCTGTTGTTCCATTACCACGTGTTAATCCTTGCACAAAGCGTCCATCTACATATTTCAGTGAGACAGCTAAACCATCGATTTTTAATTCACACATATATTCTACTTGGCCGATTTGTTCACGGATACGTGCATCAAAACGTCGTAGTTCTTCTTCATTAAACGCGTTCCCCAAACTTAGCATCGGGGTATCATGGTCAACCTTTTCAAAAGAAGATTGAGCTTCTCCTCCTACACGTACAGTTGGAGAATCAGCCGTTTTGTATTCAGGATGTGACTCTTCTATATTGATTAATTCGCGCAATAATTTATCATATTCGCTATCTGGAACTGAAGGATTATCTTGCACGTAATATTCATAACTATATTGATTTAATAAATCATGTAGTTCATTAACACGTTGTTGGATGTTTTCCATTCATTAATCCTCCTTCTTAGTAATTGGGGCAAATTGAGCTAACAGTCGTTTAGGACCTTCAGATTTGAAGATAATATCTAATTCAACTGAGCCATTTTTCTCGCTTACATTACTTACCATACCCTCACCCCAAGATTTATGCGTTACTTTATCACCAATGTTCCAATCTGAAGCGGATACTTGTTTTTTAGATGATGTCGTGCGTTTACTAAATCCACGTTTCGCTGGTGCCTTGGATTTTGGAGTGATGACTTGTCGTTGTTGTTTCGCAGGTTTTTCTAATAAATCTTCAGGTATTTCACGTAAGAAACGTGATGGCATATTTGATTGAGAACGGCCGAATAACATACGTGACGTTGCGTGAGTGATATACAATACTTCCTCTGCACGCGTAATCGCTACGTAACAAATACGGCGTTCTTCTTCCATTTCATGCTCGTCATCGCTCTTGATTGCACGAATATGTGGGAATAATGATTCCTCCATACCCATTAGAAAGACGATTGGGAACTCTAGACCTTTCGCAGAGTGCATTGTCATTAATGTCACACCATTTTCGATTTGTGCTTCATCAATATCTGCCACTAGTGATAAATCCGTTAAAAAGTTAATCAATGATTGTTCTTCAAGTGGTGTATTCTCTTCATAGTCTTTAGGTACTGACATGAATTCATCGATATTTTCTAATCGTGAACGTGATTCGATTGTTTGTTCACGTTCTAACATTTGACGATAGCCTGATTTATCAAGAATTTCTTCTACAATCTCACTAATTTCAAGGAACTCTTGTTCTTTGATTAAATTTTGAATAAGTTCATAGAATTGTATACACTCTTGAGTAACCTTTTTAGAAAGACCAATGAAATCCACTTCGCCTAATGCGTCAAACATACTGATATTATTATCCATTGCATAGCGTTGAATCTTTTCAACTGAAGATGGACCAATACCTCGTTTAGGGACGTTAATAATACGTTGTAAACTGATATCATCATTACTATTAGCTACAATTCGTAAATAGCTTAATAAGTCTTTAATCTCTTTACGGTCATAGAACTTTTGTCCCCCTACCATTGTGTATGGAATGTTAGATTTCATAAACGTTTCCTCTAGCACACGAGATTGGGCGTTAGTTCTATACAGAATAGCCATGTCGCTATAATCTTTACCTAACTTGCGATGTTTAATGATTTCACGTACAACATATTCCGCTTCATCACGTTCAGTCATCGCTTCATAATATTTAATTTTCTCGCCACCATTATTAGCTGTCCATAATCCTTTAGGCTTACGTTCTGTATTATTTTTAATAACTTCATTAGCTGCTGTTAATATCGTCTTAGTTGAACGATAGTTTTGCTCTAGGAATATAGTCTTAGCTTCAGGATAGTCTTCTTCGAAAGATAAAATATTTTGTATATCAGCACCACGCCAACCATAAATAGATTGGTCTGAGTCACCTACTACACATAAGTTTTTAAATTTACTAGCTAGTAATTTAACAAGCGTATATTGTGCTTTATTGGTATCTTGATATTCATCTACATGAATATATTGGAATTTATTTTGATAATATTCTAATGCATCTGGTACACGTTCAAATAAACGAATGGTCTTCATGATTAAATCATCGAAATCTAATGCTTCATTTCTTGATAATTGACGTTGATAACCACTATAAACTGTCGCTACCATTTGTGAATGGAAATCATTCGCTTCATTCATCGCATCTTCTGGCGTTTTTAATTCATTTTTTAAGTTGCTGATTGCGCCAATAAACATACGAGGTTCGAAACGCTTGCTATCTATGTTTTCATTTTTCAATACATCTTTGATCACTGATTTTTGATCTGTAGGATCGATAATTGTAAAGTTACGTTCTATACCGATACGGTCAGCATCACGTCTTAATATTTTCACACACATTGAGTGGAAGGTAGACATCCATATCACTTGTGCCTGTTCTCCTACTAAATGTTCTACACGTTCTTTCATTTCTTTTGCTGCTTTATTTGTAAAAGTGATTGCTAATATGTTGTAAGGAGAAACATCTTTTTCATCTAATAAATAAGCGATTCGATGCGTTAATACTCTTGTTTTACCAGAACCTGCGCCAGCCATAATAAGCAATGGTCCTTCAGTCGTTCTTACAGCTTCACTTTGCTCTTTATTCATGTTTGCTACTAATGAATTCATTTATTAGACTCCTTTTTTATTTTTACAGTTTTTAATGCTTTTTTAATATCAGAATAAATAATATTACCTACTACAATAGTATCAGCAATATCTTTCATTTCCTTGGCTTCTTCTAATGTACTAATACCCCCGCCATAGAATAACTGAGTTGTTGATAGCATTTGAGACGCTGCTTTTACTTGTTCAACATCTCCATATGAACCACTATATTCAATATACATCATCGGTAATTTATACATGTCATTTACCATTTGTGCATATGCTTCAATATCCTCAGTAGTTAAATCTGTTTCTGACTGTGTAGCTTGAGCGACTTTGCTTTCTGCATTAAGCACTACATATCCTTCAAATATGACTTCATCGAAATTAATCATATGACCATATTGTTTTAATGCTTTATGTAAAATGCCGTTGTGATATTTAGTATCTTTACTGTTTAGTACGGTTGGTACAAAATAAAAATCGAAACCAGGCATGATACTTTCTAAATTTGAAATTTCTAGCACTAGTGGTAATGGATATCGTCTCACTCTACTCATTAAATGAATGACATTATCCTCAGTGATATCATCTGTACCACCAATCATTATCGCATCAGTTTCAGACATACAAAGTGCCTCTAAATCCTTGTCACTAATATCCTTTGCTGGATCAAGTTTAAACACATGTTGCCACTCTTTAATGTCGTACATATATCCATAACTCCTTTTTTTAACATACACTAAATTATAGCATTTTTAATCTTTGAGTTCTAAACAGATTCCTCGGCTTTTTTGCGGAAAAATAAAATTTAAATTTTTTAAATTGAGGAAAATTGAGGACATAAATTAAGGCTGAAACTTTGCGTCTCAGCCTTGTATATATAACGTTTATTCTTTTGTTTCAATATTTAAACGGTCTAAAATCATTGTATATGCATCATTACCCCATTGTAATGAACGTTTTACTCTAGAAATAGTAGCTGTTGAAGCGCCAGACTCTTTTTCAATTGTAGCATAAGTAAAACCTTGTTTAATCATTTTAGCGACTTGAAGTCTTTGAGATAATGATTGGATTTCGTTTACTGTGCATAAATCATCGAAGAACTCATAACATTCTTCTCTATTTTCTAGTGTTAATATCGCGTCAAATAATTCATCTAATGCTTGTCTGCGTAGTTTCTCGATTTGCATCTCAAACAACCCCTATATTCCAATTTCAATATACATTTATTTTAACGCATTAAATAATTAAAGTGTAGTCATTTTTATTGAAAAAAGAGTATAGGTTTATTCTAATCCAGCACGTTTGAAAATCGTATCCACTTGATTTAAATGATGTTCTGGATTGAAGCATTCATCTAATTCTTCTTTAGAAAGCACCTCTGTAATTGAACTATCTTGTTCAATTAATTCACGGAATGGTGTTTTAGTTTCCCAAGATTCCATCGCTTTAGGTTGAACTTTGTCATATGCTTCTTCACGAACCATACCTTTGTTAATTAAAGCTAATAATACTCTTTGTGAGAAGATTAAACCAAATGTCTTATCAATGTTATTTCTCATATTATCTTCAAATACAGTTAAGCGATCAACGATATTTGTAAAACGGTTTAAAGCATAATTTAATGCAATTGTTACATCAGGTAACATAATACGTTCTGCAGATGAATGTGAGATATCACGTTCATGCCATAAAGGTACATTTTCATATGCTGTTGTAATGTAACCACGAATCACTCGTGAAATACCTGTAATATTTTCTGAACCAATTGGATTACGTTTGTGAGGCATTGCTGATGAACCTTTTTGACCTTTAGCAAATGACTCTTCTACTTCACGTGTTTCAGTTTTTTGTAAATTACGGATTTCTACCGCAAATTTTTCTAAAGAAGTAGCAACTAACGCTAATGTTGCAATGTAGTAAGCATGACGATCACGTTGTAACGTTTGCGTTGAAACAGGCGCAGTATCAATGCCTAAGTGTTTACATACATAACTTTCAATTTCAGGTGGAATGTTAGCAAATGTACCAACCGCACCACTCATTTTACCTACTTCAATTTCTTTACGTACTTCTTTAAAACGTTTTAAATTACGTTTCATTTCTGCATACCATAAAGCCATTTTCACACCGAATGTTGTAGGTTCAGCGTGCACGCCATGTGTACGGCCCATCATTAAAGTATATTTATATTTTTTAGCTTTTTGTTCTAATACGTCGATAAAACGTTCAATGTCTTTCTCTAAAATTTCATTTGCTTGTTTAATCACATAACTTAAAGCTGTATCAACTACATCTGTTGACGTTAATCCATAATGAACCCATTTACGTTCTTCACCTAATGTTTCAGATACTTGTCGAGTGAAAGCTACAACATCGTGACGTGTTTGTTCTTCGATTTCTTTCGCACGCTCAACATCAACTTTAGCATTGTCTCTAATTTTTTTAACATCTTCTTTCGGAATGTGACCTAATTCACTCCATGCTTCACATGCTAAAATTTCAACTTCTAACCACGCTTCATATCTATTTTGGTCTGTCCAAATACTAGCCATTTCTTCTCTTGAATAACGTTCAATCATTTTTAAACTCCTATTCTATGTATTAGATTCATTACAAAAACTGTACATTAAATGCAAAAACACAATAATAGTTCGTGTTTAAGTGCTTATTTTTAGTTTAACAGATTCTATTTAAAAAGTATAAACCTTTTTTCTATATAATAAGTATAATGGATTATTTAAAAAATAGACACTGATGTCCCTAATAAAAAAAAGAAATCTAAGTGCTACTCAAATTAAGCATTGCACTTAGATTTCTCTTCTAATTAATTATTCACTTTCGATTTTCTTACCAACAAATTGGATATCTTGTCGTAAAACTTCTACATTACCATTTTTATCTTCTGTATAAACTGGTTTTTCAATACGACGAACTGGCATATAGCCTTCTTCACGCATACGCGCTAAACAATCAGCAATCGTTTCATTCTCATTTACTCTGAACTTCACTGTATTCCACAACGCTTTCTATTTCTTCTACTTCGTATGCTTTAACCTTACGTGTACGTACACCTTTAGTCCAGAAACCACCATGTATTGCTCTTGGTTCATAAGCAATAATAAATGCTTTTTCATCTAAATTGCGAACAGTTTCCATTAATTTACGTTCATAACGGCGTGGCGTTAAAATTTGCATAACCATTCGGCTACCATCTCTACCATGTGCTTCATAGTGCGTAACACCATACCCTAAGTTTCTTAATTCGTTAGGTAAATCTAATTCATATTCTGCTGAAGTTACGTTGACGACTGTGTATCCTAAAGCAAGTTTCTCTTCAATCTTCATACCTACCATGATACCTATTGAGAAACCAAAGGCATATGCAAAGATATTCTGTATTTGATCAAGACTAGACATTACTAATCCAAGACCAACTACATATATTAATACTTCAAGGAAACTTACTGCTGCTGCCATATAACGATAACCTTTTAATGTTAAGATTGTGCGCATTGTTAAGAACGTTACGTAAAACACATTAATAATGAATATCGCTATAACCATTGACCATGGATTTGATGTTATCACTGACATGTTAATCCCCATTTCTTCCTTGTATAACTGAAATCGAAAATTATTTTATCAGTGAATATTTAATTTGTCACTAAAAAATCATTATAGAATAGATATAAAATAAACAGTGTAAAATATTAAAGTTAAATATAAAACCTTACTATTTAACTTTAATTCTTAGGCCAAGTATAACGTGTATAAGCTAACTCACGTTTATGCGCATTGCGAACGTAATGTTTTTCAATTGTTTCGCGTGCCTCACTTGGCACTTCTTTTCCTTCTAAATAATCATCAATTTGATCATAAGTAACGCCAAGTGCTTCTTCATCAGGCAATTGCGGTTTGTCATCTTCTAAATCCGCTGTTGGCACTTTTTCATATAAATGTTTAGGCGCATTTAAATATTGTAATAATTGTCTACCTTGTCGCTTATTTAATCCGAAAATAGGTGCAATATCAGCAGCGCCATCGCCATATTTAGTATAGAAGCCAGTAACATTCTCAGCAGAGTGATCTGTACCAATGACAATGCCACTACGATTAGAAGCAATTGAAAATTGTACTTTCATACGTTCACGTGCTTTTTCATTACCACGTTGGAAATCTGTTAGTTCAATACCTGCTTCTTTCAGTGATTGAACACTTTGATCTACCGCTGGCTTAATGTTAACTGTAATCGTTTCATCTGGTTGAATAAATTTAAGGGCATCTTCGACTTCGTCAGCATCTCTTTGTACACCATATGGTAATTTTACAGCGATAAATTGACATTCTCGTCCTTCTTTACGTAACTCTTCTACTGCAAGTTGAGCAAGTTTACCTGTTAAAGTAGAGTCTTGACCACCAGAAATACCTAATACAAGTGATTTTATAAAAGCATGAGATTGAACATATTCTTTAATAAAATGAATGATTTCATGGACTTCTTTTTCACTATCAATCTGTTTTTTGACTTTCATTTCATTCACTACGATATCTTGTAATTTAGTCATTGTCTTCCTCCATTTCTTTCACACGCTCTGCAACTTCAAAAATACGTTTATGTTTATTATCCCAACATGCTGTACTTAAGTCTACTGGATACTCTTGTGGATTTAGGTAACGTTTATTTTCATCCCATAATTTTGAAAGTGCTTGTTTTAAATACTCTTGCGCTTCTTTCTCACTTGGCAACTCATAAACGAGTTGACCGTTTTCAAAAATAGAGTGATGTAAGTCAATAGCTTCGAAATGTTTAATATGTTTCATTTTATACGTATGAACTGGATGGAACATTTTTAATGGTTTTTCACTATTAGGGTTTTCATGTTCTAACGTAATGTAGTCACCTTCTGCTTTACCAGTTTTAGTGTTAATGATTCTATAAACTTTTTTCTTACCAGGTGTTGTAACCTTTTCAGCGTTATTAGACAGTTTAATACGATCGATATATTCTCCGTGTTCGTCTTCAATTGCTACTAATTTATATACTGCACCTAATGCCGGTTGATCATAACCGGTAATTAATTTCGTGCCCACGCCCCAAGAGTCTACTTTAGCACCTTGAGATTTTAAGTTCATTATTGTTTGTTCATCTAAATCATTAGAAGCGATTATCTTCGCATTAGTGAAGCCCGCTTCATCTAACATACGTCGCGCTTCTTTTGATAAATAAGCGATATCGCCAGAATCTAAACGAATACCAACGAAATTAATCTTATCGCCTAATTCTTTAGCTACTTTGATAGCGTTTGGCACGCCTGATTTCAATGTATGGAATGTATCAACTAAAAAGACACAATCTTTATGACGTTCAGCATAAATGTTAAATGCTTTATATTCATCACCATACGTTTGTACTAAGGCATGTGCATGTGTCCCAGAAACTGGGATACCAAATAATTTACCGGCACGCACATTACTTGTCGAATCAAAACCACCTATATAAGCTGCACGTGCGCCCCAAACTGCTGCATCAAGTTCTTGTGCACGTCTTGTTCCAAATTCCATTAACGTATCATTTGGTGCCACTTGACGAATACGACTCGCTTTTGTAGCAATTAACGTATGGAAATTGACAATATTTAACAATACAGTTTCAATCAATTGCGCTTGAATAAGTGGTGCTTCTACACGTAGTAACGGTTCATTGCCAAAGCATAATTCCCCTTCTTGCATAGCACGAATATTACCTGTGAATTTAAGATTTTTTAAATAAGATAGGAAATCATTTTGATATCCAATAGATTGTAAGTACTCAATATCTGAATCACTAAAGTGGAAATTCTCAATAAATTGAATGACTCGTTTTAATCCATTAAATACAGCATAACCACTTTCAAATGGCATATTTCTAAAATACAAATCAAACACAGCGTTACGTTCATGAATACCATCATTCCAGTAACTTTCAGCCATATTAATTTGGTATAAATCATTATGTAACATTAAACTATCATCTTCGTAACGATACACCTTAATCTCTCCCAACGATCTTTTTGTATATTTTATCACAATTAGTGAATTGTGAGTATTCTCTCAACATTTACCCTTTTCAAAATTAAAAATAAAGGTATCTGACAAATTCGTGACAAAAAAAATATTTGAATGTGTTCATTAATTGCCTAGATTATAATATTAATTGAGGTGTTCTTATGATATTTGAAGAAGCAAAGTCATTTATACAAACCATGTATTCAGAATTAGCATACCCGACCATTGCAATAGAAGAAAGAATCAATGAAATCGAAAAAGAAATCACCCAAACTGGCACCTACACTCATACCTATGAGGAGTTAAGTTATGGAGCAAAGATGGCGTGGCGAAACTCTAATCGTTGTATTGGACGTTTATTTTGGGATTCACTTTATGTAAAAGACGCTCGTAATATCAAGACGGAAGCCGATTTCATCGAGGCGATTAATACACATTTAGATGAAGCCACCAATGATGGTAAGATAAAGCCTTATATTACTATTTTCTCTTCTGAAAATGCACCACGCATATACAACAATCAACTTATACGTTACGCGGGTTATGAAGATAAAGGTGATCCAGCTGAACGTGAAATCACACAACTGGCACAACATTTAGGTTGGCAAGGGCAAGGCACAGATTTTGATGTTTTGCCACTAATTTATCAAATGCCTGGTGAACCGATTAAGTTGTATAACATACCCACGTCTCTAGTAAAACAAGTTGGTATTGAACATGATCATTTTCCAAAATTAAAAGATTTAAATTTAAAGTGGTATGGGGTGCCTATCATATCAAATATGGATTTAAAAATTGGCGGTATCACTTATCCTACTGCACCATTTAATGGCTGGTATATGGTAACAGAAATAGCCGTACGTAATTTCACAGACCCCTATCGCTATAATTTATTAGAAAAAGTTGCAGAAGCTTTCGAATTTGATACACTTAAAAATAAATCATTTAATAAAGATCGAGCATTAGTAGAGTTGAATTATGCGGTCTATCATTCATTTAAATCTCAAGGTGTATCTATTGTTGATCATTTAACTGCATCAAAGCAATTTGAATTATTTGAACAGAAAGAACATGCAGCACAGCGTGAAGTAACTGGTAAATGGTCTTGGTTAGCACCTCCACTTTCACCAACGTTAACAGCGAATTATCATCATGGTTATCATAATGAAATGAAAGACCCTAATTTCCATTACAAAGAGAAACAATCGATGAAATGTCCATTCCACTAGTGTTCAACAATCATGGGGTGACATTATAAGATGTGATTATATTATTTAGGTCCTAAAGGGACGTTCTCTTACCTAGCTGCACAAACTTTTATCTCTGAAAATGAGGCTACATATTTACCGAAGTCGAATTTATATGAAGTAGTAAAAGCAGTTAATGGGGATGATGAATCTATCGGTATTGTACCTATTGAAAATTCTATCGAAGGTACAATCAATATTATTGCTGATGCACTAGCGTTACAAGAAATTTATGTTCACGGTGAAATTCACCTCGCTATTAACTTTGCGTTATACGGTAAAGAAGGTGCTACTGTTGAGGATATTAAAAAAGTATATTCTATTGCGCCAGCTATAAGCCAAACAAGTCTTTATATTTATCGTCACCAATTTGCCTATGATTATGTGGATAGCACAATTCAAGGTTTAGATAAAATTTCAGATAATGAAGGAGCTATTGCACCACTTGGAAGCGGTGAAGCATATGGTTATATACCTATCGATAGTAACATTCAAGATTACCCTCATAATGTGACTCGTTTCCTAGTGGTAAAAAATCATGACCGCTATAATACGAAAGCTAAAAATACTATACTGCTCATTACACCGAAATTTGACAAAGCCGGCTTATTAGCAAGTATATTAAATACCTTTGCGTTATTTAATATTAATTTGTCTTGGATTGAATCGAGACCTTTAAAAACAAAACTAGGGATGTATCGTTTTTTCGTACAAGCTGATATAGGTTTATGCACTGATCTCAATAAAGTGACATCAATTTTAGAAACGTTAGATTTCAAAGTGAAAGTTATTGGTGCATTTAATCGCCATTAACATTAAAAATAAGCTTCGTCTTAATAGGTCATCGAACTGGATGAGTATCTATTCTGACGAAGCTTTTATTATATCAATTATTGAACATTTATCTTTTTCACTGGCACATCATCGCTTTGATTATAGGTTAAATCTGAAACATCTTCTAAATGAATTTTTTGCGATGCGTGATCAAATGCATTTCCTGCTACAAAGACATTGGTATGCTTCACGTTATTATAACTTCTTACGTGAATCGCATCTCTATTCATTTCACCTTTAAATATATTTCCAATTACACTGAAATTCTCACCTGCTTGAGACCCTTGAACGAATCCTGTAACTGGGTCAGCGGCGTTCTTTCCATCTTTCACACCTAAAAAGCGAATGCCCCCATTACAATTTATAAATTCATTACGTGAAATAATCATATTTTTAGCTTTTAAAGGTGTTAGAGCATATTCATTTAGGCCATCAAAAATATTATTTCGGATATGTACATTATCGTAAAATTTATTATATCGACTTGCATGTGAACCTATTGCTCTATTCCACGCTTGCATTTTTGGATGTTCTGAGTCGCCGAAGTAACAATTTTCAATAACAACATTTTTAGTAATCGTGCCATCTGTCGTCCCAAATTTAGGAAATGCACCAGGCACTTGAATATCTAATTGAATTGCTTCTGAAAATGAACGATCCCCATTGATATCATAAAACCCTTTAAATACACAATCTTTAATATACAAGCCATTAATACCACAAGCATCTAACGCATGCCCACCTACTACATTTAAAACGGTTACACCTAATAGTTGAACATTCTCTGCATGCCCAATAGACATAGCCGTATTATTATAAGGATAATCTCCTCCATTCATATCAAATACGCCACCTTTGATATAAATATGACTGTTTCCTTTATATCCATGATAAAATCCAAATCGTCTTCCATTTTTCAACAATGCATCTTTACTACAACGTAATAAAACTGTGTCATCTTCAAGAAGCAGTGTTGTTGAGTCGTATATCACTAAAGCTTTACCGATATGATAGGTACCTTTAGGAATATAAACGGTATGCTCTCCGTCTTTTGCGGCGTTTAATGCACGTTGAATAGCCCTTGTATCTCTACGCTTATTATTCCCTTTTAACCCATAATCTTGAGCGTTAATTAACATGTTATTGTCCCCTATCTATTATGTATTACAACTTTAAAGTTTATGTATAAATTTGTATCAAATTTAGAGTAAAGCTATACTATAGGTAATAAACTTAGCTAAACTATACTTGAGGTATATTTAAGCGTCTTATCTATATTATTATACAATTTTTTATTACCTCAAACATTCACTTGAGAGGAAGGTTGAATATGACTAAAAGAGCTTTAATTGTTGTAGATTATTCTTATGATTTTATCGCTGATGACGGCCGTTTAACTTGTGGCAAACCAGGTCAAAACATTGAAGAGTTTATCGTTAATCGCCTTGAAGATTATCAAGCTCACAATGATAATATTTTCTTTATGATGGACTTACACTACGAAAATGACGAATATCATCCTGAAACGAAACTATTCCCTCCACATAATATTGCTGGTACGCCAGGTCGTGAATTATATGGAACCGTTAAAACTTTTTATGATAAACATAAAGATAGTGACACTATTCATTACTTAGATAAACGTCGCTATGATTCATTTTATGGAACACCATTAGATAGCTTACTACGTGAGAGAGGTATCACAGAAGTTGAAATAGTAGGCGTATGTACAGATATTTGTGTATTACATACCGCTGTATCTGCGTATAATCTTGGTTATCATATTGTCATTCCTAAAGACGGTGTTGCCTCTTTTAATGCACAAGGACATGAATGGGCGTTAGGTCATTTCCAAAACTCATTAGGCGCCGAGGTAGAAGTATAACCTTAAATCGTGCTAAAATAATATTAAATCTATAGGATAAGGGTGAATTAAAACTATGGCAAAAACTTATATTTTCGGACATCAAAATCCAGATACTGATGCTATTTCATCAGCTATTATCATGGCGGATTTTGAAAAATTAACTGGTAATTCTGAAGCAACTGCTTATCGTTTAGGCGATATCAATGCTGAAACACAATATGCGCTTGATCATTTCGAAGTGAAAGCACCAGAATTATTAAGTGATAACTTAGAAGGACAAAATGTTATTCTAGTTGACCATAATGAATTCCAACAAAGTGCAGAAACAATTGCTGATGCAACAATTTTAAATGTAGTAGACCACCACAGAATCGCTAACTTTGAAACAGCAGGTCCACTATACTACCGTGCAGAACCAGTTGGCTGTACTGCAACTATTCTATATAAAATGTATAAAGAACGTGGTTTTGAAATCAAACCTGAAATTGCAGGATTAATGATTTCAGCTATTATTTCTGACAGTTTATTATTCAAATCTCCAACATGTACTGAAGAAGATGTAAATGCTGCTAAAGAATTAAAAGATATTGCTAATGTTGATTTAGATGAATATGGTTTAGAAATGTTAAAAGCAGGTGCTTCTACTACTGATAAATCTGCAGAAGAATTATTAGACATGGATGCTAAATCATTTAACATGGGTGACTACGTAACACGTATTGCTCAAGTTAATACAGTCGATATTGATGAAGTATTAGATCGTAAAGACGAATTAGAAAAAGCAATGTTAGAATCAAGTACTAACGAAAAATATGATTTATTTGTATTAGTAGTGACTGATATTATTAATAGTGACTCTAAAATTTTAGTTGTTGGTGCTGAAAAAGATAAAGTCGGCGAAGCTTTCAAAGTTCAATTAGATGATGGTATGGCCTTCTTATCTGGCGTTGTATCACGTAAAAAACAAGTTGTACCACAAATTACTGAAGTATTAACTAAATAATTAAAAAAACTGAGTCACAATTTGTGACTCAGTTTTTTTAATTATTTAATAATAGGGTATAAATAATATAAATTGTATTCTCTATTTATATTAAGGTAATTTATTAAAAACATTTAAAATTTAAGGAGGTCATGTGCTTGTCATCAATAGCGCAACAATTTGAAAATAGTAGAACCTTTTTCAAAACACATAAAACGAAAGACGTTAAATTCAGAAAACAACAATTAAAACAATTAAGTAAGAGTATCAAAAATCATGAAAATGAGTTACTTGAAGCTTTAAAAGAAGATTTAGGAAAAAGTCCAGTTGAAGCTTACGCTACAGAAATTGGTATTTTATTAAAAAGTATTAAGATGGCGCGTAAAGAACTTAAAAATTGGTCAAAAACAAAACAAGTTGATACGCCTTTATTCATGTTCCCTTCTAAAAGTTACATTAAGCCTGAACCATATGGCACAGTATTAATCATCGGTCCATTTAATTATCCTGTACAACTTGTCTTTGAACCTTTAATTGGTGCCATTGCTGCAGGAAACACTGCAATCGTTAAACCGTCTGAATTAACACCTCACGTTGCAAGTGTGATCAGTAAAATCATTGAATCAACTTTTTCACCAGAATATATCTCTACTGTTGAGGGCGGTATCGAAGAAACACAAGCCTTAATCAATCTACCATTCGACTATATGTTCTTTACAGGTAGTGAAAAAGTTGGCCAAGTTGTCTATGAAGCTGCTAGCAAGAATTTAGTACCCGTTACACTTGAACTAGGTGGTAAATCTCCTGTCATTGTAGATGAAACTGCGAATATAAAAGTAGCAAGTGATCGTATTAGTTTTGGTAAATTTACGAATGCTGGTCAAACTTGCGTCGCACCTGACTATATTCTTGTTAACCGAAAAGTAAAAAACGAACTTATTCAAGCTTTAAAACAAAGCATACGCGAATTTTATGGTAAAGACATTCAACAAAGTCCTGATTTCGGAAGAATTGTTAATGACAAACATTTCAATAGATTAAGCGAACTATTAGCCGTTCATCAAAACGAAATAACATTCGGCGGGAACACAGATGCAGCTGAACGTTATATTGAACCTACCATCTTAGAAGGTATTAATCCAATTTCAAAAATTATGCAGGAAGAGATTTTTGGCCCACTCTTGCCAATTATTACTTACGATGATTTCGACGAAGCATTGGATATTATCCAAAGTAAATCAAAACCTTTAAGTTTATATTTATTTAGTGAAGATGAAAATACGACACATCGTGTATTAAATGAATTATCATTTGGTGGCGGTGCGATTAATGACACACTTATGCATTTAGCAAATCCTAACTTACCATTTGGCGGTGTAGGTGCTTCAGGTATTGGTCAATATCATGGTAAATATTCATTCGACACCTTTAGTCATAAAAAATCATATATCTTTAAATCTACACGCTTAGATTCTAGTATCATTTATCCTCCATATAAAGGTAAATTTAAATATATTAAAGCCTTTTTCAAAAATTAAAAAAGCACTTAAAAAAGGAGTGGGACAGAAATTAAATCAATTTCGTCGTCCAACCCCAGCTTGCTTTATTAGTGGAATTTCTTAATGAAATTCTCTGTGCTGGGGCCCCGCTCCCCGGCAAGGATGACTAGGCTTGAAAAAAGCTTAAAATAAGCACATTTTTAAGCCAGTCAGCTACTGCCAATATATTAGCAAAGGCTGAGACATTTTAATTTGTCTCAGCCTCTTTAATATTATTATTCTAAAAATCCAACATATACGCCTTCAGGAGCTGTATGTTGATTATCTTTAGGTGTAAGCTTACCAGTATTAGTGTCGCGACTAAATATAGTAACGGCATAGTTACCTTCTTGATGAGCACACACAAGATATTCATCTGATTCTGTAATATTGAAATCTCTTGGGAACTCTCCTCCAGTTTTTACAATTTCTACCGGATTGAGCGCTGCGCCATCTTCAGTAATAGTAAATACTGCAATACTATCATGACCTCTATTGCTTACATATAAACTTTGTTGGTCGTGAGATAATCTGACTGCTGCTAATTTAGTATCTTCTTCAAAGTCCTCAGGAACAGTTAAATGACGTTCTATTTCTTCAAATTTCCCTTCATTATAACGCACCACACTTACATAATTGGATAATTCATGTACAACATAAGCGTATTCTCCATTTTTATGAAAAGCAATATGTCTCGGACCATCTTGATCTTTAAATTGAGAAACGGCATGCTCTTTAAAACCATTATCGCCAAATTCATAAGTAACTAATCTATCTGTGCCTAAATCTGCCGTTACTACAAATTTATTGTCAGGCGTTTCGTTTATAAAATGAACATGTGGCTGTTCTTGACGTTCATGGCTACCTGTTGGATAGTCATGAGCTAATTCTTCAATTAATTTAACTACTTCGCCAGTTTCTTTATTTAATTGATAAATGCGTGCTAGTCCAGCGCCATAAACCGCTTCAAATAAGTAATTGCCATTAGATGAAACCGAAATATAACATCCTGTACCTTGAGTAGACTCTAAACATTTATTAATTAATGTTAAATTACCTTCGTCATCTTTTTTAAAAGCTGCTACGCCACATTGTTCGCCTTCTTTTGTAATTGCATATAAGAAGTCTTCAGTTTGCGCTAAATATGTGGACGCTTCAATTTCGTATCCAGTTTCGACTGAATCAATTTGGCCATTATCTTCATTTAATTCGAAGCGATAAATACCCTTACCTTCTTTTTTAGTATAAGATCCAATATAACCTCTCGTTGCCATAAACAAACCTCCAATCATTTATTAATTTCATTTTATTAAAAGTAAGATATACATGCCAATTATTCCTACTCTAAGTTGTTATTTATACATCATATTTCAAAAAACGGTTATTTAAATAAAAAATCCAGCAACTTCATAAGAAATTACTGGATTTTTTAAATCGATTAATTAAGCATTACTGCTTTCGATATCTGAAACGATTTCTTTTGTTTTTCTTTCGATATCTTCAAAGTCTTTTTTGAAGATGTAAGCAAATGCAGCTACACCTACACCAATTACTAATGTAGTGATGACTACAAAGCTTAATAAGAATTTGAATAAACCTTTAATTAAATCCCACATTAAGTTTCACCTCTGAAATAAAAATAAGTGCGTTTACAATATTATATTTTATCACACTTACTGTGATGGTTAAATAGATACCTTTTTTCGTCTTATAATAATCACTAAAAAATGAATTTCAAAAATTTGAAAACTTCATAATATTTAACTTTCAATTTAATCTAAGATAACCACCAAGATTTTACTGAATCAGCCACTCGTCTATATGCTTCTGAAAACATACTACCCCTCCTTGTATTTTTAATTTTTCTTGCTATCATGTTCAGTATAGTAATAATTATATTAGTTTTCAATTAATGCTATTTTACAATATTTTTAATTTTCAGGAGGCCTTCTCATGCAACAAGTGAAATCAGATATCATGACGTTTCGAGGGTCACATTTTGATTTAGGCGTCAAAACAGCTCAATGGCTTAAACAAACGCCTTTACTAGAAAATCGTGAACGCGAATGGAAAAAACGTATGCCTCGTTTTGATATAGATGTAAATGAAACTTATTCAGTTTTTCAAACATATGCACCGCAAATCTGGGAAGAATTAATGGGGATGCAAGAAGTACTTAATCTACCAACGAAACAAATGATTTTAAACTTTGCTCATTACCGTTTCACTGATTTAAAAGAAAGTGGCTGTACTGTCTTTCAAGGTTCAGATTATATGGTCCGTAATTATGATTACCACCCTGCTACCTATGATGGTAGATATTTGTTATACCAACCTAATGATGGCGGATTAGCGCAAATTGGTCCTACTTCCCGTGTTACAGGTCGTATGGATGGGATGAATGAAGCTGGACTTTGTATGGGCTATAATTTTATGCATCGTAAAAAACCTGCTAATGGGTTTGTCTGTTATATGATTGGTCGTTTAGTCTTAGAACATTGTAAAGATGTTGAAGAAGCGATTCAGTTTTTAAAAGAATTGCCTCATAGAAGTTCATTTAGTTATATTTTAATGGATAAATCTTTAAATCACGCTATTGTAGAAGTCACACCTCATTCATTCGATGTTAGATACAATAAAGTGTGTACCAATCATTTTGAATTGTTAACACATGAGAATCGTAATTATACGACAGAATCACGCGAGCGTTTAGAACGCACCGTTAATCAAGTGTCACAAGACTTAGATAAATTCACTGCTTTTAAACTTTTCAATAATCCTCAGTATGAAATTTATAGTAAATTGTTTAGAAGTTGGTCAGGTACGATACATACTTCTATGTACGAACCGCAAAGTTTAACGGCTTGGATGACGTTAGGTGAAAATCAAGCACCAGCCTCAATTGATTTTCAATCATGGCTTGATGGTAATGAATTAGAGATGCAACAATTTACTGGCCAAATTGATACAGACTTAACATTCGCTAATTATTAAACAAAAAAGTCGACGAACTTTTGAATAGTTCGTCGACACTTTTATGTACACTATTATTTTATTATAATATCTTTTTTTACAGTATAAATTTCAACAATGTTCTTACTTTTTCCAACTTTTCCATCTTGGAAAGCTTTATTTTTCACTTTAACTTCTCCTGTTCCAGGATGTAATTTTAAAAGTGTGTTTTTAGGTTTATCTTTATAACTCATAGTGATAGATCTATGTCTACTTGATGCTTTCAAATCTGATTCACTATCCATATCTGTAAATTTAGGCGCTCCACCATCACAGATAAATACAGAATCTTTAACTTTCGAATTACTTACTATAACGTTACCAAGATGCGTTTTTGATTTGATATTACTAGTCAGACTATTTTCAATAAATATATCACTAGAGTCGCCCTCTATATTAAAGTTTTTTAGTTCTGACTGATTAATATAAACATTTTCACCCTCTTTATGTATGGAACCCTCATTTATTTTTAGGTCATCAAGTCTTACTTTACCCATTTCTGCATCAATCTCGAGTTTATTCAACCCTTTTTCAGGAATAGTAATATAAATGATAGATTTACTTGAATTAAAAGGATTAACATTAAAACTATAGCCTCTATTTTTTGCACGACGTTCTTTAATGTTGATTCCATTCTTTTCAGGGAAAACTTTAATATCATTATCGCCATAATATTTCACTCTAAATTGTTTACCTTTTTGGATAACTATGTCAGAAGAATTGCTATCAATATTAAGGGAATTTAGGTTCTTATTAGTCAATTCTTTATTATATTTTAATTTCTTATACACGTCCTTATCATGGACGAACCATACTAATGTTCCAGCTATGAAAAAACCTATAAAAATAACTAGACCTGTAATTATCGTCTTCTTCATTGTTTAACTCTTCCTTTAATCGTTTGAATATACCATGATAAATACTTTAATACGAGTTTATATAGATTTCGTGTGATAATCATTGTTATCGCGAAAAGTAAGATTCCTATGCCACAATAAGAAACACTAAAAAGGAAGTTACTAAAAGAATCTTGAATACCTTTTAAAATGCTTGAAATAATTAATATTAATGGAAGAAATATTAGAAAGATTGAAAATAAGAATACTAAAAATAAAATTCCTAGAAAGATTATGATTGGAATTACAACAAAAACAAATGAAATGACGCCCAAACTTAAGGACGCCATGATTGCTCTAATAATGTTACGTAAATTTGGCGTAACTTTCGCATGTGTGATTGCTTCTTTAGCTTTTAATTCTTTGCCAATTGCATGTGGTTCTCTTAAATGAGATATGATTTCCTTTTCTGATTTACCTTGCGTTTCTTGCTTAAAAAAATGGTTTTCATAGTCATCCATCAATTTATCTTTTTCTTTTGTTGGTAATTCTTTTAGTTCCATTTCTAATTCAGTTAAAAAAGTAATTTTATCCATTTTTTCTTTCACATACTTTCTTAATTTGTTTATCTTTTTATTAATATTATGCAAAAGTTAGCGACTAAAGAATTCAATACGTTTCACAATATCATCTTTATAAAGTATAGATAATTTCATATGATTTTCCTTATCTACATAAATAATCGCGTCATACCCTTTACCAACTTTATCTTTACGATAATTATCGCCTAAATAGTTAATGGCCTCGTCTACATGATCGCCTATATGAACACCAAAGTTTGTATCAACTTTTGTATCATTCACTACGACAATACCTTTAACTTTATTATGTTTCTTTTTAACTTTAACTGTCACATTTTTATGATTTTTATCATTATAAAATTCATATCTGTCTAATTTAATATGATGATTCACAGTATAATTAGATTTATCGAATTGTTGATTGAGTTGTATATTATTTATCTTCACATCTGTTAAATCCACTGTCTTCTCATTTTTATAAATGGTAAGACCAACGACTACCGCAAACGCTAAAATAGCAAAGATAACTGATACAACCCATCTATTCTGAATGCGCAAAATAATCACCACTCTAATAGTATTAAATTAAATATATCATAATAATTCATTTTCCTACAAAGATATCCCAGGAATTATAAGGATAAATTTTTTTAATTTTAAAATTATTATATTTTTATCAAAAGTATTAAAAATATCAATTTTTCAAAAAACTTGATATAATTATAATAATGTAAATTTATTTTAGGAGGTTTTACTTATGTCTAATTTAGAAACGTATTACAAAAAAAGCCAACCACTTGAAGATTATATTGCAGACATGACAACAAATAAAAATAATGTCTTAGCAATATACGATGCATTTAGTATTCCTTCCAATGACAGTAAAATCGAGAGCTTAAAAAATGCTTCATTCTCAAAGGTCTTAGTGATTACAGAAGACTGGTGCGGTGATGCAATGATGAATCTTCCTATATTAACGCGTATTAGTGAATATTTAAATCTTGAAGTGCGCGTATTTCACAGAGATGAAGACACTGATTTGATTGATCGTTATTTAACTAATGGTACAGCTCGTTCAATTCCTATCTTTATCTTCTTAAATGATAACTTTGAACAAGTTAACGTTTGGGGACCAAGAGCGCGTGAAGCTCAAGAGTTCGTCACTAATTTAAGAGCAGAGAAATTACCTGCGAAAGACGATCCAACTTACGAAGAGAAAGAAAAAGAAGTACATCAAGAGATTGTGTCAAAATATATCAATGACACTGAATTGTGGAATCGAGTGTATGATTCAATTGTTACTAAGCTGTCATTATAGATATTAAAAAAAGTCTGGGTGATTGCCCAGACTTTTTCACTAGCTTAAATATCTCGTTTTGCAGCGTAAACCACATTAGCAATGAATAAAACAACAATTGACGCAATTGAAATGAACCATTGCCAATTTGAAAACTTAATTTTATCAGAATTTGATTTCTCTGTTAAATAGCTGAATGGGATATATTTAAGTGATTTCTGGATGTTATCGCCCCACTCTGGAATTAAACCAATGAATGGTTGAACGAAAGGTACAATAAATACTAAGAAGATACCTAAAGTAAAGATGACTGCTGGTTTTTGTACGATTAATGTTACTAAGAATAGTAATAAACCAAAGAATAGTAAGAAGATAAGATAGAACCAAATATTTGTTAAGAATTTATCTCCATCTAAATTTTTACCATCTGTAGCTGCTTCGATAATTAACATTGTTAAATACGTAATTAAAGTGAAAATGAATGAAATAATAATGATAGAAATTGTTTTCGCAACGACATAACCAATTCTATTTTTTACTTTATTCATGTAAAGCTGTATTGTGCCTTGAGAATAGTCACGTGTAATTGTTTTGATGACTACTAATAAACCAAAGAATAAGAACATCCAATTGGCCATTGGTAAAATCATTGTGTAATCTACTTTATCGTTATTACGAGCCATTAATATTGTAATTAACCCTAATACTGCCCAAATAAGTAATAAAGCAATATATGTTAAATAGCTTTTAAAGATACTAATAATATCATATTTTACTAATTGTAAACTTCTCATTTATTTGTCACCTCTCTGATTAATATTAAAGTACGTATCTCGAAGCGAACTTTTGCGTGTTTCAATAAACTTAGGATAAATATTCTTCTCAGCAAGTGCTTTAATTAATGCTTGATAATCTTGTTGCGCTTTAATATTAATTTCGCCACTCTCTTTATGAGATTGTAAAACATTGAAGTGCGTAGTTAAGTATTCAAGCGCCGTATTGAAATCATCGGGACTCACTTTAACTGATGTATGATCTTGTGGACCGCCATCTTTCATATTTACGTCTTGTACGAAATGGCCATCTCTTAAGAAGACTGCTCTATCACAAATCAATTCAATATCTTCCAATTTGTGACTTGAAATTAAAATCTTCATACCTAAATCATTCACTAATGCTTGAATAGTTTCTAAGACATCGATTGAACCATCAGGGTCCATACCATTTGTAGGTTCATCAAGAATTAAGTATTTAGGTTTATTCATTAGTGATACTGCAATGGCTAGCTTTTGTTTCATACCCATTGAATATTTTTTAACTTTTTTCTTAATGTAAGGTCTCATACCGAATGCATCGATAATCTTATCTGAATACTCCTTATCGAAACCTTTACCTAACACTTGTGCGAATAACTTTAGATTATATAATCCACTTTTATTATCATAAAGTTTAGGATGTTCGATTAAGTAGCCAACGTTTTCGTCGTCTTTTAGACCTACTTTTCCTTTAAAATTAATTATATTACCGTTCATTACTTTCATTAATGTTGTTTTACCAACACCATTTTTACCTATTAAACCAACAATTTGGCTATCTCCAAAATCAAAGTCAATATTATCTAAAACGTTGTTAGAACCATACGTTTTAGTGATATTCTCTAGCTTCATAAAAGCCCTCCTTTTTAATACGACGATTAATATGTCTCCATTGGATAATGTAATTAATTATCATCCATATCACACTTAATAGTAGTAAGCCATAATTGATATATTTCGCATATAGCTGTGTATTTAATGCATTATTTAATAAAAATGTATTTGATGCTGTAAACACCAATGCAATCGTAAACGGTATCACTAACATCATTGAAATAATGTAAACTGCATATGATATATGTTCACGTTTTCGTTCAGTATTTTTCTGAAAAGCAATTGGAATACTGAAGAAATTGACATATACAAATGAAATAGCGGTTGAATAGCGTAAATCATTAATATCAATATTCGTAGCTTGAAAATTATATAATCCTATAATAAGTGCCCCAAATAATGTTAAGACAATACATGTAATATAGTTTGCATTTAACATATCTTTTTTAGAAACTGGTAAGCTTTCATAAAATAGATAAGATGATTTCCCACCTATTCTTCTATGAATTCTAAATAAATGTCCTGAATCTAAGATACTGACTAACATTAGGACTATAGCAACAGGAATGTATATCATAAAGCTCCACGTTGTATTAGCCATTATGATGGCATAAATAGGATTAATCACAAGCAATAGAATGTATAAAGCAATTGTCCAACTACGTAATTTGAGATTTCTAATTAATAGCTGTTTCATTGTATCAACTCACTTTGATGTTGTTCTTGATGTAAATGCATGCGATCAGATTTTTCTAAGTAAATCATCAACTCTTCTATGGAAGGCTGTTTAATATCTACTTTGTTACCAAACAATTCTTTAAATACATGTGCTTGTTGGGTAAACCCTAGATAACCCGTAGACTTTTCTTCCTTATATAGAAATAATTGATTCAATTCCTCATCTAAATCTTCAGTATCGCCTCTTACAATGAAATAATGCTCTTGCAACTCATTACGATAGCCTTGAATTTTTACTTGACCATCTTTTAAATAAACAAGATAATCTGCAATTTTTTCTAAATCTGAAATGATGTGCGTTGAGATAAACACCGTTTTATTCTCATCAATTAATTCTTGCTGTAAAATTTCAAGCACTTCATTGCGAACGATAGGATCTAAACCCGCTGTTGGCTCATCGAATATGAATAACTCGGCGTGATGACTTAATGCGATAGCAAGTGAGAGTTTCATCTTCATCCCAGTTGAAAAGTGTTTAATTTTACCTTTATATGGCAAGTTAAATCTTGCTAAATAATCGTGAAACTTTTTGGTATCCCAGTCGGTATAAAAAGGAGAAATAAAACTTTCTAACTTTTTGACTGACCACTGCTGATTAAAATAAATTTCAGAATAAACAAAACCTATTTTATTTTTAATCCATTGTGGTTCGTGAATCATCTTTTTATCGAAAACTTTAATCTCACCATTATTAGCTTCTAATAAATCCATAATCAATCGAATGACTGTTGTTTTTCCTGCGCCGTTACCGCCAATGAACCCTGTAACAAAACCTTGAGGAACATCGAATGAAATATCTCTAAGCTCAAAAGACTTATTACTATAATTTACATTTCTAAGTTCGATTGCATTCATTCTTCTTCCTCCTCATAAATTAAAGTTAATATTTCCTTTAATTCTTTTAGAGGCATGCCAATAGTCTTAGCTTCTTTAATCATTGAACGGGCTAGATTCTCAATTACAAAGAATTGTTTCTCCTTTAAAATTGAACTATCTTGTTCTTTCACAAATGTTCCTTTACCTCTAATCGTTGTGACGAAGCCTTCTTTTTCTAAATCTTCATAAGCACGTTTGGTAGTAATTAAACTCACTTGCAAATCTTTAGCTAATTCTCTCATCGATGGTAAATGACTACCCGCTTCAACATATCCTTTTAAAATATTCTCTTTAATTTGTTGCTTAATTTGTTCATAAATGGGTTGTTCACTGGTGTTTTTTAAAATTATCTTCATCGCTGTCCCCCTTTAATAACTGTATATACATAATATATACAGTATATACAGATTTGTAAAGTGTTTTTACTGATTTTCTTGAAAATTAAGGATTCTTTAAGGTTTAAGTGTATATATTGTATAGATACACTTTGTGTATAAAAAAGTAGCAAGACTGAAATCGCTTTGATAAAAAGTGAATTTCATCATCTTGCTTCTAATTTAAATTAACTAATTTGATTGTTACTATTTAGAAAATAATTCATTTACGATTTTTACGTCTATCATTACTTCTATTAATAAAAGCACATATCATAAACATAATAGCTGCTAATAATAGTTTAACACCTTGACTTTCATGTCCTGTAGCTTGTAAATAATAGCCAACAACAAATAAGACGATGGCTAAACCAACAAATATTTTGGTTAAGTGTTTCATCATTTTGTGTCACCTCATTAACACAATTATAACAAATTCAATGTTTTATATGTAAACCTTCATAGAGATTGTAAATTGAAATTTATTTATCATATGTTAAAATTATATTGTATCCACGTATTACATTACACAACCCCTAACTTGTACCGGCAAGTTAGGGGTTTCTGTGTAAGGTCATCTATTTATTCTTCCACTTTGATTCCAACCAAACTCGAAAAATAACTAGTATGCCTCCTGTAATTAGAGTCACCATACCTTCTAATAACCACGACATTACACTACACCTCCACAATGAAAAGTGTCATATCTTATGATGACCTGTCATCATTTTAACATAAAAAGCGAACAAATGTTCCCTTTCGAAGAAATAACTAAAAATTCCAGTCCTCTTCCCATAACTAGGCTTTATCTTTATTTAAAATCAAGTTAATATAAGAATGAATGATAAAATTAAAGCGAGGTTATAACTATGAACCCTTTAGCACAAAATTTAAATGATCAACTCGTAGATGAACGTCCTGAAATTTTAAGTATGCTTTCAAATTTAGGCCAAGCAATGTACTATCCTAAAGGTATTCTGTCTCAATCAGCAGAAGCGAAATCAACAAAGTATAATGCAACTATTGGTATGGCTACAAATAAAGATGGCAAAATGTATGCCCAAGCTTTATATGACGTCTATAACCATTTATCTCCAGACGAAGTCTTTCCATATGCTCCACCACAAGGTATCGAAAGCTTAAGAGACTTATGGCAACAAAAAATGTTAAAAGAAAATCCTGATTTAACTGAAGAATCTATTAGTCGTCCTATCGTAACTAATGCGTTAACTCATGGATTGTCATTAGTAGCTGATCTATTTGTAGATAGTGGTGACACTTTATTATTACCGACACACAACTGGGGTAACTATAAATTAATTTTTGATACAAAACATGGCGCTAATATTGAGACTTATTCAATCTTTGATCAAGACGGTCACTATACAACAAACTCATTAGTTTCTACATTAGAAAATTGTAATCAAGATAAAGTGTTATTAATTTTAAATTATCCGAACAACCCTACTGGTTATACGCCTACTAAAGAAGAAGTAAAAACTATTGTTTCAGCTATTGAACAATTAGCTAATAAAGGTACAAAAGTCATTGTCGTTGTTGATGATGCTTACTATGGATTATTCTATGAAGATGTTTATACACAATCTGTTTTCACAGCAATTACGCAATTAGATTCTAAAAACATTTTACCTATCCGTTTAGATGGTGCTACTAAAGAATTCTTTGCATGGGGCTTACGTGTAGGATTTATTACATTCGGTTTAAATAATGACACTGCTAAAGAAGTGATTGAGGCTAAAGTGAAAGGTTTAATTAGAAGTAATATTTCAAGTGGGCCAATGCCTTCTCAAAGCGCGATTCAATATGTACTTGAACATCATGAGCAATTTGATAAAGAGATTCAAGAAAATATTGATACTTTACAAGCACGTTATGAAGTGACTAAAGAAGTCGTTTATGATGATAAATATAAAGATCACTGGACACCATATGACTTCAATTCTGGATATTTCATGGCAGTTAAAGTGAAAGACGTCAACCCAGAAGAATTACGTAAACATTTAATCGATAAATATTCAATCGGTATTATTGCACTAAATGATACAGATATTCGTATTGCTTTTAGTTGCGTTGAAAAAGAAGATATTCCACATGTCTTCGATTCAATTGCACAAGCAATTGACGATTTAAAATAATATATTAAGAGGAACTAAGCTAGTTTAGTTCCTCTTTTTTACTGTTCTACTCATACAAATATATAGGAGTGATAGTATGATTTTTATTTTCTCACTTTTACTAGTAATATCATTTATATCTGCAATTTATCATCTATATTTATATGCGTTTACTACCCCAGGCCATGTGACTAAAAATTTGTACTGGTTTATTGGTTCTCTGGTGGTATTCATTTTAATGGGGGTCTGGTTGATAGAATTGCTTTAAAATGTAGTATTAGTAAATACATAAAAACGCTTTTCTAAAGAATTATCTCTAGAAAAGCGTTTTTTAATTATTTTACAATTTGTTATTTTTACTTTTACTATTTTTTATATCTCTGAATAAATCACTACTACCTAACCAATTAGAAATTGTTTCCATAATGAAACTTATCATTTTCCCTATTAACTCCATAATAAAGACCTCCATTGGCTTTACTTTATATTTACCCCTAATTGAATCTCATTAACTTATTATTGCTTCAACTTTTAATATGAAAATAAAAAGGTCTGTTTCCTATTTTTAAATAGAAAACAAACCTTCGATTTAATCAATAAATATACAAGTTGATAATGATGATTTTACATCATGCCTGGCATGCCGCCCATACCTGGATCATTTTTCTCAGGTTCTGGGATTGTCGCAACAACCGCTTCAGTTGTTAAGAACATAGCAGCTACACTTGCCGCATGTTGTAATGCTGAACGTGTTACTTTAGTAGGGTCTACGATACCTTCTTCAAGCATATTTACCCATTCGTTTGTAGCAGCGTTGAAACCAACACCAGTATCAGCATTTTTAAGTCTTTCCACAATTACTGAACCTTCAAGTCCAGCATTTTCAGCGATTTGACGAACTGGCGCTGATAAAGCTTTAAGCACAATGTTGACACCTGTAGCAACATCGCCTTCAGCTTCAATTTCTTCTACTTTATTATAAATGTTTACTAAAGCAGTACCACCACCTGCTACGATACCTTCTTCTACAGCGGCACGTGTAGAGTTTAATGCATCTTCAATGCGTAATTTACGCTCTTTTAATTCAGTTTCAGAAGCTGCGCCTACTTTAATGACAGCAACACCACCAGCTAATTTAGCTAAGCGTTCTTGTAATTTCTCTCTATCAAAGTCTGAATCAGTTTCTTCAATTTGTGCTTTAATTTGGCTGACACGTGCATCGATGCTGTTATCATCACCGTCACCATCAACAACAGTTGTGTTATCTTTAGTCACTTCAACTTTATTTGCACTACCTAACATATCGATAGAAGCATCTTTTAATTCTAAACCTAAGTCGTCAGTAATAACTGTAGCACCAGTTAAAATGGCTAAGTCTTCTAACATTGCTTTACGACGATCACCGAAACCAGGTGCTTTAACTGCCACTGCAGTAAATGTACCACGCATACGGTTTAATACGATATTAGTTAACGCATCGCCTTCTACTTCATCAGCAACGATTAAAATTGGGCGACTTGATTGAACTACTTGTTCTAATAAAGGTAAAATGTCTTGGAATGATGAGATCTTTTTATCAGTCACTAAGATATATGGTCTTTCTAATTCAGCAATCATTTTATCTGAATCAGTTACCATGTATGGAGATTGATAACCTCTATCAAATTGCATACCTTCTACTACTTCTAATTCAGTGTCTAAACCATTTGATTCTTCAATAGTGATAACACCATCGTTACCTACTTTATCCATTGCTTCAGAAATGTATTTACCAATTTCTTCATCAGCTGCTGAAATAGCACCTACTTGCGCAATTTCATTTTTATTTTCAACTTTTTGAGAAATATCATGTAACGCTTCAACAGCTACTCTAACTGCTTTATCAATACCTTCACGTAAACCTACAGGGTTAGCGCCGCTTGTCACGTTTTTAAGTCCTTCTTGAATCATCGCTTGTGCTAGAACAGTTGCTGTAGTCGTACCGTCACCAGCAATTTCATTTGTTTTATTCGCTACTTCTTGTACTAATTTAGCACCCATATTTTCATAAGGATCTTCTAATTCAATTTCTTTAGCGATTGTCACACCATCATTTGTAATTAAAGGTGCTACATATTCTTTATCTAATACAACGTTACGGCCTTTTGGACCAATAGTTACTTTAACTGCGTTTGCTAATTTATCTACACCACGTAACATTGCTTGACGTGCGTCTTCTGAGAATTTAAGATCTTTAGCCATTATTTGACCTCCGTAAAATTTTAATTTTTATCATTAATATTATTGATTTTTATTTTTCAATGATTGCTAGTAAATCTTCTTCATTTAAAATTAAATATGTTTCGTCTCCACGTTTAACTTCTGTGCCAGTATATTCTTGGAATACAACTGTGTCGCCTTCTTTAACCTCTGGAGCAATCTTTTCACCATTGTCAAGGACACGGCCTGAGCCTACAGCGATTACTACGCCTTCATTTGACTTTTCTTTTGCGCTATCTGTTAACACAATTCCACTTTTAGTTGTTTGTTCTTGTTCTTTTCTTTCGATAATCACACGACTTCCTAATGGTTTAAGCATGATTGTTCCTCCCTTAATAGGTCTCTTTTTAGCACTTAAATAAGCTGAGTGCTAATCTAATTTTTATAATAATCAAAGTTGGTCAATTTTTCAAGTAATATGATTTTTCTAATTTTTGTACATCCCTTATATTTACGATAGAATAGTAATTACTGATAATTATATGGAGGTTTAACATGGCAAGAATTTGGGTGGCATTTTTAACACTACTGATTTATGCATTGGCACAGTTTTTACCACTTTTCTTGGAAAAGACGCCAATGTTTAGTCATCTATCTGGAATGGCTTTAGCCAGAGCAGGCGTATATACACAAGTCATTCTATTTATCATAGCAGCCGTGCTAATTATATGGTTAAATTCAATCATTAAAAATCCTAACACGATAGAACAAGGTCATAAAGAATATAAACGCTATATTATTCCTTGGGCGCTATTAGGATTCTGTATCGTAATGATTTATCAAGTTATTGCTGGCATCATCAATATGTGGATCTTCGGCAAACCACAACAAAGCCCTAACACAGAGAGAATAATGGCGATTGCTAAACAACTTCCTGTGTTTATCGTATTGATTTCTATTGTCGGACCTATCCTCGAAGAATACGTATTCCGTAAAGTTATATTTGGAGAACTATATAGTAAAATTAAAGGTAACCGTATCGTTGCCTTTCTAATAGCATCTATTATAAGTTCATTATTATTTGCAATTGCACATAATGACATTAAATTTTTATTAATATACTTTGGTATGGGTATGATTTTTTCATTAGCTTATGTATTCACTAAGCGTATTGCTGTACCAATCATTATTCATATGATGCAAAATGGCTTTGTTGTATTCATGCAATTCTTCTTTAGTGATGCAGTTAAAGACATACAACATCAAACTAATTTTATTTTACAGTTTTTATTTTAATCTAATTTAAAACGCATCTAATACTCAAATCTTTATTTAATTAAAAGACGAGTGATTAGATGCGTTAATTTGTATTATTTAATTTTTTAGAAGCTTAAATAAATAGCGACCTATTACGCCTAAAAAAATAACAATGATACTACTAATTAAAGTAATATTTATTTTATCAAAATTATATTTCTCTTTTGTTTCACTTTTTTCATCGTCATTAGATTCAATTATCTTTTTATGACTATGAATATCCGCTTCATCTTCATTTGAATGTTTATCACTTGGTTTTTTCAAATCAGGCATTGAACCAATTTCACCTGTAATTAATGCTAATACTTGTTCATCTAGATTTTTATAATAATCTTTGGCATTAAGAGGATTAAAATATTCAAATCTAAAATAATTTGATTTTCGTTGCAAGTTATTTAAATATTCATTGTTAAATGTTTGTTTTCGAAAGAGCCTATAAAAATCTTGATCCGTGACGGTCCCCTCATTTTCACCTAAGCGATTAACACGATTAATAATAAATGGATTATATTTATATGAACCTGTCGCAAGGGTATCGAATCTGTGTAACAATGATGTCCACTTATTATTTCGACTAGTATAATTATTATCATCGTTTACATATTGCTCATCGAAATGATGCTCATTATAGTGGCGGTCATTAATCGTAGACTCGCCGTAATGCCATTGACGATGCATATTCGACTGACTAGATGAAGTATAGTGATCATCTGTTTGAGAACTATGCTTAGTATTCTTATTAGGATATATCTGGTGAATCATCGCATCAGAGACATTTTGATGATTAGGTTCTCCTTTGCGCTTATCATTGTCTTGATAGTTATAGCCCTCATTTCTATTAGACGATTGATGCGGTTTTGATTGTGAATCATTACTATTACTAGACGATTGATGAGACGCATTTTGAGTAGACTGTCCCGAATGTGCCTGATTATTATTCCAGTTTGAATCATGTTTATGACTATTGCCATAGTCCCCTTTATGTTGACCATTCGTTTCGCGAGATGAGTCTGAAGAATCCGATTGACCTTTATCATTATTATTAGAAGGTTTCGATTGATGTTGGTTTTCTTGCGAATCGTCATCTTGATTTGACGGTGTTACATGTGAATTCTCGTTGTGATTTGATGGTGAGTCCTGTGAGTCTTCATCTTGATGTGAGGGCGCTTCGCTTTGATCTTCATTATTAGAATCCTCATTAGAATCGTCCGTTTGATCATGTTCTGATGAAGAGTGAGAGGAATCATCTTTATCCTCATTATCATCTTTACTAGAATTATCTTCAGAACTTTCGCTATCATTATCTTCATCGTGAGGTTTTTCAGTGCTTCCATTATCACCGTCATCATCATGAGGTTTCTCATCGCTACCATCCTCATCGGTATCTGGAATATCCTCTTTTGAATCCTCACTTTGATTATCTTGATTATTCCCATCGTTTACATCATTATTACCATCATCGGCCTCTGAATGTTCATTAGTATTCGCTGTTTCATCTTCATTAGATTGATCAACATTTTCTTCTGATGATGACTGATTTGAATCATCTTCAGATTTAGGGGGCTCCTCAGACGATTCCGAATGAGATGATGACTCTTCTTTTGAATCCACTTCATCCGACTTCTCTTCGACTGGAACTTCTTCACTTTCTGTATGATTTAATTCATCATGATTTTTAGCTTCATCAGTTTCTTTTTCTTGAAAAGGCGGTTCCGAATGACTACCACTATTATCATTATTTGAAGCATTTCCATTTTTAGAATCTGCATCTGATTGTGAAGTGTTTACATCTTCTTGTGTATTCTCGGTTTCTACTGTTTCATTAGATGTTTCCTCTGCATGAACGTGCGGGCCAACTAACGACGTCCCTAAAGTTAGAAGTATAGTTACATGGGCTAATTTCTTTTTCACCAATCGTCACCTCCTTCTTTCTCTTATCACTTCTAGTATAAGGAATATGATTGTCTTATGCATGGAAATAAGAAGAATGATAAAGAATATTAATACTTTTGAAATTTTTTGTTATATTTATTTTACTTATTGAAGTATAATATTTATACTAAACTTGTATTACTTAAAACAAAGGAGACATGGATATGGGTTTATTTGATAAAGAAAATACAAAGCCATTTTTAAAAGAAATCGAAAACCGACGTACAATTTATAAAACAGAAACGTCAATTTCTATTAGCGACGAAGAATTAGAAGAATTAATTGAACATATTATTAAATATATGCCTTCAGCATTTAACTCTCAATCAACTCGTATTGTATTATTATTAAACGATAATCACAGAAAATTCTGGGATAATACAAAAACTGTATTAAAAGATACTATGGGTCCAGACCGTGACTTTGAACCTACAAATCAAAGAATTGAAGGTTTCAAACATTCTTACGGCACAATTCTTTATTTCGAAGATGAAGATGTAGTTAAAGCATTACAAGAAAAAATGCCAAGTTACGCTGATAACTTTGCAAACTGGTCAGTACAAACTAATGCCATGCATCAATTCGCAATTTGGACTGCATTAAGTTCAAAAGGTATCGGCGCATCATTACAACACTATAATCCATTAGTTGATCAAATTACTACACAAGAATTTGATATCCCAGCTTCATGGAAATTAGTTGCTCAAATGCCATTTGGCGATATTCGTGAAGAAGCAGCTGATAAAGAAATACAACCAACTGATCAACGTTTTATCGTTAAAAAATAATTACCATTTTGGGAGCAAGTTAGACAATATTATTCTAACTTGCTCTTTTTTGATTTTCCTTAATTATTTTAGTACATTAAAAATAATCACAGGGATGAGGAGCGATATAATGAAAATTCAATTATTTCAATTTTATGTTGAATACGGAAATGCTGAGAAAAATGAACAGAAAATAAAACAATGGTTCGAGAAAGAATTAAACGAAGATACCGAAGTCGTTGTCTTACCTGAAATGTGGAATAATGGATATGCTTTAGATGAATTATCAAATAAAGCGGATAAAGAATTAGCTAGAAGTTTCCCTTTTATTCAAACACTTGCTAAAACCTATAATGTAGATATTGTAGCTGGGTCAGTATCAAATAGTCGAAATGGCAAAGTATATAACACAGCTTTCACAGTTTCAAAAGAAGGTCAAAGAATTAATAAATACGACAAAGTTCATCTAGTACCTATGTTAAATGAACCAGAATTCTTAGAAAGCGGAAAAACAGTTCCTGAACCATTCACACTTTCTTCAGGTGTTATCGCAACTCAAATCATTTGTTATGATTTACGCTTTCCTGAACTGCTTAGATACCCAGCACGTGAAGGCGCACAAATTGGCTTTTATGTAGCACAATGGCCTACTCCACGTTTAAATCATTGGAGAGCTTTATTACAAGCACGCGCTATTGAAAATGATATGTTTATTATTGCCTGCAATGGTACGGGTAATGATGGAAACACAGACTATGCCGGTCACTCAATAGTAATTAATCCTAATGGAGAAATACTAGCAGAACTTGGTCAAGAAGAAGAAAGTATTGAAATAGATATTGATTTAGATGAAGTAGAACAACAACGTAAGAATATTCCAGTCTTTGGAAATTTAAGATTAGAACTATATAAATAATTTTGTGTTATAACAACATAAAAAGCCGTGAGCTTGGGAGAGACTCACGGCTTATGTTTTATTAAGGGAATGTTTTTTACAGTTATTTTTCAATCTTTTTGGGGATGTTATTAATTATGAAAAATTATCATTTTATACAAATGATGTTACGATAGCTTTTATCGTTGAGAATCATTACCTTCTATTACATTTAATAGCTAAGTTAATCATTCTCGACTGAGTCTAACACTTCAGTCACTTTTTAATAAATATTCATTAATAAGTTGGGATGGCTTACTAATGAATAAATTAACTACACGAAGAAAACAAAGTTAAATTACTTCTACTAAGAGAATTTACTAAATTGACAATGTAGATTCTGCCATTATCAATTATGAAGCTTAACTACAGCTACACAAACACTCCTTCCAACTTGGGGCAAGATAAATGATTTCGCAACTACAAACAAAATCATCATCCTTTACTGCCAATAAAACAATAACTATTAAATTTAAAGACTAAGATTATTAAGTTGTTATCACATCTCTGTGATATGACTATATTAAAACACATACTCCACACATTTTTTCGAAAACTTCTTAACTTGCAATTTTTTATACTAAACTGTATCTTTTTATATGTTAAAATATTACATGTATTTTAAATACAACAGTTAAGTATTAATTTTGAACAGTTAAGCAATGAATTACAGACTGGTTGCACAAAATTGTATAATTGATTTAAGGAGAGTGGCACAATATTGAAAGCAATTGACAAACAAATTGAGCGCTTTGCTTCATACTTACAACGAAAGAATAACCTTGATCATATACAGTTTTTAAAAGTACGATTAGGGTTACAAGTTGTAGTAAGTAATCTAGCAAAGACAATTGTGACATATGGTGCTGCAATCATATTCCATACATTTCTATACACTTTAATTACACACGTTAGTTATTTTTTAATTAGACATTATGCACATGGTGCACATGCTAAATCATCATTGCTGTGTCATGTTCAAAATTTAATTTTATTTGTTGGTTTACCTTGGCTCGTTGTCTATTTTTCAATAAATTTGGGTATAATGTATACGGTTGCCTTAATTGCACTTTTACTGATTATTTATTATGCTCCAGCTGCAACTAAGAAACAACCTATACCATCTCATCTAATAAAACGAAAAAAATTATTATCAATCTTTCTTACAATACTATTGATAATTATTTCGTTAATAGTTTCTGAGCCATATAAGCAACTTATTTTATTAGGTGTAACACTTGAAAGTCTTACCCTATTACCATTCTTTTTTCCTAAGGAGGACAAAAAATTATGACATTGATTACTAGTTTAGTTATTAAACTCTTCACAATCATTTTAGAAACAATCGGTACTATTGCAACATATACACCATGTGCTTCATATTTTGATGAACCTGAAGTTCCTGAAGAATTAACTAAAATAAATGACTAAATTTATCTTTTGAAGTGTGTTAGTTTATTTCTTTTTAGAAAGTGTGAAATGAAATGGATATATTAACTAATGTACCCTTAGCATTTTTTCAGGGATTTCTTTTATTTTTGACAGCTAAAATAATTTTAAATATTAAATTTACTTTAAGGGATTATTCCATTATTTTATTGGTTATGATCCCTTCGAGTTTTTTATTTTACTTTTTTGGAAGTATATCAATATTATATTTACTAATCGGTTGCGGAATTTTTTTATATACTAAAGTAAAACTTTATTCACTTATAACTGTTTTAAGTAGTGCTATTTTAATGTTTTTAAGTAATTTTATAGGCTTTTTCCTAGTTGTTGTAGTTGAGAATTTGACTAATAATTCTTTAATTATTTCTTTTTCATATTTATTGATATTTCTTCTTATCACATTAATATTAGCTTATTCAGTTAGGTTTTTAATTAATAAGTTGATGCAATCATACTTATCAATAAATAAGACTTATTTAACAGTAATTTCAATAGTACTCATACTTTCATGTATAATCTTATATATTTATTCGCACACTTCTAATCTAAGCGATGCTTCTTTAAAAATGTATGGTTTGATATTTATCGGTATTATATTCTTTTTCTCATTATTAATAGTGTTAATATCAAATTACACTATCAAAGAACTTCGCTACAAGCGTAATATGGAGGAAATTGAAACGTATTATGAATACACGTTACAAATTGAATCGATTAACAATGAGATGCGTAAGTTTCGACATGATTACGTTAATATTTTAACGACGATGTCTGAGTATATTCGTGAAGATGATATGACTGGTTTACGACAATACTTTAATGAAAATATTGTGCCAATGAAGGATAATCTTCAAATGAAATCGATTAAAATTAATGGCACAGAGAACTTAAAGGTTCGTGCTATTAAAGGTTTAGTAACTACTAAAATTCTTCAAGCTCAAGAGAAGAATATTCCTATTAGTATTGAAGTGCCTGAATTAGTAGAACATATTGAAATGAATACGATTGATTTAAGCCGAATTATTGGAATTATTATTGATAATGCCATTGAAGCTTCTGAGGATTTAGAGGATGCTTTAATTCGAATTGCTTTCATAAACACTGAAAGTTCGGTTATGTTTATTGTGATGAATAAATGTAAAGAAGATATGCCTCGTATTCATGAATTGTTCCAAGAACGCTTTTCAACTAAGGGAGAGAATCGAGGTTTAGGTTTATCAACATTAAAAGAAATTACGGATTCTACTGAAAATGTGTTACTTGATACAACCATTGAAAATGGCTACTTCATTCAAAAAGTAGAAATTATAAATAATATGTCATAAGGATGTGTAATGATGAAAATATTCATTTGTGAAGATGATGAAAAACAACGTGAAAATATGGTTTCAATTATTAACAATTATATAATGATTGAGGAAAAACCAATGGAAATTGCGTTAGCTACAGATGATCCTTATGAGGTTATAGAGCAATCGAAAGAAATGAATGATGTAGGTTGCTATTTCTTAGATATTCAATTAGAAGCCGATATGAACGGTATTAAATTAGGTAGTGAAATCCGTAAATATGACCCGATTGGCAATATCATTTTTGTGACAAGTCATAGCGAATTAACCTATTTAACATTTGTTTATAAAGTATCTGCGATGGATTTTATTTTCAAAGATGACCCTAGTCAGTTAAAAACAAGAATTATCGATTGTTTAGAAACTGCGCATACACGCTTAAAGTTACTTTCAAAAGAAAGTAATGTAGAAACGATCGAATTAAAACGTGGTAGCAATTCTATTTATGTACAATATGATGATGTGATGTTCTTTGAATCATCAACTAAGTCACATCGCTTAATTGCACATCTAGATAACCGTCAAATTGAATTTTATGGCAATCTTAAAGAACTTGCTCAGTTAGATGACCGCTTCTTTAGATGTCATAACAGTTTTGTCGTCAATCGCCACAATATCGAATCAATCGATTCAAAAGAACGTATCGTTAACTTTAAAAATGGTGAACATTGTTACGCTTCCGTTCGTAATGTAAAAAAAATATAGACATACAAAAGCACCAACTGATGACATTTGTCATAGTTGGTGCTTATATATTATCTACTTAAGATCTTTCGTTACTTCTTCTAGTGTAGGGATACTTTCAATCGCACCATATTGAGTCGTCACTTTAGCTGCTACTAAGTTACTGAATTTAAGTATGTTGTGACCTTCCTGTTCAAATAGTGCCGTAATATCAGTTGTTGAACTATTTAACATTCTACTAATTACCGCTCCTATAAAGGCATCTCCTGCACCAGTTGTATCAATTGCTTTCACTTTATAACCGTCGTGATGAATAGTTTCCCCATTTTTCAAGAAAATGGTAGCTCCTTTAGGACCTTGTGTATAAATGACTGCTTCAACATTACCTGTAAATAATGATTGAATCGCTTCTGATTCATCTGCTTTACCAGTAATGAACTCGATTTCTTCATCAGAGACTTTAATAACGTGTGCTTTAGGAATAAATTCTTGAATCGCCGCTTTACATGCCTCTGCACTATCCCATAATGGTAATCTTACGTTTGGATCAAAAACAACGATACCATTGGCAGCTTCGAATTTATCAATCATTACTTTGTGAGACGCTTTCATCTCACTTTCTACTAAATCGACTGAACAAAAATGTAAAATATCATGTTCTGAAATTGTAATTTCGTCTAAGTAAGATGGTTGATATAACATATCTGCTGAGGGCTTACGATAAAATGAAAAATCACGTTGCCCGTCTTCTTTTAGACTTACAAATGCTAGTGCCGTATTCGCCTCGTTAGTTCTTCTAATATACTGTGTACCTACGCCAAGTTGGTCTAACGTTTCTACAATAATATCGCCAAATGCATCGTGACCAAGTTGTGTTACCATTTCAGCATTAGCGCCTAGTTTTTGAGTCACACTCGCAACATTCGCGGGTGCGCCCCCTACTTGACGACTAAATTGAGTGACGTCTTTCAATTCAGAGTTAGTGACATTAGGAATAAAATCTATTAATGCTTCGCCTAGTGCATATAATTTTCTCATTTATCTCTCACCTTTAAGTTCATATTTCGTAAATTGTAAATATACTTGTCCTGACATAGTAGATGTTTTAATTCCTGTTGCTGCTTCATCTGGAAAAATTCGCGATGTAAGTACACGTTCGCCATCGTTACAGAATATTTCTACACTCGATGTGTCTACAAAAATTTGTAAATTTGTAAGTGGCGTATCTAAAATAGTGCTACGCGTCATATCTGTTACATTATCCGGTAACAAACCACTTTCTGAACGATCTAATGTGATTTTTTGTTCTCTCGTATTGTATGTAATCAGAGTTGAACATTTTTTGGAAGTACGTAATTCAAAATAGATTTCTGATGCTTCATTTTCCAAAATTTCAATATTTAATTCATAATGCGTGCCTTCATAAGGATGTAACATACGGGAAAATTTATCAGCATAACCTAATGCAGTTTCTTTGTTCGTGCGTAACTTCTCAAGCGCTTGATGAGGACGTTGTCTCAACTTACCCTCTTCAACAGATAATTCACGAGGAATCGTTAAACAATGTGCCCATCCTTCTGAATCAGTTGGATAATTAATTTCTGGCAAGCCCATCCATCCAATTAATATGCGTTTGCCATGTTCATCAACAAATGTTTGTGGCGCATAAAAATCAAATCCATTATCTAATTCAATAAATTCATTATGTTCAAAACTTAGAGAATCAAAATCTAATTCGCCAATCATATAACCGGACTGATAAATATTTCTAAATTTATCTCCTTTGGCATCTAGACCTTGAGGACTAAATAAAATGACATCTTCCCCATCTAATTTGAAGTAATCAGGGCATTCCCACATGTAGCCGAAATCTTCCAAACTAGTGTGAAGCTCACCTACAAATTCCCAATGCTCCAGTTGACGTTCTACTGTTCTATATAGTAAAAACCGACCTAATTCATTGTTATTTTGGACGCCAATGATAGCATAGAACTCACCATCATGTTCAAATACTTTAGGGTCTCTAAAATGACTTGTATAGCCCTCAGGTTGGTGTGCAATGACAGGCTTTTCAAATTTGTGAACTGTACCATCCTTATCTACTTTGGCTATCATTTGACTAGCATAGCGCTCCCAATGCTCATCGCGATGATTACCAGTATACATATAATATAACTGCCCCTCATGTTCAAAGGCACTCCCACTATAAACACCATGACTATCATATACCGTATCAGGCTTAAGTACTGGGCCTTGAGGCTCGAAAGTTACTAGGTCATTACTAGTATAATTAAACCAGTATTTCAAACCATGAACAGCACCTAAAGGAAACCACTGATGAGAAATATAATACTTGCCATCCAAATAGATTAAACCGTTTGGATCGTTAAGCAGTCCTGTCTCAGGTTGAATATGAAATGTTTGACGGTATTTAGATGATGCGACTTGATGTTTTAAGTCTTCTAATTGTGTTGATTCAACGTCCTCTAAACGACGATAACGTTCTTCTCTTGACCATTCAGCCATGTTATCCCTCCAATGATAGAGATTATTGTTTATTTCATTTTATCATTTCTATTGGTATCGGTCCCACATTTAAATATTTATTTTATAATTCGACAGAAATGAGCGTTTTTGATGCTTCCTTTTCCGAAAAAATTAAATCATGTAACTGTTTCATAGCTTGTGTTCCCGCTTCAAAATAATTAAATTTAACTGTGATAATCTCTGGGGATACCAATTGCGTCATCGGATCACCACCAAATCCATAGATAGATGGCATTTGTTTAGCATAATCGGTTTGGACACAATAATTATGTATCGCTAAAGCAATCGAATCAGTCGCACCAATAAGTGCATCCATCCGAGGCATAGTTTGAAGCATTTCTGCAACATCACGTTTCGCTTCTTCATACTTAAATGAAGTCTCAAATATTTGAGGATGAATATGATATTGCTTAAGCGCCTCAATTAAGCCCTGTTTACGTTCTATCCCCACAGCAATATCATCTTCCGTAACACCAAAGAAACAAAGATTTTGAAGTTGCTGTTGACCAATCATTTCCCCCACTAAGTATCCTGCTTGATAATCATCGTGAACGATACTATGCATGTGTTTATGCGACTGTCCCACAAGAATAATAGGCACATCGATTTTTTGTATTACTTCAAGATGTTGAGCAGTTAACGTTGTAGCCATGAGTATAATGCCATCCACCTTGCTTCTTGAAAAGGTTTCAAGTGCTGCAATCTCAGCATTAATATCTAATCCTGTATAATTTAACAGTAATTGATACTGGTGCTGCTGACACACACTTACAATGCCTTTAACGGTTTCATCTACTGCATGAGAGTTCATGCGTGGAATGATTGCTCCAATAATATTTGTATGTTTCGCACGTAAACTTTGAGCGAATTGATTAGGTTGATAATCATGTTCTGCAATAATACGACTCAATTTATCTTTTGTTTTTGCACTTACAGACCCATTATTTAAAAAGCGGGAGACTGTGCTTTTAGAGACTCCCGCTAATTTTGCGATATCTGATATATTTTTCATTAATTTAATCACCTAAATTTGTAGCCATTTAAGATATATTTTATCACAATTGTAATCGCTTAAAATACTAATTTTCAACTTAGGGATAGGCTGTTTCAAAATATATATTAATATCTTTTATTTAATTTATTAAGCTCACCGTAAAAGTATGCTTTCTCACCGTGAACAATTTCATCTAATCCTGTTTCGTCTTCTTCTTCAGTAGTTGCTAATGGCATCAGGTGTTGTAACACTTTTCCAATAACCCAAGTTACAAAAATGGTATAAATAACAACCACTACTACTGCAATAAATTGCACGAACACTGCATGGATATTACCAGTGTATACAAGACCATTGTCTATATCTCCATTAACAGCGTGAGATTGGAATACGCCGGTAAGCACTGCTCCAACTACACCGCCTACACCGTGAATACCAAACGCATCTAATGTGTCATTATATTTGAACTTCTCTTTAATAATGTTAATAACAAAGTAGCATGCGATACCACCGCAATTTGAAATGATATATGCATTTAAATAGCTTACATATCCTGCCGCAGGAGTAATAGCTACTAATCCTGCAAGGACCCCTGATAATAATCCAAGGAGGCTAAGTTTTTTCGTTACTATGTATTCTAGAACTAACCAACTGAAAGCACCGCCGCTAGCTGCAATTACAGTGTTTACAAATGAAGCTAATGCAACATCATTAAATGCATAGGCACTACCAGTATTGAATCCATACCATCCCATCCAAACGAGAATACCACCAATTAATGTGATTAATAAATTATGGGGCTGAATTTTTTCGATTTTTTTACCATTACCAATCATAATGGCTAAGATAAGTCCTGATACCCCTGAAGTAATATGTACAACAGTTCCTCCGGCGTAATCTAATGCGCCTAACTTACCTATCCAACCGCCACCCCAAACCCAGTGTGCCACTGGACTATAAATAACGATAACCCATATAATGATGAAAATTGTAAACGGAATAAATCTCATACGTTCCGCAATGGAACCAGATAAAATTGAGACCGCAATAGTACAAAACATCATTTGAAATAACATAAATAAGGCAAACGGAACATGCGGACTTAAATCTTGATTAATCGCAAAACCTACATGTTGTAAACCTATAAAATCAAAGTTTCCTATTAAGTCATTTCCAGATCCAAAACTTAATGTAAAACCGAATGTTATCCATGTGAAAGTTACGATAATCATCGCTGCCATACTTTGCATTACTGTGTTCAGTACGTTTTTAGATTGTACGAGACCACCGTAGAATAAACTTAATCCCGGTGTCATTACCCACACGAGTAAAGTACAAAGAAATAAAAAAATTGTGTCATCCATCTTCATAATTACCACTTCCTTTGAAAACATCATAATGTTAGTTTTTCAATATGGCAAAAATTCGTAAGATAAAATGACACAATATGTTACATAATATAACAAAAGAGGTTGATCTGTATGAGTTAAAAGCCTATTCTATTTGAATTTACTTATGCTTTTTGTACTGTAATTGTCCATGAAGCATCATCCAATTGTTCATAGTTTGTTACTGGATAACCTTGTTCTGCTGCCCAGTTTGGAATGGCTTCAGTCGCTTGGGTACAATCGAAATCTATTTTTAATTCATCACCATTTTCAAGTGTTTGCATTTTCTTTTGAGCTTCAATTAATGGGAATGGACATACCATGCCCACTGTACCTAATTCGTATAACATTATTATTCCTCCAATCCATTCTTTTTACGTTGTTTGAGGCTGTTTAGAAGTAGAAGCAGATTTTGTTTGCTTCGGTGTAGTTTGTTGTTGTAATTTCTTCATCGGTCTTACAAAAATGAAATAACTCATGAACCATACACCAAAGATCATAGATGCTAATGCTATCCAGCCTTTCCAAGACATAACTGCAGTTTCTACTAAGCCGTTACCAATTGAGCAACCGCCTGCAACTGAGGCACCGAATCCCATGCAAATACCACCAATTGCACTATTTCTGATAGTACGTTTATCTGGTAAACGCCATTTAAATTCATGGGAACCTCTTGCAGCAATATATGATCCTAAGAAGATACCTAATATTAATAGAACGCCCCAATCTACTAATTTTGTATCACCTGTAATTAAGAATGTAATTAAATTAGCAGAAGGTGTTGTAATGCCTAATCCATGATTACGTCCCGTTGACATACTCATTGGCCAAGCGATAAATGCTATAAGACCAACCGCGATACCCGCTACAAACGGATGGTAACGTTTCTCAAATAAATAGTGTCTAATACCTGTATATTTTTGTTTAAGTTTCGGTACAGCCATTTTAGGTTTAGGCTTACGTAACGTTTTCACTACGACAAATAATGTAATACCAGTTAAAACAATCGTTAACACCCACATTGGAATACCTGTAGTTTGAGCCATACTTGTATTCACTTTCGTAGGTTTGTTAATCCAATTCATCACTGGAAGTAAGACACCTGTTTTAGTGACTGCAGCAGTAACTGCGTACATAACGAGAGCAATCCAGCTTCCAATTAATCCTTCTCCAGCTCGGTACCAAGTTCCAGTTGCACATCCGCCTGCTAGAACGATACCTATTCCAAAAATGAAGGAACCAATAATAGTCCCTAAAATAGGAAATGTATCATAAGGAATTGCGATTAATCCTAAACTTGTTAATATTACAAGTCCAATACTTTGGACAGTGATTGCTACTAATAAAGCATAAAACATTTTATTATTTTTTTGCACATACATATCTCTAAAACCACCTGTTAAGCAGAAACGTGTACGTTGCATGACAAAGCCTAATAAAATCCCAACGATTAGGCCACTAATAATCATCCAAACCAAATTCAATTACATCCTTTCCCGATTGATTTACTAAGGTATTATAATAGATTAACAATTAATTATCAATAACATTTTTTTGAAATTAATTTTATTGAAATTAAAAAATCATTCTTCTGCACAAAAGAATGATTTCTGAATAATATTTATTGATTTGAATAGTTTTTCATGAAGAATAAAAGTGATTGTAATTCAATACCTAAATCAATGTGATGGACTTGAACGGTATTTGGCACATCTACTCTAGCAGGCGTGAAATTTAATATTCCTTTGACGTTAGCCTCAACTAGTTGATCTACGACGCTTTGGGCTACCTTTTCAGGTGTAGTAAGAATAACAACATTGATATCTTGTGTTTCAAGTACTTGTTGTAATTCATTCATATGATGCACTTTAACTTCACCGACTTGTTGACCCACAATTTCTTTATCAATATCGAACGCTTCAGTAATAGTCATTTCATCATGAATCGAAAAGTTATATGTTAAAAGTGCTCTTCCTAAGTTCCCTACTCCGACTATAGCAATATGGATGTCTTCACTATCGCTAAGTTCAGATTTAAAAAATTCAAATAAACTATCAATATTGTAGCCATAACCTTTTTTCCCTAACTCACCAAAGTATGAAAAATCCCTTCTAATAGTGGCTGATTCAATATTTAGCGCCTCACTGATAGTTTTTGAATTAACGCGATCAATTCCTTTTGTCTTCAAGGTGTTAACGAATCTATAATATAATGGTAATCGTTTCAATGTTGCACGAGGAATTTTAGCTTGATTTTGAGCCATTAAAGTTGTCCCCCTCTTGTTTGAACTTTTTAATCTATGTATCCAAACTAATTAGCGTGCAATTAGTCATTTATTTAAAATCATATTATGTCCCATAATGAATACTGACATATTATACCCTAACACTTTTTAAAAATAAATATCTTAGTTTCATGTAACTTTATTATACGGTAAAATAAAGAGTAATGTATAAGGCTATTTTGTGATAAATACTTTTGTTAAAACAATAGAAAGGTGAAACCTGAATGATACTGTTGCAATTAAATGACATTTCGAAGTCATTCGATGGTGAAGATATATTTACTAACGTCAATTTCGAAGTTAAAACTGGCGAACGTATTGGCGTCGTTGGTCGAAATGGTACTGGCAAATCCACTTTAATGAAGATTATTGCTGGTGCTGAAGATTATGATAGTGGCCATATTTCTAAAATCAAAAATTTACGAGTGGGTTATTTAACTCAACAAATGACACTTAATTCTTCATCTACTGTGTTTGAAGAAATGTCTAAACCTTTTGAACACATTAAAAATATGGAAGGTTTAATTAAAGAAGAAACAGATTGGTTAGCAACGCATGCCAATGATTATGATACTGAAGATTATCAACGTCATATGGAACGCTATGAATCGCTATCTAATCAATTTGAACAACTTGAGGGCTATCAATACGAAAGTAAGATTAAAACTGTATTGCATGGTCTTAATTTTAAAGAAGAAGATTTCAGCAAACCTATTAACGACTTTAGTGGAGGCCAAAAAACACGTTTATCTCTAGCACAAATGTTGTTAAGTGAGCCTGATTTATTATTACTAGATGAACCGACGAACCATCTTGATTTAGAAACGACTAAATGGTTAGAAGATTATTTAAAATACTTTAAAGGTGCCATCGTCATTATCAGTCACGACCGTTACTTCTTAGATAAAATAGTGACACAAATTTATGATGTAGCACTTGGAGATATTAAACGTTACGTAGGTAATTATGAACAATTCATTGAACAACGAGATAAATATTATGAACAGCGCATGCAAGAATATGAAAAACAACAAGACGAAATTAAGCGTCTCGAAACGTTTGTAGAGAAAAATATTACTCGTGCATCTACAAGTGGAATGGCTAAAAGTCGTCGTAAAACGTTAGAAAAAATGGAGCGCATTGATAAACCTATGTTGGATGCGAGAAGCGCCAATATTCAATTTGGTTTTGATCGCAACACTGGTAATGATGTGATGCATATTCGCAATTTAGAAATTGGTTATGAAACACCTATTACCAAACCTATAAATATCGAAGTCACTAAAGGCGATCATATCGCTATTATTGGCCCAAATGGTGTAGGGAAAACAACACTCATTAAAACAATTGCTAACCGCCAAGCTAAATTAGGTGGCGAGGTCATCTTCGGTGCTAATCTTCAAATTGGGTACTATGATCAAAAACAAGCTGAATTTAAATCTAATAAGACCATTTTAGATTATGTTTGGGATCAATATCCTAATATGAATGAAAAAGATGTCCGAGCAGTATTAGGACGATTTTTATTTGTACAAGATGACGTCAAGAAAATCATCAACGATTTATCTGGGGGCGAAAAAGCACGCCTTCAATTAGCACTATTAATGTTACAAAGAGATAATGTTTTAATCCTTGATGAACCTACCAACCATTTGGACATTGATTCTAAAGAAATGTTAGAACAGGCTTTACAACACTTTGAAGGTACGATTCTATTTGTTTCTCACGATCGTTACTTTATCAATCAATTAGCGAATAAAGTATTTGATTTAAATAAAGATGGTGGCCAAATGTATCTAGGTGATTATCAATACTATATTGAAAAAACTGAAGAAGCTGCTGCCTTACAAGCATTTGAAGCGGAACGTACTGATGTTAGTACAGGTGCAGATGAAACTTCTAACAATAAACAAATCAGTAGTTATGATAATCAAAAACAACAACGTAGAGAGCAACGTAAATTAGAACGTCAAATCGAGCAATGTGAAGAGAAAATAGAACAATATGAGAACGATATAACCCATATTGACGAACAACTTACACAACCTGAAATATTTAATGATCCCATCAAAGCAGCAGAACTTGCTAATGAAAAAACTGAGACCGAACAGAAATTAGAACAAGTTATGATAGAATGGGAAGAATTACAAGAAATGTTATAAAGTATCCCTAAGATTAAATAACTAGAAAATAACTTAAAATTTTCTAGTTATTTTTTTGTATTTTTTAATCACAATATTATAAACACTTAAAACTCTGATATATCAAGTATCCACAGACTTATCCTAGTTATCCACAATTCAAATTTTCTGTATTTACATTTCTTTTACACAAAATTAATATCATATCCACATTGTTAAGCACTACTTACCCACAGTTTATTCACATTTTGTTGATAAGTACGCATGTTCCCTATTGACTTACTCATTTTCAAATCATTTCTATTTAGTATTTGATAATAAAAAAAGTGCTAAGTACACATGAATCTATCATTCATCATACTTAACACTAAGCTATAATTATTCTACTGTCGCTTCTTCAATATCCATATTATTTTGACCATTTAAATCTAAATCTGCTGTAATACCAGCTTTATAGTAATAGTATGCTGCAGCACCAATCATTGCCGCATTATCTGTACATAATTTAGGGCTTGGTATAGATAGTTTGATATCATGGTCTTCACATAATTCTTGTAAACGTTGACGTAAACCTTTATTACTCGCAACGCCTCCTGCTACGATTAAACGATTGACATGATATTCCTCACAAGCATGAATTGCTTTCGTACTTAGTACTTCGACCACACTATTTTGGAAACTAGTAGCCACATTTGCTTTATTGATTTCTTCATTCTTTTGTTTTAAATTATGCAATTTATTTATCACAGCACTTTTCAAACCACTAAAACTAAAATCATAGCTATCTTTCTCTAACCATACTCTTGGAAAATCGTACGTATCTTCTCCTAAAGCCGCTAATCTATCTACTTCTGGACCACCTGGATATGGTAAGCCAATCGTTCTAGCGACTTTGTCATAGGCTTCACCCACTGCATCATCACGAGTTTCACCAATCACTTCGAAATTCATATGATCTTTCATATAAACTAATTCAGTATGACCACCAGAAACGATAAGTGCCATTAAAGGAAACGTTAAAGGTTCTTCTAAGTGATTCGCATAAATATGACCAGCAATATGATGAACCGGAATAAGTGGTTTGTCATAAGCAAATGCTAAAGCTTTCGCAGCATTAATACCAATTAACAATGCTCCAATTAAACCAGGACCCTGTGTTACAGCAATAGCATCAATCTCATTCATTGTAACATCAGCAGTTACAAGCGCTTCTTCAATCGTAGCAGTGATGCCTTCTACATGATGTCTGCTTGCCACTTCAGGTACGACGCCACCGAAACGTTTATGACTTTCGATTTGGCTTAACACTGTATTTGATAATATGGTATCGCCATTTTTGATAACACTGACACTTGTTTCATCACAACTTGTTTCCACTGCTAATATTAAAGTTTCATTATTCATTTAAATTCACCCACATAACTAACGCATCCTCGCCTTCTCCATAATAATTTTTACGTTTACCTCCAAATTGGAACCCTAAGTTTGTGTAGACATGTTGCGCTACAACGTTCGTTACTCTGACTTCTAGACTCATTATGTCACACGTTGTACTCGCGAAATCCATCACATATTTAAGTAATAATTGTCCTAATCCATAACCTCTGTAATCTTTTCGAATGGCTACGGTAGTAATCTGTGCTTGATCAATCACTACCCAAAGCCCTAAATAACCAATAATCTCACCCTCGAAAATGATAACAAAATACTTTGCGAAGTTATTTTCATTCAGTTCATGATAAAACGCATCAATTGTCCAAGAACTGTCATTAAAACTTTCACGTTCAATATCAAATACACTTGGGACATCATCAACTTGCATTGCTCGTATCGTTAATTCTGATTCTGTTGGTTTAACCAATTGCGTTCCGCCTCTGACATTTTAATATAATTGGGTACAAATGTATGGATATTTTCAGGTTCCGCTATCAATGAATACATTATAGCTGCACGCGGTAAATTAGCCTGGATATCACCATTTAATTGTTCTGCTAACTTTTCAGCATCTGTTCCAATAAATAAATACGATTGCTGATGTTTGTTTAACCAGTCTAATAATTCTTTAATTGAAATATATTGATCTTCTAAAATGGTTCTTAATTGTCCATCAACGTATTGATAAACACCCGTATAGACCGCTTCACGACGAGCATCAAACACTGGTACTAATAAACGTTCTTGAGCTTTAGTTTCTTCTACTGTCGCTGCTAAAGCCTGTAATGAAGATACGCCATATAAGTCAGTATTTAAAGCATACGCTAATGTTTTAGCAGTAGTCACACCGATTCTAACACCTGTATAAGAACCAGGACCTTTAGCTACTACAATCGCATCTAATTCTTCTTTATTTAAATTCGCTTGTTCAAATAACGCTTTAATACCTGGCATCAATTGACTGGAGTGATCTTTATTACTTTCAACAGTCTGCTCTGCCAAAACTTGGTCATTAGCCATTAAAGCAATTGACATCGGACGATTAGACGTATCAATAAGTAGTGAATTCACGTTCTACTTCCTCCTTAACTTTAGAATAGTGATCGCCTTTTGCAATCAATTCAATCTCACGTTCTGTTTCACTCACAGTTTTAATATTAACAATTAACTGCGTAGCGGGTAATAAATCTTCGATAAATTGACTCCATTCAATCACGGTAATTGCTTCATCTTCAAAATATTCATTAAATCCTAAATCTTCATCAGAATCTTCAAGACGATAACAATCCATATGATGTAACTTTAGCGATTGACCTTTATACGATTTGATAATATTAAAGGTAGGAGAATTAATATTTCGTTTTACGCCAAGATGTTTACCTATAAATTGTGTTAATGTTGTTTTACCTGCGCCTAAATCTCCATTTAATAAAATTAAATCTCCTGATTCAAGATGTTTAACTAATATGCCAGCAAAACGATTCATGTCATTTAAATGTTTTATACTTATCATTTGCTTTGCTCTCTCCTATTTTGAAAATTCCTTCTACAAACATATTCATTATTTCTTACAATTAAAAAATTTAGCTATGTTGGTCTCAATTTTAACTTACTAATTGTAACAAATTTTAGCGGAAATTTCTCTCTATTCAGTTGAAATACATATCTGTGAATTGTTAGAAAATTCAAAAAAGAGTATTGACTTAAAAAACGCATTGTAGTAAATTTAATTTATCGAATTTTAAAACAATTCTAACAATTTAAATAACCGACCATTCACTAGAAAGGAGTATATTAAAATGACTCAATTTAATACGCAACCACACGCTGTAATACATAATTTAATTATTTTATTATACTCCGAAGGGCTGGAACTTTAGTATTTAATAATATGCTAAAAGTTTAAGTCCTATTTCTCATTGAATGGGACTTATAAACGTCCCAATCACATTGGGGCGTTTTTTTATTTTTATAATTTACAACATGACGGGGGAATTTTTAATGAGAAGCGACATGATAAAAAAAGGTGATCATCAAGCACCTGCTAGAAGTCTTTTACATGCCACGGGCGCACTCAAAAATCCAACAGATATGGACAAACCATTTGTAGCAATTTGTAATTCTTATATCGATATTGTGCCAGGACATGTCCACTTGCGAGAATTAGCTGATATTGCCAAGGAAGCCATACGCGAGGCAGGAGCTATTCCATTTGAATTTAATACAATCGGCGTTGATGATGGCATAGCTATGGGCCATATTGGTATGCGCTATTCACTTCCTTCCCGAGAAATTATTGCAGACGCTGCTGAAACAGTCATTAATGCACACTGGTTTGATGGCGTATTCTATATTCCAAATTGTGATAAAATCACACCGGGTATGATATTAGCTGCTGTTAGAACCAATGTACCAGCCATTTTTGCTCTGGAGGACCAATGAAAGCTGGTCTCTCTGCTCAAGGTAAAGCACTTACTTTATCTTCAATGTTTGAAGCTGTCGGGGCTTTTAAAGAAGGTAGCATTACTAAAGAAGAATTTCTAGATATGGAACAGAACGCCTGTCCTACTTGTGGTTCATGCGCAGGTATGTTTACCGCTAATTCAATGAACTGTTTAATGGAGGTTCTTGGTTTAGCTCTACCTTATAATGGCACAGCTTTGGCTGTTAGTGATCAACGACGTGAAATGATTCGCGAAGCTGCTTTTAAATTAGTAGAGAATATTAAAAAGGATATCAAACCTCGAGATATTGTCACTAGAGAAGCAATTGATGATGCTTTCACTTTAGACATGGCAATGGGTGGTTCAACAAATACTGTCTTACATACATTAGCAATTGCTAATGAAGCTGGAATTGATTATGACCTAGAACGTATCAATGAAATTGCGAAACGTACCCCTTACTTATCCAAAATAGCACCAAGCTCTGCTTATTCAATGCATGATGTGCATGAAGCTGGAGGTTGCCCGGCTATTATTAATGAATTAATGAAAAAAGAAGGCACGTTACACCCTGATCGTATTACAGTCACAGGCAAGACATTGAGAGAAAATAACGAAGGTAAAGAAATTAAAAACTTCGAAGTGATTCACCCACTTGATGCACCTTACGATAAAGAAGGCGGTCTATCCGTACTATTTGGTAATTTAGCGCCAAAAGGTGCAGTTATTAAGGTAGGTGGTGTAGATCCATCTATTAAAGTATTCACTGGTAAAGCCATTTGCTTTGATTCACATGATGCAGCTGTTGAAGCAATTGACAATAAAACAGTACGCGAAGGCCATGTCGTCGTTATTCGTTATGAAGGCCCTAAAGGTGGTCCAGGTATGCCAGAAATGTTAGCCCCTACTTCTTCAATCGTAGGTAGAGGTTTAGGTAAAGATGTAGCATTGATTACTGACGGACGTTTTTCAGGAGCTACAAGAGGTATCGCTGTTGGACATATTTCTCCTGAAGCCGCTTCAGGTGGGCCAATAGGATTAATTAACGATGGCGATGAAATTACCATTGATTTAATACATCGCACACTTAACGTTAATCAACCTGATGAAGTACTTGAGCAACGTAGACAAGTTTTACCCCCTTTTAAAGCGAAAGTTAAAACAGGTTATTTAACGCGATACACTGCTTTGGTTACTAGCGCAAATACAGGTGGCATAATGCAAGTGCCTGAGAATCTTATTTAATATTAAGGAGTGTTAGCAATGACGAATAAAAAGGAAAGTAACGTAATCGAATCTCAATCTTCAGAGTCACAATCTCATTCGAATGAACCCCTTTCTGGTTCAGAATTACTAGTTGAAACATTATTACATGAAGGCGTAGATTTCATCTTTGGTTACCCAGGAGGTGCCGTATTACCCCTATACGACACATTTTATGATGGCAAGATTAAACATATTTTAGCTCGTCACGAACAAGGTGCTACACATGCTGCTGAAGGATACGCTCGTGTTTCCGGTAAAACAGGCGTCGTGGTCGTTACTAGTGGTCCAGGTGCAACAAACGCTATCACTGGTATTACTGATGCTTATAGTGATTCACTACCCCTTGTAGTATTTACTGGTCAAGTAGCAACACCAGGTATTGGTAAAGATGCTTTCCAAGAAGCAGATTTACTTTCAATGACTACACCAATTACTAAAGCTAATTACCAAGTAAAACATGTGGATGATATTCCAAGAATTGTCCACGAAGCATTTTATGTTGCTAACTCGGGACGTAAAGGACCTGTAGTCATTGACTTCCCTAAAGACATGGGTGTGTTAACATCTTCTGCTCCCCTTGAAAATGAAGTTCATTTACCTGCATATAAAGTTGTTGAAGAACCAAATAAAACTGATATTCAGCAATTATGCGAGTATTTATCTAAAGCTAAAAAACCACTTATTTTAGCTGGAGCAGGTATCAATCATTCAAAATCGAATAGCTTGTTAACAGCGTTTGTCACTCAACATCAAATACCCGTAGCCACTACATTATTAGGCTTAGGTGCTGTACCTTATGAGAATCCTCTCTTCTTAGGTATGGGCGGTATGCATGGATCATATGCGAGTAATATGGCATTGACTGAATGTGATTTACTCATTAACTTAGGTAGTCGTTTTGATGACCGTTTAGCAAGTAATCCTAATGAATTTGCTCCAAATACGACAATTGTACATGTAGACATTGATGAATCAGAAATCAATAAAGTTATTTCAACTAATTTAGGCATCGTTGCTGATTGTAAGAAAGTGCTCGAAGCGTTAGCGCAGACCTTTTCAAATACAGTAGAACACTCTGAATGGGTTAAACATTGTTTAGCGAATAAAGATAAACATCCGTTTAAATATCAGCCAGCCGACGAGACGTTCTGTAGACCTCAAGAAGCCATTGAATATATCGGCAAGATTACTCATGGCGATGCAATTGTAACGACTGATGTAGGTCAACATCAAATGTGGGCAGCTCAATTCTATCCATTCAAAAACTATGGCCAATGGGTTACGAGTGGTGGTTTAGGTACGATGGGCTTTGGTATCCCTTCTGCAGTCAGAGCACAATTAGCTGCGCCAGATAAGACAGTCATTTGTTTCGTCGGTGACGGTGGTTTCCAAATGACTAACCAAGAAATTGCTTTATTGCCTGAATACAACCTTAATGTAAAAATCGTCCTTATTAATAATGGAACGTTAGGCATGGTTAAACAATGGCAAGATAAATTCTTTAATAAACGTTTTTCTCATTCCGTATTTAATGACCAACCTGATTTTATGAAAATGGCTGAAGCATACGGTATCAAAGGTTTCTTAATTGATAATCCTAAACATTTACACGCAACATTGGACGAAGCTTTTACATACGAAGGACCTGCATTAATTGAAGTTAGAGTATCCCCTGTTGAACCAGTTAATCCTATGATTCCTAGTGGTAAAGCGAATCATGAAATGGAGGGTCTAGAATGAAAAGAACGTTACATTTAAAAGTTACAGATCAAGTGAGTACGTTAAATCGAATTACAAGTGCTTTTGTAAGGTTACAATATAATATTAGTGAATTAATCGTTAAACCTTCTTCAGAGGAAGGCATTTCAGATATGTTAATCACCGCAAATATTGAAGATGAAGCTATACTTAAAATTTTAATTGCAAAGTTAAATAAACAAATTAGCGTCATCGATATTGAAGAAGTTAAAGCTTAATATTTATATTTAATGAAATGATGCGCTAGCATTTACAAATAATTTAATAACATAATGCCTATCATCAATAATTGTAGATAATTTATATCTATAATTTTAAGAATATTCAAAATTTTATGCAAGTTACAAATTGGAGGAACATATTATGACAAAAGTTTATTATGATCAATCAGTAGAAAAAGATGCTTTACAAGGTAAAAAAATTGCAGTAATTGGTTACGGTTCACAAGGACATGCGCATGCACAAAACTTAAAAGACAATGGTTATGATGTAGTCGTTGGTATCCGCCCTGGACATTCTTTCGATAAAGCTAAAGAAGATGGCTTTGACGTATATCCTGTTAATGAAGCAGTCAAACAAGCAGATGTCGTTATGGTGTTATTACCAGATGAAATCCAAAGTAACGTATACAAAAATGAAATTGAACCTAATTTAGAAGCGGGCAATGCATTAGCTTTCGCACACGGATTTAACATTCACTTTGGTGTTATTCAACCCCCTGCTGACGTAGATGTATTCTTAGTTGCACCTAAAGGTCCTGGTCATTTAGTAAGACGTACGTTTGTAGAAGGTACTGCTGTACCAGCATTATTCGGTGTACAACAAGATGCTTCAGGTCATGCACGTGATATCGCATTAAGTTATGCAAAAGGTATTGGTGCAACACGTGCTGGTGTTATTGAAACTACATTCAAAGAAGAAACTGAAACTGATTTATTCGGTGAACAAGCTGTACTTTGCGGTGGTATCCATAAATTAATTCAAAGTGGTTTTGAAACTTTAGTTGAAGCTGGATATCAAAAAGAATTAGCATACTTTGAAGTATTACATGAAATGAAATTAATCGTTGATTTAATGTACGAAGGCGGAATGGAAAACGTTCGTTATTCTATTTCAAATACAGCTGAATTTGGTGACTATGTATCTGGACCACGTGTTATCACTCCAGAAGTTAAAAATAACATGAAAACTGTATTAGAAGATATTCAAAACGGTAACTTTGCTAATCGTTTTGTTAAAGATAATGAAAATGGCTTTAAAGAATTCTATCAATTACGTGAACAACAACATGGTCATGAAATCGAAGCGGTTGGTCGTGAATTAAGAAAAATGATGCCATTTATTAAATCTAAAAGTATCCAAAAATAAATAACAAGGAGATGTTAAAAATGGAAAGCCATATTCAAATTTTTGATACTACATTAAGAGATGGAGAACAAACACCTGGTGTTAACTTTTCTTTTGATGAACGTTTAAAGATAGCTAAACAGCTTGAAAAATGGGGTGTAGATGTACTTGAAGCAGGATTTCCCGCTTCGAGTACAGGAAGCTTCAAGTCTGTTCAAGCCATTTCAAAAGCTTTGACTACTACTGCCGTATGTGGATTGGCACGTTGTAAAAAATCTGATATTGACGCAGTATACGAAGCAACTAAAGATGCAGTCAAACCAGTAGTGCACGTATTTATAGCAACCTCCCCTATTCACTTAAAACACAAACTGAAAATGACACAAGAAGAAGTGCTTGCATCTATCAAAGAACACGTAACTTATGCTAAGCAATTCTTTGATGTGGTTCAATTCTCACCTGAAGATGCATCTAGAACAGACATGGCATTTCTCATTCGATCTGTGCAAACTGCAGTTGATGCTGGAGCAAGTATAATCAACATTCCAGATACTGTTGGATATAGCTATCCTACTGAATATGGTCAAATTTTTAAATCTTTAATTGAAAATGTTAAATCAGAACATAACGTAGTTTATAGTGCACATTGTCATGATGATTTAGGTATGGCAGTTGCGAATAGTTTAGCTGCTATTGAAAATGGCGCTAAACGTATTGAAGGTACTGTGAATGGTATTGGTGAACGTGCAGGTAATACAGCACTTGAGGAATTGGCATTAGCATTATATGTTCGTCGCGATCATTACGGCATTGAATCAAACTTAGTCCTTTCTGAAACTAAAAACACTTCTGACCTTATTTCTAGATATGCAGGAATTCGTGTTCCTAGAAATAAAGCTATCGTTGGACAAAATGCATTTAGTCATGAGTCAGGTATTCATCAAGATGGCGTGCTTAAAAATCCTGAAACGTATGAAATTATGACACCTCAATTAGTCGGTATTCGTCAAAACGAATTACCATTAGGCAAACTTTCAGGGAAACATGCCTTTGCGGAAAAACTTAAAACACTAGGCTATGATATTAGTCCTGATGAACAAGTAGAGTTATTTAAACAATTTAAAGCCGTAGCCGACAAGAAAAAATCAGTTTCAGATAAAGATATTCATGCAATTATTCAAGGTTCTGAACATGAGCAGAATGCTATTTATCAACTTGAAACATTACAACTTCAATTTGTATCTAATGGCCTACAAAGTGCTGTCGTTGTTATTAAAGATAAACATGGTCATTTATATCAAGATTCAAGTATTGGCACAGGTTCTATCGTTGCTATTTACAATGCTGTTGACCGCATTTTCCAAAAAGAAAGTAAACTGATCGATTATCGTATTGAATCTGTTACAGAAGGTACGGATGCTCAAGCGGAAGTTCGCGTTGAACTTGTTATTGAAGGTCAACCAGTAAATGGTATTGGTATCGATCATGACGTTTTACAAGCCTCATGTAAAGCTTATGTGGAAGCTCACGCTAAATATGCAGCTGAAACTACTGAGAAGGAAGGTAATAAGTCATGACGTATTCTATTGTTGCTTTACCAGGCGATGGTATTGGTCCAGAAATTTTAAACGGAAGTTTAGAACTATTGAAATTAATTAGTAAGAAATATCATTTCACTTATACTTTAGAAAATTCTGATTTTGGAGGAGCTGCCATTGATTCACATGGCACTCCCCTTCCTCATGATACGCTAGTTGCTTGTGAAAAAGCTGATGCAATTTTGTTGGGTGCTGTAGGCGGACCTAAATGGACTGACCCTAACAATCGTCCTGAACAAGGTTTATTAAAGTTACGTAAGTCTCTAGGATTATTTGCGAATATCCGCCCTACTAAAGTTACAGAAGGTACGACACCATTTTCTCCTTTAAAAGAAGAACGCGTTAAAGGTACTGATTTAGTCATCGTACGCGAATTAACAAGCGGTATTTATTTCGGTGAACCAAGACATATTAATGAACATGAAGCACTTGATTCCTTAACCTATACGAAACAAGAAGTAGAACGCATTGCTAGGGTTGCATTTGAATTAGCTTCTCATCGTAAAAAGAAAGTAACTTCAGTGGATAAAGAAAATGTACTTGCTTCAAGTAAGCTTTGGCGTCAAACAGTAATTGAAGTTAGCAAGGATTATCCTGAAGTTGAACTTAATCATTTACTTGTCGATGCGTGTAGTATGCACTTAATCACAAACCCATCTCAATTTGATGTAATTGTGACTGAAAATTTATTTGGAGATATTTTAAGCGATGAAGCTTCAGTTATACCAGGGTCTTTAGGTCTGTCTCCTTCAGCTAGTTTTAGTTTAGAAGGTCCAAGATTATACGAACCTATTCATGGTTCAGCCCCAGATATTGCAAATCAAAATATTGCTAATCCTGTTGGTATGATACTCTCTTTAGCAATGTGTCTTAGAGAAAGTTTAAATCAAGAAAAAGCCGCTACCGAATTAGAAGACTATGTGTATACATTAATTAAAGAAGGTAGAACGACACCTGATTTAGATGGTCATTATAAAACATCTGATATTTTTAATTTATTAAAAGAAAAATATAACTAAAAGGAGGAGTACTTAAATATGGGACAAACACTATTTGACAAAGTTTGGGATAAGCATGTCTTAACTGGTAAAGAAGGCGAACCTCAACTCTTATATATCGATTTGCATCTTATACATGAAGTAACTTCTCCTCAAGCATTTGAAGGTTTAAGATTACAAAATCGTCAATTAAGACGCCCTGATTTAACATTTGCAACGCTTGATCACAATGTACCCACTATTGATATTTTTAATATTAAAGATGAAATTGCTAATAAACAAATTACTACTCTTCAAAAAAATGCTAAAGATTTTGGTGTTCACATCTTTGACATGGGCTCTGATGAACAAGGTATCGTTCATATGGTGGGACCAGAAACTGGTTTAACACAACCTGGAAAGACGATTGTATGTGGTGATTCTCATACTGCCACACATGGTGCATTTGGAGCTATTGCCTTTGGTATTGGGACAAGTGAAGTTGAACATGTCTTTGCTACTCAAACGCTATGGCAAACGAAACCTAAGAATTTGAAGATAGACATTAATGGCACACTACCCTCTGGTGTTTATGCAAAGGATATTATTTTATATCTAATTAGCAAGTATGGTGTCGACTTTGGAACTGGATATGCATTGGAATTTACTGGTGAAACGATTAAGTCACTATCTATGGAAGCAAGAATGACGATTTGTAATATGGCTATCGAGGGTGGCGCAAAATATGGACTTATGCAACCTGATGATATTACTTTCGAATATGTTAAAGGACGTCCATATGCTCAAAACTTTGAGAATAGTATAGATGATTGGCGTACACTTTATACTGATAACGATGCGCATTTTGATAAAGTGATTGAATTAGACGTCAGCAATTTAGAACCTCAAGTCACTTGGGGAACTAATCCAGAAATGGGTGTAGGTTTCGATACTCCTTTTCCAGAAATAAAAAATATTAATGATGAACGTGCATATCAATATATGGGTCTATCTCCTGGTCAAAAAGCAGAAGATATAGATTTAGGATATGTCTTCTTAGGCTCTTGTACAAATGCAAGATTATCTGATTTGATTGAAGCTAGTAAGATTGTTAAAGGTAAGCAAGTACATCCTAAAATTACAGCTATCGTTGTCCCTGGATCTCGCACTGTCAAAAAAGAAGCAGAGGCTATGGGCTTAGATACAATCTTTAAAGAAGCTGGATTTGAATGGAGAGAACCAGGTTGCTCAATGTGTCTAGGCATGAATCCAGACCAAGTTCCTGAAGGTGTACATTGTGCGTCTACAAGCAATCGTAACTTTGAAGGTAGACAAGGTAAAGGCGCAAGAACACATCTTGTATCTCCAGCAATGGCTGCAGCTGCTGCGATTAATGGGAAATTTGTAGATGTTCGAAAGGTGGTTGTTTAATTATGGAAATGCAACCTATTACGACTTATACAGGTAAAATAGTTCCTTTATTTAATGATAATATCGATACCGATCAAATCATACCTAAAGTACATCTAAAGAGAATTACTAAAATTGGATTTGGACCTTTCGCCTTTGACGAGTGGCGTTACTTACCTGATGGTTCTGATAATCCAGATTTTAATCCTAATAAACCTGAATATAAAGGTGCTTCTATATTAATTACAGGTGACAACTTTGGTTGTGGTTCTAGTCGTGAGCATGCTGCATGGGCATTAAAAGATTATGGCTTTAATATCATTATTGCCAGAGGATTTAGCGATATCTTTTATATGAATTGTACTAAAAATGGTATGTTACCAATTGTCCTTGATAAAGATGTTAGAGATTATTTAGCAACTCATACTGAAATTACAATAGACCTCCCTAATCAAACAGTTTCAACGCAAGAAAAGTCATTTCACTTTGATATTGATGAAACTTGGAAGAATAAATTGGTCAATGGTTTAGATGATATTGCTATTACGCTTCAATATGAAGATTTAATAGAAAAATATGAAAAACAAAGTAAGGGTTGATAGAATATGACATTAAAGACGACAGTGACATCAAAAGATATAGATGAAGCTTATTTACGTATTAAAAATATTGTTAAAGCAACGCCTTTACAATATGACCACTATCTTTCTCAAAAATATGATTGTAACGTCTATTTAAAAAGAGAAGATTTACAGTGGGTTCGTTCTTTTAAATTACGAGGTGCGTATAATGCCATTTCTATACTAGATCATAAAGCTCAAGCAAAAGGTATCACTTGTGCTAGTGCAGGCAATCATGCACAAGGGGTAGCTTATACTGCCAAAGCATTAGGATTAAATGCAGTTATCTTCATGCCAGTCACTACTCCACTCCAAAAGGTAAATCAAGTAAAGTTTTTTGGAGCTGAAAATGTCGAAATAGTACTTACTGGAGATACTTTTGATGATTGTCTTAAAGAAGCATTACAATATACTGAATTACATCAAATGACGTTTATAGATCCATTCAATAACATCCATACTATTGCAGGCCAAGGCACATTAGCTAAAGAAATTTTAGAACAATCTAAAGAAGATGATATTGTATTTGATTATTTATTTGCTGCTATTGGCGGGGGCGGATTAATTTCAGGAATAAGTACTTATATGGATGATTTCAGCCCTCATACTCAAATCATTGGGGTAGAACCTACAGGAGCAAGTAGTATGTATGAATCTGTAGTTGTTAACAATAAAATTGTCACTTTAGAGCATATTGATAAGTTTGTCGATGGTGCTTCAGTGGCTCGCGTTGGTGACATCACATTTGAAATTGCTAAACAGCATGTCGATGATTATGTCCAAATCGATGAAGGCGCTGTGTGTTCAACTATTCTTGATATGTATTCGAAACAAGCAATTGTAGCTGAACCAGCTGGTGCTTTAAGCGTTTCTGCTTTAGAAGCTTATAAGGATAACATTAAAAGAAAAAACGTGGTATGTATTGTAAGTGGAGGCAACAATGATATTAATCGTATGAAAGAAATTGAAGAACGTTCATTGTTATATGAAGAAATGAAACATTACTTTATCCTAAACTTTCCACAACGTCCTGGCGCGCTTAAAGAGTTTGTGAATGAGGTGCTAGGGCCACAAGATGATATTACTAAGTTTGAATATCTGAAAAAATCATCTCAAAATACTGGTACAGTTATTATTGGCATTCAACTTAAGAATCATGATGATCTTAATCAATTAAAAACAAATGTGCATGATTTCGATCCTTCGAATATTTATATCAATGAAAATAAAATGTTATATTCATTGTTGATTTAAGAGCAAAGTTAAATAGAAGTGTGCTAAGGTAGATATTCACTCGTTTAAGTTGTTTCGCTTTCCTGGGGCGCTGTCTCTAAAGTAGTTCTTAAATAGATTATCATTTCACTTAAGTTGAGATGCTTGCCTAGGGGGCTGGGTTGAGCCTTGGTCTTGTAAAGCAGTTCTTAGATAGATGTTCACTCGTTTAAGTTGTTGCGCTTTCCTGGGGTGCTGTCTCAGCCTGTAGTCTTCGACTAGCACTGCTCCCCTAGGAGTCTTCACAACTACACTTCGTAATCTATCTTAGAACTACTTACACAAGTGTTAAAGAAGCTGTGTTCATTTTTCTTTCTAGAACACTTTTTATAATTATAATAATTCTTTTATTTTATTAGACAGTGTGGTAGTTTCTCTACTTCACTGTCTTTTTTCTATATAGTCTCAATTTAATGACCTGCAACGTCCTACTCTAGCGGAACGTAAATCTGCTACCATCGGCGCTAAGGAACTTACTTTACTTTGAGGCAAGCGCTCGCATCTTTCTTCATTATCGTCTTTCGTTTGCTCATTTAGCTCAACTAAACTCGCTGCTCTCATTCCTCAATTCATCAGCTTCAATCGCTTTCTCTTCGTAAAGCTAAATAAACTCTTTCAAAATCTCTTCGAAATTTATATTTTTTTATTGCTCAGAAATTCTTTCTTTTCACCTACGGCTTTATAATTTTTTTAAGCATAAAAAAAGAGACCTTACGGTCTCGAAATTGCCTGGCAACGTCCTACTCTAGCGGAACGTAAATCCAACTACCATCGGCGCTAAGGAGCTTAACTTCTGTGTTCGGCATGGGAACAGGTGTGACCTCCTTGCCATTGTCACCAGACAAGTGAATGATTATACATTCAAAACTAGATAGTAAGTAAAGATTTTGCGTCGCAAAACTTTGAAAAAAAATTGATTAAGTCTTCGATCGATTAGTATTCGTCAGCTCCACGTGTCGCCACGCTTCCACCTCGAACCTATTAACCTCATCATCTTTGAGGGATCTTATAACCGAAGTTGGGAAATCTCATCTTGAGGGGGGCTTCATGCTTAGATGCTTTCAGCACTTATCCCGTCCATACATAGCTACCCAGCTATGCCGTTGGCACGACAACTGGTACACCAGAGGTATGTCCATCCCGGTCCTCTCGTACTAAGGACAGCTCCTCTCAAATTTCCTACGCCCACGACGGATAGGGACCGAACTGTCTCACGACGTTCTGAACCCAGCTCGCGTACCGCTTTAATGGGCGAACAGCCCAACCCTTGGGACCGACTACAGCCCCAGGATGCGATGAGCCGACATCGAGGTGCCAAACCTCCCCGTCGATGTGAACTCTTGGGGGAGATAAGCCTGTTATCCCCGGGGTAGCTTTTATCCGTTGAGCGATGGCCCTTCCATGCGGAACCACCGGATCACTAAGTCCGTCTTTCGACCCTGCTCGACTTGTAGGTCTCGCAGTCAAGCTCCCTTATGCCTTTACACTCTATGAATGATTTCCAACCATTCTGAGGGAACCTTTGAGCGCCTCCGTTACCTTTTAGGAGGCGACCGCCCCAGTCAAACTGCCCGCCTGACACTGTCTCCCACCACGATAAGTGGTGCGGGTTAGAAAGCCAACACAGCTAGGGTAGTATCCCACCAGCGCCTCCACGTAAGCTAGCGCTCACGCTTCAAAGGCTCCTACCTATCCTGTACAAGCTGTGCCGAATTTCAATATCAGGCTACAGTAAAGCTCCACGGGGTCTTTCCGTCCTGTCGCGGGTAACCTGCATCTTCACAGGTACTATGATTTCACCGAGTCTCTCGTTGAGACAGTGCCCAAATCGTTACGCCTTTCGTGCGGGTCGGAACTTACCCGACAAGGAATTTCGCTACCTTAGGACCGTTATAGTTACGGCCGCCGTTTACTGGGGCTTCGATTCGTAGCTTCGCAGAAGCTAACCACTCCTCTTAACCTTCCAGCACCGGGCAGGCGTCAGCCCCTATACATCACCTTACGGTTTAGCAGAGACCTGTGTTTTTGATAAACAGTCGCTTGGGCCTATTCACTGCGGCTCTTCTGGGCTTGCACCCTAAAGAGCACCCCTTCTCCCGAAGTTACGGGGTCATTTTGCCGAGTTCCTTAACGAGAGTTCGCTCGCTCACCTTAGAATTCTCATCTTGACTACCTGTGTCGGTTTGCGGTACGGGCACCTATTATCTATCTAGAGGCTTTTCTCGGCAGTGTGAAATCAACGACTCGAGGAAACAATTTCCTCTCCCCATCACAGCTCAATCTTAAGAGTGCCGGATTTGCCTAACACTCAATCTCACTGCTTGGACGTGCACTCCAACAGCACGCTTCGCCTATCCTACTGCGTCCCCCCATCGATTAAAACGATGTTAGGTGGTACAGGAATATCAACCTGTTATCCATCGCCTACGCCTGTCGGCCTCAGCTTAGGACCCGACTAACCCAGAGCGGACGAGCCTTCCTCTGGAAACCTTAGTCAATCGGTGGACGGGATTCTCACCCGTCTTTCGCTACTCACACCGGCATTCTCACTTCTAAGCGCTCCACATGTCCTTGCGATCATGCTTCAACGCCCTTAGAACGCTCTCCTACCATTGTCCAAAGGACAATCCACAGCTTCGGTAATATGTTTAGCCCCGGTACATTTTCGGCGCAGTGTCACTCGACTAGTGAGCTATTACGCACTCTTTAAATGATGGCTGCTTCTAAGCCAACATCCTAGTTGTCTGGGCAACGCCACATCCTTTTCCACTTAACATATATTTTGGGACCTTAGCTGGTGGTCTGGGCTGTTTCCCTTTCGAACACGGACCTTATCACCCATGTTCTGACTCCCAAGTTAAATTAATTGGCATTCGGAGTTTGTCTGAATTCGGTAACCCGAGAGGGGCCCCTCGTCCAAACAGTGCTCTACCTCCAATAATCATCACTTGAGGCTAGCCCTAAAGCTATTTCGGAGAGAACCAGCTATCTCCAAGTTCGATTGGAATTTCTCCGCTACCCACAGTTCATCCGCTCACTTTTCAACGTAAGTCGGTTCGGTCCTCCATTCAGTGTTACCTGAACTTCAACCTGACCATGGGTAGATCACCTGGTTTCGGGTCTACGACCAAATACTAAACGCCCTATTCAGACTCGCTTTCGCTACGGCTCCACATTTCCTGCTTAACCTTGCATCAGATCGTAACTCGCCGGTTCATTCTACAAAAGGCACGCCATCACCCATTAACGGGCTCTGACTACTTGTAAGCACACGGTTTCAAGTTCTCTTTCACTCCCCTTCCGGGGTACTTTTCACCTTTCCCTCACGGTACTGGTTCACTATCGGTCACTAGAGAGTATTTAGCCTTAGGAGATGGTCCTCCCAGATTCCGACGGAATTTCACGTGCTCCGTCGTACTCAGGATCCACTCAAGAGAGAATACGTTTTCAACTACAGGATTATTACCTTCTTTGATTCAACTTTCCAGATGATTCGTCTAACATATTCCTTTGTAACTCCGTATAGAGTGTCCTACAACCCCAATAAGCAAGCTTATTGGTTTGGGCTCTTCCCGTTTCGCTCGCCGCTACTCAGGGAATCGAATTTTCTTTCTCTTCCTCCGGGTACTAAGATGTTTCAGTTCTCCGGGTCTGCCTTCTGACAAGCTATGAATTCACTTGTCGATAACACGACATAACTCGTGCTGGGTTCCCCCATTCGGAAATCTCTGGATCAACGCTTACTTACAGCTACCCAAAGCATATCGTCGTTAGTAACGTCCTTCATCGGCTTCTAGTGCCAAGGCATCCACCGTGCGCCCTTAATAACTTAATCTAAATATAGTTATTAATCTGTGAGTGTTCTTTCGAACACTAGCGATTATTTTTTATGAATTCAAGCTTATTTAAAACTCTATTCACTCGGTTTTGCTTGGTAAAATCTATTTACTTACTTATCTAGTTTTCAATGTACAATTTAAATTATTTAGTCAATCGTTTTCATACTTCTTCGTTATCACAAATTTAAATGCTCATTTACGAAAGTAAACTGCGCTTTAAATTCATTCAACTCATTGTCTGAGAAACGATTTCTTTAAATAATATTTTCAACAATCACAATTAAATATTATATCAAATTATAATGTTTAATGCAATCATCATTTAATTTGAATGTTTGAAATAAACATTCAAAACTGAATACAATATGTCACGTTAATTCATCATCTCTACGAGATGTTCCGAATATATCCTTAGAAAGGAGGTGATCCAGCCGCACCTTCCGATACGGCTACCTTGTTACGACTTCACCCCAATCATTTGTCCCACCTTCGACGGCTAGCTCCAAATGGTTACTCCACCGGCTTCGGGTGTTACAAACTCTCGTGGTGTGACGGGCGGTGTGTACAAGACCCGGGAACGTATTCACCGTAGCATGCTGATCTACGATTACTAGCGATTCCAGCTTCATGTAGTCGAGTTGCAGACTACAATCCGAACTGAGAACAACTTTATGGGATTTGCTTGACCTCGCGGTTTCGCTACCCTTTGTATTGTCCATTGTAGCACGTGTGTAGCCCAAATCATAAGGGGCATGATGATTTGACGTCATCCCCACCTTCCTCCGGTTTGTCACCGGCAGTCAACTTAGAGTGCCCAACTAAATGATGGCAACTAAGCTTAAGGGTTGCGCTCGTTGCGGGACTTAACCCAACATCTCACGACACGAGCTGACGACAACCATGCACCACCTGTCACTTTGTCCCCCGAAGGGGAAAGCTCTATCTCTAGAGTTGTCAAAGGATGTCAAGATTTGGTAAGGTTCTTCGCGTTGCTTCGAATTAAACCACATGCTCCACCGCTTGTGCGGGTCCCCGTCAATTCCTTTGAGTTTCAACCTTGCGGTCGTACTCCCCAGGCGGAGTGCTTAATGCGTTAGCTGCAGCACTAAGGGGCGGAAACCCCCTAACACTTAGCACTCATCGTTTACGGCGTGGACTACCAGGGTATCTAATCCTGTTTGATCCCCACGCTTTCGCACATCAGCGTCAGTTACAGACCAGAAAGTCGCCTTCGCCACTGGTGTTCCTCCATATCTCTGCGCATTTCACCGCTACACATGGAATTCCACTTTCCTCTTCTGCACTCAAGTTTTCCAGTTTCCAATGACCCTCCACGGTTGAGCCGTGGGCTTTCACATCAGACTTAAAAAACCGCCTACGCGCGCTTTACGCCCAATAATTCCGGATAACGCTTGCCACCTACGTATTACCGCGGCTGCTGGCACGTAGTTAGCCGCGGCTTTCTGATTAGGTACCGTCAAGACGTGCACAGTTACTTACACGTATGTTCTTCCCTAATAACAGAGTTTTACGATCCGAAGACCTTCATCACTCACGCGGCGTTGCTCCGTCAGGCTTTCGCCCATTGCGGAAGATTCCCTACTGCTGCCTCCCGTAGGAGTCTGGACCGTCTCTCAGTTCCAGTGTGGCCGATCACCCTCTCAGGTCGGCTACGTATCGTCGCCTTGGTAAGCCGTTACCTTACCAACTAGCTAATACGGCGCGGGTCCATCTATAAGTGATAGCAAAACCATCTTTCACTTTTGAACCATGCGGTTCAAAATATTATCCGGTATTAGCTCCGGTTTCCCGGAGTTATCCCAGTCTTATAGGTAGGTTACCCACGTGTTACTCACCCGTCCGCCGCTAACGTCAGAGGAGCAAGCTCCTCGTCTGTTCGCTCGACTTGCATGTATTAGGCACGCCGCCAGCGTTCATCCTGAGCCAGGATCAAACTCTCCATAAAAAATTTATGATGTTTGATTAGCTCATAAAACTAAATAGTGTTTGTAACTTATAGTTACATTTATTGGAATTAACGTTGACATATTGTCATTCAGTTTTCAATGTTCATTTTTCATTTTAATGGAGCGGGTGATGGGAATCGAACCCACAACATCAGCTTGGAAGGCTGAGGTTTTGCCATTAAACTACACCCGCATATTTAATTTATTATTTGGTGCGGCCGAGAGGACTTGAACCTCCACGGGATTTCTCCCACTAGGCCCTCAACCTAGCGCGTCTGCCATTCCGCCACGACCGCTGGCAAAACGCATAATTAATATTTATTAATTATCGAGAACAATATTTATTGTAAATCTTTTGTAATCAAAAGTCAATACTTTTTTAATATTAATTTAAACAAATTTACTAACTTTTAATGTTTAGCGCTTTTATTAAAGCAACGATATATATAATACACGCCTATTACATTAAAGTCAATACTTATCTCATAAAAAATTTAAAAAGCACTTTATCTACAACTGTTACTAATGATAAAGTGCTTTCCTTGCTATTCGATTATTTTCCAATCATTATCTTTTGATCTTCAATTAATGATATAACATTTACTTTTTTAGAAGTTTCTTTAGTTTTAATTCCCCCCTGCATTTGCCACATCTCATCTTGCTAATATTTACTTTTTTAATTCTTAAATATTCTTTTTTACAAGACGTACACTTGTAAATATAATTTGCACGTTGTTCATAGCTTTCTAGTGCTTTGCAATAACGAGGTGCTTCAACTTTTTTACTTAGTCTTTTAAAATCCTCATCTCGATGTTGATATCCCTTACCTAATAAATGTAAATGGTAATGACATAATTCATGTTTAATAATGTTAATAAGTGCATCTCGTCCATAAGTTATATATTGTTGAGGATTAATTTCGATATTATGAGATGCTAATAAATACCTGCCGCCTGTAGTTCTTAATCTTTTATTAAAGTAGGCATCATGGTTAAATTTCATATTAAAATTTTCAAGAGAGATTGTCTCAACTAATTGTTGTAATTCATTATTATTCATTAGGATTAATCATAGTTAATGCAACTTTGTCTTTATTTTTATCAATATTTAATATCCACACATCAACTATATCTCCTACGCTTACAATGTCCATAGGATTCTTAACAAACTTCTTAGATAGTTTTGAAACATGGACTAAGCCATCTTGTTTTACACCTATATCTACAAACGCTCCAAAGTCTACTACATTTCTAACAGTACCGCTTAATTTCATACCCTCTGTTAAATCTTCAATTGATAGCACATCGGATTTTAAAATTGGTGTTTCATATTCATCACGTGGATCACGGTTTGGTGCCATTAATGATTGAATAATATCTTCTAATGTTGGAATTCCTAATTCTAGTTTAGTAGCAGTATTTTCTATATTGATATTAGCTAGTTCTTGTTTTAACTTTTCAGAACCTAAATCTGATATAGACAAATTCATACTTTCTAATAAGCTATATGTTGCTGCGTAGCTTTCTGGATGAATTGATGTATTATCCAAAGGCTCTGTACCATTTACTATTCTTAAGAAACCAATACTTTGTTCAAATGTCTTAGCACCTAATCGTTTAACTTTACTAATTTCTTTATTATGTTTAATAGCCCCATTTTCTTCACGATAATCAATAATATTTTGAGCTATAGTACCTGATAAGCCAGAAACATATTGAAGTAATGATTTAGAAGCAGTATTAACATCTACGCCAACTTGGTTAACCGCCGTTTCAACAACAAATGTTAATGCGTTTTCTAATTCTTTTTGATTCACATCATGTTGATATTGGCCTACCCCAATGGATTTAGGATCTATTTTAACTAATTCACTTAATGGGTCTTGCACACGTCTACTGATTGAAACAGCACTTCTCTCTTCTACTTGGAAATCAGGAAACTCTGATCTAGCAATTTCAGAAGCAGAATAAACAGAAGCACCCGCTTCATTTACTATAATAAACTGTGCATCTAATTTATATTTTTGGATAACATTTGCTACAAATTGTTCTGTTTCACGACTTGCTGTTCCATTACCAATTGCAATTAATTCTACATTATTCTCTTTAATGATGCGTGTTAATTCATTTTCAGCTTCTTGAACTTTAGCTTTTGGAGGATGTGGATATATAACACTTTTAGCCACAAATGTTCCAAATGGATTGATAACTGCAAGTTTACATCCAGTTCTGAAAGCCGGGTCAACGCCTAAAATTTGTTTTCCTTTCATAGGAGGTTGTAATAATAAATTCTTTAAATTTTCGCTAAAAACTTCAATTGCATGATTTTCAGCTTTTGCAGTTAAATCTCCTCGTATTTCACGTTCTATTGAAGGCATAATTAAACGTTTCAAACTATCTTGAATGGCTTCTTTAATATATTGTAATTGAGAATTTGCAGATTTAATTTCATTTTTTTCAATAAAAGTTTCAATATGAGCCGTATCAAATTCAATTTTTACTGATAATACTTTCTCTTTTTCACCACGGTTCATAGCTAAAACTCTGTGATTAGCTACACGCTTGATTGGTTCAGAGTAATCATAGTACATGGCATACGTTTCTTTTTCGTCTTCAGCTTTTTTCTTTTTAGCAGTAGTAATTTGCCCTTGATGATAGACATCTTTTAAAATTCGATTTCGATACTTAGGGTTATCTGAAATATGTTCGGCAATAATATCTTGCGCGCCTGCTATTGCATCTTGGATTGTTTCAACTTCGTCGGTTAAGTATTGCGTGGCTTGTTGTTCGATATCAGAGCCTTTTCCTTCAAGAATCCATTGAGCAAGAGGTTCAAGACCTTTACGTTTTGCTTCTGTTGCTCTTGTTTTCTTTTTCTGTTTATAAGGTCTATATAAATCTTCTACCCTTTGCAATTTAGTTTGCTTTAAAATGTCTTGTTTAAGCTCATCTGTTAATAGACCTTGTTGCTCAATATTATGAATAACTTCTTCTTTTCTTTTTTGTAAATTTGCAACATATTGATATTCATCAGAAATTTGCTTTATTTGTACTTCATCTAGTCCACCAGTAGCCTCTTTTCTATATCTGGCAATGAAGGGAACTGTATTATTTTCTTCTAATAGATTTAAGACTGCTTTAACTTGTTTCTCTGAAAATTGATATTTTGCTACTATTTCATCAATTAAATTTTTATCCATTATATAACCACACTTTTTCAAAATTTCATTTTCAATTTTAGCATATAATAATAAATCATTTTATTTAAACTACATTCAACAATTACTCTTTCACTAACACCATAATTAAAAGACTATCAAGATAGATGTCTGATAGTCTTTTATAATATTAATATTTAGTTATTGTTTAGCAGCTTGTTGTAATTTTTTAATTGCCGTTCGCTGTAACCTTGAAACGTGCATTTGGCTTAGACCAATACGCTCGCCAGTTTCTTTTTGGCTTAATCCTTCAATAAATGTGCATTGAATAATTTCTCGTTCTCTATCAGATAAAATTGGTAAAATACGTTCAAGAATCATACGTTTTTCAGTTAAATCGTAATTATCATCTTGTTGACCCATAATATCCAATAGCGTTACAGTCGATCCATCTTTATCTGCTTCTATAGAATGATCTACACTTAATGCATTATAACTTTGGCCCATTTCCATAGCCTCTAGAACTTCTTCTTCAGAAACTTCTAGACGTTGAGCGATTTCAGAAATTGAGGGAGAACGTTCAAGTTCATTTGTAAGTTCATCACTCACTTTTTTAATTCTTGGCCCAATTTCTTTAATTCTACGTGGAACATGGACGCTCCAAGTTTTATCTCTTAAATACCTTTTTATCTCACCAATAACAGTTGGTACTAAGAATGCTTCAAATTTGCGATCAAAAGATAAATCAAATCTGTTAATAGCACCTATTAAACCAACCATACCAACTTGAACTAAATCTTCGTGATGTGATTGTCCTTTTGAATATTTATAAGCTAAAGACTCAATTAACTTGCGATAATGTGTTACAAGTCTATCTTGAGCATTTGTATTTGCGTTTTCTTGGTGTTCTTTAATCCATTGGTTAATTTGTTCAGGTGATACATCATTAACTGATTTCGACTCTTTCGTCATTATTTGGCACCTGCTCTTTTTTTATATACTTAATCATGCTGATAGTCACACCAGATTCTTTGAAAACTTTTACTTCGTCCATCAACGATTCGATTAAGAATAATCCTAAACCGCCTTCACGTAAAAAGTCTATATTTTCATTTTCGGTATAAGGCCCTAATTGAGACTTAGTAGTTTCGTAATCAAAACTTTCACCTTGATCAGAAATGATGATTTTAATTTTATCATCAAATACTTCAAAACATATATTAATCATACCATTAGTTTCATCATTTTTGTATGCATGTTTAACTGCATTCGTAACCGCTTCACTTACTGCAATTTTTGAATCTTCAATATCATCATATGAAGCTCCGGCTCTTGAAAATACACCTGATAATGTTAAGCGAATTAAACTAACATATTCTGCAGAGGCAGGTAGTTTCATTTCAATATAATCATTTTTAGGCAAGTTAATCTACCTCCGTTCCTTCATTAACGTGCATTAAGTCTTTTAAGCCAGTGATATCAAATAATCTATTAATTCTATCTGAAGCTCCAAAGATATATAATTCCTTACCATTTTGATTTAACGCTTTTAATGTTCCTACAAATAAACCTAAACCTGTTGAATCCATATAACTTACATTAGTTAAATTAACATGAATATCATGTGTACCTTCTTGACGCATTGGAACTAGCACCTCTTCAAGTTCTGGCACTGTATAAACGTCTAATTCTCCTGCTACGATAACTTCATAATATTCATCATGTGTTATCGACTCTATATTAAGGTTCATAGTTTGACACTCCTACTCTTTATCTTTACAAATATGTATACTCTACTAAGTATACCCATTACTATTATAATATAACCAAAAAATTTAATATCTAATTTACTCTTTTTATAATTAGAATTGTCATATCATCACGTTTATTAGGATTTTGCACTTTTAGTATCGCTTCATACAAGATTTGTACAATATCTTGCGGGTGCATATGTTTATATTTACGGATTAAATTGAGCAACGTTTCTTTCGTAATAAATTCTCCATCGGAATTACGTGCTTCTGTAACACCATCTGTAAATATAATAACAAGATCATCGAGACAAATTTGAATCTCTTGTTGACTATAACGCGTATGTTGACTAACGCCTAAAACACGTCCTCTTACATCAATTTCTTCAAATGTTTCAGTTTCCGCACGATAGACATACCCAGGTTCATGCCCAGCTGAACTACAATAAAGTAGATGATTCATTTCTTCATATAATCCATAAAACATAGTAACGAACATATTTTGATTTACGTTCTTTTCAACTACTCTATTTAACCTTTTAAGTCCATCGCTTGGTAATTGTGAGTGTCCGTATGAGTCCATTCCGAATTTAATCATACTCATGGCTAAAGCCGCAGGAATTCCTTTTCCAATAACGTCAGCTACTGCAAAGCTCATCGTCCCATCTCTATGATCAATTAAATTGAAATAATCTCCACTTACTTTTTGTGCTGCTACTGAAATAACGCCAATTTGAATGCTATCGAATTGAGGAATATCTGTTTTCAACATTGTTTGTTGAAGTCTAGAGGCTAAATCAATTTCTTTATCGTGGAATTGCATTTTATCAACTAATTTTTGGTAATCTCTATAGCTATACCCAAACCCTTTAACTACCTCTTGTAAGATATCAAGTGTTTCAAGTAATTGAGATTCTTCGAGTTGCAAAGAAGAAACATACGATTTATGTATTTTAACTACATCTTCAGGCAGAATATCTTTTTTGATTACTTCATCCGTAAAATCGTGACACTTTTCTAAAAATCGTTTTTTATCTTTTGTAACCAAGCTTTCATCTATAAGTTGTTTATAGTGTTTTTTAAATTCTTCCACGAATCTGCCTCCTTACTTCATAGTTGCATAACTTAAATTTAAATGTCGTTATTATTAATAGTATTTATTCACAAATTTTATTAATGAATTATTTAATATATTCCAAAAAAATACTACTATTTAAAAAAGACTTTAGGAATTACCTAAAGTCAACAACTTAAGTCATCAATTTAATAGTATCGATTTGAATGTACTATTTTGTAGGTAATGATAACCTATAATTGCAATTTTGAAAAAAATCAATTAATCATTATGCTAATGCTTTTTTCTTTAATTATTTGTTAAATATATACTTGGTATATGCATAAAAAACTCAAGTTTTTTGAGGTCGAACCTCATGTAACCCTAAACTAATATCTAGCGCTTCATCTACTTCTTTCATTTTTTCCTCAGATAAATAAGTTAATTTTTCTTTTAACCTTTTTTTATCTAAAGTACGAATTTGTTCAAGTAGAATGACTGAATCTCTATCCAATCGATATTTTTGTTTCTCAATTTCTACATGTGTTGGTATTTTGGCTTTATTAATCCTCCCCGTAATTGCAGCGACAATTACGGTAGGACTATATTTATTACCAGTGTCATTTTGAATGATGACTACAGGTCTTACTCCCCCTTGTTCAGATCCCTGTACTGGTGACAAATCAGCTAAATATACATCGCCTCTTTTAATCATTCACTTTTATAATTCGAAATGATGTACGATTCGTTGCAATCACAAGCTTCACATTCTAAAGGAAAAGCTTCTGTTGCTAGGGAGAGGTTTAAATCGGCCATTTGTGAGTAGCCTTCTTTTAAAGATTGTTCAAGACTGTGGCTTCTATTCTGATTAAAAGTTAACATACTATGAACCTCCATCGGATACCAAATAAGACATTGTAAACCTTTATTTAATTTTATAATAACAAATTTTATATCTAGTGACTATACTATTTTAATAATTCATTTGTTACATATTTCTGATTATTTATATAATATATGCGAGGTACACGTCTTCCAAAATTACATAAGACTTCATAACTTATCGTATTTTGCTTATTTGCTAAAGCTTCGACAGATTGAGGTGTATCAAATTGGTTATCTAGTAAAACCACTTTATCTCCTTCTTGAACATCTTCTGGCACTTTAACTATCGTTTGATCCATACATACTCTACCAATAATTTCACATTGGTGATTATTAATATTTACGGTTGTACCTTGCATTGCTCTTAAATATCCATCAGCATATCCGATTGGTAAGATAGCTATTTTAATATTTTCTGTGGCAGTATATGTACTACCGTAGCTTACTGATTCACCTGGATTTAAATATTTTGTTTGCACAACTTCAGTAGTTAATTTAGCACTAGGTTTTAGCTTAGTTTGAACAATATTTTTCACGTAATCTGATGGGTAATAACCATAAAGCGATATACCTAGTCGTAGTGCATTACATAATTCACAGTTTCTAAGTAGTGAACCCGCTGAATTTTGTGCGTGAATATACTTAGGTTTAGGTGCGTTGTTAACCAACTTTTCAAATGAAGCGTATTGTTCGTCCATTGAATCTCCTGGTTCATCCGCATTAGCAAAATGAGTATACACACCTTCGAACACTAGATTTTCAGATGATTCTATAGTATCTATAACATCTTGATATTCTTCTTGAGTTTTAATTCCTAATCTTCCCATGCCTGTATCTAATTTTACATGTAACCATAAACGTTTTTGATTATCCTCATTGATTGAATGCATCGCACTTATTAACCATTTTTTAGATGGAACTGTCAGAGCAACACGGTGTTGAATCGCTTTATTAATATCTTCTAAAGGAATAACGCCTAAGATTAATATTTGAGCATTAACACCATGCATGCGCAATTCAATCGCCTCATCTAATGTTGCCACTGCAAAGAAATTAGCACCTTGCTGCATTAAGAATTGAGCGATTTTAACGCTACCTAATCCATAGCTATTTGCTTTTACGACCGGTATCACCGTTTTATTCGGATGCATTTCAGAAATAGTATGATAATTTTCTTGAATAGCGTCTAAATCTACGTTTAAATAGGTTGCTCTATAAAATTTGTCTGACATAAGAAGTCCTCCTCAACACTTTAGATTTATTCCTCAATAAAATTTGATTATTTAAATCTATATAACTTAATTTGTACTATTCATTATAGTACTGTTAATCTTGCTTTTCTAATATAACTTGGCTCATTGCATAATTTTCAGTATGTGTAATAGAAACATGCACGATAAAGTCAGGATATTCGATACATGGTTTTCCTTTTTCATCGTTATAACAGTTAATATCATTGAAGGCTACAGTTTTACCTAATCCTGTGCCAAGCGCTTTGCTAAATGCTTCTTTTGTAGCAAAACGGCCTGCTAAAAATTCTATTTTTCTTTTTTCATTTTTAAATGAATTAAATTTTTCTTGCTCTTGAGTCGTCAATATACGTTCAACTAACTTATTTTGTTGTTTTTGATAGACTTTTTCAATGCGATCTATTTCAATTAAATCGACACCCAGGCCATAAATCATTTCAAATCCTCACTTCACTTTTTATATTTCCTCATCCAATTCTTCGACTTCTTCATTTTCATTAGCTTTTTTTAGCTGAAGAATTTCTTTTAATTTTGAAGCTTCTTCTTTATTAATTAATTCAATTTCAGCATTTCCACCAGCAGTTGATAAATGTAGGCTGGCTAAGCTATATTTCCTCATGAAGTACCCTTCTTCAATATCAATATTTTGTATTCTATAGAATGGGATGATGGTCGTTTGAATAAAGATAATACCTTTTCTTATGTAAATTTCGTTATCTTTATAATAGTAACGAAAGTTTTTATATTTTAAAAATGGTCCCACTAATATAAAACATATGACAAATAATATTAAAACACTCATTGCTAATACTATTGTCCAAAGCGGACGCATCAAATGCATATAAGCAATATCTACATAAGTTCCAACACTTATTATTAGTAAAAACACGAAAAATGTAATTAACGCGGCTATTCGCATAACTTTAGGGCCATGCTCATGCATATATTTATATTCATTCATTGTACTCACCTCGTAAATAGCCATTTACATATTGATTTACTTTATTGTCATCTACAAATTTTAAATTTATATCTTCAAATACTGATCCTTTAGCAATTAGAAAACTAATATTTCTTAAATGTGCTCTCTCAAGGAATGGATGTTGTTTAGTTTCCATGCCAATAATCTTATCCGTTTTAAAATAATATGTATTGAAACTAAATGTATTTACTTCACGAAGTGCAATTTCGTCATTTTTAAAATTTAATCCTGCAGCATGAATATAAATATAAGCCTCCAATACCATGATGCCAATAATTAAAATAGCAATCATAAAGCTCCAAGCGCTCCAGAAATAAGTCCCAATGCCTGCTCCTATTATTAAAACTATGCTTGGAATTAAGAAATGTCTATGATAACCACGCCATGGCATATCGCTTTTTATATCATTAAACTGCATTTCTGGAACAAGTGATTTTATAATTTGATATGCCTCTTTTTGTTTAATAAACGGTAAGATCATAATTTTACCATTATCACTAGCATCTTCATCTGAAGTAATATCTAAATCACTGGTAATAATAAAGTGTATTGATGTATAACCGAACATTTTTCTAATATAAGATTGCTTTTCAAGAACAGCTTGTAATCTATCTGTAGGCACAGTAATATTTTTTACATTTAATAACCCATAACTGATTTTAAGTTGACTGTCTTGTTGCGTAACCGTGTAATTATAATAACGAACGATTGTAATTAATGTTCCTATGATGTAACTAACTAATAACACCACTCCAACTATAAACAGTACAATAAAAAATACTGAATTAATCCAGTGCCAAAGGTTAGATGTCCATTTATCCCATGGTATCATGTGTTGAAATGCCCCTAGTATAGGTGACACAGTTGCTAAAGCTACCCCAATAGCACCACTCGTCATAGCCATAAGCAATAATGAACGCCATGACATTTTATAAATGGTAGACTCGCTTTGAATTGTGCTAGAAGCACTATTATCAGTGTTTTGAATAAGCTGTTCATCAACTTCATTTTGTTCACTTGTTATAACTTCTTCCTTCTGCTCTTCATTTAATTGCAATTGATGTTCGCGAATAGTTTGTTCAATTAAGTCACTCTGTTTTTTTGAAATAGAAGCTAACTCTACTCCATCACTTGGGGTTTTGATTTGTAAACTCACGCCACCCACTATTTGATTAATTAATCCTTGAGTAGTATCTAGTGACTGAATTCTGCTAATATTTAATTCTTTACGCTTCTTGTTTATCCATCCAGATGTCACTATAAAATGCTCATCTTCTATCCAATATCGTGTTACATATACTTCTAAAAAATGATGAATAAAAGTAACTAGAAAGATAAGTAAAAATATAGCTGGGCTAATGTAATTTCTTATATTTGTAAAATCAAAGTTCCAACTATTAAACACTACAAATATAATAAATGGAAAAATATTTTGTTTAATAACTTTAATTAAGCCTTCTACATATGAAATAGGATGCAATTTTTGAGGATTATACATCAGAATCTGCACCTCTCAATGTTTCTAGAATATGTTGTGATAAACGGTCTGCTTGTAAGTCAGACATCAATGGTAATTTTACTTCGTGTCCTGCTGTTACAAACACGACAGTATTAAGGTGAAAAGCTTTTAACAATGGATTGGTTTTGATTTGAAGATATTGTAATCTTTCAATTTTAGTCATCTGATGATGCTTAATGATAAATGTAGATTTAACTTCTACATTTTTAGTATCAACGCTATAAAAACGGAAACGATAACGTGCATACGGTTGTATAACTAGACGAAGACAACTCAAAATGAGTAAGAAGATTAAAATGTAGAAAATAAAATGATACCAATTAAAATAGTTCCACATTGAATACAAAGCACCTACTATAACTAACTCGATTAAGAATGTAATACTGCTCGATATCCAATGAAAAGCGTATGCATTTTTAGGGCTTTTATGAAATGAATCTTCTAATTGCATCATAAACTCCTTTGTATTTTTTTCTTAATTATAGCATACTGATTTAATTAAACATGATAGGTTCAGTATACATATGCTAAATACAAAAAAACACCTCAACTCATTGAGGTGTTTAAGCTTATCTTTAAATTCTATTTTTGTAAGTCTGCGAACGTACGAGCTTTCATAGATGATTTACCTTTATCTTGTCTATCACGACGATCTGATTTTTTGCCTTTTTTCTTATTGAAGTTACCTTTTGAACGTTTATTTTTATTATCGAATTTATTATTACGTTTACCACCACGGCGTGAATTATTTCCTTTACCTTGACGGCTTTTACGTGCTAAAGGCTTTTCGAAAGTTAATTGAACTTCAACTTCATCATTTGCTTCAACTAATTCCTGTAATAATGATGCAACTAATTCAGTGCTATCATATTCATCTAATAATTCACTTGAAATACGTTTTAGACGCGCTTCACTTTCACGTGACATCCAGTTTTTAACTTTATCTTTGATATCTTCTTCACGTGCTTTAAGTACTTCTTTACGATGAGGAGGTCTTAAAGCATTCATTCTTCTACCATTTACTTCTTCAATTTGGCGAATATAATCCATTTCAATTGGGTTAACAAATGTAACGGCAATACCTTCTTTACCTGCACGACCCGTACGGCCTATTCTGTGCGTATAACTTTCAGTATCTTGAGGAATATCGAAGTTATATACGTGACTTACGCCTGAAATATCAAGTCCACGTGCAGCTACATCTGTCGCAACTAAAATATCAATTTGATCATTTTTAAATTTCTTTAATACTTCTAAACGTTTTGCTTGAGTGATATCTCCGTGTAAACCTTCAGCTTTATAACCTTTAGATAATAAAGCACTTGTTAACTCATCAACACGGCGTTTTGTTCTACCGAAGACAATTGCTAATTCAGGTTGGTGAACATCTAAGAAGTTTGTAAAAGTATCGAATTTCTCAAGTTCTTTTACGATTGTGTAGTATTCATCAATTTGTGGATCAGACATTTCATTATTCATTGTCTTAACAATTTGCGGAGATTTCATAAATTGTTGTACTAAAGTTTGGATTGCTTTAGGCATAGTAGCTGAGAATAACATAGTTTGACGTTGCTCAGCTGGAATTTTATCCATAATAAATCTCATATCATCAATGAAGCCCATGTTCATCATTTCATCCGCTTCATCTAAGATTAATGTATGAATATCATTTGTTTTAAGAGTACGACGATTTAAATGGTCAATGACACGACCAGGCGTACCTACTACGATTTGTGGTCCGCGTTTTAATGCTTTAATTTGTCTATCGATTGGCATACCACCAAATACTGTAACGACCTGTACATTTTGTCCACGACTGAATTCGCGTAACTGTTCTGCTACTTGCATAGCTAATTCTCTAGTTGGTGCTAAGATCAAAGCTTGCACGCCTGATTTACCAACTACTTTTTCAATTAAAGGAATCCCGAAAGCGCCTGTTTTACCTGTACCAGTTTGAGCTTGTCCAAGGATGTCTCTTCCTTCTAATGTGTAAGGGATACTTTCTTTTTGAATCGGTGTAGGTTCCTTAAACCCCATTGCTTCAAGGGTTTCTACCGTTTTATCCGAAATCCCTAATTCTTTAAAATTTTGCAATATAATTCTCCTTTAAACTAACTTTTTTATCAATATACGTCTGTGTATATAAGGTCCTCTTATTACGTCAACTTCTATATAGTACCACCTAAAAATATATATCGCAATAAAGCAATTTCTTACTTTTCTCCAATATCCAGCTAATTACTATATAATAGCGTTTACATTATTTAGCTTCTCTTTTGGGAAAAGGGCATAAAAAAACAAACCATTGTGCGATTTAAACATACACAATGGCTTGCAAGTTAATTTATATATATAGCGTTGATTAAATAATTTGATTTACAACTTCTTCAAGTTTATTTCCTCTTGAGCCTTTAACTAAGACTTTGTCTTGAGAAACTAAATGAGATTTTAAATACGTTGTCAATTCATCTTTGTTTGAGAAGTGTGCCACACTTTCAACAAACTGCCCACCTACGTCACTAATATATTGCGCATCTGTGCCGTAAGTAAGTAAAGTATGGATACCTTTATCTTTAAGGTGCGCACCAACCTCTTCATGCATACGTTGGCTATTCTCACCTAATTCTAATGAATCAGCAAGCACTAAGATTTTACGTCCATCCATATTACTCAATGTATCAATGGCAGCTTTCATACTTGTAGGGCTCGCATTGTAAGCGTCATTAATTACTGTGATATCATTATCTGTCACGTGACGTTCCATACGCATACCAGTAAGTTGAACGTTATTAATATTACGTTGAATCGTTTCGTAATTTAATCCAAGTTCATGCCCTATTGCAATGGCGATTGCAGCATTCTTCATATTATGGATACCTAGAATAGGTAGTTCGTAATGTTCATCTCCATTAATATCAAATGCGATACCATCATTTTTGCTATTTTTCACTTCGCACACTAATACATTATCCGAATTTAAGCCGATACTAATTAATTTTGCATTTTTAACTTTCTCAACATGAGGCGCTAACAGTGGTTCATCACCGTCATAGATAAATGTACCGCCTTCTTTTAAGCCAATCGTGATTTCTGATTTAGCTTGAGCAATACCTTCGCGTGATCCTAAATCTTGCATATGTGATTCTCCAATATTAGTAATCACAGCGATATCTGGCTCTGCTATCGTAGATAACAATTCGATTTCGTGAAAACCTGACATACCCATCTCTAGAATTGAAATTTCTGTATCTTTATCTAATTCTAAGATAGTTAATGGTAAACCAATTTCGTTATTATAATTACCTTGTGTCTTTTTAACTTTAAATTCAGTATGCAACACACTTTCAATCATATCTTTAGTAGTTGTTTTACCATTTGAACCTGTAACTCCGATAACTTTAGGATTAACATGTTTCAAATAAGCTTTCGCTAATTGTTGTAACGCAGTTAATGTATCTTCCACCCAAATAATTGGTCCACTAATGTTGGCGTCAATGTCATGCCCTTTTTCATAAAAAGAAGCTCCGGCACCATCTTGCAACGCTTGTGCAACAAAACGATGGCCGTCAACGTTCTCTCCTTTAAATGGGATAAATAGCATATCTTCTTTAATCGCACGTGAATCGATTGTGACACCTTTGATAGTTTGATTTAAATATTGGTCATCAATATCACAAGGTATCCAGTTTTGAATATCTTTTAATGAAACTTCTATCATAAGTGAATTCCTCTCTTAATCGATTGTGTATTTATTTTTCTTTTTATCTTCATAACGCTCTTTAGCTAGGTCGATTAATTTAGTGATTAAGTCTGAGTAAGATAAGCCCATATTCTCCCAAAGACTTGGATACATACTAAATGCTGTGAAACCTGGCATTGCATTTGTTTCATTGATGAAAATTTGATTATCTTCAGTAACAAAGAAATCTGCACGCACTAGACCAGAGCAATCTGTAGCTTTGAAAGCTTCAAGTGCCATATTTCGTAAAGTTGTTTGAACTTCTTCATCTAATTCTGCAGGAATCTGTAATGAAATTTTGCCATCTTTATATTTAGATTTATAGTCATAGAAAGCGACATCTTTTATCACTTCTCCAGGCCATGTTGTTTCTGGATAATCGTTACCTAAAACGGCTACTTCAACTTCACGTGCATTGATACCTTGTTCAATGACTAATTTACGGTCAAATTGGAATGCTTCAGCAATACCTGCTTTTAACTCTTCTTCATTATTACATTTGCTAATACCTACACTTGAACCAAGGTTAGCTGGTTTAACGAAGACAGGATATGTAAGTTTATCATTAACAAGTTTGATAATATTACCTTGATATTTTTCATACTCACTTCTTAAGAAGCTAATGTAAGGTAATTGAGGTAAACCGCGATGTTCAAATAATTGTTTCATTACTAATTTATCCATAGAACTTGAAGCGGCTAATACACCATTTCCTACATAAGGTAAGTCAAGCACTTCGAATAAACCTTGAATTGTACCATCTTCACCGTTAGGACCATGTAATAATGGGAATACAGCGTCATAGTCGTTGCCATTACTACTTTCTTTTAGTAATAATGGGATTTCTCCAGCATCTACATCTGATAAATGAAGCTCTTCTACCGATTCAATTTTTTCAACTATATTATCTTTTTTCTTCCATTGTCCATCATTAGTGATATAAATAATATCTACTAAATATTTATCTTTATCTATCGCATTTAATACATTTTGCGCAGTTAAAATCGAAACATCATGTTCAGCACTTTTACCACCATATACGATACAAATATTTTCTTTTACCATATTCAATTTCCTCCATTGAGAAAGATTAGAACAAAAGCGTTATAAATTTAAATAATACTTTTATTCTCAAGAATTTTAATTTCTCAAAAATTCAAAGTTTCTTAATATATAAATTGTTAATGCCTTAGTCTCTTTCATCATATTATAATATGATTAATCACTGATTTTAAGTTTTAGATTAAACATTTATTATTTTTATGTAGTTTATTTAGTTCTTCCTAAAAATCAATATTATCACAGTATGTGCTATTTTTGCATTTCTCAACAAGTAAAATACCGACTTCTTTTTTGCTGATTTTCATTACTTTATATTTGGTTTTAGAAAATTCAAATTAGTTAACTCCCTAGTTATTCTCTAGAAAATTCAAATTAGTTAACTCCCTAGTTATTCTCTAGCAAATTCACATAAAGTCATGTAAAATCGATATATATTAAGAATCGTGATATTACAGTTTTTAAGGAGTTTTTTATGAAATATTCATCCCGTCAACAGCCTTCAAAACATTGGCTACGAAAAATCGACTGGGTACTCATAGCATTATTGACTATCTTAGCTATTATAAGCGTTATAACTATTAGTTCAGCTATGGGTGGCGGCCAATATAGTGCCAATTTTAGCATTCGCCAAATTATTTACTACATATTAGGCGCTATCATTGCTTTAATCATCATGTTGTTTTCACCTAAAAAAATTAAAAATAACACATACATATTATATATCTTTTTATGTATCTTACTCGTAGGATTATTAATCCTTCCTGAATCTTCTTTTACGCCAATTATTAACGGTGCTAAAAGTTGGTATTCCTTTGGTCCAGTAAGTATTCAACCATCTGAGTTTATGAAAGTAATATTAATACTTGCGCTTGCTAAGACTGTAGCAAATCATAATCGTTTTACTTTTAATAAGTCACTTCAAACTGATCTAATGTTAATCCTAAAAATTATTGGTGTCTCTATCTTACCTATGGCATTAATTTTATTACAAAATGACTTAGGTACTACATTAGTCATCTGTGCCATTATCTTAGGGATTATGTTAGTAAGTGGTATCACTTGGCGTTTACTTGCTCCGATGCTAATTGCTGCAGCAGTGATTGGTGGTAGCATTATTTTAGCTATTATTTATAAACCTAGCTTAATTGAAAGTTTATTAGGCGTTAAAATGTATCAAATGGGTCGTATTAATTCGTGGTTAGATCCATATTCATATAGTAATGGAGATGGCTATCACTTAACAGAATCATTAAAAGCGATTGGTTCTGGACAATTATTTGGTAAAGGATATAACCACGGTGAAGTCTATATACCAGAGAATCATACAGACTTTATTTTCTCTGTTATCGGAGAAGAAATGGGATTCCTAGGCGCAGTTGTCTTATTGCTCATCTTTTTAGCTTTAATCTTCCATCTTATAAGACTAGCTACTAAAGTGGACTCACCATTCAGTAAAATTTTTATCGTTGGCTATATCTCATTGCTTGTCTTCCATATTCTTCAAAATATTGGTATGACCATTCAACTTTTACCGATTACAGGTATTCCACTTCCATTTATAAGTTATGGTGGGAGTTCATTATGGAGTTTAATGGTAGGTATAGGTATCGTACTTTCTATTCACTATCATCAACGTCAAACCTTACCTAATAAATAATATAAAAATTAAAGACGCTTAATCATGTCATTTTATGATTAAGCGTCTTTTAGTTTAAACTATTTTAGTTCGTGTCGTACTTGTGATGATGTAGGCAAAGTGTTGATGATGTCTAAACGAGATTTTGTTTTTTTAATATTCACACCTAAAGATGATAATAATTTGACTACATTTTGTATCTTATCCGATTTACTCATTGGTAATCACCTCGTTTTTTGACTTTCAAGGTTATACTACCCCAATTAAATTAAGTTTACCATACAATTTTAAAAATAATTTTTAATTTTTTATTAAGAAATTCGTAAATTAATTTAACACTTTAAATCCATCATCATAAATTTCTTTTTCAATAGTATTTAAATTTGTAGGTGTTTCATATTCAATTATTACAGATTTATGTTTTGCACTTACTTCAACTTCTTTCACACCAATCATTTGAGATAAGCGGTGGTGTAATTGAGAAGCTTGTTCATTTGTTTCTAATCCCTCAATATTTATAGTACTTTTAGCCATTTTAATTCTCCTAATCTTTCATTAACTTTTGAAAAGTCACTAATAATTCTTCCATTGCTTCTTCTTGCGCGCCATTGTTAACTTTATCCATAATACAACTTTTCATATGATAATCTAACAATTTCGTCGCAACACTATTAAGTGCTGATCTTGTAGCTCTTATTTGAGTCAGCACATCATCACAATATACATCGTCTTCAATCATGCGATTGATTGCTCTCACTTGCCCTTCGATGCGATTGAGTCTTGATTTTAAATTCAATTTCATCTGTTCAGAATGGTGTGCATGCATTTCACTCGACAAGGTCGTTCACCCTTTCTTTTATTCTATAATATCGTATAGTTTAACGATACTTTTCGTCAAATGCATTAACTTATATACCTTAAAATTGATTGTGTCATTTTGAATTCTGCATGATACAATACTTATTAAGAAAAGTAATAAAAAACTTATACTTTTTACAAGAATAGAAATGATAAAGGGAGGCACATAATGTTAGAACTTTTTTCAATGGCTTTTGCACATTCAACTTTTATTATTAATATAATTTTAATTTCTGCCTTTCTTTTAAACTTAATTTTCGCGTTCATTATCATCTTTATGGAACGCCGTACTGCTGGTTCTATCTGGGCATGGCTTCTAGTTTTAGTATTTCTGCCAATTATCGGCTTCATATTATACTTATTATTAGGACGTCAAATTCAAAAAAAACAAATTTTCAAATTGGATAAAGAAGACCGCAAAGGATTAGCAATGATTGTTGATGAACAAATCGACGCTTTAGAAAAAGCTGATTTTTCAAAAGGTAATCATCAAATTGTTAAGTTTAAAGAAATGGTGCGCATGCTATTATTTAATAATGCAGCATTCTTAACGACAGATAATCACGTTAAAATTTTTACAGATGGAAATGACAAATTCGATGCACTAATTGATGATATTAAAAATGCCAAAGATTATATACATATTCAGTACTATATTTTTAAAAGTGATGGTTTAGGTCGTCGTGTACTTTCTGCGCTTGAAGCAAAACTTGACGAAGGCCTTGAAGTTAAAATGTTGTACGATGATATGGGATCTCGAACATTACGTAAGAAAGATATCAAACATTTTAGAGCAAAGGGTGCGCATGTGGAATCTTTCTTCCCTTCTAAGTTGCCTTTAATCAATTTACGAATGAACAACCGTAATCACAGAAAAATCGTGATTATTGACGGTAAAATTGGATACGTCGGTGGATTTAACGTAGGTGACGAATATCTTGGGAAAGATAAGAAATTTGGATATTGGAGAGACACACATTTACGTCTTGAAGGTGACTCAGTCAACGCGCTTGAGTTAAGATTTATTTTAGATTGGAATTCACAATCAAGTCGTGACTCTATTGAATATGAGGATCGTTATTTCCCTGATATGGATTCAGGTGGCTCTATTGGGGTGCAAATTGCATCAAGTGGCCCTGATGAAGATTGGGAACAAATTAAATATGGATATCTAAAAATGATTTCATCTGCTAGAGAATCCATTTATATTCAATCTCCTTATTTCATTCCTGACCAAGCTTTCCTTGACGCAATTAAGATTGCAGCGTTAGGTGGCGTAGAAGTTAATTTAATGATTCCTAGTATGCCCGACCACCCATTTGTCTATTGGGCTACATTAAAGAATGCAGCTTCTTTATTAGATGCGGGCGTTAAGATTTATCAATATGATAATGGTTTCTTACATTCTAAGACGCTCATTATTGATGATGAAATAGCTTCAGTAGGAACTGCAAATATGGATAATCGTAGTTTCGTTTTAAACTTTGAAGTTAATGCTTTTGTTTACGATGATGAAGTAGCACGTCAATTAAAAGAAGCGTTTATACAAGATATGAAAGTATCTTATCGCTTAACTAAAGAACTTTATGCTAAACGAAGTACTTGGATTAAGTTTAAAGAAGGTATTTCTCAATTACTTTCTCCAATACTTTAGTATTTATATTTTAGAGGCTTAGGTTTCCTAGCCTCTTATTTTATTATTTTTGAAAAGAGGTCAATTATGGATTATCATCAATCAGTTACCCTAGCCCGAAAATATATGCAAAACTTTCATAAGGATGACTATTCAGGTCATGATATTGCTCATGTAGAAAGAGTAACACTACTTGCCCAACGTATCAGAGAACAAGAACAACAAGGTGATGAATTAACGATTACATTAGCTGCTCTTCTACATGATGTTATAGATGATAAATTAACTAATAAAGATGAAGCGGTTCAACAGTTGTTAGAATTCTTGAACACACTGGAATTAGATGAGAATACTCAAAATCACATTCTATATATCATTCAAAACTTAAGTTACCGCAATGGTAAAAATAATAATATTGAATTATCTATTGAAGGTCAGATCGTTCGTGATGCTGATCGCTTAGATGCCATTGGTGCAATAGGTATTGCACGAGCATTTCAATTTGCTGGTCATTTCGATGAGCCAATGTGGACAGAATCTCCAATAGATAATGCACCAGCAATAGAAACAATCCCTTCGCTACCTCCATCAGCGATTCGTCATTTTTATGATAAATTATTAAAGTTAAAAAATTTAATGCATACTGCTACTGGTAGAGAACTTGCACAACAACGCCATGATATTATGGAACAATTTTTAAATCAGTTTTATAGTGAATGGCATATTTCAAATCAATAACATCTAAAAAGAGGTTGAACAATATTTTTGTTCAACCTCTTTTGATTAAATGCTAGTATATTTATTTTTTCTTTTTGCTGTTTTTAGAAACAACTTGAGTATTTTTGCCTTTTTTGTTTGAGTCATTTTTTTGTTCAAATTTCTCAATCATTGGCGCAACTTCTCTTTTTGCTACCTTTTCATAATGCATGTTCGCAAAGAACGTTTGGACAATTAAGAACGCCGCACTGACTGACCAGTATAAACCTAATGCTGAAGCTGAACTTAATGAAATCCAAATAATCATAATTGGTGAAATAATCATCATCATGTACGTCATTTGACGTTGTTCTTGTGGCATTTGTTTACTTGAAACCCATGCTTGGATAAAGTATAAAATACCGGCAATAATCGTAATCCAAATATCAGGATGTATTAAGTTAAACCATAAGAAGTGAGGATGTTCGGCAATTCCGCCTCCAATACGATATCTCAATACAAAGTATAATCCCATTACGACTGGCATTTGAATTAGTACAGGTAAACAACCTAAAGCACTCTTCATAGGATTGATATCATATTTTTTATAAACTTCCATCATTTCTTGGTTAGCTGCCATTTTTTCTTCTTGAGTACGCGCACGTTTAACTTTTTCTTGTACGCCATCTACTTCAGGTTTAGCAACTTTCATTTTTTCACGCATCATATGACTATTTTTGTAGTTTGAAAGCATGAAAGGTAATAAGATAATACGGATAATTAATACTAACACGATGATGGCAATACCATAATCATCATTAAATACTGAATGGCCTAACCAATGTAACACTTTAGACATTGGTTCTACGAATGTGTTATAGAAAAATCCATCTCTATTACTAGATTTAGAATAATCACATCCAGCTAAAAAGACCATTACCCCTAATAACAAAGGTAGTAACGCTTTCTTCTTCATTTTTACACCTCTATTGATATATTCACATAGGGCTTATTTTATCATAATCAGAGTGTACTAGAAAACAAAAAAAGAAAAAAACTAATATTTATTTGAAATAACTCTTAAATTTGGTAACAGTCTTGTCAATATTATGACTTCGTGCAATTGCCGAAATAACAGAGATACCATCTGCGCCTGCTTCTGCGATTTCACCCACGTTATCTTCAGTAATACCACCGATAGCCACCATAGGTAACGATGGATTTAGCTCTTTTAATGTTTTAATCATTTCTGGTCCTACAGGCTCACTAGCATCTACTTTAGAAGGTGTAGCATACATAGGACCTACACCAATATAATCTACATGAGGTAAATCTGAATGGTTGTATTCTTCCTCATCCCCTACGCTTAAACCAATAATCTTTTTATTAAAGCGTTGAGCAAATGTAGCAACTTTAGCATCATCTTGACCGACATGTATGCCATCAGCGTCAATTTGTTCTGCTAGATCAACATCATCATTAACTAAAAATGGCACGTTATATTCACGACATAATGCGTGTAATTGTTGTGCTAATTTGACTTTATCTTCACCTATTAGTGCATTTGGCCCCTTTTCACGAAATTGGAATAAAGTAATTCCCGCTTCAAGTGCCTCTTTTAAAATCGTTTGAATATCATTATCTTCTGGCACATCTTGTGTTCCACATATAAAGTAAACATTTAAATCACTAGCTTTAAACATTTATTTCACCTCTAAACGTTTAACGTGTTGTTCATAAGTTGAATACTCTAATTGATACATTTCATCTAATAAATGAGGTAAAAATGTGCCTGGCCCTTTAACTTGTTCATCCTTTTCAGCAATTTCTGCAGCAATATTATAGAAACTTACTGCTTCTTCAAGAACTTGTAGTGAAGGATGTGTTTCTCGGAATAAGAAACTTGCTACTAAACCACCCAATAAGCATCCTGCTCCAGTTATCTTCGCTAAAAGCGGTGACCCATTTGATAACTGTACAACTTTATTATCTTGGACAATGATATCTTCTTTGCCGGTTAATACAATCGCTGTGTTTAGCTTCTCATATGCTTTCTTAGCGATAGTAATAGAATCTAGATTTGCGTCTCCATCTGTACCTTTCATTGTTGTATTCGCATCAACTAACGTTAAAATTTCTGAAGCGTTTCCTTTAATTACTGCCACTTCAACTTCAGATAAGAATTTTTGACAAAATTGTTTACGATAAGTTGAAGCTCCAACTGCTACTGGATCAAATACAATTGGCGTACCTTGTTGGTTAGCGATTTTCCCAATTTCTAGAATATCTTCTTCATTAGCTTTAGTTAATGTACCAATATTTATTAATAATGCACCTGCCACTTTATAAAACTCTTCAGCCTCTTCAGGTGCTTCACTCATTGCTGGGCTTGCGCCAATACTCAATAGACCATTAGCAGTAAAGTTTTTTACGACATCGTTGGTATAACAAACAACTAATGGATTTTCATTTCTTAATTTCTCTAAATTATTCATCATCTAATCCTACTTTCTTCATATAAGCAAAGTGGTTCACTGGACCACGACCTTGACCAATTTCAGGTGTATATTCAATACTTAGTGAAATAAATTCCTTAGCCTTTTTAACCGCTTCATAAATTGATTTACCTTTAGCAAGTTCTGCAGTTATTACTGCTGAAAATGTACAACCAGTACCGTGCGTATGTGGTGTATCAAAGCGTTTATTTTCAAATGTATAAACGTCGTCTTTAGTAAATAAGAAGTCTTTAGCGTTATTTAAATCAGCTGAATGTCCACCTTTAATCACTACACCCTTACTACCAATTTCATTAATAAAGATGTGCCCTGCTTTACGAATACTTTCTTCAGTATCAATTTTTAGACCAGTAATTTCTTCTGCTTCAGGAATATTAGGTGTTACAACGTCAGCTAATGGCAATAACGTGCTTTGTAAATGTTTTTTAGTAGCATCATCCATTAATGAATCACCACTTTTAGCTAACATAACAGGGTCTATCACGTATGGAATATCAGAATGTTGTTTTAAATATTCTTGTACAAGTTCCATTGTCTCATGCGTAGCAATCATACCTGTTTTAATTGCATGTGGTAATTCATCATCAAATACACTATCAAGTTGTTCCTTGACCCAACTTGTTTCTAAATTATGAATGTGTTGAACACCTTTAGTGTTTTGAGCCACAATACTCGTGATAGCAGCCATGCCATAGACACCACAAGCGTGAAATGATTTTAAATCTGCCATTACTCCAGCACCGCCTGATGGATCAGTGCCTGCTATTGTTAATGCAATTTTTGGTTTATTCATGTTCTTCTCCTCCAAAGTTCCATTGCTCATCTATGTAAGCCATATTAAAGAAATTACGTTCATGAATCGTACTTTGTAAGAAACTTTCTTTAATTTCTTGTTTCTCTTGATCGCTACAATTTTCAGTTAATTCATCTAACATACGATCAAAGACTTCGATTAAAGGACGCATTTCAGTACTATAAAAATCAAACCATCTAGCCGTAATGACATCTCTATTTAAATTTTGGTCTTCTAATGCCATTTTTGCTATGACTTCATAGACATATGGGCAAGGTGCCATAGCGGCAATTGTATAGGCTGCATTTTCATGAGCATAAGCATGATAATACATATGTTTGATGTAATGATCTCCACTCGGAGGCCATACTTTCTCACGAACAATTTCTTCGTACGGTTCGTTTATATAATCTGCTAAAATTTCATGTGCTTCTACTTCACCGTCTAACATAAATTCGATTTGCTCTACTAAAAATTTAACATCTGTCATAGAAGGCGCTTTAGGAATTAATAGTGCATACAAATTAGTAAATTCTTTTAGATATGAAGCATCCGCGCGTAAATATTGACGCACAGCTTGTTTAGGTAATTGACCTTTTAATAAATCTTGAATGAAACCATCTTTGTAAATTTGTTCAATAATAGGTTGTGCTGCTTCTTTTAACTCAGTTGAAAAGCTCATTATAATTCCTCCCTTAAATTAAAAAACTACATTTCAACGTATCAACGCAGAAATGTAGTCATCTTCAATAGAAGGTATGTAAAATTACATAACTACTTTCCTACGTTGGTACTAACCAAATCAGGTTATAAGGGTCTGAAAAAATCATCTCAGCCATAGTTTTTGGCTCCCCTAGTAGTTTTATTTTATTAATTTTACATTATCAAACAGTATATTATTTTTCAAATAAAAAACTGAGATGTTTCATTAATCGAAACATCTCAGTAAATATTAATTTATGCAGTTACCCATTGTGATGGGCCAGCAGTGTTGTAAAGTTTTACAGCTGCAGCATCTTGAACGTGTTCAGGTACTTGCGCTGGTGATACACCTTTATATTGAGCAGGTGCTACTGAATCCCATGTAGATTGTAAGAATTGGTATTTACCAGCTGCGCCTGAGCTTGGGTTGATAGCGTGAATATCGCCACCTGATTCACGTTGAGCAATTTGTTGTAAATGACCATTTACGTGTACTGAAGAACCATTTGAAGCTGTGTTGTTGCTTGTTGATGCTTGTTGTGGTTGTTGAGTTTGCTCAGTTTGTGGTGCTTGTTGAGTTTGAACTGGTTGTTGTTGATTAGATTGTTGTTGTGAAGCTACTGTTTCAGCTGATGTTTGGTTGTTAGAAGCTGAAGCTTGTTCACTAACATTTTGTTGTTGTGGTTGCTCAGTTTGAGTTGCTTGTGATGTTTGAGCTACTGGTGTAGATTGACCAGTTGTTTGACCTGTTTGAGCATAGTTCCAAACCCAATGCGTACCATTTGATTCAAAATGGTAAGTGAAACCATCATAATCAAATGTTATGTTATAAGCGCCTTCTTGGATAGGGCTATTATTTAATGATTGATCATTTGATTGAGCTAATTGTGCTAATTCAGCTTTATTAATTTGTGACTCACTTGCATCTGCGTGACCTGCATTACCAGCTGCTACTCCTAAGCCTACTGCTAATGTTGAAGCAATAATAGTCTTTTTCATAGTTTAAAAGTCCTCCTGTTTAATTTTTTTCCTAATCAAATTAATTACAGGTAATACTCTAACATCTGAAAAAGCGTCGCAGGTTACAGCCAAATAAAAAAAGAAGCCTCTTTTTTACATGGAAATTACAAGAAATGAGACCTTAAATTACTTCAAAATATTCATTCAACCCTTTCATGGCAGTTTTAAAGTGTTTACGTTAGCTTGTTATGTATGTAATATTCTTGAAATCTTTCAGATATTTATCTTAAAAATTAAGAACCTCTCCCCATTAATTTGAATTAATAAAGAGAGATTCTGAGTATAATTGAAAGATGTTATATATAAAATAGAGAAGATTGGAGTTAAAGTTTAGAAAGTTGATTTAATTTTAATTGATATTAATAATGTCTAAATTATCTAGGGGATAAGTGTCTTCCATAAATGAGCTATTTGAGAGAATTTCGTTGTTTTTTGATTGTGGGGACATAAATTTAATTGTTTCTACATATAATTCTGTTACAAAATGCGTTTGTCCCTCTTTTTCATACTTACGTGAACGCATTTGTCCTGTTATACCTACCAATGAACCTTGACTAGTATATTTTTCAATATTCGTTGCTGTTTTGCCAAAAGCTTTACAAAAAATATAATCACAAGCGATTTCATTATTGTCGTCTTTATAATTACGTTCAGTAGCAACACTAAAGGTAGCAATTTTCACCTCCTCTTTTTCATAGATTTGTGCATCTTTAGTCATACGACCTACGATAACTATCTTATTTAGCATGTGTCACCTCCTTCAAAAACTATCTTAATCACATTTCATATGTACGTCAAAACGCCATTTTTAATAAAAATTTACTATTTATAATCAAAATTTGTTATATTTAAAGAAAATAGTTAAAACTTGAATGTTCAATTAAATAATTTCTAATTTATTGCATATTTTCAAAATTTTTAGGATGTGATTAGGTGAAGACTTTTAAAGCGGTGCGTTTTCAAATTGTGAATGAAAATGGTGGAATTACAGAATTTGAATTAGAAGACGGCGTTATTATTAATAAAGAAAATAGTGGAACAGGTTGGTTATTAGAAGTCGTTATTTCTAATGCTCATCATGAGACTATGAAAAAATATTATGATGATCAAACGTTATTAGATATTCGTGTCGTAATTACTAGACCTTCGAATGATCCTGCTCTATTTGATGCGACAATCAAAAGTATTAAAACGTTTGATACTACCATGTCTATTGTATTCGAATGCCATATTTATACTTTACGCCAAGTATATGCCGAAAGTTTATTGGAACAATTAATTGATGAAGGCTTGTCTGGTGAAGAATTAAAAGTTACATTTAATCGTATGATGCAATCTAAACCTAAATTAAAGGAAGAAAAATTTGACAGAGACGAATAAAGATTAAGAAACTTTGAGCCTACTTTAATAGTTAAATTGAAGGTTAGTAGTAATGAGTCAAAGAAGTTCTAAAAATGGTAGCGGTTGTCTAATGGGATGTTTATCTACGATTTTTATAGTCATTTTTCTACCTATTCTATTATTACTATTACTTTAATTATGAACTACGTTTCCTTCATAGATGAATATATATTAAAAGAGGCTGAGACAAATTAAAATGTCTCAGCCTTTACTAATATATTGGCAGTAGCTGACTGGTTTGAAAATGCGCTTAAATCAAGCTTTTTCAAATCTAGTCATCCTTGCCGGGGAGCGGGGCCCCAGCACAGAGAATTTCATTAAGAAATTCCACTAATAAAGCAAGCTGGGGTTGGACGACGAAATTTATTTAATTTCTGTCCCACTCCCTTTTAACACATTTTATCTCTATCGATTATTGCTATGCATCTTGAATTGCGAAAGTAAGTTCACAACTACAAGCAAGTTGACCATCAACAGTTGCTTTCGCTGTACCTTTTCCGATTGGCCCTTTAATTTTAGTGATTTCAACTTCTAATAATAAAGTATCACCAGGTGTCACTTGTTTTTTAAAGCGACATTTATCAATACCTGCGAATAAGGCAATTTTACCTTTATTCTCTTCACTATTAAGCATAGCTACTGCGCCTGTTTGAGCTAATGCTTCAGTAATTAATACACCAGGCATTACAGCGTAGTCTGGAAAATGTCCTTGGAAAAATGGTTCATTTCCTGAAACTTGTTTTAAACCTACACAACGTTTACCTTCTTCATATTCAACCACTCGGTCAATTAATAAGAACGGTTGTCTGTGTGGGATAATTTGTTTAATTTGATTGTAATCAAAGATTGTTTCCATTTGAAACTACCTCCAGCAATAATTTATCATTTGATGTTAAAAATTAATCATTGATACGTTCAATATCTGCACCAAGTGATTTTAACTTTTCATGGAAATTAACATAACCACGATCTAAGTGTTTTAATTCAGTCACTTGAGTCGTACCATCAGCTACTAAGCCTGCTAAAATCAATGCAGCTGCTGCTCTTAAGTCAGTTGCTTTAACTTGCGCACCTTGTAATTGACTCTTACCAGCAATTTTAGCGCTTCTACCTTCTACAGTGATATTAGCATTCATTCTTCTAAATTCTGCTACGTGCATGAATCTATTTTCAAAGACAGTTTCAGTAACGACTTTATGACCTTCAGCTGTTAATAATAAAGCCATCATTTGAGATTGCATGTCAGTTGGGAAACCAGGATGAGGTAAAGTCTTAACATCTACTGGTTTTAATTCACCTTCTGCAGTTACGCGTACACCATCTTCTTGGAAATCAAGATTGACACCCATTTCTTCTAATTTGTAGATTAAGCTTGTCATGTGTTCTTTAACTGCATCACGCACAAAGACATCCCCTCTTGTAATCGCCGCAGCAATGATTAATGTACCTGCTTCGATTCTATCAGGGATAATTGAGTGTTCTACACCTTTAAGTTTTTCAACACCGTGAATAGTAATAGTATCTGTACCAGCGCCAGTAACTTTACCACCCATTTCATTAATGTAATTAGCTAAATCTACGATCTCAGGTTCTTTAGCAACATTCTCAATAACAGTCTTCCCTTTAGCTAGTGAAGCCGCCATAATAATGTTTTGAGTTGCACCTACACTTGGGAAATCTAAGTGAATATCGGCACCTTTTAACCCATCTTTAGTACTAGCATAGATATTACCGTTTTCAAGATGGATTTCTGCTCCTAACGCTTCAAATCCTTTAATATGTTGTTCAATAGGGCGTGCTCCAATTGCACAACCACCAGGTAGCGCTACAATAGCATGACCTAGACGAGCTAATAAAGGTCCCATAACTAAGACACTAGCTCTCATTTTACTTACATATTCATAAGGTGCTTCCTCATTCAATGTAGATGACGCATCTACTGTTACTGCGCCTTCTTCTTTATTGTAGTCAACTTTAGCATTTAATGTTGATAAGACATTGTTAATTGTAACGACATCGCTTAGATCTGGAACGTTAACTAGTTTACTTTGTCCTTCAGAAGCTAATAATGAAGCAGTAAGTACAGGTAATACTGCATTTTTTGCTCCTTCTACTTTAACTTCTCCAGTTAGGCGATTGCCTCCATTTATAACTATTTTATCCATTTTAATCCTCCACTTTAAACTCCAACTATTTTCATCATTTCCCTATTTCAAATTGTTTTATTTATTAATTATATCTACTTTTCAAATTAATTAACAGATATTGATTTATTAAAACAAATATTTTACTTGTGTTGAATACTGTAATAAATCAATTAAAAAGTTGCTTACTGCAGTTCCTAATAAAATTGCCATAAATATCAGGCAAACTTGAACTTGAGTAGCATAACCTTTTTTAAATAGGTTATCTAATCTAAGAGAGTTTAATGCCCAATAAGCAATACAAATACAAATGACATGTAATATTAAATGTATAACTGCAAATTGACCTATATAGTCCATAACTAACTCTCCTTAAAGATTACTGTATTATATTGTACATTAAATATGTATAGAATGATACTCAAGATAATCATTATAAACATAAAAAAAGGTTTGGAAACCAAGTCAGTTTCCAAACCTTTATCATTTTATTTTAATTCAGCTACGCGTAAGCGGTTTTCTGCTCTTGCTAATGCACGTTTAGCTCGGTTAATATCACTATTATCCTCATCTTCTAAATGTGATTGCGCTCTTTGACGAGCTAATTTAGCTCTTTCAACGTCAATTTCACTAGCAGCTTCAGCTGTTTGTACAATTACAGATACTTTTTGTTGTCTAATTTCAACAAAGCCACCACTAACAGCTATATACTCAGAACCATTTTTATAATTTACTTTAACATGGCCTGTTTTTAATGCGGCAACTGTCGGAATATGTCCACTCATGACACCCATTTCCCCAGCTGTCGTTTGAAAAACAACCAGTTCAACGTCATCTTTTTCGTAGACTGAACCATTAGGAGTGACAATATCAAGATTTAAAGTACTCATTATCTATTCCCCCTAATTAGTTTAGACTTCAACACCCATATCTTTAGCTTTAGCAATTACATCTTCCATGCTTCCTACTAAACGGAAAGCATCTTCAGGAATGTGATCATATTTACCATCTAAGATATCTTTGAAATCAGATACTGTTGTTTTAACAGGTACATAAGAACCTTTTTGACCAGTAAATTGTTCAGCTACATGGAAGTTTTGAGATAAGAAGAATTGAATTCTACGTGCACGTTCTACAGTAAGTTTATCTTCTTCAGATAACTCATCCATACCAAGAATAGCAATGATATCTTGTAATTCTCTATATTTTTGAAGTGTTGATTGAACATCACGCGCAACTTCATAGTGTTCTTGACCAACGATTGATGGTTCTAACGCTCTAGAAGTTGATGCTAATGGATCTACCGCTGGATAGATACCCATTTCTGTTAATTTACGTTCTAAGTTTGTTGTCGCATCTAAGTGTGCGAAAGCAGTTGCTGGAGCTGGGTCAGTATAGTCATCGGCTGGTACGAATACGGCTTGAATAGATGTTACAGAACCTTTATTCGTAGATGTAATACGTTCTTGTAATTGACCCATCTCAGTTGCTAATGTTGGTTGGTAACCAACGGCTGAAGGCATGCGTCCTAATAACGCTGACACTTCAGAACCAGCTTGTGTAAATCTGAAGATATTATCAATGAATAAAAGTACGTCTTGACCTTGTTCATCACGGAAATATTCCGCCATTGTTAATGCTGATAAAGCTACACGCATACGTGCACCAGGTGGCTCATTCATTTGACCGAATACCATTGCAGTCTTTTTAATTACGCCACTATCGCTCATTTCATAGTATAAGTCGTTACCTTCACGTGTACGTTCACCAACGCCCGCGAATACTGAGATACCACCATGTTCTTGAGCAATGTTGTTAATTAACTCTTGGATTAAAACGGTTTTACCTACACCGGCACCACCAAATAGACCAATTTTACCACCTTTAATGTAAGGTGCTAATAAGTCTACTACTTTAATACCAGTTTCTAAAATTTCTACTTCAGTAGATAATTCGTCAAAGTTTGGTGCTTCACGGTGAATAGGATCTCTTCTAACTGAGCTATCTAATTTATCTTCTAAATCGATAGTATCACCTAAAACATTGAATACGCGTCCTAATGTTTGTTCACCAACTGGAACACTAATGTCTTTGCCAGTATTTTGTACTTCCATACCACGTTGCACACCATCAGTTGAATCCATAGCAATTGTACGTACGACGTCATCGCCTAATTGTAAAGCAACTTCAAGTGTTAATTCAAAAGTTCCATCTTCTTTAGGGACTTCAATGATAAGGGCGTTATTAATTTCAGGTACTTCATTATGTTCAAAACGAACGTCGATTACAGGACCCATAACCTGAGTTACACGGCCATTACCCATGTTGTTTCCTCCTTTAAAATATTATTCTAACGCTGCAGAACCACCAACAATTTCAGTGATTTGTTGAGTGATTTCAGCTTGTCTTGCTCTATTGTATTGTAATGATAAATCATCAATAAGTTCAGTTGCATTATCAGAAGCATTTTTCATTGCAGTCATACGAGCTGCATGTTCACTAGCTTTAGCATCAAGAATCGTTCCGTAAATTAAACTTTCAACGTATTGTGGAAGTATAACGCTTAGGATAGATTCTTTATCTGGTTCAAATTCATATGAAGACATTTGGCCTTGGCCTTGGCTAGAATCTTCTTGAGATAATGGAAGAACTTGTTTAGTCGTCGGATTATTTTCAAGAACACTAACATAGTGACTATAATAAATCTTCAATTCATCAATATGTTCTTCACTAAATAAGTCAATGGCATATTTTGCAATAGCTTGTATTGATTTAAATGAAGGTTGATCAGGAACATCAACAAGTGAATTCTCTATTTCATAACCTCTATTTTTAAGGAAATCAACACCAGTTTGACCTAATACTATAATACTGTAATCGTCGTTACTAGAGTGTTTCTCTTTAATGTCATTGATTAATTTTTTAAGCACATTAGAACTATATGCGCCAGCTAAACCTTTATCACTTGTAATAACTAAATAACCACTACGTTGAACTTGTCTTGGTCTTAACATAGGATGGCTTGAATTTTTACTAGCACCTGCAATTGCTGTAATAGCATCTTGCATTTTTTCCATATAAGGTTCGAATTGCTTAGTATTCTTTTCAGCACGACGTAATTTTGAACTAGATACCATGTTCATTGCTTTGGTAATCTGTTTCATCTTTTTCGTCGATTTTATACGACCATCTATTTCCTTTAGAGAAGCCATTATCTCACCACCTTTTCGATTTAAAGTTTAATTATTCAGATTTACTGAAACTTTTCTTGAATTCGTTAATTACGCTATCAAATTTGTCATCAGAAGGTAAACCACCAGTTTCTCTGATTTCACCTAATAATTCAGAAGCATTTGATTTAGCCCAACTATTTAATTCATCTTCGAAACGAGTGATGTCTACTACAGGAATATCATCTAAGTATCCTTTAGTTAATGCGTAAATGATTAATACTTGGTTTTCAACTGGTAACGGTTTGTTTTGGTCTTGTTTTAAAACTTCAACAGTACGTTTACCACGTTCTAATTTTCTAGCTGTGAATTCATCTAAATCAGAACCAAATTGCGCAAATGATTCTAATTCTCTATATGAAGCAAGGTCTAAACGAAGTGTACCAGCAACTTTCTTCATAGCTTTAATTTGAGCTGAACCACCTACACGTGATACAGATTGTCCTGCATTAATCGCTGGTCGAACACCTGAGAAGAATAAATCAGATTGTAAGAAAATTTGTCCATCTGTAATTGAAATTACGTTAGTTGGAACGTAAGCTGAAATATCTCCCGCTTGTGTTTCGATGATTGGTAAGGCAGTAATAGATCCGCCACCTAATGAATCGTTTAATTTCGCTGCTCTTTCTAATAATCTACTATGTAAGTAGAATACGTCACCAGGATAAGCTTCACGGCCTGGAGGTCTACGTAATAATAATGATAATTCACGATAAGCGGCAGCTTGTTTAGTTAAATCATCATAAATAATAAGTACATGTTTACCATTAAACATGAATTCTTCACCCATTGTTACACCTGAGTATGGTGCAATATATAACAATGGTGATGGTTCAGACGCTGACGCTGATACTACGATTGTATAATCTAATGCACCAGCTTGACGTAATTTTTCTACATTAGCACGTACTGTTGATTCTTTTTGACCAATAGCTACGTAGATACAAATAGTGTCTAAACCTTTTTGGTTTAAGATTGTATCGATACCAATTGTAGTTTTACCTGTTTGTCTATCACCGATAATTAACTCACGTTGTCCACGTCCAATTGGTACTAAGGCATCAATCGCTTTAATACCAGTTTGTAATGGTTCATCAACTGATTTACGAGCCATTACACCTGTAGCTTTTTGTTCAACAGGACGTGTTTTAGTCGTATTAATTGGACCTTGACCATCAATAGGTTGGCCTAGTGGGTTAACCACACGTCCAATAAGTTCTTCACCTACTGGAACTTCCATAATACGACCAGTACGTTTTACTTCGTCACCTTCAGTAATTTCACTGTAAGGTCCTAAAATAACTACACCCACATTTGATTCTTCAAGGTTTTGTGCTAAACCAAGAACACCATTAGGGAACTCTACAAGCTCACCAGCCATACAGTCATTTAATCCGTGAATTAATGCGATACCATCACCGATTTGAAGTACAGTACCAACATCAGTTACAGACATCTCAGACTCATAATTTTCAATTTGTGAGCGAAGTAATGCACTGATTTCTTCAGCTTTTATGGCCATCTATGTCACTCCTCTTATTTTAGTTAACTCTTCTAAATTTACGTTCAATTTGTTCTAAGTCGTTCTTAACACTGCCATCTAATACAGTTGTGCCTACTTTAACTCTGAAACCACCAATTAAATCAGGGTTAATTTTCGTAATAATATGTACATTTGACAACTTAGTTTGGTTAATAATTAGATTTCTAATTCTTTCTAGTTCTTCTTCAGTTAATTGATATACTGACTCTACTATTGCCGTATCTTGATTATAATGGGCATTATAAAAGTCATTAAATTCTTTGAAGATAGAATTAATTAACGCTAAATGACGGTTATTTGCTAAAATCATTAACATATTTTTTAAGTAATAATTTGCCTCACCGAATACAATTCCTACAAATTTACGTCTTTCAGAAGCAGGTTTGCTAGGATTTGAATCAATAGCTTTTAATTCTTGTTGATATTGTTGTGTAGCATCATTTACTACTTTTAACTCTTCATACATTAAATCTAATCTATCTTTATCAATAGAAACATCAAATAATGCTTTAGCATATTTTTTTGCTACATCTGCCATTATTTATCGCCTGCCTCTTTAAGATACTTATCAACTAATGCTTTCTGATCTTGTTCAGAAATTTCTTTTTGAAGTACTTTAGAAGCAATCAATACTGATAGTTCAGAAACTTGATTATTAATATCTGCAAGTGCGCGTTCTTTTTCACTATTAATTTCACTTTGAGCAGTTTCAATCATACCATTTGCACGAACGTTAGCTTCATGAATGATTTCTTCATGTTGTTTACGAGCTTGAACTCTAGCGTCTTCAAGGATACGTTGAACTTCATCTTGTGTTTCTTTAAGTGTCTTTCTATTTTCTTCTTCAAGTTTTTGTGCATTAAGTTTTGCTTCTTCCGCTTCGTCGATATCTCTATTAATATCTCTTTCACGTTGATCCATTACTTCTTTTAATGGACCCCAAGCAAATTTTTTCAATAATGCTAAGAGGATAACAAATGTTACTACAGTAACAATAACTGTTCCCCACTCAACACCACCGGCTGCTGCACCCAAAACATATGAATTGGCTAATGCATTCACTGGCATTCGACACTCCTTTCATTATTAATCATCATATTTGCATTAAATAAAACGAACGGCGAAGATCAAAGAGACTTCGCCTCAAAACATTTCTTATCTGAAAAGAGTCATGAATGAAATTACAACACCGATGATTGGTAATGCCTCAACTAAACCAATACCAATGAACATAATACTCATTAATTGACCACGTGCTTCTGGTTGACGTGCTACACCTTCAACTGTTCTAGAAACGATAAGACCGTTACCGATACCTGCACCTAGTGCTGATAAACCGATTGCAATTGCTGCTGCGATTAAACCCATATTAATATTTCCTCCTAAAATTTTTATTTAAATTAATGTGCGTCCGTTACTTTATGGGACATATAAACCATTGAAAGCATAATAAAGATATATGCTTGGATAGAACCAACAAAGATTGAGAAACCTTGCCATACAATTAAACCTGGAATACTAATTATCCAGCCCCATCCATTTTGGAAGAACAGACCAGCTAATAGTGATAATAATAGTTCACCGGCAAATATATTACCGTATAAACGTAGACCAAGCGTTAATGTAGAAGAGAATTCCTCAAATACATTAATGATAGCTAATGGCCAGAACGGTTTAAAGTAATTACCTATGTAAGCTTTCGTACCGCGCATTTTCACACCATAGTAATGTGTTAATAAAATCATTGTTGTTGACAATGTTAATGTCACAGTAGCATCAGCTGTTGGTGATTTCCACCATAAGTAATGATCTTTTGTCACTATAGCAAATGGTAAGCCTAGCATATTGGCTACAAAGATAAATAAAATCAATGTTACTGCTAAGAAGTGAAATTGACCACCTTTATTCCAAGCCATGTTACTCTCAATGATGCTTCTTACAAAATCAAAGACCCATTCAATAAAGTTCTGTTTACCTGTAGGTCTTTTCTTTAGATTACGCGTACAAATAATAGCTATTAAAAAAACAATAATTGCAGTAATAACTAACATCAAGATACTTGATAAGTTGAAAACGATATCAAAACCAAATACATTCCAACTTCTGAGTGGGGATTTGTGATCCATGTACTCACCTCTTTCTTTTCGAAAATTTTACTCCCTTTGTAATAAAGGACGTATGATGATTAGTACATAAGAAATCATAAGGCCTATCATTATTCCTATAATGTTTACATACTCTTTAAAGAAAAACCAAATCAAGCACGCAACAATAGCGACTAAATACCTCCAGATATTGCCCGTAGAAATATGTATATTATCTGGTTGCTTTGCCCGAGATAAATAAAATTCAAAGATATATGTATTAATTAAAGCGCCAAACGTTCCTATTATTAATCCTAAAGTAAAAGGATTAGGTTTAATAATGTACAAAACACTTAACAAAATTAAAAAATAGATATAATATTGAATGAATTGTTTGAAAATAATACTAAAACGCTTCATTCATAGTGCCTCCAAAATTACTTATGAGTATCATGTAAACCGTTCCACTCATACAATTTTAATAATAATATAGCGTATATATCGTGTCAATTCTATTCAAATTGTTGTAAAAAATCCATACAATTTTGTCACAAAATATTCACATTTTAAATTCTTTTGGTTTTTCAATAATTAAACCAAAATAGTATTTTATACTTTCACATATTCTTAATGACGCCATTCCATCTCCATAAGGATTTTGTATTGATGCCATTTTTTTATATGCTGTTGAGTCATCTAAAAGCGTTTTTATTTCAGTATAAACATTATCTTCTTCCGTGCCTATCACTTTTAACGTTCCAGCTGCCACCCCTTCAGGTCGCTCTGTAACATCTCTTAGTACTAAGACCGGTTTATTTAACGAAGGTGCTTCCTCTTGAACACCGCCAGAATCCGTTAATATGAAATGTGCCTTATTGGCAAAGTTGTGGAAATCTATCACATCTAAGGGCTCTATTCTTTCCACTTGCGTTTGGTCACTAAAATATTCACTAGCTAAATCTCTAACTTTTGGATTCAAATGCTGAGGATAAACTACTACTACATCCTCATATTCACTAACAATTCTATTTATCGCTTTGAAAACATTTCTCATAGGAAGACCTATATTTTCTCTACGATGCATTGTTAATAAAATTATTTTTTTATTCTCGTGCTTATTTAAAATATCTGACATGTAGTCATTTTTAATCGTAAGATTCAACGTATCAATAGCTGTATTTCCAGTTACAACGATAGAATCTCTATCTTTTTGTTCTTTGATTAAATTTTCAGCCGCATTTATTGTAGGTGCAAAATGCAAGTCGGCAATATTACTTACCATTTGTCGATTAATTTCTTCGGGAAATGGCGCATATTTATCGCCAGTTCTCAACCCTGCTTCTACATGACCTACAGCTATTTGATTATAAAAAGCAGCTAAAGCACCAGAAAATGTAGTAGTAGTATCTCCATGCACAAGTACCATATCTGGTTGTTCATCTTTGATGATATTTTCAAGTTGTATCATAGCGCTAGACGTAATTTCAGATAATGTTTGATTTTCTTTCATGATATTCAAATCATAGTGTGGTTGGATGTTAAATGTTTTTAAAACTGAATCTAACATTTCTCGATGTTGAGCAGTTACAACAATCATTGGCTCTAATTCGTCGTCATTTTCAAGTGCTTTAACTAAGGGTGCCATTTTAATCGCTTCTGGTCTTGTACCAAAGACTGTCATAATTTTTTTCATATTATTTACTCCTACAACGAACTAACTTTAAACTTCTCAACTACTTAGTACCAAATAGTCTATCCCCAGCATCACCTAAACCAGGTGTGATGTATGCTTTATCATTTAATTTTTCATCTAAAGCAGCTATAAAAATATCTACATCATCGTGCGCTTCTTGCATTTTTTCAACGCCTTCAGGAGCTGCGATTAAACACATAAATCTAATATTTTTAGCGCCACGTTTTTTCAATGAATTAATTGCTTCGATAGCAGATGCCCCTGTTGCTAACATAGGATCTACAACTATAATTTGTCTTTCATCAATATCTTGAGGTAACTTCACGAAATATTCAACAGCTTTTAATGTTTCAGGATCACGGTATAATCCGATGTGACCTACACGTGCTGCTGGAACTAAGCTTAATACACCATCAGTCATTCCTAAACCTGCTCTTAAAATAGGTACGATAGCTAATTTTTTACCTGCTAATCTTTTCGCTGTCATTTTAGTAACTGGTGTTTGAATTTCGACATCTTGAAGTTCTAAATCTCTTGTTACTTCATAAGCCATTAACATACCTACTTCATCAACAAGCTCTCTAAATTCTTTTGTTCCTGTATTCATATCACGAATATAACTTAATTTGTGTTGAATTAAAGGGTGATCAAATACGTGTACTTTACTCATTATCTATTTCCTCCAGTTTAATTAAAAATTACTCATATAGTGGATACTTTGTTGTTAATTTACTTACTCTTTCACTTGCTTCTTTTAATTTAGCTTGATCTTTAGGATTTTTAAGCGCTAAGCTAATAATTTTCCCTACTTCTTTGAATGCTTCTTCATCAAAGCCTCTAGTAGTGGCTGCAGGTGTACCTAAACGAATACCACTTGTAACGAATGGTTTTTCCTGGTCGAAAGGAATAGTGTTTTTATTACAAGTAATGCCAATTGAATCTAGTGTAGATTCGGCTTCTTTACCTGTCACATTCACTGAGTTTTTAACGTCAACAGCTATTAAATGATTGTCTGTACCACCAGAAACGATTCTAAAGCCTTCTTCTTGTAGCGTCTCTGCTAAAACTTTAGCATTTTTAACTACTTGTTCTTGGTACGCTCTAAATTCTGGTTCTAAGGCTTCACCAAAAGCAACGGCTTTAGCAGCAATCACATGTTCTAATGGACCACCTTGAATGCCTGGGAAGATTGTTTTGTCTATATCTTTTTTATATTCTTCTTTGCACAGGATTAATCCACCACGTGGTCCTCTCAAAGTTTTATGAGTTGTACTTGTAACGAAGTCTGCATATTCTACTGGATTAGGATGTAAACCTGCTGCTACCAAACCAGCGATATGCGCCATATCTACCATTAATTTTGCGCCTACTTCATCAGCGATTTCTTTGAACTTTTTAAAATCAAGTTCTCTTGAATATGCAGAAGTACCAGCCACAATTAATTTAGGTTTATGCTCAAGTGCTAATTTACGAACTGCTTCATAGTCAATCTTCTCTGTTTCTTTATCCACTTCATAATCAACAAAATTATAAAATTTACCACTAAAGTTAACAGGCGAACCATGCGTTAAATGACCACCATGGCTTAAATTCATTCCTAATACAGTATCACCCATTTCAAGTGCTACTAAATAAACAGCCATGTTAGCTTGTGAACCAGAATGAGGTTGAACATTAGCATGTTCAGCACCAAATAATGCTTTAACACGTTCGATAGCAATTGTCTCAGTCACATCTACATAATCACATCCACCATAATAACGACGTCCAGGATAACCTTCCGCATACTTATTCGTCATTACAGAACCTTGAGCTTCCATAACAGCTTCAGAAACAAAATTCTCAGATGCAATTAATTCGATGTTATTATTTTGTCTATTATATTCATTTTGAATCGCTTCATAGACAGCTTTATCTTGATTTTGGATATATGACATTAAAATCCCCTCTTCCTTTCAAACCTATTCGTATTTAGCTCGTTCACCACCGATTTTTTTAGGTCTTGAAGTAGCAATTGTTACTATTGCTTCTCCAACTTTTTTGACACTAGTTCTAATCGGTACACAAACATGTTTAATATGCATGCCAATTAATGTTTGGCCAATATCAATACCTTTAGGAACAGTAATATGCTCTACAACTACTGGATCTTTCATGTGTCGATAAGCATAAGTTGCTAGACTCCCACCTGCATGAACATCTGGTACGACTGTCACTTCTTCCATTGTTAAAGGATTAAATTGTTCTCTTTCAATTGTGACCGCTCTATTAATATGTTCACAACCTTGAAATGCAAATGATACACCTGTTTCTTGTTGTACCTTTTCTAAGGTAGTGAAAATATCTTTAGCTACGTCCATTGAACCTACAGAACCTATTTTTTCTCCTATAACTTCAGATGTTGAACAACCAATGATGCATATTTCACCTTTTTTAAAGAATGATTGTGCTTTCAATTCATCTAATAAAGTTGTAAGTTCTTGCATAGAAATCTCCACCTTACTTACATAATTAAAAGAAGCATAGCAAACTAGCTATACTTCTTCATTATAACGTATTTAATTCATAACTTATACTAAATGTAATATTTTCGTTTTATGAAAAGCCTTGCAATTTGTGGATGAGACTATAAAGTTGATTAAAAGTATATCGGTACGTATCAATACTGCCACCAAATGGATCGTCCACTTCTTCATTTTCCCCAACATATTCACTTAAAGTATAAACAGGAATGTTTTCACCGTATGCATTGATAAGTTGTGCTTTATGAGACTGCGTCATTGTTAAAATTAAATCACTGTCAAGATCACTCTCACTGAATTGCTGTGCTGAAGTTGGCTCTGGTAAATCATGTTCTAAAATAACTTCTAGAGACTCTGGTGTCACTGATTGGCCATTTACAGCAAATAACCCTCTCGATTCAATCGTATCGTTTGGAAGTATTGTTTTACCTATGCTTTCTGCAATAGGACTACGACATGTATTACCCGTACATACAAATATTATTTTCATAACTCTTCACCTCTAATGATACGATTAGCAGTTGCTTTGGACATTCGATTCATCACGGCTTCCGCGGATTCTGCATTTTCAAAAGCATAGATATATGCTTCATTAATCATTTCATTCTTGTCAATATCATGCAAAATGGCATATAAATTATGATTTGCTCCTTTAATATCATCTTCATCTTGACATAAAGGAATAAACCATGAGCTATCAGGAACAAGTGACTGTAAACTTTCTGGCACAATAAAAGCAGCATTTGACCAATCTTTATGATTTGCAATAGGATTGGTTAAATCTTTTAGCATCGTTACTGGTGTTTCTGGTGAATAATGTTTATATTTCATACCCGGAGCAATGGGTTTTTCGACATTATTATAATTAAAATGCTCGACACTACCAGGAAGCACCTCATTCAACATGGTTTGAGTAATGGCGCCTGGACGAGCGATTCTAAAGGGATATTGCGTACAATCAAGCACGGTACTTTCTAAGCCTTCTTCACTTTGATCCCCGTTGACAATGCCGTCAATTTTACCATTTAAATCATGATAGACATGTTGAAACGTTGTAGGTGATGGACGTCCACTTAAATTTGCACTTGGTGCAGCTATAGGTAAGTTTACATATTGTAAAATAGCGCGTCCTAACGTGTGACTCGGCATACGCACTGCAATTGAATCTAGACCACCGCTCACTTTATCACACAGGTAACCTTTTTTTAGAGGTAAGATAAATGAAATCGGTCCAGGCCAAAAGGCATTCATTAGTACTTTGGCTTCATTAGGTATATGAGTAACAAACTCATTTAATTGTTCTAAACTATGAATATGCACGATTAAAGGATTGTCAGAGGGACGTCCTTTGGCTTTATAAATATTAGAAACCGCTTCTTCATCTTTTGCATTTGCACCAAGACCATATACAGTTTCAGTAGGAATAGCGATTAAGCCACCTTGTTCAAATATTGTTTTTATTTCATTCATTTTAGGAAATGATAGTGGCGCTTCACTATAGTTGCGCATATCCCATATTTTACTCTCCATTCACCTCACACCTTTCCTTTAATTATCGTGATGATGAGTGATAAAGAGGCTGGGACAAAATAATATGTCTCAGCCTCCCCCATCGCTTATTGCCATTCAAATGACACGATCCTATCTATTCCATTAATATCTTTGATTACATTAACTAATAAATTCGGATATTTTTTTAAAATTAGTTCCTTTAATATCTCGCCTTGATTATACCCTATTTCAAATGTAACATATGCATTTTCATTAAGGACTTTTGGCAAATCATTTAATATAGATTCATATATTGCATAGCCCTTATTTTTCGCAAACAGGGCAACATGAGGCTCATATTTCACGACTGTATCCGCCATACTATGAACCTCTTCATAGTCTATATAAGGTGGATTGGAAATGAGACCATCTACTTTAATATTATTTTTAATCAATGGTTTTAAAGCATCTCCATGCATAAATTCAATATTAGCATTATGATGATAGGCATTATCCTTAGCTAAATCTAGGGTTTCTTGAACGACATCAGTCGCAATAATGTTCAATTTAGGATTTAATTTCTTAAGTGATACAGCAAGCGCACCACTTCCTGTACCAATGTCTACAACTGTCGCTCCCTCTTTCACATGTTCCAAGAAATGAAGCATTACTTCTTCGGTTTCTGGACGAGGAATTAGACAATGTGAATTGACTTGAAACTGAAGACCATAGAACATTTGAAAACCTACAATGTACTGAATAGGTTCTCCTAGTAGCATGCGTTCAACAGCCAATGAAAATCTAGCTTCCTCAGCTTCATTCATTTCATCATACATATGCATAAGGTAATCCGTTCTAGACCAACCAAATAAATCTAGCATTAACCATTCTGCACGAGATTGTTCGAAACCTTTATTCTTTGCTAGTTGAATGGCTTCAGTTAATTTATCCTTAAAGCTCGCCATTATTTAATTCTTTCAGTTTTTCAGTTTGTTCAGAAAGTGTAAGTGCATCGATAATCTCGTCTAATTTACCTTCCATGATTTGATCTAACTTTTGTAATGTTAGACCAATACGGTGGTCTGTTACACGGCTTTGTGGATAATTGTATGTTCTTACACGCTCAGAGCGGTCACCTGTACCGACAGCTGATTTACGTTGTGCAGCATACTTTTGTTGTTCTTCTTGTAATTTCATATCATATAAACGTGCTTTCAACACTTTTAATGCTTTCTCACGGTTTTGAATTTGAGACTTTTCAGAAGATGTAGCAATTACACCTGTTGGCAAGTGAGTAATACGTACAGCTGAGTCTGTAGTATTGACGTGCTGACCACCAGCACCACTTGAACGGTACGTATCAATTTTTAAGTCTTCATTGCGAATTTCAATTTCAACATCTTCAACTTCTGGTAATACAGCTACTGTAGCAGTTGAAGTATGAATACGACCACCTGATTCTGTTTCAGGCACTCGTTGGACACGGTGTGCACCATTTTCAAATTTTAATTTACTATATGCGCCGCTACCTGAAACTGAAAAGCTGATTTCTTTATAACCACCATGGTCACTTTCAGCTGCTTCTACAATTTCAGTTTTAAAGTTTTGAGATTCTGCATATTTGGTATACATTCTTAATAAATCGCCTGCAAAAATTGCAGCTTCATCTCCACCTGCTGCTGCTCTGATTTCAACGATAACGTCTTTTTCATCATTAGGATCTTTAGGGATAAGCAAGAATTTAAGTTGTTCTTCTAATTCAGGAATAGCACTTTTAAGACTAGTACTTTCCTCTTTCAACATTTCAATTTCTTCTTTATCATCTGTTTCATTTAACATTTCATCGATTTCATCGATTTCTTCTTTTTTACTTTTATAATCTCTATAAACATCTACTGTTTTTTGTAAATCAGCTTGTTCTTTAGAATATTTACGTAATTTATCTGAATCATTAACAACCTCAGGGTCACTTAACATTTCATTTAATTGTTCATATCTTTCTTCAACAATATCTAATTGATCAAACACTACATTTCCTCCTTCTCATTATTACTCGGTGCAACAATGTGATGTGCTCTACATCTAGGTTCATAACTTTCATTCGCTCCGACTAAAATAATAGGATCATCTATTTTAGCTGGTTGTCCATTAATTAATCGTTGGGTTCTACTTGAAGATGAACCACAAACAGCACATACCGCTTGTAACTTAGTTACTTGCTCACTGACTGCCAAAAGTTGAGGCATAGGTTCGAACGGTTCTCCACGAAAGTCCATATCCAATCCAGCAACTACAACTCTATGGCCCTCTTCAGCAAGTTTTTCAACGATATTAACAATTTCTTTATCAAAGAATTGAATTTCATCAATGCCAATCACATCTACATGTGATAAATCTTGTAATAAAATATCTCGTGCTGTGGTAATATTAATGGCTTCTAATTCATTTCCATCATGAGATACAACTTTTTCATCATGGTAACGATTGTCTATAGCCGGTTTAAACACTACTATTTTTTGTTTAGCATACAGACCTCGGCGCAATCGACGAATTAATTCTTCTGATTTGCCACTAAACATACTTCCAGTAATGCATTCAATCCAACCAGAATGGTAAGTTTCATACATTATAAGTTCCACCTTTTTCAAAACATAATCGCTTAATTATATCATATTTTAATTGTTTATAAACGACTTTATGTATATCTAGAATGTTCATAATTTTTAAGTATTTATGCCACCATACTTTATTTAGTATGACACTTACTCGATTTAATAATATAAAAAAACTGCCTACTTAACTCTATATAGCATAGATTAGGCAGACAGTTTAAACTTACAATTAGTTGTTGTTGTTTGATTTGAGACCAAACTTTTTGTTGAAACGTTCCACACGACCATCCGCAGCAGCGAATTTTTGACGTCCAGTATAGAATGGGTGTGAATCAGAAGATACATCTAAACGAATAACTGGGTATTCATTTCCATCTTCCCATTCCATAGTTTCTGAAGATGTTTTTGTAGAACCACTTAAGAATTTAAAGTTTGTTGTAGTATCTAAAAAGATAACTTTGTGGTAATCAGGATGAATTCCTTGTTTCATTATTTTCAGCTCCTTTGCCCTGAACCATCTGGAACAGAGTTATTTGTGAGTTTTTACCCAATACCTAGCAATTATAATAGTTATAACTATAAAACGCAACCCTAAAACTGATATTCATTAAATTATCGGTTTACCAGTTTTAGTACTCTCTTCGGCTGCTTTTTGAAGTTGTTGGAAAAACTCTTTGTTATTTTTAGATTTTTTCAATTTTCTAATGAAGCGTTCCGTAAAGTCTGTTGAATCTGTAAACATATTTCTCAGTTGCCATAATGAATCTAACTCAGATTTACTAATTAATAATTCTTCTTTACGTGTTGAGCTTCTACCAATATCAATTGCTGGGAAGATACGACGCTCAGATAACTTACGATCTAAGTGTAACTCCATATTTCCTGTTCCTTTGAACTCTTCATAAATCATATCGTCCATACGTGAACCTGTTTCAACTAACGCTGTCGCAAGGATTGTAAGACTTCCGCCCGCTTCAATATTACGTGCTGCCCCAAAGAATGCTTTCGGTTTATGTAATGAGGCTGGATCTAACCCACCTGATAACGTTCTACCACTAGGAGGGATCACTAAGTTATATGCACGTGCTAATCGCGTAATAGAATCCATTAAGATAATCACATCTTGTCCAATCTCAACTAATCGTTTCGCTCTTTCAAGTAATAATTCCGCCACTTTTACATGATGTTCAGGTGGCTCATCAAACGTTGAATGTACCACTTCTGCAGATTCAACTGAACGTTCTATATCTGTGACTTCTTCTGGTCGCTCACCAATTAATAAAATAAATAATTTTGCATCAGGTTTATTTATACTAATTGCATTAGCGATTTCTTTAAGTAATGAAGTTTTACCAGCCTTTGGAGGAGCTACGATAAGTCCACGTTGACCTAAACCGATTGGGGTAACTAAATCCATAATACGCGTTGAGTAGTTTTGAGGATCTGTTTCTAATATAATTCTTTCCTCAGGGTAAAGAGGTGTTAAAGCTTGGAAGTGAGGGCGTTTTTTGACTACTTCAGCATTTTCATCATTTACAAAGTCTACTTGTAATAAACCATAATATTTTTCGTTATCCTTAGGCTTACGTACCTTACCAGTGACCTTGTCACCTCGTTTAATTTCGAAACGTCGAATTTGACTAGCAGAGATGTAAATATCTTTTTCACCTTTAGAATAGTTAACAGTTCTTAAGAAACCGTAACCATCTGGCTGAATATCATCTAATACACCTTCCATGTAATAATTGCCATCTTTTTCCATTTGAGCTTCCATGATGGCTAAGACTAATTCACTTTTATTCAATTTACTATAATTAGTAAGTTTTAAAGATTTAGCTTTTTGCGTTAACTCTTTGGTTGTGTAATTCTTATATAATTCATGAAAAGATTCATATTGCGGTGATGTACGTTCTCTTTCAGGCATAAACTGCACCCATTTCTTATATTTTTATGAAGACTCATTTTTAACATAGTTTATTAATTTGTTTTATTTTCTGCTTTTCTGAAAATGCAGCACCAAATAAATCATAAATGATTTTATCAAAAAAATGTGAGTCTTAAATACTAGAATTAATATAGCAAATTTTCATTTTAATTACAAAATGATTTTATTAAATTTCAAAAATTAAAACAGCACATGGAACTATAAAAGTCCCATGCACTGTTATAAATCATAATTAAATTAATTTTTTAAATTAAATGAAATAACCAGCGATTGATTTAACTTCTAAGAATTCTTCAATTCCGTAATCGCCCCATTCACGACCGATACCAGATTGTTTATAACCACCGAATGGTAAGTCTGGTGTGTTTGCTGCTTCGTTAATTTGGATACGTCCAGCTTCGATTGAGCGCGCTACTTTTTGAAGCGTATCTTTATCTTTACCAATGACATAACCAGCTAAGCCGTATTCTGTATCATTAGCAATTTTAATCGCTTCATCTACATCATTATAAGTGATAACTGATGCTACTGGACCAAAGATTTCTTCACGAGCGATTGTCATATTATTATCTACATTAATAAAGATAGTTGGTCTTGCAAAATAACCAGTGTCTAATCCTTCTGGTTTACCTGGGCCACCATAGAATAATTCAGCGCCTTCTTCAATACCTTTATCAATATATGATTGCACTGTATCGAATTGTTTTTTACTAATAATTGGTCCAACTTGTGTACCTTCTTCACGTGGATCGCCCACTTTAACATTACTGAATTCTTCTTTTAATGCTGTTAGGAATTCTTCTTTAATGCTTTCTGGTACTAAGATACGAGTACCTGCAGTACAAACTTGACCAGTATTGTTAACTACTTTACCTGTTGTAGCTTTTGCTGCTTCTTTAATATCTACATCATCTAATACGATGTAAGGTGATTTACCACCTAATTCAAGTGATACTTTTTTGAAATCTTTAGAAGCTTTTTCCATGATTTTAGAACCAGTGCGTCCTGAACCAGTAAATGACATCATTCTCACTTTAGGATGTTCACTTAATGGATTACCTACACCTTCACCATCGCCGTTAACTAAGTTGAATACACCTTTAGGTACGCCAACTTTATCAAAGATTTCAGCTAAGATAATTGCAGCAAATGGTGTTTCTTCAGATGGTTTAAGTACTACTGGACTACCAGCTGCAAATGCGGCTGCAAGTTTTAATGAAGTTTGGTTAGTTGGAAAGTTCCAAGGTGTGACTAAACCAGTGACACCAATTGCTTCTTTTGTTACTAGTGAATCTCCACGGCGTTCTTCAAACTCAAATGAATCTAATGCTTTAATAGCTTCTTGGAAATGTTGTAAGCCCATTTCATAGTGAACATTTTCAGAAATAGTAAGTGGTGCACCTAATTCATCTGTAATAGCTTCGATGATATCTTGTTTTCTATTTTTATATTCTTCAACGATTTTATCTAATAATTCTTTTCTTTCTTTTACTGAGCTATGGCGAAATTCTAAATATACGTCATTAGCAGCTTCTACAGCTTTATCTACGTCTTTTTCGTTACCTTTAGCTACTTTACCGATAACTTCTTCAGTTGCAGGATTAATTACATCAATTGTTTCGTTACTTTCACTATCAATCCATTCGCCATTGATATATTGTTGAGTATAATTTCTCATCAATGATTCACTCCTTAATCATCGTTATTACATCTGTCTACTGTTTATCCTTTTTAGAAAAATTTAAACATAGCCTTTTTAACATAAAAAAAGTTCTGCTTTACATTATTTACGTCATAATGCATTATCGCAGAACCTTGTCTTTATTATTTAGCTTTAACTTCATTTTCAAGCTCTATATAAGTTCTAGCCCAATCTTCCATTGGTTTTAAAGCTTCAGCTAGAGCTCTTCCTTTTTCTGTCAATTCATAAATAATTGAAACCGGACTAGTTGAAACTATCTTTTTTTCTACTAATCCCCATTCACCTAAATCTGTTAATTTAATACTCAAAGCACGAGGGGTAATCGTTTTTAAATCCCTTTTCATATCGGAAAAGTGTGCAGTATAATCAGTGCATCGAGATAGGTAGTTAATGATTAAACCGTTCCAACTTCTACCAACAATTTTAAAGGTTTCTTCAAGATATGGACAGATTTCCATTGTCTTCACCTCTAATCCAAACATCTTTTACAAAAAGAGAGAGCCTGTAGCCTTATCTATGGAATGCTACAGGCTATGAAGTAGCTTGAATTTACACTATACTTCATTTACTTTTTGTCTTTAATATAATTATTATACCAAATATTTTTACGCTTGTTCAGTCCAAATATCTGCACCTAAGTCTTTTAAGTGTTTGACGATATCAGTATATCCACGATAAATGTGTTTAACGTTATAAATTGTTGTTACACCTTCAGCAATTAATCCAGCAATGATTAAACATGCCCCTGCACGCAAGTCACTTGCATAAACATCAGCACCTTGTAATGAAGATGGTTTGATAGTAGCTGTACCAGTCGACATGTCTGCCTCAATATCAGCACCCATATTTTTTAATTCATCTACATGTTTGAAACGAGCTGGGTAAATTGTTTCAGTAACAAATGAAGGACCATCTGCCATAAATAATAATGGTGTAATTGGCTGTTGTAAGTCTGTGGCAAAGCCAGGATATACTAATGTTTTAATATCTACATTTTTATAATCTTTATGACCTCTAATTGTCGCTTTTTCTGCATCGTCATTTATATAGATATCTACGCCTAATTCTTTTAATTTTACAGTTAATGCTTCTACGTGTTTAGGTACGATATTATTAATCGTTACTTCTTTACCACAAGCAGCAGCTATACACATATAAGTGCCTGCTTCAATACGGTCAGGAATAATTTGGTATTCAGAACCATGTAATGTTTCTACACCGTTAATCTTTAGTGTGCTTGTACCTGCGCCCTTAACATCTGCTCCTAAACTATTTAAGAAGTTGGCCACATCTACAACTTCAGGTTCTTTTGCGGCATTTTCAATAATCGTTTGGCCTTTAGCATGCACAGCTGCTAACATAATATTAATAGTTGCTCCTACACTTACCATATCAAGGAAGATATTAGCACCATGAAGTTCTTTAGTTTCGATCTTCATAGATGTTTCACTAGACTCATCGATTTCAGCACCAAGTGCTTTAAATCCTTTAATGTGTTGATCAATTGGTCGAGGCCCTAGTGGACAACCGCCTGGTAAACCAATGACACATTTTTTAAAGCGACCTAACATCGCTCCCATCATATAATAAGACGCACGAAGAGATTCTACTTTATTATTTGGTAATGGTGCATTTTGTATATCAGTAGTATCAACATCTAGACATTTACCATCCAAATTTGTTTTAATATTTAAATCTTCTAATAAACTTACTAATGTTTCGACGTCAGAAATCTGTGGCAGCCCATCTAGCTTTACTTGGCCTTGAGCTAATAACGTAGCTGGAATAATAGCTACTGCACTATTTTTAGCACCACTTATTGTGACTTCACCGTTAAGCGTTTGACCACCACGGATTTTTATTACCTCTTGAGTCATAAGTTTTATCTCCTTTGTTTGTCATTTTTCAAATTGTACATTATGAGTATTATAAATTACATTTTATTTATTTGTAAAACGTTAATTACTTAGTTATTTAAGTAAAAATAATTTTCAAAAATAATATCCGGTAATCGTATAAAACCTTTAAAAGATATTATGTATAATAGTATTATAAATCATTTTCAAAAAATTATTAATTCATAATTGCTATAAATAAAAAATGGAGTGGATTTGAATTCGAAATTGAATTCAAGTCCACTCCATTTAAATTATTTATTTAGTCAACGCATTAAAAGTTTAATTATTTAGCACGGTTTGATGTACCAAATTCTCTAATTTTACCTTTAACTGTTTCTTTGATTGCTTCACGAGCAGGTCCTAAATATTTACGTGGATCGTAAACATCTTGGTCGTTATTTAAAACTTCTCTTACTGCTTTTGCAGAAGAAATTTGGTTTTCTGTATTTACGTTAATTTTAGCAGTACCATAAGGAATTGCTTTTTGGATATCTTTCGTAGGGATACCAGTACCACCATGTAATACTAATGGTAAACCAGTTGAAGCACCGATTTCTTCCATTTCTTTGAAACCTAATTTAGGTTCGCCTTTGTAAGGACCGTGTACTGAACCTAATGCAGGTGCTAATGCATCGATACCAGTTCTTTCTACTAATTCTTGACATTCTTTAGGGTCAGCATAGATGATTCCGCCAACAACGTCATCTTCTTGTCCACCTACTGTACCTAACTCAGCTTCTACTGATACGCCGTGTTGATGTGCATATTCAACTACTTTAGAAGTAATTTCAACGTTTTCTTCAAATGGGCTATGTGAAGCATCAATCATTACAGATGTGAAACCTGCATCGATAGCTTCTTTACATTTGTCGAAACTTGAACCATGGTCTAAGTGAATTGCTACTGGTACAGTAATATTTAAGTCGTGCATTAAACCTTCAACCATTTTTACTACTGTATAGAAACCACTCATGTAACGAGCAGCACCTTCTGATACACCTAAAATTACTGGAGCATTTTCTTCTTGTGAAGCTTCTAAAATTGCTTGTGTAAATTCTAAGTTATTTAGGTTGTATTGACCAACCGCATAACCATTTTCTTTTGCATCTATTAACATTTCTTTCATTGAAACTAATGGCATGAAAGTTCCTCCTTGGGTGCAATTGCACTAATTTTTCAAAATCATTATATCAGAAAAGAATTTTAAATGCATGTTTATACTCGTTCAAATATATAAATCATTAAACAACACTATTTAGTTAGCAAAATTGTCATTTCAGACAATTGCATAACCTCACTCATTTCATTACAATACTTATGAAATGGAGGATAAACATGTCTAAAATATTACATACACAATTAACTGGTATATTTAATCGTTTAGAAGATCAAGCATTAGATATTCAAATGGCAGCACAATGTTTAATACAAGCAATTGGCGGTGAAGGCTATGTTTATATTAAAGGTTATGGAGATTTAAAATTCTTTGAGCCCTTTATCTTAGAAAGTGAAGAACACTTAAAATCTTCAAAGCGACTATCTAGTATAAATTCTATTTCTGACATTGATTCTACAGATCGTGTTTTACTCTTTTCTCCTTTTTATACAGAGGAAGTCGCTAAAGATGTGCATGAATTACTCGCTCAAGATATTGATTTTGTTTTAATTTGTAATCGTCCTAAACAAGAAGATTTCCCTGAACATCTTCTGCACTTTGTTAATTTAGCTACACCTCGTCCAATTGTCTATACAGAAGATTATGATAAGATCGTTCAACCTCATACTATGGCTTTTAATTACATTTATTATGAGATTTATACGCAAATGATTGAAATGACACGCGATTTAGAACTATAACTTTAACGAAAAAAGCACCTCCTTTCTCACGTTTAAGAAAGGAGGTGCTTTTTAAATCTAAATATTACTTTTGATTTTGATGTTGATAAGCCGCTTCTACAAATGCTTTAAAGATTGGTTGCGGTCTATTAGGTCTTGATAAGAACTCAGGATGGAATTGACAAGCTACGAAGAAATCATTTTCAGGAATTTCTACCATTTCTACTAAACGACCATCTGGGCTAGTTCCTGAGAATACCATACCTTTCTCTTCAAGTTGCTCTCTGTATTCATTGTTAAATTCATAACGATGACGATGTCTTTCTTCAATATTAGTAGCATCATAAATACGATGTGCTAAAGTGCCTTCTTTAATAGCACATGGATATAATCCTAAACGTAATGTACCGCCTAAATCTTCAATGTCTTTTTGCTCAGGAAGTAAGTCAATAATAGGATAAGGTGTATTTGGATCTAACTCTGCTGAATGTGCTCCTTTTAAGCCTAATACATTTCTTGCATACTCAACTGTTGCTAATTGCATACCTAAGCAAATACCGAAGTAAGGTACGTTGTTTTCACGCGCATATTTAATCGCTGAAATTTTCCCTTCACTTGCTCTAAATCCGAAACCACCAGGCACTAAGATACCGTCTACATCGCTTAAGTAGCTTTCTACATTTTCATCTGTAACTTCACTAGAATCAATCCATTTAACGACAACATCTTTCTTCAATGGATAACCTGCATGTTTTAATGATTCTACGACAGATAAATAAGCATCTTGTAAGCTTACGTATTTACCTACTAAACCAATTGTAATTGTGCCATCTAATGAGTTGACTGTATCTAATAAATATTGCCATTCATCTAATTGTGTTTCGTATTTAGCATCTAAATCTAAACGGTTGATAACAATGTCATCCATATCTTGTGCACTTAATTGTAATGGAATTTCATATAATGAAGAAGCGTCTCTACATTCAATAACACTTTCTTTATTGATATCACAGAATAAAGCAATTTTATCTTTTAAGTCTTGCGTCATTTCATATTCTGTACGTACGACAATTAGGTCTGGTTGAATACCTAATCCACGTAATTCTTTTACACTATGTTGTGTAGGTTTCGTTTTCATTTCGCCTGCTGCTTTAATGTATGGTAATAATGTACAATGCACGTACATAACATTTTCACGACCTAAGTCACTTCTAATTTGACGAATCGCTTCAATGAAAGGTAATGATTCGATATCACCAGTTGTACCACCGATTTCAGTGATTACTACATCAGCATTTGTACTTTCTCCAGCTAATAATAATCTTTCTTTAATTTCATTAGTAATATGTGGGATAACTTGTACAGTACCACCTAAGTAGTCACCGCGACGTTCTTTCTTCAATACGTGAGAGTAAACTTTACCAGCTGTTACATTTGAATATTTATTTAAATTAATGTCTATGAAACGTTCATAATGTCCTAAGTCTAAGTCAGTTTCAGCGCCATCGTCTGTAACAAATACCTCTCCGTGTTGATAAGGACTCATTGTACCTGGGTCTACGTTTAAATATGGATCAAACTTTTGAATCGTTACTTTAAGACCTCTATCTTTTAACAATCTTCCTAGAGAAGCGGCTGTGATACCTTTACCTAATGATGACACTACTCCGCCTGTTACAAAAATAAATTTTGTCATTTCCTGACCTCCTAATTAATAAAGGGATGCTTCCTTACTAAACAATTACTCATACTTAAAAGTTAATAAAATAAAAAAATCGCTCCCTCTCACATAGATGCAAGGGGAGCGTATAAAATTTATACACGTGTCCTATTTAAAGGAGCCCGAATAAAATTTTAACATCTTTTTAATAAAAGTCAATCAAAACTAAAATTTAGTCGTTGAAATCTTCTTCCTCTTCAAATGCTTCTTCCTCTTCTTCATCGAGGTCTTCATCATCGTCTTCTTCAATCACGATATCAGAGTCATTGATTTCATCTTCAACTTCTTCATCTTCTGGATCATTTAACGTTTCTTGATCATCCGTTTGAGCTGGAATATCATCGTCATCATCCATTTCGTCATCGCCTAATAATTTAAGATTTTTATCTTCTTCATCGTCATCATCAAGGATGTCGAATTTTTGAATTGTTGGCGCGATTTTTTCTTCAATGTCATCTACTGAATACCAGTCACGAAGACCCCATTGATTTTCACCAACATTTAAGAAACGTCCGTCAGTATTTAAATCAGTGTAGAATTGTACTACACGATTTTCGATTTCTTCATATTCATAATCGCCTAAGTTTTTAAATTCATCAATGATATCATATAAGTTCATTGTTGAACCTTTGTCATGTAACAAAGTATAAGCCATATCGATAAATGATTTTTCGTCAACCATTTCTTTAGTATAATCTTGAATTTTCATTATAACTTAACTTCCTTTCGAAGGATTTTATAATAACTCGTTAATTTTCATTAATTAATAGTAACAAAGATAAATTATAAATGACAACAAGTGATTTCGCAATTGCTATTATCTTAGTAATTAATATATTTTTCAAAAATCACTAAATCCTCACATTGATTCATTTCAACAAATCCACTATTAATACATAAAGATTTTAATTCATTATTTTCACCGAACAATGTGATGACAATTGTCTTAATACCTTTAAAATGTTTACGTATATATGTAGGTAATTGACGCAGTGCACTCTCAGCTATTCCCTCTTTACGCTGATCTTTGTTAACTTCAATTGCCGCAATATTTACCCGATCTTCATGTTGTTCAAGCGCAATGAATCCTGCTTTTTGGTTGTCTTTTAATAAATCTACAACTTTATAAGAAGCAATACTTGAATCTTTATTCTCAGCTAATCGTAGTGATGAGACATGCTTTGAATCTAAATCTAAGTAATATAACCTTTCTTTTCCGATAGGTCCTTCTTCTTTCGTAGCGGCATGCATAAATCCTGCACGCTCATAAACATTCCACGCGCCTTTATTTTCAGCATCTACCACTAAATATAAATGATTGAAATTTGGAAACAGCGCTTGAACGTATTGAGGTAAATACATCATCATTGTTGTACCATAGCCATGTCCTTGGAACTTTTCATTAATTGATAATGAACGCACATAAACGACATTTTCCGGTGTATCATAGCCTTCATGTTGATAGTGTTGATGTAACACAAAAAACCCTACTACATCCCCCTCTTCGTTTATCGCAATATTCGCAATTCTATTGTCATCATTTAATGCTTCTTCTAATACTGTTTTAGGTAATGATGAATAAATTTGTTGACGTTCGCTTAATTCAAAGTTCACAACATCTTCTCGATATTTCTCTTCAAATTCTTGAATTATAATATTTTCAAATTGCTTTTTGATAGTCATGTCTTCTCCCCTAAATCTTCCAATTAAGTTACATATTATTATAGATGTTTTCCTTTGTTATTCCAATTTTTATCATATTCTATTTAGATATAACTTTTTGAACTATTATTTTTTTAAATTAAGCTATTGTAATTCGGCAAATTTCATTTACTATTAGTATGACATATAAAATCACGAGGTGAATGAAATGAAAGTAGGTATTGATGCAGGAGGTACGTTAATAAAAATCGTTCAAGAACAAGATAATGAACGTACTTACCATACTGAACTTACTACTGATATACATAAAGTTATCACATGGTTAAATAATGAAACGTTTGAAGCAATTAGTTTAACTGGCGGAAACGCAGGCGTGATTGCTGAAAATTTAAATACTTCCTCTAATACTTTTGTGGAATTTGATGCTTCATCTAAAGGCCTTGGCATATTACTTAAAGAACAAGGTCACAATATTACAAAATATATCTTCGCGAATGTTGGTACGGGAACCTCTTTACACTATTTTGATGGTCAACAGCAACAACGTGTTGGTGGTATTGGTACTGGCGGAGGTATGATTCAAGGTTTAGGCTATCTTTTAACTCAAATTTCAGATTATGAGCAGTTAACAAATCTTGCTCAAGCTGGTGATCGAGATACGATAGATCTTAAAGTTAAACATATTTATAAAGACACTGAACCTCCTATTTCTGGAGAACTTACAGCAGCTAACTTTGGTAACGTACTTCATAATATGGATGTAGATTTCACTGCGTCTAATAAATTAGCATCCGTTGTCGGCGTAGTAGGAGAAGTTATTACAACAATGGCGATTACAGTAGCACGTGAATATAAAACTGAGAACGTAGTTTACATTGGTTCCTCGTTCAATAACAATTCTTTATTACGTGAAGTAATTGAAGATTATACTGTTTTAAGAGGATGCAAACCTTTTTATATTGAACATGGGGCATTTTCAGGTGCATTAGGGGCCTTATATTTAGGAGAATAAATATAAAACGTTCTAGAAAAGTAAATTTTTTCTAGAACGTTTTTATTATAAATCTACAAGTGAGAATATTCTTATAATTCTGATTTATCAAGTTCTGCTATAAATGCTTTTTCTAATTCTTCCACTTCTTCTTTTGAATCACCATGCCAAATACAACCAAAACGTGATTTTACTTTATCTGCAGTGAACCATTCTCCATCATAATAAGATAATGGATAAAGCACACCTTTTTTCACATATTTAAGAATGACATTAAAGAAGTGTTCATTATCTCCTCGAGAGAAATAACTATAAAACTTCTGATAATTAGGGTTTAACTCATGTTGTAGTAAGAGCATGCTTGTAGAACCATTTTGTCTAAAATTCAAGTCGATAGCAAAGACATCGCCACTTTTATCTAATAATAAATCAAACCCTGCTACACCAAAGAACCCTAGTTCTACACCTTTTTCCATAATCTCCCGACCAGCATCAATCACATTTTGGGGTACATCATGAACATTTTCATTCCCTGCATAAAAACCATATTCATTTGTAATTTGATGTGCTGTACCAAGATATTTAATCCCTAATTCTTTTGAATAAGCAAATTGCACACAGTAATTTTTAACCGCTTCAATTTTTTGTTCAATAATTAAATTATCCGTTGCATCAGTCGCATCAAAAATGCGTTTTGTTGCTTTTTCTAAATCCTCTTCGTTATAACAAATCATTACGCCATATCCACCAGCAGTCGGTAACTCATCCCCTGGTTTAATAACAAACGGAAATGACCAATCTTTGATACGTGCTTTAAAATCGTTAATAGCTACAATTTCACGATCTGGTAAATATTTATTGTTTGTCCATTCTGGTATACGCGCTTTGTTATTTAATGCGATAAATACCTCTTTATTCACAGCATACTTCTCTTCATCAATCACATCATCACTATGAACATATTGGAAATAAATCTTTTTATCTTTATCTTCAGCAATTTCGTTTAATAAATGTTCATAAGTTTCACGATTATGAAACTTATATATATGTTTAGGAATAGATTTCCCAATAAGATCAAACAATTGTTGTAATTTATCCGTAACACTTGCTTCATGAACAATCATCGGCATCTTATTCGCAATAATCATTTCTCTTCCCGTTAAAAAATTAGATTGATGTTCTTCAGGCTTAAGCCATGGATTTGCTATATACGAAGGTCTTGAATTATACACAACCTTTTCATCATATAAATCACTTAACGCCAACATAGGTCTTTTAGTGTTCTCTGTCATTATTTGATTTGCCCCTTTATATGAGAGTGCTGTTGAACAATATCATCAAACAATCCCTTATTTTCAATTAATTCTAAGCCCATTAAAGCTATTATTTTAGCACCTCTAATTAATGCTTGATCACCATGAACACTCGCAGCTGCTTCTCTAAATCGATGCGTGTGACCAACTAAATTTCTAGACCCAATCTTCACGTGAGGGTGAATCGTAGGTACTATATGACTGACATTACCCGTATCTGTAGAACCGAAACCAAAATCATCATGACTTACATCTTCGCCTACTTCATTCGCATATTTTTCGAAAAGTTGATCGAGTTTAGGCGTCTTAATAAACTCATTCACACCATTTTGTATAGGTCCAAATTCATAATCACATCCTGTTTGAATCGCAGCACCTCTAGCAATTTGATTGACTTTTTCAGTTAACACATCTAACTCTTTACGCGTTCTCGCACGTGTATAGAATCGTGCATGTGTAAAGTCAGGTATAATATTTGCCGCTTTACCTCCATCAAGAATGACACCATGCACACGTTGACCTTTCTTAATGTGTTGTCTCAGTTGCGCAACACCATTAAAGTAAGAAATCATAGCATTCAAAGCGTTCAATGCCTCGTCTGCATTTTCAGAAGCATGTGCGCTCTTACCATAAAATTTAATATCTAATACATCAACGGCTAATGTATTAATAGTTGGATATGTTTCATTACCAGGATGAATCATTAACGCTATGTCTATATCATTAATAACGCCTGCTTTCACATAGGAAGCTTTAGCACTACCATTCTCGCCACCTTCTTCAGCTGGACACCCTAGAACAACCACTTTACCCCCAACATTGTCGACAACTTGTTTCAACGCTGAACCTGCTAATACGCTTGATGTACCTATAATATTATGACCACATGCGTGACCTAATCCAGGTAACGCGTCATATTCAGCTAAATAACCAATTGTTGGTCCCTCTTTCTCCGAATCATAATTAGCAATAAAACCTGTAGCATGCCCAGCGATATCCGTCTCTATGTCAAATCCATTCTCTTTTAATTTATCAATCAATGTTCTTGAGGCAAATATTTCCTCATTACCTAATTCAGGGCGTTCATGGATTCGATGACTAATTTCAACATAATCATATTTTTTATTCTCTATATAATCTAAAATTTCTTGTTTATTACTCATAAAATCATAACTCCCTTTTATAGCCGAAATTAACCTCATATTAAAAGCTATATTTAAGTATTGGTTTAATCGTATTCAAATGAATTATTACCTATTTTATCGGATTTAATATCTATTGTCATTATATTTACAAAATTTTCTCACAATATTTTTTAAGGAAAATTTAAGCATTGGGAGTACGGGTTCAGTTAGCAAAAATTGTAAATACTGGACGCTCTTGTTACAATCAATTTATTGATGAAACTAAAATGATTGTCTTATTTAGGAGGAACATATATGCCAAAAATGAACGTTGAAAGCTTTAACTTAGATCACACTAAAGTCGTTGCACCATTTGTACGCTTAGCAGGTACAATGGAAGGTTTAAATGGTGATGTTATTAAAAAATATGATATCCGCTTCAAACAACCTAATAAAGAACATATGGAAATGCCTGGTTTACATTCTTTAGAACATTTAATGGCTGAAAATATTAGAAATCACACTGATAAAGTCGTTGATTTAAGTCCAATGGGTTGTCAAACAGGTTTCTACGTATCATTTATTAACCATGATGATTACGATGATGTTTTAAATATTATTGAAAAAACATTACACGATGTTTTAAAAGCTACTGAAGTACCTGCTTGTAATGAAGTACAATGCGGATGGGCTGCAAGCCACTCATTAGAAGGTGCTAAAGAAATTGCTCAAGCATTCTTAGACAAACGTGATCAGTGGAACGACGTATTCGGAGAAGGTAAATAATTAAATTAATTAAAGAAAACACCGCTTCTTAATGATTAAAGAAGCGGTGATTTTTTAGGTTTTGCATACATTTTTAATTTAAAATTGCATAAAATTCTCATATTTTAGTAAAAACCTTATGCTAATGATTAATGAACTTAAGCGTTCACACACTTAATTAAGCAGTTCTAAAATGGATAATAGAGTATTTCTAAGTTGTGTATTAATAATGAGCCTAAGCGCTAAAGCACTTATGTAAGGCGTTCTAAGATAGATAACGAACCGTAGTTGCGAAGACTCCTAGGGGAACAGTGCCAGTCGAAGACCGAGGCTGAGACGACACCCCAGGAACGCGTAGCAACTTAAGTGAGTGACTATCTATCTTAGAACGCCTTTAAATGAGTATCCATTTATATTTATATGAATTTAAAGTTCTACTTATAATTTTTTAATAAGCCCCATTAATACAAATTGGAATGGTAATCTTAAATATAATGCCCATGTAGGTACTTGTTTATCGCCTAAAGGCAATTTTTTACGTGCCATATAAATATTAGCAGGAAGAACTGATAATAAGAATAAGTTCATACCTTTCTTCAACCAATCTGCTGGACGCTTAATTAATAACATAATGCCAAAGAAAATTTCAAAGACACCTGTGACTAACACTGCTGTTTTTTGTAATGGCAAATAGTCTGGCACGATATTTCTAAATTGACGTTCATTAGTAAAATGTAAAACGCCAGCCGTACCAAACGCTAAACCAAGTAAATATCGAAAGAATTTCATTAACGTTCAACTCCCATTTCTTTCAAATAACTTTTACCGAATTCTGGTAATTCTACGTTGAAATTATCTGCGATAGTTGCCCCAATAGAACTAAATGTAGTATCACCTGATAATTCATGATATTCCTTAATTTTAGGGCTAAACATTAATACTGGAATATATTCACGCGTATGATCCGTACCATCAGCAATTGGATCATTACCATGGTCAGCAGTAATGATGACTAAATCATCTTCTTGTAAGTTTTCAATTAATTCTGGTAAGCGTTCATCGAAATCTTTAATCGCTTGCGCATACCCTTCTTTATCACGACGGTGACCATATAATGCATCAAAGTCAACTAAGTTTAAGAAACTAATACCATTGAAGTCTTTCTTAACTACTTCAATCAGTTGGTCCATGCCGTCCATATTATTTTTTGTACGTATCGCTTCAGTAACACCTTCACCATCATAAATGTCATTAATTTTACCAATTGCAATAACATCATAATCATTGTCTTTAAGACTATTCATAACTGTTTTACCAAATGGTTTTAATGCATAATCATGACGATTAGATGTACGCGTGAAGTTACCTGGTTCACCAATGTATGGGCGAGCAATGACACGTCCAATTAAATATTTAGGATCTTTCGTTAACTCACGAACCTTTTCGCAAATATCGTAAAGTTCTTCTAATGGAATAATATCTTCATGCGCTGCAATTTGTAGCACAGGATCGGCGCTCGTGTAAACGATTAAATCGCCAGTCTTCATTTGATGTTCACCAAGTTCATCAATAATTGCAGTACCTGAAGCAGGTTTATTTGCTACAACTTTGCGTCCAGTCATTGATTCAATTTCTTGAATTAATTCATCAGGGAAGCCATTAGGATATACTTTAAATGGTTGCATAATGTTAAGCCCCATAATCTCCCAGTGACCTGTCATTGTATCTTTACCTACTGAAGCTTCACTTAATTTAGTGTAGAACGCTCCTGATTGTTCTACTTTATTTACAACGGGTAGATCATCAATATTACCTAAACCTAAACGCTGTAAATTAGGCAACTCTTGATTGAAACCTTCTAGTGTATGTTTAAGTGTATGTGATCCTTCATCGTTAAATGCTGCAGCATCAGGTCCTTCACCAATACCTACTGAGTCCATAACTATTAAGTGTACTCGTTTAAAAGGTGTCGTCATAATGAAACACTCCTACTCTGTAATAATTTTATGAATTAAATTTGGTGCAGTCGCTTGGTCTTTAATTGTAATGCTTTCATCAAGTTTAGCAATCACGTCATCAATATTTTCTTTATTACTATGAATCGTTAATAATGAGTCACCTTTATTGACACTGTCGCCTACTTTTTTATTTAATACAATACCTACACTTAAGTCGATATCGTCTTCTTTAGTCTGTCTACCAGCACCTAACATCATTGATGCTACACCAATTTCATTAGCAATTAATTCTGCCACTACACCACTCGTTTTTGCTTTATAATCAATTTGATATGTCGCAGTTGGTAACTTTTCAGGCGCATCTGCTACTGATGCATTGCCACCTTGATTCTCTAAAAATGTCTTAAATTTAGCTAATGCCGAACCATCTTTAATTGCATCCAATAATAGTTGACGTGCTTGTTCAAGCGAGTCAGCTTTACCCGCAAGTACTACCATTTGTGAACCTAAAGTTAATACTAATTCAGTTAAGTCTTCAGGACCTTCGCCTTTTAGTGTATCAATGGATTCTTTTAATTCTAAAGCGTTACCAATTGCACGACCTAAAGGTTGGCTCATATCTGAAATAATTGCCATTGTATTTCTACCAACATTATTACCGATACTTACCATAGCATGTGCTAAATTCTCAGCATCAGCAATTGTCTTCATAAATGCACCATTACCCGTTTTAACGTCTAATACAATAGCGTCAGCACCTGCAGCAATCTTTTTACTCATAATAGAAGAAGCGATTAATGGAATAGAATTTACTGTACCAGTGACATCTCTTAAAGCATATAATTTTTTATCTGCTGGAGTTAAGTTACCAGATTGTCCGATAACAGCAACTTGATTATCATTTACGAGTTTAATAAATTCCTCTTCTGAAATTTCTACGTGGAAACCTTCAATCGATTCAAGTTTATCTATCGTACCACCCGTATGACCTAAGCCACGTCCACTCATTTTAGCAACTGGCACGCCTACTGCTGCAACTAACGGTGCTAGTACGAGTGTTGTGGTATCACCAACACCGCCTGTTGAATGTTTATCTACTTTCACACCATTAATTTGAGATAAATCTATAACGTCTCCTGAATTAACCATCGCCATTGTTAAAGCTGCACGTTCTTCATCATCCATATCTTGGAAGTAAATTGCCATCGCTAGACTTGAGGCTTGATAGTCTGGAATATCCCCTTTAGTATATCCCTCTACGAAGAATTCAATTTCTTCTTTTGTTAAAGCTTTCCCATCACGTTTTTTCTCAATGATATCTACCATTCTCATCGTTCTGAACCCCTTTCTATAATGTTGTTTACTCTAATTGCTGTCTTTTTCCTGAAAATTAATAATCAGAATCAGATTCTAAACCTTTGATAATTTGTACACCTGCACTAGCACCAATACGTGTAGCACCAGCATCAATCATCTTATTGAAATCTTCAAGGTTACGTACACCGCCAGAAGCTTTAACTTCTAAATCATCACCCACTGTATCTTTCATCAATTTCACATCTTCAGGTGTAGCACCGCCTCCAGCGAAACCTGTTGATGTTTTAACAAAGTGAGCGCCTGCTTCTTTAGCTAATTCAGAAGCTTTTACTTTCTCTTCATCCGTTAATAAAACTGTTTCGATAATGACTTTAACTGTTTTACCACTAGCAGCGTTAACAACTTCTTGAATATCTTTTTTAACATCATCGTAACGTTTATCTTTAAGCGCGCCTACATTGATAACCATGTCAATTTCTGATGCACCGTTATCAATAGCATTCTTAGTTTCGAACACTTTAGTTTCTGTAGTTGTAGCACCTAAAGGGAAACCAATCACTGTACAAACTAATACATCAGAACCGTTTAATTGTTCAGCTGAGTATTTAACATGTGTTGGGTTAACACAAATTGATTTAAAACCATATTCCTTAGCTTCTTTAATGATGTTATCAATTTGTTCACGTGTAGACTCAGGCTTTAATAATGTGTGATCGATATATTTTGCGTAATTCATAATTTAGTCCTCCAATATGTTGTTAATAGTTATCTTTGTGCCTATTTTTTCAAAATAGCCCTTCACTTATATAGTACAAAAATTCGCAAAAAAGTTAAACAAATGTTATCTTAATCTTAACTATGGATATTAAGGAGAAGATAGGAATGACAAATGGTACACCTCATATTCAACCTAAAGGAACTAAAATTGCAAAAACAGTTTTAATGCCTGGCGACCCTTTACGCGCAAAATATATTGCTGACAACTTCTTAGAAAATGTTGAACAATTTAACGAAGTTCGTAATATGTTTGGCTACACTGGCACATATAAAGGTAAAGAAATTTCAGTTATGGGTTCAGGTATGGGTATTCCTAGTATCGGAATTTACTCTTATGAGCTATATAACTTCTTTGATGTAGAAACAATTATTCGCGTAGGTTCATGTGGCGCATTACAAGAAGACGTCAATTTATACGATGTCATTATTGCACAAGCCGCTTCAACAAACTCAAACTATGTGGATCAATTTAATATTCCAGGCCACTTTGCACCAATTGCAGACTTTGAATTAGTTACAAAAGCTAAAAAAGCTGCAGATGATATTGGCGCAACAACTCATGTAGGTAATGTTCTTTCATCAGATACTTTCTATAACGCTGATGCTACATTTAATGATAGTTGGCACAAAATGGGTATTCTAGGTATTGAAATGGAATCAGCTGGCTTATATTTAAATGCTATCAGTGCTGGTAAAAAAGCATTAGGTATTTTCACAGTAAGTGACCATATTTTAAGAGATGAAGCCACTACTGCTGAAGAGCGTCAAACTTCATTCACTCAAATGATGGAAATCGCTTTAGAAATTGCTGAATAAACTTTTTAATATAAAAATGGAAGTGGGACAGAAATTAATTAAATTTCGTCGTCCAACCCCAGCTTGCTTTATTAGTGGAATTTCTTAATGAAATTCTCTGTGCTGGGGCCCCGCTCCCCGGCAAGGCTGACTAGATTTGAAAAAACTTGATTTAAGCGCATTTTCAAACCAGTCAGCCTTTGCCAATATATTAGCAAAGGCTGAGACATTTTAATTTGTCTCAGCCTCATTTATTTATATCCCTATTTATACTAAATATGATTTTAACATCCAGTTGCGTTTGTCTACTGATGTTTGCATACCGATAAACATATCTTCAGATACGTCGTCGCCTGCGTCACCAGCGACTTTAATAGCTGTTTCTAATTGCTTAGAAATATTAGTTAAATCTTTTGAGAATTCTTCAACCATTTCTTCAGCTTTATAGCCTTTTCCAGCTTCTTCAACAATTGAAAGTTCTAAACTTTCTTTTAATGTACCTACTGGATTACCACCAATTGCTAAAATACGTTCAGCTAAATCATCTACATATTGACTAGCTTCATTGTATAATTCTTCAAATTTAGCATGTAATGAGAAGAAATTAGGTCCTTTTACATACCAATGGAAGTTATGCAATTTAGTATAAGCTACTGTCCAGTTAGCAACTTGTTGATTTAATTCTTTTACGACATCTTGTTGAGCCATTGAAATCTCTCCTTTAATTTAATATTTTCTCTCTATCTCAATAAACATTATATTATAATAATTCTAATCTGTAAATAGAAAAGTGTCTTCTAATTTATAATAATTATAATTTGTATTATTGTTTATTCAATGTTTTATAAATAAATAGCAAAGAAAAGTTATCAATTAATCAACTGTATTATCAATTATGTTTTTACAAATTATCAATTAAATTGAGATTTTATCAACTATTTCCTTTCATCGTTAATGAAGAAAGATTTTTCATATTCATTTGGTTGATGCCAATGCGTCTTCCACATTCTTTTACGATTATTAGCAAATAAGTTATAACCAAAGTTTCTAATTGGAAGTGGCACTACCCTAATTAAAAAACCTAGCCATCTATAATTAGGTAATTTCGTAATTAAAGTAGCAATTGCTGTAGATTTATATTCTAAATGATCGCCTTGTTGTAATATGACGCTATTTCTATTTTTAGCTTCAGGATGTTGTTCGAATAAATTTTTACCCGCTTCACTATTTAAAGTTGTAAATTCATAACTTTTTGGCAAGCCGTGTTGAATTAACCAAATGCAATAGTTATAGCAGTATACACATTTTCCATCATAATAAATGATTGGCATGTTATTTCACCTTCCTCTAAGTCTTAATATTTATATTCCTTTAATAAAGTTTTTTAAAACACAAAAAACACCATCTAATAGTTACAGAACTTTGACTATTAGATAGTGTTACATAAAATTTAATCGTGATTTACTTTGACAATTCTTGTATATTTAAGAAATTGTGAAGAATATTTAAGTTTAATATCTTCAAGACGCTCATAAGTGACACCTATAATATGCCAATTTGGATTGAAGTGATAAAATGAATCTTTATTACGAGACCACTTCACCATATTTCCATCTTTATTATATCTAGGCAATGTTACTTCATAACCTTCTAAGACATTAATGTATGTTTGGAATATATCAGGATCTATTCTATTAAAGTTATCGATTACTAAATAACTTTTATCATTTTTAGGCATCAATTGAGTGATAAATCCTTCACGATAATATAAAGCGCCTGCTTCATTAGGTAAATATTTACCGTATAGCATATCTTCAGTAAAATCAGGATGCCCACTAGTAATTACCGGATTCGCATTTGTTTTTTGTAGTAAATTGTTTGCTGCTTTTAATCCTTCCTCACGTTTATCTACTACTAACAGAATAAACGGTTTAATCTTTTCTTCATTCGCATCTGTAGCAAATTCAGTTTTTCTTATTGTTTCAAATGGGGATTTAATACCGTCATTCTCACTCATTTCCAATATGGCATCATATTGAGTTTGACTCATACTAGCGATTGCTTGTTTAGCATTTTCTTGTAGAAAATAAAGATTTTTTAATTTAGGATGCTTGTTTAACGCACCTAAAGTAACAGGAGTGATATTCTTATCATAATAAATTTCGATAGCTGTACTATTTGTACGACCGGCAATTGGCGGCTTCTCATGTATATGGCGAGAAACTTCACCTATCCCAACTACAGATTGTTCTTTGTCTTTATTATAAAAGATAAGGTTATCCCCAACTTCTAACTGATTATAAAAATGATAACCATTACGTTTGATACCATTATATGTATGCGTATAAATAGTATAATGTTCGCCCGGTTCAAATGTTTCAGTTTCAGATAAGAAGAAATAACGCGGAAGTTTTTCTTGTCCTTTACCTAAAGCGATGATTAACTCATATTCATCTTTTGTTAATTGATTGATTAAAGTTTCGCGCATGTTATTCATTCGAAATTCTAATACTTCACTACGTTTTAAATAGTCTGTAGTTAATGGTTTTAATTCTTCATTAAACTCAAATTCTACTCTTATTTTATTTTGTGCTCCTGTTTGAACACTAATGATTTCTCCAATTCCTAATAATCCTGTATCTGTTTGGACTTGATAAAAAATCACTTGGTCCCCTGGTTTCGCCTTTTTGAATGCACGAAAACCTTGAGTGGGATTAAATTGTGCCCCCGATTCAAATAAAGTGGTTTGCCCTACTAAAGGCTCATTATGATTCCATCTCGTATAACCACAATTAAGCCAAAAGTAATTTACTTCTTCTGCCATCTAGAATCTCCTTTATTTTAGTTTTATTAACTCATTAGTTGTATATTAAATCATTAAACTTTTATTAAAGTTACTTTATTTTTGAAAAAATTAAATATTGATAGTTGCATAGTGAGCTTTTTATTAAATTATTCTATCATATTTTAGTTATTTAATAATCTGTTTACCAACAAGTTTTATCATTTTCAATAAATGAATATCATTCTTTGGAAAGTTATCTTACTGTAACTATTTTATAACAAAAAAATAGAACAAGAATCTATAATTTCACAGCTCTGACGCAAATTATAAACTCTTGTTCTCATAATTATCGGACAACTAACAAACTGCCTAAAAGTGGCATAATATTAATCATAATACCACCTAATTTTAACATTGCGCTTAAATTCTTATCTTTAAAGGTTAAAATAGCACTGATGATTCCTACAATTGATACTAATCTAGGAATGACCAGTGATGGATAATTAGGTAAATTGAAGAATATACCTACACCTGATATTACGCCACAAATTAAAGATATGTATAGAAATTGTTTCATAAAAACGCTCCTAGACTAATTTCACTATATATAACTGATAATTAACGTAAAATTACCTTCAAACACACTATCTAAATCTTCAGAAGTTAAAATGAAATTGGAACCTTTTTCTAACTTAAAGATTTCTCCATCTGTAATTATACTTCCTTCGCCTTCTAACACTGATACTAAACAAAATTCTCTAGGCTTCATATAATTTAACGTCCCGCTAACTTCCCATTTCACCATGGTAAAGAAGTCGTTTGATACAATATGACTACATTTATGATTTTCAATTATTTCGTTTTCTGGAATAACACTAGGTATTTCAGCTAAAAACTGTGTTACATCCAATGCTTTTTGAATTTCAAGTTGTGTAGCATCATTACGTTTTCTATCATAGTCATATAAACGGTAAGAAATGTCGGAAGATTGCATTGTTTCATAAGCTATAATTCCTGACCCAATAGAATGTATCGTTCCCGCTGGAATAAAATAAAATTCACCAGGTTTCACTTTAACTTTTCTTAAATTATCTAATAATGTATCACTTTCAATTGCCTGTTGAAGTGCCTCTTTAGTTTCCAATGTTGTTCCAAGTATAATTTCTGCATCTTCCTCAGCATCAATAATATACCAACATTCTGATTTACCATATTGTCCATTTTCAAATTCATATGCATACGCATCATCAGGATGCACATGAATAGATAACGGTGCTTTCGCATCTACAAACTTGCATAAAAGTGGAAAATCTTTACTCGGAAATTCCCCAAACAATTCTCTATGATCCTTCCACAATTGGTCTAATGTTTGACCAGCATAAGGACCATTAAGAATAATATTACGTCCATTGGGATGTGCTGAAATCCCCCAACACTCTCCTGTATGGTCACTCGGTATGTCATAGTTAAATTGACTTAATTGGTTACCGCCCCATACTTTTTCAAGAAAAATTGGCTTTAAAAATAATGGCATCGTTACACCCCCCTAAAAACCTAATTGTTATGTAGTATAGTTATTTATCAATTCTTATTCAATATTCGGTATGTATAATAAATATTTCCGTAAATATTATAGAAAAACATTTAATTTAAGCTAATGAATAAACCTTTTTTAATATAAATTATGCTGAATAATTTATATTAAATGATGTTGTTTAAAAAGTCACTTATGTATTTATTATATCAATTTTGAAGTATTTTTAATAGAAGTTATTTAAACATGAAAAGTAAGAGGCCGAAGTATCAGCCTCTTAACTCGATAAAAAACTTATTTAGAAGGACTTATTTATTGAAAACGAGATAATGCGTCTTGGATAGATTGATTACCAGTTATAATTTGGAATTCTTGATTTTGATATTTATCTTCAGAAGTCACAACTTCTTTTAACACTGTTGCTACATCTTCACGCGGAATGACGCCTCTGCCATCAAAGTATAAGTCCGCTTCAATTTGTCCAGTTCCCTCTTCGTCTTGTAAACCGCCTGGATGTACAATAGTATAAGTAACACCAGAATCTCTTAAGTGATTATCTGCATAATGTTTAGCAATAGTATATGGTTTCAAATCACCACTAGGATCAAATGCTTCACGTCTTGAGTCATAAGTAGAAACCATTACAAAATGTTTAACATTTGCTTTTTTACTAGCTTCAATAGCTTTAACAGCACCATCTAGATCAACAATAATTGTGTTATCAGCGCCAGTACTACCACCAGAACCAACTGAAAAGATCACTTTATCAAATTCATTAAATTTTTCTGTTAATTCTTCAATGCTATCTTTTTCAACATCTACTAAGATAGCTTCAATATTTTGTTCTTTTAATGATGACACTTGCTCTTCTTTACGCACACCAGCTGTGAAAGTAATATTATCATCTTTTAATTGTTGAACTAATTTAGACCCTACGCCACCATTTGCACCAATAACTAAAATACTCATAAAAAATTCATCCTCCTTCGTGAAATGTTTATAATTCATGCATACCACTCTAAGTGATTAATAAAACTTCCCTATTCAATTTGACATTTTAATCGGGTGATAATAATATTAATATATGAAGATATTTTCATATATTAATATTTAAGGCGTGATATTATGACTGCTCATTTTCCAGAGCATGCAACAGAAAATAAAGATAATGAGGTAACTTTAACTAAAGTAACTGAAATATTTAAAGCGTTGAGTGATTATAATAGATTAAGAATTATGGAATTACTACAAGAAGGTGAATCAAGCGTGGGACACATTACACATACTTTAAATTTATCACAATCAAATGTGTCACATCAGTTAAAGATTTTAAAACAAGCACATCTTGTTAAATCTTCGAGACAGGGACAATCTATGATTTACTCAATTGATGATCAACATGTTTCTACTTTATTAAAACAAGCAATCCATCATGCTCAACATCCAAGAGGTGAACATTAATGGCAAATCATTCTCATTCTCATGCACATGCGCATAACCACGTGCATACAAACAATAAAAAAATATTAGCAATTTCATTTATTATTATTGGTCTCTTTATGGTTATCGAAATTATAGGAGGCTTTTTTGCTAATAGTTTAGCTCTACTCTCTGACGGACTACATATGTTTAGTGATACCGTGTCGCTCGGCGTAGCTTTAGTCGCTTTTATTTACGCAGAGAAAAATGCTACTACAACTAAAACATTTGGTTATAAACGTTTCGAAGTCCTAGCTGCTCTTTTCAATGGAATTACATTATTTGTAATTAGTATTATCATCATTGTTGAAGCGATAAAACGATTTTTCACACCGCCAGAAGTCCAATCAACTGAAATGTTTATTATTAGTGTCGTTGGTTTAATTGTAAATATTGTGGTAGCTATCATTATGTTTAAAGGTGGCGATACGTCACATAATTTAAATATGCGAGGCGCATTTATACATGTCCTAGGTGACCTATTAGGTTCAGTGGGTGCCATTATTGCCGCTATACTTATTTGGGCTTTTAATTTCACTATTGCAGACCCTATTGCAAGTATACTTGTATCTCTATTAATTTTAAAAAGTGCCTACGGTATCACCCTTTCATCTTTAAATATTCTAATGGAAGGTACACCAAATGATGTAGATTTAGAGAAAGTGATTTCAACAATTACATCACACAAAGATATTCAAAATGTTCACGACTATCACGTATGGACAATTTCAAATGATATGAATGCTTTAAGTTGCCACGCTGTAGTTAGCGAATCTCTCACTGTTGAAAAATGTGAACAAATACTTGAAAAGATAGAACATGATTTGAGTCATTTAAATATTCAGCATATGACTATTCAACTTGAAACACCTAAACATAAACACGATGATTCTATTCTATGCTCAGGTTTACACCATGAACATGATCATCATGATTCTCATGAACATTAATTAACAAAATAATAGCCGAGTGGCGATACATATCGTATAGTCGTCACTCGGCTTAATTTATACTTATAAAAATTGATCAAAAATCAATTGTTTTGCTGGTACTTTCTTTTCATCAAACCCTTGTAGAAATTCTTCATTATCATATGATAGTTTTACTCTTTCTACTGAGCATTTATTTTCCGTAATCGTTACAATCCCATAAACTGTATGAGCGCCATTATTAAGCCCAACTGAACCTGGATTAAAATAAATAGTTTGATTGTCATCATATAAATGTAATTGATGATTATGACCAAATGCTATAAAATCTGCTTCTTTATCTTTAAATAGCGCTTTGATGCTCTCTTTTTCATTATTTACAATAGGACTGAAAGGTTGTTCATCGATTCTTGATTCAAATTTATCATTTTCAATTTCATAATGGATGAATAGTAATTTTCTCCCACAAATTGTAGTTTCAATTCTTCTAGGAAGTAAATTTAATTGGTCAAAGTAGTCTTCATCCATATGACTTTCAATCCACTGATGATGTTCAAAAAATTTATCTTTTAAATCCTCAGGGTAAGGCGTATTATTTACTAACGACATGACCGCTTCGTCATGATTTCCAGCAATAATTTCCATATCATCACGATCAAATATTGCATCTAATACTTTATTCGTTTCATGCCCAATCCCGATATTGTCACCTAAGTTATAAATCTTATCAATATCTCCTCTATTATCAATATCATCTAAAACCGTTTGTAACGCATCAAAGTTGCCATGTACATCAGTAATAATCGCAAATTTCATAGTTCATTCTCCCTTCAAATTTAATCATTAGGACATTTTAACACTTAATATTTAATTTTGTTAGATATTAATTTAAAAAACTCGTAAATTTTGATATTGTGTTTATATTACAGTAAAGGAGTGCTTATATTGTTTAACTATCATAGTTTGGCATTTAAAAATGCTAAATCGCAAATTTTAAAAACTATCCTATTTAGTATAGTTAGTTTTCTAATTGTATTTGCGATTTTTGTTGTTGCTAGAACATTCTTTATTCAATCATTTATGCAAATGCAAATAGCAGCACAATTTCAACAATCAACTGGTTCATCATTATTTATAATGATTCTAACACTTGTTTTAGGATTGCTTTTCTTTATATTAGTAGGTTATCAATTACTTGCTGGTGCTTTTAATGTAATGGCTAAAGCAATAAAAAGAGAAAAAGTTAGTTTTTCAGATTTATTTTTTGCTTTTAAGAAAGGAAAATATAGCAAAAGTATTGTTTTAGCTCTACTTTCAATGGTGTTATACATCATTATGTATCTAATCACAATGGGTTTAAACTTCTTATTTAATAAAGCTTTAACCCCAATATTTACTTCATTGCAACAATCAGTAAGTACTTCTGATCATGCAATAGGAATTTTATTAACTGTACAAATTATATTTGTAATTATTATGGGCCTAATCTTATCATTAGTTTATTGGTTCTTCTTTATTTGGATGATTAACTATACAGTATCATTATCTCAAAATAATGATTTAAGTGCGATGAATCATTTTAAAGAAGGCTTTAAAGGCATTAAAAATGGTAATAAAACTTGGTTAAAATTCTTTATTGCAATTATTTTAATCAACTTAGTAATTATCATTATTACTCAGCCATTAGGCACTCTAATCTCAGTATCAACTGCCAATATGTCACAAAAAGCGGCACAAGTGATTATGATTATTGCTGAAGTTATCATTTTAGTTTTACGATTTGTTCTTTATTTCGTTATTCTCATGGGAATTGTTCAATATTTCTTAAAACGTGGAGAAAAACAAAACAAACCTCGTAAAAATAAAAAATTAGATAAAAATGAGAAAACAAAAGGCACTACTAATGATGATTCACATCATAAAGAAAGACAAGAATCTACAAGTGTTAACGATAAACTTAAAAATCAATCTGAAGTGGTAACAGACAAAGTTAAACATCACTCAGATAAAAAATAAAATATATGTCTAATAAAAATCATCGGCTTATCGTTGCCGATGATTTTTTTATCATTATTTTAAGAATTTTTCTTCTAAATATAATGCCGCACCATCTTCTTCATTCGTAAATGACGTCACATCATCTGTTAATTCTTTAATTTCTGGACGAGCATTCTTCATAGCAACACAATATCCACCAAAAGCAAACATAGCTCTGTCATTATCGCTATCCCCAATAACAAGTGTTTCCTCTTGTTTAATTTTAAAATGTTCAATCATCTCTTTAATCCCTGTACCTTTATCAATTTTATAAGCCATCGTCTCAGCATTAAATCTCGATGAATTAGAAACGCTAATATTTAATAACACTTTATTTTGTATTAATTCATCTCTAAAGTTTGTAATTTTATTTAAGTTATCACTGAATAAGTAAATTTTAGCGAATTGATCTTCTACAATTTCTTCTTCCCAATTAATCTTCCCTGCCATTGCATCTCGTCGTGATTTCCATTCACTTTCACTTACATTATTAGGAGGTGTTTCTCCTTGAATCATTTCATCCATCCACTGTTTATCTTCTTTTAAAGCAATACGCATTTTATCAAATGGAAATACTTCATAATAAATATGTTGTTGCTGAGCTAAACTAACAATCTTCTTAACACTATCTGTTAATAAACTATGTTGGAATAAGTTTTCTCCATCTATTTCTCCACTAGTGCCGTTTGAACTGATAATACCGTCCACTTTGAATCCTTGAGGTACTAAGTTTTCAATTTCAGAATATGAACGACCTGTAGCTAAAAATACCTTTAATCCCTTATCTCTTAATGCATCGATAACTTCTTTTGTTTTAAAAGAAGCTTGGTTATTTTCATGTAAAATTGTGCCATCCATATCTAAAAATATAGCTTTAGTTTTTTCTGTCATTATGTATGTACCCTCCGTATAATTTTTCAATTATTATTTTTCAAAAACAGACTCCAACGTTGATGATATTTTACAACTTCTACGTTTGTCTTAAACATTAGAGACATAATATCACTATTAAGAATATCGTTAATATCTCCTTGTTTAAAGCATTTCCCTTCTTTTAGTAAAAATATTTTATCAAATAATGGAATAATTTCTTCTATGAAATGTGTTACGTAAATGATAGAAAGTGTGGGATATTCTTGATTTAATTGTTCTAAGGTAGCAAATAGTGTCTCTCGTGCAATAAAATCCAGACCTGAAGCAGGTTCATCTAAAATAAGTATTTTAGGATTATTCATCAATGCCCGTGCAATCATGACTTTTTGTCGTTGTCCTGTAGAGAGATATCCTAAAAATTGATGTTGGAAGTCATGCATACCAACTATTTGTAACAATGATTCAGCTTCTTTAACTAACGTTTCATTTACTTCTTTATAAATGCCTATAGATTTAAATGCACCACTTATAACAACATCTATTACCGTTTCACCTTCTTGAAACTTTTCTAATAAACTAGAGGAAACATAACCTATTTGCTCCCTTACCTTAGAAGCAGAATAGCCATAACATCCTGGTTTCATACCAAAAAGATTAAGGGTACCTTCAGAAATTGATTCATATCCATTTAATATATTGAGTGGCGTAGTCTTACCTGCGCCATTTAAGCCGTATAATACCCATTTATCGCCTTCCTTGATATTCCACGATAATTGATTAAGAATTAATCTACCTTGTTTCATTTTACAAACGTTTTCTAACGAAATTAACATCACAACACCCCATCTCACAATAATCTTATTGTAAGACAATTCAGATAATTATTCAAAATCAATTTCTTCTTTTAAAGCAGTAAGACTATATAGAAAAAACAGCCTAACGAGATAACTCATTAGACTGTTAAATAGTTAAAGTTATTGAAAAAATGATTATTCTACTGTAACTGATTTAGCTAAGTTACGTGGTTTATCAACATCTAAATCTCTGTGTAATGCAGCATAGTAAGAAATTAATTGTAATGTAACTACTGATACTAATGGTGTTAATAATTCATGTACATGAGGGATAACATACGTATCGCCTTCTTTTTCTAAACCTTCCATAGAAATGATACATGGATTTGCACCACGAGCTACAACTTCTTTCACATTACCACGAATTGATAAGTTAACTTTTTCTTGAGTTGCTAAAGCAATAACAGGTGTACCTTCTTCAATTAATGCGATTGTACCGTGTTTTAATTCACCACCAGCAAATCCTTCAGCTTGAATATATGAAATTTCTTTAAGTTTTAATGCGCCTTCTAAACTTACATTATAATCCATTGTACGTCCAATGAAGAAAGCGTTACGAGTTGTTTCTAAGAAATCTTTCGCAATTTGTTCCATTTTAGGTGTATCATCTACAATTGTTTCGATTGCAGTTGTTACTTTTGCTAATTCTCTTAATAAATCGATATCATTATTGCGGCCATGTTCTTTAGCTACTACTTGTGAAAGGATAGATAATACAGCAATTTGAGCTGTATAAGCTTTAGTAGATGCTACAGCAATTTCAGGACCTGCATGTAATAATAATGTATGGTCTGCTTCACGTGATAATGTTGAACCAGCTACATTTGTTACTGTTAATGATTTATGACCAAGTTTATTCGTTTCAACTAATACAGCACGGCTATCTGCTGTTTCACCTGATTGAGAAATATAAATGAATAAAGGTTTTTCAGAAAGTAAAGGCATATTGTAAACGAATTCTGAAGCAACGTGTACTTCAGTAGGTACGCCAGCCCATTTTTCTAAATATTCTTTACCTACTAAACCAGCGTGGTAACTTGTACCTGCTGCAATAATATAAATACGGTCAGCAGCTGTAACATCTTTAACGATTTCAGGATCAATTTTAAGATCACCATTTTCATCTTCATATTCTTGAATAATACGACGCATTACAGCTGGTTGTTCGTTAATTTCTTTTAACATGTAGTGATCATAAATACCTTTTTCTGCATCTGAAGCATCAATTTGTGCAGTATAAGTTTCACGATCTTGTACATTACCTTCTTGATCTTTAATAGTTACGCTATCTTTTTTAACGATAACAATTTCATGGTCATGGATTTCTTTATATTGATTTGTAATTTTAATCATTGCTAAAGCATCAGATGCAATAACGTTAAATCCTTCACCTACACCTACTAATAAAGGTGATTTGTTTTTAGCAACGAAAATTGTATCTTCATCTTGGTTGTCTAATAAACCTAAAGCATAAGAACCGTGTAATAAAGATACTACTTTAGTAAATGCTTCTTCAGTTGCTAAACCTTCATTTGAGAAGAATTCAACTAATTGAACGATAACTTCAGTATCTGTTTCAGATTTGAAATCAACATTTTTTAAGTATTCATTTTTTAATTCTTCATAGTTTTCAATTACACCATTATGCACTAGTGTAAAACGTTCATTATTTGATTGATGTGGATGAGAGTTTACTGTACTTGGTACACCGTGTGTAGCCCAACGAGTATGACCAATACCAACATGGCCATCGATATCGTTGCTGTCTGCTACTTTTCTTAATTCTGCAATACGACCTTTTTCTTTAAATACAGTTGTACCCTCTTCATTAGCAACTGCAATTCCTGCAGAGTCATAACCTCTGTATTCTAATTTTTCTATACCTGATAATAATAATTCCTTAGCATTATCATAACCAATATAACCTACAATTCCGCACATAAAAAATTTCCTCCGTCAATTAATGGCAAATCATTTTATCTGTTTTATAAAATGTATCTATCTAGAGGCAAGTAATATCATTAATCTTCATTATTTCTCAATATTTACTTAACCTTTTTGCCATTTTTTATTTCTATTTTTGTTTGATAAAGATAGACATTCTTATTATTTTTGTGCATTTAGTTGCCTAAATGTTTTAATAATAAGCTCACGAATGTGTCGCATCCGGAATAGCATCCGCCGATTTACTCGATGACTATTCTCCTCGTCTACAAAGTGATTGATTTATCTATAAGAATTCTCATATTTAATTCTTAATCATTAATAAATAATACTTTGTCCTGGCGCTTTAGTTTGTTACTATACTTTCCTCCTTCCAATATTATTTATTTTACACTGTATAAACAAATTATTGCAAATAATTTCACAACAAAAATGTATTCTTTTAAAGAATATAAGTTTTATAACTTATTGAACCATTTAACTAATTTAATTTTTTATACTTTTATTTATTAAAAAGATTGCTTATTAATATATGTAAGCGTTTTAATTTCCTAGAAATTAAATAGAGGCTGAGACAAATTAAAATGTCTCAGCCTTTGCTAATATATTGGCAGTAGCTGACTGGTTTGAAAATGCGCTTAAATCAAGCTTTTTTCAAATCTAGTCACCCTTGCCGGGGAGCGGGGCCCCAGCACAGAGAATTTCATTAAGAAATTCCACTAATAAAGCAAGCTGGGGTTGGACGACGAAATTTATTTAATTTCTGTCCCTCCCCTTTTTTTCTAATACAATATTATTTATCTAAACCCATTTTCTCTTCAACAACATCTGCAATTCGTTGAGCAAAACGTTGAGCATCTTCATCTGTAGCTGCTTCAACCATTACACGCACTAATGGTTCAGTACCAGAAGGTCTAACTAAAATTCTACCTTCTCCATTCATTTCCTCTTCAACTTCAGTCATTACTTGTTTGACATCTGCATTTTCTTCAACGTGATGTTTGTCAGTAACTTTAACATTGATTAAAGATTGTGGATATTTTTTCATTTGAGCTGCTAATTCACTTAAAGGTTTGCCACTCATTTTAATTACTGCTGCTAATTGTACACCAGTTAATAAGCCATCACCAGTTGTATTATGATCCATAAGAACGATATGGCCAGATTGTTCTCCGCCTAAGTTGTAATTGCCACGTCGCATTTCTTCAACTACATATCTATCTCCAACTTTAGTTTTATTTGAAGCGATACCTTCTTGTTCTAAAGCTTTATAGAAGCCTAAATTACTCATTACTGTAGAAACAATCATATTATTGTTCAGCTCATTATTTTTATGCATTGCTTGACCAATAATAAACATGATTTGATCTCCGTCGATAATATTACCTTTTTCATCTACAGCAATTAAGCGATCTCCATCACCATCAAATGCTAAACCGAAGTCACTTTCAGTTTCTACAACTTTTTCAGCTAATTGCTCTGGATGAGTAGAGCCACATGCTTCATTAATATTATAACCATCCGGGCTGCAACCAATTGTTTCCGTATTAGCTTCTAAATCTCCAAATAAAAATGGTGCTAATGCAGATGTTGATCCGTTTGCGCCATCTAAGACAATTTTCAAACCATCTAAATCAACATCAATTGTAGATTTTAAATAACTTAAATACTTTTGAGCCCCTTCAAAGTAATCAGAAAAATGTACAATATCTTTTCCTACAGGTCTAGGTAATTCAGGATTTTCTTGATCAAGTAAAGCTTCAATTTCATTTTCTTGATCATCTGATAATTTAAATCCATCTGCACCAAAGAATTTAATACCATTGTCTGCTACAGGGTTGTGTGAAGCAGAAATCATTACACCTAATTCAGCGCCCATTTCACGAGTAAGATAAGCTACACCTGGAGTTGAAATAATGCCCAATCGCATAACTTCTGCACCGATAGAAGCTAAGCCAGCGATTAATGCTGATTCTAACATTTCACCAGAGACACGTGTATCTCTACCTACTAGTACTTTAGGGTGTGCTTCACCTTTATTATGTGCTAAAACATAGCCCCCATAACGTCCTAATTTAAATGCTAATTCAGGAGTTAATTCTTTATTTGCTATTCCTCTTACTCCATCAGTACCAAAATATTTTCCCATTGTTAAATTCTCCTTTATTTATAAAAATTTAAATTATTTCAAATTAATATGTGCCGTTACTTCCTCTGTTTCAGCTTTTTTAACTTTGTCAGGTAGATTGATTTTAACCTTTTTATCTGTAGAATTAGATATATCATCTAAATTCACTACAGCGTCAACTTCATTAATATCTTGCAATGTCTCTCTATTACCATAAATTTCAATTTCATTTTTATCTAATGAAATATCATCAAGTTCTTCATCATCTGGTAAGTTACCTTCAGTGTGTACATGAACTTTGACTTTCTTACTATAAGGCTCTACCTCTGTTGTTAATTTCACTTGATCAGGTTTAATATGCACATTTAACTTGTTGAGTTGTTTATCAAAAGCAGTTACATCTGCTACATCAGAAGTGTCTTTATTTATCTTGTCTACGTCACGATAAGTAGCCTTGAGATAAGCAATTTTAGATAGTTGTTGTTTACCTCCTGTTACTTTCACAGTGTCAGGCTCTACTCTGCTATCTTTTACTTTATAATTAGCATCAATATCATTCTGACCTATATCAGGTTGTACATGCATTGTTTTAGAATCTTTATTTTCAAGAGTGATATAGGCTTGTTTAGGCTTGACATTATAATTGATGTCATTACTTAATCCTTTAACTATATAATCTTCTTTATAGTTCCCTGCTTTTGCATTAGATAAGTCAACTGTCACTTTAATATCATCCGAATTCTCTATTTTAAGTAGTTTGGACTGCGGTCCAGAAATCGTTACATTTACTGTATCTGGAGCTTTAGTAACATGTAAATCTTTTGAATTATAAAGAACTTCCACAGGTACATCTTCAATAGTTTTAGAAGAATTTTGAGATAAATTATTATTATTAAAAACATTACCAAAGACATTATTTACAGATAAGTAAAAGAATATAGCTAAAACTAAAGCTACAAATCGTAAACCCCATTTACTTTCTAACATCTTATTTCACACCTTTCTTTTGAAAGTGTGTACCAAACCAATGTTCAGCTAATAACTCTTCGAAAACTTCCTCTGAAATATCTCTACGTAATTTGCCATCAAATGTAACGGATATTGATCCAGTTTCTTCAGACACCACAACTGTAAAGGCGTCTGAAACCTCTGATATACCTACGGCTGCTCTATGACGCGTACCTAAACTTTTAGAAATTTTAGCACTGTCAGATAACGGTAGATAACTCGCAGAACTAGCAATTCTAGAATTTTGAATAATCATAGCTCCATCATGTAAAGGTGTATTTGGTATAAAAACATTGATAAGCAATTCTTGCGATATTTCAGAATTCATTGCAATACCAGTTTCAATATAGTCTTGTAAACCGGTTTCTTTCTCAAAAACGACTAATGCACCTATACGTCTTTTAGCCATATATTGTACAGCTTTAGAAACTGCTTCAACTAATTTTTCTTCATCATGACTGTAGGTATTTGTATATCGTTTGAATAAACTTCCTCGACCTAACTGTTCTAAAGCACGTCTAATTTCAGGTTGGAATATCACTATTAATGCTAGTACTCCCCATTGAATCACAATATCAAACAGCTTAGAAGTAGCAGTTAAATTAAGGATTTTACTGACTTGCTGACCAATAACTATAAATAAAATACCTTTAAGTAGCTGAATAGCCTTAGTACCCTTAAATACAGTAATGAGAAGATAAAGGACATACCATACGATAAGTAAATCAAGTACACTTGTAATTATTTTTAATGTACTTAGATTATCAAAAAAGTTGGAAAAATCCATAGCATCTCCTCCGAATATATTTTTCCATAGTCCTAATTATACCAATGAAAATACTAACTGTCATATGAACAATTAAAAATTTATGGCTCTACGTCAAATCGGACTGATGAGTCCTAATATTGAGATTAAGCAACCTTAGGTTGTTTAATCTCTTTTTTTGTTGTTGAGGCAAATAGTCGCGAAGTTATAATAATTCGATTACGTAAATTATCATAATTTCTATAACCAAAAGATACCCTTTTAATGAGTTTGATTTTATTATTAATTCCTTCTAACGGACCGTTGGTCAGGTTAGAATATATCATGGAGTTTTCAATGAAAGCTGTTAATCTTCTTAAAGTTCTAATGACTGGGCGTAATCTAGGACACACATCTGAAAGATGAATAGAAAAGAGTTTATGAGTAAATTTCTCTATTTGGTTTTCTTTTAATAATCGTCTTAGCTCATGAACGTAGTGATATGTATTAAATAATTCAACGTCTACACTTAATAAGTAATTCATAATTCCTTTTTCGGTTTTCCACTCTTTAAATAAACGGACTTTACGATAATTAAATGCCTCTAGCGTTTCAAAAGGTTTAAGAAATAGTTTCCAATAACTTTTATATTTATTGTAAAGCGGTCTATTAGAGGTTCTATAACAATTCATTATATGAACTCTAGACATATTTAACGCTCGATTTAAAGATTGAACAATATGGAAACGATCAATAATAATCTTCGCATTAGGAAATAATTGTTTGATTAGCGACATATAGGGTTCATACATATCAATCGTTACAGTTTTGACTTTTTGTCTTAGTTTCAAAGAATAACGATAAAAATGATCTTTCAGCGATTTTAACTTACGATCCGCTACCACATCTACGATGCGGTGTGATACAGCATCTGCATAAATAAAACTCATTTTTCCAATTACATTTTTAACACTTTTAAATTCGTCCATCATTAAGTGTTCAGGTAAAGCATCAAAAGAAGACTGACCTACGTCGCTTGCCGCTTGATTAATCACTCTAGATACAGTCATTGATGATACTAAGCATGACTTAGCGATAGATTTTTGAGAGCGGTATTCTTGTACTTTATCTAAAACTGCAAGTTTTGTTTTGTTAGAAATAAAACAATAATCGTCGACAATATTAGATTTAGCAGTAAAATAACTATCACATGTTTTACAATAAAATCTTTGTTTTTGAAGCTTTAAATAAGCAGGTATTTCCATAATTTTAAGTAAAGTAATCGTTGAAGTTTTCTTCCCATTTTTCACTATAGAGAAATTTTCGTTTTTAGTTAAACAGTTTTCACAATGTGTAGGTTGATAAGTAAGCTCTGCATAGTAAAACAAACTCTTTCGTCCTTTATATTTTTTCTCAGTCACTTCATCTGAAAAATTTAGATTTTTATCTTTAATTCTTAATGTATTTAATATAGACTTACACATAGGCGCATTACCTTTCTTTTTTATTTGGTGTGGTAGCTAATAATTATAGAGGTAATTGCGCTATTTTTGTATTCAAAACATAAAAATTTGACTGATGATTTTTAGTCATCAGTCCAATTTATTATAGAGCCAAATTTATTTATATTGTTGTCAAAACCTTTAGATAACAAAAAAAGCATCCCAAATTGGGATGCTTGTGAGTGAGCCATAGAGGATTCGAACCTCTGACCCTCTGATTAAAAGTCAGATGCTCTACCAACTGAGCTAATGGCTCTAATGGCTGGGCTAGCTGGATTCGAACCAGCGCGTGACGGAGTCAAAGTCCGTTGCCTTACCGCTTGGCTATAGCCCATTAAGATGGTGGAGGGGGGCAGATTCGAACTGCCGAACCCGAAGGAGCGGATTTACAGTCCGCCGCGTTTAGCCACTTCGCTACCCCTCCGACTTATAAATGGTGGAGAATGACGGGTTCGAACCGCCGACCCTCTGCTTGTAAGGCAGATGCTCTCCCAGCTGAGCTAATTCTCCAACAAAATGGTGACTCCTACGGGACTCGAACCCGTGTTACCGCCGTGAAAGGGCGGTGTCTTAACCGCTTGACCAAGGAGCCATGGCTCCGCAGGTAGGATTCGAACCTACGACCGATCGGTTAACAGCCGATAGCTCTACCACTGAGCTACTGCGGAATAATATGATATGCCTGGCAACGTCCTACTCTAGCGGAACGTAAATCCAACTACCATCGGCGCTAAGGAGCTTAACTTCTGTGTTCGGCATGGGAACAGGTGTGACCACCTTGCTATTGTCACCAGACAAGTGAATGATTATACATTCAAAACTAGATAGTAAGTAAAGATTTTGCGTCGCAAAATTTTGAAAAAATTGATTAAGTCTTCGATCGATTAGTATTCGTCAGCTCCACGTGTCGCCACGCTTCCACCTCGAACCTATTAACCTCATCATCTTTGAGGGATCTTATAACCGAAGTTGGGAAATCTCATCTTGAGGGGGGCTTCATGCTTAGATGCTTTCAGCACTTATCCCGTCCATACATAGCTACCCAGCTATGCCGTTGGCACGACAACTGGTACACCAGAGGTATGTCCATCCCGGTCCTCTCGTACTAAGGACAGCTCCTCTCAAATTTCCTACGCCCACGACGGATAGGGACCGAACTGTCTCACGACGTTCTGAACCCAGCTCGCGTACCGCTTTAATGGGCGAACAGCCCAACCCTTGGGACCGACTACAGCCCCAGGATGCGATGAGCCGACATCGAGGTGCCAAACCTCCCCGTCGATGTGAACTCTTGGGGGAGATAAGCCTGTTATCCCCGGGGTAGCTTTTATCCGTTGAGCGATGGCCCTTCCATGCGGAACCACCGGATCACTAAGTCCGTCTTTCGACCCTGCTCGACTTGTAGGTCTCGCAGTCAAGCTCCCTTATGCCTTTACACTCTATGAATGATTTCCAACCATTCTGAGGGAACCTTTGAGCGCCTCCGTTACCTTTTAGGAGGCGACCGCCCCAGTCAAACTGCCCGCCTGACACTGTCTCCCACCACGATAAGTGGTGCGGGTTAGAAAGCCAACACAGCTAGGGTAGTATCCCACCAGCGCCTCCACGTAAGCTAGCGCTCACGCTTCAAAGGCTCCTACCTATCCTGTACAAGCTGTGCCGAATTTCAATATCAGGCTACAGTAAAGCTCCACGGGGTCTTTCCGTCCTGTCGCGGGTAACCTGCATCTTCACAGGTACTATGATTTCACCGAGTCTCTCGTTGAGACAGTGCCCAAATCGTTACGCCTTTCGTGCGGGTCGGAACTTACCCGACAAGGAATTTCGCTACCTTAGGACCGTTATAGTTACGGCCGCCGTTTACTGGGGCTTCGATTCGTAGCTTCGCAGAAGCTAACCACTCCTCTTAACCTTCCAGCACCGGGCAGGCGTCAGCCCCTATACATCACCTTACGGTTTAGCAGAGACCTGTGTTTTTGATAAACAGTCGCTTGGGCCTATTCACTGCGGCTCTTCTGGGCTTGCACCCTAAAGAGCACCCCTTCTCCCGAAGTTACGGGGTCATTTTGCCGAGTTCCTTAACGAGAGTTCGCTCGCTCACCTTAGAATTCTCATCTTGACTACCTGTGTCGGTTTGCGGTACGGGCACCTATTATCTATCTAGAGGCTTTTCTCGGCAGTGTGAAATCAACGACTCGAGGAAACAATTTCCTCTCCCCATCACAGCTCAATCTTAAGAGTGCCGGATTTGCCTAACACTCAATCTCACTGCTTGGACGTGCACTCCAACAGCACGCTTCGCCTATCCTACTGCGTCCCCCCATCGATTAAAACGATGTTAGGTGGTACAGGAATATCAACCTGTTATCCATCGCCTACGCCTGTCGGCCTCAGCTTAGGACCCGACTAACCCAGAGCGGACGAGCCTTCCTCTGGAAACCTTAGTCAATCGGTGGACGGGATTCTCACCCGTCTTTCGCTACTCACACCGGCATTCTCACTTCTAAGCGCTCCACATGTCCTTGCGATCATGCTTCAACGCCCTTAGAACGCTCTCCTACCATTGTCCAAAGGACAATCCACAGCTTCGGTAATATGTTTAGCCCCGGTACATTTTCGGCGCAGTGTCACTCGACTAGTGAGCTATTACGCACTCTTTAAATGATGGCTGCTTCTAAGCCAACATCCTAGTTGTCTGGGCAACGCCACATCCTTTTCCACTTAACATATATTTTGGGACCTTAGCTGGTGGTCTGGGCTGTTTCCCTTTCGAACACGGACCTTATCACCCATGTTCTGACTCCCAAGTTAAATTAATTGGCATTCGGAGTTTGTCTGAATTCGGTAACCCGAGAGGGGCCCCTCGTCCAAACAGTGCTCTACCTCCAATAATCATCACTTGAGGCTAGCCCTAAAGCTATTTCGGAGAGAACCAGCTATCTCCAAGTTCGATTGGAATTTCTCCGCTACCCACAGTTCATCCGCTCACTTTTCAACGTAAGTCGGTTCGGTCCTCCATTCAGTGTTACCTGAACTTCAACCTGACCATGGGTAGATCACCTGGTTTCGGGTCTACGACCAAATACTAAACGCCCTATTCAGACTCGCTTTCGCTACGGCTCCACATTTCCTGCTTAACCTTGCATCAGATCGTAACTCGCCGGTTCATTCTACAAAAGGCACGCCATCACCCATTAACGGGCTCTGACTACTTGTAAGCACACGGTTTCAAGTTCTCTTTCACTCCCCTTCCGGGGTACTTTTCACCTTTCCCTCACGGTACTGGTTCACTATCGGTCACTAGAGAGTATTTAGCCTTAGGAGATGGTCCTCCCAGATTCCGACGGAATTTCACGTGCTCCGTCGTACTCAGGATCCACTCAAGAGAGAATACGTTTTCAACTACAGGATTATTACCTTCTTTGATTCAACTTTCCAGATGATTCGTCTAACATATTCCTTTGTAACTCCGTATAGAGTGTCCTACAACCCCAATAAGCAAGCTTATTGGTTTGGGCTCTTCCCGTTTCGCTCGCCGCTACTCAGGGAATCGAATTTTCTTTCTCTTCCTCCGGGTACTAAGATGTTTCAGTTCTCCGGGTCTGCCTTCTGACAAGCTATGAATTCACTTGTCGATAACACGACATAACTCGTGCTGGGTTCCCCCATTCGGAAATCTCTGGATCAACGCTTACTTACAGCTACCCAAAGCATATCGTCGTTAGTAACGTCCTTCATCGGCTTCTAGTGCCAAGGCATCCACCGTGCGCCCTTAATAACTTAATCTAAATATAGTTATTAATCTGTGAGTGTTCTTTCGAACACTAGCGATTATTTTTTATGAATTCAAGCTTATTTAAAACTCTATTCACTCGGTTTTGCTTGGTAAAATCTATTTACTTACTTATCTAGTTTTCAATGTACAATTTAAATTATTTAGTCAATCGTTTTCATACTTCTTCGTTATCACAAATTTAAATGCTCATTTACGAAAGTAAACTGCGCTTTAAATTCATTCAACTCATTGTCTGAGAAACGATTTCTTTAAATAATATTTTCAACAATCACAATTAAATATTATATCAAATTATAATGTTTAATGCAATCATCATTTAATTTGAATGTTTGAAATAAACATTCAAAACTGAATACAATATGTCACGTTAATTCATCATCTCTACGAGATGTTCCGAATATATCCTTAGAAAGGAGGTGATCCAGCCGCACCTTCCGATACGGCTACCTTGTTACGACTTCACCCCAATCATTTGTCCCACCTTCGACGGCTAGCTCCAAATGGTTACTCCACCGGCTTCGGGTGTTACAAACTCTCGTGGTGTGACGGGCGGTGTGTACAAGACCCGGGAACGTATTCACCGTAGCATGCTGATCTACGATTACTAGCGATTCCAGCTTCATGTAGTCGAGTTGCAGACTACAATCCGAACTGAGAACAACTTTATGGGATTTGCTTGACCTCGCGGTTTCGCTACCCTTTGTATTGTCCATTGTAGCACGTGTGTAGCCCAAATCATAAGGGGCATGATGATTTGACGTCATCCCCACCTTCCTCCGGTTTGTCACCGGCAGTCAACTTAGAGTGCCCAACTAAATGATGGCAACTAAGCTTAAGGGTTGCGCTCGTTGCGGGACTTAACCCAACATCTCACGACACGAGCTGACGACAACCATGCACCACCTGTCACTTTGTCCCCCGAAGGGGAAAGCTCTATCTCTAGAGTTGTCAAAGGATGTCAAGATTTGGTAAGGTTCTTCGCGTTGCTTCGAATTAAACCACATGCTCCACCGCTTGTGCGGGTCCCCGTCAATTCCTTTGAGTTTCAACCTTGCGGTCGTACTCCCCAGGCGGAGTGCTTAATGCGTTAGCTGCAGCACTAAGGGGCGGAAACCCCCTAACACTTAGCACTCATCGTTTACGGCGTGGACTACCAGGGTATCTAATCCTGTTTGATCCCCACGCTTTCGCACATCAGCGTCAGTTACAGACCAGAAAGTCGCCTTCGCCACTGGTGTTCCTCCATATCTCTGCGCATTTCACCGCTACACATGGAATTCCACTTTCCTCTTCTGCACTCAAGTTTTCCAGTTTCCAATGACCCTCCACGGTTGAGCCGTGGGCTTTCACATCAGACTTAAAAAACCGCCTACGCGCGCTTTACGCCCAATAATTCCGGATAACGCTTGCCACCTACGTATTACCGCGGCTGCTGGCACGTAGTTAGCCGTGGCTTTCTGATTAGGTACCGTCAAGACGTGCACAGTTACTTACACGTATGTTCTTCCTAATAACAGAGTTTTACGATCCGAAGACCTTCATCACTCACGCGGCGTTGCTCCGTCAGGCTTTCGCCCATTGCGGAAGATTCCCTACTGCTGCCTCCCGTAGGAGTCTGGACCGTGTCTCAGTTCCAGTGTGGCCGATCACCCTCTCAGGCCGGCTACGTATCGTCGCCTTGGTAAGCCGTTACCTTACCAACTAGCTAATACGGCGCGGGTCCATCTATAAGTGATAGCAAAACCATCTTTCACTTTTGAACCATGCGGTTCAAAATATTATCCGGTATTAGCTCCGGTTTCCCGGAGTTATCCCAGTCTTATAGGTAGGTTACCCACGTGTTACTCACCCGTCCGCCGCTAACGTCAGAGGAGCAAGCTCCTCGTCTGTTCGCTCGACTTGCATGTATTAGGCACGCCGCCAGCGTTCATCCTGAGCCAGGATCAAACTCTCCATAAAAAAATTATGATGTTTGATTAGCTCATAAAACTAAATAGTGTTTGTAACTTAAAGTTACATTTATTGGAATTAACGTTGACATATTGTCATTCAGTTTTCAATGTTCATTTAAAAACAATCTCTTTAATTATATAACTTTTATTTTCAAAAGTCAATAACTTTTTCGATTACTTTTATTATTTTAAATCATCATTTTAATGTTTGCAATGGTAAGTTTTACACCTTTTTAACAAACTCTTAAAAGAATTTACATTCTTTTTGACGACTTTTATATCATATCAAATTGAAAGATATAAGTCAATAATAATTTTTATTATTTTTTATTGTTGAACAACTGTAGTACTTCTGTTGCTCACAAAAAAATATTCTAACAGGTTTTAAAAAAATTGCAATAGAAAAAACGCATAAAATTAAATATTTTATGCGTTTAAATTACACTTTTTTAGTTTTTATTTCTTAATAGTAGATGCAATTACTTTTTGAGCTATTTGTTTATATATTTTTCCTAAACGATCATCTTCTTGATATATAGATGGTGAAAAGTCAACAGGATTCCAAGTAGGCTGTTCAAGAGGTAATTCTCCTAATAGTTGCGTATTTAATTCATCCGCTAATTTACGTCCTCCGCCTTTGCCAAATACATATTCTTTATTGCCTGTTTCTTTGCTTTCAAAGTAACTCATGTTCTCAATAACACCTAAGATTGAATGTTCAGTATGTTTAGCCATAGCGCCAGCTCTCGCTGCAACAAATGCTGCTGTTGGATGTGGTGTTGTTACAATGATTTCCTTACTACTTGGTAACATTGAATGAACATCTAATGCTACATCCCCAGTTCCTGGAGGTAAATCAAGTAATAAATAGTCAAGTTCTCCCCACTTCACTTCTACAAAGAAATTAGTCAGCATTTTACCTAGCATTGGACCACGCCAAATAACTGGAGCATTTTCCTCTACAAAGAAAGCCATAGAAATTACTTTTACTCCATGACGTTCTACTGGAATAATTGTTTTACCTTCAACTCCTGGTTTTTCATCAATTCCCATCATATCTGGAACACTGAAGCCATAAATGTCAGCATCCACTAAACCTACTCTTTTACCTTCACGTGCTAAAGCAACTGCTAAATTAACAGCAACAGTTGATTTACCGACGCCACCTTTACCAGATGCTATAGCTATAAATTCAACTGGATTATCTTGTGATAATAATCCTTCAATTGTTTTAGGTTGTTCTTTCTTTTTGCCTGTATATTGTTCAACCTTTTCAGCAGGGAGTTCTTCAAAACGTATACCTACTGTTTTTGCTCCATTCTCTTTAAGTGCTTTAACAATTGCCATTTGTAAATCTAATTGAGGCTGTCCTCCTAATTGAGCAATCGCAACCTTAACACTTGCATGTTCAATTTCATCTTTAATTTTAACTTCGACAATACCATCTGTTTCTTTAAGAGGTACATCGATAATTGGATCTTTTAATTCTCCAACTATTTCTTTTACTTGATCTACCGTTAACAATGTAAATCCCCCTTAGTGTTCTTTATATGTATATTTTAACAAATATGCACATTCCTTGTGACTATCTCATTCAGTATATTATTTTTAATTAAACAAAAAAAGAAGTTAGCTCATCATTTCATACTAACTTCTTTTAACATTAACGTTACAAATCACGTGTATTTTTATTTTTTTGAGATAAATGTCTATCTTCTTTAATAAATAATGAAAATACAAATCCTATTATCACTAATACAGAAACAATAGCAAATGATAAATCAACCCCTGCTGCAACACTTTGACGTTGAAGTACTTCTTTACTTACATGTTGAGTTGAATCAGGACTTAATAACTTAGCACCCATACTCATAAATGTCACCATTAATGCAGTACCTAATGAACCTGCCATTACTCGTGCAAAGTTCATAATTGCAGTACCATGTGAGATGTCTTTATTTTCCAAAGCATTAATACCTGCCGTATTAATAGGCATCATTAAAAGTGATACTGCAAACATTCTAATAGCATACACAACTACTAATAATGTATAAGATGTATCATATTTTAAGAAAGCTAAGAAAATGGTAGTAATAGTTAATATAGTAAAGCCGGTTAAAATTAATATTCTAGGTCCATATTTATCATAAATTTTGCCGGTATAAACTGACATTAAACCATTTAATAAAGCACCAGGCATAATAACCATACCGGACATAAAGGCTGAGAGCCCTAAACCATTTTGTACAAATAATGGTATCAGGAGAGCTGGTCCAACCATTGACATCATTACTATCATTGAAGTAATGGTACTAAATGTAAATATTTTACTTCTGAATACCCATAAATTTAATAAAGGGTTAGAAATTGTTAATTGTCTTCTTATAAATATGCCTACGATAATCATTCCTATGATAAATGAAATAATTACAATTGGATTTGTAAATCCAATATTTCCTGCACTACTAAAGGCATATAACATTAATCCAAAACCTAACGTAGAATAGATGACAGAACGTTTATCCAATTCTGTTTGTTTTGTTTCATTATAACTTGTTAAGGAAATAGCACCGAAGATAAATCCAACTAAGGAGATGCCGACAACTACTATAAATGGTACTCTCCAACTGGCATTATCTATGATTAATCCTGAAAATGTAGGACCAATTGCTGGAGCAAATTGAATAACTAAACCTGCAAGTCCCATTGCAAAGCCACGTTTTTCTTTAGTGAACAAAGTAAATAATGTGAATTGCATAAGGGGCATGATAATACCAGCGCCCATTGCTTGAATCACTCTAGCAACCATTAATGTACCAAAGTTAGGCGCAATCGCTGCAATAATAGAACCTATTAAGAACGTGCCCATTGAAACTAAATAAAGTGGTTTAGTTTTAACTCTATCCATTAAAAATGCCGTTAAAGGAATCATAGTTCCGTTAACCAACATAAAACCCGTCACTAACCATTGAGCCGTATTCTCCGAAGTGTGCAACTCTCTCATTATATGAGGTAACGCTGTATTCAATAGCGTTTGATTTAAAATGGCTATAAATGCACTTAAAAGCATAACGGCAACGATTAAATTTCTTTTATGCTTCGATATTTCAATATTTGCCATTACTCATAATCTCCTTTTTATTAATCAGTGATTAAATATTCAAACAAACATTCTTTCTCTTCGCAAATTAAATGCTTATATTTATTTATTTTCATTTAAATTCTCACTATCAGGATAAAATATAATTTTATAAATATATAATACGCCAATGATTACTGCAATTACCCAAAATTCAATTTTTATATATACATAATGTATATGGATAATAAAGTAAAACATTACTGTAGTCACAATATAAGATATCAAATGATACGTTGCACCGTTAAAATAAGGATTGTTTGGTAATTGTTTTCTGAAATAATCCATTAAATGTTCAATCGCAAATAAAATAAAATATCCAAAAACGATGTAACTGCCATAATAGAGTAAATTATCAAAAAAGCTTTTATTATAAGTGAAATATCCTAACTTTAAAAAAATAAGGATTCGACTTATACCAAATAAACCAAATCCTAAAAACGTTAAAAATATTCCACCTGAAATTATAAATATAGCGAGGACAACAATCGTCACAACAATATTATTAAACTTATTTTTTAAAAAACGCATTAATATTGCCCTCCTATTTTAGTTTTACACGCATATTTTATCACTTATGATGGCTAATATAAAATTTAAAGAGTTTAAACTTATGGTATATAAAACATAATATATTACTTAATTTTCCAGTAAAATAATTCATTTTCATACATAAGAAGCTTGATTTCAAAATAAAAAAGCAACCAGAAGTGAATTCATAATGAACGAATTCACTGGTTGCCTCAATATCAAATACTAATTAATTTTAATTTAACATCACTACGCATTATTGCGTGCTTTGTAGATTATTCTTGTATAATGTAGTCCAAATAATAATTAATACTATTGATACTACTGATACTGCACCAAGTATATTGTGTAAGTTACCATCTATTAATCCAGTAGACATAGCATATAAATATCCCATAATAGTAGAACCTACAGATGAGCCTAAATTTTTAGTTAACGCGTAAAATGACATCATTTTCTTCATATGTTTTGAACTTGTTTCTTCTTGTACGATGACACTGTCTTTTGTATAAACAAATCCAAAGCTTAAACCTGCTAATATAACTGTGGCTGCTATTAAAAGCGGTACTTTTGAACCAAAGATTAAAATAATACTACTAATGAGTAATAAAGTAAACGCGCCGATATATAATGCTTTTCTAGATAATTTATCTTCTACCCTAGCTAGGTTGAAGTTTAAAGTAAGCCATGCTACCGAGAGAGGAAAGATCACTAAACCACTTTGTAATGGAGATAATTTCAAATGATCTTGAAGATAAACAGGAATATATAAGTTATATCCCATTAAACACATCGCAATTAGTAAATCAGTTATAAATACTAATGAGACTGAACGATTAAATTCAGCTATAGGAATAAATGGATGAGCAGTCTTACTTTCAAGTTTAAATAACGCAATAGCTACAATTACAGCTAAAATGAATGCGACTAAATTTAGAGTAAGCATAGATTTATTTAAAATACTAAACATTAATAAACCGATAAAGATATAGAACAGAGACAATCCTTTCACATCAAAGCGACCTGTTTGAACTTCCGTTTCATCTGAAAAGTGAAATGTAAGGAATGCTAAAACAATGGCAATGATTGCAATTGGAATATTGATAAAGAATAACCAATGCCATGTTGCAAATTCTAAAATACCTCCTCCGAGTAATGGACCAATTATACTCGAAATACCCCATACACTACCTACAATGCCCATAATTTTATAGCGGAAAGGAATTTCAAAAGCGAGTTTCGGTACGATTTGCGTTAATGACATCATGACACCTGCGCCTATACCTTGAACAGCTCTTGAAACTATAAGCATGTAAAATGTGCCACTCATACCTGACATTAAACTACCAATACCAAATAAAAGTAATCCTACCATTGCAATATATAAAATTTTAAATCGAGTTAATAGTTCTCCTACAATAGGATTCGCTACTACTAAAGCGATGAAATAAACAGTGAATACTAAAGATATTTCAGGTCCTGCATGTAAGTCTTTACGTATCGTTGGCATAGCTAATGATATAATTGAACTTTCAATCGCAGCCATAAACATTGTCAATACTAACGTAACTACTATGCCTATAGATTTAACATTCATCTATTCAACCTCCTTAATTTTAGAGACATTTTTTTAAAGTCATGTAATAGCATAATCTTAGATAGTAGCTAAACGCAATGAAAATTGAACGTCTCGCATAAAAATAAGACTGATGGCCTATGCTCATCAGTCTTATAACATATATTTAATTTTTAACTAAACTCAAATTCACGCATTTGAGTTACTCACCCATTTTACATGAAATAGAGAATAGCAATTAAATGTAAAAATGAGGCGATTACAATAAATATATGCCAAATCATATGGAAATATGGACGATTCTTCTGAGCGTAAAACCATGCCCCAATTGTATAGGCAATCCCACCAAGTACAATAAATAATAAAAAGAGCCATGATGTACGCATAATAATGATTGGTAAAAAGATAATGCCAACCCATCCCATTACTAAGTACACAATTAAACTAAGTTTTTGATTAACTCTGACGGAGATAGATTTATATAATATCCCCCATATAGTAGTGCCCCATAATAATAGAAATACGAGCCATCCTATCCATCCACCTACTATAGTTAAAAGCACTGGTGTATAAGTTCCTGCAATAGCTACATAAATCATACTATGATCTATAATTCTCAATATGTATTTATGCGCAGAATAGTTTTGCATGGAGTGATAAATAGTTGAAGAGATAAACATCATAAATATACAAATCACATATATCGAAACACTAACTGAGCTTAGTGTGCCATGTTCGTTATAACTATGTACCGCCGCATATGGCAATATAAATAATGTTAATAAGGCAGCAGCTCCATGTGAAGCTGCGTTACCTATTTCTTCTCCAAAAGATAGAGGAATGATGTCTTTAAATGATTCAACAACGGTATCTTTTGTACTCTTAGATGTATTAGACATCTGCTTCCACCATCCTTATTAAATCAAATTCATTCGTTCTAAATCAGCAGTAGCTGTTTCAACACTATCTTTACCTTCTTTATTTTTTAAAGGTGAAAATTCTTCTTCACGAGGAACTTGTAGTGTTATGAAATCTTTCGCATATCTGAAAATATCAAAGTAAAATAATTCAAATTTTAATGTAGGTTGTTCAATTACGCCGAAATCATCATCTAATTGTTTTAGTTTTTTAATAGCTAAATGGTATGGTAAATCCTCATTTACCGCTTCCTTGATGAACGATAATTTAAACGCATGAATACCAATATTAGCGTTATCAAATGTATTAGCTACTTCTTCATCTAACTCAGAATATTCTAATACAGTATCTTTATTATCTTTATTAACTAGTCGTCCTACACTTTCTCCATCCTTAGGCTGTATTGATTTAGATGTCACATCTTTATCATTTACAATTGTATAGCCCGCAAATAATGGATCTAGAACTTTTACTAAGACATTATCTATATTATTTAAGAAGATAAACTTAACACCATCTGATTTCATTTTATCTAGATAGCCTTGTTTCTCTAGAGATTTGAATACACCACCATTACCATTAGGTGTTTCCATAATATAACCTTGTTCATTAAATACAAGACGTCCTTGCTCACTTAATGCCACAATATTATCTTGTTTGAAAAAGTGAATATTATCTGGATTATATCCGAAATAATTATGTTCTTCGAAATACTTTAGCGTTTCATCATGATTAATGTCACTAGTCATGATATACCAATTTAATAAATGACCAGTTTCTTGTTTTAAATTTAATAATTGTCTGGCTTGAAGTTCAAATAAGCTTACGCCTTTAATTTCGAAAGAACCTTTAGGACCTTTATATCCTAAGCGCGTACCTTGACCGCCAGCCATTAATAATACTGCAAACTCACCATTTCTTATTGCTTCAATACCTTTGCGTTCGTATTTTTCACGTTCTTGTTCTGTTAATTCTGCTTTACGCATAAATTCAACTTCTGATACTGATGAAACATCAGAAATTGTTTTACGATTAACATAAAGATCTTGATAAAGGTTTTGAATAAATTCTAAATCTAATGTTTCAACTTTGCTTTCTAGCTGTTCTTTTTCATTATTGCTCATTAACTTTTCATATTCACTTAAATGTTCCTGATTATATTTCTCTAATTTACTTTGGTCTAACATTTTTACTCTCCTTATAGGCAATTCAATGATTTTAGATTTTAAACAAGTATGATAAACATTTAAAATACTCGATAAAACTTAACCCTGTTAGTCATCCTAACCCAATTTCTAATAATATAGTCATTATAAATTAAACTATGTTATCACACTATTTTAATTACCCTAAAAATGAGTGGCTAATATGCTTTAAGATGTCATTTAGAAACGTTTGAAAAAATATGTATAGCGATCCAATACTCAAAGCGGTTGCTAATGATGCATCTAAAAGTCCACCCGTCTTAAAAGTAAAAGGGAATTTAATAGTTAATGGAATAGGATAAAGTAATTTAACTCCTCTAGGTGTTAACATATCAAGTATAACATGAGATGCAATTGCACCGATAATCGAAACTAAATAGTATGGGGGAGTTTGTATAAGAATAAGTAAAAAACCTATCATTCCCATAAATAATAAAGAATGTGTAAAGGTTCGATGACCAAAGATAAGATTTATAAAAAAGCTCAATAGTTTAAATTGTCTCCCTATTTTACTTCTAGTATGACATATATCAGGAAATAGACTTGAAACTATTGCTAGGCATATGACTGTTACAGTTGAAAAAAGATCGGTTTGAAAATGTTCAGTTGTTAAAGCACCCACTAATAAACCAGCAGACATATGTGTTTTACCTGTCATGTATCTTCTCCTTTATTAACGATATTTTAACATAAAATCAATAAAAATACGAACATATTTTCGGGGTACCAATATAGTGTGTCATAAATAAAATAAAGTATCACATAAATACTTGAAAACGATTTCAATTTGGTTTATTATAGAGACATAACTTACATAAAGGATGTGTTCTTTAATGGCAATGACTGTTAAGAAAGATGATAATGAAGTTAGAATTCAATGGAGAGTAGCAGATATTAAAATTCCTACTAATGAAATTAAAAATATTTCTCAAGACCAAGACATTCATGCAGTGCCAGATCTAGAGTCTAAAAATATTTCTCGAATTGGTTCTACATTTGGTAAAACAAATCGAGTAATCATTGACACTGATGATCACGAATACATTATTTATACTCATAATGACCAAAAAGTTTATAACGAATTAACTAAATAACCCAAACTATAATTTATTTCTTTCGCAAAGTTATCAATTAATGGTATGAAAACTGTCGACTCATTATCTTAAGTCGACAGTTTTTTCATAGTGCTAAGTTTTTTATTTTTAGTAAACAAAGCTAGAATAAGACCAAATACTTAAGGAGGTAATCAATATGTTTGTAGTTACTAATAGAATTACTGTAAAAAAAGGCTTCGCTGAAAAAATGGCTCCCCGCTTCACTAAAGGTGGCAAAATTGAAGCGTTAAAAGGATTTCATAAAATTGAAGTATGGCAAGTAAATACTGATGAAGATAGTGAAGATATGTATGTTAATACTTGGTGGGAAACTGAGGAAGATTTTAAAGCTTGGACACAGAGCGATGCATTTAAAGAAGCACATAAAAATAGAGGACAATCATCTTCTGAATCATCTCCAGTTATTAAAAGTGAAATTGTAAAAGCCAACGTTTTATCTACACTAAATTAATAAAAGCATTGAAGTTAATCATCTTTACCCGATTAACTTCAATGCTTTTTATTTTAAAGTAATAAATGCGCCATAAGCGCAATAATTGGTAACGTAATTGCTGTTCGAATAAGGAAGATTGCGAAGAGCTTACCTAAACTTACTGGGATTTTTGAACCTAAAATAACGCCCCCTACTTCTGATAAGTAAATCAGTTGAGAGATACTCAAAGCACCTATAACAAATCTTGTAATTTCACTATGGGCATTTGCTATTAAAATTGAAGGTAAAAACATATCAGCAAACCCAATTAATAATGTTTCAGAAGCTTTTGTAGCTTCAGGAATTTGAAGTAACTCTAAAATAGGAATAAATGGCTTACCTACTATTTCAAACACAGGCGTATAATTAGCTATAATAGTTGCTAACGTTCCGATACTCATCACTACCGGTAAAATAACAAACCACATGTCTATCACTGTCTTACATCCAGATTTCATAAATTCTTTGAAACCTGGCGCATTCAATCCAACGATTGTCGCTTCATCAAAACCATGTCTAAGCGCACTTTTCCCTTCAGGTAACTTCTCAAGACGCGTCTCTTCAGACACTTCTTTAGTAAACTCATCCGGTATTTTATTTAAAGGCCAGATTCTAGGCATAATGATAGCGGCCACAAAACAAGATACGATTACTGTTAAATAAAATGCGAAGAACTTATGTTGTAATCCAACTGTTTCAGCAATAACAATTGCAAATGTAATCGACACTACACTAAACGTCGTAGAAATAACGATTGACTCTCTTTTAGAATAGATACCACGTTCATATTGACGACTTGTTATAAGCACACCAACTGTGCCATCTCCAATAAAAGAAGCTAAATTATCTACAGTGGAACGACCTGGTAATGTGAATAATGGTCGCATAATTGGTCTGAAAAGTGGTCCTAAAAATTCTAATAGACCATATTCCATTAGAAATGGTAGGAATAATGCTGCAAATAAGAACACAGCAACTAATGTAGGTAATAAATCATTAAATACAAGACCGCCTGTATCTTCAGAATAAATGACTTTAGACCCTAGTTTGAGATACGTCATCCATGCTAAAAATACAGCTAGTATACGCAACGATAACCACACTGGTCCTACTTTAAATGCACTTTCAATTAAACTCCCTGGTTTAACTTTGTTTCTTAAAATTAAAGAAAATAATAAAGTCAATATTCCTGAAAGCGTAATAATAAAAAGAATGATAAGTGGCATTGCATTACCTAATACGTTCTTAAGCATATATGCTAAAAAGGCTACCGGTAATGTTGTTTGTTTTTCACCATCTTGCACTGTAGGTACAGGAATTAGAAATAAGATAATCCCTATGATGGACATTACTATAAACTTAGTTCGACCTTTAACAATCTCTTGTTTTGAGTATCCCTTCAATTTTGTCCCTTCTTTCTTTATATAGAAAATGTTTATATATTCATAATTTATGAATAAAAGCTAAATTATACTGTATAAATTATATAAATATGTCTTTATTTGTATTTTTATAAACAATATGTTCTATACTATATCTCATTTTCAAAAAGCGTGCAATATAAAAAAGCTAATTCCTCTAAATTTATAAAGGAATTAGCTATATGAAAGACAATATTAAATTCTTCTAAGTAAAAATAAGAAATAAGGAACACCTATAATAGCGATAATCACTCCTACAGGAATATCTAATGGCGGATGGATGCCTCTAGCTAATCCATCACTGACTAAGATAAGTACTGAACCTATTAAACCAGACATGATAACAACATGGAAATAACGTTGCCCTACAAGTGATCTAGCGATATGAGGAGAAATGAGTCCTAAGAAACTAATGCCACCAACTACTGAAATAGATGCCCCGGCTAACATGACAGATAATATAAGTAAAATCATCTTAAGATGTTGAACTTTAGCTCCTAATGCGACTGCAATATTATCTCCCAAATTTAGGATATCCAATTGATAACTTAAACCAAGTACTAATGGTAATGTAATAATAAACCAAGGAATAATAGAATAAAAGTTCTCAATTGTATGACCGTATAAGCTACCAGTTAACCAAATTAATGCATTATTTGCATCCATAGGATTACGAATTAATAAAAATTGTACTACTGCAGTACAAATCGCACCTATAGCTAATCCAATCAATGCAAGTGTAGAGCCTTTGATATTAAATTTTGAAATTAAAAATGACAAAATTAAGCTAATGACTAATGCACCAATGAATGAGCCTATGGGTAGCACAATAAGTGGAGCAGTTGGAAATACCATTATGACGATAATAGCAGCTAAACTGGCACCTTTAGTAATACCGATAACGTCTGGTGAAGCTAATGGATTTCTCACTACACCTTGAATTACCGCACCAGAAATAGCTAAACTACTACCTACTACTAATCCTAATAATGTCCGAGGTATACGGTATTCATTTAATATAAAGTCATCAAGCGTGAATATACCTTTTAATGCTTTCATTGGGCTATACATAGTAGAGCCAACGCATAAACTTATAAAAATACTAATAATTAGACAAATAATAACAATGGCGTAACGAATAGATAAATTTCGTCTTGTCATATTCGTTTCACCCCTCTAAGTGTAATTAATAAGAAATAAATAGCCCCTACAAATGACGTTACAATACCTACTGGAGATTCGTATGGGAAGGTAATGAGGCGACTAAGCATATCAGATAAAAGTAATAAATCTGCACCTATTAGAAAAGTTAGTGGCACCATAATAAAGTAATCTTTGCTTACGTAACGTTTAACTATATGAGGAACAATTAAACCAACAAAACCAATCGGCCCTGCTATTGAAACTGAAGCACCTGCTAACACAATAACAAGAAGACCTATGATGATACGAATAAGTTGCGTTTTTTGTCCTAAACCTTTAGCAATATCGTCCCCTAATTCCATAATGGTTAATTGACGTCCCATTAATAATGTAATGATAAATGCTATAAGTAGCCATGGCATAATTGATAGTACTGACGTCCATTTTAATCCATTTAATGAGCCCACTAGCCAAAACATCACTGTAGTATTAGAATCTTCATTTAAAATAATAATCCCTTGCGTTAAACTACTGAAGAATAAATGAATGGCCATACCTGCTAATGCTAATTTAACCGGCGTAATCTTTTTTGTTGAACCGGATAGTAAATATACTGTTAGTCCACCAATAAATGAACCTATAAAAGCAAATAAAGTAGCGTATTTCCCTAAAGATGGAATTAAAATAGTTACTAAAACGATAACAAAAGAGGCACCTGAGTTGACGCCAAATATTTGAGGAGAGGCCAATGGATTTCTAGTTATAGCTTGCATTAATAATCCTGCAAGCGCAAGTGCACCACCTATGATTAACCCACCAATCATTCTTGGCATTCTTACGTTATGAATAAGAAATGTTTGTTTATTATTTACTGAAGTAAAAAAGTAATCATAAATATCTTTAGCATGAATGTCTGAAGAACCAATCGCTAAATTAAAGTAAGCAAAAATAAAAAGAAAGCACACACTCACAATAAACGTGAGTGTAGTGCGTTTCTTAGTTGCTCTTTCATTAGCGGATTGACTATCAGTTGATCTCATAGTCATTGTTCATCCACCTTACTTCTCTTTATCTTTTTTAGAAATTTCAACAAGTTCTTTAGCCATCTCTTCTGAAGATATTAAACCACGTGCACGCGCCCAAGTGTCACGGTTTACGATACTTACACGATCATGTTTAACTGCATCTAAAGTATTCCAAACTGGATCTTTTTTCATTTCTTGATAAGATGGTTCTTTTGGACTTGCACCGTCAGTCATAATAAACATACGTTTAGGATTTACGTCTTTTAATGTTTCAGCATTTAACTGTAAGTATGGTCCTTGTAAATATTTACTTAAACCTTTAGTTACATCTTTAGTTAATGCTTCTTTAAAGCCAAGTTCAGTTAAGAATTGACCAACATAAGATTCACTTGGGTGAGCAAGCAATCCTGATTTAGAAGCTACAGCTGGTAAGACTTTTTCATTTTTATCAAATTGAATTTCATCTTTATATTCAGCTAATTTTTTCTTATGTTCATCTAAACGTTTTTTACCTTCATCTTCTTTATTTAAAGCTTTAGCTACAGTTTTGAAGGCATCGATGTTTTCTTTATAGTCTCCATCGAAACTTTTTAGCTCAATAGTTGGAGCAATTTTACTTAGCTCTTTATAAATACCTTTATGTCTATTACTATCTGCAATAATTAAATCTGGTTTTAACTTGCTGATTTCTTCTAAGTTTGGTTGTTTACGCGCACCTACAGATGTATAGTTACCTATTTTATCTTTTAAAGGTTTGATAATACGATTTGGTTTATTATCATCAGCTATCCCAACAGGTTTTACATTTAAAGCTGCTAATGCGTCTACAAATGAGAATTCTAAAGCTACTACTTTTTTAGCATCTTTAGGGACTTTAGTTGTACCTAATTCATGCTTAATTTCAATCGAATCTTTCGATGATGAGGATTTGCTATCAGAATCCTTAGAACCATTATTACTTACATTACCACATGCAGTGACAAGCACTAATGCAAATAACAATGCGGCAATTCCGGCAATTTTGAAGCCTTTCATTACTCCCACTCCTTAATATGTATAGGTTTACAATAACTAGTTTATTGATAACGATTATCAATGTCAACATCATTTGAAAGATTTTTTAATTTTTTTATATAAATCATTTATTTTTTATCTTTGAAAAGTGTTAAATAATATTACGGATAAATTCAAAAAAGCCATTAATCAGTATTGAAAACTGACTAATGACTAAATGTATCAAATATGAAAATATTTTCAAATTGATATATTGCATGACATCATTTTTTTAATAAATAGCTAATGAAGCACTACTTACTTGCTCGATCAAAGACTGAATGTGTTGATCTTTCACATATGTTTTAGATATTTTTTGATGATACATGATTTGAGATAATGCTTCATATTCAAGGCTAAAAGAAATTGTATCTCCAACTTGATAAAAATCTTGGTTTCCTAAATCAATCATTAAATGATCACTTGTAGCTCCAATGATTTTAACTTTATCATTAAGTGGGATGATTTTATTAATCACTGTATCAATATAGCCTATATCCAATATGGCTTGTAAATAACATTGACTTCCCTCTAATAAACGAGGTTTAATCTCAATTATTTCCGCTTCAAGCGTAATTGCGTTTTGAAATAATCGTGGAATGGGTTGATACGTCGTTGTATCTACGCCTCTAAATAATGCTTCACCTATTCTTAATTCATTAATACGACCTAAATCATTATACATTAATTGCGGTAGCATACTTGAATTGCCGCCAGATATAATTTTCAAACGGAAGCCTATTTCATTCTCAATAGCTTGCACAAATTGATTAATCGCAAAAATATCATCTTCTGTAGGTGCTAAGGATTTAAAACACATAAAATTAAAAGCGATACCTATAAATTGGATGTGTTTCATTGCAATTATTTCTTTTATGTAATCAAGCATATCATAAGTTAAGACACCTTCTCGGCCATCTTTCCAATCTATCATTATTATAATTTGATGTTTTTTATTAAGTTGACCAGCAATGTCATTGATATCGCGAATTGCTTGAATTTCAGTTTGAATACTCATTTTTACGTTTTCAACTAATTCTAAATATCGTTTTTTAGGTGTCGGTCTTAATAATAAATAACTACATCTATTCTGAAGTTCCGAATTGATATTTTCTAATCTTGATTCCGCGAAATGATTAAATCCTAAGTCAATCAATGTTTCTAATATTTTCGTATCACCAGCAATACATTTTACGACTGGCGTCAAATGAATATCTTGTTCTGCTAGTATACTGTGCAAGACTTCAGCATTATATGCAATTTTAGATAAATTAATTGAGATATCTGCCACTTAATTCACCTCTTTTTTTATCGGGTTATCAAGTTCTATATTAAGATATTTTTTAACTTTATTTTCCATTCTCATACGAAGCAACGCTTTAACCGTGATAGTTGATCCAAATAAGATTTGTCTTAACGTTTCAGCATGTGGCTTATCATCACTTATTGCAAGCTCAATTTCTTCTTGTACAATATTAAATAATTCGACTTCGCTTATACTTTCGTTTTTTGAAAAGTGATGAATTAATTCCGCAAGCTGATTTTGTACTACAGCATGTTGGAATTTCGCTATAACTTCATCAATGGAGGACGCTATTAAACTAGTATTCGTCACATTAATATCCTTTAATTTCTTATACAAGGTATCTAAATCAATACGAGAGCCTCCTAAATCACGAACGACAAAGTTCATTTGAAATTGAGGTCCAAGATTTACAATTGTATTTTGCATATGAGCCTCTAAAGCAATACCGTAATCTTGAATTAAAGCAATTAACGGTGTGACTAATTGGCGACAGTATGTTCTCATAAATTGAGAAATGTTCTGACTTATTTCTCCACTTACCCATTCAATGTAGCTATCAACGGTAATATTTCCATCAACCGGATTAGGATTTACTAATGCCCCTGTAACGATTGTTGCACCATTATTAGCAATATAGGGTTTCTCTCTAATAATACATGCCAATTGTCGTGCGCGATCATCTTCGGTATTAGCATATATACCAAAAGGTTCAAGTGCTACTTTGAGTTGTGGATATTGATTAAGTGTTTCTTGCAATGCCATACTTAAATTTGGACCATCGACTGTCGTTACACTTGATACCGTTCTTACAGCACTAGTCGCTTGTACATTGACTGGTAATTTTATATGATACGGTTTATTGGTCAGCGACATTGTTCTAAATGATAACGTTGCTTTCGATTCTATATCAAATGGTGTAGCAATTAAAATTTGATCTTTAATCCACTGTTCGAATTGATGATAAATAGTATGTTGATATTGCCAAGGATGAACAAATATAACTTGGTAATCATCAAGCGAAAGATGAAAGGTTTGAATAAATTTTCTTAGTTTAGAATGATATTCTGGAATCACTTCTTCCAATACAAATGAGCTATTTCCATCTATAGACGTTACTTTTGCATAATCTTTATGTAATAACATGATTTTTAATGGAATAATTTTTTCAAATTCAGGTGAATATTGTTTAACTTCCTCCATTGATAGAGGTAATTTTGTTTTTGTCAACGGATGTGTTGGATGACCTTCAATCACTAAGCTTTCAGAATACATTAAGTCATTGAAGTCATTCGAATCACTTAAATGTTGTAACCAAGCAAAGAAATTAATCGTGATCGGCATACGTGAAAATTTCAAACTATCTTGGATATGTTTTTTGCGATTATTGAAATGTCTGTACACTTCAATAAAGCTATCTCTACTATGTAATAATTCTGCACGTAAACGCTCGCTTATCTCAACTTCAAAATGTTGCTCTAAAACATCTAATAAATTCTCTAACGACGTTATTTCTACTTTATTTTTTCCACAGCTATAAGTTATTGGTCCCTCAAAAGTATATCGAACCATTTCGCTTAAATGTTTATAATAAATTGTCAGTACGCATCCATAAAGTTGTATTTCAAGCTGATGATCTTGAGTTGTAATTCTTGTTGAGGATGCCCATATCTTTTCTTTAACTAATGCATTTAAGACGCGGTATTGTAAATTTTTATCTGCTAATTCCCAATCACTTTGCATTATTCGACTCCTCCACTTTAGTTGTTCTTTGTAGTAAATGAACGGTTAAGGCTACAACAGTTGTAAATAAGCCCATGACGATAAAGGTAGTTAAGACACCCATCCAATCCGAGAGCGCTGTCATCAATAGACTTCCCAAAGGAATCATACCTCTATCCATCATAACGATACTTAATATTTTCCCACGATTTTCAGGAGACACTTGTTCTTGAAAATAAATTCTATTTGACGTACGCGCCCATTGGCTAAATAATCCTACAAGTGCCATGCTAATAAACATTACTACTACATTTTGTATGACTACACCTAATAATGCTAAACCAAATAAACATGAACTTAAATAATACATATTTACAGTATTTATCTTTTTCAAAATAATGGGTAATAAAAGTGTAGCAATCATACCACCGATTGCACAAAAAGTCATGGAAATACCAAATATTTCAGATTTACCAGGAAATATTCGATGAACGAGTACGGGTACCAAGGTCGTATAAGAAAATCCAGTTGCCATTATAATTAATGAAGTTATAAAAATCCTGGATGCTTGCGCATTTGTTTTAAAATACTGCCATACGAACTTCAATGAATATTCTTTAGTCTTACTGACATCGTTATTAACCCGTTCAAAATGAAGCGGTATACAAAATAACACAGCCATTAAATAACAAATCGCTTGTGCTAAGAATGTTGCTGGGGCATGATACGCAGCAAGAATAATTCCTGCAATTGCTGGACCTATCGAGCGACAAATATTAATTATAAATGAATGATAAGAAACGGCTTGGCTCGTATTCAATCTTTCAGACAAATCAGGCAACAATGCTTGTCTTACTGGCGTTTCTACCGCGTTCAATATGCCACGTAAATTAGCATAAATTAATATCACTATAATTGAAATATGGGAGATAGTAAAGGTACAAACACACAATAGTGTAGTCACTAAAAAAGAAGAAGATATTGTAATTCTAAGCAATAATCCCCTATCATATTTATCAGCAATTGTACCTGCCCATACACTTAGTATTAAAATAGGTACGAGTCGGCAAAAATTAACTAAACCTAAATAAACTGCGTTATGATAACTAGTAAGTACATACCAGTTTAAACCAATTTGTCCTATCCAATTTCCCAGAAATAATAAAAAGGAACTGGAAAAGAAAAATTTTGCCACAGTGTGTCACCTACTCCTTTATAATTGATAATGAATATCATTATCGATAATATGGATTATACAAATCTTTTTGATTTTTGTAAAATAATTTTGAGGTGTTTTATGACTAACATAATTAATATCAATAACTTTAATATTCAATTAACTGAGGAGGAGCAAGCTGCTTATGCATTCTTAAAACAAAATTATCCTCAATTATTAGGTGATTTTAAAGATAACTTGTTGGCAAGTCGTGATAAGATTTCACAACGTTTAATTATTTCTTTATACCGTGAGAATTTAGTGAATGCTAAAGATAATAGTGAAATCGTGTCAGCTAGTAAGTTTGCTCGTTTATCAATTGATAAAGCGGAAGACGTATTGTGCATTCATTTTCCAAAAGCAAAAAAATACATATATGGAAAAGTTGAAGGTCGACATGCATTCGGTCGAGTAGATGTGGTAGGACCTTTCTTTGAATCAAAGGAGGAACAAAGCGAATTTACGCGAGTGATGCATCCACTTGAAGTTTTAGATAATATCTTAATCGAAGACCCAACGCTCAATAATGAGGCTAGTGACCAATTTAAAGATGATTTAGATAATAGTGTGGCGAATATGGCACTTGCATTAGCTTATCAAGCCTATCATATGCGTGACATGAACAAACCACTTCTAGATATCATTTCTACGCATGAAGACAGTTACTTGCGTTCTGAACAAGCTGTAATTGAAGGTCATCCGCTTCATCCTGGTGCAAAATTACGTAAAGGGTTAAGCGCTCAAGAAAATATTTATTATAGCTCTGAATACGGTAAAGAAATTCATTTAAAATGTGTATTAATTCATGAAAGTATCGCAAATACTCAAGCGTTATCTAATAGCTATAATAATGAGATAGAATCTATCTTACCTGAATTATACGCTCAAATTTCTAAGGAACTAGATGAAAGTATCAATTTATCACAATATCATTTAATGATTGTTCATCCTTGGCAATATGATTATATTTTAAAGGTTCAATATCAATCAGAACTTAAGCAACAACTCATTATTCCTTTAAATATGAGGTTGCCATATTATGCCGGTTTATCATTCAGAACATTGATGCCTAAATATCCAAATCAATTACCTCATATTAAACTATCAACGAATGTACATATTACTGGGGAAATTAGAACATTATCGGAGCAAACAACACATAACGGTCCTTTAGTAACAAAGATATTAAATGACATTTTAAATAATGATAGTGTATTTCATGAATATCGCATTGAAATATTAGATGAGTTAGCAGGTATACATTTCTATAACATAAATGACCCTGAGTACATTCAAACTGATCGTAGTGAACAGTTAGGCACCCTTTTCCGAGAAAATATTTATCAATTAATTGCTAATGACAGTATTCCTATGATTCCATCAAGTTTAGTTGCGAATTATAAATATAACGAAGAAACGCCTATTGTGAGTCTTATTCAATTATTCCGACAAAGTGAAGGGATAGACAGTTTTGAAGAAGCAGCTCAATTATGGCTACGTGACTATTCAACACAATTATTGGGCATTGTGCTTCCTTTATACATTAAATACGGAATTGCACTTGAAGCGCATTTACAGAATTCAATTGCTTCATTTAATAAAGATGGTAGTTTAAATACAATATATATTCGTGATTTTGAAGGCTTACGTATTGATGAAGCTCAACTTAATGCAAGCGGCTATGCTACGGATGACTTCCATGAAAAATCTAGAATTCTTACTGATTCTAAAACTTCAGTATTTAATAAAGCATTTTATTCTACTGTGCAAAATCATTTAGGTGAACTTGTATTAACCGTAGCTAAAGTAATTGAAGATACATCATTTGAGGAGACTATGTGGCGTCAAATTAGTGATATCATTCAGCAAATTTTAGTAGATTTAAATGATGTTGAAGAGGAACGTTTAAATACAATATCCTCTACTTTATTCGCTGAAACGATTGATTATAAATGTGTGACAACGATGCGTTTAGAAGACGAAGCACACCATTATACTTATATTAAAGTAGACAACCCATTACATCGTTAAGCAAATACAAACAGGAACGAAGGTATCTTCGTTCCTGTTTTTTCATACCTAAAAAAACCTTAAGACGATGAACGCCTTAAGGTTTAAAGGTTATTACTTATTATTGTAAACCTGATCTTTCAGAGTTGTTGTTATTGTTGTTGTCTCTGTTTTTATCATTTTTTTGAGCCCATTCTTTTTTAGTCATTACATCGTCAACTTGCATGTTAACTTCAACAACATCTAAACCAGTAATGTATTTAACTTGTTCTTTAACTAAGTCAGTTACTTTACGGAAGATTTTTGGAGCTGATTCGCCGTATTCTAAGATTACTTTTAAGTCTACAGCTGCTTGTTTTTCGCCAACTTCAACAGAAACACCTTGAGTTACGTTGTTACCGCTTGAGAAAGCGTTAGTGAAATTATCAGCGAAACCGCCTTTCATGTCTAAGATTCCTCTTACTTCGCGAGCTGCGATACCAGCGATTTTTTCGATAACTTCATCAGAGAAAGTTAATTTGTTTTCGAAACGTTGATCGTTACGTTCTTCTCTACGTTCTTGAGCTTCTCTTTGACGTTCTTCTCTTTCTTGTTCGTTAACTCCAGTTTGGTTATTGTATGCTTGTTTAGCTTTATTGTTATCTACTGCCATGATAAACATTCTCCTTTTTATTAAGAAATTTTTATTAATTTAAAACTTTGTTTTTTATTTATATGAATTCTTAACTAGATAAATCTAACTCCATCTATTTAAGAAGTTCATGAAATCTTGTGTACGGTCTTTAATATACCCAACGCCAATTCCAATTAAACATAAAACAATGATTAAAATTGTTTTCCAGAATCCTAAAGTTAGGAATAAGATTGCTATAATTAAAAATGCGAAGAAACCGATGATACGCCATTTATAAGCTTTAATGAAGTCAATAACTTGTTGACCAGCATCTTGTCCATTTTGATTATTATTATCAGCCATGTTATCCCTCCCTTACAGTACGCGTTGTCCTGCAGATTTTTGATCTCTGACATTAACTTCTAATTTTCTAACTGGCATTTCAGTAAAATGCTCAACATTATGTTTAATGTCAGCTCTAATACTTTCAGTTAAAGACTTAACTTGTACACTATTTGGTACTAAGAAGTCTGCTTTAATATCGATATAAGAATTATTTTTCTTATTGTAAAGCTTAGTAACTACATTAGGTTGTCTTACATCTTCATATTTAGTTAACGTATCATATGCAGTTTTTTCGACTGCTTTACGTGATACATAAATATGTCCATCATTGTAGTCTTTGTATAAACCTGGTTTTCTATATGTTGGTTTGAAAATGCTGAGTACTAATATTAAACCGATCAATATAAGTAGAGCAGCTAAACCAATTAATAGTGGTTGGAACCAATTGAATTGTAAGAAGTAGTGTTGGTATTGAGAAATACGACTATCTTTTATGTACATAAACAATAGGAATCCAACAATAGCAACTATTAATAGGCCGAGGATAAAGTTTTTTAATCTTTTCACCTCGTCATGCACCTCCTTAGTTATTGTTGAACTATTAAATGAATTATAGAGATTAAGTACCCTTTAAATGTTTTTTAAAACACTAAATTTAAATTATTTTATTCTTTTTTTAAAATTCATTAAAGTTTACTGTCTAAAAATGATATTCCCAAATTTAGCACAATAAAAACATAAAATTTATAATTATTTTTTATTTAATTTTTCTTCAGAATTTTTATACTGTAAAAAGTGTTGTTTTGAATGCCGTGGATGATCATTCGATAAAGATTTAAAGAGTGACCAAATCATAAATATAATTACAAGTGAGAACGGTAATGCTGCAATGATAAGTAAATTTTGAATGGCTTGTGTACCACCTGTATAAATCATAATCATCGCAAATAGAGCAAGTATGATACCCCAGCTTACTTTTACAAAAGAAGCAGGATTAATATCACCTTTACAACTTAGCATGCCTAGTACATAAGTAGCTGAGTCAGCTGAAGTAACAAAGAATATCATGATGACTATTAAAGTAATAATACTTAAAACAAATCCTAGTGAATAATGTTCCAACGTCGCAAATGTTGCTGTTTCTGTCGCTTCTTTCGCTATATTCGCAATCCCCTTGTCTTGCAGATAAACAGCTGAAGCACCAAATACTGCAAAGAAGAAGAAACATACAAGTGCTGGCACGAACAATACCCCTAATATAAATTCTTTAATCGTACGGCCCCTAGACACACGTGCGATGAAGATACCAACGAATGGTGCCCATGAGACCCACCATGCCCAATAGAAGATTGTCCAATTTTGTAACCACTGAAATTTCTCTCCCCCATTCATAGGGATACGTAAACTCATACTAAAGAAATTAAAGATATAGTTACCCAATCCATTAGTAAAGGTATTTAATATATATAAAGTAGGTCCTACAATAAATAAACCGATTAAGACAATAAATGCTAATAACATATTAATATTACTTAATGTTTTAATTCCTTTATCAATACCAGACCAAGCCGACCATGTAAATAAAATAGTGGCTATAATAATTAAAATGACTTGAGTACCAAAATTATTTGGTAAGCCAAATAAGAAGTTGAGCCCTTCGTTAATTTGAAGTGCGCCAAATCCTAACGTAGCCGCTACCCCTGTAACAGTTGCTATAACCGCTAGTACGTCTATAGCGCCTCCAATTGGCCCTTTCATTCGCTTCTCACCAAAGATAGGAACTAATGTGGCACTCACTAATCCAGGATACCCTTTGTGGAAACTAAAATAAGCGAAGACTAAAGCAACAATGCCATAGACAGCCCACGCATGGACGCCCCAGTGGAAAAATGCAAATTGAAATGCATCGTTAATAGCAGCTTGAGTGCCTGCTTTATGTATCGGTGTCAATGTAAATGCATGACTGAGCGGTTCGGCTGTCGTCCAAAATACTAAGCCTATTCCCATTCCTGCACTAAACAGCATTGCAAACCATGAAGGTAAAGAGAATTCAGGATCTTCTCCTTCTTTCCCAAGAGTAATTGACGCATATCTAGAAAATAATAGATACACACATATAAAGAAAATCATTAAAACGAGTAATAAGTAGTACCATGAAAAGTTGACGGCTATAAATGACGTAATATTTTGAGTTACCGTTTCTAACTGTTTCGGTAATAATGCACCATATAAGACAAACAATGTACAAATACCTAATGCCGTCCAGAATACAACACTAATGGATTTATTTTTCATCCATCATAAACTCCTTTCTTTAAGTTGTTATTTAATTTTTAATGCCATCTATCATTAAAAAATGACGTTTATTATTATTGCCTAATTGCATAATAATAAACGCCATATTTAAGATAATTCTATATAGATTGTTACTTCCCTTTTACTCTTCTATATTAATAACTAATTTTCCAATCATTGAATTAGATTCTAACGCTTTATGAGCATTATATAAGTTCTCCACTGTAAGCCCTGAAACCGTGTTAGTAGTTGTAGGCTGATACGTACCTTGTTCTACCTTTTCAGCAATATCTTTCAAATATTCATGTTGCTGAATCATATCTGCTGTTTGATGTATGGGTCTTGCAAACATAAATTCATGCGTGAAACTAATATTCTTCGCTTTCAATGCATTTAAATCTTGTTTCTCTTTAAAAGCAACAATCGTCGCAATGTGGCCGAGCGGTTTCACAACCTCAATCATCGTGTCATAATACATATCTGTATCGAAAGTACAAAATACATAATCTACCGCTTCAATATCATGTTGCTTTAATTGCGTTGCTAAATCATGCTTATGATTTAATACAATATCAGCACCCATCTTTTTACTCCACTCTACCGTTTCGTCACGTGAAGCAGTAGTAATGACTTGTAAACCGTATGCTTTAGCAATTTGTGTTGCGATACTTCCGACACCACCAGCACCATTAATTATTAATAGTGATTTCCCTTCATTCTCTTTAGCATGAGTTGAAATACCAAACGCGTCGAATAGCGTTTCCGAAGCGGTAAGCCCGGTTAAAGGTAAACTAGCCACTTGTTCAGCCGATAAATTACTTGGGGCTTTCGCCACAATGCGTTCATCAACAACTTGATAAGTCGCATTAGACCCATGTCGATTAGGTGTGCCAGCATAGAATACTCGGTCTCCTACTTCAAATAATTCTACTTCAGAACCGACCGCTTCAACTATTCCAACTGCGTCGAATCCCAACACTCTTGGCACATCTTCAACAGGGGTGATACGCTGTTTTGTATCTACCGGATTGACACTAATACTTTGAATTTTTACGAGTATGTCGCGTGCTTTCAGTTGAGGCGTTTCAAGTTCATATTCTTTAAATAAATTACCTTCTTCTAATTTAAATGGTTGTTCAAATCCAATTACTTTCATTACTTCTTAGCCACCTTTTATTCAATCTACTGTTGCTTTTTGAAAAGGGAAACCAAATTACTCAGCGTCTGAAACTTTGACCACTTGCTTACCAAAATTATCTCCAGTAAACAAGTTACGAAAGGCGTGCGGTAATTTATTGAATCCTTCTTCAATTGATACTTCAGTTTTAATTTTACCTTCTTGAATCCACTGTGCAAGTTCTTTACCAGCTTGTTCAAAATCATCAGCAAATTCTGCTACTAAAAATCCTCGCATCATCGCTTGTTTTTTAATCAGGGTACTTTGAATACGTGGCCCTTGATCATCTTCCGGATGATTATAATTTGAAATCGTTCCACATACTGGAATACGCGCATGACGGTTAAGATGTTTAAATACTTCGTCGCCAATTTCTCCGCCTACATTTTCATAATAAACATCCACACCATTTGGCACTGCCTTAGCTAAAGCTTCAGCAAAATCGTCTTTCTTATAATCTACACCAGCATCAAAGCCAAGTTCTTCCGTAAGATAATTCACTTTCTCATCTCCGCCAGCAATGCCTACAGCATGGGCACCTTTCAATTTAGCAATCTGTCCTACAACTGCACCTACAGCACCAGAAGCAGCAGAAACCACTACCGTTTCATCTGGCTGAGGTTGTCCGATATTAAGTAAACCATGGTAAGCTGTCTGGCCAGTTAAACCTAGCGTGCTTAAATATAAATGTAATGGTATATCTGTATTTGAAACTTTATCGACTTTATCTTCATTTATAGTATTGATGCGTTTCCATGGTAACATTCCTACAACAATGTCATCTTCTTGAAATTGATTAGAGTTAGAGTTGATTACTTTGCCCACGATATGACTTTCAATAGGTTGACCTATTTCGAATGGTTCTACATATGAATCAGCTTGAGACATTCTGCCTCGCATATAAGGATCTACTGAAATATAAATCGATTCTACTTGAACTTCATCGTTCCCTAATTCAGCTACATCGATATCTTCGTATTTAAATGTATCATCTTGTGGCATACCTTCTGGATATTGAGCGAGTAATACTTGTTCATTCTTCATCACCTAAAACTCCTTTCAATATTTGCTTACAGTATAGTACTTCAAACAATCTAATCGCAATCATCATGCTTTCCACTTATAATGACACATGATGTGAGATTTATATTTTTAAAAAGGGAGCCTGCTTAATATGAAATTAGGAATCTTAGATTATGTGCCTATATTCGAAGGTCGTTCAGCGCAAGATGCTTTTAATCATACAGTCGAGTTAGCCACTTTAGCTGATGAGCTAGGCTATGAGCGCTATTGGATTGCTGAACATCATCAAGTACCTTCTGTAGCCTCAAGTGCGCCTGAAATGGTGATGATGATGTTATTAGAACATACGCATCGTATCCATATTGGCAGTGGAGGCGTGATGTTGCCCCACTACAGCGCTTATAAAGTTGCTGAACAATTTAAGATTATGGAAGCACGTCATCCCTATCGTATTGATATGGGACTTGGTCGTTCTCCTAGCTTTAAAAATGTGAACGAAGCACTGAATGAATTTAAAACTAAGAAGCCAGAGTTATCTCAACAAATAGATGACTTAATCAAATATTTTACTGATGATACAAAGCAGCCTCACCGCTTCATGTCACTACAAGCTACGCCATTTATTGAAAGTTATCCGCAATTATATATTCTAGGTATGAGTGAACGAAGTGCTGAACTCGCTGCTAGAAAAGGATTACCCTTAGTCATTGCTCATATGGGACAGGCTTTGACACAAATAAACAAAGTCATCGCTCACTATCGTAAACAATTCGAATTATATAATGATAAATTAAGTGGCAAAAAGCCTTACGTTATTATGGCAACCTTTGTTGTAACTGCAGAAAAGTTAGAAATAGTTGATAATTTACTCGATGCGCTTCATTTATGGTTAATGCGTATCAATTATTTAAAACAACCTATGTTTTATCCTTCTATTGAATCTGCACATCAACGTCAATATTCTGACAGAGAACTTGCTAAAATTGAGAAAAATAAAAATAGAATTGTGAGTGGTTTACCTCACGAAGTTGCTAAGCAATTGCATAATATGCAACAAACTTATGATGCAGATGAAATGATGATACTGCCACATGTATTTGGTGAAGAAAATAGACTAGAGTTACTTAAACAATTAGCTAATGCTTGCTTTTAAGAGAAGAATAAAAAAGTAGACAATGCCTTGATTTTAATTTCTCGCGCTGTCTACTCTTTTTTTATTTCCTTATTTATTCCATAAGAACTTGATGATTTCATTCGCTACTTCTTTATTGTCGTGTAATTGACTATGTTGTGCTGATGGACCAGTATATTTAGATTCTTTATATGATTTAGGACTATCTTGTAATAAATACTTTAATGACTTAGATGAACTATTTGAGACACGTCCATCTGAATGTGTGCCATCTTGTAGGTCGCCATATATATTTAAAACATCGATATTTTTTCCTTTATAAATTTTTTTCAATCCTAATAATTCTTTATAGTTATCATTCAACTTATTAGGCTTACCATTTTTATCTACACTAATTTCATTAACCTTTTCATTAAGATTAAGTACACCATTATATGTACCTGCAATGTTAACTTCTTTTTGAAGTTGGGGTAATTGTTTATTATTACCATAATCTTTCATAAAATATGCAAATGATAAATTGCCCATTGAATGTGCGACAAAGTTATATTTAGTGAAACCGTATTGCACTTTTAACTCAGATAAGACATTCTTAATATTCGTTGCATTTTGATTAACATCGCCATTTTTATTATCTTCGAACACTACTTTAACAATTGGGTTTTGAGCATCGTTCGAAATAGTACCCTTGAAATGTACCTTACCTTGACTGTTCACTGTGGCAACAATGGCGTCTTTAGTCACATCTTTATCTATTGCTTGTTTCACCATATATTTTTCAGAGTTTTCACTACCTCCATATCCATGCATAAATAATGTCACTGTTTGATTTGTAAGCGCTGACGATTTTTGTGATTGTTGTTTCTCAGTTTGGCTACATCCTGCTACTAAAGCAGTCATTATAAACATTGTAAATATGAAATAAATCATTTTTCTTCTTGTCATTAACTTTAACGCCACCTGTTTATTTTTATTAATAAGTATAAACTAGCTTCTAGATATTGCCATCAATATATATAAAAAAGCCCCCTCTAATATCTGCTTGATATTAAAGGGAGATTATAATTAAAAATTATTTAATTTCTTTAGTTTTAGCTAATTCTTTATACCAATATGCGCTTTTCTTAGGATAGCGTTCTTGTGTATCAAAGTCGACATAGAATAAACCATAACGTTTTTCATAACCATTTGACCATGAGAAGACGTCCATTAATGACCAGATGAAGTAACCTTTTACGTTCGCACCATCACGAATAGCATCAGCGATTACTTCTAGATGTTTTTTCACATAATCGATACGTGCATCATCATCAACTGTTTTACGTTCAGTATCAAATTCATCTTTATATCCAAGACCATTTTCAGTGATATAAATTTTGTGATAGTTAGGATAATCTTTAACTACACGCATAATTTGATCGTATAAACCTTGAGGATAAATCATCCAGTCCCAATCAGTACGTGGTACATCAACATCAAATTCACGTTGACCTACGCCTTTAAGTTGATATTTAGAACCACCTTTGTCACCAGTAGCGTTATGAGTAATTTCAGATTCGCCATCATAGCCTTTCATCCAGTCACTCATGTAGTAATTGATACCTAAGAAGTCATTTAAATCTTTAGCTGCATCAAGAATTTGATAATCTTCTTCAGTTATATCTAATTTACCGCCGTTTACTGATAAAATGTGTTGAACACCTTCCATTGTTTCGCGAGAGTATTTACCTAAATATGTCGCATCTAGAATAAATTTGTTATGAATAATATCTTCTAGTTCTGCTGCTCTAACATCTTCAGGGTTAGAAGGATCGAATGGATATTTAGTAGGTAATGCGTGAACTACCCCTACTTCACCACTATATCCATTATCTTTAAATAATTTAACTGCACGTGCATGTGCTACCATCATATTATGATGAGATTGGAATACTTTTTCGAAATCATATTTAATTCCAGGAGGGAATTTACCAACTAAATATTGCCCATCTCCAATTGGTCCAATTTCATTAAAAGTAGTCCAATAGTTAACTTCTGAGAATTCTTCAAAACAGAATTTAGCATAATCTACGAAGTAATCAATTGTTTTACGATTTAAGAAATCGCCATCACTATGCAACGTTTCTGGAGTATCAAAGTGATGTAATGTTACAAATGGTTCAACATGACGTTTATGACACTCTTTAAATAAATTGTGGTAATATTCTACACCTTTAGGATTGACTTCGCCATATCCTTTAGGGAAAATACGTGACCAGGCAATTGAAATACGAATGCCATTCACACCAAATTGTTCACTTAATTCTAAATCTACTGGATATCTGTTATAGAAATCACTAGCTGGTTCAGCTGTATACCAATAATTTTCTTCAAGATAAGTGTCCCATGCTACACGACCTTTTCCGTCTGTTTGAGTCGCACCTTCAGCTTGATAGGCTGCTGTCGCACCACCAAAAATAAAATCTTCTGGTAATTTTTTCATTATACTTTCATCTCCTAAATTATTTTTCAAATTGTTGTTGAACGAAGTCTAATGCTGCTTTGCCATCTCGTGTTAAGTTGATGTATTCAACACCTTGAGTTTTAGCTAATTTAATACCTAAACGATCAGTATCTTGTTTAATGTCCTCGTAGTTTGAAGCCACTTGAGGCGCCAAGATAATTAAATGGTAATCTTTCATAATATCCATATGCGCACCGTAACCACCAGCTGCTGCTTTAACAGGTACATTATATTCTTCTGCTGCTTTATTAAGTGCGTTAGCTAATAAACCACTAGTTCCACCACCAGCACATAATACTAATACATTTGTTTGTTCAGTAATATTGTTTGAAGGTGAAGCTTCTTTTCCATTATCTGCTTGTAATGTTGCATCGTCTGCGCCAGCTGTTGCTAAAATTGCATCTGCTTTTTTAGTATCAAAATTAGCTGCCACTTTTTCTTTTAAATCATTATTTGTTACTTTTTTACCTAGTTCTTCTTCTAAAATTTGTTCATCATATACTTTGACGAATGGGTAATAAATAATGACGTCTACTACAATTAACACAATCGCTAATACGAATGACCAGAATGCAAAACCAGTACCCATCACGATACCTAATGGACCTGGAGTAGTCCAAGGTAAGAAGATACTAAAACTGTTCATTCCTAGTACATCTACGAAGAATTTAAAGATCCATACGTTTGCGATTGGCGCAAAGATAAATGGAATAAAGAATACTGGGTTTAATACTAATGGTGCACCGAATAAGATTGGTTCGTTTACACCAAAGAATGTAGGTACTACAGATGCTCTACCAATTGCTTTATTACGTTTCGATTTAGTTAACCACATGAACATAAAAGGCACAACTAAAGTTGCACCAGTACCACCCATAGTTACAACGAACATTTGTGTACCAGGTGTGATTACTTTATCTGCATGTTCACCTGCTTGAATTAAATGTAAGTTGGCTTCAAGGTTAGCATAAGTAATAGCTGCGATTGCAGGTTCAACAATAGATGGACCGTGAATACCTACAAACCAGAAGAATGCAAAGGCACCAAAGATGATAGTTACCCCAACCCATCCATCTGCTGCAGTAAATAATGGTTCAAATATTTTTAAAATACCATTTGCTACGTTAGTATTTACTGTGCCTCTCACAATTAAATCAAGTGCATAAAGAATAATCATAACCGCTGATAACGGGAAGATGTCTTTAAATACTTGTGAAATGTTTGGTGGAACTTCTTTTGGCATTTTGATTGTAATATCACGTTTAATAAAGAAGTTATATACAATTACAGTGACAAATGCTGCAAGAAAGGCTGTTAATAAACCTTTAGTTCCCATAAAGCCACTTAAGAATCCACCTTCTTTAGCTGGATCAGCAGCTAAGAATAAGAATCCACACATTGCTGCCATCATTGTTGAAATAAAGTTAATTTGATTTGTTTTTTCGAGTTTTCGGTTAAACGAATCGGTCAATGACTTGGCAGTCGTACCGGCGACAATGAAACCTACAATTCCCATCGTATAGTTATAAGGTTTCATTAAGATTCCTTCCATTGTTTTACTCCATGTAAAGCCAAATACATTCGGTACGTAAGTTACTAAGATAAAGATACTTGAGAACAAGATAATTGGAATTGCTGCTATAAATCCATCACGAATCGCTCTTAAATAAATATTACGAGATATTTTTTCAAAGAACGGCTTCCCTTTTTCTATCCATGCTATTAACTTATTCATCAGGGTCAACTCCCTCTTCTATATAATTCTATTAGGTGTTTGATTAAATCTTTTAATAATAATGTTGTCATTAAATGGTCTTGACCGTGCATCATAGTTACGCTATATGCAATGTCATCACCTTGCGCTTCTTTAGCTAATAAACTAGTTTGTGCTTTGTGCGCATTTGCGATACATTCATTAGCTTCTTCAGCAAGTTGCTCAGCTTTATCTAATTCACCATTTTTAGCAGCAGTTAAAGCTTCTAACAATTTAGAACGTGCATCGCCAGCATAAGCTACGATTTCAAAACCAAGTAATTGTACCTCTTCTCTATTCATATAGTTAACCTCCTTTAATTATTTAGATTTCCAAGATGTTGCTGTTGTTTCTAATACTTTATTTAAATCATCGATATTTTTAAATCCAGTAGTGCGTAACCATTCACGTGCTGCTTCTTCACCTTGTTCGATATAAACTTTTACCGCACCTGACCAAGTTGCACGTCCACAAAGTACACCATTGAATTTAGCGCCAGCTTCATGAGCAAATTTAAGTGTTTCTTGGAATAGTTCAGCAGTAACACCCGCACTTAAATAGATATATGGTAAATGTGTAGAAGCTTCTTGATCACGGAAGTGTTGTGCCGCTTCTTCTTTGCTATAAACCACTTCACCATCAGCAAAGCCTTCAACATAGTTCATATTGACTGGTACTTCAACTTTAAGTACATCAACATTGAATCTTTCTTCTGAGAATAACTTCATCGCTTCATTAACTTTACGAGGTTTTACTTTCGCAAATTCAGCACTTTTATTATCCGGAATGTTGTCATCATATGTTAAAACTTCTAAGAAGAATGGAATGTCTTCTGCTACACACTCAGATCCAATTCTTTCAATATATGCTTTCTTTTGAACATTGATTTCTTCTGAATCATCAACATCATAATAAAGTAAGAATTTAACAGCATTAGCGCCTTGTTCTTTTAAACGTTTTGCTGACCATTCAACTAAACAGTCAGGTAAACGACCTTTAGCATTTACGTCATAACCTGTTTTTTCATAAGCAAGTAATAAACCACATTCTTTATTACGTGCATCAGAAGCAGGTAATCCATATTCTGGATCTAAAAGAATTGATGATGCATATTGTGTTAATTCTTCAGATACAAGAACTTTTAATTGTTCGATTTGTTCAACAGTTGGTTCTTCAGTTTGATGTTCAGCCATCATTCTTTTTAAAGCACCACGTTGGTCAAATGCTAAAGCTGAGATAACCCCTTCTTTATTACTTAATTGCTCAATTGATGATAATTTTTGTTGTGATTTAGTCATGAATTACACCTCTATAACTTCAATTTGTTGGAATATTTCGTCAAATTTACTTACATTGATATGACCAGTTTGGCTTTCCATTGCATTTAACATGCCAAATGTATTTGCTTTTCTTAATAAATCCTTATCAGAATCTTGATGAATTAATCCTGACGTAATTCCTGCTACAGTTGAGTCACCAGAACCAACAGGATTTACTACTTTAATATTTGGAATGTTAACTTTATAGAACGTTTGATGATGTTTTGCGAAAGCACCGTCGCCACCTAAAGAAACGATAATCCATTCAATACCTTCAAAGATGGGTTGAGTGACTGCTTCTTTTAGACTATTTATATCTGTAGTAACAGTGGTTTGTAACAATTGTGATAATTCATCAATATTAGGTTTTATCACTGTAGGCTTACTATCGCTTAACAATACATCCATTAATGACTGACCTGAACTATCTAGGACAGTTGGTATGTGTTGTTGATTAGCTAATTGAATAATTTCTGCATAATAATCTGAGTTCAATCCTTTAGGTAAACTTCCTGACATAGCAATTGCATTAGCTTTGCTAAATAAATGACTTAAATGTGATTTGAAACCTTTAGCTTCTTCTTCACTAATTGAAGGGCCTTGTTCTAATATTTCAGTTTGTTGACCTTCATGTAAGATAGCAATACAGTTTCTTGTTTCACCTTTAATTTGGAAAAATGAATGTTGTATTTGGTTCTCATCAAGTTGATGTTCAATAAACTCACCTAACTGACCACCTAAAAATCCACTTGCTAAAACATCTTCACCAAATTCTGATAAAACACGTGTTACATTTAAACCTTTGCCTCCAGCAGTTTTACTTGTATTTGTCACTCTATTGACTGTATCAAGATTAAAGTGTTCCAAAGGATATGAAATATCTACAGAAGGATTAAGTGTTAATGTTAAAATCATGATAGTCCACCTTTAATCGTGATATTCACCTTTGTTCCATTTTTCTAAAAATTCATCAAAGAAGTGAGGATCAGCTTGTTTATCATTATGTGCTTCTAAATGTTCGATTTTAGCGATTAATTTTTTATTTTCCTCAGTAGGTTTATATTCCGCTTTAATGAATGCGTCTACGATATCGAAGATAAATAATTCTCCTACGACTTTACCGCCGAAGCTTACAACGTTTGCATTTAATTCTTCTTTAGAATATAAAGCTGTAGTCATATCACGAACTAATGCAGTTCTTACGCCTGGCACTTTGTTCGCAGCATTACTAATACCTACACCTGTTCCACAGATACATACACCTAAATCCGCTTCTCCACTTGTTACAGCTTCGCCAACTTTTTTACCAAAGATTGGATAGTGTGTTCTTGTAAAATCGTATGTACCTACATCAATTACTTCATGTCCTTGTTCTTTTAAATGTTTAGAAACTGCCATTTTTGTATCTGTTACAATATGATCGCAACCAATAGCTATTTTCATTTTATTATCCTCCCAATTAACACATTTTATTTAACATATCTACTCTGATTTGATGACGTCCGCCGTCATAGTGACCTTCAACAAATTCTTTTGCGACATTTTGAGCTAATGTATCCCCAACAATTTGTTCACCCATGGTAATCATACGTGCATTATTATGACCACGTGTCATATATGCAGAACGTTCATCAGACACTTGTGCAGCAATCATGCCTTTAACTTTAGTAGCAACCATGAAACTTCCTGCACCATAGGCATCAATTGCAATTCCTAAGTTCTCATCATTTTTTTGAACTTCATGTACAACTGCTAGTGTTGAATCCACAAAATCTAATTCTTTACCTTCAGTTACATCAAGCACATCATGATTGTTTTCTTTTAAAAATGTTTTAACAACACCTTTCAATCTTTTGCCATCTACATCTGAACCAATAATAATTGTCATAGTAATTCTCCTTTTTAAGATGATATCTTTCCACAGCATTATGTTTATTTGTTGTGTGAAAAAGCGCTTTCAAATCTTTACGATTAAATTATAAACATAAACAAATAATCAACAATAAATGTTTGAATATTGTTTGATATTTAGTTGTTTTAAACAAAATAATGTATTTCTGTGTTTAATTAAACTTTTATAAACTAAAAAAATCCTAAGATTGTTTACTTTCAAACAATCTTAGGATTTCTTTATTTAATAAATTACTTCTGTATGTAATTGTAATTTCGAAACACTTTCTTCATCATCGGTATCAAGGACAACTGCAGTTAAGTCTTCTAATTTACACAACTGCGTAAAGTCTTCTTTTCCAATTTTTGAAGAATCAATAAGTAAATATTTTTCTACCGATCGTTCTAATGCGATTTGTTGTGTATAAGCTTCATCAATAGTAGAGGTAAGTACATCTGCCTCTTTAATACCATTACAACTAAAGAACATCTTGCTAAAGCGTTTCGTTTTAAGTAAGGTATTCGTCATTTCTCCAACAAACGATTCCGTAAGTTCTCGCATTTCCCCGCCAAGCAAATACACTTTGAAATCTATCGAACGCTTTTTAAACAATATTTTAAATACCGGGAAACAGTTTGTAATAACCGTCAGCGATTGATGTTCCATCACCTCAGCTAGAAATTCTATCGTTGTTCCTGGCCCTAAGAATATTGTGTCACCTTCTTCAATGAGTTTAGCAGCTTTTCGAGCTACAACTCGTTTTTCTTCTTTATTCTGTGTATGTTTTTCTTGATGTGATTTCTCCTTAAATTGAAAGACTGAATTACTTCTCGCCCCGCCATGAATTTTAGTTAATAGTCCTTTTTCTTCTAATTCAGCTAAATCACGTCGAACTGTCATATCAGACACATTAAGTTCCTCAACGATTTCGTTAGTTCTAACCGTTCCTTTTTGATTTACGAGTTTAGTAATTTCATCTAAACGATCGTATTTATTCATTCAATTCCTCACTTCCCCCAATTACTATTAATTTTTATTTTGAAAATGCCTAATCGTTTTAGACATGTAGTTTAAAGATTTTCAGCGCATACTAATTTTATACCATTGAGCGATTGAACTCTAATATTTTTATATCATAACTTTTAATTATGGCAGAATTTAATAAAATGTTATTTTGAAATGTGTGTACTATAATATATAAAGTGAAGGTTATTCAGTAAATTAATACTTTTAATGAGGTGACAACTTTGGCTAATAAAATTGAAAAACTCAAAAAAATTATAGATAACTCAAATAAAATTGTCTTCTTTACTGGTGCAGGCGTGTCAGTAGCGAGCGGTATTCCCGATTTCCGTTCAATGGGAGGATTGTTTGACGAAATTTCAAAAGATGGCTATTCACCAGAATATTTATTAAGTATAGATCATCTTAATGATAATAAAGAAAGTTTCATTGATTTCTATCATAAACGCCTACTCGTTGCAGATAAGAAACCCAACATCGTTCATGAATGGATTGCCGAACTTGAAAAAGAAGGAAAGTCATTAGGTGTAATCACTCAAAATATCGATGGCTTACATGAAGATGCTGGAAGTCAAAATATTGATGAAATCCATGGTACATTGAATCGATTTTATTGTATTAAATGTGGTGAAGAATATTCTAAATCACATGTAATGGATCATCATTTAAGATACTGTGAAAAATGTGGTGAAGTCATTCGTCCAGATATCGTATTATATGGCGAAATGTTAGATCAACCTACTGTGTTTAAAGCACTTGATAAAATTCAAAAAGCAGATACTGTCATTGTATTAGGATCATCACTTGTAGTACAACCAGCTGCTGGATTTATTTCAAACTTTACCGGAGATAATTTAGTCATTATAAATCGAGATAAAACACCATATGATAGAAAAGCAGATTTAGTCATTCATAATGATATGACAGAAGTAGTCGAAGAAGTATTTAAAAGGTAAAATGTTATTCAAAGGCTAGAGGTTTTAAGAATCTCTAGCTTTTTTGTATACAAAAAAGCACTTCTCGAAATTGAGAAGTGCTTGATAAAAACATGTTCGTTTCCAATCTTAACGTTTTGAGAATTGTGGAGAACGACGTGCTTTTTTAAGACCTGGTTTTTTACGTTCTTTCATACGTGGGTCACGAGTTAATAAACCTGCACGTTTTAAAGAACCTCTGTATTCAGGATCTGCTTCTAATAATGCACGAGCGATTCCGTGACGGATAGCTTGAGCTTGTCCAGTGAAACCACCACCGTGTACGTTAACTAATACATCATAGTTACCTTTAGTTTCAGTAACATCGAATGGTTGGTTTAAGTCTAAGATTAATGATTCGAATGGTAAGTACTCACGTACGTCACGTTCGTTTACTGTGATATTACCTTCACCTGGTACTAAACGTACACGTGCTACTGAGTTTTTACGACGGCCTGTACCTCTATATTCAACTTGTGCCAATGTAATTTCCTCCTTTTAATTAACCACGTAACTCGTAGTTTTCTGGTTGTTGTGCAGCGTGTGGGTGTTCAGCGCCACGATATACAAATAATTTTTTACCTTGTTTTTCACCTAAACGTGAACTTGGTAACATACCTTTGATAGAAGTTTCAAGTAAACGTTCTGGGTTATTACGTTTTAACTCACCAGCAGTAACTGATTTGATACCGCCTGGGTGGTTAGAGTGACGATAGTAAATTTTATCTGATTCTTTTTTACCAGTTAATTCGATTTTTTCAGCGTTGATGATGATTACATAGTCACCTGTGTCAACGTGTGGTGTATAAGTTACTTTATTTTTACCGCGTAAGATAGATGCTACTTCTGATGATAAACGACCTAATGTTTGGCCTTCAGCATCAATAACATACCATTTGCGCTCAATGTTTGATTCATTTGCCATAAATGTTTGACGCATAATAATTGTCCTCCTAAAAATAAATGCTTCGTCTTAGATTGCAGGTACTCATCGCAGTCGAACCTACGAACGAGGCCTGCAACCTAGTAAATTCTGTTACGATTTTAAAGCGTAAATGTTCATTTATTTTATCCTGTATAATCTGCTTATATATCTTGTAACACAATAAGTTTCCGGGGCTTATCGTGGGATGATATAAAACAATACCGTTAACTATGTTATATTTTTTACTCTTGTTTGTCAATGCAAATTAGTGATTTTGTAACGATTTTTTATAATGAATTTTTATATCGTTTCCAAAGTCGCTAATAAGCTCTTCTGGAGCTAAATAAATCTTTTCTAAGTACAGTCCTTCTGCCGGTGCTGTAAATGGTACGTTATTACGATTTTTTTCTTTTAAAAGTGTTGGCACCTCGTCAGGTTGGCGTTTACCTTTTCCAACTTCAATAAGAAATGCTACTAATACGCGCACCATATTATATAAAAAGCCCGATCCTGTAACGATGTAGTCAAAGCCTTCAGCAGTCTTCACTATTTCGCTTTGATACAATGTACGTTCTTTACTTTCTACTTCTGTCTTTTGAGAACAAAATCCTGTGAAATCATGTGTGCCAATAAAGTGTTGTGCCGCTTCGTTCATCTTTTCAAAATCTAAATCATCTTTAATGAAAGTCTTTAATCCACTTTCGAATGGATTGCGATGTTCGGCTTGATAGACTTTATAACGATATCGTTTGCCAACGCAGTCATAACGGCAATGAAATTCTTCATCGACTTGTTGCACCTCTTTAACATAAATATCGTCAGGTAACGCACTATTCATGGCATACTTCCACTGCTGAGGCGCAATATTTAATTCAGTATCGAAGTGGAAATACTGTTCATAGGCATGTACACCACGGTCTGTACGGCTCGAAGGATGAATGCGTACATGACGACGGTGCATACGTTTTAATATTTTTTCAAATTGTTGCTGGACTGTTCGTCCTTGCTGTTGAATTTGAAAGCCTAAAAATTGACTTCCTTGGTACGAAATATTGACTAGAATTCGCACGATATTACACTCCAATATATTTTAATATAAATAGTACAATAGCTATCGGAACGATGCTTAATAAACAAATCGTATCTCTTAAGCTCCATTGTAATTTTCTATAGCTTGTTCTTTTAATATTAGCGTCATACCCACGCACTTCCATTGCAATTGCGAGTTCCTCTGCTCTTTGAAAAGCCGAAATAAATAATGGAATCATTAAAGGTATAAATGCTTTAATACGCATTGTAAGACTACCTGAACTAATTTCAGAGCCACGTGACTTCTGAGCTAGGATAATTTTATCTAATTCATCCATTAACGTTGGAATAAATCTTAGAGCAATAGACATAATCATGCTTAGTTGATGCACAGGTACTTTAAACCACTTGAGTGGGGTTAATAACTTTTCAAAAGCATCGGTTAAATCAATTGGACTTGTAGAAAGTGTCATAATTGTCGCAATCATAACAATAGTGATTAAACGTAAAGAGATAAAAATACCTTCTAGTACACCTTCACTATCAATCTTAATAAACCCAAAGTCTATTAACCTCGTACCGCCATGGGTAAAGAAGATGTGCATTAAAAAAGTAAATATTAAAAAAATAAAAATAGGTGTTAATCCTTTAATTAAGAACCAAAGTTTAATTTTTGATAGCATCATAATAAGTAATATTAATAATATAATCCAACCGAATGTCGCAAACGAATGAGCGAAGAAGATGAGCACAATGAACAAGAAAGCAAATATTATCTTTGCTCTTGGATCTAAGTGATGTACCCATGAATCTAGAGGAAGATAGCGTCCAATAATTAGTTTATTTTTCATGTTGATGCCACTCCTGATATAGTTTTACAAATTCTTCTTCAGTTAAAGCTACGTCACTTAACTCTGTTTGATACTTACTTTCAAGGTCTTTTTGTAAGCGAACGATATCTGGTAACGCAATATGCCATTCATTAAGTTGCGCTTCGTGCTTAAATAACTTTCTTGGAGATACTTGTTCCGCTATGCTTCCTTCTTTCATCACAATGATTTCATCAGCATATTTAGCCACATCATTCATATCATGAGAAACAAGAATAATCGTCTTATTATGTTCAAGTTGTATTTTTTTAAATAATTCCATCACTTGGTGACGACTTTTAGGATCTAGCCCTGCTGTGGGCTCATCCAATACAATAACATCTGGATTCATTGCTAAAATAGAAACAATTGCAATCTTACGCATTTGTCCTCCTGACATTTGGAATGGAGACAAAGCCATGACATCTCTAGAAAAGCCAAGTTCTAATAATAAATCATATGCACGTGCTTTAACTTGTTCTATGTCCATTTTAAAGTTACGTGGACCAAACTCAATCTCTCGTTCTACGTTGTCCTCGAAAAGTTGAGATTCAGGAAATTGAAACACTAATCCTACCTTTTGGCGTAGCGCTCTAATATATTTATCTTTAGTTTTATGGGTGATAGTAAAATCGTTAAATTCTATAGACCCTGTTGTTGGTTTTAGTAAGCCATTAAAGTGTTGAATCAGAGTAGATTTCCCACTTCCAGTTTGACCTACAATCGCATAATATTTCCCTTGTTCTAAAGTCAGATTGATATCTTTTAATGCTGGATATTCATAAGGGGTCCCAATTTGATAAGTATAAGTCACATCATTAAATGTAATCGTCATAATTTATCTACCAACCCTTCATAGGTAGTATACTCATCTTTAAATCCTAATAGTTGATTCATTTTCATAGAGAAAGGTAAATCTAATCCAATCTCTTTCAATTCATGAACATCTTTAAAGATAGATTGAGGCGTACCTTCTTTATACACTTGCCCTTGATTCATTACTACCATATAGTCACCTTCCATGGCTTCTGTTAAGTCATGGGTAATTGAAATAATTGTCACATCTTTTTCTTGCTTCACTTTATGAATGAGTTTAAGGAGTGATTGTTTAGCGGAAGGATCTAACATCGATGTGGCTTCATCAAGAATAATTACTGAAGGACTTAATGCTAAAACGCCAGCAATCGCTACTCTTTGCTTTTGTCCACCTGATAAAGATTGAGGTTCATAATCTTCATAGTCTAACATCCCAACATCTTCCAATGCCTGGTTTACAATTTCATGCATTGCTTCATGAGGAATTGAATGATTCTCAAGACCAAATGCAACATCATATTTCACAATTGATCCTACAAATTGATTCTCAGGGTTTTGAAAAACAATTCCAATATGATTTCTTATGTCTCTGAGATTGTCTTCTGTCAACTTCTGGTTGTTGAAATAAATATTTCCCTCAGTAGCTGTTTCAATGCCAACGATAAGTTTAGCAAGTGTTGATTTACCAGATCCATTATGTCCTACAATTGACGTCCACTTATTTTTAGGGATAGTGAAGGAAACATCTTTTAGTGTGAAGGATGAATCTCCTTGATATCGAAAGTCAACATGCTTAAGCTCAATTATATTCTGTCGTTGTACCTCCACTGTGTTTGTCCTCCTAAAAATATATTTATTATCATATTTTACATGATTACTTGCATTCTGTATATGAGCGAATCACAAAGCATAAATAAAAGAGAGACATGGAAATATCTATGTCTCTCTTTAGGGATTATATAAAATAAAAAAGCGCGCACCCCATCATATTTTAGTTGAGTTCACGCTTTAAAATAATATTTAATTGATGGGGCACTCTGAGCTAGACAATATTTGTATGTGGCAAACATTATCGTTGCACTCATTTGCTTTAATATAAGTAGTTAGTGTATTTATATATAGAATTAATCTACTAATTCGATAATAACTGATTCAGCACCGTCACCACGACGAGGGCCTACTTTAAGGATGCGAGTGTAACCACCTTGACGTTCTGTATAACGTTCAGCAATTTCACCAAATAATTTTTGAAGTGCAGTTTGTGTAGTTTCATCTTCGTTTAAGATTTCAACATTACGTAATGTTTTAGCAGCATTACGACGAGAAGCTAAATCTCCTTTTTTACCTAAAGTGATTAATTTCTCAACAACACTACGAACTTCTTTTGCACGAGCTTCTGTAGTTTCAATGCGTTCACTAACGATAAGTGAAGTAGCTAAGTCACGTAACATAGCTTTACGTTGATCAGAAGTACGACCTAATTTTCTGTAACCCATGAGTTGACCTCCTTTAACTTATTAATCTTCTTTTCTTAAACCTAATCCTAAATCTTCTAATTTGTATTTAACTTCTTCAAGAGATTTACGACCTAAATTACGCACTTTCATCATATCAGCTTCTGATTTGTCAGCTAATTCTTGTACAGAATTGATTCCTGCGCGTTTTAAACAGTTATATGAACGTACTGATAAGTCTAATTCTTCGATAGACATTTCAAGTACTTTTTCTTTTTGGTCTTCTTCTTTTTCAATCATGATTTCAGCATTTTGAGCTTCATCAGTAAGACCAACGAAAATATTTAAATGTTCAGTCATAATTTTAGCAGCTAATGATACTGACTCTTGTGGAGTGATTGAACCATTAGTCCAAACATCTAAAGTTAATTTATCAAAATCACTACTTTGACCTACACGTGTATTTTCAACTGTATAGTTAACACGTTCAACAGGTGAATATAGTGAATCAACAGGAATTACACCAATTGGTAAATCACTAGTATTATTTTGTTCTGCTAATGCGTAACCTCTACCCTTATTAGCAACAAGACGAATTTTTAAATGTCCACCTTTAGACACTGTTGCGATTTTAAGTTCTGGGTTTAGAACTTCAACATCACTATCATGCGTAATGTCACTTGCAGTTACTTCGCCTTCATCTCTAACATCGATTTCTAATGTTTTATCTTCTTCAGAATAGATTTTAAGCGCTAATTTTTTGATGTTCATAATAATAGTTGAAACATCTTCAACGACATTATCTATAGCTGAGAATTCGTGTAAAACACCTTCGATCTCAATGTACTTAACGGCAGCACCTGGTAATGAAGATAGTAGGATACGACGTAAGGAGTTTCCTAGTGTAGTACCGTAGCCACGTTCAAGTGGTTCAACAACGAACTTACCGAATTTAGCATCTTCACTAATTTCAATTGTCTCAATTCTAGGTTTTTCAATTTCTATCATTTACAAAAATCCTCCTTAAATACGTCGACTTATTTTTTAAACTGTTTCGCTCAGTGACCTGTAACAATAACAATCATTAAAAATTAGACGCGACGACGTTTTGGTGGACGACAACCGTTGTGTGGTACTGGAGTAACGTCTCTGATTGCAGTTACTTCTAAACCAGCTGATTGTAATGCACGGATAGCTGATTCACGACCAGGTCCAGGTCCTTTTACTGTAACTTCTACAGTTTTTAAACCATGTTCCATTGCTGATTTTGAAGCAGTTTCAGATGCCATTTGAGCTGCGAATGGTGTTGATTTTTTAGATCCTTTGAAACCTAATGCACCAGCTGATGACCAAGATAAAGCATTACCAAATTCATCAGTGATAGTTACGATTGTATTATTGAATGTTGAACGGATGTGAGCTACACCATTTTCAATATTCTTTTTAACTCTACGTTTACGAGATACTTGTTTACGTGCCATTTATATTTTGCCTCCTTTACCTATTATTTTTTCTTGTTAGCTACAGTTTTAACTGGGCCTTTACGAGTACGAGCGTTGTTTTTAGTTTTTTGTCCACGAACTGGTAAACCACGACGGTGACGGATACCACGGTATGATGAAATTTCCATCAAACGTTTGATATTTAAGTTTTGTTCACGACGTAAGTCACCTTCAACTTTATAACCGTCTACAACTTCACGGATACGACCTAATTCGTCATCTGTTAAATCTTTTACGCGTGTGTCAGCTGATACGTTAGCATCTTCAACGATTTTTTTAGCTGTTGAAGTACCGATACCGTATACATAAGTTAATGAAATAACAACGCGTTTTTCACGTGGAATATCTACTCCTGCAATACGTGCCATATATATTTACACCTCTCTTTTATTAACCTTGTCTTTGTTTGTGCTTAGGATTGTCACAAATTACCATTACTTTACCTTTACGTTTAATGACTTTACATTTTTCGCAAATTGGTTTAACTGATGGTCTTACTTTCATTTTTATACCTCCCTATATTATGGAGTGACGATTATTTATAACGATAAGTAATTCTACCGCGTGATAAATCATACGGAGACATTTCTACAGTTACTTTGTCGCCAGGTAGAATTCGAATATAATTCATTCTAATTTTACCACTAACATGCGCTAAAATTTCATGACCATTTTCTAATTCTACTTTAAACATAGCATTTGGTAAAGTATCAAGTACTGTACCTTCTAATTCAATTACATCTTGTTTCGCCATTGATTAACTTCCCCCTTTTTACAATAGTAAGGTAATCGTCAATAGACAACTTCAACGATACGAATCTAATATAGTGACTAGTTATTATAAGTTTAACAAAATGCGGGAATTATTATCGTCTTTCGACACTCAGAAAATTAATTCTTGCCAGAGAAACCTAATCAAAATTCACTTACACATAGACCGTACTAAGTTGATCTATTTTAATTGATCTAAGATATCAATGACATCTTTGGTTACTTGATCAATATCTTTCGCACCGTCAATGTTTTTCAATACACCTTTTTCTTCATAGTACTCTAAAATAGGTTTAGATTGTTTAACATTCACGCTTAAACGATTAGATACTGTTTCTGGATTATCATCTTCACGTTGATAAAGCTTTCCACCATCGATATCACATACACCATCAACCTTTGGAGGATTAAATACAAGATGATAAGTTGTACCACATTTCTCACAGATACGACGACCTGTAAGACGATTCATTAATTCTTCCTCAGGAACTTCGATGTTAATTACAGCATCAATGTTTCTACCAAGCTCAGACATAATATTATTTAATGCCTCAGCTTGATCGATTGTTCTAGGGAAACCATCTAATAAGAATCCTTTTTTTGCATCGTCTTCAGAGATTCTTTCTTTAACGATACCTACAGTAACTTCATCAGGGACTAATTCTCCACGATCCATGTAAGATTTAGCTTCTTTTCCTAAATCTGTTTCATCTTTAATCGCTTTTCTGAACATGTCACCAGTAGATATATGTGGTATTGGGAATTTCTTAACAATTTCACTCGCTTGAGTTCCTTTACCTGCGCCAGGTAAACCCATTAAAATGATATTCATAAATTGCCCTCCTACAAATTATCTACCACCAAAGCCTTTATATTCTTTCTGACTCACTTGGGCTTCAAGTGATTTCATAGTTTCAATTGCTACACCAATAACGATTAATAAACTTGTACCACCAATTTGAATCGATTGAGGTAAGTTCATAAACTTAGTAGCTAAAATTGGTAAGATAGCAATAACAGCTAAGAAAATAGAGCCTACAAAAGTTAAGCGATAAAGTACTTTAGTAATATATTTTTTCGTTTGGTCACCAGGTCTAATTCCTGGTACATAGCTACCTTGTTTCTTCAAGTTATCTGCCATTTTTTCAGGATTAACTTGAACAAAGGCATAGAAATAAGTAAATGCAATAATTAAAATTACATAAACTATCATGCCGTAAGTGTTTGAAGGGTTAGCATATTCAGATATTGTTTGCGCCCAGTCAGCTTTAGGGAAGAACAGTGTTAATGTTCTTGGCAATAGGAAAAATGCCATCGCAAAGATTACTGGGATAACCCCTGCTGAGTTAACTTTTAAAGGTAGATAAGTTGCCTGTGAACCTAATCTTTGACCTGTTTGTTTTTTTGCATATTGAATCGGAATTTTACGTTTAGCTTCTAATACGTAAATTGCTCCCATTGTTAGCAAAATTAAACCGACAATTAACCCAATTACTTTTAACCATGCCAACGTTGTATCATCATTACCAACAAATGCCTGTTGTGCAAATTGGATAATTGATGATGGTAATGTTGACAAGATACCAGCGAAGATAATAATTGAAATACCATTACCAACGCCAAATTGAGTGATTTGGTCACCAAGCCAAATTAAAAATGCAGTTCCTGCTGTTAATACAATAGCAATCAATAAATAACTCATGACAGATTGATGAATAATTAATCGACCGCCAAGATAGTTATTAAATTGAAATGCCATACCAATTGACTGAATAAAAGCCAATATGATAGCGAAATAACGTGTTACATTGCTAAGTTTTCTTTTACCTACTTCACCTTGTTTTGCCCATTCAGAGAACTTAGGCACAATATCCATCTGTAACAATTGCATTACGATAGATGCTGTGATGTAGGGCATAATACCCATAGCAAATATTGAAAAGTTCTTTAAGGCTCCGCCACCAAACGTGTTAAGAAGAGCAGCGACACCTTGATCAGAACCTTGTTGTTCAAAAGGCTCTGGATTTACACCAGGAGCCGGAATATAAGTTCCTATTTTGAATATAACTAACATTGCTAAGGTAAAGAAAATCTTATTTCGAACTTCTTTAGTTTTAAAGAAGCTCACTAGCGTTTGGAACATTAGATCACCTCGTGTGCTCCACCTTTAGCATCGATAGCTTCAACTGCTGAAGCTGAGAATTTGTGAGCTTTCACTGTTAACTTTTTGTCAAGTGAACCATTACCTAGTACTTTAATACCAGATTTTTCATTCTTAACTACACCAGTTTCTACTAATAAAGCTGGAGTTACTTCAGTACCATCTTCAAATTTATTAAGTTGGTCTAAGTTAACAATAGCATATTCTTTACGGTTGATGTTAGTGAAACCTCGTTTTGGTAAACGACGGAATAAAGGTAATTGACCACCTTCGAATCCAGGTCTTACGCCACCACCTGAACGTGCTTTTTGACCTTTTTGACCGCGACCACTAGTTTTACCATTACCTGTACCAGCACCACGACCAACACGGTTACGTACACGACGTGAACCTTCAGCTGCTTTTAACTCATGTAATTTCATTTTATAGGCACCTCCTTAATTATTTTTCTTCAACTGTTAATAAGTGTTTAACTTTGTTGATTTGCCCACGGATTGCAGGGTTATCTTCAACAACTACTGAGCTATTAGTCTTTTTAAGACCTAAAGCTTCAACAGTTTTACGTTGTGTTTCAGGACGACCAATAACACTACGAGTGAGGGTAATTTGTAATTTAGCCATTATTTATTTTCCCTCCTTAATTATATAATTCTTCAACTGATTTGCCGCGTAATTTAGCAACATCTTCAGCGTTTTTAAGGTTTTGTAAACCATTGATTGTAGCACGAACCATGTTAATTGGTGTGTTAGATCCTAATGATTTACTTAAGATATCAGTGATACCTGCTAATTCTAATACGGCACGTACTGGACCACCAGCGATAACTCCTGTACCAGGTGCAGCTGGTTTCATGAATACGCTACCTGAACCATAACGACCAGTAATTGTATGAGGAGTAGTTCCTTCAACACGTGGAACGACTACTAAATCTTTTTTAGCTGCTTCTACAGCTTTTTTGATAGCTTCTGGTACCTCTTGTGCTTTACCAGTACCGAAACCTACACGACCATTTTTATCTCCAACTACTACTAATGCAGTGAAACGGAAACGACGTCCACCTTTAACAACTTTAGCAACACGGTTGATTGTAACAACGCGTTCTTCAAATTCTTTCGTTTCTTCTTCTCTACGAGCCATGTGTTTGTCCCTCCTTTAAATTAAAATTCTAATCCGCTTTCTCTAGCAGCTTCTGCTAATGCTTTCACACGACCATGGTATAAGTAACCGCCACGATCAAATACGATTTCTTTAATACCTTTGTCAGATGCTTTTTTAGCAATTGCTTCTCCTACTTTAGTTGATAAATCAACTTTTGAAGAAGATTCGTTAGCAATGTCTTTATCTTTTGATGAAGCTTGAGCTAATGTTTGACCATTAACGTCATCAATAATTTGAGCATAAATGTGTTTGTTTGAACGATATACATTTAAACGTGGTTTTTCAGCTGTACCTGATAATTTAGTACGCACACGAGCATGTCTTTTCAAACGCACTTTGTTTTTATCAATTTTACTGATCATATTATTACTCCTTTCTTGAGAGAGTTATCTATTATTTACCAGTTTTACCTTCTTTACGGCGAACATATTCACCTTGGTAACGGATACCTTTTCCTTTATAAGGTTCTGGAGGTCTTATTGAACGGATGTTAGAAGCGATAGCTCCAACTTGTTCTTTAGATACACCAGATACGCGTACTGTTGTGTTTTTCTCTACTGCGAAAGTAATGCCATTTTCAGCTTTAATTTCAACAGGATGAGAGTAACCAACGTTTAATACTAAGTCATTACCTTGCATTTGAGCACGGTAACCTACACCAACAAGTTCAAGTGTTTTTTCAAAACCTTGAGAAACACCTTGTACCATATTGTTTAATAAAGCACGAGTTGTACCGTGAACTGTTCTGTCTTCTTTAGAATCAGTAGGTCTTACAACTTCTAATGTGTTTTCTTCTTGTTTGAAAGTCATTCTTTCATTAAATGTTCTAGTTAATTCACCTTTAGGACCTTTTACAGTAGCAGTATGACCATCAAAAGTTACTGTAACGTCGCTAGGAATGTCAATAATTTTCTTACCAACACGACTCATGTTATGGCACCTCCTTATTTATTATTACCAAACGTATGCGATAATTTCTCCACCAACATTACGTTTTCTAGCTTCTTTATCAGTGATAACACCTTCAGAAGTTGAAACTAATGCAATACCTAAACCGTTTAATACTTTAGGTACTTCGTTTGCTTTAGCATAAACACGTAAACCTGGTTTAGAGATACGTTTTAATCCTGTGATAACACGTTCATTGTTTTGTCCATATTTTAAGAATAAACGAATAACACCTTGTTTATCATCTTCAACATATTCTACGTTTTTAATGAAACCTTCATTTTTTAAGATTTCAGCAATTTGTTTTTTAATGTTAGACGCAGGTAATTCTAATTTCTCGTGACGCACCATGTTTGCGTTTCTTACACGAGTAAGCATATCTGCGATTGGATCTGTCATTGTCATTGATTGTTGCCTCCTTTCAGACTCTTTATATTACCAGCTAGCTTTGCGTACGCCAGGAATTTGGCCTTTGTAAGCTAATTCACGGAAACAAATACGGCATAATTTGAATTTACGATATACAGAATGTGGACGACCACAACGTTCACAACGAGTATATTCACGTACTGCATATTTTTGTTTTTTCTGTTGCTTAGCAACCATAGAAGTTTTAGCCACTTAATTAGCCTCCTTTTTAGAGATTATTTACGAAATGGCATACCGAAGTTTGTTAACAATTCACGAGCTTCCTCGTCAGTGTTAGCAGTTGTTACGATAACAATATCCATTCCTCTTACTTTACTTACTTTATCATAATCGATTTCTGGGAAAATTAATTGTTCTTTAACTCCTAGAGTGTAGTTACCACGACCATCGAATGCTGTTTTAGAAACACCTTGGAAGTCACGTACACGAGGTAATGAAACTGCGATTAATTTATCTAAGAATTCATACATTCTTTCTCCGCGAAGAGTAACTTTTGCACCGATTGGCATACCTTCACGTAAACGGAATGTTGCAACTGATTTTTTAGCTTTTGTGATTAATGGTTTTTGACCAGTGATTAATTCTAACTCTTCTACAGCATTATCTAATACTTTAGAGTTTTGAACTGCATCACCTACACCCATATTTACAACGATTTTTTCGATTTTTGGTACTTCCATTACAGAACTATAGTTAAATTTTTTCACTAAGTTTTCAGTAACTTCAGTATTATATCTTTCTTTTAAACGGTTCAAAGTGGATCCTCCTTTCAACTAGTTATTAATTATTAGTTTTGATTTCTTCGCCTGATTTTTTAGCGATACGAACTTTTTTACCATCAACAAATTTGTAACCAACACGAGTAGGTTCATTTGTTTTAGGGTCTAATAATTGTACGTTAGAAACATGGATAGCTGCCTCTGTTTCTAAGATTCCACCTTCAGGATTTAATTGAGTTGGTTTTTGGTGTTTTTTAATAACGTTAACACCTTCCACAACGACACGGTCTTTTTTAGGTTCAGTAGCGATAACTTTACCTTCTTTACCTTTGTCTTTACCTGCGATAACTTTTACGTTGTCACCTTTTTTGATATGCATGTGGGCACCTCCTTAAATGATTTGGTTTTTATATATTAAAGTACTTCTGGTGCTAATGATACGATTTTCATGAAGTTACCTTCACGTAATTCACGAGCAACAGGACCAAAGATACGAGTACCACGTGGGCCTTTGTCATCACGAATGATAACACATGCATTTTCATCAAATTTGATATAAGAACCATCATTACGACGTACGCCTGATTTAGTTCTAACTACAACAGCTTTGACTACGTCACCTTTTTTAACAACGCCACCTGGTGTTGCATTTTTAACAGTACATACGATAACATCGCCGATGTTCGCTGTTTTGCGACCAGATCCACCTAATACTTTAATTGTAAGAACTTCACGAGCACCAGAGTTGTCTGCTACTTTTAAACGTGTTTCTTGTTGGATCATTAGTTAAACCTCCCTTATCTCTAATCTTGTATTAAATAATTACTGATTCTTCAACAATTTCTACTAAACGGAAACGTTTAGATGCTGATAAAGGACGAGTTTCTTGAATTTTAACAATGTCCCCTAATTTAGCTGAGTTGTTTTCATCATGAGTTTTATATTTTTTAGAGTATTTTACTCGTTTGCCGTATAATTTGTGTGTTTTGTAAGTTTCAACAAGTACAGTAATAGTTTTGTCCATTTTATCTGAAACAACTTTACCTACATAAACTTTACGATCGTTTCTTTCACTCACTTTTGTAACCTCCTCTTTCATATAAATTATTGATTAGCTTTACTTTGTTCGATTTCTCTTTCACGAGCAACAGTTTTTAGACGTGCAATCGTTTTTCTAACTGTACGAATACGTGCAGTTTCCTCTAATTGACCTGTAGCTAACTGAAAGCGTAGGTTAAAAAGCTCTTCTTTTGAAGATTTGATTTGTTCTTCGATTTCTGAAGTGGTTAAGTCTCTAATTTCCTTAGCTTTCATTTGTTTCACCACCCAATTCTTCACGTTTTACAAACTTAGTTTTTACAGGAAGTTTGTGACTTGCTAAACGTAATGCTTCACGAGCTACTTCTTCAGATACACCCGCAACTTCAAATAAAATTCTACCTGGTTTCACAACTGCGATCCAGCCTTCAACAGCACCTTTACCGGCACCCATACGTACTTCTAAAGGTTTTTTAGTATATGGTGTATGAGGGAAGATTTTGATCCAAACTTTCCCGCCACGTTTCATGTAACGTGTCATAGCAATACGAGCAGATTCGATTTGACGAGAAGTGATCCAAGACGTTGTAGTTGCTTGTAAACCAAACTCACCAAATGTTACAAAGTTACCGCCTTTTGAACGACCAGTTGTTTTTGGACGATGTTGACGACGATATTTAACACGTTTTGGTAGTAACATTATTATTTTCCTCCTTCACTAGTATTCTTAGTAGGAAGAACTTCACCACGATAAATCCATACTTTGACACCTAATTTACCGTAAGTAGTGTCAGCTTCAGCGTGTGCATAATCAATGTCAGCACGTAAAGTATGAAGTGGAACAGTTCCTTCTGAATATTGTTCAGCACGAGCGATGTCAGCTCCGCCTAAACGACCTGATACTTGAGTTTTGATACCTTTAGCACCAAGTTTCATAGCTCTTGAAATAGCTTGTTTTTGTACACGACGGAATGAAGCACGGTTTTCTAATTGACGTGCGATGTTCTCAGCAACTAAACGAGCATCGATATCAACTTTTTTGATTTCGATAACGTTGATGTGTACTTTTTTATCAGTTAATGTGTTTAATTTGTTACGAAGTTTTTCAATTTCAGAACCGCCTTTACCAATTACCATACCTGGTTTACCAGTGTGGATAGCAATGTTAATACGGTTAGCAGCACGTTCGATTTCAACGTGAGAAACTGATGCTTCTTTTAATTCGTTATCAATAAATTTACGGATTCTTAAATCTTCGTGTAAAAGTGAAGCGAAGTCTTTTTCAGCATACCATTTAGCTTCCCAGTCACGGATGACTCCGACACGAAGTCCGATAGGATTAATTTTTTGACCCACAGTATTCCCTCCTTAAATAATTATTAAGCTTCTTTAGCTTCTTCTTTACCGTCACTTACGACGATTGTAATGTGGCTTGTACGTTTGTTGATTGCACTTGCACGACCTTGTGCACGTGGACGGAAACGTTTTAAAGTTGGTCCTTCATTTGCATATGCTTCTTTAACAACTAACTCATCAGTGTTCATATCATAGTTGTGTTCAGCATTTGCTAAAGCGGACATTAATACTTTTTCGATTACTGGTGATGAAGCTTTGTTAGTTAATTTTAAAATTGCAATAGCTTCTCCAGCGCTTTTTCCTCTAATTAAGTCAAGAACTAATCTTACTTTACGAGGTGCGATTCTGATTGTTCTAGCAACCGCTTTTGCTTCCATTAGGATTTCCTCCTCTACTTCTATTTATTATCTTCTAGTTTTTTTATCGTCTGCAGCATGTCCTTTGAATGTACGAGTTGGAGCAAATTCACCTAATTTGTGACCTACCATATCCTCAGTTACATATACAGGTACATGTTTACGACCATCGTATACTGCAAAAGTATGACCGATGAAATTTGGGAAAATTGTAGAACGACGTGACCATGTTTTGATTACTTGTTTCTTTTCACTTCCGTCTTGAGCTTCTACTTTTTTCATTAAATGATCATCGACGAAAGGTCCTTTTTTAATACTACGAGCCATTTGGGCGCCTCCCTTCTTATTGTGTGCGTGCAGCTGTTACGCCGCACACCCAAATAAGTTGTTATTATTTTTTCTTACGTCCACGAACGATAAGTTTGTCTGATGATTTTTTACCACGACGAGTTTTCTTACCAAGCGTTGGTTTACCCCATGGTGACATTGGAGATGGTCTACCGATAGGAGCACGACCTTCACCACCACCGTGTGGGTGATCGTTAGGGTTCATTACAGAACCACGAACTGTAGGACGGATACCTTTCCATCTTGAACGTCCGGCTTTACCAACGTTAACTAATTCATGTTGTAAGTTACCAACTTGACCGATTGTAGCACGGCATGTTGATAAAATCATACGAACTTCACCAGAGCGTAATCTGATTAATACGTATTTACCTTCTTTACCAAGTACTTGTGAACTTGCACCTGCTGAACGAGCAAGTTGTCCACCTTTACCAGGTTTTAATTCGATATTGTGAATTACAGTACCAACTGGAATGTTTTGTAATGGTAATGCATTACCAACTTTGATATCTGCATTTTCACCACTTTCAACTGTTTGGCCTACTTGTAATCCTTTAGGAGCGATGATGTAACGTTTTTCACCATCTGCATATACTAATAATGCAATGTTTGCTGAACGGTTTGGATCATATTGAATTGAATCAACTTTTGCAGTGATTCCATCTTTATTACGTTTAAAATCGATAACACGGTATTGACGTTTGTGTCCTCCACCATGATGGCGAACAGTCAATTTACCTTGGTTGTTACGGCCCGCTCTTTTCGGTAGCGGTTGTAATAATGACTTTTCAGGTGTTGATTTCGTAATTTCTGCGAAATCTAAGCTAGTCATATTACGACGACCATTTGTTATTGGCTTATATTTTTTAAGAGCCATTGTCGCTTACCTCCTTAATGGTAACATTTATTTTATTTTTTAGTTGAATAAATCGATTGAACCTTCTTTTAGTTTAACAATCGCTTTTCTTCTTTTATTTGTATAGCCTTGGTAACGGCCCATACGTTTTTTCTTAGGTTTGTAGTTGATGATGTTAACACTTTCAACTTTTACGTCGAAAATTTCTTCAACTGCAATTTTAACTTGTGTTTTATTAGCACGAGTATCTACGTCAAAAGTATATTTATCTTCAGCCATAGCTTCAGAAGATTTTTCAGTGATTACGGGGCGCTTAAGAACATCTCTTGCTTCCATTATCCGAGCACCTCCTCAACTTTTTTCGCAGCTGATTCAGTGATAATAACACTATCAGCGCTAGTAATATCTAATACGTTTAAACCTTGTGCAGTGCTTACTTGTACACCAGGGATGTTACGTGCAGATAATTCAACATTTACATCATCATTTTCAGTAACAACTAAAACTTTTTTAGGTTGTTCAAGTGTAGTTAATACATTTTTGAATTCTTTTGTTTTTGGAGCATCAAAACCAAAAGTATCAACGATTGTAAAGCTATTTTCTTGAACTTTGAATGATAATGCTGAACGTAATGCTAAACGACGCATTTTCTTAGGCATTTTGTATGCGTAACTTCTTGGAGTTGGTCCGAATACGATACCACCACCGCGCCATTGTGGAGCACGAATAGTACCTTGACGCGCACGTCCTGTACCTTTTTGTCTCCAAGGTTTACGTCCACCGCCGCGAACTGCTGAGCGATTTTTAACTGCGTGAGTTCCTTGGCGTAATGAAGCACGTTGTAAATTAATTGCTTCGAAAAGAACACTGTTGTTTGGTTCAATAGCGAATACTGAATCGCTTAATTCAACTGAACCTGATTTAGATCCGTCTACTTTTAATACATCATAATTAGCCATTATGCTTTTCCTCCTTTCGCTACTTATTATTTATTACCTTTTTTAATTGAAGTTTGGATTTCTAAGAAACCTTTTTTAGGTCCAGGTACATTACCTTTTACTAAAATAACGTTGTTATCAGTGTCAACTTGAACTACTTCTAAGTTTTGAACTGTAACTGTGTTACCACCCATACGTCCAGGCATTTTTTGGCCTTTGAATACTCTTGAAGCATCTGAAGCCATACCTACTGAACCTGGCGCTCTGTGGAAATGAGAACCGTGAGCCATTGGTCCACGTGCTTGGCCATGACGTTTAATTGCACCTTGGAAACCTTTACCTTTTGAAGTACCTGTTACATCAATGATGTCTCCAGCTTCAAAAGTATCAACTGTGACTTCTTGACCTACTTCGTATTCATCAACGTTAACGTTTCTGAATTCACGAATGAAGCGCTTAGGTGCTGTGCCTGCTTTTTTAGCGTGACCTTCAGCTGGTTTGTTAGCATATTTATTTGATTTAGCATCTTTTTTATATGCTTTTTTGTCTTCAAAACCTACTTGGATAGCGTTATAACCATCAACTTCTTCAGTTTTCTTTTGTAATACTACGTTTTGGCTTGCTTCTACTACTGTAACTGGGATTAATTCACCGTTTTCTCCGAATACTTGAGTCATCCCAATTTTTCTTCCTAAGATTCCTTTGGTCATCGAAAGTCCACCTCCTAAAATTTATCTATTATAATTTAATTTCGATGTCTACACCAGATGGTAAGTTTAAGCCCATTAAAGCATCAACTGTTTTTGGTGTTGGGTTAACAATATCGATTAAACGTTTATGTGTACGTTGTTCGAATTGTTCACGAGAATCTTTGTACTTGTGTACCGCACGAATGATTGTATAAACTGATTTCTCAGTTGGTAATGGAATTGGTCCAGAAACATCTGCACCAGAACGTTTTGCAGTTTCAACAATTTTCTCTGCTGATTGATCAATCACTCGGTGATCATAAGCTTTTAATCTGATTCTGATTTTTTGTTTTGCCATAATTTTCCCTCCTTGTTCGTCTACATTTAAGTGATAGACTTCTCCACGAAAACTATCTCACACAACGCCATGGCAAAGCGGCCGGGTGTGTCAGTAACCTTTCGCTTCATCGCTTTCTTCAAGTCCAACATTAGATATGATACATGAAAAACATTGATAAATCAAGGTTTTTCTGTAACTTTTTATGTTCTTGTCTAACACATACTTTAGTATTGTACTGGAAATGTTTATGTAGTTCAACCATTTTGGGTAAATTTTTTCCCTTTTTTCTAAATTTCATTATAATAGGTATATAAAGTAATGAGATGAAAGCAATTTAATACTTTAATGAAAGTTTTTAGTATTTAAATTATTTAGTTTCTTTCGTACTCATGAATCATATGGAGGTGAATAATGAATGAAAAGCAGTGTTAAAGTAACATTAGCGATTTTAAGTATCTTTTTATTAGCATGTGAATTTTTCTACGGCATTCCATTTTTAGGAGGCAGTGTCATTTTAAGTTTTGGCTGGCATCCTCTCTTACTGAATGCTTTCTTATATTTAATAGTAGGAATTGTTTTACTAGTTGATTCTCAGAACGCTATTAAGCCAATGGCAGTTATTCCTTTAATAGGTATAATTGGTTCTTTTATTGCGTTTATCCCTGTAGTCGGTATGTTTACACACTGGGTGCTCTTCTTTTTAATGGTATTTTTCGTATTTATCGTTTTAAGCGCACCAACTTATCTTCCTAATAAAGACGCTCGCGTAATCTATACTCAACATAAAAACAGAGATGAACGTCATAGATAATGTTTAAATAATAGATAAAAGACGAGGTAGCCTTCTTTCAAGGCTACCTCGTCTTTAATTTTAACCGTGTACAAATACAAAGTATAAAATGAATAGTACCATTAATACATACATAATCGGATGTACTTCTTTATGTTTTTTAGTAATTAACATTGTAATAGGATAAAATACGAATCCACATGCAATACCAGTCGCAATTGAATACGATAATGGCATCATAATGATTGTGATAAATGCTGGTACAGCTACTTCAAATTTTTTCCAATTAATTTCTGCAAAGTTAGCAGCCATTAAAATACCAACTACTACTAATGCTGGCGTAGTTACAGCACTTGTAACCACTTCAATTAATGGACTAAAGAATAAAGCTAATAAGAAACAGAAACCTGTAACTACACTCGCAAAGCCAGTACGTGCGCCTACAGCCACACCTGAAGTTGATTCAATATATGATGTAGTAGTTGTTGTACCGAAGATAGCCCCTACAATCGTTGCTAATGAATCGGCAAATAACGCTCTACCTGCTCTTGGTAATTTGTTATCTTTCATCATTCCTGCTTGTGTTGCAACGGCAACTAGTGTTCCTGCAGTATCAAAGAAATCAATAAAGAAGAATGTTAAGATAACGATTAAAAATTGAATCGTAAATAATTGGCTTGGATCTTTGAATGCTTCAAATGCAGCACCAAATGTTGGTGTAATACTTGGAATCTTCCCTACCACGCCTGATGGTGGATGAATTAAACCAGTTAACATACCTGTAACTGCAGTAATAATCATACCAATGAAGATTGAACCAGGTACTTTTTTAGCATAAAGAATAATTGTTACAACGATACCAAAGATTGCTAATAATACTGGTCCTTTAGTTAAATGTCCAAGTGTTACTAATGTAGAATCATTTTTCACAATAATTCCAGCACTTTGTAAACCTACAAATGTAATAAATAACCCGATACCTGCTGAGACAGCCATTTTCATCTGATAAGGAATCGCATTAATAATTGTCTCTCGCCACCCAGTAGCAGTTAGGATAGCGAAGAATATTCCTGAACAGAGCACACCAGTTAAACCAATTTGCCAAGGAATGCCCATTGTTAAAACAACAGTAAAGGCGAAGAATGCGTTAAGTCCCATACCTGGTGCTAAAGCAATTGGATATCTAGCAATAAGACCCATGAATAATGAACCAACGAATGCGGCTAATGCTGTCGCCACAAAAATTGCGCCTTGATCCATTCTCATATCCGCAGAAACGCCTTTTACTCCAGCTAAACTTAGAACTTGTGGGTTAACGGCTAAGATATATGCCATTGATAAGAAAGTTGTGATACCACCGATGATTTCTTTCTTGTAGTTAGTACCATACTTGTTGAATTGGAAGTATTTTTTCACGGCTTTAAACTCCTTTTTTTGAAATACTTTAATATTTTAATATTACTTTTCGAAAAATACAATACTAAAAACGAACTTTTATCAAAAGATAACGCTTTAAGTTCGATTTTATCTAAAGTTTTAAATTTTTCAGTGCATCTTTAAACGGATTATTATCGATTGTTTCCTCTTTGTTCATATACTTCTTCATATCTTTTTTAGAAACTTTGCCGTTTGATTTATTTTTTAATCGTTGATCCATATGCGCTTGCGTCTCTGTATGACCACAGACACAACGATAGACCGCATCTTTCCCTCTACCGAATAATGTCATTTTCTTTTTACAGTTTGGACAGCGCGCATTGGTTTTACGTTGTACATTCTTCTTCGTATTACATGACGGATCTTGACAGACAAGCATCTGACCATTTTTCGTTTTTACTTTTATCATGAATTTCCCACATGTTGGGCATTCTGTTGTCGTTAAGTTATCATGCTTATACTTTTGTTCACTGTTTTTAATTTTATTGACGATATCTTTCGTAAAACCTTTCATTTCATTGATAAATTGTTGGGCATTATATTTTCCCTTTTCAATCATCAATAACTTCTCTTCCCATTCAGCCGTTAGTAATGGTGAAGTTAGTTCTTGAGGTGCTAACTCTAATATTTGTTTACCTTTTGAAGTGACTTTAATTTTGCCATCTCTTGATTCAATCGCATTGATATTAAACAGTTTTTCAATAATGTCCGCTCGAGTCGCCACAGTCCCAATACCACCAGTTTGCTTAAGCGTATTGGCATGTTTTTTATTATTTAACTGAATATAGTTTTGAGGATTCTCCATCGCTTTAAGTAATGTACCTTCATTAAAGTACTCTGGAGGTGTCGTTTCATGTTCACTCACTTTAGTGCTTTGAATTTTATACGTTTCCCCTTTTTGAAAATGAAGTTCTTGTACTTGATGATCTGAATCTTTTCTAAGTGCTTTAAATCCTAATTGACGTGTCACCTTGTCATTAAACTCAAACGTATCATTGTTTACGTTTAAAGTGACTTTAACCGCTTCGTATTCATGTGGCATCATCAATGATTCTAAAAATCTTTCGGCTACCATTAAATAAATTTTCTCTTCTCTATTACTCAAGCTTTGCATATCTGGACGGACTTCTGTTGGAATAATAGCATGGTGATCCGATACTTTCTGATTGTTAAAGATACGCATTTTAGATGAATACGATTTATTAATTAACGGACGGATATTCTCTTTATAGTCAGTAGCTAATAATGCTTGTAAACGTTCCTTAATAGTGTCAGCCATGTCTTCAGATAAATAGTTAGAATCTGTACGTGGATACGTTAATATTTTATGACGTTCATATAAATTTTGAATAGTGTTTAACGTCTCTTTAGGACCCATTTTATATCGTTGATAGGCTTCTTGTTGTAAATCAGTTAAATTATAAAGTGGTCTAGGATAACTTTTCTTCACTTTAGACTCTACATAATCAATGCGTCCTTGAGCATGTTTAACCTTTTCAGCAATCATTTCAATGTCGTCTTTATTTACTATTCGCTTGTCTGTTTTTAATTGGAAAGTAACACCATTAACTTGTACACCCAATGTATAATATTTCTGTGGTTTGAAATGATTAATGTCTTGTTGACGAGATTGCACAAGTTGAATCGTTGGTGTTTGTACTCTACCTAATGATAATTGAGCATCATATTTCGTAGTTAACGCGCGTGTCGCGTTGATACCCACAATCCAATCCGCTTCACTACGTGCTAACGCAGCACGGTATAAATCATTGTAGGCTCTACCATCTTTTAAATGTTTGAAGCCTTGTTGAATCGCCTTTTTAGTCACCGAACTAATCCATAAACGTTTAATCGGTTTTTTATTTCTTACTTTGTCCAATATAAGACGTGCTACTAGTTCTCCTTCTCGACCAGCGTCTGTCGCAATAATGATGTCTTTTACTTCATTTTTTAAAATGAGGGATTTAACTGTTTTAAATTGCTTACTCGTCTTTCCAATAACAATTGTTTGCATATGTTTTGGAATAATAGGTAAATCTTCAAGTTTCCATTCTTTATACGCTTTATCGTAATGTTCTGGTTGCGCATTGGTCACAAGATGCCCTAATGCCCAAGTCACAATGTAACGCTCATTTTCAATAAAGCCATTACGTTTTCCGCTTATATTTAAAGCCTCGGCAATATCACGTGCTACTGAGGGCTTTTCTGCTAAGATAAGTGATTTCATAAAACTTTCCTTTCAATATAACAATTGGTTATAGACAAATTTCATTCATATGTCTCTCATTGTAACATGTAAAGCAATAGACATAACTTTCATTTAAATGTAAATAAATTTATAATTAATTTAGAAAATCAGACCGAAATGGAGGTACGCTATGGATATCATTAAATTAAGCGATTTAAACCAAATTCTGTCTTTTTTAGAAACATCGTCAAACGAATTCGCCTCTTATGTATACAAATTACCTACAGATCAAGTTGAAATGAAAGTTTTATTGGAACAGTCTCTTACATCTCCTGGTATATTCTCATTAAGTGAAAATGATACTACTTATGCCATGATAACTGCTATTGAATATGAAAAGCATAAATTTAAAGTAGTGGGACCATTCGTAAACTCTGAAGTGTCCTTTAGTCAAAATGACTATCAATCATTGTTTAATGCACTTCGTGATTCTCAAGATACTAAGGCGGTATTTAACTTTTCATATAATGAATGTATTCAAACTTCCAAGCCTTTAATGAAAAATATAGATGCCAGTTACAATTTTACCGATTACTATCTCAATGTAGCGTCACCTATACAACGTTCTGATCACCTCCAAAATATTATTGAATATCAGCCAGGTTTTCAACGCGCTTTTACTAAATTACATCAACAAACTTTTAAACATAACGTACTATCAGGTCAAGAAATTATAAATTCCCTTGATGAGAATAATCATTTATTCTTATTTGTAAGTGAAGGATTATTAAAAGGTTACTTATATTTACAAGTGTCTCCTCAAATTTCAGTCGCTGAAATTCGTTATTTTAGTTCGCACACAGATTATCGTTTAATGGGGATTGCCTTTGATCTATTATCCTTCGCTATTGATTATGCATTTAACCATTATGATTTAGAAAAAGTATATTTTAAAATTCGCAGTAAAAATGCTACATTAGTTGAACGCTTTAATGAATTAGGTTTTAAAATAGACACTGAATACAAGAAATACAAATATCTCTCTTCAAACGTTCATTAAGAATAAACTGAATATAATATGCCTACGATTTTCAAAAATTCGAAATCGTAGGCATTTTTTATTTTCAAAAAGTTTGGATATTCGTGAGCAATTCAATTCTCACATAATATAATTTCAGATACACTAATTTCAAGTGTTATAAGAAAGGAACACTGTAATAAATACATAAGGAGAGTGAGTCAATAATGCAATTTATTGATTTCTTAATCGCATTATTACCAGCGTTATTTTGGGGGAGCGTTGTCTTAATCAATGTGTTCGTAGGCGGCGGACCTTACAACCAAATTCGTGGTACTACGCTAGGTACTTTAATCGTTGGGATTATATTACTACTATGCGGTAAAGCTGAATTTAATAACATCACTGTTATTATTGTTGGTTTAATTTCTGGTGCGCTTTGGGCATTTGGTCAAGGTAACCAGTTACGTTCTGTACAACTCATTGGTGTATCTAAAACGATGCCTATTTCAACAGGAATGCAATTAGTAGGTACAACATTATTTAGTGCCATTTTCTTAGGAGAATGGAGTACAGGCACGCAAGTAACTATGGGACTTATCGCTATGGTATTACTTGTTACTGGTATCGCCCTAACCTCATTAAAAGCTAAGAATGAAAGAAAATCGAATGACCCTGAATTTAAAAAAGCGATGATGATATTAATCATTTCTACAATTGGCTATGTCGGTTATGTAGTTATTGGTGATATCTTTGGTGTCAGTGGTACGGACGCTTTATTCTTCCAATCAATCGGTATGGCTATTGGTGGTTTCTTACTATCTATGAAACACGAAACAAATATCAAATCAACTGCATTAAACCTTATCCCTGGTATAGTGTGGGCTGTTGGTAACCTGTTTATGTTCTATTCACAACCTAAAGTCGGTGTTGCTACAAGTTTCTCATTATCACAATTACTTGTTATTGTTTCTACACTTGGTGGTATATTCCTATTAGGTGAGAGAAAAGATAAACGCCAAATGATTGGTATTTGGTCAGGTATCGTATTAATCATTGTTGCTGTAGTGATCTTAGGTAACTTAAAATAATTACATTTAAATATTAAGGAGGAATTAAGATGTTTCCAGATTTAGAAAATAAAGTAGTTGTTATTACAGGTGCAAGTAGCGGTATTGGTAAATCATTCGCCGAAAACTTTGGTAAAGCAAAAGCAAAAGTCGTTTTAAATTATCGTTCTGATCGTAATTTAGATGAGATTGAAGACCTTAAAAAGACGATTACTAATGCAGGTGGACAAGCGATTGCTGTTCAGGGCGATGTATCTGTAGAAGATGATGTTAAAAATTTAGTTCAATCAGCTGTAAATGAATTTGGTACGTTAGACATTATGATTAATAATGCTGGTTTTGAGAAACCTATCCCTTCTCATAAAATGCCATTAGATGAATGGCAAAAAGTGATTGATATAAATTTAACAGGTGCTTTCATTGGTTCACGTGAAGCGGTTAACCAATTCTTAAAAGAAGATAAAAAAGGTGTCATTATTAATACATCAAGTGTTCATGATACAATCCCATGGCCAAACTATGTTAACTATGCTGCCAGTAAAGGCGGTTTGAAATTAATGATGGAAACAATGTCTATGGAATATGCTCAATACGGCATTCGCATTAATAACATCTCACCAGGTGCAATTGTTACTGAACATACGAAAGAAAAATTCTCTGATCCTGACACTAGAGCTGAAACACTAGAAATGATTCCAGCTAGAGAAATTGGTGAAGCACAAGACATTTCAAACGTAGCATTATTCTTAGCTTCTGATTTGGCAAGCTATATCCACGGTACAACTATCTATGTGGATGGTGGAATGATGAATTATCCTGCCTTTATGGGTGGAAAAGGATAATCAAACTACTTATGTGTCCAATTCACCTAAGAGTGCAACTTCCATTTTAAAAAGTTTCATACTTATAAAAAAGCAAGCAACTCGCCCCTTGAGTTGCTTGCTTTTTACATATTTAAATAATTCATTATACAAATAATGCTTGATATACATACAAGATAATAATACTTATTACGATAGAAATGTTGGTTACCATACCTACAAGTGGTAGCGTCTTATATTTAAATTGAATAGAATATGGAATAATAGCTACCCCTACTGGTAATAACCAAGCAATGAGTAATGTCGTTTTAATCATATTATCTGAAACTGGTAAGAAGTAGTGTACCATCAGACCGGCAAATAGTCCTAGACCGTAATGTGCGACTAAATACTTGATTGCGATTGGTAAAAAGTGACGTTCAATATTAAAGTTAAGCATCACGCCTAGTAATATCATAGATAAAGGCATGTTAGCTTTTGAAATAATAGTAAAGAAATCAATAGCTACGTGCGGTAAGTGAAGATTAGACATATTTAATATAAACATGACGATATATGTCACTAATGGCACAGAGGTAATTAACTTTTTCCCTAAAAATTTAAAATTGAATTGGTCGGCCCCTTCACTAAAGTAACTTCCTACAAAGTACGTAATACCAAACATGATAATGGCACCGCCTATATCCGCCATACCAAAATAAACCATACCATTCTTAGGCCAAATCGTATTGACTAATGGATAGGCAAATAAACCAATATTCAATGAAGCTGTCATCATTCCTACTGAACCTTTAATATGGTTATCATATTTCCTAAATAGCATAATAACGATTAACTTAGCAATTACACCATAAACAATCATCATAATGGGTAGAATTGAAAAAGAAAAATCTAAATCAGCACTATTTAGATTAACGATAACTAAAGAAGGTAATGTGACATTTAATACGAGTGTGGAAAGTACTTGACTGTCTGCTGCTTTTAAGAAATTAATTTTCTTTAAGAGATATCCTAATGCAATTAATAAAATGATCATTACAAATTGCTCTGTCACATCAATTCCTTCTTTCTTATTTACTGTTATATTACAGTTAATAACTGTAACACAACTTCCATAATTTTTAGAAGTGTCTTGTTCATGCTATAATTCAACTAAATTATAAAGCCAAAAATAAAAAGGAGTGCCATACATAATGGATTTAGAATCTCAATTAGATGAACTCAAATATGATTACACGCGTTTGCAAAATGATTTAGAGAAACGTGAATCATTAAATCAAAATATAGACCCTTTATTGAAACAACTTGAAGATATCGAGAAAGAAATTGCTAACATTCGTTCAAAATTACGTCAGAAATAAGAGATATAAGCCTCTAGTCAGAAAGATATCAGAATGCTATGATATTAGTCATGATAGAAAGGATGTTATCAGGTGAAACTCTACCTACTTTTATTACCTATATTATATCTTATCGTTAGTTATATCACTATTTTTAAAATGCACTCTGTATTCACGCGTATTTTAAGAATCGTGATGGGCATATTATTATTATTTGTAGTAGCCATTACTACTTTAAAATTCCCTGCAGAGAATTGGTGGGTCTTCGTCGTTCTAGTTCTTTTAGTAGGTAATGTAGAAGTTACTGCATTCAAAGCCTTAAAGAATGATCACAAAGGTGTTTCAATTCTAAATATATTATCATTAATTTTATTCGTGATATACATTATTTTAACTTTTGTAATGTATTAATATTTGAATGATACAACATTTTTAAATTAAAAAATAGAGAGGGTGTGCGCCTGTTTTAGAAACAGGCGCCACCCTCTTTTTTTATTTATCTACGTGTTAATTTATTTTTCAAAGTAAATAAAATTTCATAAATAACTGGTACTACAATTAATGTGAGTAATGTTGATGATATTAAACCACCAATAACCGTAGCTGCCATACCTTTAGAAATAAGGATTGAACTGTCTTGTCCGAATAGAAGCGGTAATAATGCACCGATTGTAGCAATCGCAGTCATTAAGATAGGTCGAATACGTGTGCCACCCGCTTCGAGTAACGCCTCTTTCATAGGCATACCTTGCTTCTCATTCGTAATTACTCTATCAATCAACACAATTGCATTGGTTACTACGATACCAATTAACATTAATAAACCAATTAAACTTGGTACTGAAATCGTTTCACCTGTAATGAGTAATGCAAGCACTACACCGATGATTGTAAATGGTAATGAGAATAGTATTGTAAATGGTGCTAAACCACCTTTAAATGTAATAACTAATACCAAGTATACAATCACGATAGCAACTAACATCGCAAAGGCCAATTGACTAATAGCTTGATTGATATCATCTGTCGCGCCACCAACATTAATCTTCACATTATCTGGTTTATCGATATGATTCACTTTTTGCATGACTTTACTTGATGTGCCACCTACGTCAGAAGCAATGACTTTACCTGAAACAGTAGTTGAATAATCGCCATCTTCTTGATTAAGTTGACTTGGTGTTGTCGTATGTTCAAGTTTAGCAATATCTTTGAGTTTTACTTTCTCACCAGTTGGCGACTGTAATTCGATATTATTGATCTTATCGCGTGACCAGTCTGTTTGTTTATTTTGTTTTACTTTAACATCTACTTTATTACCAGCTTCTTTGACAGTGGTAATTGTTTTCTCTGGTAAATTTTCATTTAAATTTAATGCCAATTGTCCAGCTGAAATACCTTTGTCTGTCGCTTTGTTTTGATCAACCTTAATTTCATATTGATCATAAGTTTGAGATAAATCTGATTTAACATTTGCTACGCCATCGACAGATTTCATTTTATCTTCAACTTTAGCAACTGTATCTTTAATTGCATCAGGCGACGGACCTTTGACGGTTACTTCTATTGAGTTATTACCAGCACCCGTACCCATATCTAGATTTTTCCATTCTCCTGGGTCCTTCATTTTCGCTAAATGAGAAACAACTTTGTCAGGTTCCTCATCAAAGTTAGGCGTATCTTTATCGTATTCAACCATAATAGCCATACTATTAGTACTACCTGTTGGATCCGCTGGAGAAGGTCCTCCTACTGAATATTGCACGGTTTTAACTTTTTTCTTACTTTGTAAGTATTGTTGTGCTTCTTTCGCGTGATCAAGTACCGCTTCTTTCGTTTCACCAGGTTTAGGTGTATACGTTACAGCTAAGAATTTATCTTCTCCTGCTGAAATGAAACTTGTACCTAATTTTGCACCGCCGAGCACGACACTTCCAACTAAGATGACTAAACTGATAATAATAACAATCCATTTATGATTCAGTGACCAACTTAATACGCTTCGATAGCCTCTACTAATCGCCCCAAGACCTTTAGTCTCATTCGTACTAGTCGGACGTTGTTTTGTTTTAATTCCTTTTTTGAAAAATGTAGAAGCCAACGCCGGCACCACGGTAATAGAAACTAATAATGAAGCTAATAAACTGAAAGCAATCGCTAATGCAAATGGTCTAAACATCTCACCCACTGAACCCGATACAAAGGCAAGCGGTAAGAATACAATGATTGTAACGATAGTTGAAGATAAAATAGGTTTAAATACTTCACGAGTCGCACTAATTACTAAATGATTGCCTTTTAATGATTCATCAGGGTCAGATAAGCGTCGATAAATATTTTCTACTACAACAATCGAGTCGTCTATCACACGTCCAATTGCGATAGTTAACGCACCCAACGTTAAAATATTTAACGATACGTTACTTAATTTTAAAGCAATCAACGCGATTAAAATAGACAATGGAATTGAAACAATAGAAATCGCAGTAGTTTTAATATTTCTTAAGAATAATAGGATAACGATAATTGCTACTATTGTACCTAATGCTGCTTTTTCAACCATTGTATACAGTGAATCTTGAATTGGTTTAGCAGTATCCATTGTTTTAGTGGCTTTAATATCACTATTATTTTTTACAAACTCATCAATTTTTTTCTGCGTTTCGCGAGCGACTTGAACTGTATTTGCATCTTGCGCTTTCATCACTTGAACGTTCACTGCATCTTTACCATTTGTTTTAGAAATAGATGAGCGTTCATCTCCAACAGTGACTTTAGCCAGCTCTTTTAATGGTACGCTTGGCATCTTGCCACTATCGCCCATTGACATTGAACTACTTTGAGATTTTTGACCGCTACTTGAGGTAGAAGCATCGTCTCCTGTACTACTCATGCTATTACTATCAGAATCATCGTCTCCACTACTTGATTGACCTTGCCCACCTATAGTTAGTGGTATTTTTAAATCTTTCAGTGCATCAACGGATTTAAATTGTCCGTCAACGACTAGTGATTTTTCATTATTACCAAATTGGAATAAACCAAGTGGTGTTTCACGAGTAGCTGTTTTAATATAATTCTCAACATCATCGGCAGTTAATCCTGCTTCATCAAGTTTATCTTGCTTAAATTTCAATGTCACTTGACGTGTTGTTTGACCATTTAATTGTGCATTTTGTACTCCATCTACAGTTTGTAGTTTGGGAATTAATTGCTCATTAATTTCTTTAGTTGTTTTTTTCAAATCATTTTTACTATTAGTAAATGAATAAGCGACAATCGGGAATGCATCCATTGAATTACGTGTTAATTCTGGTTCACTGATACCATCTTTAAAATCTATTTTATCAATTTCTTTTTTCAAGACTTCTTCAGCTTTGTCCATGTCAGTGTTATTGTCATATTCTACGCTTACAATCGAAGCATTTTGAATCGATTGCGTTTTAACACTTTTAACATAAGCCAAAGACCTTACCTGTTGATCTATCTTTGAACTTATTTCATCCTGTGTGGTCTGTGGGGTGGCACCAGGCATTGTTGTCTGTACAGATATCACTGGATTTTCCACATCAGGTAATAATTCAAGTTTTAATTTTGCACTTGAATAGACGCCACCTAAAATAATTAATACTACCATTAAGAAGATAGCGAACTTATTACCTAATGAGAATTGAAGCATTTTCTTAATCATTACGTCACTTCCCTAAACGTTTTTAAAACTCATTGCTTAGTTTGAGTTTTCATTTTATCTAAAAAAATCTGAACGTTTCTGTCATTATAGAATCGTTCAGATGTCATTACTTGAGTACTGTGTTATTATTTACGTTTTAATTTGCGAGAAAGCTTAATTTTAGCTTTAGTTAATCGAGGTTTAACTTGTTCAATTAACTGATAAAGCGGTTGATTTAATACATAATCAAACTCACCAATTTTTTCACTTAAATAAGTTCCCCATACTTTTTTAAATGCCCATAGGCCATAGTGTTCTGAACCTTTAGGCGGATTGTTATCAGTGCCTCCGAAATCATAAGTCGTAGCGCCGTGTTCTCTTGCATAACGCATCATTTCATATTGCATATGGTGATTTGGTAAAAAGTCGCGATAATCATTTGATGATGCACCATATAAGTAATATGATTTTTTACCTGCAAACATAAGTAAAGCACCTGATAAATATACGCCTTCTGGGTGTTTTTGTTTTAAATCTTCCATATCATTTTTTAATTCAGTTGTTTTAGATATTTTGTTCTCAACATCGTTAAGTTTGTTTGCATTTTTCTTATCATTTGGTTTATTTTCTAATTTAGTTTGAAGTTTTTCTTTTTCAGCCTCTTGTTCTGCTAAATCTTTATTAATTTGTTCTAAAACTGGTTTAGGTTCTAATTTAACCAAGAATAATTCTGCATCGCCATCTTCATGTAATGAATCATAAATATTTTCAAAGTAACTAATATCACGCGTTAAGAAGCCATCACGTTCACCAGTAATCTTCATTAAATTAGCAAATGTTTTTAACCCTTCACGGTCTGAGTGTTCTACTTTCGTACCACGTTTTAAAGCTAGACGTACTTTTGAACGGTTACGACGTTCATAACTTTTAAAGATTTCATCATCTGATTTATCAATAGGCGTAATCATTGTCATACGTGGTTGAATGTAATCTTTTGATAAGCCTTCTTTAAAGCCTTTATGTTTAAAGCCTAATGCTCTTAAGTTTTTAAGTGCTTCCGTTCCATGTTCCACTTCAACATCTGGATCGATTTTAATAGCATATGCTTTTTCAGCTTTAGCCACTTTTTTTGTTTCTTCTAAAAGTGTTTCAAGTGCAGCTTTGTTACTATAATCCGTTACAAATCCACGAGATACATAGCATAATGTAAACGGTAATTTCGGTACTTTCTTAAATAATAATTGAGCTACACCTTTTATCTCACCATTTTCTCCAACGGCAACGCGTTTTGAATACCATCCTGTTAAACGTTTTGTTTCTGCCCATTTCGTAAGTTGTAATAAGTCGCCGTTAGGATGGTTTTTTACAAATGCGTCATGTTCTTGATTAGTGATATTCATCTTTTCCATGCTATAAAAAACTCCTTTATTTTCACATTAATTATCATTATACAGTCTACAATAGTGAGTGTCGACAAACATACTATTGAAGTTTGATATTATTTAATTTCTTTAAAATCTGCTATACTATATAGACTCTAAAATTAAAATTTCCAATTTTTTATATAAAAGAGGTAATGGACATTGAGAAATATATTATTAGCTATCTTTATCATTATTAATCTCATTGCTATTATAATCACGTTAAGCCAACCACTTTCAATTGCATACTTTAGTCTAAGAGTGATGTTTGTTGGCTTAAGTTTAGTATTAACTGTGCTATTTCTATTGCTTAGAACCACACGTCTTTCGACAATGTTAAGCATCCTATCATTATTATTAGCAATAGTGCATATCGCCCTAATTGCACATAGCACTTATATTTATTTATATTAGATTTCAGTCTACTGGTTCGAAGCGATATTTAGCACCTTTCACAATGATGGAATAAGGTGCAGTCGCTTCTTTATCTTTAAATACGACTGTTTTATAGCCAGATGTCTGGCCATCTTGAACACGATAAATGATGTTGTCATCAGTGAGTTGTAAATCCGTGTAATCTTCTCCTTCATCTATAATGCGCATTTTAAACCATTTCTGCCATTTTGATAGTGTCTTCGAACGCTTAGAACTATGAATAATAATGCGATCAATAGTAAAATGCTTTTGATATAAATCTGCTAATTTTTCATTGCGTTGTTCCTCACTATCTTCCCACTCTATAAAGAACGGAGGTTTAACCATATAATCAGGGTCAGCAATATACAATAATTTCCAGCCCGTTTTATCTCCCTTTTTATTTTCTCTATGCATTTCAATAGGTCCAATTGTATCTACATTATGTTCATGAAGTGTTTGTTTTAGCGCTTCTATATCTGTTGTTCTAAAAGCCATTGTTTTAAAACCTTGTTGGAAATGATCATGAACAATCTTCGTAGCAAATGCCACTCGACCTTCTTCCGTTTTAGCTTCTTTTTTTAACTTTTCAACATCTTCTACATCTAATAATTCAATGTAATTTTCATTAATATATGCTAAACGATTAAATGTACCAAACTTATGATGTTTCCCCCCACCACTTAATTTCAAAATATTACCAGGATATTTAAAGTTATTTAATTGATCAACATAATGAATAATATGGTCAAATCTCAATTCCATCAGTTTTTCCCCTTTTTTATATTTCAATTCAATTTTATTTTATCAAAATGTAGGTAATATTACTTCCATTTATCTTATTATCTTGCTATTGCAAATTTTACAGCTTAGTCGTATAATATTATTTGTCATTCCAATAGTTAGCTTGGCTAACCATTTATAAAAGGAGTTATTTTATGCTTACAAATGAATTCTTTAATAGTTTTATTGGTATTTATCGCCCTTATATTAAACGTACGCAACCTATATTAGATGAATTTGATTTGCATACTGGTCAGTGGTTAGTACTAAGAGATATAGCAAATAGTGCTCCTACTACACTAGTTCAAATTTCTAAGCGCCGTTTTATTGAAAAACCTACCACTCGAAAGATTATTAAAGCGTTATCTGAAAAAGAATTGCTCACTATTACAACAGGTCAAGATAAAAGAGAGAAGATTTTGAATCTATCTGAAAAAGGCCAACAGTTATTTACAGAGGTGAATTATCGAATTACCCCTATTCAAAATCATTTGATTGAAAAATCAAATTTAACTACTGAAGATTTAGAACATGTTATTTCAACTATGGCTAAATTACATCAAACATTATCTGAGGAGGAAGAGAAAGAATGAACCAAGCTCAAAATTTAAAACAACCTATTTTTACGAAGAGTTTCACTGTGAACTTTACGATTAACTTCTTTGTGTATTTATGCATGTATTTATTACTTGTTATTATCGCTGATTATAGTAAAACATCGTTTCATGCTTCTGACAGCCTTTCAGGTCTAGTTGTAGGTCTCTTTATCGTTGGCTCATTAATTGGACGTTTTGCTACTGGGAAGTATGTCAATAAATTTGGTCCTAAAAAGATATTAATTACTGGACTTATCTTCTTAGTTATTACGCAATTACTTTATTTTATTCCTGGATCAATTGGCTTTCTTATGTTTGTACGTTTAATTAATGGTATTGCTACTGCAGTAGCCACAACAGCAACTGGTACAATTGCTGCACATGTAACGCCTGTATCACGTAAAAGTGAAGGCATCAGTTTATTTTCTTTAAGTTTAGTATTAGGAACAGCAGTTGGCCCATTTTTCGGGATTTTATTAATGAAATCTTTTTCAATTAATCTATTATTTGTAATCTGTGTTATTCTTGGCGTGATTAGCTTACTTATTTCAATCTTTATTAAAATTGACTTTAACCCTGTTACGAATGATACAGATAAAAAAATTTCAAAAGCTTCAAGTTTCAGTATTCACAATTTTGTTGCTAAAGAAGCCGTGCCAGTAGCTATTGTGATGATGGTTATCGGTTTGAATTACGCTTCAATTCTAACGTTCTTAAAATTCTTCGCTGAACAACGTCACTTAGTAGAAGCGTCTAGTTATTTCTTTATTTGTTATGCTGTTGCTTCGTTAATTACTCGTCCGATAGCTGGTCGTTTAATTGATGCTAAAAATGAAAATGTGGTAGTCTATCCGGCATTTGTAGCCTTAATCATTTCTTTCGTTTTATTAGTAATAAGTCATAGTAGCTGGATGTTGTTACTTTCAGGTGTATTTTTAGGTGTTGGATATGGTAACTTATCATCTTCAATGCAAGCCATTGCTATTAAAGTTTCACCTTCAAGTAAATATGGTATCGCTACTTCTACTTACTTCATCGGTTTAGATATAGGTATTGGATTCGGACCTTCATTACTAGGCTTGTTCACTAATTCAATTACTTATACTCAAGTTTATATTATTATGGCTGTAGTAGCTGTTTTATGTACTGCCCTTTACTTCTTTGTACATGGACGAAAAGTTAAAAGCACAACAAATTAAATTATAAAAAAATACCGCAATACGTTATTAATTTAACGTCATTGCGGTATTTTAATTATTTATTAGTTAGCAATACCAATTGCTTCAATTTCACTTTTCATTTTATCTAATAATTGTTGTTGCTTTGCATTAAAGAAATAAAATACTTGTCTTTCATCTGTTTCAGAACGTAATTTTGAAATAAGTTCTTTTTTATAAATTTTACGAATAATTACATCTATTTTACTTGTATCCCATAACATTTCAAAATGTAATGTATCACGTAATTCTTTACCACTAATTTTTTTACCTTCGTAGACTTTAAAAAGTACGACAAATTCTTCTATTGAAATTTTATATGATGATTTTAACCAGTGTTTCAATTGACTTAATTCTCTTTCAGCTGCTATAAAACGTTGTACTTTGTTATTCATAAAAATGCCTCCAATGTTGATTCTCTGTTGTAGTAATTGCATTACATAATTAAAATTGCTTAATTTAATTATATAACATATACACAATTTAATCTATTACAAATTTTATTTTAATATCATTACTTATTTAATATAAAACTTGATTTTCATGAGGTCTTTTCTACTCATACATTCCATACTTAAACCATATTTTTTCCATCTAACTATTTAATCGAGAGCGAATCATTACTTAATTAAAAAGCTATAGCAATTGATATTAATTAATCACTTTGCTATAGCTTAACATTTAACCACCGATATAATTCATATTAATTTTTTTACGTTGACGATTCTTCACTGTTTGCTCTGTTCGTTCATCTGAATAGCGGTCATCACGTACATTCCATAAACGAATCAATTGTTCTCTTAATTCATCATCTGTAACGCCTGAGCGAATAAACGATTTAATATTAAAACCTTCTACTGTACTGAATAAGCATCCATAAAATTTTCCATCTGAAGATAGACGTGCTCGCGTGCAAGTAGAACAGAATGAAGCTGATACACTTGTAATGAGCCCAAATTTCGCTCCATTATCTTTATGTCTATAATATTTAGCCACTTCTCCATAATATTTAGGAGGTAAAGGTTCTATATCAAATTGTTCTTTAATCATTTCTAACATTTCATTTTTAGTAACCACTTTACTAAAGTCCCAACCATTATCGTTACCGACATCCATAAATTCTATAAATCTGATTTCGATGTTTTTATCTTTGAAATACTTAATCATTGGAATAATTTGATCATCATTAATACCTTTTTGAATGACCACATTAACTTTTACATGGAAACCGATCGATACAGCATAATCAATTTGATCTAGTATCGTAGAAGCTTTAATATTACGATTATTAATAGCTTGAAAGACTTCATCATCAATCGCGTCTAAACTCACGTTAATACGGCGTAAACCAGCATCATAGAGTTTTTGACCATGTTTCTTTAATAATAAGCCATTCGTCGTCATTCCAATATCTTCAATACCATCTATACGCGTAAGTTCTTCAATCAATTGATATAAATTGCGTCTTAGTAGCGGTTCTCCACCGGTAATACGTAGTTTCTTCACACCCAATTCAGCATAAACTTTAGCAATTCTGACCATTTCTTCGAACGTTAATAATTCATCTTTCGGTAAGAATACGAAGTCATCCCCAAAGATTTCTTTCGGCATACAGTAATCACATCTAAAGTTGCAACGATCAGTTACTGATATACGCAAATCTCGAATAGGGCGTCCTAGTTTATCCTTAATTTGAGCTACCATAACACGGACCTCCTTAATAATTTATTTGTTGTTTTAAAGTGTCCAAGTCATGTTGATAGTTAATGTTTTTATACCAATAGTCTGGTGAGTTAATTTCGTTTACGTCTAACGTCTTAATATTCACCTGTTGATAGACATGTCGTAAGCTATAATCATCTGATTTCAAGGCTTGTTCCATAATATTTAAGATGTCTGGACTATAGAATGCGATAGTTGGTATAATTTTTTCATTTTCAGAGAAAGCAGCAATATCAATTTGATCTTCAATTAATTTAGAAACCATAAATTGATATAACACGCTAATCGCTTTCCCAGTAATCATCGGTGTATCTACAGATACGACAAAGAATAATTCTTCGTCACTATACGCTTTCATTACGGTATAGATACCTGCAAGTGGACCTTTATCTTTCTCTTCTGAATCATCGACAATAATATTGTCATGTTTAAATTGGTTAGCAAGCTGATCATTCGTGCTAATAATAATCTCATTAAACATGTTCGTTTCTTCTAGCACATGAATAATACGTTGATAGAACATTTGGCCATCAATCTCAGCAAAGGCTTTTGCTTTGCCGAAACGTTCTGAATGACCGCCTGCTAATATAATTGCTTTCATTCCCTTTTAACCCCCACTAACTGGTGGAATCAATGCCACAACATCTGTTGGCTGTATGATATCCTCTTTTTTTACAAATTCTTCGTTGACTGCAACTTGAAATTTTTTATCTTTGATAGAGGGGTGACGTTCAAATAACATTTGTTCAAAGCGCTCTACGCTAAGCTCCTCATTAATATCTATCATTTCAGAGTCAGTCTGTAATATCTCTTTTATTTCTGCGAAGTATAACACCTTCACGCTAGACATCTCCTTTAGTTGCTTCTTCGTGACTACCACGTTGATGGCCTTGCCATTCAGCGCCATCTTCCCAAATTTCTTTTTTCCAAATAGGCACAACTTCTTTAATACGTTCAATCGCATATTCATTCGCTCGATACGCATCTTTACGATGAGGTGATGATACCGCGATAAGTACCGCTATATCAGAAATTTGAAGTGGCCCAATACGATGCACTATCGTAGCAATCGTCCCAGGCCAACGCTCATTTATCTCATCACCAATTTGTGCAAGTTTCTTCTCTGCCATTGGGACATATGCCTCATATTCTAGGTATTCTGTTTTAACACCTTTCGTCCATTCACGTACATGCCCTGTAAAGACTACAACCGCACCTTGATGTTCATTTAAAGTAAAGTCTCGATACTGTTCAGTTTCAATTGGCTCAGTAACGACTTCAAATTGTTTCATTATATATGTCAGTCCTTTTGTTTAATCCAATCTAATAACCATTCTTCATAATGTTCTAGTGCATTCTCTTCTTGAAAATGATAACGATAACGCACACGACTTAAATTTGATAATTCATTAAGTTCTTCTTGGTTACGATACACAATCACCTTATCAAAGTCTTCATTTTTAAAGCCTTCAACTAAAATGATATTACAACTTATTGTAACAGATTCGTCAATAATTTGAGTAAGGTTTTGTTTATGCGCACGTGTAACTGTTTGTTGATATTCGCTACCTTGCACGATACTTTGATCGGCACCCGCTTCAAAATGTTTCATATGATCAACTTGACTGTCTTGTAGGGTGATATCTTCTCCTTCATGTCCATGATGTTTAATAGTAGCTACGGTATAGCCATGTGATTTTAAAAATTTGATAGTATGTTGCATAAGCGTTGTTTTCCCAGAATTTTTAAAACCTACTATTTGAAAAATCATAACGTCATATCCTCTTCGAAAACATTTGATTCAGTAAGTATGACATCGACTGTATGGCCAGCTTTAAATCCACGTGTTCCTCCTGGCAACATTATCATTGCGTTACTGTGCGCAATCGCTACTACTGCGCCTGATTTATTAAACCCTGATGGTACAACTGTCGCGCCACTTCGAGAGAAAGATGCATGAGCACGAATAAAACGTGTAAATGGATTAGCTTTTGAAAAATCTTCCATTAAAGTTGCTTTAACGACTTGCGGGTAATAAGCTGTAGCCCCCATCATATGTTGAACAGCTGGTTTCACAAAGAGTTCAAATCCAGTAAAACAAGCTGATGGGTTACCTGATAAACCAAATAAATATTGACCATTCGCTACGGCAACAGTAGTTACACTACCAGGACGCATTCCTACCTTATTAAATAATACTTCCGCATCTACTGCTTTGTATATTTCAGGCAAGTAATCGAAATCTCCAACTGATACGCCACCAGTTGTAATGACAATATCATGTTTAGCCATTGCATCTTTGACAACTTCAATACTACTTTGTAAATCATCTTGTTGAATTTTATAAGTCTCTACTTTTAAGCCGAATTTTTCAGCTAATGCTTGAATCATTGGACCATTAGAGTTACGAATTTTACCAGGTTGTAACTCTTCATGTACATCTAACAATTCACTTCCTGTAGCAATAATTGCTACGCTTGGTTTTTGAGTAACAGGTACTTCAGTATAACCATAAGTAGCTAACACAGCTATAGAACCCGGATTAATCACCTGTCCTTTTTTCAGAACAACATCGCCAGTTGTTGTTTCCTCACCTTTTAGTGACACATTTTCATATTCTTCAAAAGGTTTACGAATAGTAAATGTATCACCATCTTCAACCGTTTGTTCGAACATCACTACTGCATCAGCGCCTTCAGGTAATTGTGCGCCTGTCATAATACGTACAGCTTCATTTTGTCCTATTTTTTTTTCAGATACGGCGCCCGCACCAATATGATCAATCACTTTAAATTGTTTACGGTTCTCAGAATAAGCCCCTGCTGAATCTTCACTTCTAATCGCAAAGCCATCGTAAGGTGATTTATTAAAACGTGGGATATCATAAGTTGCCACGATATCTTCAGATAATATATGACCTAAGCTATCTTCTAAAGCTACAGTAGTATGCTTCGTAAAAATATCTTGTTGTACTACTCGATGAATTGCTTCTTTTACAGGTATTGGATTTCTTTTTTCTACAGCCATTCTTCTCATCTCCATAAAATAATAAAATTCGTGATATACTAACTCTACTAGGAGGGTTATTATGTCAGAATTCACGCATATTAACGAACAAGGTAATGCTAAAATGGTAGACGTTTCAGATAAAAACATTACAAAGCGTACTGCGCAAGCCCATTCAAGCATTACAGTTAATCAAACTATTTATCAACAAATCATTGATAATACAAATAAAAAAGGTAACGTGTTAAATACTGCACAAATTGCAGGTATTATGGCTGCTAAAAATACAGCCACTATTATTCCAATGTGCCACCCACTACCTTTAACTGGTATTGATGTCAACTTCTCATGGCAAGTTAATGAAGATCATACTTACACATTAAATATCACAACCATCGTATCTACTACTGGTAAAACTGGCGTTGAAATGGAAGCATTAACGGCAGCTTCAGCAACTGCTTTAACTATTTATGACATGACGAAAGCAGTAGATAAAGGTATGATTATTGGCGAAACTTATCTTGAATCTAAATCTGGTGGCAAATCAGGAGATTATCAACGTTAAGTTCTTTTTAATTATAATAGTCATGAGCTTGTAATTAAATTAGGGAAACCTATCATTTTTACTCGCTCATGACTTTTTATTATTTATTCAATTCATATACCATATGATTTAATTCAGGCTTAATTAATTTCTCAATTGCTAGTTTAACTGCCCCAGTTGAACCAGGAAGTGTAAAGATTAATTTATTTAATACAGTACCAGCAATCGCTCTTGAAAGAAGTGATTTCGTGCCAACATCTTCTGTATAACTTAAATATCTAAACAATTCGCCAAAGCCTTCAATTTCTTTATCCAGTAATGGGCGTATCGCTTCTATAGTGATATCTTTTTGAGAAATACCCGTGCCTCCGGTAGTGATAATAACATCGATATCAGAAGCCAACCAACTGTCTATTTGAGATTGAATATCTTCTTTATTATCTTTGACAATAGCATAATGTTCCTCATCCACTTCTACATTCATATCTTGTAATAAAGATTGGACTAATTGTCCGCCTTTATCACTTTCTTTATCACGTGTATCCGAAATTGTTAAAACTGCACAACGAATATTTCTTTCTACTTTTTCATGTTCATGTTGGTGCATCTTAAACACTCCTTTATCCAAATAATTGATTAATTAAATTGATCGCCTCTGAAGTCTTTGTTGTACCGTGTACAAGTATGCGTCCACCTTGAAAGCTTACGAATCGATGTCCTTTAAACTCAAACATTACCATGTATTGGTTCGATTTATATTTTAATTGATGATTATCAAGAAACTGCGTTATCATCTCTTGAGTAATATCCGGATTTTCATACTGTACTGTATCTCTACCACATAAAGTAGCATATAATGTGTGATTTTGATTTAAATACGGAAAAGTTGGTTCATTGCCACAAGTAGGACAATCTTCACGGTGCATACGACTAAAACCAATCGTATAATGACTAGCGTCCCAAATATCACCATAGGTAAGTTTCGTTGGTATGTCATTACTAGTTAATAATTTAAGTGCATCCCTTAGTTGAAAACTTGTTGTCATAGTTACAGCAGGTTGAATCACACCCACAGTATCGCATGTTAAATTAATAGATGGTAACTGTGGCATCACACAATTAAAACATGGCGTTGTTCCAGGAATAAAGGTTGCTTGTGCATACGTACTTTGCACTACCCCTCCGTATATCCACGGGATATTCATCTTATAAGCATAATCATTTATTAACTGTCGTGTGTCAAAATTATCTGTTGCATCTATAATTAAGTCGATATCCTTAGCATGGGTATCTAAAAAATAATAATCTACATGTTGAATATATTCGTTAATGTGAATATCTGAATTAATTTGTTCAAGGTGGTGTTTAGCAGCCACGACTTTAGGTAGCATATTTTCAGCATCTTTTTCAGTGAAAAGCGTCTGACGCTGTAAATTACTAAATTCAATATAATCTCTATCAACAATCGTTAGCGCTTTAACACCTGCACGAGTTAAACCTTCAGCCACATGTGTACCTAATGCACCCATCCCAACAATTAAAACGTGTTTATTAGCAATCATCTCTTGACCCTTTTCACCGATTGCTTTAAATAATATTTGTCTTGAATAACGCTCGTGTGTCATTCATTAAACCCTCTCTAATTTGAAGTCAATTTATTATATAATTATAAACTAAAAAAGCACCTCAATAAAAAAAGGTGCTTGTTTTAGTCAATCTTAACTATTTTATCAGCCAATACTTCGGCTTCGAAATTGGAGTGTGTAACAAAGATAATTGGAATCTTCCACTCTTTAAACACACGTTTCACAAGTTTAATTCCTTCATCTCTCGTATTTTCATCTAAACTAGAAAAAGGTTCATCTAGTAAAACTAAATCTGGTTTAGTACTTAACGTACGTGCTAAAGCAACACGTTGAGCCTCACCACCAGAAAGTGTAGCTGGATACTGATCCATCAAATGACGTATATTTAATTGATTTGTTAGGTCCTCAATATGTACAGAAGGTTTTGCCATAAATGTAATATTCTTCCTTACTGTCATATTAGGAAATAACTGATAATCCTGAAACAAGTAACCGATACGTCTATCTTGAATCTTAACATTGACGTTTTTATTTGTATCTAAAATCACATGATCATTGATTTTTATATAAGCACTATCTGGTTTACGCAAACCTGCAATCATATTAAGTACTGTCGTTTTACCAATACCTGAAGGTCCACGTATAGCATAAATTTTAGGAGCAGCATCATTAATATTGATATCGATAAATGTCTTTTTTAATTGATACTGTAATTTCAGTTTTAACATTTATTCTACCTCCTCTGGAAGGTCTCGGCTTGCAAAGTTTAATATACCAATAACTGTAATTGAAAAAGCCACTAGCACAAGCACCCATAACCAAGCTTGATTTTCTCTTCCTTGTTCTACTAAGAAATAAATCTCAAGCGGTAGCGTATTTGTGTGATTAGGGATATAACCTGCAACCATTAATGTCGCACCAAATTCACCAATAGCACGTGCAAAGCTCATCATAACACCAGCAATAATAGAACGTTTAGATAAAGGCAGAATGAGACGAAAGAAGATTTTATTCTCACTAGCTCCCATAGTACGTGCCGTATTGAGCATTTTAGGGTTGATACTTCTAAATCCTTGAATCGTATGTTGATACATCAATGGAAAACTAACAATGACAGACGCAATTACTGCCCCTGTCATTGTAAATACTACTGGAAGATGTAGTACATTTGTAAAAAATTGTCCTACTGCACTTCTAGGAGAAAATATAATTAATAAAATAAACCCTAGCACTGTGGGAGGTAAAACAATAGGTAATAGAATAAAACTTTCAAGGAGTTTAGTAAAATGCCCTCTTTTTTTATAAAGTAGCCGACAAATAACTATACCTATGATTGTGACAATAATAGTACTTATCGCAGCCACTTCAATGGATATCCAAAAAGGTGTTAAATCAGGCATACTTTATACCTCCTTAAACTTCGAAATGATAATCTTTTAAGATGTCTTTCGCTTTATCAGATTTTAAGAAATCCATCCATTCTTTAGCAAGTTTATTATCTGAAGTTGCACCCGCTTCGTAAGTAATCGGTTTCTTAAGGTCTGCTTTTTTAATTTCGTTTACTTTATCTGTTTTTTTATTATTAGTGTATAAATCAGTTTCATAAACAAAGCCCATTTGAGCATTACCTTTTTCAACGTAATTTAGAACCTGTTTTACATCTTTCGCGAATACTAATTTATCTTTAACTTGATTATATAAACCTTGATCTTCTAAATATTGTTTCGCATATTTACCAGCTGGTACTGTTTTCACTTCACCAATTGCTAATTTTTCGTTACCTTTTAAATCTTTAACAGACGCATCATCACTATTTTTATCGCCGATTAAAACAAGCTGATTATGTGCATATTTATATGTATCATGCGCTTTATTTTCATCTTTAAGCTTATCAACATCTTTAGTGTTTGCAGACATAAATACATCCGCAGGTGCACCTTTTTCAATTTGTTCTCTTAAAGCACCAGAACCGCCATAATTAAATGTTACATCCGCATTTTTATGATCTTTTTTGAATTCTTTTTCTAGTTCTTTACTCACGTCACCTAGACTAGCTGCTGCTGAAATTTTTAATTCTTGTTTTTGTCCATCATTGCTTGACTCTGATGATTTCTTGTTATCATCACTACTTCCAGAATTTGAACAACCTGCTAATACAACTGCAAATGTAGCACTTGCAGCAACAAAATGTTTTATATTCATTCCTTCAGCCTCCTAATAAATTGTTCTAATTTTAATTATACTCTTTTTTTATTTATTGAAAAGTTCAATAACAAATATTTTAAAATTATATTTTAAATATTTATAACTTATTCTGATATAGATACAATCATCATTATAAACATAATCTTTTAGAAATATTGGAAAAAGTTTTATTATAGAACTATCTATCGATAAAGGAGATCCGTAAATGGATAAAGATGTACTTCAAGGGCAATCTATTGTTCGCTATGAACAAGGACAATTAATTGAAACGACCGATAGCTATGTGACTGAATTCCCGTTAACTATTATGGTTAACGGCACTGAATTTGCGACTGTCATATGTAGTCCTACTCATATGGAAGAATTAGTCATTGGTTTCTTAGCTTCTGAGGGCGCCATTTTCAAAAAAGAAGAAATAAAATCATTACAAATTGATGATAGTAAAGGATTTGCGCATGTAGAGTTGACGAAAGATTTAGGCGATCGTTTCGAATACTCCACTAAACGAATGATTGCGTCCTGTTGTGGGAAAAGTCGTGAGTTTTACTTTCATAATGATGCAGCTGTTGCTAAAACATCTATGTCTAAAATCACTTTAACGCCTAAACAAGTGTTGAACATGATGACTGCGCTACAAAGTGCAAGTACCTTATTTAAGAAAACAGGTGGTTTACACAACGCGGCTATTAGTGATGGCAATGAATTTTTCGAACATAGACAAGATATTGGTCGTCATAATGCATTAGATAAACTTTATGGCTTTTGTTTGCAACGTCATATTCCTGTGAGAAATAAAGTACTTATCTTTAGTGGTCGTATTTCATCAGAAATATTGCTAAAAGCAGCTAAAATTGGCGTAGGTATGATTTTATCTAAATCAGCGCCTACCACTTTAGCAGTTACACTCGCAAATGATCTTAATATTACAGCGATTGGTTTTATAAGAGACGGTAACTTTAACGTCTATAGTCATCCGGAGAGAATAAAAGTGACGTCGTCAAATTAAATATTTGATGACGTCACTTCTTTTTATTTTTATTCTACATTTTCCTTAACGATATGATAAATGAAACTTTGATAGATGTAGCCTTGTTTAATATACATATCTTTCGCGGTATCTTCTCCATCTGCTACGAGTATAACAGGACGTGCACCTGCTATGTCACCAATATAAGATTGCATTGTTGTACCTATACCTTGGCGTTGGTGACCTTCTAGTACACCGAAGCTATCAATTTCTACCGTTTCTTCAGTTTCAATAACATCTACAGTTCCTACTGCTATTCCCTCTAAATAGGCAACACATCTTGAAACTGTATCTTCATTGTTTAAGATAGTTTCTCTTGTAGTATTAACACTCTCATTCGCGAAGGCTTCTCCGTATGGTAAAGCAAACGAACGATAGATAGCTAAATAATCTTCTATATTATTATCATCTACTCGATGTATTGTTATATCAGGTCGTCGTTTAAATCGAGCTAACTCTGTTCCATCTATTATATATAGTTCTAATACACCTAATTGAAAGCCTGCTTTTTTAATTTCAGAAAGCCATGTTGGATTGAGTGATTCATTCTCCGGAAAAGTAAATGCTAAGTGATTAGATGATTGTTGCTTATGTAATTTAAATTGTTGTGCCATATCTTGATGCCATTGTTCTAAAGTTGGAAGTGTTTTATAAACCCATTTGTTTGTATCATATTTCAGTGGTTGAGAAGGTGTTAAATAGATAAGTTTTTGCTTATCTTCCAAATAAAGTTGACCTTCTTGAGCAATGTTTTTCATAGATATTGTGCCCATATCGTTCATCCCCTACGTATTTAAACAATTTAATACGCTTATTGTATCAAATTTTTAAAACGAGAGTGGTTTAACATTGTTGTACCGATTAAACAAGCTATGATAGCTTTAATTAAATCTCCAGGCATAAATGTTAATGAGAAGACAATCGCTTTACCTACGGGCATTCCAATAATGAAGCCCATGATAATTGTCCCTACAATGTCTAATAATAAAATGCCACATACAATTGTTGGAATGAATAACACGATAAAATTAATTTTTTGAATATAGCGATCTCTTACTAATCCTATTAAAAATGCTACTACTGGATACAAGAATAAGAAACCGGCTGATGGTCCTGCAAATACACCAATACCACCACGACCTCCAGATAAGACTGGTAAACCCGCAGCTGCTAGTAATAAAAATACAATGACACTTAGTGCGCCATATTTTCTACCTAAAATAATACCTGCTAAAAATATCCCAATATTTTGTAAAACAATGGGTACAGGCATTAATGGAAGTGGAATCCCAGGAACTAATCCTAAAACACATATAATTGCTGTCATTAATGCTGTATATACTAAATTCTTTGTACTCATCATACATCCTCCTTTTACGAAGATGATTATACCACTAATGTAAACTTATTTGTATAAAAAGTTTACATTTGATTTACATTTCTATTTTTTTAGCTAAATTAGTAATGTAATTAAAGAATTCATCATGTTGTACTTCAGTAATTACATAGATTGGGCGTCCTTGTTTTGTAAGATATGTACGTCCTTGACTCGGTCCATGACTTTCTACATCAACGTTAACTTCTGTTGAGCGCACTAAATCCGCTTTACCTACATAAGCTGTCGTTAAGACGTCCCATAAAAAATAAGTTGAATTGGTCACAAAATGTGTGAGTGGCGGTACTGCTGCGTAACTAACGCCTAAGAAATCTACGCCTATATATGAACGTTCGTTTGCCCACATTTGTCGTATAGCTGGTGTAAGTGGTACCTGATTTGTACTTTCTAAGGCCACCATATCTATTTCAATGTCGCTGTCGAATACAATTTTTACTGCTTCTGGATCCCAAAATGCATTCCATTCGGCTGTGCCATCATGTTCAGGTTCTTCTACATTTCCTTTTTCAAGAAAAGTCCCACCCATCCAAACAAGTTTAGCGATATTGTTAGTAATGTCTGGATTCGTTTTTAATGCTTTTGCTAAATCTGTAAGTGGACCAGTGAACAGTAAGGTCACCTGCTCTTCAGAATGTGTTAACGTTTCGATGATATCTTGATAAGCCTCTAAATGACTCATAGTAGATTGTGTATTGGACGTTGGTTCATTTAATATAGGTAAGGCATCCATAAAGAAAGCATGCATGCGCCATTCTTTTGGAAAAGGATTAGCTCCACGTTCATAAGATGGTGCAACTTTTAATGAAGAATTAGAGAAACGGTTAATAATCTTACAAGACGCACTGAGCGAGGGTTCTAAGTAACAATCTGCTCCAATGGTACTCACACCAATAAGTTCAATGTTCTCCATTTGTAAGAGTAAAAAGAGAGAAATTAAATCGTCTACGCCTCCATCATGATCGAAATATACTTTAGTCATCATAACAACTCCTTTAATTTATAAAATAAAGGGAGTGGGACAGAAGTTAAATAAATTTCGTCGTCCAACCCCCGCTTGCTTTATTAGTGGAATTTCTTAATGAAATTCTCTGTGCTGGGGCCCCGCTCCCCGGCAAGGCTGACTAGATTTGAAAAAAGCTTGATTTAAGCGTATTTTCAAACCAGTCAGCTACTGCCAATATATTAGCAAAGGCTGAGACATTTTAATTTGTCTCAGCCTCTCATTACATAACCATAACTAAATATCACTAAAATTGATAGTCGCTATTAAATATATTTTTATTTACTTGCTTTGATTAATTTATCTTTTAAATCTTTTCTCATGAATTCAAGTGTATATGGATCATTATACCAATACGTTTCCGCTTTCACTTCAACTACATGACCTTTTTGAACAGCTGGTAAGTTTTTCCAAATATTTGTATTTTCATAACTTGGTTTAGATTTACCTTCACCTGTTGAAACGATGTAATCTCCTGCTACATTTTCAATTTTTTCTTGGCTTACTTCAGCCCAACCTTCTTTTTTAACGAGTTCTTGTTGTCCTTTAGGCATTTTTAAACCAAACGCTTGATACATTACTTCGCCACCACGACCCCAGTTGTCGCCGTATGTGTATAATTTTTTATCAAACTCATCGAAGATAGAAACAGTTGAATCTTTACCGATGGCGTCTTTGATTTCTTTACCATCTTTGTCAGTTTGTTCTTTCCATTTATCTTCCCATTTTTCAACTTCATCTTCTTTGCCAACGATTTTACCTAACATTTCTTGTTGTTCTAAATATTTATGTTTACCATAATCTACAACAATTGTTGGTGCGATTTTTTCATATTTTTTAATATTTTTATCAGTAGAGTAAACGATAATTAAATCTGGTTTTTGTTTAGCAACTTTTTCTACATCTTGATCACCAATTTTAGTCACATCTTTAAATTTATCTTTTAAAATCGGACTTTGATCTACTTGATTACTAACAGCAACGATATTAGCCCCTAATTTATGTAAACCACCAGCAAACGTTGGAGCAACAACAGCAATACGTTGTGGGTCTTTAGGAATTTTAATTGTTTTACCACTATCCAACTTATACGACTTTGTTTCTTCTTTAGAACCTGATTTACTTGAATCGTTTGAACCACCATTCCCACATGCAGCTAAAACGATAATTAACGCGATTAATGGAAAAATTAACTTTTTCATATTCCCTCCTAATGAAAACGATTATCAATTTCATTAAAATTATACAAGAAGCCTTACTAAATTACAATAAATTATTTCAATATTTAAATAAAAAATAATTAGATAAATCAATAATTGTTGATTTAAACTAATTATTTTAATTAATATTTAAAAACTTTAAAATAAATCGAGTACTGATTTCGCTATATTAGTATATGCTGCATCTTCCATAGGTGGATTATGCAAACCGGCACGCATATCACGGTAATAACGCTGCAATGGTCTCTCCATTTCTAAACTTTTAGCGCCTACAATTCTCATCGCTAAATCAATAACCTCTAGCCCTTGATTCATTACCAAAATCTTACTTGCTGACGTTTCATTCCATACATTTGGATTTTGTTCAATAGTTTGGTAGCCCTTAGCAGTACTCCATAAAAAATGTCTTGCTGAAAGTAATAAAGATTCCATTTTGCCGACATTTTGTTGTACGGTTGGTAATTCTGCGATTGTGCCTTTAATACTATTAGGTGAATGATGTTTGGCAAATTCAATGGCATAATCTCTTGCAGCTTGTGCGATGCCTAAATACGTACTTGGAATGTGTAAAATCCATCCGTTAGGTTGTGGTTTACGTCTTCCTTCAACAAAATTCTCGAATGGAACATAAACATCATTGAGTACTAAGTCATGACTTTCTGTAGCTCTCATTCCTACCATATCCCAATTATCAGCGATTTCAACGCCTTCCATTTCACGAGGAACTAAAAAGAAACCGACTTGATCGATGTCATCTACATATGCAGCAACTATATAATGTGTAAGTGCTTTACTCATTGAAGTGAACGTCTTTACTCCATTTAATTTATAACCACTTTCAGTTTTAGTGGCATGCGTCGCTAGACGTCCACCACGTGTAGGGCTACCTGTATCCGCTTCACTGACCGCTCTATTCACTAATGCACCATTTCTAATGTCACCCGCAAACTGTTTTAACATCGCTTCTTCCCACATATGTTGTTCATATAACTGGCCTACAACACTTAAATGCCATCCTATTGAGAGTGCAGTAGCGCCATCAATCGATCCTAAATAACTTTGTAGTACGACCATATCTTCAATTGTGGCGCCCTCTCCACCATATTCAACTGGTAAAGTAAGCAAACTATATCCTTCATTTACTAACCATTCAATATTTTTAAAGGGGAAACTTGAATGTATATCATTATATGCCGCTCTTTCTTTAAAAGTATCTTCTATCGTTTGGAATTTCTTAATCCACTTTCTCTGAATTTCAGAATTTATTAAAAATGAATCTTTCATCTTACCTCACCTATTCATTATATAAAGTATCGTTTAATCTTAGTTTAACACTCGACTTTAACAAATTAAAGATAACTGGTAAGACGACAAAAACAATGAACATAAAAAAGACTAAGATATGGCCCCCATATCTTAGTCTACATACAAACTTATTATATTAATGCCGACATTTTATTTAATGTATTTTTCTAATTCAGCAATTAATTTGTTAATCTTTTCGCGTTGTTCGTCTGTTACATAAACAATAACTGTTCTTTCATCTTGTATGCTACGTTTTTTTGATAATAATTGTAAATCTTTTAATTTTTGTAATGCTTTAGTTAAGTAATAAGGTTTAAACTCTGAATAAGTCGCAATTTCTTTAGAAGTTATTTCATTGGTCTTACTTTTAACAATATAATTTAAAATATAAATTTCTTCATAATTTAAGTTATATTTCTTTTTAGTATCCTTAAAAAATTTTTTCACTTGAAATGTTGCGTTAACTAAATCGTTGATGTCTTTAATTTGTCCCATATTCTAAATCACTCCTCTGATGTACATCTCGTTGCTACAAGGTTCATTTGTACTATTACTACTAAACTAAACATTTCTTATGCTATAAAATTTATTTTATAACATTTAAGTATAATATTTCAATATTTTTATGAACTTAAAATGATATTATATATTAATTTCTAATTCACTCAATTAGATTATGCTTAATCAATTAAGTACTATACTCCGAAATAAAAAAATACTAGGATAGTTCTTACATAAAAATTTTAAGAACTATCCTAGATATTATCACTTTGTTTTATTTAATTTATCTTCTCTTTAACGTAATTCACGAAAGATTGAACATCTTCAGTTTGAATTTGTGTCATCGGCACTTTGCCAATATTAAATGTGAAAATAATATTTTCACCATCGTATTCAATATGTTGCACTTCATTATATGGAATATTTCTATAATAAAATTGGCCATTCATATCTACATTCATAATCAATCGTTCAGATGTGGCTATAAATGCGCCTTCAAACTCAGTTTGCCCTTGCACTTTATATTCAATCATACCTAACACTGAAGGTCCCTTTTTTTCAGTAGGGAATAAATCATTAGGATTTACATTATCTAATATCATAAAAATAAACTCCTTCTTGTTTCATATTAAATCATTAATTTTCATTTCCATTTGAAGTTTATTGTAACATTGAATGAATAAGGTTTCTGTTTCATATGCTCGTGATTCTACTATTTTAATATTAACTAAACGTTCATCTTTATTATTCCTACATTTAGTGATGTAACCTTTTTGTGATAAATGGTTAATGGTATTAGGAATACCTATTAGGCAATGATGAGAGAAATCACATACTGATTTTAAGGAAATAGTATCATGATAGTAGATTAATTTCCCTAAAACAAATAACTCATCTAATGTTAAATTAAATTGTTGGGCAATTTGTTCCACTTGATTTAAAGCACTATAAATAATGATGACATAGGATAGTTTTAAAGAATGATGATGTTTCAAATTCGGACTGAAATATTTTAATTTAATTACTTCTTCAACTTCTATAAATAAAATGTCTAGTTTTTTATGATATAAGTCAGTTGGTAGAATTAATAAACGTCGCTGATCCGCATCATCTCGCACTTTAATAATCCAATTCAAATGATACAAATGTTCTAAATAATATCTAATATTTCGTTTAGACATATGCATAGTCTTGATTAAATCTTCTATATATACCCCACGTTCGTGAGTTTCATTATAAATAATAATTTCATTTAATAACTTTAGTTGTTCTAAAGTTAAGTTTCTTGAATACTTTAAAACTTCGCTTATTGCTTTAATATAGATTAAATAAAATAACAACAGCTCTAATTTTCTTTTCTCCATGATACATGTCACCTCATGATTTTACATATAAACCCAATTTTAAAATCATTGGAAAAGAAGATAGACTTTTATATTTCTATCCTCAATTGAGATATCAATATCTTCATATATCATGTTCATGTTTTAAAAATTAGATAAGCATTAATTTTCTAGTAATATTTATTCAGTACACATTTACCACTTATAGTTATATAGAAGTAATTATTATCGTAATTAATGATAATGACTTTTTGCCTCGGCAATGAGTAGTTGGGCTTCCTCATCAAAAGGCATTTCTTTTGTTTTTAAATTGTTTAAATTTAAGGGCTGTTTATTTTTTCTTACTTGTCCAGGCGTGGCGCCATACTTTTCATTAAATAACGCAATAAAACGTGGAAAATGATTAAAACCATGTTCAAATGCGATATCTTGAATAAGTGTTTTACTCTTTAAAATATCTATTAAACATAACTTTAACCTAACATCATTAATATACTGAGTAATATTATTGTAGGGCGTATGATATTTAATGACCTGACTTAATTCTTTATTTGACATATTTAGAGAATTCGCAAGGTCCTGTCTATTAATCTTTTGATTATGATGTTCGATGATATATTCATGGACTTCATCAACTAATGCATTCTCTAACTTAGAATTCTGACGATGCTTGCGTTGAATATATCCTAGTTCTACACATAAGTGCTTCACTAGTTTATCTTTTATATGAAGAATTCTGGGCTTCCGACATTCAAATTCAAGTAAATTAATAATGAAAGGTTCCATTTGTTTTCTTTCGATCGATGAAAATTTATAACCGTGTAATTTAATATAATCATCTGCAAATCTTAAATAATCTTTAAAAGCAATTTCCATTACTACAACGACTGAATCTTCTTTACTTTCAATAGAATAAAGATCATTTAACATAATAAACATCAAATCACGTTTTTTCATTTTAAACTTATCCAAATTTAACGTAATCTGCCCTGTTCCTTTTAACCAATAGATTAATTTTATATTCGATTCCTTTTGCCTACTTATCTTTATATTTTTTAATAGCTTTACCGAAAAGTTATTAATCATACATATGTCCTCTCACTTTATAATATATAAAGACACGACATAAATAGAAATTAAGTTAACTTCCCCTATAACTCACTTTCCTATCAACGATTACTTAATACGACGTATCATTTAATCGTTCTTCATCGAATGTCTATCTTCATATATAATTGTATGTTTTATTTCGGTACTACCAGTAGCAAACTTTTGACTAATTATATCACTTTATTATCTTATTTTTAGTTTATTTCATATATAGCGTTCTTAAAGTATCATTTTTCATACAAATACTATCCATTTTTTTCATTTTTTCCCTTAAACTAAATTGTTCAATAAACAAATAATCATTAACCAAATGTTAAAATACAGTTCAAAAATTATAAAATTTATTGTTTTTAAAGAAAAATAAATTTTGCTATTTTTTTACAGTAAGATTACAACAAAATGAGTTTTCTTTTAATAAAGTCTTTTAAAAACTGATATGACAGTATTTTTAAATATTACAAAAATTTTCAGCTATTATTCATACAACTAATATATATTAGCAAAAAATTACAAAACGGTAACAACGCCCACAAATCTACTTTTTTCTGCTAAAGTATTCCTTGTCGAAAAGAAACAAGTTAATAATCGGACTTAAAGTCAACCAATGACTATTAAATAAATAAAAATTAATTTAATTCTCAGGAGGATATTTAACAATGAAAAAAATCGCTACAGCTACAATCGCTACTGCAGGAGTTGCTACTATCGCTATCGCTGGACATGGTCACGAAGCTCAAGCAGCTGAACAAGGTTACAATCCAAACGATCCAACTTCATACAGCTACTCTTACACTATCGACCAACAAGGTAATTATCATTACACTTGGAAAGGTAACTGGAGCCCAGATCGTTTAAATCATTCTAACCAAACATATACTTCAAATAACAACAATAACTATAACAATAATAACTCTAATCAATACAACTATAACTACAACTACAACTACAATTACAGCTATAATAACAACAATAATAGCAGTAACTACAACTACAATAGCTACAATCACTATGCTAGCAATAACTATAGCCGTACTAGCACTCAATCTTATAATGCAAGTACTCAAACTACTGGAAACACAACTACTAGTTACTCAACTTCAAATAGTAACGTTAAAGTAACTACTACAGCTGCACCATCATCTAACGGCGTTTCAATTTCTAACTCTGCAAGCGCTGGAAGTAACTTATACACTGCAGGTCAATGTACTTATTATGTATATGACAGAGTTGGCGGTAAAATCGGCTCAACTTGGGGCAACGCTAATAACTGGGCAAATGCCGCTTCAGCAGCTGGTTACACAGTAAATAACACACCTTCTACAGGTGCAATTATGCAATCTACTGCAGGTGCTTATGGTCACGTTGCTTACGTTGAAAGCGTTGGTAACGACGGTTCAGTAACTGTATCTGAAATGAACTATGGTTATGGTCCTGGTGTTGTAACTTCACGTACATTATCAGCTAGCCAAGCTGCTGCATTCAGCTACATTCACTAATTATAGATATACTCATTAAAGGATTGTCGCTCTCGACAATCCTTTTTTAATGCTAAAAAAAGGTTAAGCAGAAACTCATACAAGTCTCTGCTTAACCTTTTTCATTTTACATATAACATATAACAATAATACTAATTCATTTGAATAGTTTCACGTTCATGGATTCAATTCTCGCTACAAAAATTGAATCCACTACTTACTTATACTTTGAGGATATTGTTAGTTAAAACAAATATATAAGATATCATCGCTATAAAATATCTATGTACTGTTCTAACATACTTATTTATATCCGTTAGACAAGAATTTAAACATTTAATTTACGAATTATTTACATTTTCACTTGAACTTTTTTTACGAATACCTATACCAGTAAAACCATAAATAATTGCTAACACAGCACATAGATAACATGGTACTGTCCAAATAAAGAATTGATCAACTGAAACGTCTAGCTGTTGAGCATAGTATATACCTGATGTTCCCCAAGGTATTAAAGGAAGCACCATAGTACTTGAATCTTCCAATGTTCTTGATAAATTACTTCTATCCAAGTTCATATCTTCAAACATGTCTTTCATTAACACGCCGACCATAATAATAACGATAGAAGCTACCCCTGCAGCGAACACCATCATTAAACAGCATACAACCGTAATCAGTATTAACGTACCAACTGATTTTACGCCTTTAGCTACAGTTTGTAACATCACATCTAAACAACCTGATTTTTCTACAATTCCTGCAAATGCATAACCACAGAAGATGGTAACAATAATTTCCGTCATACTCATCATTCCGCCTTGTTCCATCAAGGTCTTAGCATTATCAGAAAAATGACTCATCCCAGTCATTTCAGGTTTGAAACCATCAAACGTTGCTTTAAAACCATCAATAATATTGAAATGATTATTCAATGTGCCTACAATAAGTGCACTTAAACTAGAAGCTAGCATTGATGGTACTGTAGATACTTTACACAATAAGCATATAATAATGACTATTAAAGGTACCCACACCCAAATATTTATATTATAGGCTGTTGATAGTTCATTTAATAATTCCTTAATTTGTTTAGAATTGGCACTGCTTTTAGAGTTTAAACCTGCGAAAAACCATACCACCATACCGATAATCGAAGCTGGAATAGTAGTCCACATCATTGCTCTAATATGTGAAAAGATATTAACTTTAGTGACTAATGCAGCTAAGTTAGTAGTATCTGATAATGGCGACATTTTATCACCAAAAACAGCGCCTGCAATAATAGCACCTGCTGTCATTCCTAAATTTATATCTAATTGACCAGCTATTGAAATTAAAGCGATACCAGCTGTTGAAGCTGAACCCCATGCCGTACCTGTAGCAATACTACAAATTGCTGAAATAATAAATGCAGATATTAAGAAATAGTTAGGATTAAGAAATTTTAAACCATAATAAATTAATGCTGGAACTGTACCTGAGTACATCCAACTCCCCACGATGATTCCTACTGCTAATATAATAAAAATTGCAGGCATCGCAGTCGTTAATCTGTGAGTAATCCCTTCTTCTAAATCATCCCATCTAAGACCTACACGAAAAGCAATTAATGCTGCATAGGCTGAAGAGATTAATAATAAAACTTGAATAGGTATATCAAATAAAATAAAGCCTGTAGTGACAACAATCACCATTACAATAATTGTTGATATTGCTTCAAAAAATGTTGGTTTCCTTTTCATAATATTTCCCCTTTAACTATGTTTTAAAAAACCTCTTTTCTGTTTGATTTCAATTTATTCTTTTCTCGTACTATTCTAGTCCAAGTTTATCTAAACCTAATTCTTCTACAGTTAACCCTTCTTTGAAGAAATCTCTTTCTAAAATAGTAGAAGCAATCACGATAACGGCATCAATGTTAGGAGTATCTACATCAATAGCACGTCCTAAACTTGACCATAAAACAAGACCATAAGCGATATCTTCAGTTAAATAACGATTTTCCACTGAATTTGGCCCTGGTATTTGAGAGAACACTGGACTTGTATTAAATAAACGATTTAATGGTTCGTCTTCATCTTTTCTTTCTAAATAACCGCGTTGAATACGTGCTTCTTTGGCAGTTAGTAATTCGAAGCCTAATTTACGTCCTAATGTTAAACGTTCTAATTCAATTGCATGTAGCAATCTAACTGTATGTTTTGTGATACCTTCTTTATATAATGCAAATGAATCAGCATAGTCTATACGACCTACATTAAGTAAAGTTGGTCCCGGATGTACTTCTGGGTTACCATTTTCTAAGTTAGTCTTCCATAAATTTTCTTCTTTAACTAAATAAGGATAAATCTGACTTACTTTTTCGAAGCTTTCACTTAGTTCATCTTTTTTATAAGTAGAGAAGAAGACTTTACGTACTTTAAGAGATAAATCTACGCGTGCCTCTTCGAAATCTACACGTGTACCATATGTTAATGTATTAGCTTCTGCAAATTTAGGTTGCACATCAATATGACGATCTTCAAGTACATTCATAAATCGAATTGATGCCATTGCAGCAGCGATATTAAAGAATATTAATTGATCATTGGTTACATGTTCTGCCATAATCTTCGCGTAATATTCTATATATGAAGAAGGAATAACAACTTGAATGATTTCAGCGTCTTTCAATACATAAGAAATATCATCACTTATATCAGTAAATGGAATGAATTTCTCTTCTCCTTCATCGTTATAATCAAATCCACCTTTATCTATCGCATTTTTGAATTTTTTTATCGATGAATTTCGACAATACAACTTCACATCATGTCCTTGGTCTACCATGTCTACCGCAGCAGTAACTGCGCCATTACCTGATCCTACAACTGCTATTTTCATTTATTAACCCTCTTTTCTATTTATTTATTGAAAATTAAAATATGTAAGAATATCTCTTGAAAGTCGCATTCAAAAAATAAAGATGCGCATTAAGAAACGCATCTTTTATCTATAGTATCGTTATATATAACCGTCTTGGAAAAATTTTAAACAAGTCCATAAATTATAATTTAAAATTCACTAAAATATAATTTAAAACTTTGTTATATTTAATATGAGAAATAAATTTTAGATAAAAAGGAGTTTTCTTATGACAGAAAATTATAATCATCAAGCTCATCAGCAAATCATCAACGATAACAATGATGACGCGCGTTTAATGTCTATGCTCATTTTCTTATTAGGATTTTTCACATCTATCATTGGTCCTATTATTCTATGGGCTATTAAACGCAACGATGCCCGTCTTATTGATCAAGCTGGTAAAAATTACTTCAACATGGTCATTTCTTATTTTATTTGGAATGTCATTATAGGGCTTCTATTTATTCCTGTTTTTGCTGGTTTTGCAGTAAATAATGATACATTATCTATCATTTTAGGGTTAGTAGTAGTGATTTTATGTATAGCACTTTTTGTTCTTTCTATCTTATATTTCATCTTCCATATTGTAGCGTGTGTGAAATATTTTGGTGGTAAAGAATATGTTGTTCCACTTTCTATTCGTTTTTTTAAATAGAATATTATAGACCTTATTTATTACAATACTTTGTAATATTAATAAACTCTATGTAAGTTAAAATTATTCAATTTTCGTAGGAATCGCGTGCTTTCTACGTTTTATTACAGCTTGTAACCTTGAACATGCTTCTATTACGAAGTTGTTCAAGGTTTTTGTATTTCATTTACGAAACCGTAACATCGCCCATAGACTCAAAATATTCTGCTAAAGTATGTGTTGTCGTTGGGAGCGACAATTAACTATTAAATTTTAGATTTAAAGTTTCTTCAACATATCGCTAATCAATCTATTGTTGAAGATAAACTTGGGAGGACTTTTTACTATGAAAAAAATTATCACTATTTCAACATTAACAGCTGGCATCGGTGTTTCGGCATTAGGATTGAATGCAAACCATGCTGACGCTGCCGAATATAATCATAATCCAGTACCACATCAACATTCACAATTCGGAAACCATCATCAATCACATGCTCAATTTATGCCACAAGATGATCAAAATTATAATAATAATAACGGTCAAGGGCATCCGCAGTTTAATCATCAACAACCAAGTGGATATCAACAACCACAATTTCAACAACAATCATTCTCTAATATACAAAGCACATCAAATACAACGTCTAGTACGAGCAATTCATCAACAAGTGCTACTACTAATAGTTCAACTACGACTTCAACTTCAACACAAACAACCTCTTCAACCTCTGGCAACTTATATACAGCAGGTCAATGTACTTGGTACGTGTATGATAAAGTCGGCGGTAAGATTGGTTCAACTTGGGGCAATGCGAATAACTGGGCAAGTGCTGCTCAAGCAGCAGGTTATACTGTAAATAATACCCCTGCTAAAGGTTCTATATTACAAACTACTCAAGGAAGTCTTGGACATGTCGCTTATGTAGAAAGTGTGAATAGTGATGGTTCTATCACAATTTCTGAAATGAATTATACTGGTGGACCATATGTAGTAGACACACGTACCATTTCATCAAGCCAAGTAAGTTCATTTAACTATATTCATTTATCTTAAACTTTATAAATATAAATAACTATCTTTTATAAATTCAACCTTCTCTTTTGAAGCTTTCATCTTCAAAAGAGAAGGTTGTTTTGAATTTGCATATAAATTTTGAGAAAATATGTCTATCACTATCTAAACTGCAAGGAGGTTATACGATGCAGTGGTTAAAAGTAATATTCGCCGGGTTAATAGAAGTGGTTTGGGTAGTTGGATTAGATAACGCTCATAATTTTCTCACATGGCTGTTTACTCTAGTTTTTCTATCTCTTAGTTTTTATTTAATGTTATCTGCTTCTAATCACTTACCAGTAGGCACAGTTTATGCCGTGTTTGTCGGTATAGGCGCTGCAGGTACAGTGATTACTGACATGATATTGTTTAATCAACCATTTTCCATCACTAAAATTGTACTACTTATATTACTCCTTATAGGTATTATTGGTCTAAAACTTTCTACTAATAATCAAAATGAAGGAGGAATATAGTATGGCCTGGATAAGCTTAGTGGTCGCTGGGTTATTAGAAGTGTTAGGCGTTGTATGGTTAAATGAGTTTGCTCGCACAAAAAGAAAGTGGCTCATTATCGTCATGGCTATCACATTTATATTTAGTTTCAGCTTTCTTAAAATGGCAATGACGTCGATTCCAATGGGCACCTCGTATGCTATATGGACAGGTATAGGAACTGCGGGTGGCGCTATTGTAGGTATGATCTTTTATAATGAATCTAAACATTTTATGCGCCTCTTTTTTATTTCATTGATTTTAATAGCAGTAATAGGGTTAAGACTTCTCCAATAGTATGTAAAATATTTAATTTGTATACGTTTTCTTCTTTTATTATACTTAAAGAGAAATATACATTAAGGAGTGAGTTTGATGGAAAAAGTTTATATTGCTGGGGCAATTCCAGAAGTGGGATTAAACTTATTGAAAGAACACTTTGAAGTCGAAATGTATGAAGGCGACGGTATTATAGATAAAGAAACACTTAAAGAAGGTGTAAAGGATGCTTCCGCTCTCATCAGTATTCTATCTACTAACGTCGACCAAGAAGTGATTGATAGCGGTAAAAATCTTAAAATCATTGCTAACTATGGTGCAGGTTTTAACAATGTTGATGTTAAATACGCTCGTGAAAAAGATATTGATGTTACAAATACACCAAAGGCTTCTACAGCTTCAACTGCTGAATTAACTTTCGGCTTAGTACTTGCAGTAGCACGTCGTATCGTTGAAGGGGATAAATTATCACGAACTGAAGGATTCGATGGTTGGGCACCTTTATTCTTCAGAGGACGTGAAGTTTCAGGTAAAACAATCGGTATTATCGGTCTTGGAGAAATTGGCGGCGCTGTAGCTCAACGTGCCAAAGCTTTTGATATGGACATCCTTTATACAGGACCTCATCAAAAGAAAGAAAAAGAACGTGAAATTGGAGCTAAATATGTAGATTTAGATACATTACTTGAAAATGCAGACTTCATTACTATCAATGCTGCATATAACCCAGATTTACACCACATGATTGATACTGAACAATTCAAAAAAATGAAATCAACTGCTTATTTAATTAATGCTGGTCGTGGTCCTATCGTCAATGAAGAAGCTTTAGTTCAAGCGCTTAACGATAAAGAAATTGAAGGTGCTGCCTTAGATGTATATGAATTTGAACCTGAAATTACTGAAGGCTTAAAATCATTAGACAACGTTGTAATCACTCCTCATATCGGTAACGCTACATTCGAAGCTAGAGATATGATGTCTAAAATTGTCGCAAATGACACGATTAAAAAATTAAACGGCGAAGAACCACAATTCATTGTTAATAAGTAATTAAAAAGAAAAGGATTGAATCAATAGTAATTTTAATACTATTGACTCAATCCTTTTTTCATTTTATTTCTTTTTCGCTTTATATAAGAACTTTGTTTGGCCACTTACCAAACGAGTAGGTGTCATTTTCATTACACGATTTCGTACTTTAGTTGTTAAAGCACCCTCTTTTTGTGCGATGCTCCCTATTTTACGTGAACGTTTAATTACTTTAGCAGTATGCTTCACACGCAATTTATCATAACGTGCTAACGCTTTTTCAAAATCATAAGAACTCAAGCAATTAGCTAATACAATAGCATCTTCCATCGCTTGACCAGCGCCTTGTCCCATATTAGGTGTCATAGCATGAGCTGCATCGCCTAATAAGACAGTACGCCCATATACAAATGTTTTTAATGGCTTCATATCATATAAATCATTTTTGATAATATCTGTTTCATTTTGTTTATCTAATATTTGACGTACTTCATTGGGATAGTTATTAAAATATGCTTGTAAATGTGGCTTTTCAAATGAGCGGAACTTAGAATCTTTTTCCGAAGCATTAATCGTAATGAACCAATAGGCTTGATTATTGATCAATGGCACGATTCCGACGCGTCCTCTTTGGCCCCAATACTCATTCGCACTATCAATGTGCTTCAAGTCCGCTTCATCTACTAAACCTCTGAAACATGTATAACCTTGATATAAGATTTTAGCTTCCGGTTGAACTGTTTGTCTAACTGCAGAATGGATGCCATCAGCGCCAATACACATATCAAAAGATTGGCTCGCATGATTTGAAAAGTGAACCATCACTTGTGTTTCTTCATTATCCACTTTCACCACTTGATAATCTGTAAAAATTGTATCAGGTTGAACATAAGATTGGATTAGTTCAATCAGTGTTTGACGAGGTAAAGTAACATTCAATGTATTTTCCTTTAATTTCGCAGCAGTTAAAAGTGTTCCTTTACCATCATACACATTCATTGAAGTTAAATTTTGACCTGCATTTTTAATACCTTTCGCTAAGTCATGGTTACCAAGTTTTTGTAAAACATTATCTCCAATGCCGATGCCTGCACTCACTTCTTGAATGGTTGATCTCTTTTCAAAAACTTTGACATCATGTCCTTGCTCTTGTAATAGTGCAGCAGCAGTAAGCCCTCCAATACCTGCACCTATAATTGCAATTTTCATTTATTTACACCTCAGAATTTAAATTCTTATTCATTTTAACATATTGCCTTATACCCTTAATATGCTCTAGGTAATTCAAACTTTCAATGATATTAAAATGTAAAAGGAGCTTGTTACATTTAATCATGTCACAGGCTCTTTTCACTTTAAATTACTCATTTTCAATTTTTGGATATGTAATAGTTACGTCTTATTTTATCTTTTTTAATGCCAAAATGGTCATAATATTCTTTCATGTACGTAGCTATTTTATCTGGCCATTCAATATCACTTGCATATTGATGCTGTCCTGGATTCTGTGGATTCCAACGCATTTGATAGAGCGTACGTTGTTCATTGTCAAAATAAGTTGAGCGAATAAACTTAGCACCACCTAAAATAGCTTTACGCGGTGACGTCCACTCTTGTTCTTTGGCATAACTCTTACCAGTATGCACAGCGGCTTCATCGAAAGCGCCAATACCAAAGAAATTATAGTATTCATTATCTCCATCTTTAATTCCTTGAGCAAGCTCAGAGTTACCATTACCCGTCTCCACTCTTGCGTGACTAATTAAATAAAGAATATTCACACCATATTTATCTTGTGCTTCTATAAAAGCATTCGCTTGATTCTCTAAAATACCTTTACCTTTAAGTATATGCGTCACTTCTTCTTTCGACATTGGCACTGTCTGGTAAAGGTCCATATATTTTAAATCATTATCATGTTTCTTAATTTGCATCGCTTGTTTCACTTCAGTATCACTTGCTGCAGTAAAATCACCATTTTTATCGATTGTATTGGTGAGATCTGATTGTGTTTGTTTACTTACTGCTTCCTGAAAATGATAATTAAGATCACTTCTTAAAATATTTTTTTTATTAAAAATCAATAATACTACTAAAGCAATTAACACCAGTACTAACAATATCATGGGAAACTTCAAATGGTTATATTTCTTCATAGCTACGTTAATCTCCTGTTTAGCTTATTTAGATAAAAAGAAATAAGCAATCATTATAACAATCACTACAATTGCAAAAGATAGATTAATTACAATTTTCATACCTGTACGATCACGAAACATGACGTTAAATATGACTAAACTAATTGCTAAAGATACTGCAAACATTGAAATAGCCAAAACCAATTGCATCATAATTAAAAAAATAATTCCTAATACGATAAAAATATTAGAAAGAATTGTCATCATTTTAAGTGCTTTTGGATGAATAAGTCCTCACCCCTTTATGTAAATTCATATATAACCAACCATACCACAATTTATGTCTCAATGGTTTACAAAATAATGAAAAAGAAACCCTTATTAAGAGTGAGATACTTAGCGTACTACTCCTAAAAAGGATTTCTTATGTGTATTGAATTAGTCTTCGCCTCTAGACATACCTTTAAGCAAATTCAACATATAAGTTAAACTACGGTTCATATCATCATCTTTAAGCACACCCATTAAACCACGTACAGACGTTTTAGCATTAGGGCTAGCTTGGTTTGCCACGTGAAGACCTTTATTTAATTTATTCAAGAATTGGCTTAACTCTTGAACATTTAACTCACCTAACATAAAGACCATAGGCGCTAAGTTAGTAATTAACCCAGCATATAAATCTTTATTAAGTTCAGTCATAAATTTATTGATAATTACTTGACGGCCTCTAATTCCACCATTCATTAAATCAAGAATTTTAGCTTCGTCAAGTGCTTTAACAATACGTATTGCTTTTAAAATACTATCTTTATTTTCAGCAATTGCGTCTGTTACTTCAATTAAACTTTCTTGTTTAATTTGCTCTTCGGACTTTTCTAAACGGTTAATTTTAGTAATTCTTTCAGCCATTATTTATCCACCACATTTCCTGGGAAAACATAATCTGGACGTTCCCATTTTTTCTGTACTTGGACACTATATTGCGGATGACGGTGTTTATCAACACGGAAGTTGGTTGGATTCAATGGTGATTTACCTTTACGTGTTAATACTTCCATACGACAACTTGTACGTTTATATGATGGTGTATCAGTATATTTATCAACATCACTGTTTGTTAATTTATTGATAGCACCTAAGTCACCGTTAGACATCGCATCGTTATTTAATGGAATGTAGATTTCTTTACCTTTTACGCGATCTGTAATTGTTGCGATTAATGTTGCTTCGCCAGTTTCTGAAATTAATCTTAATTCAGCACCTTCGTGAATATCACGATCTTTGGCAAGTTCTGGAGAAATTTCAACAAATGCGTTAGGCATTTTGTATTTAACCATTTCAGTTTGATAAGTCATATTACCTTCATGGAAGTGTTCAAGTACACGACCGTTATTTACGTGTAAATCGTAAACTTCATCTTCTTTGAAGAAGTTATCAAATGTTAATGGGAATAATTTTGCTCTTCCATTTTCAAAGTTAAAGCCGTTCATATACAATGTCGGTTCATCTGTGCCATCTGGAGCAACAGGCCATTGTAAACTATTAAAGCCTTCTAATCGATCATAACTTACACCTGAGTAAGAAGGGGTTAATCGTGCAATTTCATCCATGATTTCTGAAGGATGTTGATAGTTCCAATTTGCACCCATTCTTTGAGCGATTAATTGGAAGATTTCCCAGTCTGGTTTAGAGTCGCCTAATGGTTGTAAAGCTTTATTAATACGTTGAATACGACGTTCAGTATTAGTGAATGTACCGTCTTTTTCAAGTGATGGACTTGCTGGTAATACCACATCAGCATATGTTGCTGTGAATGTTAAGAACTCATCTTGTACAACTAAGAAGTCTACTTTTTCTAATGCAGATTGTACGAAGTTGATGTTTGAGTCTACAATACCAGTATCTTCACCGTATAAGTATAATGATTGAATTTCGCCGTTATGGATACCTTCCATCATTTGGTGATTGTCGCGTCCTGGTTTAGGATTTAATTTCACACCATATTCTTTTTCGAACTTAGCTCTTACTTCATCATTATCTACTTTTTGATAACCTGGGAATTGGTCCGGCATACTTCCCATGTCACTCGCACCTTGTACGTTATTGTGACCACGTAATGGATATGCACCTGAACCAGGTTTTCTATAGTTACCCGTTACAAGTAATAGGTTTGAGATTGCCGTACTAGTATCACTACCGATATCTTGTTGGGTAACACCCATAGCCCAACAAATTGACATTGATTCTGCTTTAGCCGCTTCTTCAGCAAAGCTAATGATTTGTTCTTTAGGAATACCTGTTGCCTCTTCAGCAAATTTCATTGTAAATAGATCTAATGATTGATAATACTCATCAAAGTTATCTACCCAATCATTTAAGAATTGTTTGTCATGTAAGTCATTATCAATAATATATTTCGTTGCAGCACCTAACCATACTAAGTCAGTACCTGGTTTAGGTTGATAGAATGCATCGGCACGTTCAGCCATTTCATGTTTTCTGATATCAAATACATGCATTTTTGAGCCAAATAATTTTTGACCGCGTTTAATACGTGAGGCAATTACTGGATGTGCTTCTGCAGTATTTGTACCGATTAATACTGTCATAGCTGCTCTTTCTAAATCATCAATTGAACCTGAGTCACCGCCATGACCAACAGTACGGAATAATCCTTTTGTTGCTGGTGCTTGGCAATATCTAGAGCAGTTATCAACGTTATTTGAGCCAAATACTTGGCGAGAAAGTTTTTGCATTAAGTATGATTCTTCGTTTGTACCTTTAGAAGAAGCGATAAATGCTAAATGATCGCCACCGTATTCGTTTTTAATACGTTTGAAGTTTGTTTCAATTACATCTAGTGCTTCATCCCATTCAACTTCATGGAATTCGCCATCTTTTCTAACAAGTGGTTTAGTCAAACGTTGATCTGAATTGATGTGACCCCAAGAGAATTTACCTTTCACACATGTTGCAATTTTATTTGCCGGTGAATCGTGTGACGGTTGCATTTTTAAGATTTCTCTATCTTTCGTCCATACATCAAATGAACAACCTACACCACAATATGTACAAACTGTTTTCGTTTTCTTAATGCGTTCTTTACGCATTTCTGCTTCTGAATCTGAAACTGCGAATAATAAACCATCGCCTGGTTCAGCTTTCTTAGTTAAGTCGATCATAGCTGCTAATGAACCTGGTTCAGTATCAGTCATATAACCTGCATTACCTTCCATATTAACTTCCATCATTGCGTTACATGGACAAACTGTTGCACATTGACCACAAGATACACATGAAGATTCGTTAATAGGTACATCATTATCCCAGATTACACGAGGATGTTCACGATCCCAGTCGATTGAAATTGTTTCGTTTACTTCGATGTCTTGACATGCTTCGACACAACGTCCACATAAAATACATTGGTCTGGATCATAACGATAGAATGGACCATAATCTTTTTCATAAGGTTTTTCTTTATATTCATATGATTGTTCTTGTAAACCCCATGCGTCCATAGCATTATGAATTTCACAGTCGCCGTTGTTATAGTCACATACTGTACAATACAACATATGTTTTTCTAAGATTCTATCTAATGCTTCTTTTTGACTTACTTTTACATCATTATTTTGTGTATTAACTGTCATAGGACGATCTACAACCGTACTACACGCACGTTCAATTTTGCCATCGATTTCAACCATACATGTATCACATGTTTGAATTGGTCCCATCGATTCGTTATAGCAAATTGAAGGCACGAAAGTATCACGAGATTTAATGAATTCAAGTAAATTCGTTCCAGGTTCCACAAGATAATCTGTACCGTCAAGCGTTACGATTAAATGTTCTTGCATACTTTCCACCCCATCTATATTTTTTACCGTAAAATTAACTAATTAAAAAATATTCCATTCCAATACCCCACATATATTGAACATAGAATTACTTTAATTGTATAACTATTTGTGAATAATGTTAATAGTTTCATAAATTTTTTCAATATTTAAAGTTTTAAAATATGATAATAATTAAGTTTATTTAAATCACTTTACTGTACCTTTTTTGTAAAATTACAAACTATATTTTCATAAAAAGTAAAAAAACAAACACGCCTACTCTTCGTTTAAAAGTAAAGTTAGAGCAAGCGTGTTTATGAAGTTAACTAGTTAGTTATTTAAATTATTATTGAGTATATCTGAAGCTTGTTGCTTAGACGAATCATTTGGAATAAAGTACCATAAGCCATCACTTTGAATGCCACCTTGGCCATCTAATTGATGACGATTGACAGTATTATTGGCATCTTTGTAATTACTTCTAATTGCATTCATGTCACTTAACGTTAAGTCTGTAGTTACATTCTTTTGAATTTCTCCTATTAATGAAGGGAAATGTGTCAATGCAGAGGCGCTAGTCATTTTATTAGCCATCGCTTGTAAGACCAATTGTTGACGTTCTTGACGACCGAAGTCTCCACCTGCACCTTCTTCTTTACGACTTCTGATAAATTCCATAGCAGTTTTACCATCTACGTGCGTTGTTTGACCTTTAGTAAACTGAGTACCATTGAAAGAAAATGTATCGTTACTTACTACATCGACGCCACCTAGAGCATCAATCATCTCATGTAATCCATCCATATCTACAGTGGCATAATGGTCAACAGGCACATTCATTAATTTCTCTATAGATTTAACTGCCATTGTTGGTCCACCATAAGCATAGGCATGATTAATTTTTTCAGTAGTGTTATGTCCTACAATCTGTGCTTGCGTATCACGTGGGATACTTACAATTTCTGTAGTCTTTTTAGCTGGATTTATAGATAGCAACATGATTGTATCACTACGTTCTCCATCATTGGCACTTTTACGTTGGGCATCAGAATCGACACCAAATAATGCAATTGTAAATGGATCACCGTTGTTTAAATTAACATTTTTAGTACGCAATTCTGAGTGCTGACGATTTAAAGGGTTATGAATTTTGTCACCAGTAATATAAATACTGGCTCCTATGAATATAACTGCTGCAATGGCTAATACTACTAAAATTCCAATTAGCCATAGTAGAATTTTGACGGGCAGGCTCATTTTATTTCGAGTGCTACGCATCCTACCACTCCTATCTTATTTTGTGAATTATATATCTATATCATTATATATGAAAATTATTTATTTTCTATACATCTCAAGTTGTAATTTTCACTAAAATAAGATAATCTATCAGCTATTTCAAATAACCGCTTCCTTCATTTAAAATAGATAACATTTCTTCATGACATCCTTTATTACTAATAATAAATGGTCCGCCTTTAGCATAATCTAAAGGTCCACCATCTAGGCGTGTTATTTTTAATCCTAATTGTTCAGCAAATAAGAATTGTGCTGCGATATCCCATGGCTTAGGATCTGTATTAAAGTGTGCGCCAAATTGACCTTTAATGACACGTATTGAATCTAATCCACATGCACCAATGTATCTCACACCAAATGCCGCTTTATATAACGCTTTATTTGCACGATCATTAATATATTCTGAGCCAAAAGAAATAATTGCATCTTCCAATTTTACTTCTTTTGGTGCTTGTAAAGGTTGTCCATTCACATAAGCGCCTTGACCTTTAATCGCTTTATAAAGTTTCCGATGTGGATAATCATAGATATAAGAAAGTTGTGGTTCGCCATTTTCAAAGTAAGCTAAAATAATGCAATACTCTTCTTGCTGTTTAACTAAATTAGCCGTGCCGTCAATTGGATCCATAATCCATAAGTGACCTTCATAAGGTTTAATTGAATCATTATTTTTTTCTTCGCCCAATAACTGATGGCCAGGAAAATGTTCAACAAGGTAGTCCTCAAATTGTTGTTGTAATTGTTTATCTACATTGGTTACTAAATCAAAGCGGTCTACTTTAGTATCGGTAGTCATTTCAGCAATTAAATTAGGTATCACATTGTCTAAATGTTCAAGCCATTGTGCAATGTGTTGATCGATATGTTGAAGTTGGTTTAGTTCCATCTCTTGCACCCCATTTATATTATTTCATTTTATTTTATCTTAAAATTCTATTTCTTTATAGGTTAAGTTACATAAATAAAAAAAATCGGCTAGTCATCTGCTAGCCGACAAATAGAAAGGAAAGTAAGTAATAAATATTGAAGATGTTTCGATGTAACCCGAACGATTCACAATAAGCTATCTGTTATATAGCTTCTACCCCTTTGTCTGAATTCGTTCTCCCCTGTTACAAATATTATATTAGCATAAAAAAACTATATATGTAAGCGTTTTCCAAATAAATTATGTTTATTTTTACACTTAAAATCTACTATAAGTGATTAAATGTCTTCTATCTCAGTCTTATGTTATAATTAATGTAATAAGTAACGCATAATCGATATTAAAGTAACCTTAATTATAAAGGCTGAAAGAAAACCTTTATCAGTCAAGGAAACGAAATGCGTAACGATGGGAACTTACTATTCTTAAGTGACCGATGTGACGTATGAGGTGACGATGAGTGAAAGGGTTTGTCTCCAGCCTGATATGTAATGTCCAGGCGGTGAAAATATTGAATAAACAAGAAAGACAGAATCAAATTATTTTAGCTATTAAACAAGGACACAAAGTCAAAGCTTCAGAATTAGCGCAACAATTTAATGTTTCAGTGCGGACAATCACTCGAGATATGGCTGAATTAGAAGCAAAAGGCGTTCAACTATACACTTCTAAAGGTAAACGCGGGGGTTACGAAATACATAATAATGAAGGAAGTATTCAGCTCAATTTAAACGAACAACAGATCATTGCCTTATTTTTAACCTTAATAGAAAGCAAATCATATTCAACGCTACCATATTCAGAGTCAATCGAAACTATTATCAACCAATGCCTGAATTTATCTAATGTGCGACTTCGTCATTCATTAAGACATATGAATGATTTCATTAAATTTGAAGATACTCAAGATATTACCTTGCCTAAATTATTCGCCGACATTTTAATTTATAGCAATGAACGTCACGTCATGTTAATTGATTTTCAAGAAGATAATAAGTTTATTGCCGAAAATGTTATTTTTATAGGCTTACTTTGTCGCAATGGTATATGGTTAGCTATCATTTATGAAATCGGATCTGGGCGTACACGTGAATTACCTGTACTTGATATCTATGATATTTCTTATTCTTTCGAAAAAACGATTAAAACTTACGACATTACTATTCATAACTACACTGATTTTTTAAATCCAGCAGAGTAAGAAGAACACTAACTACTTTTAAAGCGTTCTTCTTACTCGATTATCCTATATTTCATCTCCGCTTTACTCTCCCCCATTTTCCTAAAAGGAGTAACTCAATGACCAACTCACAATTACCTATTAACTATCAACATAATTTAATAGACTTACTGACACTTGTTGAAACAATAAAATATTATTATTTCATGGAGCCAAAACGACTCATTCAAGCTATTGAACAATTCAATATAATCGTCGACACTTATTATTCGGAAGCTAATTTGCAACAGCACGAGGATATTGCCAATCCCACTATACATCTATCTCCCGCTTCGGCATTTACTACTTATCAGAAATTACTTCATTCCCTACATCAACAACCTCTTCATCACTTTCAACAGGGAGAATTGCTGTGCGATTTACATGAACGTCATCGTCGCATTTATCAAACTTATATCACTATCCAAAGCATATTTAATGAATTATAAACCTCCACCTATTTTGAAAAGAGGTTGCCCTTAACGTAAATTGTCTTTACACTAGCAAAACGATATAATGAGGCTAGATTAATGTAACTTAGGAGGCAGCTATATGTTGGGTTTCTCAGTGTACTTAGGTGAACCATTAAATAAAGAATACATCTTAAATATGATAAGCAAAGGTTACCGTTATATATTTACATCTTTACAAATTCCTGAGGAGAATGAAGAAACAAAATTGACATATTTGGGAGAATTATGCCAATTATTACAGGACACGCCTGTAACCTACATTATTGATCTCCATCCTTCTTTACTTAATCAACAACTTTACAGTTTTTTACAACAGTATCCAAATGGGGATTTTGCGATCAGAATAGATGACCATTTAAATATGGCTCTAATACATGAACTTTACACACATAATTTAAAATGTTGCTTAAATGCTAGCACAATAACTTCAGATATACTTAAATCAATTTACACGCAAGAACATTTACCTGAAATACTATACTGCCATAATTATTATCCGAGACCAGATACGGGCCTATCACTGAGTAGTGTACAAGAACGTAACCAATTAATTACTCAATATGATAAGGAAGCGCAGATTATTGCTTTTATTCCAGGTACCATACTAAGAAGACCTTTATTTAAAGGTTTACCTACTATTGAACACCATAGATCAACACCTACATTATTAGCTGCACACTCATTACTTACTATCGGTATCCATCACATTATGATTGGTGATTTAGCTATTAGCGATGATAAAGCTAAGGCTTTAGCTCAAATGATACTTCATCGTCATTTCGTTATTAACGTTTCATCTTACTCTTCTGCCTATGCAGAACTCATATTTAGAACTCATACATCGCGTATCGATGCACCAGAACATCTTATTCGCTCCAAAGAGGCGAGAGCGATAAATCATCTTACTATTGAACCAGATCATCACCATGATGGTGTACGTAAGAAAGGTACCATTACCATCGATAACCTTTTAAATAAGCGCTATGAAGGTGAACTTCAAATTATTAAATCAGAATTACCTAGTCACCCCAATATTAATCATGTGGCTACTGTATCTTCTGAAGATTTATACATTCTTGATTTGATTCAACCGGGCGACACATTTGATATTATTTCTGAAAAGGAGGACTGTCTATGGAACACTTAACAACTGAAAGCAGAAATCAGCACACGATGCATTTAGATGAAATGTCTATCTCAGACGCACTTAATACAATGAATCAAGAGGATCAACAAGTGGCACAAGTCGTAGCACAAATCCTGCCACAATTACGCGACGTTATTGAACAAACGATACAACGTTTCCGTAGTCACGGTCGCCTTATATATATCGGTGCAGGCACTAGTGGTCGCCTAGGCGTATTAGACGCTGCTGAGTGTGTACCTACATTTAATACTCAACCTACAGAAGTGGTGGGAATTATTGCAGGTGGACAACAAGCAATGACTGAAGCTGTAGAAGGCGCAGAAGATAACTTTGAAATGGGCGCTAATGATTTAAAGGATATTCATTTAACTGAAAAAGATGTAGTAATCGGGATTTCAGCGAGCGGTCGTACACCTTACGTTAAAGGCGCACTTGAGTATGCAAATTCATTAAATGCAATGACAGTTGCATTATCATGTAATACCAATAGTGAGATGAGTAAATTAGCTCAGTTTCCTCTTGAAGTACCAGTGGGTCCTGAAGTATTAGCTGGCTCCACCCGATTAAAATCTGGTACTGCTCAAAAGCTCGTTCTAAATATGATTTCTACATTAACTATGATAGGCATTGGAAAAGTATATGATAACTTAATGGTTGATGTGAAACCAACAAATTATAAATTAGAGCAACGTTCGATTCATATTATCGAAGATATATGTGGCTTAAATTATGACGAAGCTTTTGATTTATATGAACGCGCTGATTCTAATTTAAAAGTAGCCATTGTAATGAACTTATGTGATACCACTAAAGAAGACGCTAAATTAAGATTATTAAATCACAACGGAGTGATTAAACAAGCTATCAAATCTTAAGGAGGCACTGCGCATGAACAAAGAACAACAACTCGCCCATCGCATTTTAGATGCTGTGGGAGGAATTGAAAACGTTAGTAATATTATTCATTGTATGACACGTGTACGTTTAAAAATTATTGATGATAACAAAATTGATTATACTGAGTTAAAGAAGATAGATGGTGTGCTTGGAGTTGTTAAAGATGAACGTCTTCAAATCGTCGTCGGCCCTGGAACTGTAAATAAAGTCGCGCAAGAGATGGCTAAAGTAAGTGGCACACAATTAGGCGAAGACATCTCTCATGAACAAAGTCATCAGCGACGTATTGAACAACAAGCACAAGAAAATAAAGCGTCGTATACTAGCAAACGTAAACAAAGCAAAATGAATCAAATTTTAAAAACGATTGCCAATATTTTTATCCCTTTAATTCCAGCTTTTATAGGTGCTGGTTTGATTGGTGGTATTGCTGCCGTTCTAAATAATTTCATCACAGCTGGTACGATTTCTGCTGATTGGGTGAAACAACTCGTTGCGGTTTTAAATGTGATTAAAGATGGGATGTTAGCTTACTTAGCCATCTTTACTGGTTTCAATGCTGCTAAAGTCTTCGGAGCAACTCCAGGTTTAGGTGGCGTTATCGGGGGTACCACATTACTAACAGGTATTACTCCAGAACACCCTATAAAAAATATTTTTACCGGGGAACCATTACTTGCCGGCCAAGGTGGGATTATCGGTGTCATCCTAGCGGTATGGTTACTAAGTTTAATTGAAAAACGATTACATAAAGTAGTCCCAAATTCAATTGATATTATCGTAACTCCTACTATTTCACTATTAATAATCGGTCTATTAACGATCTTTGTTATTATGCCTATTGCTGGCTTCATTTCAGATGGTTTAGTTGGCGTTGTCAATTGGGTCATTGGCGTAGGTGGACCATTTAGTGGCTTTATCATTGGTGCTTTCTTCCTACCACTCGTGATGTTAGGATTACATCATATTTTCACCCCAATACACATCGAATTGATTAATCAATCAGGCGCTACATATTTATTGCCAATAGCAGCTATGGCTGGCGCTGGACAAGTAGGCGCTGCACTTGCCCTTTGGGTGAGATGTAAAAAGAATACAACCTTACGCAATGCTATTAAAGGTGCTTTACCAGTCGGCTTCTTAGGTATTGGCGAACCCCTTATTTATGGGGTAACGCTTCCATTAGGTCGCCCATTTATTACGGCATGCATTGGTGGTGGTATTGGAGGTGCAGTAATCGGAGGCATCGGTCACATTGGTGCTACCGCTATTGGACCTAGTGGTATCTCTTTATTACCTTTAATCGCACACCAAAAATATCTTGGCTATATTATCGGCTTAGTTTCTGCCTATATTGGAGGATTTGTATTCACATATTTCTTCGGTACGACTAAAGAAATGAGAAACTTAGACAAATTAGGTGATTAGATGACAAATATTTTATATATCATTGATGAGAATTATAATTCATTTTCTAAAAATGAGAAAAAATTATCACGTTTCATATTAAATTCACCGCATGCCCTCTTACGGATGTCCAACCAAGAGGTCGCTGAAGAACTAGACATTAGTGTCTCAACGCTAAATCGTTATAGTCAGAAATTGATTAATGCAAGCTTTCAAGTACTTAGAAATGAATTAAAAACTTTATTTCCTAAACAAGTGACACCTTATAATATAGAACTTGTGAACAATGAACCTGTCGAGACATTGAAAAAGAAGCTATGTGCACGCGCAGAAGAAGCATTAAAGAAGAGTGCGAGGTTTACAGATGATAGCACTATTGATAAGATTTGCGATAAATTCAAACAATCAGAAACTATCTTTATCTTCGGATACGGTGCTTCATTCGTTTGTGCCACTGATTTATATCAAAAATTGTCACGCGTAGGTTTAAATGTTCAACTTATTCAAGAAACACATCTGTTTACGACAATGTTATCAACGCATAGTAATAAAGATTGTGTGATCTTTATTACAAATAACGGTGAACAAAGCGAATTACAAGCGATGACGAAAGTCGTTGCTGACTATCATATTCCTATTATTGCTATTACAAGTTCTGATAATAATCCAGTAGCACGTCAATCTGAGTTGGTATTAACTTACGGTCATTCTGATGAAAATGATTTACGCATGGGCGCAACCACTTCTTTATTTGCACAAATGTATACGATTGATGTACTGTTTTATCGCTATGTGGCGTTAAATTATCAGTCTTCATTAGATTATATTACTCAATCGAAAATGGCTTTAGATAATTATCGAAAACATTTATCAAATATAGAATTTAAACATTAAGACAGTATAAAAAAGGGAGTGGGACAGAAATTAAATAAATTTCGTCGTCCCACCCCGGCAAAGATGACTAGATTTGAAAAAAGCTTGATTTAAGCGTATTTTCAAACCAGTCAGCTACTGCCAATATATTAGCAAAGGCTGAGACATTTTTATTTGTCTCAGCCTTTTTTGAATAATGTGTTGTTTATAGTTTATTTTCAGTTTTATTATTTAAGATTGCGTGATGTATCATTTTTGTGGTGTCCACGGATGAAATAGTAAACCGTTACGCCTGCTAAGAAAATAATACCGATAATAACAGATACTACAGTATCTTTGTTGAATAACATACCTACAAGTACTACTAATAAGAAAATAATAGTAATGATACTTGCTGGAGTACCACCAGGCATTTTGAATGGATGCCCTTCAACTTTTTCAGGATGTAATTGTCTGAAACGAATATGACTAATTAAAATCATAAACCAAGGAATCATACCTGGTAAAATTGAAGCACTATATACATATACGAAAATGCTGTCTGCACCTTTAATGAATAAAGGAAGAATAACATTTAATAATGCACCGATTAAGATACCAATAGCAATAGCTAGTACTGGATAGAATGGCACACCGTTTTTCATTACGCGAGTGAAGATTTTAGGCATTTGACCTTTTTGAGCTAATGTGAAAATCATACGACTCGCACTGAAGATACCTGAGTTACAACCTGATAATGCAGCTGTTAATACTACAAAGTTGATTAAACCTGCTGCGAAAGTGATACCAATTTTAGCAAATGTTGCTACGAATGGGCTACCAATGTTTCCTAATTGATTCCAAGGGTATATAGAAACAATTACAAAAATAGCACCAATATAGAAGATTAAAATACGCCAGATAACACCGTTAACCGCACTTTTAATATTCTTTTGAGGATCTTTAGTTTCCCCTGCAGTAATACCAATCAATTCAACACCTTGGTATGAACCAATAACGATTGATAATGCAAAGAAGAATCCTACTAAACCGTTTGGCATGAAGCCACCATGAGACCATAAATTAGAAATACCAATTGGATGGCCGCCGTTACCAATACCAAAGAAGATTAAACCAAGACCTGCAATAATCATTAATAAGATTGTTACTACTTTAATCATTGCAAACCAGAATTCAAATTCACCAAATGCTTCAACAGACGTTAAGTTTGCTGCTAATAAAAGTAATACCGCAATCACACCTGGAATCCAACCTGGTAAATGTGGGAACCAATAGTTCATGTATTCACCAACGGCAATAACTTCACTCATACCTACAACAATCCACTGGAATATATTACTCCATGCTGTCATGTAACCAGCTGCTGGATGGATATAATCACTTGCAAATGTAGAGAAAGATCCAGTTGTTGGATTTAAGTAAATCATTTCCCCCATTGCTCTCATGATTAAAAATAAAAAGATACCTGCGATTAAATACGCAAAGATAACTGAAGGACCAGTCCACTTAATTGTACTAGTTGCTCCCATAAATAAACCAACACCGATAGTCCCACCAAGTGCGATCATTCTAATTTGACGTGCACTTAGCCCCCTATGTAATTCATTGTTATCCATATAAAATAACCCCATCTCTATTTAATCTAAGGTGGAATAGTTTTATTTTCAGAAAACCTCTTTTTGCTTTCCCTCTTTCCCTAAAAAAACATCCTTTACCTTATTGAAGTTATTATACTATAATTTGACAAAATTAAAACAAAAATTTTACAAATATTTGAAATCGCTTCCATTACTGTCATGATTAGTGTTTGCAAATTTTCAAAAACATTGATTTCAAGCCTTTTTAATGCGTTAAAGCGAGTTACTTTTTACTATTTTTTTAATTGAAAAATTTCACTTTTTACAAAATTTACTATCTTCTTATTAAATATGATGTTAAATTTTCTAATAATTAGATCTATCAATTTCGGTAAAATAGAATATGTTATACTCTTCATAGATTAATTAAGGGAGCATATTAACATGCAAGCATTAGCTAAAAAGAGTGCTACATTATCCGTATTCTTTGGTATTATATTTTTCTTATTAAATTATTTTTCAGCTAAACATGACACAATAAGTCCTCTACTTATTAGAACATTATTAGCTACGTTAACTTTTTTTGTACTATATATTATCGTTTTTTCAATATTTAATTCTGATGCGCGTAAAATTAAGTTTGGAATAACATTATCTATTTCAACCATCCTTTTCTTAATTATTGGTGCATTATTTTTCACAATTCAAATTGGTGTGATTATTGGATTGATTGTAGGTCTTATTGCTGGATTCGTATGGGAAATCATTGAAAAAAGAAATGGAGGTACACATTAATGTCAGTAACGATAGGTATTATCTTAATTATAGTTTTATTATTGCTTAGTTTAATTCCAAACTACAAAGCAATGAAACAAGCTCAATCTCAAGGAGTTAAAAGCACGCGTTTTACTGTAATGGTAGGTATTGATTTAATACTGATTGTACTATTAATAGTAACTATTATTTTAAAATTAATTATTTAAAAGCTATATTAAAAGCCTTAACCTCATTTCATATACATACAAAATGAGGTTAAGGCTTATTTTTAAATTCTACCTTGTAATAACAGGAAATAACCTATCGTGGCTAAAATTAAATAAATCATTGTACCTACTATAAACGAACGAAGTTGTACTTTAAATGGGATGTGCTTACTAAATATAGGGCCTAATACTAAATTACCAATACCAATAATGATTGGTCCCGCTAAGAAGAATAAGATAATTTGCCAAGACATATGCCCTTACTCCTTATCCTTTTCAAAAAAGCGTGCAATAATCTCATCAAAGTTTAAATCTTTACCAACATATGGAATGGATGAAAAATCTTGCGCTTCAGTCATTTCATTTGTATTAATAATTACATCAAGTCCTGCATTTGTAGCACCAGTGGCACCATTAGCTGAATCTTCTATAGCTAAACAATGTGCCGGTGAATAATTAAGCTGTTGTACTGCAGTTAAGTATAATTCTGGATCTGGCTTTACCGCTTCTACATCTTCACGCCCAACAATAACGTTAATATATTCGTCTAATCCTAACTTTTGTACAGTAGGCATAATATCCTTTTTGTAACTACTTGTCGCTATCGCCATTGGAATATGACGTTGTTTTAAATATGCCATTAATTTAGAGACTGTTTCTATCATTTCAAGTTCATGACTGGTTTGATTATGTTCATCGTAAATTTTTTGTTTATTATCTTGTCCTATTTGGTTCTCCAGATAATCATGCAATCCCTGGGCATGTCCACCAATATGACTACGGTAAAATTCTAATGTCACAGGTTCAACTTGATGATGGTTTAAATGTTTATTAATGATTTCATATAAATGTTTTTCTGTATCAATAATGGTGCCATCGAAATCGAATACGACTGCTTTATACATATAATTACTCCTTTAAACTATACAATTATAGTTAAGTTTAACATATGCAATTAACCAGTTCATGCTTCATTTTTCAAAACTAAACTTAAATATTTGAGTTTAATAAAAATCTGAAAATTTAATTAACTGTTATGTAATTATATCGAAACGTTTAAATATGGTTAAGATTATATTACAAAAAAATTAAATTAAAGTTCGTTCGAAAGTCCTAGTGATAATATTCAAAAAGAGTGATACAATCAGTGTGTATTAATGAACGGCGTACGATTATTTAAGTCTTTATAGCTAAATGCGTTCTACATATAATAAATAAATTAGGAGGTCATTGCATGTTGTTAGATAAATTTGAAACTTACGTGCTCAACATCGTAGGTCTGAAATCTAGATCAACTCGAAAAAAATTAATCAAAGTCTGCAAAGATGTTAAGTTTTGCGACTCTTTCCAATACTCTATTATTAAACACAATAATATTCCAGCTTTAGAAGTAAGCTTGCCTAAACAACAGCTTCCCTACTTCATTAGCTTTTTAAGTTTTTATCAATTCTCAATTTACCAAATTCTTTCACCTAAGCATTTAAATATGCTATTAGATTCAGAGCAATCTTATCAATCTTCTAAACGATTTGATGTCGCTATTGATGGCCTCCAAGATGCATTTATTAAAGATAAAGTAATTGATATTATGACTTATTTCTCAAATCAATTTGACATTAAATATACATTAAACAATAACTGTGCAAGTGTATGTTGCCCACCTGAAATTTTCACTAAATTACTACAAACGATTGCTTGTCGCAATATTGATATATTATCAGCTACGTACAAAACACATGTAATGCATAAAGCAAACATTTCTTAATATAAAAAACATATTAAGAAGCATTCACGACCATGTTATGAAATAAAAGGTCATTTCTATATAAATTATATAGAAATGGCCATTTTTACTTATAAGTAAATGGTACGTACTTTGCGACGCCTTTACGCTATTTCTAATAAACATAAGTGTTCATACACTTGCGTAAGTAGTTCTAAAATGGATAATAAAACGTAGTTGAGTAACGCCTGAGGTATGAGTTATTGATGAACGTAAGTGTTCACACACTTACGTAAGTAGTTCTAAGATAGATGACGAAGTGTAGTTGTGAAGACTCCTAGGGGAGCAGTGCTAGTCGAAGACTACAGGCTGAGACAGCACCTCAGGAACGCGTAGCAACTTAAGTGAGTTAATATCTATCTAAGAACGCCTTTACATGACTACAAGGTATTGTAAATAAAGAAGCCAGTAAATGAACTTATAAATTCATTTACTGGCTATTTATCTAAAAATTAAATCTAATTTATATTACTTTGATTTATTTTTATCATTTTCATCGTAAACAAGATGTTCGAATGCTTCACGTACTTGAGGTACTGTCATACCCACTACGACTTGCACGTTCTTACCACTTTTCACTAGGCCATGTGCCATTTGATCATGTGTAAAGTAGCTACTATCTTCTACTTTCGATTCATCATTTACTGTTAAACGTAGACGTGTTGTACAGTTTGTCACATCTTTAATGTTTTCTTTTCCTCCTAGACCTTCTAAATAGTAATGTGCTTTCGCTTCATATTCATTGTTTGGAATGAAACCTGCATTGTCAGTGTTTCCTTCACCTTTTTTCTCTTTATAATCTTTCTTAGAGAACAATTTAACTTCTTCTTCAGCACGACGACCTGGTAATGGAATGTCGAATTTTAATATTAAGAATCTAAATACGAAGAAGTAAATTGCAGAAAAGATTAAACCAATAATAACTTGGGCAACATAAGTCATCCAATGATTTTGACCTAATGGAATCCAGTTAGTAGCGATGAAATCTAATAAACCGCCACCCATGTTACCTACAACACCAAAACCATACATGATTGTATCCATTGTAGCTGCTAATAAAGCATGAATAACAAATAAATATGGTGCGATAAATAAGAATGTGAATTCTAATGGTTCAGTGATTCCTACCACGACTGCAGTTAAAGTTGCAGGAAGTAATAGTGCTGCCACTTTTTTACGATTCTCTTTAGGTGTTGTTGAGTACATTGCTAAAGCAATACCAATAGCACCAAATACTTTACCATTACCTTGTAACATGAATCCATAATGGAATTGATCTTTTAATGGTTTGCTACTTTCAGCAAATTGATTTAAGTGTCTGAACCATTCTGCTTTCAAACCATCTTTAGCTACAACTGGTCCAACCTCAATTGGTGCATAAATAAAGTGATGTAATCCTGTTGGAATTAAGACACGTTCTAAGAAATGATATAACCATACGCCAATATATCCTGATGCAATGATGAAGTGTTGCATTGATTCAATACCACTTTGAATGGTTGGCCATACAACACAAGTAATCGCAGCAATTGGTAGCATGACGAAGAACGAAATAGTGACTACAAATGTTAAACCTTGGAATACGCCTAACATTTCAGGTAATTTTTTACTGTAATATCTGTTATGTATCCAAGTTACAATCGCTGAAATGATGATACCACCTAAGATATTTGTGTCTAATGTTTCAATACCAGCAATTGCTTTTAATCCAGTTACATTTTCAACACCTTTTTCCAAGTTGGCACCGAATGTGTGCGGCCATTGTGTTAAAATCGCGTTGATAAATGTATTGAACATTAAATAACCCATTAATGCTGCTAATGCCGCATGTCCTGGCGCTTTTTTAGCTAGCGATAATGGTAAACCAACTACGAAGACAATTTCCATATGATTGAAGATGACCCAGCCACCTGATTCAATTACTGACCAGAACTTGAACCAGAAAGTGTGTTGATCAGCTAATCCACCCATTATGGTTGGGTTTTTAAATAATGTTGCAAATCCTAATACAATCCCAAAAAATGCAAACATTAAAACGGGAACTATCATTGCGCTCCCAAAACGTTTAATAGCATTCATATTTTTACCCCCATATCTTTCCAATCTATGTTGTGACAATATTAATATGTAAAGCGTTTTCTTAATAACTTATTCTATATTATAGTAAACGCTTTCATATATACAACGGCGTTGACTGATTTTGAAATATTTTTGTATAATCAGTTTATGTTTTCTATGAGTGAAAATATTTTCAGAAAAAATTAGAGGTGTAATTGTGCTATTAGATGAAAGAGTAAATGCCAATTTCGATAAACTAAATGATAATGACCTTCAAATTGCACATTTCGTTAATACCAATATCAATAAATGTAAAACGTTAAAAATTCATGAACTTTCTCAATATACGCACGCATCCAACGCTACGATCCATCGTTTTACACGTAAACTTGGTTTCGATGGCTATAGTGATTTCAAATCATATTTGAAATTTGAAAGCGAATCTTTGAGTCAATTGCCAACGGATTCAATAGATGCGTTTAAACAAGAAATTGAAACAACATTCAATTATTTAGACCGTGTTGATTATCATTTACTAACAGATAAAATTAATCATGCTTCAACTGTTTATTTATACGGCACAGGACGTGCTCAAAGAAATGTAGCTGAAGAAGCACAACGTATTTTATTAACTATGCATAAAAATATTATTGTGTTACATGATGAACATGAAATTAAAATGGTACTTAATCGTTCAGTAGATGAAGATTTGTTCTTTATCATTTCGTTATCTGGCGAAACATCACAGCTTACTGATATTACAAATTTGCTGAAGCTCCGTCAAAAGTACTTTATTTCTGTAACGACGATGAAAGATAATACGCTTGCACAACATGCCAATTACAATGTTTATGTCGCAAGTAATACATTCTATTTATATGATGGGACAGATTATTCTAGTTTTATTAATTATCATATCTTCTTTGAAACATTATTACGTAAATATAACGAGCGTAAAGAGAAAGGTGAATTAGCGTAACCCCTGCAACCCCTGCCCACTAAATAAAAAATAAGCGTCGAATAGTTATCTATTCGACGCTTATTTATTGAAATTATAATAATCCATTATCTTCAACGTACTGATGTAGAACTTCATGCATTTTATCAAACATTAATTCTAGACCATGTACAGTCGCATCATGATATTCTTTTTTCTTATGTTTATATTCTAATGCCGTTAAACGACGCTCTTTTTCAACTAAAGATTGATAAAAGAAGAACATTTGTGTTCCACCAGACTCACGCTCTTCAAACTCTACTTCAATTACATCTTCATTATCGCTTAACTCAGGCATGCCGATAGTCATTTTAATGTATTCATCTGAAACTAATTCTTCATATTTCCCTTGTATCACATTTTGTTTTCCATTACGAGCATCTACAATGCGATACTGGCCGCCTTCATGAATGTCTGCATCAAACACTTTATTTGTACGTTGCGTTGTCATAAACCATTGTTTTAATAAATTGACATCTGTCCATGCTTGATAAACTAATTCTGGCGAATATTTTAATAAGCGTTCAATATGAATTTCGACATGTTCATTTTCCACGTTATACTTTGCCACTTGCTTCACCTACTTTCACTCTTACTCTTATTTTAACGCATTTATAAATAGTACCAAACTTTCAACTATTAAAATGTTTAAATTATTTGTTTTTCATTTTGAAAATTAAAAAATAAAACTAGCTCGTCATAATAATTACGTTAAGCCTTAGGTTTAACTCTTGGATAGCGCAAAATAATAGCAATTACGCCACAGACGCCTAACATAATTGAATAAATACAATAAGGCATTACACTAAACGGCGATATACTTGCCACTGCGGCAGCAGCAATAACTTGAGGACTGTATGGTAAGAAACCTTGGAAACAGCCTGCAAAGATATCCAGTAAGCTAGCCGATTTACGAGGATCAACGTCATATTCATCAGCAATATTCTTCGCTAAAGGACCAGCCATAATGATTGAAATTGTATTGTTTGCTGTCGCAATATCCGCTGCACTTACTAAGCCAGCGATACCAAACTCAGCACCACGTTTAGACTTAACTTTCGATCTTACAAAGTTAAGCAACCAGTCAACGCCACCATTATGTTGAATAATACCAACTAGCCCGCCAATGAGTAAAGCTATAATCGCAATATCTTCCATACTCATAATACCTTCAGACACTGCTTTTAATAAACCTTGCCAGCCAAATGAACCATCTATCAGTCCAATAATACCTGATAACAATGTACCACCGATTAATACAATGATAACATTAACGCCTACCACCGCTAAAATTAAGACTAAAACATAAGGAATAACTTTCAATAAATTATAGTCATAGCTTTTTGAGTGATCAATGGTTACACCGTTCGTTAAGAAGAAAAGCACAATAATCGTTAAAATAGCACCAGGTAATACGATCCAAAAATTCACTTTAAATTTATCACTCATTTTAGTTTTTTGCGTACGTACTGCCGCAATCGTTGTATCTGAAATCATTGATAAATTATCACCGAACATTGCCCCACCGACTACGGTACCCATCGCTAACGCAGCAGAAATGTCAGTCGCTTGCGCAAAGCCGAAACCAACTGGAGCGATAGCTGCTACAGTACCAACAGAAGTTCCCATGGAGATAGAAACAAACATACATATGATAAATAATCCTACAATGATTAAATTCTGAGGAATCAAGGATAGACCTAAATTAACTGTAGACGTTACGCCACCCATTTTTTCAGTGGTTGTTGAAAAGGCACCAGCCAGAATAAATATAAATACCATTAAAATGATATTTGAATGTCCTGCCCCTTTCGTGAAAATCTCAACTTTATCTACAAACTTTTCTTTTCTATTCATTATTAAAGCAACAATCACAGTGACCGTGATTGCTACGTTAAGCGGCATACTTGTAAAATCACCTGTAATAGTACCTACACCTAAAAATAAAGCTATAAATAATACTAAAGGAAGTAATGCCCAGGCATTGCCTTTCTTCCTATCTTCCATATTTGACCTACTTTCTATAATCTGACATCAGTTTAACTTTAAAATTACAAGAATACTAATTTAACGTCAACCTATTTTCATGAAAATTACATATATTCGCCTCGAATAGTGACGTTATATATGTATCAGCATGTTATCATCCGAAACTAAAGCACTCATACACTTCTTTAAAATTTAAAAAAGCGAGAGCATCAACAACTCTCGCCTAGACTTAAAATATATTAATTAATTGATTTGAATACCGCCTGTCACACCAAATACTTGTCCAGTTGTGTAACTAGATTCTTCAGAAGCGAGTAATACATACGTACCAGATAATTCAACTGGTTGACCCGCTCTACCTAGTGGCGTTTCTTGACCAAATTTAGGAATGGCTGATTGAGGTTGACCGCCACTAATTTGAAGTGGTGACCAGAATGGCCCTGGTGCAACACAATTCACACGAATGCCTTTCTCTCCTAATTGTTCAGAGAAACTTTTCGTTAATGAAATGATTGCAGCTTTAGACGCCGCATAGTCATGAATGATTGGACTAGGATTATAACCTTGAACAGATGATGTTGTCGTAATTGAAGCACCTGGTTGTAAATAATCCAATGCTTTTTGAACTGTCCAGAAAACTGGATAAACATTCGTTTCAAATGTTTCTTTAAATGATTCAGTGTCGAAATCTTTTAAGCCATCATGATATTGTTGATGACCCGCTACTAAAGTCACATTGTCTAATCCGCCTAGTTCATCATGTGCTTTCTCTACTAAATCATAATTGAATTGTTCATCTCGTACATCTCCAGGGATAAGCACCGCTTTACGCCCTGCTTTTTCAATGACTGCTTTAACTTCTTGCGCATCTTGTTCCTCACTAGGAAGATAGTTGATTGCCACATCAGCACCCTCTTTCGCGTACGCAATTGCAGCTGCACGTCCAATCGCTGAATCACCGCCTGTTACAAGCATCTTGTAATCTTGCAAACGACCGTGACCTACATAAGATTCCTCGCCACAATCAGGTTGCGGAGTAAGCTCAGATTGTAAACCTGGCACCTCTTGTTCCTGTTTCTCATAATCTGACGTCTTAAATTTATTTCTTGGATCTTGTGCACCCATGTTAAATCATCTCCTATAGAATAATCACTCACTATTTACTCAACTTCATAGCTCTTTTAATCATTCTTTTTGAAAATGCACCACCAAACAGCACACAAAACAAATTATTCTATACCAATACACACCTTTTATGCATACTCAGCAAGTAATTGATGAATCAACGTAATGAAATACTCAGGCACCTTTTCCAAGATACGCTCATCAGGATCATATTTAGGATGATGCAAGTCATACTCACTATTAGAGCCAATAAACGCAAACACACCTGGATGATTAGCCAATAATCCTGAAAAATCTTCCCCAATAGTATAAGGTTCATCTAATTCAATGACGTTATAACCAACCTTCTTAACCGCTTCTTTCGCCTGCTCTGTTAAGAACTCATCATTCATCACAGCCTGTGGTAAATGCGTATAAACCAGTTCAATTTCTACATTAAAGAGTTGTTCAAGCCCTTTCGCAATATCAGTCATTCGTTGTTCAATTTGATCTTGAATTTCTGGTTTAAATGAACGCACTGTACCTTGAACATACGCGTTATCAGCAATGACATTCCATGTGTTACCTGAAGATACTTCGCCAATCGTAACCACCGCACTATCAAAGGCAGATAAATTACGACTCACTATCGTCTGTAAACTAGTAATAAGTTGACCTAACACCATGACTGGATCATTACCTTGTTCTGGTTTAGCTGCATGAGCACCTTTCCCACGAATTTTAAATTCGAAACGATCCACGGCTGACGTTATAGGACCAGACTTAATCGCAAATCCTCCTATATCTAAAGTTGGATAATTATGGAAACCTATAATCGCTTTGACATCATCTAGTGCCTCTGTTTCCGCCATTGCTAATGCACCCGTACCCACTTCCTCTGCTGGTTGGAATAAGAATTTCACTCGCCCTTTTAATTCAGATTCTTGTGCTTTTAATTGTGTCGCTACTGCTAAAATGCTTGCCATATGAATATCATGTCCACAAGCATGCATAGCCCCCTCATTAGAAGAGGTAAAATCGTGGTCTACTTGTTCTTTAATTGGTAAGGCATCTATATCTGTACGCACTGCAATGCAAGGTTCACCGTCACCCACTTCTGCTACAAACCCTGTTTCAAGCGGAATATCAATGATTTTAATATCATATTCTTTTAAAATTTCTTTTAAGCGTTGAGTGGTTTCAAATTCATTATTAGATACTTCCGGATATTGATGAAATAAACGACGCCATTGAACGTAATCTTTATATTCTGTCATATCGTGCTTCGTCCTCCCTTTTTCAAAATAAATTGAACAATATAGTATACGACTGTACCTGCTACAACACCGATTGCTAAATTATGCGTGGTTAAAACTAAAATAATGGTAACTAACATCACAAACGTACGTGTGACAGGTGCTTCGCGCAAATGCTTGAACGTCCGGCGATCAAATGTGTTAAGTGAAATAGTAATTAAGACACTAGCTAATACCGCCATAGGAATCAATCCAACAATCGGCGCTAAAATGAAAATACAAGATAGCAAGAGTAGTCCTGTTACTAACGTTGCTAAACGCGAAGTCGCGCCCATTCTATGATTAAACTTCGATTGACCTACAAGTGCACTACTGCCATATCCGCCAAATAATCCAACTAACATGTTTGATATACCTTGAGCAACCACTTCTTTATCTTTATCGGTAGGATTTTGAGTAATTACATTCATCATTTCGTTCGTTAAATTGGTTTGTACTACTGAAATAATAGCCATAGTCAAACCATATAAGACAATGACGCTTAAAGCATGATAATGAAATAATTCAGTAGGTAAAGTAAGCTTCGGTATAGCAATATGAATGTCAGCTAAGTCATGGACTAATTGGACATGAGGCTTAAATATATAACTACCTACCGATACAAGAATAATTGCAATCAACGGTGCTGGGACCGCCCGAATCAATTTAGAAGATAAAAATATAATGACAAACGTAGCAATTGCGACTATATAGGTCGCAACAGAGATACCAAATATATACTTAATTTGAGTAGTTAATAATAAAATACCTAAGGCATTCATAAATCCCATAACTACCGTATCTGGTATTAGTTTTAATACTTTATCTATATGACATAGTCCAAATATAAAAAGTACGATACCCATTACAATCGTTGCGGCAATTAAGTAATGCACATTGTAGTGCTCAACTAAAGGCGCGCCCACAATAGAAATACCACTACTTGGTCCAGAAACCATACTCAATCGTACACCTAGAAAACTTATGAAGAAGAGCATTAACCCGCAACTCATAATGCCGATAGTTGGACTTATGTGGACAATAAATGAGAATGCTATGGTGGTAGGAAGCAAGGCTAGTCCCATCAATATGCCTACTAAGATATTTTGTGAAATATCTTTATTCCATTGTTGTAAGTAGATTTGATATCTCTCCTGCATAGCGCTTCCCCCCTTTTTCTTTATGGTATCACAATTGTCAAATTTTTCTCACAATTATTTCTTATATTTATTCGGTATTAAAAAAGTCACTCTTCCACATAAGAGCGACTGAAATTTAATATAATAAATTATTTAGTTATGAGAGTTATTAAAAGCAATAATTTTAATGAACCTAAGTGTTCTAACACTTAGGTAAGTAGTTCTAAGATGAACTACGAATGGCGTTGCGTAACTCTTGGTGTTTTTTATATTGAACACTAGTGCGCGTGCACTTGTGTAAGGCGTTCTAAGATAGATAACGAAACGTAGTTGAGTGACGCCTGAGGGAGCAGGATAAGTGTCGAGACCAAGGCTCGACCCAGCCCCCTAGGCAAGCATCTCAACTTAAGTGAGTGAATATCTATCTAAGAACGACTTTATAAGACTACAGGCTTAAGCCTTTCCCACAAGAAAGCGTCGCAACAAAATGAGTAAATGTTCATCTAAGAATTTCATATAATTCTTTACACAAGGAAGTGATGAATTAAATTAGCAGCTAATCTTGATGTACGATCATCTACATCATAATCTGGATTAGTTTCTGCAATACTAATAGAAGAAACTTTCTCACTTAAAATCACACGTTTACCTATATCAAATATTGAATGTGGATATAAACCTAAGACGCTTGGCGAACTCACACCAGGAGCAAAGGCACTATCAATAACATCCATACAAATAGTAAACATAATTGTATCGTGGTCATGCATAAAGCGTTCAATTTTATCTTTAATCGTTGGGGAAACTTGATGTAAGAGTTCATCTGCATAGACATAAATAATTCCTTTTTCATCAGCATAATCATATAACGCTCGTGTATTACCACCTTGAGCTAATCCAAGCACTAAGTAATCCGCTTGTTCATCTTCCTCTAAAATTTGTCTAAACATCGTACCTGAAGTTGGTGTCTCATCTGGACGTGTATCAAAGTGTGCATCAATATTAATAATGCCAATAGACGCATCAGGATAAACTTCTCTTGTAGCCAAATATTGCGCATACGCTATATCGTGTCCGCCCCCAATTAAGAAGGTTTGATTGTGGTTTTTAATCACTTGAGCTGAGAATTTAGCCATCTCCTGTTGTGTTTCACTTAGTTCACCATCTTCATATTCGACATTTCCATAATCAATTAACGCTTCACATTCGCTTAAATCAGGCAATTTAGCAAATTCTCGTTTTACTGCATCCGGGCCCTTTTTAGCACCCACTCGTCCTTTATTCAGTTCAACGCCTTTATCTACAGCATAACCTAATAAACCTACACCCGATTTATCTTCGTTCGTATCCATTTTTTCTAAATTAGCAAATTTTACTGTTTGAAAATGTCTAAACTGTTTTGGATCAGTTTCACTATCAATTCTACCTGTCCATAGTTTTGGATTACCTTGTGTATACATTAAGCTACCCCCTAAAAAATAAATATTATATTTAAATCATACATTATTTAATTCAATCATGTCATTATCGCCTTGTATTTGTTTAATACCCAATTCTAATCATTTTAAGACATTAAAAATTGTTTTCAATAAGATAAAAATAATTCAAGACTATTACATTTTAATGATATTTGAAATGGACAATTTATTTATACCCAAGTAATATGTATAATATTAAAGAAAGAGTTTATACGGTTACCCTAATGGAGGCTACATAAATGAAGACTAATCGTATTTCAGGATTTCAATGGGCGTTAACAATCTTCGTGTTTTTCGTTGTAACAATGACGCTATCCATTATCCTACGAGATTTTCAAGCTACAATCGGTATTAAACGTTTCGTTTTTGATATTAAAAATATAACACCAGCTATAGCCGCAGTCATTTGTATTGTGGCATTTAAAAATAAACCAGTACAACTTGCTGGTTTGAAGTTATCAATTGATATCAGAGTAGTGGAACGTATGTTACTTGCATTAATTTTACCTCTAATTATTTTCATTATTGGTATGTTCAGCTTTAATGCATTTGCAGACAGTTTCATCTTACTTCAATCTTCTGATTTATCAGTTTCAGTATTTACTATTATAATTGGACATATTCTTATGGCGTTATTCGCTGAATTTGGTTTCCGTTCTTACATTCAAAATATTACAGAAACTAAAGTGAATACATTTTTCGCTTCTATTATCGTTGGTTTAATGTATTCTGTATGGACAGCGAATACGACTTATGGTACTGAATACGCTGCTTACCATTTCCTTTACACATTTATGTTCTCTATGATTATTGGTGAACTGATTCGTGCTACGCGAGGCCGTACAATTTATATTGCGGTTATCTTCCACGCAGCGATGACATTTGCGCAAGTGTTCTTATTTAGCGAAGAGCTTGGCGATGTCTTCTCAATGAAAGTAATTGCTTTAAGTACAACAATCGTAGCGGTTGTCTTTTACTTATTAAGTTTAATTGTTCACTTCATTTTCTATAGAAACACGAATCAATCTTTAGATGAAGTTGAACCTAATAACTACTTAGATCATATGGACGACGATGATAACTCTACTTCTGAAGATGAAGGCTCAGTTACACATCAGAATAAGAAGAATCATTTGTCTGGCGCTAAGAGAACAACAAATTCGACTGACAGTGCGTCACGAGTTAAAGATGATTTAAAAGAAAGTGCTTCTTATGAAAATGATAGACGTTCATCAGTAGTAGATAATGCTAAAGATCAAATTGACAGCACTAAAAACAAGTAAATCGTGTATTATTAAAGCCACTTCATTATTCGCTATGAAGTGGTTTTTTTATATCTATGTAGTTCTAATTATCTAATGTTAGGTAAAAAAAAATAAGACACTTCATACGAATTAATATAGAAGAATTAACTTTATTAATGAAATGTCTTATTACCTTACTATTTGTTATTTATTAATGATTTGTACGCCTTGTTGTGTCCCTACAATGACTTGGTCTGTGATGTCTAAGAAATAACCTGTTTCAAGGACACCTGTTAAATGAATAAGGAATTCATGGAATTGATAAGGGTCTATTTTTTCATTTAATTGACAATCGATAATATAATTACCATTATCGGTAATAAATGGGATATCACCATTCATGCGGCGTTCAGTTTGGATATTGCCATATGATTCAATCTTTTTAGTAGTATGTAACCAATTAAATTTATCTACTTCAATTGGTAATTTAAAGTTTTCACCTAAGTAATCTACCATTTTCCCTTCATCGACTAAGACAACAAAACGCTCAGCCATTTCATCGATGACTTTTTCTCTGAATAGCGCTCCTCCGCCACCTTTTACTAAGTTAAGTTGAGGATCTACTTCATCTGCCCCATCAATCGCTAAATCTACATAGGAAACATCGTTAATATCTACAATATTTATATTTAATTGTTTAGCAAGATATTCACTTTTATTAGAGGTGCAAACACCTGTAATATTAAGTTGTTCCTCTTTTATACGTTCTGCAATTTTAGGAATCAATAATTCAATGGTACTTCCAGTTCCGATGCCTAAAATCATGTTATCTGTAATTTGAGCAACAGCATCATCAACTGTCATTCGTTTAAGCTCTTGCGAATCTTTCATGTTTACTGAGACCCCTTTACATGTTTACTTACTTATTATTTTACATGACATAATAAGAAATATATAGCACTTGTAGAGATTTATTAGTGATTATCCCTTATCTTTTCAAATAAAATATAGTAAACTTTTGCTTAAAACAGTGTTAGGAGTGACATATATGATTCCTATCTATGCGATTTCTACTGGAAAGGTTGAAGAATTAGACTATGGGCAAAAGCGTCAAATGCTTTCTGCTTTAAATAAAGTCCCATTTTCAGGAAAAATGTGGTTATCTACATTAGGGTTTGTAGATGATGAACAAGCGTATAAAGATCACGGTGGGCCTCATAAAGCAGTGTGTAGCTTTAGTAAAGCAAACTATGCTATATATAAAGAAGACCTCTCGCACTTACCTGAATATGCGATGTTCGGTGAAAATCTTACAATAGAAGATTTAGACGAGTCTGAGGTGTACTTTGGCAATCAATACCGTTTAGGTGAAGCGATAATAGAAGTGTCAGAAATACGTGAACCTTGTTGGAAGATTCAAACTAAATATGGCATACCAGATTTGGTTAAACGAATGTCTGCATCTGGAAAGACAGGTTTTTACTTTAGAGTCATTAAAGAAGGCTTTGTTAATGAGGATGACAATTTAGAATTGCTTCAATTGGCTGATGCTGATACACGATTGTCTGTCCAAGAGCTCAATGACATTTATTATAATGACCGTAAAAATTTAAAACGCTTAAATGATGCACTTCAAAATCCATATTTATCGCCACATCGAATTGAAAAGTTAGAAAAAATGCGTAACGTCGCACTTAAAAGACACAAATAAAAAAACTCTGATTAGTTAAATGAGAATAAATGTCTCATTCCTAACTAGTCAGAGTTTCTGTTTTATTGTTCTTTCTTTTCAGCAATATGGTAAATCGTTTTTGAATAAAACTTCTCATTTGCCTTTAAGATGGATTTCGCTTGTGCTTTATCCATATTAATGTCATTAGGTAAAAATTGTGTTTCTAACGCTACACCTGAATGTGCTTTATAAATATTGAAATCACTTTTCCAATCTGACGTATGATTAAAAGTAAAAATAACCATGTTAGGCATTGTCGTTTTAACATCTAATGCAAATTCGTTATTTTCAATAAGAAATTGTTGATTGCCAATTTCAAAAGGATGATCTAACCCATTGTTAGCTTGAATCTGTTCAGTAATTAATGGATGATCAGATGAAAAAATATCTTTAAAATAAATACTATCACTCTTGAAAATATCTATTAAATCAATCGTTTGATCATTTGAAATTAAATGGGTATCGTCGATTGGATACATATTCAATTTGCTACTTGTAAGTTTATGGTTATCTATGACATTGTTATCTCTATTTAAGTTAAAGTAAACATGATTGGTTGGATTAAATGGGGTATCTTCGTTAGATTGAGCTTCGTATTCAATCCTCCATCTATGTTCCATATCATACGTATGAGTCACTTTAATTGTCATATCCCCTGGATAACCATCTTCTTTAGAAAGTAATTGCGTAGTAAAAATAATCTTTACATTCGTTATATTATCTATTACTTCATAATCAAATAAACGTTTATCTAAACCGTTACTACCTCCATGAAGCTGATGCGGTCCATTATTTGCTTCAAGCTGATAAGTTTGATTGTTTAATGTAAATGATGCATTCCCTATACGACCTGCGTATCGTCCAATTGTAGCTCCAAAGTTATAAGGGTTCTGAGGGTAGAATTCATCCGCCTCAACTCTATTGCCCAACACAATATTATTATCATGATATTTCCAAGATACAATGCGTGCACCATAATTCGTAAATACAATGTTTGTTTCTTCGTTGTCAATTTTAATTAAGTCAATACCGTGATTTTGATTCTCTACTTCAACTTTCATTACTTACGTCTCCCTCTTAACACGCTTAATCAGGCTCTGCTCGGTAAGATCATTACAAGTACACCTATGATACAAATTAATGCGCCAATTAAATCGTATTTATCTGGCGCTTGTTTATCAATAACATATGCCCATACAATACTCATGACAATAAATACACCGCCATAAGCTGCATAAACACGCCCGAATGTTGGAAATGACTGAATGTAGCGACGATACCATACATAATAAGTATGGCACCTCCTATTAACCCCAACCAACTTGATTGCCCTTCCCTTAACCACAACCAAATCAGATAGCCACCACCAATTTCACAGAAACCTGCTAATAAAAAGATAAAGATGGAATAAAGCATTTTTAAATCCTCCGATACAATGAACTTTATTAGTTGTATTGTATCAACTCGTAACGCTCTTTATCTAATTAATTTTAAGCACTGACTTTTTCACATACATATTGTTACACTTTTCTTAATAATATTCCATACATTTTATATAAATAAAAAAATGAAAACGCTATCTATAAAATATTTTTTGTAGATAGCGTTTTCTTGTTATATTTTTTAACGAAATTATTTTTTTAGACGATAAAATTGAATTGCTAATATTATTCCTGAAATCATTAAAAATATAATTGTAATAATTGAACCAATAGGCAAATGATGCATAAATAATTCCACAACACAATCAATTATCACAATGATAGTCAAAGAAATGATAATCCAAATATAATTTGATGCATATGTATTAATAATCGTTTGTTTTTGTTGCTCGTCAGCAAATCTGTAATTAGGAATGAGTCTGAGAATTCCTTTAGGATTAGCTTCTCTTTCTTCAATGCTTGGGACATATTGTTCAGTAATTTGAATACGTTTGTCATTTTCTAGCATAAAAATAATAAAATAAATTGGAAGAAAAATAAGAAGTATTGGGTTTATTTCCCATTTAATATGGCCTTTATATATCATTGGTACGATAAAATTAGTTGTAAATATCACAAAAAGCATCCATGTTAACCAAAACCAGAAACGTTTAAATTTGGATTGACGATTTAGTTTTCTTTTCTCTTCATGTGTTTTAACATAGATAAACAAATCATCCGCTGTTTCTTTATGAATAGTTAACCTACACACAATTACGATTAGAATGAAAAGACTCCCAATCAATAATGGGGATAAAAACGATCTTTCTAAATCGCTTATTGCCTCAAAAGAGACAATCGCACCTAGAAAGTTTAAACTAATAATGCCATGTTTAGCTTTAATTATTTGGTGTTGTTCGTCTATCCTTTCATCCGTCGCTGTCATCTTCTCCCTCCCAGAATAAGTCGTCTAATGTTACACCTAATGTCTTAGCGATATTAATACATAACTTCAATGAAGGATTATATTTATTGTTCTCAATCATATTAATCGTTTGACGTGAGACCCCAACTGAACGTGCAAGTTCTAATTGGGATATTTTACTTACTCCTCGATATTTTTTAACGTTATTCACTTTCCCTCACTTCTTTCAAGTTCCCATTTATTTAAAGCATAACGAGTTATCATAATAATTGTCAAATATATGTGACGTTATCCTTTTGATTTTAATTCATTTTATTTCATTGATACTTCAATTATAATTGCTATAATACTATACATTTAACATAGCGCTCTAGTCTTATATCTTGATGGAGTGCATTTTTTATTTTTCATTTTCAAAAAGATAGAAAGAAGGAATAATTATGGATTTCGTATCTAAACCAACGACAGAAACTGCTAAAGCATTATTAGGCGTTAAGATTATTTATCAAGATAACAATCAAACGTATAGCGGTTATATTGTAGAAACTGAATCATACTTAGGCTTTGATGATCGTGCTGCACATGGATTTGGAGGCAAGCAAACACCTAAAGTGACATCACTATATAAGCGCGGAGGCACTATTTATGGTCATGTCATGCACACGCATTTATTAATTAATTTAGTAACACGTACGGAAGGCGTACCTGAAGGTGTATTGATTCGCGCTGTTGAGCCGGAAGATGGTATTGAGGCAATGATTAAGAATCGTAATAAAAATGGATATGAAGTGACGAATGGACCTGGAAAATGGACGAAAGCCTTTAACATTCCTCGTGCAATTGATGGTTCCACTATTAACGAATGTCGTTTATCAATTGATGTAAAGAATAGAAAATATCCACGAGAAATTGAAGAAAGTGCAAGAATTGGCATTCCTAATAAAGGCGAATGGACGCATAAACATTTAAGATATACAGTTAAAGGAAATCCCTATGTATCTCGCGCACGTAAATCAGAATGTGTTAACTCAGAAGAAACTTGGAAATAGCGATATATTGGATTTAGTGATAGTTAAAGTGCCTTTTAAATTATTATATAAGTTACATTAATTCCATTTATATAAATAACTCCAAACCTTTATATATACTAAAAAGATATTATGCTTTCTAGAAATATATATTTTTTGTATGTATAATGGTTAATATGGATAATTTTAGCGCTTTCATTATTGATAAGTGTGCGAAATTATCAAAAGGGGGAATATAAATTGGAATTAGATGCAGTGACAACATTATGTCTCGCTTGTCTGCTTTATTTATTAGGCGAATTTATTGTTAATCACGTTTCCTTTTTACAAAGAGTCTGTATACCAGCACCAGTGATTGGTGGTTTAATATTCGCAATATTAGTTGCAGTCTTAGATACTTTTAATATTTTAAAAATTACACTCGACGCACAATTTATTCAAGACTTCTTTATGATGGTATTCTTTACGACCATTGGTTTAGGTGCATCATTTAAATTATTTAAAATTGGCGGTAAAGTGCTACTCATTTATTTCGGTTGTTGTGCCGTTTTAGCCATTTGTCAGAACTTTATCGGTATTTCACTGGCGAAGCTACTCCATATTAAACCTTTATTAGGCTTAACTGCTGGTTCTATGTCAATGGAAGGCGGACACGGCAATGCGGCGGCTTATGGTCAAACATTGGAACAAAGTTTCAATATTGATTCTGCAGTAACCGCTGCTTTAGCTGCTGCTACGCTCGGTTTAGTATTTGGTGGTTTAATTGGTGGCCCATTAGTAAAATTGATGATTAAGCATTATAACCTTAAACCTGGAAATAGTGATGATTCATTCAAAGATTATAGTAAGGTTGAAGAAAATGCCACATTACATAAGAAATATAAACCAACACAAGTGTTCTTTATTCAATTAACAATTATTGCCTTTTGTATGTCACTAGGTACATTTATAGGCGATCAATTTTCTAATCTTACTGGACAAAGTTTACCGATGTATGTAGGTTCTATGTTTGTAGCAGTAGCTATACGTAATATTTCAGAATATACTAATTGGAATATCATAGATTTGAAACTGAATGATCAAATCGGTGATGTCGCACTTGGTTTATTCTTATCACTTGCTTTAATGAGTATTCAATTAACACAAGTTTATTCATTAGCTTTACCATTAATTATTATTGTTTTAGTCCAAGTCGCTTTCATTTCACTCTTTGCTTTCTTTATTCTATTTAGAGTGCTAGGTAAAGATTATGATGCGGCAGTGATGGCCGGTGGTTTTATTGGTCACGGTCTGGGTGCGACACCAAACGCTATGGCAAATTTAGATGTGATTACTAAGAAATACGGTAGCTCACCTAAGTCTTACCTAGTGGTTCCAATCGTTGGTGCCTTCCTTATTGATTTAGCTGGCGTACCTATCGTGATGGGCTTCATCAATATCTTTGGTAGTTAACCCTTGAAAATGAAAAATAAACACCTACACAATAAATAAAGAGGCTGAGACAAATTAAAATGTCTCAGCCTTTACTAATATATTGGCAGTAGCTGACTGGTTTGAAAATGCGCTTAAATCAAGCTTTTTTCAAATCTAGTCATCCTTGCCGGGGTGGGACGACGAAATTTATTTAATTTCTGTCCCACTCCCTTTATTATTTTCACTTCATTATCCTCTATGAATATCTAGTCCACGTTGTTCAATCCAAGACATTAATTTTTGATCAAATACTAACTTACTATGTTGAAGCTCGCTAATGTCTTTAGCATTTAACATAGTCATAATTGATTTCATATGTTCAATAAATGATTCAACATAGTCAATTGTGCTCGTGATGCCCCCATTTTCAACATGATTTAAGAATGGACGTGACATACCTACGGCTTTCGCACCTAATGCTAAGCTCTTAACAGCATCTAATGGCGTACGTACACCCCCACTCGCAAATACATTCAATGTGTCTTGGTAAGCAGCGCTTTCAAGTAGAGATTCTACAGTAGATTGTCCCCAATTTGCTAAATAGTCCATATCTTTATTAGAGCGACGTTCGTTCTCAATGGTTACAAAGTTCGTACCACCTCTACCACTCACATCAATATACGTTACTCCTGCATCAATTAAATCTTTATATAATTCTTTACTCATACCGAAGCCAACTTCTTTGATAATGACTGGCACGTCTACGCGTTGTACAATTGCTGCTACATTATCAATCCAAGTTGAGAATTCTCTATTACCTTCAGGCATTACAAGTTCTTGCGGTGCATTCACATGGATTTGTAAAGCTTGTGCGTCTAATAAACTCACCGCTTCTACTGCTTTATCTACAGGTACATCAGCACCGACATTACTAAACACGAGACCTTCTGGATTAGTTTGGCGCACAATGCTAAATGATTCAGCCATTTTAGGATTTCTAAGTGCCGCATGTGTCGAACCAACCGCCATCGCTAAACCTGTTTCACGTGCAACGACCGCTAATTTTTCATTAATTTTCTTCGTCCAATCACTGCCACCTGTCATTGCGTTAATATATAAAGGATATTTCATGTCAAAGTTGGATGTATGACTTGTTAAATCAATTTGATCTACATTTATGTTCGGAATCGAGTGATGTACAAACCTCACACGGTCAAAGTCCGATTGAGGCGCGTCATGTTGTGCCATTGCAATCTCAACATGTTCATTTTTCCTCTGTTCTCTTTGCATATCGCTCATGCTACTACCTACCTTTGCTTAATTTATAATATTGATACTCTCTACTAGAACCATTTTTTTCTTTTGAAAAAGATAATTAACGCTACCGCTATGATTAACATGACTAACATACATATAGGATAACTATAATGCCATTTCAATTCCGGCATATATTCAAAGTTCATTCCATATACACCAGCGATAAATGTTAATGGCGAGAAAATAACGGATACAAGTGTCAACACTTGCATAATACTATTCATTCTAAAAGAAGAATACGATTCAAAGTTCTCCCTAATCTCATTCGTCATTTCTTGCGATGTACGGATAATGTTATTCTGTTTAATCAAATGGTCATCGATATGTTGAATATACATGGAATGTTTACTATCGACAATTAAATTACCTTCTGTTTTAATCGTATTAACCAATTCTTGCATTGGGAATAAAACGCGTTTGATTTTAATCAAGTCTGAACGTAATTTAAAGACATTGTCCATTACTTTTTTACTATGCGTATCATCAACATGCGCATCCTCAAAGTTATAGACTTTCTCTTCAATTGTATAAACAAAATCAAAATATTTATCTACCATCATGTCCAAAATATGTATCACTATATCTGCACAGTCTAGATCTGGATCATGATTATTAGAGTTCATTTCCGCGACATTATTTAGAGATTCAAAATGTTTATCATGATATGTCACTAATACCTTATCATTTACAAAGACGTTTAATGCTATAGGAGAAAAATCATCTTTATACATACTATGAAATACCATGTATTGATAATCTTTATACGCTTTGTATTTAACACGTGGCACGCCACTGATAGCATCTTCTAACTCTAAATAGTTAAAATTGAAATTCTCAATTAAATAATCATTTTCTTCGGATGTAGCTTTCTCAAAATCAAACCACACGATCGTCGCGTCCTGTGGAATGTCTTTTACTGTATCAACTTGGGTAAGTGACTGTTTTGAAGTTTGATACCGAATTATCATCGTCATTTTATATGTTACCTCCTATAGAACCATACGTCTTACATTCTACCATGAATTAAATGTCGTGTATGCGTTATTTTAATTTAGTAAAATGAATTTAGAAATATAAATTGAAAGGACGTAACTATTTATGAATTATCCATTTATTGTTAGAAAAAAAGTAGAACAATCTCAAATCGATCACAATAACCACATGCACGATTCTGAATATAATGCCGTCTTTAGTGAAGCCGTGAATGAATTTAATTATGCTAATGGTCTATCATTAGAAGAACGCAAAACGTTAAATTATACGATGTTCACTTTAGAAGAACATACGACTTATTTATCTGAAATGTCTTTAGATACAGCATTTCATATTATAGTAAACATCTATAATTATGATGATAAACGTGTTCACTTCTTTTTATCTCTATATACAGAAGATGATGTATTAGCCGCTACTAATGAAGTTATGATGATGGGTATTGATGGTGAACAACGTCGGTCTGCCCCTTTTCCAGAAAAGTACAAAAAGAATGTTGAACAATATTATAGTATTCAAGGAGAGGTAGAATGGCCAAAACAATTGGGCCATCAAATTGGTATACCTACAAAAAAGGATGATTAGAAATGGCGCAAACGTTAAGAGATTCAATTACAGAAAAAGTATATGATTTGTATGATGATTTAAAAGTGCAGTTAATCGAAATAAATCAGTCCAAGCAATTATTTATGAACGGACCAAGTCAAGAATTAATGAAACGCGCGTTTAATATTAGTTATTATCAAGGCCAAAAACAGGCAATTGAAGCGATACAGAAAATAATCGATGATAACGAAGAAGCACATACACTAGTTAAACAGTTTCGTGATTATCAAACACGCGTTAAGGATAAGCAAATCAATTTGTCAGAAGTGATGCAGCTTATAAGTCAGCCACAGTCTAAACTTGAAGAAGTATTAGATCAACATTACCACTACATGGGGCAAAGCTACATCATTACACAAGTAGAGAATAAGATTAAAGAGGTTTCAGAATCATTCTGAAACCTCTTTTCAGTAATTATTGATCGATTGTCTTAGTAATCTGTTTAATGACTTTATGTGATTCACGAATTGGATATAACGGGAAATCATGAAATATTTTAGGATAATCAAAGAATTGAATATCGTGATTCGCTTCTTCTAATGTATAAGCCAATTGTTGAATGTCTGGATAGTAAATCTCGCGACCTCCTCCGAACATGACAATGGGTGGCAAATGTTCTAATGAGCCATATAATGGAGAAATACGTGGATTTGCGAGTGCATCTCCATTACTCCATACGTTTAAAATACGTTGTAATCCATCAATATTTACAAAGCGGTCTTTATTAATTAGACTATCTGTTATTTGAGGGTTTGTCATCGTTGCATCCAACATAGGTGAAATTAAGAATAACTTCTTAGGTACAGGGCGTTGTTGTTCGACAAGTTGTTGAACAAAACTTAATGCAAGTGCGCCGCCAGTTCCATCCCCCATAATCACTATGTTCTGTGGCTCTACTTCTTCTAAAAGAGAATCATAGACATCACTAATGGCTTTAAAAGTATCTTCTATATGGTATTCCGGCGTCTTAGGATAAATAGGTAGTACGACTTCATACAAGGTATTTAATACAAGTTTATCCATAAATCTCCAATGAAATGGTGAAGGTTGTAATGTATTATAACCACCGTGAATATATAATATTTTCTTCTTCGTTTCATGACGGAAATTAAATCTAAATACCTGCATTTCTCCTAAAGAAAGTTTGTCAAGATTCGCTTTAACATTTAATGTTGAAGGTTGTTTATGTTTCGCTCGATTGGCATCTTTACGTCGATCCATAAATTGGTCAAATGCAGCTTGATTATCAAATAATATTGAGCGGTTGTGTAACAAATACTTATTCATAATTCTATTTACCATATGAGATCTCATGATAATTTATAACCTGCCTTTTTATTTTTTAATGAGATATATTTGAAATACTATTCTGTTAAATATAAAAAACGATATAATGAAAGGTATGTTGTAAATTTAGTGTTAAGAATAATTAATATACTAGTTATTTTGCATTAAACCCAGTATAAAATAGTCAATCTTATAACACAAATGAATAAGAATAAAGGAGGTCAAAAAGTGTCAAACTATCGCAACGATAATTATGAAGAAAATAAATATACAAATAATCATCAGTTTAGTCGTTCTAATCGCTCTGGCAAGAAAAAACGCTCTTGGGTAAGTTTAATTATTCATATTATTATTTTAGTGTTAGTAGGTATCACTGGTTATAGTATGTACAGACAACCAATATTTAATCTTGTCTTTGCAAACCAACCTATAAATTATGAAGGCATTAAAGATTTTCAAAATTTGGTCACTCAAATTGGTTCATTAAATATTAACTTTGGCCAGCTTGCAAACATTCAAGATATTGCAGACAAATTAGTCATAGTCTTTAATATATTTTTCATTTTATGCATCATTAGTATGATGATTTCGATCATTACTATTCTCTTTAATCGTACAATTTTAAAAATAATTAATTTCATTATTATAGCCATTCTGTTAGTAATGTCTTATTACTTTGGTTATGCCGTTCAACTTATTGGGGAACGTATTTCCGACAAGTTACAAGATTTCTATTTAAAGGTGGCACCAACTCAAATTGTTTCTGAAGCAGATGCGATTCACAATGCGCTTATCTTATTGGTATGTAGTCTAGCATTGCTCATCATCAGCTTCTTCTTTAGAAACCGTCGCCCAAAAACGAAACTTAAATAGATTTAATTATAAAAAATCATCAAGAAGTGTGAAATTCTTGATGGTTTTTTATTTGGTTCTATCTTTTCCAAAAAAATAAAAAAAGTATCGATAACACTCCATGTGTACCGATACTTTAAAAATCATGCCCCCACAACACAATTTTATTTGAATTATTTTAATTGTTTATTTTGATCTGCTTTAACCATTCTGTCATGTTCTGCTTCTGCGCCTTTTTTACCTTTTAAGAATAAACTTAAAATAAACGCTAATACTGCTAATCCAGTAGCAATCCAGAATGCATCGTTAATACCTTCGATATATCCAAGTTTATTAACATATTTTAAGATTGCTTGCATAGCATTTGATTGACCACCATATTGCATAGCCATTTGACGAATTTTATCGATAATCATTGGATTAGTTTTATCCATTTCATTCGCAAAGTTAGCAACATGATTAGTTGTTTGAGTTGTCATAACTGTAACGAGAATGGCTGTACCAATAGAACCAGCTAATTGTCTCATTGTATTTAAGAATGCATTACCATGAGAAATTAATCTTGGTGGTAAAGCGTTGATAGCTGCTGTCATTAAAGGCATCATTACAAACGCCATACCAAATGAACGGATAATATAAATACTCATGATATGGAGATAAGATGTATCCATATTTAATCGAGTAAGTTCCCAAGTTCCGTATGCCATTACGGCAATACCGAATAGTGCTAATGGTTTTAGACCAATTTTATCTAATAATCTACCAGTAATTGGTCCAAGAAGACCCATTACTAATGAACCAGGTAATAAAAGTAAACCTGAATCAAGGGCTGAGAAGCCACGTAAGTTTTGTAAGTAAATTGGTAATAAGAGCATACCACCAAATAAACTCATCATTACTACCATGTTAATAATTGTAGTAAGTGTAAATGTTGGTGATTTTAATACTTCAAGATTTAACATTGGCGCTCTCATTGTTAATTCACGAATGACGAAAGCTGCAATGAAGATAACACCAATAATAAACATAGCGATGATTTCACCTGAGCCCCAACCTTTGTTACCAGCTTCACTGAATCCATATAATAAAGCACCAAAACCAATTGTACTATATACAATACCTTGGTAGTCGGCTCTAGGATTAGTTGTTTTTTGGTAAAGTCTGAACCAGAAGAAACCAATAATGATAGCAATAATACCTAATGCTGTCATACCATAGAACATTATGTTCCAGTGATAATTTTGAACGATATAACCAGATAATGTTGGTCCAATTGCTGGCGCAAGAATCATGGCAATACCCATGGTACCCATTGCTGCCCCACGTTTTTCAGGTGGGAAGATTGTAACGATAACGTTAGAACCTAATGGCATCAAGACACCAGCACCAATGGCTTGTAACACACGTCCAGTCATCATAATCGGGAAGTTTGTAGAAATCGCACAAACTAAAGAACCGAGTGTGAATAATACAAGCGCAATAATAAATAATCTACGATAAGAATATTTATTAAATAGGAATGCACTAATTGGAATTAGGATACCATTTACTAACATGAAACCTGTCATCAACCATTGACCAGTTGATGCAGAAATATTAAATTCAGTATTAATTTTAGGTAAAGCAACGTTTAATAGTGTTTGGTTTAAGATGGCAATAAACATACCAAACAGTAATGCTGCTAAAATCATACCTCTAGTGGTATTTTTGCCGAACACGAAATCAGCTTTTTGATGTTTAATCTGCTCATTTACGCGTCCTTCTTGGGTGTTCGGATTAATCGGCTCATAAATTGAATCTTTAGGTAAATGTTGATTATTAACATCTTCTTCATCTCTTGACTCTCCAACAGCTTCTTCACTGTTCATGTCTGAAGCATCGTCTGAATAATGTAAGGAATGTGATACTTGTTTTTGTTCAGGATGAATTTTTTCAGATGCAGAATCTTGTTGATCTTGTTCGCTTTCGAAATGATCTTTACGTTTGTCATTATCAAAACGATGATTGTCTTCGTTCTCAAAGTGACGACGCGCTTCTTCGTCACGATGAGAAGAAGTTGATTCGTTTGACGCTTTATCTCGGTCTAAGTCATTTATTTTAAATTTAGATGGATTACTTTGACTTTTAGATTCTTCATTTACGTGTTGTCCCTTAGATTGGTTTGATTTAGCGTTTTTACGTGATTTCATTAGTAAAACATTAATCAAACCAACTAAAATGATCGCTACAACTATATAACCAATAATGAAGGTCGCTGTCATTCTATGACCTCCTTAGTCTTTATGGATTTTTACTTCAGCGTTCATTCCAGGAACAACGTTTTTAGATGGTACAGAATCTAAAGAAATTTTAACAGGTACTACTTGAGAAACTTTAGTGTAGTTACCGTTAGCGTTAGATGATGGCATTAATGAGAAGCTAGCTGCAGTTGCTTGACCTACTTCTTCTACTTTACCATCGATATCAGAATCTTGACCGTCAATTGAAACATCAACTTTGTCGCCTTTTTCGATACTGTTAACGTCTTTTTCGTCAATATTTGCTGTAATATATAAATCATCTAAATTGTAAGCGTAAGCTATTGGTGAACCTGCTTGTGCAACTGAACCTTCCATACCACTTGTTTTAACGATAGTACCGTTTTGAGGCATTTTAATGTCCATGTCTTTAGCGTCTCCGCCTTGACCTTGAGCACTTACTTCAGCTACTTTGTCACCTTTTTTCAATTTGTCGCCTTGTTTCACATCAAAAGATTTGATTTGACCTGAAGCAGGACTTGAGATTTGAATTTGATCTCCGTCAACTTTTGCATTATCAGTTGTTACATAACTTGTAGCATTGTGGTATAACATGAAACCTACAATACCAATAGCAATGATAACAATGATAGTGATGATATTAATTAACACCATTTTTTTCATTGAACTTTTCCTCCTATTTGCTTTTCAAAATTACTTTTAATATTATAAAGACATGTGAAGAAAAAAAACACCAACAATTACATTAAATTTGTTGGTTTCTTGAAGGTATAAATATATAGGTGACGTATAATGAAGCAAAAAGCGAAATATAGAATTATAAAAAGTTTAATCGATTTATTAGAGCTCTATCCAATCGAGAATATCTCCATAAAGATGATTTGTGCTAATAGCAATGTCAATCGTTCAACTTTTTATGCTAATTTTCAAGATAAATATGATTTGCTTGATAAAATCCAAAGTTATCATCTAAATAAATACGAAAAGTTATTACATGCTTTCGCTAATAATTTTGAAAGTATTAAAAAGAATCCTGAGAAAGTACACAAGTTCTTCTATATTATATTGAAGTATATATATAGGAAGAAAGCGTTCTACCATGCTATATTTATATCTCATCCTAACAAGGAATTAGTATTAGATTACTTTGACATTACTAAGGATTATTATTCTAAAATTTTAGGTGAACATGAAACTTCTATTCAAAACAAAACATTCTTTATTACGTATACTATGAGTGGACAAGCTGGCGTAGTTTTAAGTTGGCTAAGAAGTGGCTGTAAAGAAAGTCCTGAGATAATTGCAAATGCTTTATTAGCCAATACAATTAAATTACAACGTTAAAGTAAAGATTAAAGGAGCAAAGACTTAACTAAAAGTCCAAGCTCCTTTTATTATGTGAATTATTCTGGTTTTGTTTTAAATACTTTAATATTTAATAGTTGTAAAACAATTAGTACAACTGCTGTGATACAAATAATAATGATATAAGGCGTACTATTATATTCCCCTTTAAGATTTACAAGTGGCGTTACTATACCACCTAGTAGTGATTGCAGTAATCCTAATAAACTTGAAGCACTGCCGCTTCCAGTTGTACGTTCTTCCATTGCAATAGAGAATCCCAAAGTCGCCACGCCTGTTACTGGCGCTACTAAAATAATAAATCCAATGACTAACATTGCAAAGTGCCAATGATTAATAAGCGTTAAAGTTACGACAATGACACCTATAACTTGAATAAAAGTCATAGCACGTAACAACTTCTGTGGATGAACATAATCGACTAGCTTACCAGCCAATTGGCTCGAGATAATTAATGTAATACCTATTCCTGCAAACATCCAACTAAAATGTAAAGCTGAGACACCGTATATTTTCTGAACTAAGAACGGTGATGCAGAAATATAACTAAATAACATAATAAATGTAACACCTTGAATTAACATAGGTAAGACAAAGCGTGGTGTAGAAAATAAGCTCTTAAAATTTCTAAATATTACCCCTATTCCACTGCTGTCTCGATGTTCAATAGCTAATGATTCAGGTACTTTAACTACAGATCCCATTACCATTAATACACCAAATATTGTCAAAATAACGAAGACCATTCGCCAGACTGCCACACTAAGAATTAAACCTCCGAGTGCAGGAGCAAGTACAGGAGCCACACCATTCACTAGCATTAATAAAGCTAGAAATTTAGTTAATTCGTTACCATTGTACATATCACTGGCAATCGCTCTAGAGATAACTGCGCCTGCACCTCCAGTGAAACCTTGGATAAAGCGCAGAAATACCATAATCCATATATTATGGACAAAGACGATACCTAAACTTGCTAATGTGAAGATAACCATAGCAATTACTAAAGGTTTCTTACGCCCTATACTATCTGAAATCGGACCTACAAATAAATTCCCCAACCCTAAACCAATCATAAATAATGATAAGGTTAATTGGGCATTTGAAGTTGTAGTATTAAAATCTTTCTTCAATTCAGGTAACCCTGGTAAAAACATATCTATGGATAATGCACCTATAGCTGTTAGTGCACCCAAGATAATGATAAACAATAACGAATGTTTATTTTGTCTCTGTTCCTCATTCATATAAAAGCCCCCGTCTTTAATTTAATAGGAAAAGTCATTATTTTTTATATGTATTTAAAAAAAGAGTGGGATTAGATTCTTTAATGAATCTTTTTTCCCACGCTTTATTTTGCTTTCACAAGTTGTAGTGATCCATCATCACTATTTTCAGTTAGTTCATAATCAATAGTTTGAAATTGTCCATTTTTATTTAATTCTTGTACTTTTGTTTCTATTTTATCGCCTTTTTGTGAAGCACTTAGTATTTGTGGCTGTGTTAATCCGGGATTTGACCCTAGATTATTTTTAATATTTTTATAGATATCTGATTTATCTTTTAAAAATGTACTTACCAAATCAAAGTTCTTACTCGCAATTGCAGTATTTAAAGAGAGTGAATAATCACTGAAAAAGTTACTCAATTTATTTTTTAAACTGTTTTCTTCTTTTTCCTTCTCCTCAACATAATCACTAATCGCTTCATCATCAAATTCTAATTCGACACTATTAATATTCCCTAAATCTTTTGCTCTCATTGTTTTAGTTTCTGACTTGAAAGTTTTTCCTTTTGCTTTGCCAGAAGCAGAAACAACGATATCTTTATTTTGAGGATAAGGACCATATTCTCTAGAAGTTGAATATTTCATTTCTTTATCATTAATTTTTACTTTCAGTGAATCATCGTCTAAATCACTTTTACCTTTTAACTTCACTGTAAGTAGCGCTTCATTAAAGTCCTCGTTAACTTCTACTGTATTGCCTTTACCATATCTAAAGTCAAATTTTAATTGACCCGTGAATTTACCATATTCTGTTTCTTTTTCCGCATCTATTGAATAGACACCTGGGATAAACTTACCTAAAGATGTTGTTTTATTTGCATCAGCAACTACTGTTTTATTTTTACCCCCAGCTCTAAATTCATATTTTGTTTCTAATTTAGGGGTTACCACAGCCTCTCTCGTCGGTGCAGTATAACTCATATTATCAAAGATTAAAAAACGCGTGCCGTTTTTACTTACTCTCAAGACATTGTTCCCAACTTGTGTTTTGATATACGCCGCTTCTTTAGATTCACTTTTATTCAATTTCTCAACGTTATCTTTAAGATCATGAATAAATTTTTTCATGCCTACTTCACTTTTCACGTACGCAATATACTCATCCGCTTCCTCAGCATCGACATGCGTTTCTTTAGTACTTAATAACGTTGCAACTTTTTGTGAATCATTATTAGCAATCGCATTAACAAGAATCTTAGTTTGAGCTTCTGGAGAATTATAATTCCTTACTAAAAAGAAGACAATAACCAATAAAATAATAATAAATATAACAATCGCCCATGGAATAAATTTCCTAAGTCTAATATTTGAGGATTCTGTTTGAGGGGCTTTATTTTGTCGTACTTTGATCTCTTTTCCATCGACTTGTTCACCACAATTTGGACATTGTCGCGTATCCTTACTTCTTAGTTTCTGACCACAGTTAGGACATTGTTTCATTTAATCACCAACTTCCCCTCGCATGATGTTAATTATTTCTTAATCATAATTTTATTATAATATAGATAGTTTATATAGGAACACTTATACGTTATTTTTATTCTGCCCAATCATTTTCTATCTAAGTATTATAATCATTTTTTTCAAAATTGTAATATAGTTTGGAATGTCCGCCAATTTTTTAAATTTTTGCATTATACTTTTTCAAGCGTTCATCAATGACATACAACACATTTAATGCCTTTTCAATATCCTGACTTGATAAGTCTTCCACCATATAATTAACAATATTACTTACAATTTCATTATTTTCTTCAGTGTATTGACGTCCTTTTTCACTTAAAACGACATATTTTAAACGTTGATCTATTTTATCATTAGGCTTTTGCAATTTTACAAACCCACTATCAATAAGTTTCTTAATACGACGACTAACCGTCGCTTTATTGACGCCCTGCTTTTCCGTAATTTCTGTAATAGATAAGGCTTGATGAGGACTCAATAGTCGCAATACATTAGATTGTTCCATTGAAATACCATATTTAATTTGCTGGTCTTTCAATAATTTAGCAGTTAACGTATTTGTATCATCAATAAATCGTTTCATAAATTCGATATGATTTTTCGAAATTCTGCTCATGGCCTAGCTCCTTGCTGATAAACTCAAATAATTTCTATATATTCTGTTAAATAATATCAATAATCGGTACGCTTGAAAACTATAATTCAGTAATAATAGTTGCTAAAATATTAGACTTTCAATTACATTTAAATAGACAAATATATAAGAGGTCTTAATTATGCTTGCAATTCTTCTTTCAATCATAGTTTTATTCATCATGTTAGGCGTGTTATTAAATATTAATTATTTACTTAATTTGCCTGTGTTTATTTTAACAATCATTTTATGTTTTATTATTAACATAATTAATCTACTCACAATGACGTTATCGCTTGGTTTATTCATCATTATGATTATCGCAATTTTTGGCTTATTTATTAAACATAGTCATCTTTTCACTTTGAAAAAGGGGGCTAAATTTCTTCGCAACATGATGAAACATTTAATACATGGTGCCTTAATTATTGCGATTTTATTTTATATTAGCACCATCCCTATTCCAATTGTAAATGGTATCTTTTTATGGTTATCTATGATTGCTTTTAGTGCGTGTTATGCTTTTACGCTTTACATGGTATGGTCTTCAGCGTTTGGCCGTACTATCACAACAAAGCAATATGATTTAATCATGATTCTAGGGGCTGGCATTTTCTCAGAGCAAGTGACACCTATGTTAGCGGATCGTTTAGAGCGCGCACTACATGTTCTAGAAAGCCAGTCAGCAAATTGTAAGGTCTTAGTCAGTGGTGGTAAAGGTCCAGATGAACCAATTACAGAAGCTTTGGCTATGCAACGTTATTTAATTGACCGCGGCGTTCCCGCTTCTTCTATTATCATGGAGGACCAATCTACAAGCACTTATGAAAACTTTGTATTTTCAAAAGATATTATCGCTGATCACTTTTCACGTTCAGCTAAAATGCTTTGTGTTACAAGTCAATTTCATATTTTAAGAGGCTTGTACTTTGCACGTACTGTTCGATTGGACATGGAAGGTATTGGTAGTCATACGCCTTATCACTTTTTTGATATCGCTTTAGTGCGTGATTTCTTAGCCTTAATGTATCAGTATAAATTACTCCTTGGTTTTTATTTTGCGATTACATTCTTTATTTCGATTTTAATCATATTCTAAGTACAAAGTACATAACAAAAGCCCATAGATGACGGCACTGCATCTGTGGGCTTTTTAAATTTATGAAGTTATTTTTCCATCTTCAAGTTGGATTATGCGATCAGCATAATCAAATAATCGTTGGTCATGCGTAATCATAATGCCAATAATATTATGACTTTTAACGCGATTTTTAATCATTTCTACTACACTTAAAGCTCGCTCAGCATCCAAACTAGCAGTAGGTTCATCCGCTAACAATAGTTTAGGTTGGTTCATAAGGGCGCGCATAATTGCTACACGTTGTTTTTCCCCGCCTGATAACATATGCGGATAAGCATCTAATCGATGTTTTAATCCTATTTCATTAAGTAATTGCTCTGCACGTTGTTTAGCTGCTTTAGTAGATTCTCCTGCTTCTTTAGCCACAATAGTCAATTGCTCTTTAACTGTAAGATATGGCACTAAGTGAGAAGATTGGAAGATGAAGCCAATTTCTTTAAGTCGTAACATTGTTTTGTTTTTATTTTTTGAAAATAAAGGCTCGTCATGAAATAGAATGTCGCCTTCTGTAGCACTTAGTAATCCACCCAATATATTAAGAAGTGTAGACTTACCTGAACCAGAAGCCCCATTTAAGATAACGAATTCTCCAGGTTGAACAGTAAAGTTAACATCTTTTAAAACTTCGGTTTGTGAACTACCTTTACCAAATGATTTAGTGATATGTTCAATTTGTAATGTCATTATTCTCCCCCTCCAATTGCTTCGATAGGATCTATTCTCAAAATTTTAAAGAATGAAAGAATGGTTCCAATAAATCCAACGATTAAGAATATCGCTATCATCATGACAATGTTTATATTGTTCAAATAAAATGGCATAGAGACTGGCATCACTAATTGTAAGACTTCAATAAGAAGCACAGCTAGGAATACCCCAATCAATGTAGTCATCAAAATTTGTAATACAAGCGTTGACAGTAGATGACGTGTTTTAATACCTATTGCTTTCAAAATCCCTATTTGAGAAACCTTTTGAATGGTCATTACATAAAAGAAAGCACTTAAAACAATAGCTGTAATAATAAATAAACTTGCAATCATCAGATTAAGTGGTAATTGTTCAGCTTTATAACTTGCAATATTATCCGTTAATGTTGGTTGTGTACTCACTTTTACATCTTTCAATGAATTGATTTTTTCTAATTGTTGTTTATCTAAATCAGTTACTGGATAAAATGTTGAAACTTGTTGATTGAGTTGGTTAAATCCTTTTTTTGTCATTAAAATCATCGAACTGTGCGCGTACATCGTGTCCTCAATAATGCCACTCACTTTAAACTGCTGATGATGTCCTTTAAAAGATACTTTATCTCCTACTTTAATATCTTCTCCCGTTAATTTTTGATTAATAGCAATTTCATCACTTTTTTGAGGATATGAACCCTTTTCAAGTTTAGGTTGCAACTTTGATGATGTCGTATAAGTTAATACATCTTGATCTTGGTTTTGAAGTTTCAAAGTTTGAGGCCCTATTGAAGTTGGCTGTTGATGAATGACATCCTCAATTTGACTTTGTTGTTTTGTTGTTAGATGAGAACTTTCAATTTTAGGTTCTTTCATATCTTCGGTAATAAAATACCGTGCGTTCGTATTGTCTAAAAATGAGATGTTTTCACGGGCTAAGCCTTGTGCTAAACCGCTAATGAATAACACCATAATTCCTAATAAAAATATAATTAACATGATTAAAGCATATCGAAATTTATAAAATCTCATTTCTTTCCATGCTAAGTTCATATATTATTCCTCCCCACTACGACTTTATGTGCATAGCTTAATTGACGAATGTGAACTGAATATGAACGATAAGAGGAATTGTCTTCTTAATTAGTTATTCGTATAATGAGTCTAAAATATAAAGGAGAAGAGCAAACATGGTGAAATGTTTAATTGTAGATGATGATTTAAAGTTATTGCATTACGTTTCCACACATTTAGAGGCAAATCATATCCACACGATTACTCAATCAAGTGGAGAAGCGGCGCTTGATTACTTAGATACGCATCAAGTAGATATTGCTGTGGTGGACATAATGATGCCAGGTATAGATGGCTTTGAACTTTGTAAGACGTTAAAGAATAATTTCAACCTCCCTGTCATTATGTTGACGGCAAGAGATGCATTAAGTGATAAGGAACATGCTTTCGTAAGTGGGACAGACGATTATGTTACTAAACCTTTTGAAGTTAAAGAATTATTATTCCGAATTCAAGCTGTGCTACGTCGTTATCAGATTAATGCCCAAAGCGAAATTCAAATCGGTAATATAGTGCTAAACGAATCATATATGGAAGTCGCAGTACATAATAAAAAGATGAATTTACCTACGAAAGAATTTCAATTACTTTTCTTATTATGTAGTCAGCCTAAACAAATTTTTACAAGAGATGTATTAATCGAGAAGATTTGGGGCTTTGATTATGAAGGTGATGAGCGCACAGTGGATGTTCATATTAAACGCTTGAGACAACGTTTAGCTAAATTACAAGCAAATATACATATTCAAACTGTCAGAGGCCAAGGTTATAGGGTGAGTTATGATGTTTAAGACGTTGTATAGCCGAATCGCCATTTACACTATTACCGTGATTTTATTTAGTGCCTTAGTCAGTTTCCTTTTTACTAATGTTTATTATCATTTCAATTTAAAACCGAGTAACGACGCTAAGATTATGCGCACGTTAAAAGAAGCTCGTTCCTATAATGAGCATTTTGACGCTTCAAATTTAGACGCATATTTTCAACATTTAGGTCAAATGAACTATCAAATTGTGACAGTGGACAAACATCATCATAAATCTTTTTATGGCCATCCTTTTCGAAAAGATAACCTTAGCAAGGCTTCGATAGATAAAGTGTTGCAAGGTCAAGACTTTCATGGCATAAAAAATAAGCCTTATGAATTATTTGTCACAGGCTTTTTTGATAACGAGACTAATAATACCGTTGGCGTCAGATTTACGCATCAACAACAACCTATCGCAGTATTTATGCGACCTGATATTGGTCATACTTTTAGTGAGTTCCGTATCTTTTTGGGTGTACTTCTAGGATTACTGCTTATCATTTCTATCACGCTTGTTATCCTCTCAACATACTCGATTATCCGTCCGGTAAAACTTTTGAAAAATGCAACTGAGCGGTTGATCAATGGTGACTTTGATACACCTATTAAACAGACACGTCACGATGAAATAGGTACGCTACAATATCGCTTTGATGATATGCGTCAATCTTTGAAGCAAGTGGATGATATGCGCCAACATTTCGTGCAAAACGTTTCACATGAAATCAAAACACCATTAACGCACATACAACGACTATTAAGTGAGTTGCAAAAATCTAAAACTGAGCAAAATCGAAACATGTTGATTAATGATGTCCATTCAGAAGTCACACGTTTAAGCGATTTAACTAGAGAGTTACTTTTACTTTCTGAATTAGATAATGCTCAGCATTTAAAATTCAATGATGAGGTTCATTTAACTGCTTTGATTACTGATATTATTCGACATGAACAGTTTGCGCTTGATGATAAGAATCTCATGTTATTATCAGAAATAGAAGATGTTTATTTCCGAGGAAATAGTCGCTTATTATATCAAGCCTTTTTCAACTTAATTCAAAATGCAGTTAAATATGCAACAACCGATAGCACAATTGAAGTGATGCTTTCTTCTGACAATGAATCAATTACCTTTACAGTAACGAATGAAGGTACTTCTATAAATGAAGAAGCACAGCAACATCTCTTTGATCGCTTTTACAAACTTAATAACCATCAAAATAGTAATGGTTTAGGATTGGCAATTACAAAAGCCATCATAGAACTTCATAAGGGTACTATTTCAGTATCAAGTTCTGAACAAATAGGGACAACATTTACTATAAACCTATTTGAAAACGTACATTAATAATAAAGCGGATATCTATTTAATGAATTCACTTTCATTAATAGATATCCGCTTCTATTTATTATTTTATATTTAAATATTTTTGTACTTCTTTATGAACTGCTCTATATACATCTTCATGTTCAGTTAATTTCAATCCAAATGAAGGTACCATTTCCTTAATCTTTGGAATCCAACCTTTGAATTCTGCACCATAGCAACGTTGTAATAAATCTAACATAATATCTACTGCAGTAGATGCCCCTGGTGAAGCGCCAAGTAATGCAGCTAATGAGCCATCATCTGATGTGATAACTTCTGTACCGAATTGTAAGTTACCTTTACTATCTTCTGTATCTTTAATCACTTGTACACGTTGACCCGCTACAATAACTTCCCAGTCTTCATCTTTCGCATTTGGTAAGAAGACACGTAAGTCATTCATACGCTCTTTATGCGTTAACATAAGTTGAGAAACTAAGTATTTCGTTAAGTTAAATTCTTTTACACCCGCTGTTAACATTGTAACCACGTTATTTGGTTTAACAGAACGAATTAAGTCTAAGTTTGATCCTGTTTTTAAGAATTTAGGTGAAAAGCCTGCAAATGGTCCAAATAGTAATGAACGTTCTCCAATTACAAATCGAGTATCTAAATGAGGTACTGACATTGGTGGTGCGCCTACGTCTGCTTTACCGTAAACTTTCGCATGATGACGTTCAATGACATCTTTGTTTGTACAACGTAAGAACAATCCACTTACTGGGAAACCACCAATATGTTTAGATTGTTTAATACCTGTTTTTTGGAGTAACGGTAAACTTGCGCCACCTGCACCAATAAAGACAAATTCTGATTCATACGTATGTTGTTGACCAGATTTTAAATCTTTAACTGTCACTTTCCAGTTACCGTTATCTAACTTTTCAATATTTTCAACTTCTTGTTTATATTGCACTTCTACATTGCGTTCTTTTAAATTAGAAATTAATTTCTTTGTTAATGCGCCGAAGTTAACATCTGTTCCTGATTCATCACGAGATAAAGCAATTGGTACGTTAGAAGTTCTACCTTCAATCATTAACGGTACCCATTCTTTCATTTTTTCTCTATCTTCAGTAATTTCCATTTTTTCAAATAAAATGTTTTTTTTCAGTGTTTCCACACGGCTTTTTAAAAATCGAACATTAAAAATACCTTTTACGAAACTCATATGTGGCACAGATTGAATAAAATTACCTGGGTTGTCTAATTGGCCTGTTCTTACTAAATGTGCCCAAAACTGTTTTGATACTTGGAATTGTTCATTAATCTTAATGGCTTTATTAATGTCTACAGAGCCATCTTTACCTTCTTTAGTATAGTTTAATTCGCATAATGCTGAATGTCCTGTACCAGCATTATTCCATACGTTAGAACTTTCTTCTCCTGATTGTTCTAACTTTTCAAAGATTTTGATTTCTTTGTCTGGAGATAATTCTTTTAACAATGTACCTAATGTTGCGCTCATAATTCCGCCACCAATTAAGATGACATCTGTTTTGCTATGTTGTGAACTCATAACAACACAGTCCCCCTTTTATAATCACATCTTTAGTCGATAAGTTAAGACCCTGGCCTAATTAATTAAAACGCTTTCTTTTTCTTATAAAAATTTTTAATATTAATTTTACGTAAAAACGTAAATCGACTTTTTAATAACTACTCTAATTATATACATAATTTCTCATTGAAAAAAGTGTTTATACTAATTATTACATTATTTAAGTTACTGTTTCCTATTTACACTAAATTTACTTTTATTAAGCAATGCGCTATTTAATAGCTATTACTCAGGAAGTCACACATGCTATAATCTTTTTAAATTAAGAAATTTGAGGTGTAACCATGAAATCATTTACTTTTTTAATGCATAATATTTATGCTTTAGGCGGTACTGTTAAAGCAGTGACTGAACTTGCTAATACACTATCAAATAAAGGACATCATGTAGAAATCATTTCTATCTTTAGGGCTGCAGATAAGCCTTACTTTGAATTAGATGACGCAATTCATGTTAAAACGCTAATCGATTATCGCTTGAAACCTCAAAATGTCGGCTCGATAGTAATGAATCGTTTAAATCGTTATACACCTTTTTTCAAGCCAACTCGGCTATCAAAATATGAGCCCGGCTTGAATCAATTTTCAAGCTATATAGAACGTAAGATAATCAAAGCGATTAAGCAGGTTAATACCGATGTGTTAGTTGGTACGAGAGCGAGTTTTAATATATTAATTGCCCAATACCATTCTGCAAATATTACGACTGTTGGTATGGAACATATGAATTTAGAGGCATATCCGAAAGCGTATCAAAGTGAAATTATCAGTGCTTATAACCAATTAGATGTGATTACTACCTTAACTGCAAATGATCAACAAAAATATAAAGAGCTTATAACTACGCCAGTTTTTACTGTACCTAATATTATTAATGTTCAATCACTTCCCATTGTCAAAGAAAATATTATTATGAGTGCTGGAAGATTAGAGTATGAAAAAGGCTTTGACATTTTAATAGAAAGTATTCAACGAATTCAAAATACAGTGCGTCAATCTCACTTTAAAGTTGAATTATATGGAGATGGTCAAGAACGTGCGAAGCTTCAACAATTAATTGATAATTATAAACTCACTGATATTATTACACTTCATCCTGCTACTCAACAGTTAAATGAGAAATTAGCACAAAGTAAAATCACTGTCGTACCTTCACGAAACGAAGGATTTGGGATGGTCATTTTAGAAGCGATGGCACAGGACAATATTGTGATTAGTTTCAAAGATACTTTAGGTCCTGCTAGTTTAATTAATCATGGCGTAAATGGTTATTTAGCTGATTATGCAGATGTTAATTCTCTAGCGAAATATATAGACCTTACAATCAACCATCTCGACCTTAATGACAATGTGATAACAGAAGGCCATCATACAGTTGAACAATATTCATCAGACAAAGTTTATGCCAAATTCGTATCTGCTATTTCATAAAAAATTTAAATTAAGACATAAAAAAATTGTAATTTGAGCAACATCGCTCAAATTACAATTTTTATTATGCTTATAAGAATAATGAAAGTAGGAATGTCCAAATACAGATAAAGATTAATAATCCAATACTATAACGTAAAGTCATTTTAAGTAATTCTGATTCTTTACCTACTTCTTTAACGGCTGCTGTAGCAATTGCAATTGATTGTGGTGAGATTAATTTAGCAGCTACCCCACCAACTGTATTAGAAGCTACAAGTAATGAACCGCTAGTACCAATTTGTTGCGCTACTGACGCTTGAATTGGAGCAAATAATGAGTTGTTATTTACTACTGATCCTGTCATAAATACGCCAATCCAACCTAAGATTGGTGATAATACTGGGAAGACATTTCCTGCTTTGGCAATACCTTGACCCATTGCAGCACTTAAACCACCGTATGTTGTAATTTTAGAGATAGCTAAGATGAAACAAATTGTAAGAACTGGTAACCATAATTCTTTAAATGTAACGCCAAATAAACGACCTGCATCACCAAAGCTTACTTTTTTCGCCATTAATACTGTAATGATAATAGTTAATAAGATCGCTGTACCAGTTTGACCAATAAAGTTAAATGTTAAGATAATTGGTTTATGTGCAACTTGGCTAAATGTACCTGGTAAATTAAAGTTGAACACTAATGAAGAAAGTGCGCCATTTGGTAAGAATAATTTTTTAAAGAATGAAGCACTCCAAATCATAACAATAACAGTTAAAATTATGAATGGACTCCATGCGTACATAATTTCTTTTACACTATGATGTTTAACCGGTTCAGGTTCGACATCTTTTTGTACACGATAAATATTTTTTGGTTGGAATTTTCTAGAGAATAAAGCTAAAGCTCCCATTGTAACTAAAGGTGGGATAATATCAGCTAATTCTGGACCACTGAATACTGTTAATAAACCTTGTAAAACTGTGTATGTGACTGAAACAACTAAGATAGCTGGTAATGTTTCTTTAATACCTTTAAAACCATCAATAATAAAAATTAATAAGAATGGAATAAAGAAGTTAATAATGGCTAAAGTTAATGTAGATGTTTGAGAAACGCCCATCGCATGTACACTACCTGGTAAATGTAAAGTATCAACTACACCTACTGGAATACCAATAGCACCAAAAGCCCCAGAAGCTGCGTTAGCAACTAAGCAAAGCATCGCTGCTTGTAATGGTCTAAATCCTAGTTGTGATAATAACAATGCACAGATAGCAATTGGTACACCAAATCCTGCTGCACCTTCTAAAAATGCGTTAAATGCAAAACCAATAAGTAAAAGTTGAATACGTTGGTCTTGTGAAATACTAGTAATACTATCTTGAATTGTATTAAATTGTCCTGATTCTTGAGTGATTTTGTATAATAGTACGGCCATCATAACAATGTAACCAATTGGAATGATACCTTGATAGAAACCTTCTACAACTGCTCCAGAAGCAATACCTACTGGTAATTTGAAGAATGGCACAGCAATAAGTAATGTCACTACTAAAGTAGTAATAGCAGCATAAATACCTTTCATTTTAAAAACAGTTAAACATAATAAGAATAAAATAATAGGAATTGCTGCAATTAAGCTAGATAACACTAAGTTATCGAAGGGGTTGAATGTTTGAACTAACATAATTTTGACTCTTCTTTCCTTATTTTTTTAATGAATCATCTAGAGCGTTCAGCTGGAAGAGGTCTGGACGTCCACTACGACTATTTCAACCTCGTACAGTTCACTACATAATTAATATTTTGTCGACAAATTAATCATGCTAGATTTCACAATTTTTATATTGTGAACTTTTTCACAATTAGAATATAACACCTTTTTATTTAATTGACAATACTATATAGCGTTTTTAACTAAAATTTTGTGATTTTTTTAACAAATACAATAAAATTAAAATTTTTCATTGATTTAAGTATTAGATGAATTACAACCATTCTCTTTTGCATGTCTTTGTAACTATGATTTTTTTTAATGCACGTGGTAAAATATATATATGAAATTTACGAGCAAAAGGATAATGTATGATGATTAAACAAATAAACATTTCTAATATGGCACATCTTGAGCTACAACTTAATAAAGCGAAATCGGCAGGGTTTTCACATTTTATTCCATATTCTAATGAAATTAAAATCAATCAAGATATGCTTGAAGCCGTGGCTTTATCAAATCACTCTATTGCAGTGGATTATACAATTGACGGCTTATATTTAAACGATTGTCGATATTTTGGTGACGATAAACTTACGTTTTTATCTTGGATGAAAAATATTAATCATTATCCCAATTTTATTTATAATATCGATGCAACACTTTTACACTTAGCTAAATATGATATTCACTCTATTATGGATTTAGCGGTTATTACTGCTTTGAAGAATGAAGTAGATATAGATGGTCATGTTGTTTTTGACTTCAACGATGAAATGCCAACTAGCAAAGCATTTTGGAAATCTTTAGATACGCGTGAAGTTAAATTGATTAATCATTTTGACTTAAATAAATTAGCTTATATACATGGCCATTCAGTTCCATTTAATAAATTTAGATTTCCTGGCAAAGAAGATGAAATGCGTTTTGCTGAAAGTTGGTTAGTGACTACTAAATTTAAATTACCTAAATGGATGTATCATAAAATGCATCAACGTGCTGTTAAAAATCATCGTAATTTGAGCTATGTTTATCAAAAAGATAAATCTCAAGTGAAAGATCATGTTGTTTTCTTAGGCTTTGATTATGGTTACAGAGGAAATTCAAAGTATTTATTTAATTATTTCGTTAAACGTAACCCTACTACTGAAGCATACTTTATAACGAACGATCGTCGTGGTCCTTATTTCGTACCTCCTGAAGCGGAAGGAAATAAAGAATTAATTGAGAGTGCTAAAATCGTAGTCATTGAGAGTTATATACCTGACGACTATAAACCAAATGGTACAGTTATCCAATTATGGCATGGCACGCCTATTAAAAAGCTATTTTTAGATAGTCATGAACCAGATCAAAATAAAAATATTTATAACTATAAAGCGCGTAAATATAATAAGTGGTTACAACAAGATTACTTTTTATTAGATTCTGCTAACTCACAAGGCTTGTTTGAAACAGCTTTTCCAAATCAAAATACGCAATTTATTACATATGGCTATCCAAGAATCAGTCACTTATTACATAATCTTAATGATCAAAGTCATCATAAAAAGGTCAAAGATGAACTTGGTATAGAACGTACAAAACCAGTATTATTATATGCGCCTACGTGGCATGCAACTGACAGAGAAGAGGCTACTTTGACAATTACACCTGAGCTACTAGAACAATATGATGTAGTTTATAAAGGTCATGTTGAAAGTAAGGCCCAAGTGCCAGAAGAAGTGATTGAAGCGCCTAGTCATATTGAAACTCAAGATTTATTATTAATTGCTGATGTAGTCTTAACAGATTATTCTTCAATTATTTTTGATGCTTTAACGATTGGGAAAAAGGTTTGCTTGTTCACACCTAATCATGAAGCTTACGAAGATGAACGCGGGGTATATGAGGATGTGATGCACAGTTTATCTAATGTATGGTATACAGATGAAGAGGCATTACTTAACGATTTAATTAATCACACGTTAGCTGATATCACTCACCACCCATTAGTGAATGAGAATAACCAATCTTTAAAAAAATTAACACAACTTATGCGTGATATTTTAAATGACGTTCACTAATAAAAAACGTTAAGATTCTAACTTACGAATCTTAACGTTTTTTTAGTTAACTATATCAAATACACCTTTAAACATTTCGTTCCATAATAAGGTCTGTATCTATAATATCGCCATTCACAAAATCATGCTCACCAGTCACTTCAAAGCCATGTCGTTTGTAAAATGCTAATGCATTATCATTGTATTCCCATACCCCTAACCATATTTTGGACTTGTGATGTTCATATGCTTTCTCAAGTGCTAATTTAATAAAAGCATTACCTCTTCCCCCACCTTGATGACCTTTATAAAAGTAGATACGTTGTATTTCTAAATAGTCAGCACCTTTGGGTTCAGTTTGAGCGTCATTAATATTTAACTTTAAATATCCAGCTATTTCGTTATCTACTTTATAAAAATAATGAAATGAATTGGGGTTATCTAATTCAGATAGTAATATTTCTTCATTATAAGTTTCCTCAAAGAATTTTTGAAAATTTTCTTGTGAATACTCTCCTTTAAACGTTTCGTAAAATGTCGTTTCTGCTATACGTCTTAACTCAGTTACTTCATTTTTGTGTATCTCTTCAATGTGTTCATTCATATTACTACGCCCTTTCCCCATCTATATTAGCTTTACAAGCATTGAAACACGACGTGCCTTGCACGCTGATTTTAATAAGAATAAATTATAATTAATTTGTGAACGTCTTAAATTACTATTGATAATATTTATCAATGAGTATAAAGTATAGTTGATATAAGTATAAATTAGAGTGAGGTTTTTTCAAATGTTTCAAGATTTATTTGTAGTAGGTATCACTGGACCAACAAGTCTAGTCGTTATCAGTATTATCGCTTTGATTATTTTTGGACCTAAAAAATTACCACAATTTGGGAGAGCAATTGGAAGCACTTTAAAAGAATTTAAATCTGCTGCTGAAAATTTAGATTCAGATGATGTACACGATACTCCCAGTAAAGAGTCAAAACAACAACGAGAACAATCAAAATAATTCGACATTGCTAGAACACTTTGATAAATTAAGAACACGAATCGTCAGAGTGTTTATTGCTTTTATTATCTCAACTATCATTGTTTATATTTCATCACACTGGTGGATGAAACCATTTATTCATTATATTAAAAGGGCACATGTAACACTGCATGCATTTTCATTCACTGAAATGATTCAAATATATATTATGATTATTTTCTTTGTGGCGCTATGTTTGATTATGCCTTTTATCTTTTATTATTTATGGGCATTTATCGCACCTGGCCTCCATCCACATGAACGTCGATTTATTTACAAATATAGTATTTGGTGTGCTGTATTATTTATTATTGGAGTAGCATTCGCATTTTTCATTGTCTTTCCACTAGTTATTAATTTCTCATTAACCCTTTCAACCGTTTTAAGCATTCAACCCGTGATAGGGTTTCAAGCCTATTTACACGAATTAATAAGATGGTTATTAATCTTTGGTGTTCTATTCCAACTACCCACATTATTTTTAGGCTTAGCCAAATTAGATTTAGTAGATGTTAATGAACTCAAAACATACCGCAAATATGTTTATTTTGGATGCTTTGTTGCAGCAAGTATTGTTGCGCCACCCGATTTAACTTTAAATTTATTGTTAACATTACCATTAATTATTTTATTTGAATTTAGTATGATTATTGCTAAAGTTACACAACGAAATTAATCTTTAAATCGGCATAACTATACAAAAATCCTCGAACATGGTCATTATTTTAATGCCTTGTTCGAGGATTCTTTATATTATTTATTTTTTATTTAACGCGTTGTGCTTTCTTATCTTTTCTATTTTTGAAAATGAAGAAAATAATTAACACAATGTAAATTAATTGAGCAACAATTGTTTCAACTGTTGGGTAAAAACCTATGAAACTAATTGTTGGTAAACCTTCAATACCATGATGTGGTACAGTACCTAATAATTGTAATTTTTGAATACTTACACCAAGCATCTTGAATGCCATAATAAAGATTAAAATTGAAAGCACTCTAAAGATATAATAAATTGGTATAAGTTTTACAATAAATCTAAATAGCAATGCAAATATAATTAAGATCACAATTGCTAAAGCGATACCAATTACAAAATCTGTAGTAGTAATGCTACCAATCATACCCATATAGAAGATAATAACTTCTACACCTTCACGTAAAACTGAAATTAAACCAATTGTTCCTAAAAGAACAAGGTTGCCATTACTAATAGCATTTTGGTACATATTTTGAATCATATCATTCCAACGTTTCACACTTGAACGACGATGCATCCAAATACCGACTACGTACATAAGAATAACTGCAATGATACCTAGCGTAGCTTCCATTCCTTCACGTAAGATACCGTTATTTCCTAATGTTTGAATGAACACAACTGCTAACGTGATACTTAGTATTAAACCAAGAATTGCACCACCAATAACACTTGTAGTACCTTTAACGTTACGTGTCATTGTAGTTAATGTCATGATAATTAAGAGTACTTCAAGACCTTCACGTAAGAAGATAATCATTACATCAACAAATGAATAACCTTCTTGACCTACTGTATCTTTAATATCTGAATTGATTTCTTGTAAGCCTTTTTTTACTCTATCTTTATTACTATTATCTAAAATACTTTGATAATATGGAATTTTATCTTCGATAGTTGTATATAATGAACCATTTTTTGTTTGAATTTTACCTTCAACATATGGCCATATTTGTACGAATTTAGATAATGCTTCATCAGCTTGATTTAAGTTATTATCATCAATACCTTTAATTGCTTTATCCAATTCATCATTTAATTGTGACGCTTTGTATTGACCAGATTCATCACTAGATTGTTTTTGATCTACAGTATCAATGCTAGATTTAAACGTATTCCAAGCATTTTCAACTTTCTTCGTATCTAATGGTTCTTTTTGCGTAGCTACACGAAGTTGCATTAAATTCACTTCGATTTGTCCATATTTACCTTCATCATAGTTACGAATTGCAGATTCATGACTTGTCCAAATTTGGTTTAAACTATTATTTACTGATTGTAATTCAGACGCATTTTTGGTTTTAATCGCTTTTTTAACTTGTGGATCTTTAGAATCAACTTGTTGTTTTAGCTCTTTAATTTCTCCTGAAATATCAGATGATGATTCTATATTTTCATAAGCAATCAATGATTTAGTTAACTCTGAAAGTTGATCAGCTTGTTTATCGGTCGAAGAAGTATGATCTAAATCTTTTAATTTAGATTTAACCTCTTTACCTTCTTTATTATTTTTAATATTTAAATCATTAACTTTAGATTTAATCTCTTCTACTGCTTTTTGTTTCTCTTTATCACTTTTACTCTTATCTTGTAGCGTTGACTTTGCATCTGTAATAGCCACATAAACATCACTAATTGAGTTATCATCTGCAGCGTATACCGGTGTTGTTGGAATTCTTAGCACTGTGAAAAGAAGTGCCGCTACTAAAAGGAGTTTAATCGAAAAGTGTTTCACCTAAATAGCCTCCTTTTTGAACACCTGGTAATACAAGAAATGATGCAGAACCTTTATGTGTAATATATTCATTTAATTTGTCATTATGACCTAAATTATGCTGAATATCGATGAATTGTTGCGTAGATTTTTGGAAACAAGTAAAGATTAACCCTACTTCTAAATTACCAGTCTTCGCATTAGTACCATCACTATAGTTATAAGCACGACGTTTAATAGATGTGTTAGCTTCACGTGCTAATCGTGCATGAGCATTTGGATCGATGATGTAATTACCACTCGCATCTTTCGCTTTTAAATCTAAATTATCAAATTCTTTTTTACCTGTTAAAGGTGCGCCAGTGTCACGTTTACGTCCGAATGTTGCCTCTTGTTCTTCTAAAGACGTGCGATCCCACGTTTCAATATGAATTTGAATACGTCTTACAATGCAATATGTACCGTTTTTAGCCCAACCGTCATCAATGAAGACATATTTTTTAAGTTCATCACTTTTAGTAGGGTTTACAGTACCATCTTTGAAAGCCATTAAGTTTCTAGGCGTTTCTTTTAATTTTCCTGAAACGAAACCGTTTTGAGATCATCTCATTTTGACTATATCTCTAAAAGGTCTAACTAGATTATGAACTGCGTGGAATGACACTTGTGGATCATTTGAACACGCTTGAATCATAATATCTCCATCACTATACTCATCTTCTAATTGATCATTTGGAAAATGAGGTAAATCTTTAAAATCTTTCGGAATTTTAGATGACATACCTAATTTTTTCAAAAATGATTTACTTACGCCATAGGTTAACGTCAATCTACTTGCGCCTAAACCAATAGATTCACCTGTATCAACTGGAGGTAATAACGCATTTTGACTGTCTTTTTCAGCTGGCGCACCATCTGTCATGTTGACAGACATGTCCGTCCATTTTTTAAACATTTCTTTAATTGCGCTTTTATCCTTACTTTTTAAATCTAAAGCTACAAAAGTACAATTCTTCTGTGTAGGTGTTGTAACTCCAGCTTGTACACGTCCATAAAACTCGAAAGCATCTTTACTCTCATCTTCTGGTGTATCGAACATCGATTTAAATGAAAAGATACTTCCAACGCCACTTGCACCAATTACTGCTCCTGCTCCACCAATTCCAAGCATTTTCAAAAATGAACGTCTTGAAACTTGTGTGGATTGTTGATCGTCTATTTTACTCATTCTGTAACCACAGCCATTTTACTTAACGGTTCACCAAGTGAGTTCACTGCATCTGATAATGCTTTTCTATCTTCTTTAGTTACAGCGCTGTAGTCTTTAAATCCGTCGCCGTCTTTATATTTATCTAATAAACTATTCACTTTATCAAAGTTCTTTTGAATATCATCGCTTAATTTTTTATCTTTCTTCACTAATTCAGGTTTGAATAATTCATAGATTTTTTGAGCACCTTCAATATTTGCTTTAAAGTCATATAAGTCAGTATGTGAATAAATTTCTTCTTCACCAGTTATTTTTGAAGTAGAAACTTCATTTAATAAGTCAACTGAACCTTGTAACATTAATTTAGGTGTAATATCTAAAGTATCAGCTTTAGCGTCCAACTCTTTAGCATCTTTTAATAATTGATCAGCATCTTTTTTTGTAGTGTCATCAATTTTGTTATCTTGGAAAAGTGATTTTTCAATTTTATGATAACCACTCCACTCGTCTTCTTTCTTTTCTTCTTTCATATCTGCTAAACGTGCATCAATCTTAGGATCTAAATCACCAAATGCTTCAGCAACTGGTTCTGAACGTTCATAGTACATACGTACTTTAGGATAAAGTTCTTTTGCTTTTTCCATATTGTCATTTTTAATTGCAGATACAAATTCTTCTGTACCTTCTAAGAATTTATCTAATTGATTATCTGTATATTTTTCGTATTCTTTCGTAGCTTTGTTTAAAGCCGCATTATTTTTACTACTACTAGAACTTTGTGACTGATTGTCTTTTTTACTATGGTCATTATCTCCATTATTACCGTTACCACATGCAGCTAATAATAATGATGATGCTAATAAGATAGTTGGTAATTTCTTCATAATCTTTCCACCTCAATAAAATATAGGTGATTATTCAACCGCTACTGATTTTTCATATTTATAATAATCATTTTATATAATATGTGTTATCTCAAAATCTCAATGATTATAGTAGGTTTTTCTTATCCAGTTTCAATTGATAATCATTATCAAAATAATTATATGTTTGTCTACATATTGTGTCAATAACAATTCTATTTTAAGTTTAATTACCATAAATTTTATCATTTGCCTTATTACTGATAATTAAAATATAATGATTCAATAAGATTTTCTTAGCATACTATCTCAATGAGATGGGTAAACAATTTATGTCTATTAATAACTATTAAAGGAGTCATAAGATATGAGTACAGAATTTAAAGCATTTTTAGTTGATAAAGACAAAGATGGCAACGTGAAGAGTGACTTTAAAAAGATGACAACCGATGATTTACCTGAAGGTGAAGTGTTAATTAAAGTCCATTATTCAGGTATTAATTATAAAGACGCATTAGCTACAACTGATAACAATAATATAGTCAAATCATATCCAATGATTCCTGGTATTGATTTAGCAGGAAAAGTAGTAGAGTCTAGTGATCCTACAATTGAAGAAGGCGAAGAAGTCATTGTTACAAGTTATGACTTAGGTGTAAGTCATTACGGTGGTTTCAGTGAATACGCACGTGTTAAATCTGAGTGGGTTGTAAAATTACCAAATAATTTAACTTTAGAAGAAGCTATGATTTATGGTACGGCTGGTTATACTGCTGGCTTAGCTATTGAAAAGCTAGAAAAAGCTGGCTTTATGACACTTGAAGGCGGTAAAGTGCTTGTACGTGGCGCTTCAGGCGGTGTTGGTTCACTTGCGGTACTAATGTTATCTAATTTAGGATACAAAGTGGTTGCAAGTACAGGCAATAAAGAAGCGGCTAAAAAAGTGGAAGACTTAGGCGCTAAAGAAATCATTGATCGCATTACTGAAAATGATGAGGCATTATTAAGTTCTCGTACTTGGCAAGCGGCTATCGACCCTATCGGTGGCGAAGGTACACCTTATGTTATCAATCGTATTGATAATAACGGTGGTGTAGCGCTAATTGGTATGACTGGAGGCGTCAAATTTAACGCGACAGTCTATCCATTTATTTTAAGAGGTGCAAGTCTTGTCGGCATCGACTCTGTCTTTACACCTATGAAATTACGTGAGCGCGTATGGCGACGTCTAGCCACAGATTTAAAAGCAGATAAATTACAAGAAATTAAGCGTTCAATTTCATTTGATGAATTACCTGAATCTATTGAAAAGGTATTAAATCATGAAAATACAGGTCGCATTGTTATAGATTTCAATGCTGAATAAATATTTGAAATAAAAAGAGCGAAATTCGCAAGTGTCTGCACTTCGAATTTCGCTCTTATTTTTAATATAAAGTATACATACCACCTGATTTAGGCTCTGTCGATTGAAAGCCAAACTTCTCATATAATTTATCGGCAGGATAATCAGCAATTAAACTAACATATGTTCCTTTTTCAGCTACTGAGTCAATATATGCCATAATCTTCTCTAAAATTTGTCTACCATATCCTTGTCCTTGATAATCTGGGTCAACGGCAATGTCTACAATTTGAAAGGCAGTGCCCCCATCACCAATCAATCTTCCCATACCGATTAACTTCTCATCATCATAAATCGTAATAGTAAAACACGCATTAGGCAGCCCTTTATGTGCCGCTTCTTGAGATTTAGGACTCATGCCCGCTTTTACTCTTAAGTCACAGTATGCCTTTGCTTCGGGTACTTCTGTAGAAAAATGAATCATTGTATATCCCCTTTTACTATTTATAAATATTTATTAATTACTGCTTTATTAGACTCTTTAAATATATCATTGTGACTTGATACATACCCTTCTTCAGATGCATCAGGTTCAATATAAGTTTTAGCTAAGTTAGCTGCATTTCCTGCGTCACTAAATGCACTTGCTATTAAATGTACTTTCGCATCATGATGGACCACATCTCCACATGCATAAATACCAGGTATATTCGTAGTTGTATTTCCTAAACCTTTAACACGATATTCATCATATAAATCAAGTTTCGAAGAACATTCAACTAGTAACGGATTCTCATGATCAAAGCCATGACTAATAATCACATCGTCAAATGATAATGTTTGCGCTTCTTGAGTTTCGATATTCTCAAGTTTAACTTCATGAATGCATTTATCTTCAGCATCACCAATCAATTCTTTTATTTGTGTTTTAGGCAATAGTTTAACGTTTAAATCTTGTAATACTTTAACCATCGCTTCATAACCACGTATTTCCGCCTTTCTATATATTAATGTGACCGACTTCGCGATATTAGCTAAATCTCGTGCCCAATCAAGCGCAGTATTGCCTCCGCCTGAAATAAGAATATCTTTATCCTTGAATTTTGAAAATGATTGAACCACATAATGCAAATTAGTCATATTATAACGTTCAGCGCCTTTAATATTGAGCGGCTTAGGATTAATAATACCGCCACCTACTGCAAATATCACAGCTTTAGATTCATAAACATGACCTTTATCCGTTTCTATCTGAAAATGTCTTTCCGCCACTTTGCGAATATCTATAACGCGTTCATTTAAGTTAACTTCAGGATTGAAATGTAGCCCTTGTGCAATTAAGTCTTTTATAATTTCATAACAAGGTTTCGGTGCTACACCACCAATATCCCAAATAATTTTTTCCGGGTAAATTTGCATTTTACCGCCTAATTTATCTTGTACATCAATGATTCTAACTGACATTCCTCTTAAACCAGAATAAAAACTCGCAAAGAGTCCAGCCGGTCCTCCTCCAATGATTGTTACATCTTGCATAAAAATTGCCTCCTAAAATCATTTCCCGTCTAAATGATAATTCTTATCATTAATTCTTGTACATTATACTACACGACTTAACAATGTTGAAGAAATCACTATATATATAAATTGAAAAATACCTCGCTATCATTCATTTTCCGAAATAAAAAAGAAAGTAAGACATTAAATTTCTGTCCCACTCTCTAATTCTCATATATTAATCTCTAGGTTCTTTCAAGATGGCTTGTCTCAATAAGAAAAATAGTAATAATAATCCGGCAAGCATCCCTGTATGACCTATCCCTGCAAAGCCAGCGAAAGCTTCAGGTGAAAAACTTTTACCTGTGACTTGATAAGTCCCTTTAGTAATCATCATACCTACAGTAATTACAACACCAATATTATAAACGATGAAGAACCAATTAAATAAATAATAGCTGCTTAATTTAAACACTTTTTCAAGTGGTAGCAATATTAAAAACATAAACATCCCTAAGATAAGGATATGCGTATGAACTAAAGCTAATTGCGTATCGCCCGTAAAATGATGCGCTTTTGTTAATTCTCTGTAGTAAAATCCACTAACTAGTCCAATAATCATATAGACTAAAAAAGCATATAATAATCTACGCATGTTAAAATCCTCCCTCACAAGACTATTATAATTGATTATCCTATAGTTTAAAGTAAGAATAAGTGACAATAAAAGGAAGAATGTGTTTGTAGTAAATAAAAGGACAACTTCTATTATTTACAAATAGAAATTGTCCTTAATCCATCTAATATTATTTATTTCTAGCGTGTTTGAATAATGCCACTAATGAAAGAATAATTGCAATAATAGAGATAATCCATAATGCAATTGAACCACCTGAAGATTGTTGTTCACTCACTTTTTTGTCATCTTCAGATTTATCTTCTTTCACAGCTACCGCATTTGCATCTTTTTTAACTTCTAATGTTGGAGCTGGGTGTTCGCTATCTTCTTTACCCACCCATTTTACTTTATCGCCGTTATCATAAGTTTGAATCGCTTTAAATGAATATTTACCTTCATCTTTAGGACTTGCTAAGATAACTGGTAAGTCGATAAATTCATCTGGACCAATACCTTTACCTTTTGCTGTCCAAGTAATTTTAGTGATATTACCTTTTTTATCTTTATCTAATTTATATTTATATTCCTCTACTGGTTGAATATTGACGACTTGTACCTCTTTAGGCACTTCTAATTCTACTTTTTCAGTGTGATCTTTTTGCTCAACTGGCACACGTACATCCACACGTTCATACGATTCTGGAGCCACTGCTTTAGGATTTAATGTTACGTGCGCATCTGCAAATTTAAAGAAACCTAATGAAAAGAAAAGTACTAAACTCGTGGCTAATAATTTTTTTAACATCTTATTATCTCCTTACTATGGAATACTGATTTGACTCATAACAACACCGGCTACGATAAGTAATACGCCAATGGTTACTTCTATAATTAATGAAACTTTATTGACTCTATAACGTTTATTTAATGCACGCGTCGTTTGCATGAAACCACATGCCATCATTATTAAAGTTCCTACTACTTTGATAATTAAGAACACTGTCCAAGGTTGCATATTATTCCAAATTGATAATATCTTCGTTTCATCGATAGACATTAATACACCTGACAGTATAATGACTGTTACGGCTGCAACATTAACTTTAAATAAGATTTCGCGCAGTAAATCTACGGCATCTCTTTTCCGAGTGAAAACAGAAGTCAGTAGATAAATAAGTGCCCCTAACCATAAACTAATACCTGTAAGATGTAAGGTTCTTAAAATAATTGACCATAATGGTACGCTTTGAGACCATGCGTGACCTGACATACTTAAGGCTAAAATCATTGCAATTGATACAATCCAATACCAAGATTTCTCCATATTTCTTAATACGAAGAGACCACTTAATATAATAAGTGCAATTGAAGTTAAAATGTATGGGAATTGCACGAGTGCACTTGGATTAAGTGACAATACATCATCTAATACGTCTGATGATAATGTCATTAAATATAATACTAGCGACATTAAATAGGCCATCATCATCATTAAAGATACGGCAATATGTCTTGGGAAGACATCAAACGTCGACAGGTTGTTACGACGTGCAATACCATTTAGCCAATAAAGGCCGACTAATATAATTGTGGCACCTTCAGCTATATATCGAAATACACCAAACCAGAAGTTAGGTGTCTCATAGAATGCTGGAGTAGTATCTACACCATTAGCTGTTTGCTTCCCTACTGAGAAGTTGAAGCGGTCGCTGATTTCATGTCCGTCAGCTGACACCGTATGCCATTCTATTTGATGCGTTCCGTGTCCTACTTTATCTGCAGGAAAAGTTAACGTCTGAGAATGACCCGATGTTGAAGGTTTGACTTCAGCAATTTCTTTACCTTTATCATTGAAAATGGTGATACCAGAATAGTCTGCATTGACTGGTTCATTAAAGGTTAATTCAATATTATCAGGATGCTTTGAGACTACTCCATTCTGTGAAGGTGTGGTTTTTTCTAAAGTAGCATGTGCTGATGCGATATGTTGAAAATTGGGTACCAACATAAATAAAAACATCATAAAGATGACTAAAGCTACTTTCGAACTTCGCTTTAATTTCACTATTGACATCCTCCTATAAAATTTTGCTCATTTAATAATGATAAAATAATGTCTGCTTTTTAACAATAATTATTCTAATTTGTCACTTTTTATCCAAAAAAAGAGTAGAATAGAAATCAATTTATGATTAAAAAAGATTTCGTCATTCTACTCCTATAAGATAGTACAAACTTATATTTGATTTATTCCGTTTTGCATTAGTTTGTGATTTTCATTTTCAAGAAATAATTATTCTTCAATTAATGATTGTTTATCTACAGTAAGCTGATTTCTTAATAAATAAACAATCAACATTGCTAATAACGCACATATTGTTTCAGCAATTAATAGTGACCAAATCACGCCTGTTAAACCGAATAATGTGTTAAGTACGAAGAGTACTGGGATAATAACAGTACCTTGCGCAATAGCCATGATTGTAGCGCCACTACCTTGACCTGTTGCTTGGAGCATCCCTGTAAATAAGAAGCCAATACCGTTTAATAGTAAAGAGGTCATCGTTACTTTCAAGATAAATGTAGCTAATGTCACGATTAGTGGATCAGTGCTAAATAATTGAACGATTGAATGGCCGAATAATAATACGATAGCCATACACACTACAAATATAACTGAAATAGATAAGATAACTGCTTTAATTGTGTCTTTCATACGTGTTTTATTAGAAACGAAGTTATATGCAATTAATGGAATAACACCTTCAGATAATCCCATAATAATTAATTCTGGGAATTGTACAAGTCTGAATGAAATACCATAACTTGCAATGGCATAGTTTCCATAACGTGCTAAGAATAAATTGACTACTAAACCAGTAACACCCATTAGTACAACCATTAAGAAGGCTGGAATACCTATTTTAAAGATTTCTTGTGCCATTGTTTTAGTTGGTTTAACGTGTTTAATATTTAGAGATAAAGTATCATCTTTAATTGCAATATAGATAATAAAGAATAATGTCGCTACTAAATTTGAAATTGCTGTACCTAATGCCGCCCCTACTACGTCTAAATGGAAGCCAAAGATTAAAATAGGGTCTAAAATCATGTTTAATACCACGCTTGAAATCATACCAATCATTGAAATAATTGGTTTGCCGATTGCACGTGCAAATTGTTCTAATACAAAGAATAGAATAACAAATGGTGTACTTAAAAATTGAACTTTTAAATAATCACTTGTGAATTTTAATGTTTGACCGCTCGCCCCTAATACGCTAGCAATTTGATCTGTGAAGGGCGTTGCAATAATAGCAATGATAATACCAAAGATAAAACTACTATAAATTGAAAAGCTACTTACATAATGACTTTTTGTGTAATCTTTAGCACCGAGTAAACGTGAAATATATGTTCCTCCACCTACACCGAATAAATTACCGAAAGCCATTAATACTGCAAATATAGGTAATGTAAGTGAAATTGCTGAAATCATATGGCTATTGTCTAAATATCCTATAAAGTAAACATTCAAAATTCCATAAATCACACTTAATAATGAACCAATCATCATTGGCAACGAGAAGTGCATCATCGCTTTTAATATTGGTGATTCTTCAAAATAATATAATTGCTCGTCTTTCATATCCTTAATCTCCTTTTATCTTAGATATCTAATAATTAGATATCTAACTATATTTCCAAAAATTTGAGTGCCTCTTTCCAGACACTCTTATAAAATTAATTCGATTGTCTAATATTTTCTATCATTCTATCGAAATATGCGTTTAATTGTTCTTTATCGTCTTCAGTAAAATCTTTTGTCACAATTGTTTCGATATCATCAAAAATGGTAACAAAGGATTCCACTAATTGATTGCCTTCATCAGTGAGTTTTAAATTCTTACGCCTTGAATCATTAGGATCAACCGTACGATAAATAAGACCTTTGTTCTCTAAACTTTTTAACGTAGAACTAACAGTGGACCCTTTACGTTGAAATGTATTTAATAATTCATTTTGTGTAATACCTCTGTCTTTATGTCGATACAAATAACCAAGCGTATGACTTTGTTCTTGAGTAACATTGTATTCATCGAGTTTACGGTCAGCGTACTTTTTCATCTCATGGGCTAACGTTCTGATTAAATATTGATACGTCGCTTCCATACCCTCACCTCATTTAGTTAGATATCTAACGAATATAATACTCCCTTTAAAAAAATAGTCAACCGATATATTAAAGTTTAAATTTTCTGATTTTATTACTTGAAAAATAAAACCTCAGCTTACCCAAAAATATGGATAAACTGAGGTTATTCAAATTCTTCTTATGATGGCACTTCAGTACGTTTTGTACTATGTTTTCTAACAAGTGCAGATGCAATAATTGAAATTACACCAAAGATCATGAATCCTACCATCATCCAAGTTGTTGTATTCATTGAAAGATGTTGATTCATATAGATAATTCTTCTTAAAGAATTAGCATAATGTGTGAATGGATCAATGCTATATACCCACGTTTGATAATTTTTTGGAAGCATTTCTTTAGGTAATGTAACAAGTTGCATGCTAAAGAACATAAGTAAAATGAAAATTGGTAAAGCTTTCATACCTAACCAAACCATAATTCCTAAAATTAAGCCAATGAATCCTAGCATTGAAATGGTTAAGAATAATGCCACACGATTAATATGACCTAAACCGAAGTCAAATCCTAATACACCGTGCATGAAATAAACAAAACTAAAGCTTGCTAATACTGCAGTAACGATTGCTACAGCAATTTGACCTAATGAAGCAATAATACGTTGTTTTCTTACTAAATTATTACTAGTTCTAAATGCAAAGAATAATAGTACAGATGATACTAATGAGCCCATCCATACTGGCATGAACATTAAGAATGCAGCATTACCTCCACCTTGATGACTAGAAATAGAATGTAAGTTTTGATTATCAACTTTAACAGGGTTTGTAATGTCTTTAATATCAGAAGCATCTACTTTTACATCTTGTTTAGATAACGTGTCGATACTTTGTTTTGTGATTTGATTATTCAAGTTATCGCCCATACCACTTAAAACATTTGAAACAATTTGAGAAGCTTGCATGCTAACTCCTTTGTTAACAATTGTTTTGAAAGTAGCTTGTTTTACATCAACACTTTGATTCCCCATTTTTTCTTGCATTTCTTTTGCTGCTTGAGGTGGAACCTCTCCTGATTCAACCTTTTGTTGCATTTCTGATTTTTTGCTATCCATAACTACTTTTTGCGTTTTGCTCATCGCATTTTTTGAGAAGTCTTCATTAAAAATAGCAACACCATAATATTTTTCATTTTCTATATCTTTTTGGATGTCTGATTCATCATCTACTTTAATCCATTTAATTGTTTCAGAACGACTAGTGTTAATTTATCTTCAATTTTATTACCAATATTTACTTTATGACCTTGGATATCTACGCCTTTATCGTTATTTACAATCGCAATTGGCATTTCTTTAGGTTTTGGATTGAATGCTGGATAAAAAGCTAAAGAAAAGATAACTAATAAAGCAATCGCAGCTAAAGGTGTAGCCCAAAGTAAATTACTTTTAAATATATTCACTTTATAATACCTCCTATTTTTATTGAACAATGTGTTGAATATTTAATACGTTGTAAATTATAATGAGGTAGTCGAAAATAAACAATAATCAATTTTACGGATAGCGTATGTTTTTGAACAGATTAGTTATTTTTGTCTAATAATTTCTTGGAGGTCGATATACATGAAAGAAGATAGGCGAATTAGAAAGACAAAGTCAGCAATTAAGAAAGCCTTTATACAACTATTAAAAGAAAAAGATCTCGATAAAATTACTGTTCAAGATATTTCAGACCAAGCGGATATTAATCGTGGTACATTTTACTTACATTATGAAGATAAATATACGCTATTATCAGATATGGAAGATGAATATATATCTGAAATATGGTCATTAACACAATTTAATCAATTTAACGCTAATTCACCTGAAACCATTGCAGATGAATTTATCAATAATACATTGACGAAGATTTTACAACATATTGCTGATAATATGGATTTCTACCATACTATTCTTCAATTAGATAGAAAAAGTAAGCTAGAAGATAAAATTTATTTCTTAATAAAAGAAAATATGCAAAAATATATAAGTGTTAACAATGAAATTGATGGTATACCTGAAATGTATTTTCATAGTTATGTAGCGGGTGCCACAATTTCTATTATTAAATACTGGGTACAGGATGAACACCGTATTTCGGTCGACGAATTGACGCAACACATTTTCAAAATCGTTTATAACGGTCCATTAAGAATTATGGCAGAAAATCATTACGCCCGTACTCAAACAACTTAGACTAATTGAATATGAAAGGAACCATTAACCATGCTAACTGCATATAAACATACATCGACTAATGAAATTGTTGAAACAACGCTGTTAGATCGCTCTGCATCATGGATTAATGTTGTAGAACCAGATAGAGAAGAAATAGAGGAATTGATGGAACAATATGATCTTCCTGAAGATTTTATTCGAGATCCTTTAGATTCTGAAGAAAGTGCACGTATTGAATATGATGAGGATACGGGTTACTCATTAATTATCGTCGATTTACCAATTGTGAGCTCTACGAACCGACGCGTACTTTCATTCGTAACAATTCCTTTAGGTATCGTTATCGGAAAAGGGATTATTCTAACTATTTGCGATGCTGAAAATGAATTCTTAGAAAATTATGCGCGCCAAGACAATGTTAATTTGAAATATCATAGCCGTTTTGCTTTAGATATTCTATTAACCATTTCTAACCACTACAACAGAAATTTACGACTTTTAAATAAATCACGAATTCGTATAGAACGTGAATTAAAAAACAATATTACAAATAGACAACTTTATAAATTGATGGAAGTTGAAAAAAGTTTAGTTTACTTCTTAGCCGCTTTAAAAGGTAACGATACAATTATTAAAAAATTGTTCCGTTTACCTGCGATAAAAAGGTTTGAAGAAGATGAAGATTTACTAGAAGACTTAGTAATTGAAAATAACCAAGCCATTGAGACCACTGAACTTTATACGAGTATCTTAGAAAGTATTACGACGTCTTATTCTTCATTATTATCTAATGAGATGAACAATATCATGAAGACATTGACATTATTTACCGTATTACTTACATTGCCAACGCTTGTCTTTAGTTTCTTTGGAATGAACGTCCCCCTTCCCATTGATGATAAAAGCTATCTCTCTTGGCTTATCGTGGTCGGCATTTCTCTCATACTTGTAATGATTGTAAGTGTCTTCTTATGGCGTAAACAGAAACTTTAACCCATTAAAAAAGGTCAAAATCCTAACATTCATAATAGGATTTTGACCTTTTTATTTTTAATTATTCTGCTGCTGCTTTATATGCATTTCGACGAGATAAGACGATAGTGATGACTACAGAAACGATAAATGCAATTAGCATTCCTATAAAGTAATGAAGCCAACCAGAATGAGCTGGATTAATTGAAATAAATCCAGGCAATCCTGCTGTTCCTAAGGCAATGGCTTTAACTTTGAAGAATGAGATATAAGCTGAGCCTATTGCTGAACCAATAATCGCACCAATAAATGGATATCTAAGTTTTAAGTTAACACCAAACATTGCTGGTTCTGTAATACCTAATAATGCTGAAATACCTGCTGCAGAAGCTACACCTTTTAATTTTTTATTATTCTTAATAATTAAGAATGCCGCTAATGCTGCCCCACCTTGTGCTACGTTTGACATTGTAGCAATTGGGAAGATGAATGAGCCACCTGTTTTTGCTTGATCAGCAATTAATGTTGTTTCAACTGCAATAAAACTATGATGCATACCTGTAATAACAATTGGCGCATAGAATAGACCAAATATGAAGCCACCTATCGCTCCACCAAATTCATATAACCAAGTTAATCCATCTGATAACCAATAACCTAATTGTCTTGTAATTGGCCCTACAAATGAGAATGTCAGAAATGCTGTAATTAAAATTGATAGTAACGGTGTAAGTAAATTATCTAACACTGTTGGAATAACTTTACGTAAAGCCTTTTCAATCGTAGCTAATATATATGCAGCTACTAACATAGGCAACACTTGACCTTGATAGCCCACTTGATTGATGTGCCAGCCAAATAAATCCCAATGAGGAATGGCTTTGCCCGCTTCTAACGCTTTAGGGAAATCATAAGCGCTCATCAACGCAGGATGCACTAAAATCATACCTAATGCTGCCCCAAGATATGGATTGCCTCCAAACCGCTTCGTTGCACTAAAGCCAATAAGTATAGGCAATAACGTAAATGGTGCATTGGCAAAGATATTAATCATATCTGCTAATCCAGCAAATTGGCTATGTACTTCTATAAAAGATTTATGATCATAAAATAAATCTGGAGCAGTTAACAGATTGTTAATACCCATTAATAAACCGCCTGCTACGATAGCCGGTATAATAGGTACGAAAATATCAGATAACATTTTAACGAAACGTTGTAACGGGTTCATATGTTTTGACGACTTATCTTTAACATCTGCAGTCGTTGAAGCTTCTTTACCTGTAATTTTTTCTAATTCGGCAAATACTTTGTTCACTGTACCTGAACCTATTATAATTTGATACTGGCCACCAGTTGAGAATGTTCCTTTTACAACATCCATCTTCGATAACTTCTCTTCATCTACTTTACTTTCATCATTTAGAACAAGACGTAATCGCGTCGCACAATGTGCCATCGCGTCTAAATTTTCTTCACCTCCAATCGCTTCTAAAATTTCTTCAGCCGATTGTTTATAACTCATTATTTCAACCTCCTTGTTAATGGTACCGGTTTCATTTATTAACTCTATTGTAATCGGTTCCAATTAATAAAGCAATATACTTTTACTCTTTTTAACCAAATATACATATGATTGTAGTCTGTTTATTCTGGGAAAAGATGTATATCAAATGGCGTGTAAATCATCATTTAGTTTTAATAATAAGGAGTGAGATGATGAAAGAACGTGGCTATATTGAAAAACTATGGCGTGAAGAAAAGTATCATGTGTTATTACACAGTCAACAATCCTATAATGAAATTCGTGAATTACTCAAATCTTCTCCTACTTTACAAGAAGTTCAATTAAAAATTGAGGAAGCATTGAGTTGTGAACCAACAAAAGGAACAGTCATTAATGCATATGACCATATGTGGGGATATTTTAAAAATAATGCTACTAAAGAAGAAAAAGAAAAAGCGCAAACTTTAAAAAGTGAGTTTCAAAACGATTCAGTTACTAGAAATGAGCTACTTATATTCCTAAAAGAACTAGCTCAAAAATATAATGTTACCTATCTTTTAGAAAGTCGCGTCTTACAAATTAAATAAAAGACTGAAGCTTCATAGTCATTTGCTTCAGTCTACATCGTATTAATTCTATTTTTTTCTTAAAGATGAATATTGTTCTTGGTGCTTAAAGCGTAGATGGTACCGTATATTTAGATAGATAAGTAAAACTGAAACACTTTATATAAACATTTAAAATAGTTGGGGAATTAAGGCTAGTTCTAAATATACATTGTTTAGCTACTGTTAGTACCTTGTGCTATATGTACATGAGTGTATTCTTATTCTGAGTTGTATAGGGAATCATAGTTGTGATGTCTGACTCATCTCATAAACTATTTCATACTCTGCATAGTTGTATAGGCCTGGTGTGATTAGAGTATGTTATTTCATTTCATACGAGAAGTTGATTCGTGTAGTTTCTTGGGTGTTGGATTATCTAGATGTTAGTCTATTAGTTTGAAATGAAATAAGTCGTATAAGATAAGCTGTTTACCTATGCACATGATGAGCACTTTGATGATCATGTAGTTGATTCTTAGTTGTTAGTCTAGTCGCTTATTTCTTGATGTGTAATATTCTTCGTGATGTTGTTCATTGGTGTAAAGACAGAACTAATACATAAATTATCGATTTCTAGCTTACTTATTTTTTAAAATAAACGCCAATCACGCTTACTTTGAAATAAATTAAGCTTGCTTTGAAATCTATATTTATTATGCAATAAAAAGAGTTGTCCCACACTATTAAAAATTTCCAAATCAATCACGCTATATTCTTAAAAATTTATTTATATTGTATGTAGATGAAAATTTTTAACGCTTTCATTAAAAAATACATAAAAAGTTTTTATTTTTCACTATTAATTTTTCCTAGTTTTTAATTTATAATAACGTTTATTATCCTCAAACATGTTGAACGATATTATTTTAAAAAACTATACTAACGACTTGGAGACCCACATATATGAGCAACAACCTTCTTTTACATGATCACATTACTTCTGCACCAACACGAAATATTAATTATGTGATTTTACTTTTTTCGTTAACCAATGAGTTAACTATTTCCATAAATGGAGAAAGTAAAGATTTACAAAATCACATTGCAATTATTAATCAAGGTGATTTATATCAAATAGAAATGGCTAAAAATTTAATAGAACTTAAAATTCCTGTCGCGTACTTTTATTTAGAAGATAACACATTCTTTAATTGCTATTTCGACCGTCACCTATTACAATCTAACCGCTTTATTAAATCCATCATTTTGCAAAGTATTACTCACTTTTCAAATAATGAACCTCAAGACGAAGAGGCAATATCAAAAATTATTCAAACACTTTATAAAGAAGCTGTAGTTAGAAATGAAACTAGCTATATTCCTAAAATGTCAGTGGATCATCAAATACTATCGAATATTTTGTTGTTCATCAATAAAAATATAACGAATACCATTTCTCTACTAGATTTAGCTCAATATGCGGTTATTTCTGAGTCTTACTGTTCAAATTTATTTGTTCGCTATTTAAATATGAACTTCAAGGATTTTTATACAAGTTTAAAAATTATACATGCCTTAAATTTATTAATATCTACAAATCAATCCATCACAACAATATCTGAATTATCTGGTTTTAGTAGTCATACGAATTTTACAAATCAATTTAAGAAATATTTAGGCTTTAATCCTAAACAATTTCGCTCAAAATTAAATGATTTATCACCTATGCCTAAAATTAAATTCAGACATCATATAGAAGAAAAACATTTAGATTTAATTTCAGAATTTGAATTTACCGACCATTTAACTACTGAAACAACTTATATCGATATTCAATCTATTGAAACCCAAAAACAAACTAAATCTTCGAAAGCATTTATTCATTTTCAAAATACTAATGAACTATTTCAATTTGTATTTAATGACTTTTACAACATCGAACTCACTTATTTACCGAAACCTGCTATATTAATTAATGATATAAGTGATATTCTTGGTCAACAAATTAATTTTAATTTGCTCAACAGATGTTTTGAAAAACTTTTCGAAAAGAAAATTAGTTTAGCAGTTACTATTAAAAATAAAAATGAATTTAAAGAAATTTATCGTCTAATTATTTCATTTTTACAAAGTAATCAAGATTATAAATGGAATAAAAAAATTGTTAAATTTATGCTCGTTTTTGATACTGAAACGATGTCTATTCAAGATATTCATCTTGCTCATCTAAAATTAAAAAATAAAAATCGCTCGATTAAATTTGGGTTAATTGTGGATGGTTTACTACATCAATGTGAGACCTTACAAGAAACTTACGATATTATGAATCGCATGAACTTTGATTATTATTTTGTAGATATTGAAAATATTAATACAAAAAATGTGTTGATAGATAAGCAACGTGGCTTTACTCATGCGAGTACACATTTTGAAAACTATATACATTTTATTGAAGCTTCTAACATTCCATCAACTAAATTTGTATATAGTAGCCTGTCATTACGCTGTTTCAAATATACAAATAATGGCGCTCACCCATTACAATTATCTGACTTAGTGTGCCATTTAACTGCTTTATTAAAGTACGGTGGTGGTATTTGTTATGAATTAATTGAAAATGATCCTATGTATATTTCATTATTCAATCATCATGGAAGTATTCTCCCAATTATGCATTTGTATCAATTTATCAACGCATTTGTAGATGAACCTATTACCATTGCGAATAATTACCTTATGAGCCGTAAAGATGGTAATTATCACTTTATTCTTTTTAATAAAATCAACGATCGCTATTTATCAGATAGCAAACAGCACTATCATTTTCAGAATGAATTAAGCGAAAATTCATTGTTTATCGTTAATACACTCAATAATGAGCATGGGTCTATTCAACATTTAATGCCACAGGACAAATTGCCTGTCTATATTGAAGAAAGCATTATGAAACAATTAGACCGCTCTAATCATCCAAAAACTGAATTATTTATTCAAGAAAAAAATCATGCAACATTTCAAATTACGTTACAACATGATGAGGTGAAATATATCTGTATTAAACCAGTTTAATCGATTATTATCTATAAGTTTAATATTACGTAATTAAGGTAATATTAATGAATAAGGAGATGATAAGTTTGGATAAACAACAAGCTACTCAAGCAATCGAAAAAGTTTTACAAGAATCTAAAGTTGGCGTATTATCAACTGCTTATAATAAAAAGCCTAATAGTCGATACATGGTATTTTATAATGATGGTTTAGATTTATATACAAAGACAAGTACGAAAACTGCTAAAGTTGATGAAATTGAAAACAATCCTAATGCTTATATTCTTTTAGGTTATAACGAAACAACAAATAATAGTTTTGTTGAAATCGAAGCAACAATGGAAATCGTAAAAGACCAAAAAGTAATTGATTGGTTATGGGAAACTCAAGATAAAACATTCTTTGATTCAAAAGAAGATCCAGATTTATGCGTCTTAAAAGTTAACCCAAAAACAATCACACTTATGAATGATGATGAAATCGATACACCTGTAACAATCGAACTATAAATTGCAATTCTATAATTAATAATATAATTGGGCCTATAGGTAATGTTATCTATAGGCTTGTTTTTGTTCGTAATAATAATGACACATTTGAATATATTGTTTTTAGTATTTTATTGCAATTTAATATTTTATTCTGTATAAATGAGATAGTACTTTTAAAGGAGCTACATAATGAAAAACAAAAAAGGCTTAGGATTAGGTATTGCTTTAAGTGCAATCATGCTTATCATATGTATCGTATTAGTTATCATGATGATGACTGGCGGTCAAAAAGAAACTTACTATGGTTACATGAAAGATAGCCATACCATTGAAAAGATGGTCAGTGAACAAACTGAAAAAGTTGAAAAAATTGTTCAATTGCCTTCAGACACAGATGTTGACGTTAAAAAAGGTGATTTTGTATTCCTTGTAAAAGAAAAAAGTTCAGATAAATTTTCAAGGGTATCTAAAGTGAAACATGATGATGTACCACATGGATTAATGATGAAAATTCATGAAATGCATGACATGAAAGGTATGTAATTAAAATAATACCTCCTTCTCATAAAGATAAAATTCTATCTTGTGAAGGAGGTATTTTTATATGCAAATTTTCCAAAATAAAAAAAGTACCGAGTACATAATGACTCGGTACAAAAAATGTCAGATTTCTTTTTTAAATTGATTCTAAATATTTTTTACCTTTTTCTTTATCGTAAACCTTTTCCCATTTAGAGATAACAATTGATGATAATGCGTTACCAATGACGTTAACACATGTACGTACCATGTCTAATAATCGGTCAACACCAATGATTAAAGCAAGTCCTTGAGCTGGTAAGCCCATTGCGCCTAATGTTGTAAGTAATACTACGATTGACACACCAGGTACACCGGCCATACCTTTAGAAGCTACCATCAATGTTACCATTAAAATAATTTGTTCAGAAATCGATAAATGGATACCATACATTTGAGCTACAAATAATGCAGCGATTGATTGGTATAAGGCTGAACCATCTAGGTTAAATGAATAACCAATCGGAATAACAAATGATGTGACATCTCTTGGTGCACCAAATTTTTCCATTTTATTCATCATAATTGGTAATACCGCTTCAGAACTTGAAGTTGAGAAAGCAAGTAATAATTCATCTTTCAATATTTTAATAATTGAGAAAATACTAATGCCAACCATTCTAGCAACTATGCCTAAAACTACAATTACGAAGAATACCATCGCGAACACTACGACAAGTACAAGTTTTAATAATGGTAGTAATGCTGACGCACCAAATGTCATAACTGTTGTACAAATAAATGCAAATACACCAATTGGCGCTAATTTTAAGATTTGGTTAATCATCCAAAATACTGCTTCTAACACACCATTTAAAAATCCTTTAACAGGATCTGCTTTTTCTCCTATTGCAGCTAATCCTAATCCAAAGAATACTGCAAAGAAGATAATAGGTAATAATTCACCTTTAGTTAATGCTTCAAATATGTTTGTTGGTACGATGTTTACAATGGTATCAATAAAGTGATTCCCATATGTAGATTGTTCTGCTGCTGACGCAGATGTTTGATATTTAGTAATGTCGCCTTTAGGCAATTTGTGAGGATCTAATCCAGCACCTGGTTTGAATAAGTTACCAATAATTAATCCTAAAGCGATTGCAATTGTTGTAATAATTTCAAAGTAAAGAATTGCTTTCCATCCATAGCTACCAATCTTTTTCGAATCCCCTAAATTTGAAATAGATAATGCTAATGCACAGAATACAATTGGAATGATGATCATTTTAATTAAATTTAAGAAAACGTCACCGAAAGGTTTAATATAATTTGCTACATTCGTTTGTCCAAACAATAATAAACCTACAACTACACCTAGCACCAAAGCAATTAAAACTTGCATTGGTAAACTAATCTTTCTCTTGAACAGAGTCATGTTGGAACCCCCTTCATCTGACATCGCTTAATTATATCAGATAATTCAAAATTGGGATATAAATTTTTTTATCCTATTTATTATCGTCAATATTTGATTTAGCCAAAATTATTAATTTAAATATAAAAAAGCTGTACATAGACTACTCCACTGAGTCTAAATACAGCTCAAATCTTAATATTAAGGTTTAAAATTCTGATTAAAGTAATTATATTTGGTACCTTTAATACTTTTTTTAGTTTCAGTATCAAATCCTTCTGAAAAAATACCTTTACGTGTACCAATAGGTTGAATAACATAAGTTAAGTTTGGCTCATCTTTAAAAACTACTTCTTTATAATAGACGCCCTTTTTAGCACTGTATAATGTTTTTTCCGATTTCACTTTATCTGTAAGATGCTTTTGTTCTAAATAACTATCAACTAATTTTATATTTCTGTGGCCTTGATATGTCTTCATACCAAAGAAAAATGCGATAGCTACAACTAAAGAAATAGCAAATATAATTACTACTCTTATAATTATTTGCTTTTTACTCATTTTGAAACTCCTTCTAATCTGCCTATCCCAAAAGTATATTTTTTATTATTTAAATTATTATGAATGAAATAACAATATTTTTAAAGCCTTTGCATATTTTTGTAACAAAATTTACTTAAATATATCTCTAATTCAAAATAAATCAACACTTTTTTATTATTTGTAGACGTATTTTTGATGTATTTTCAAAACTCTTGAAAACTCTGTAAAATACTATGGCAACAGTCTTGACATTAGTTTTAGTTCATACTATCTTTAAATAAGTTAAGGGGGGATAAATATGTATGTAAAGGACAGCTATTTAAGTAAACAATTATGTTTTTTATTATATGTAACTTCAAAAGAAGTTATTAAAAAGTATACTTACTATTTAAAAGAACATGATTTAACATATACAAGTTTTATGGTTGTTATGGCTATTGAAGATGATGAAAAAATAAATATAAAATCGCTTGGCCAACGCGTCTTTTTAGATTCTGGAACTCTTACACCTCTCTTAAAAAAATTAGAGAAGAAGGGCTATGTTGTACGTATGCGTGAAAAAGAAGATGAACGCAATTTACAAATTTCTTTAACTGAAAATGGTAAAAAGATTAAGCCCGTATTAGAATCTATTTCAGAACAAGTATTTGAAGACTTCAATTTTACTAAGGAAGAAGATGATGAACTTGTTCATAGATTACGACACGTCATTACTAACAATTTCGATAATGCACCAGAATAAATAATAATACATGACAAAAGCATACATCTTATATTTTCATTTTTATCTATATAAAAGACTTTATACATAATTTGCTAACTTTTGTCATGTTCTTTTCCAATCCACATTTTTACATACTACTTAATTAATTGCTTTTACTTTACGTAAGAATTTACTCTCTTTATAATGAAGTTGAAAATTTCCACTAAATAGTTATGATTTTAACTTTCATTTAAAGGAGAGAATATATAATGAATAACAGAGAATTCTTTGAGCAATCTATTTTTAAAAACAATCCTAAAGACGTATTTCGCGATTTAGGTGAGCAAGTATTTAATCAATTCTCATCAAAGACTTTCCCAACAAATATTTATAATCAATCTAGTCAATATATCCTAGAAGCTGAGTTACCAGGTGTTAATAAATCAGAGATTGAGTTGACTTATGAACATTCAACTTTAACTATCAAAGCACAAAAACATGTTTCTGATCAAACTGGTAAAGTTCAACTTAGCGAACGCGCTAACGGTGAACTTGTAAGACACTTTGATTTTGATGATATCGATAAAACACAAATTAAAGCAAGTTATAATAATGGTATTTTAGTGGTTATTCTACCTAAAGAAGCTACAGACGAAGATAATACTACTAAAATTACTATTGATTAGTAACATTTAAAATCAAATTTAATTAAAAAAAACGTAGGATTCATTTTCATCAATGTTTCCTACGTTTTTTTATTATTTTGAGGTCATTAAAGAGCTTTTATATTCTTTTATATATAAATGCCCCATTGTAATGAAGGCTAAAACGCCAAAAATTGCTAATAGAATAAATGCTAAATGGCTAGAACCTGTTAAGTTCGATACATATGTGATTACTAGTGGTGGGAAGAAACCTCCTAAACCACCCATCATTGAAACGATGCCATTAGCAGCTCCAGCTTCTTTTGCAAAATAAGAAGGAACTAATTTAAATACTAAGCCATTTCCTAAACCAGCGCATATACTAATAGTTAAACAACCTATTGTAAATAATGCGATATGATCAGATATACCTAATATAATTGCACCTATTATCATCACTATGAAATCAAACATTAATACTTTCACCGCATTAAATTTATCACCTAAGACGCCTCCAAGTGGTCTTAAAAACGTTGCTAAAGCAATAAATACGCCTGATCTAATGCCAGCATCAACTTTATCGATACCGAAATTATGTACTAAGTAGTTAGGTAAGAATAGACCAAACGCTACGAATGCACCGAAAGTGATAAAGTACCATAAACTTAAGTAATATAATTTATAATTTGAAGATAACTTTTTAATCTGCGACATTAGTGGCACTTTAACTTTAGGCTCTTTACTGTCACCTAAGATAAACATTAAAACCGCAAATATTGCAATGATAATTAAGTAACTTCTAACTGTGGTTTGCCAACCAATAATTCCTGCTATTGGTGGTGCTAAGAAAGAAGATACTGCCGTTCCTACATTCCCTACTCCATAGATACCATTAGCTAAGCCGACTTTATCTTTTGAAAAGTATTTAGGAACTGATGTTACACCAACAGAGAATACTGCTCCTCCAACGCCTAAAAAGAATCCTGCTAACATTAACATTCCAGGTGTTTGAGCTTGTCCTAATAAAAAGATTGGAAATAATAATACTATAAAACTACAAAAGAAGACCCATTTTGCCCCAACAATATTAGTTAAATATCCAAATGGAACTCGTAAAATAGAACCTAAAATGACTGGAATAGCTAGAATAATTGATAGCTGTTCTGGAGACACTTTAATATCTTGAGAAATATACGGCATTAGTGGAGAAATAATACTCCAAGCCATAAATCCCACTACAAGACTCAACGTTTGTAATGTAAGTTGAAAACCACCCTTATTTTTATTCATTTTTTCACCTTCACTATTTCTTTTTTCTTTATCAGTAATTGTTATATAAAAGAGGTCAAAAATTATATTTCAATCACATTACTGATTACACATTAATTTTAGTGAATTTGTGAAAAAATGAACATAAGGATTTTCCCTTATACTTATAAGGAATCCCCCTATATTTCCTTACTTATTTTTACATAAAAATATGCCATGAAGATTTATCAAATTATCGATTTTCTTCATGGCTATTTAACAGTTTCAATATTATATTTTAAATTAAAACTCTAATAATTTTTTCTTCAATGCGTACTCTACTAATTCTGGTTTAGACTTTAATCCTAATTTAGTCATAATATGTGTTTTGTGTGCTTCAACCGTTTTAACCGAAACAAACAATTTTTCCGCGATATCTTTATTACCATAACCTTTTGCAATTAATGGTAATATTTCTAGTTCACGTTTAGAAAGTATTTTAAAAGGATCATTCGTAGACGCCTCGTCTATATTTGTATGATTTACAAATTCATTGACCAACGATGTGGTTAATTTCATATCTACATATGTTTCACCTTTATATACTGTGCGTACTGCTAGTAATAACTGTTCATCTGGTGAATTTTTTAAAATATATCCTTTTGCCCCATTGCGAAGTACATGAAATAAATATTCTTCATCATCATACATTGTTAATATTAATATTTTGGTTTCAGGAAAACTTTCTGCAATTTTACTTGTCGCAATCAATCCAGATTCACCTGGTGGCATGCTTAAGTCCATAATAAGAACATCAGGTTTGTATTCCATCACTTTTTGATAGGCCTCTACTCCATCAGCAGCAGTCGCAACAACTTCCATGTCTTCCTGGAAATTTAATATCATTGAAAACCCAGTTCTAACAACTGCATGGTCATCTGCAATTATAATTCTCAATTCAAAATCCCCTTACGTACTCTAAAGTGGTATTTCTAATGTAATAATAGTCCCTTTTCCAATGTGTGTTTCAATATCCACTTTCCCTTTAACAAGTTCAGCTCTTTCATTCATCCCATATAATCCTAAGCCAGTCCCTTGTGGCTGTGAATTAGGATTAAATCCTGCTCCTCTGTCTACAATTTCGGCTATTAAATTATGCTCAGTTTGTTGTACTGAAACATCAACTGAATTGACACCAGCATATTTTAAAGCATTGAAAATAGCTTCTTGTACAACACGGTAAACGACAGTTTCTATTTCACTATTAAATCGATGATCTTTAATATTCGATTGATAAATAATTTCTAAGCCATAGTTTTCTTCAAATTGTTTAAAATACGATTTAAATGCCGCTTCCAATCCTAAATCATCTAAAGATGATGGTCTTAATTCTACAGATAAATTACGAATATCATTGATTAAATGAGACATCAAGCTTTCTATATGTTCTGATTTTTCTATAAGTTGTGACATCTCTTGTTGATATTTCAACAATCGTAATTCAACATCAATATTAAGCATTTCTTGAACTACGCTATCATGTAATTCCCTAGAAATTCGCTTTCTTTCATTCTCTTGGGCAGATATTGTTTTACGTAACATCTGACGTTGATACATCTTTTCTTGACGTTCAATTTGAGGTGAAATATCTTGTAACGTAAATGCATAAATTTGTTCATCTTCATCAATACATTGATAAGCAGCTGTAAAAGGTTGTACTTTATTATTCACTGTCTTCATAAACACTTGAAAGTTCTTATCATTAGGTGTTGAAGTACCTAAATAACAATTAATACAACTTTGTAAAGCAAATTCATTAGAATATCCTTCACAACGTCTACATATTGCATCCGTCATGACGCTATAATTATTTTCAATTGAAATAATTTCTTTTGCGGCTTCATTCATCGCAATCACTTTGCCCTCATTATTGATAAAGACAATTTTTTCATAATACTTTTTGAGTAAACGTTCGATAGTATTCTCTTGAATATTTAGCACTTTGATCACCTACATTTCTTCAGTAAATGCCCATAATTTGCCACTAATATTTAAATTATGATTATCAGGAAGTGGTTTTTCGTCACGTTGTCCTAATAATAACACTCCGCATACTTGTTGTTTGTGACATAGAGGTATCGCAATCACTGCTGTCAATTCTTCACTAACTAAGATAGGATATTTAATTTTCTCTCCAGGTGTCAAAGTCTCGGAAACTTGTGACATTACCATACGTTTCGCCGTTTTCATCACCATGCCAGCTAATCCACGACCTTTTCTCAAAATAATTAATTTATAACGATCATTTAAACTTCCAGATACATAACGCCATTTAATAGGGGAAGAAGTGGATGAATATTCATATAATGCCACCCCTGCAAAATCATATCCTTCCTCTATTCTTAAACGATTTAATTCGTCTTGAAAAGCCTCTTCTTGAATCAAAGGTTCAATGGGCACTTGCGTATCTCCTTTCATCATCATGAGCGTGTTTTATGTCTGCGGTAAATGATATATCTTCTATTCGTATAGGATAAAGGCACGCTCCACACATGTACTAATCGCGTAAATGGCCAACAAGCTAAAATCGTAAATCCAAGTAAAATATGAATCTTAAATGATAGCGGTACGTCAGTCATTAAACTCGCATTAGGTGAAAATGTGAAGAGATGTCTAAACCAAATAGAAATCGTTTGACGATAATCAAAATTACTTACCATCGCATTCGTCACTAAAGTTGAATAACAACCCATGAAAATAATTAATATTAATAAAAAGTTCACAAAAATATCTGAAGCTGAACTTAATCTTCGAACATTTTTGATAGTAATACGTCTTGCTGTTAAAAGTAACATACCAATAAATGTCATTATACCAAAGATACTACCGATATAAACAGCGCCGAAGTGATACATCTCTTCACTTACACCTAAGCCATCTATCCATTTAGCTGGAATAGCTAAACCTACCACGTGGCCAAAGAATACTGGAATGATACCTAAATGAAATAATAAACTTCCCCATTTAAGTTGTTTCTTCTCAATCAATTCACTTGATTTAGCTGTCCATGAGAATTGATCATATTTATAACGTGCAATATGCCCTACTACAAAAATAGCTACACATAGATATGGAAAGATAATCCATAAAAATTGATTAAGCATGAGACGTCACCTCACTTGGAATATTTAAACATGCTTTAAGTGTATTGCGCAGTGCACGAATCACGTATGCATATGGGTTATTATCTTGTGCCAATTGATTCGCCATTTCATACGTACCATCTTCAATAATCATAATGACGAGTTCAATATTTCCTTCAGCACGTGGATCATTTTGCCATTGTGCTACATGTAAAAATTGCAACATTAAAGGTAGATAATCTGATAACTCATTACTAGCCATCTCTAATCCAAACATTTCATATAAGACTTTCAATTTAGCCAACATTTGACCACGTTCTTTTTGCGTATCAAACTTGTTGTAAGTCATATAAAGCGGCGTTTTTTTATTAAAATCAAATGTATCTGTATAAATTGCTTTAATTTCTGATAACGAGAATTGATGCATAATTTCACGGTATTTTACTAAGTCTTCATAGCCTGGATGAGATTCATCAATTGTTTCGTTGAAAGTCTTTGGATGAAACGTCAGTTTTTCAGGAAAATTCAATTGTTGCGCAATGTAACCGAAACTTTCTTGATAATATAGAAATTGTTGTAAATTAATCACGGAAGATACCTCCATAGAAATTATCATTATAAATTTCTTGTCCTGTTTTTCCTGAACCTACTGCTACGCCACAACCTTCACAATTATCTCCGAAGTATTCTCCGCCATATCCTTGGCTGCCTTGTGCATGATACGTATCTAAATACGTTTCTTTATGAGATGTTGGAATGACGAAACGATCTTCATATTTTGCTAAACCTAATAAACGATACATTTCTTGAATTTGAATTTCTGACAAACCAAGTCGTTCAAGTTTATAACTATCATATTCTCTACCAGTGATTTGAGAACGCATATAACTTCTCATCATAGCCATTTTTTGAAGTGCTTCTTTAACAGGTTGTACATCACCTGCTGTGAATAAATTAGCTAAATACTCGATTGGTAAGCGCATTTCCTCAATCGCTGGGAAAATCATATCAGGATTTTGGCCAGCATTTTTCCCTTCAAAATAACTCATGATAGGACTAAGTGGTGGACAATACCAAACCATAGGCATTGTTCTATACTCTGGATGTAATGGGAATGCAATTTTATATTCAATTGCTAATTTATACACTGGTGAGTTTTGTGCTGCTTCAATCCATTCATAACTAATGCCATCTTTTTCAGCTTGTTCAATTACTTCTTCATCAAATGGGTTTAAGAATATATCTAATTGTTTTTCATATAAATCTTGTTCATTTTCAGCAGATGCAGCTTCATGTACTCTATCAGCATCATATAAAAGTACACCTAAGTATCTCATTCTACCTACACATGTTTCTGAACATACTGTAGGTAAACCTGCTTCAATTCTTGGGAAACAGAATGTACATTTCTCTGCTTTATTAGTCTTCCAGTTGAAGTAAACTTTTTTATAAGGGCAACCTGTCATACAGTAGCGCCAACCACGACAAGCATCTTGGTCCACTAAAACAATACCATCTTCATCACGTTTGTACATTGCACCTGAAGGACATGAAGCGACGCAACTAGGATTTAAACAATGTTCACATAAACGAGGTAAATACATCATAAATGTTTCATCGAATTGGAATTTAATATCTTCTTCGATTTTTTGAATATTAGGATCTTCTGGACCTGTGATATGCGCACCTGCTAAATCGTCTTCCCAGTTAGGACCCCATTCAAGATCCAATTTATCACCTGAGATGATTGAATGTGCTTTGGCTACCGGTGAATGTTTACCTTCTTTCGCAGTTGTTAAATGTTCATAGTTATATGTCCATGGTTCATAATAATCTTTAATAAGAGGCATATCAGGGTTATAAAAGATTTTACCTAAAGCAATTTTTGATAAACGACTCCCCGTTTTAAGTTCTAATTTTCCTTTTTTATTTAAGATCCATCCACCTTTATAATGTTCTTGGTCTTCCCATCGTTTTGGATATCCTACACCTGGTTTAGTTTCTACGTTGTTAAACCACATGTATTCTGCACCTGGACGGTTAGTCCAAGTGTTTTTACATGTTACGCTGCAAGTGTGGCAACCTATGCATTTATCTAAATTTAACACCATTGCAATCTGCGCTTTAATCTTCAAGCCAATTTACCTCCTTCATTTTTCTTACGGCTACATAAACATCTCTTTGATTTCCAATTGGACCATAGTAGTTAAAGTGATAACTAATTTGTGCATAACCACCTACAAGTTGTGTAGGTTTTAAGTGAATTCTTGTTGGTGCATTGTGTGAACCACCACGTGTATCAGTAATTTCTGATCCTGGTGTTTCAATATGTTTATCTTGTGCATGGTACATAAACATTGTGCCTTTAGGCATACGATGTGAGGTTACGGCTCTAGCAGTTACTACGCCATTACGGTTATAAACTTCTAGCCAATCATTATCATTGATGCCATGTTCTTCAACATCTTCATTTGATAACCACACTACTGGGCCACCTCTAAATAATGTCAACATACGTTCATTGTCTTGGTATGTTGAGTGAATATTCCATTTACCATGTGGTGTAAGGTAACGTAATACTAGAGCATCTTGTCCACCTTTCACTTTCTTATCTCTTGCTCCAAAGACCATAGGTGGCAATGTTGGTTTATATACCGGTAAACTTTCTCCAAATTGTTGGAAGACTTCATGATCGATGTAATAACTTTGTCTACCTGTTAATGTTCTAAATGGTACTAAACGTTCAATATTTGTTGTAAATGGAGAATATCGACGACCATTTTTATTTGAACCTGGAAATACAGCGGTTGGTATGACTTCACGTGGTTGAGATGTAATATTTAAGAATGAAATCTTTTCTGACGCACGTTCTTTAGAAATATCTTTTAATTCCATACCTGTTTGATTTTCTAAATCTTCATAAGATTTTTGTGATAATTTACCGTTCGTTGCTGATGAAATATTTAGTATTGCATCAGCTACTTTACGTGCAGTATCAATACGTGGACGATTATTTCTCACTGAGTTTTCATCTTCATCGTTCCATGTACCTACCATACTTTTCAGTTCATTGTATTCATCTTTGACTTCATAACTTACGCCATGTGCACCCACTTTTGCTTTTTCAAGTAAAGGTCCTAAAGTGACGTATTTATCATAAATTTTTGTATAATCACGCTCTACAATTGAGAAGTTTGGCATTGTTTTTCCTGGAATAGCTTCGACTTCACCTTTAGACCAATCTTTGACAATACCATATTCTGAGCCAAGTTCTTGTTTAGAGTCATGACCTAGTGGTGATGTCACAACATCTTTAAATGTGCCTGGTAAATAATCTTTAGCCATTTCAGAAACTGCTTTACTTAATGTTTTATAAATATCCCAGTCTGAACGTGATTCCCATAATGGATCGATTGCTGGATTGAAGGGATGCACAAATGGATGCATATCTGTTGATGATAAATCGTGTTTTTCATACCACGTCGCAGCCGGCAACACAATATCTGAATAAAGCGGTGTTGCTGTCATACGGAAATCTAATGATACGAGTAAATCTAATTTCCCTACTGTCTCTTCGCGCCATTTAATTTCTTCTGGTTTATCTTCTTCATTAGGTTCAGCCATTAAACCTGAACGTGTACCTAATAAATGTTTCATGAAGTATTCTTGACCTTTAGCTGAACTTGAAATGAGATTTGATCTCCATACAAACAATGTTTTAGGATGATTTTTTCTTAAATCAGGATCTTCAACTGCAAATTGAGTTTCTTTATTCTTAACAGAGTCAATTGCTCTTTTTAAAATTGCTTCATTAGAATCATCACCCGCGTCTTTAGCTTCTTCACCAAATAATAAGCTGTTTTTATTGAATTGTGGATATGAAGGTAACCATCCTAATCTAGCAGCTGTAACATTGTAATCAGCTGGATGTTGATGCTTAATATTTTGAGCTAATGGTGATTTTAATTTATCAACATTTGATTCTTCATATTTCCATTGGTCTGTTGCGAAGTAGAACCAACTTGTACCATTTTGTAAACGTGGTGGACCTTGCCAATCTTTGGCGAAAGCGACAGTATTCCAACCTTCAATAGGGCGACATTTCTCTTGTCCAACATAGTGCGCCCAACCGCCACCATTAACACCTTGGTAACCATATAATAGAACTAAGTTTAAAACGGCACGGTAAATCGTATCCGAATTGAACCAGTGGTTAATACCAGCACCCATGATAATCATTGAGCGTCCTTTAGTATCAATAGCGTTCTGTGCAAATTCCCTTGCTACTTGTGTGATTAATTCTGGTTTAATACCTGTCACACTTTCTTGCCAAGCTGGTGTATATTTAGATTCTTTATCATCATATGATTTTGCTTCTAATTCGTGATTGAAGCGTTTAATCCCATATTGGCTTGTCATTAAATCGTAGACTGTCGCTACATATACTTCTTTACCGTCTGCTAATGTTACTTTTCTTGTAGCAATCGGTCTTTCAAAGATGCCATCTCCTTTACTATCAAAGAATGGGAATTGAATTATTTTAAGTTCATAATCTTCCTCAGCCATTGACATTGCAGGATTTATTTTAGTGCCATCTTCTGTTTCTAATTTCAAATTCCATTTTTTGCCTTCTTCCCAACGTTGGCCCATTGTGCCATTTGGTACGACAAATTGATGGCTAATCGTGTCATGGATAACTGGTTTCCATTCACTATTGTCACTTTCCATTCCTAAGTCACTGGCACGTAAGAATCTTCCTGCTTTATAACCATTTTCATCTTCATCCAACATAATCACGAATGGCATATCTGAATATTGTTTAGAATAATTGATAAACATTTCACTTGGGTGATCTTCATAAAATTCTTGTAAGATAACGTGTGTCATGGCTTGTGCTACCGCAGCATCCGTTCCAGGATTTGGTGCTAACCAGTTATCTGCAAATTTAACGTTCTCTGCGTAGTCAGGTGCTACTGAAACAACTTTAGTTCCTTTGTATCTTACTTCTGTCATAAAATGAGCATCCGGTGTACGTGTTAATGGTACGTTAGAACCCCACATAATAATATAAGAAGCGTTGTACCAGTCACTTGATTCAGGCACATCTGTTTGTTCACCCCAAATTTGTGGAGATGCAGGAGGCAAGTCAGCATACCAGTCATAGAAACTAAGCATTTCACCACCTAGTAAATTAATGAATCTTGCCCCTGCTGCATAACTGATCATCGACATAGCTGGTATTGGTGTAAATCCAGCGATTCTATCTGGACCATCTTTTTTAATTGTATATAAGATTTGAGCAGCAATAATGTCCGTAACGTCTTTCCAATTAGAGCGTACATGACCACCCATACCACGTGCTTCTTTATATGCTTTAGCTTTATCTTCATCTTCAACAATTGAAGCCCAAGCCGCAATACGGTTACCATTATTTTCTTCTAAAGCTGTCGTCCATAATTCTAATAATTTACCTCTAATATATGGATATTTAACACGTAACGGGCTATATTCATACCATGAAAATGAGGCACCACGTGGACATCCACGAGGTTCAAATTCAGGCATATCTGGCCCACAACTAGGATAATCAATTTGTTGATTTTCCCATGTGATGACGTCGTTTTTAACAAAGACTTTCCATGAACATGAGCCTGTACAGTTCACACCATGTGTCGTTCTAACGACTTTGTCATGACTCCATCTTTCACGATACATTTTTTCCCATTCTCTACTTTTGCTTTCAAGTACTGACCAATTACCATTAAATTTTTCAGTTGGTTTAAAAAAATTTAATCCAAATTTTCCCATTTATATAAATCCTCCTACCGACCAAGGTATTTAGCTTGTTACGTTATATGTTAATTACTTATTAATTCAAGTTGATTGTACATTTTTTCACAAAGTAAATATATTAGGGAAATACCTATTTCATATAGAAGAATCCCTAAAAAAGACATGCAACGTCGATACATTTTCTATAAATAAAAAATAGTCATACAGAAGTGATAAATGATCACTGTTCTGTATGACTATGAATTAAGATATAAAGCTGAAATGCTTAATATGTCGTTTCGATAAATTTAAAATGATGTTTGTCTATTATACTTTGATATAACCATTGTTGTGATTTATGGTAACTATCATCATATGCGAGTAGACAATGTTTCCCCTTTTCCGAAAGGTCTTCAGCAGTTAACAATGCTTCATCTTTCGAACCATTAATGATATATAATGTTTCATCGTGTTGTGCTTCACTTTGTTCCACTTTGTCTTTATCAATATATTCAACCATCGCGCCAAGAATACAAATACCTGGTTCACTTTCTAAATTGAGCTGTTGTAACTGCGCTTCAATCGTACTAAGTTTGCCAATGATGACCTTCTGGTTATAGCAAGTCGCATTAAAGACAATCGCAATTGAATAATCTTCGTTGGTATAGACAGTAATTTGTCTAATAATATGATTCAGTCGTTTAATACCCATATAGATAGCTAATGTACCACCATTAATGAGATTGCGAATATCTGTTTCACGATTAATAGAATCTTTAAAATAACCGGTTGAGAACGTCACGCTTGGCGCAATACTTCGCATGGTTAGACCTATTTCCATGTTAGCTACGGCTGCGCTTGCTGACGTTACACCTGGAACGATTTCATACGAGATACCATGCGCTTTCAAAGTATCAATTTCTTCAGTGACGCGTCCAAAAATAGCTGGATCTCCACCTTTTAAACGAACAACGATACGATGTCTTTTCGTCGCTTCAACAATCTTTAAATTGATTTCTTCTTGTTGTATGTGTTTCGCATATGGCTTTTTACCGACATCTATCACTTCAGTTGAAGGTGATGCATACTGAATAATTAATGGATTGACGAGACGATCATAAAGTATCACATCTGCTTTACGAAGGATGCGCTCAGCTTTTTTAGTTAACAGATTAGGGTTACCTGGACCTGCCCCGATTAAATAGACTTTCGGTTCTGCATTTAAAGACATACGTAGACGTCTCCGTCATGTACTTCAACTTTATATGTTTCTACGCAACCTGTATCAGGTTCTTGAACCTCTCCGTTTCTCAAATCAATCTTTTGATCATGAAGAGGACAGTACACAAACTCGCCACTCACTGTCCCTTCTGATAAAGGTCCTTGCTTATGTGGACAGATATTATTGATAGCGTGGATTTCCCCACTCTCTGTTAGGAAAATGCCAATTTGTTTATCCTCAACGATGACTTTTTTCCCGATTAATGGCGTTAATTCTTCTAGTGTAGTCACTTTTACTTTTTCCATTGCTTTCATCCTTTACACCTTCTCAACTTCAAAGATTTTTTGTGCATCTTTATTTTCAACGATAGCTGACCAAGGTTCGCCATGACCATCAATTGCTTTTTTAGCATCCATAATTCTATCGAATAATTCTTTTTGTCGTTCTGGATCAAGTAAGACTTCTTTAACATTGTCAAAGCCTAAACGGTTAAGCCATGGTGCAGTTCTTTCAGCATAAATACCAGTTTCTCTATAATACTGCATTAAAGCGCCGCATAATTGAATTACTTCATCTTCTGTTTCAAAAGTAGTTAAAAGTTTACCTACTGTTACATCAGTACCACCGTTACCTCCAATATAAATTTGGTAACCATTTTCTACAGAAATAACACCGAAATCTTTAACACCTGATTCTACACAACTACGTGGGCAACCTGACACGCCCATTTTAAATTTATGAGGGGTATCGATATATTCAAATGTTTTTTCTAAGCGAATACCTAAACGTGTAGTATATTGGGTACCAAATCGACAGAATTCTTTACCTACACAACTTTTAACTGAACGTGTTTTCTTACCGTAAGCTGAAGCAGAACGCATGCCTAAGTCTGCCCATACTTTAGGCAGTTCTTCTTTTTTCAATCCATATAAACCAACACGTTGTGAGCCTGTCACTTTTACTAAAGGTACGTTATATTTTTTAGCTACTTCGCCTAATCGAATCAATTGATCCGCATCTGTCACACCCCCACGCATTTGTGGAATAACTGAGAATGTACCATCGTTTTGAATATTGGCATGGTATCGTTCATTCGCAAAGCGTGATTCTCTTTCATCTTGATGATCATGAGGGTAAACCATATTTAAATAATAGTTGATTGCTGGACGACATTTTGGACAACCATTTTTATCTTTAAAATCAAGGACGTGACGTACTTCTTTAGATGTTTTAAGTCCTTTAGCTCTGATTTGAGTAACAATTTGATCGCGTGTTAAATCGGTACAAGCACAAATACCTGTAGGTTTCGCTGCAACAAAGTCATCACCTAATGTACATTTTAAAAGTTCACCGATTTGACCTTTACATTTACCACAAGAATTACCTGCTTTCGTCGCCTTAGTCACTTCGTCAACAGATGTTAATCCTTTAGTAGTAATCGCATTAACAATGGTTCCTTTATCGACACCATTACAACCACATATTGTTTCATCATCAGCCATATCAGCAATTGAAGTTGTTGCCTCTTCGCCCTCTTTATGAAGTAAAGAGACTAACGTATAATCTTCTAAAGATTCGTGTTTCTTCATCATGCTGTAAAATCTTGAACCATCATCAGTATCACCGTATAATACTGCGCCGACTACTTCTCCGTTGCTTAAATATACTTTTTTATAAATATTATCTACGCTATTAAAGATTTCGATACCTTGGACATCTTCATTTTCAACAATTTGACCCGCACTAAATAAATCACAGCCAGAGACTTTTAATGAAGTAAATGTAGTAGAACCTTTATAACCTTCTGTCTCTTTACCAGTTAAAAAGTCTGCAAGCACTTTACCTTGCTCATATAGTGGTGCTACTAAACCATATACTTTACCAGCATGTTCCGCACACTCACCTACAGCATAAATGTTTGGATCAGATGTTTGTAAATAATCATTTACGACAATTCCTCTATTCACTTCTAATCCTGCTGATTTTGCAACGTTAGTGAATGGACGAATACCAACCGCCATGACTACTAAATCCGTTTTAATCACGCGACCATCAGCTAATTTAATCGCTTCAACATCTTCATTACCAATGATTTCTTTCGAATTTGCTTGTAATTCAATATTCATACCTTGACGCTCTAAATCTGCTTTTAGCATTTCGCCGGCTTTACGATCAAGTTGCATTTCCATTAACCATTCCGCTAAATGTAAAACAGTGACATCCATGCCTTGGTCCATTAAACCACGTGCACATTCTAAACCGAGTAAGCCACCACCGATAACAACTGCACGTTTTTTAGTTTTAGCTATTTCAATCATACGTTCAGTATCTTCAATTGTGCGCCATCCGATAACACTAGGTAAATCTGAACCTGGGATAGGTAATACAAACGCGCTTGAACCTGTCGCAAAAATGCAAATATCATATTGAACTTCTACACCCTTAGAAGTTGTCACAGTTTGATTTGCTTTATCAACTGCTTCTACCGGGTCGTCCACAATTAATCGAATATTATTTTCCTCATACCATTCATAAGGATTCATAATGGTTTCTTCGACTGTCATTTTCTTTTGTAAAATGTTAGACAACATAATTCTGTTATAGTTTGGATAAGGTTCTTTGCCGATGATTGTAATATCAAACATTGAGTCTGAGCGTTCTAATATTTCTTCTATTGTTCTAAGGCCTGCCATACCATTACCAATCATTACAAGCTTTTGTTTAGTCATAAAATATGCCCCTTTTACCACTTAATATTTAGTCATTTATAATGATGAAAATTATAAATTTATTATTATTGCGAATTTGCAACTACTTTCTTCACTGCTATTTTATAACAATTTTAGTTAATTTTGTGATTTTTTTCACATATTTTTAAAAAATAGGGAATTCCCTAATACTTTATTTTTTGCTTGAAACATGAAAAAACTCCCCTACTTTTTCAGTAAGAGAGTCTTAAAAATTTATATATACAGTTGGTCTAAACGTTCACTAATAATAAGTTTAAGTATGTTATCGAAATTAATGGATGGTGTAATATGTAGTGTGCCTTCAATATCCATTTCTGAAATCAGGCGTTTTACTTTATTTACTAATCGTCCATCATATAAAAACATCGGCACGACAATGAGTTCATCATAGTCACGTGATAGTTGGTCGAGGTCATTTCTAAATGTGATATCCCCGTACAACGTACGACAATAAATTGGTGCTGTTTGTGTTAACTTTTCACTAAATTCTTTAAGTTCATCATGCGCTTTAGTATATGAGAAGCTACCATGCGCGATTAATACAATCGCGTAGTTAGTTGTACCATCAATATGTACGTCATTAATACGCTTTTCAACTAAATCCACCATGTAATCATGTGTTCCGAGAGGCTCACTTATTTCATAACGAATATGAGGATACGCTTGCTTAATACTTTCTAAAATATTTGGCACATCGACAATATAATGCATCGCTGAAAAAATTAATAAAGGAACTACTTTAAATTCTGTTTCTCCTTGATCAATCAATCGGCCAATAGTATTCTCGATACTTTTTTCTTCACTTTCAATATACGCCAATTCATAATTATATGTTTCATCACTTAATAGACGTTCTAGGAAGTCACCTAGTGCTTTATTTTGGTCTCCTTTGCGCATACCGTGTGCTACTAAAATATTTGCTACCAATCCCCTCATCCCTTTCTTTTTTGAAAATGAATCACTAAACCACAATATTTTAATGAATCATGTTAATGTTGATTAAAATGATATGTTTTTTAGAGAATTAAGTCAACCTATAAAAAAACGAGACAATTTTCAATATAGCTAAATTATCTCGTTAAATTTGTCTATTTATTTTGTATTAAAACTATCGCGTTTACCATTTAAATAAGCGTATACAAGACCTACAAAGATACCTCCACCGATGTAGTTACCGATAAATGCAAAGACGACATTTTTTAATACGTCTAACCATGATAATGCATCAATGTTATAGAACATCATTCCTGCATATAAACCGGCATTGAAAACAACGTGTTCATATCCCATAAATACAAAGACAATAACACCGACAGCAATAAAGAATGCTCTTGCAAGTCCCTCTTTAAATAACATTGAAACGTAAATGCCAATGTTTATAAAGAAGTTACAGAATATCGCTTTAACTAAAATGTTTAACCATGATGATTCTACTGTTTTAGCATGCACTGTTTTGCTTAAAGCTGCAATCATCTCTGGCGTCATGACGTGTGTACCTTTCATTAAGAAGAATAAAATGAATCCGCCAATAATATTTCCTAAGAAACAGAATAAGAAAATAATAATCATTTTATTCACTGTAATTGCTTTATAGTACCAGCCCACTGTCAAATACATAAAATTACTTGTAAGTAACTCTGAATTGGTTAGAACGATTAATACTAATGCTAAGCTAAATGAAATAGCACCTAACAAATTCACTAAACCCTCATTTGTCCCCGCAAATTGAGTTTTAACAGCTAACATAAATACGGTCACGATTGCCAATAAAAATCCTGACATCATTGCTTTTAACAAATATCTTCCAGGTGTTTTCTTAGCCATGACTTGTTTCATTTGAACTTGGTCTACTGCAGCTTCAACGATATGTCTTGTTGCATATGTATCCTCTACATGTTTGTGATTTTCCAACATTGATTACTTAACCCCCTACAATATATAATTGTATATTTTACAATTATATATAAATTATTTATAAAGAGATAGATAAAATTAAATTTTCTTATAAACAAAAAACGAGATGCAGTTTCAATTAAACTACATCTCGATAAATGTTTAGCGTGTGCGTTTGAATTTAGATAAATAATGTAAACCACTCGCAAAAATGCCATACCCTAATGCTGTTCTTAGAACATATTTAATCGCACCATTATTTAGGCATTTTGAATGAAATAATAATGTAGGAATTAATGTACTTACTGAAAATAATGCAAGTACTTTTAAATAGCGTTGTTTCATCGTATCATCCTCTTTTCCCCTACATTATAACTTAAAATTGCTTATAAAAATTGACATCCTAGTGACGTTTTTATGATTCCAACAATTTCTCTAATTGGTCAAGTGTCGAATTCATTCCCGCTTCAACACCCATGTTAATTGCTTGTTGCGCCGCTTCTTTTGTTGGAAATTCAGAAGTAGATGTCACAGTAGTACGATTGCCTTCGTCTTCGAAATCCATAAAGATATGCATACCAGGCAGGCGTGTATCTTTCTCACCTTGAGGTGTCGCAAAGAAATCAAAGTATTCGATGTGATATGGTTTGTTCACTTTTTTATATTCTGTAAGTGTGTGACTCGTATGTTCAGGCGTTTCGATTGCAAAAAATGCTTGCCCGCCAGTTACAGCATTAAACGTGAATACTTTCGTTGTCGCCCCTTGTGGATGAAACCATTGTTCAAATAATTCTTTCTTTGTGTAAGCATCAAATACTTGTTCAACTGGTGCATCAAATGTTCTTGAGAATATAATCTTGTTATCTTTTATTTTAATTGTCATTATTTACTTCCCTCATTTTCAAAAAGCTTTATTCTTACAAAATTTAACAATTTATCTCTATAAATATAACAAAAAAACAGATAAGGTAAACACCTCATCTGTTTAAATCTGCATAGATAGATTGTCAGAAATATTATTCTTCAATAGGAAATTCTAAATCAAATTCAACATCTAATGATTTGCCTAATAAGAAACCACCAGTCTCTAATTGTTGGTTGAAAGTGATACCGTATTGTTCACGGTCGATTTTACCAGTAATGACTAAACCAGCTGTGTTTTTACCGTTTAATGGATTTAAGCTAATACCTTTGAAGTCTAAGTCAAATGTTTCTTCTTGCGTATGGTCTTTCATAGTCAAGTTACCAGTTACTGAGTGGTCATCGACTTTAGTAATTTCAAATTTAATTTCTGGATATTGTTCAACATCTAAGAAATCCGCGCCTTTAAGATGGTTATCGCGATCTTCTACTTTAGTATCGATTGAGTTGGCTTGTACTGTAAAAGTCCCTTGTAATGAACTTAAGTCATTGAAATCGCCTGTAATGTCAGCATCAAAGTCATTAAAACGACCTTTAACATTTGATACTACTAAGTGTTGAATTGAAAAGTTAACCCCTGAATGCACTGGATCTAAATTAAAATTAGCCATGTTAGCATACCTCCAATAGTTAAATTATGAAACTACTAAATCATGTTTCATTTTTTGTATACTTATTATACTTAGTATAATAAATTAACTTCATGAAAAATACAAGTAAAATGAATTCTATTTTAGTGTTCTAACATTTCATGTTCAATTTCTTCTTTGTTTAAATGAGCTGGATAATATGTTGGCCAATGATTCATCTCTTTCAACAATTTATTGTTATCATTTCCCATGAAAATATGGAAATGTTCTGCTTTCTTAGGATAAATATTATGATCGCTAAATTGTACATAAGTAGGAAGCGCGTTATTTTTATCTTCGTTATCTACTAATTTAAAGATATATCTTACACCACGATTTCCTTTTTTATAATCTAAAATTTTGTAGCCAATATATTCGTATTCTCCAGTTTCTGTTTTCCCATTTTTAGTAAAACTAATGTGATTTCCTTCAATATTTATATTTGAAATATCTGTTTTATAACCATTTTCATAATACTTTTTATATTCTTGAGCAGATTTAGATGAGTCCTCTTCAGCTTTATGTTTCATTACCTCATCTAAATCACCATTTTTTAAATATGGATAAACTGATTGCCACTTACCCGCATAATCAGATAATTGACGGTCTTTCACTTGATTATCTTTGAAATAGCCTTCTGAAATGGCTTTATCATATTTATGTTCCGCTTTAGAATCCTTAAGTTTCATATTAGTATTTAAAGCTTTATCTAACGCTTTAATATTGTCATGCATTAGTTTTTGATAACTTATACTTTTATCTTTAAGTTGTTCTTTATTTAATGACTCCATATTATAGAATTTTAACGGTTCTGCATTAGTTTCTTTGCGAATCGTCTCTGTAACTTTATTTGCTACATTATCTTCATACAGTATGTATTTCACATTATTATCTTTAATTTCTTTTACTAATTTTATCAGTTCTTTTTGTGATGGATCTTCTGCATTCATATTTTGAATACCTTTTTGAACAAAGCCATAACGATTTGCAATATAGCCTAGTGATTCATGAGAAATAAATACGGCATTTCCTTGTTTATCTTTAGTAATTTCTTTCATTGATGCATCAATATTATTTAAATCACTCATTAATTTTTTATAATTTTTTTCATACTCAGCTTTATGTTGAGGGTCTTTTTTAATTAACTGCTCTTTGATTTCCTTAGCAAAGACTTCGTCCATTTTTGGATCTAACCAAACATGCGGATCATAGCCACCGTGATGGTGATGTTCATGCCCCTTTTCATGTTCATGCTCTTCGTCACCATGTTCATGTTGATCCGTTAATAATTTTGATTTATCTAATCCTTTTTGAAGATATAATTTCTTTTTATCTTCTTTGATTGTGCCAGCAATTTTCTTTGCCACTGGATCTAAATCATCACCAGTATATACAAACAAATCAGATTTATTTGCATTTAAAATGTCTTTTTGTGTAGGTTCATAATCATGTAAATCTGTACCAGCTGGATAAATTGAAGATACATTCACATGGTCCCCACCAATTTGTTGAATAAACGATTGTAATGGATAAACTGTTGTAGACACATTGATTTTTCCATCTTTACTACTACTTGTGTCTTTTGACTGATCTGACTTTCCACAAGCTACTAAGCTTAGGACTAAAATCGTAACTAATACAGTGATACTTATAATTTTTCTCATGTCGCTCCTCATAAATAGGAATGATTACGGTTTAAAAGTATAGACGTTATTTTCTCAAATAGCAAGTACATAATAAAAAAACAGAGTACATTAAATTCATTTTTGAATTTAATGCACTCTGTTTATAACAGTCATATAACTATAAATATTTTTTCCAGTTTTCTAATTTGTATGGATCGTCTACTTTTTTACCATTAATAAATACTGTTGGTACAGATTTGATGTGATTTTCTTTCGTTTGTTTTTTCTGCTCATCTGCTTTTTTCCATGCGTCGCTGTTTTTTGTTTTATATTCTTCTTTAATACGCGCTTTATCATTTTGTGCAATATCTAATTTATCTATTTCTTTATCTAAGAAGTCCTCAGTTAACCACTTTTTATCTTCATCTTGTTGTTGAGCATAAATGTTATGTTGAAAAGTTAAATATTCTTTAGGTGCAATTTTTTCTACTGCATTGCCAGCTCTTGAGCCTACTAAAGAATCTTGCGCTAAAAATCCAGCATTCACAAATTGATATTCCACTTTATTCGTATCAATATATTCTTTTTTAATGGTAGGCATCACTTTTTCTTCCACTTTTTTACAATACGGACATTTAAAATCTCCATATTCTACTATTAATATTTTGCCATTTTTAGTTTTAGGCGGTGTTTGTTCTTTCTTATTATTTGAGCATGCACCAATAACAAGAAGTAATACGATAAATGCACCACCCGCTAATAATATCTTTTTCATAGATGCTCCTTTAGTCATGATATTAATTCATATTTTCTTCTTTATAGTCTGGATCGTGACCATCAATATATTTTTTGGTATCAAAATCCTCTAAATATGTCGCCTTCTTACCATCAAATTGATATGTATAGTAATGCACTTCTTCATTGTTACTCAAAGGCTTATACGCTAATACTACGTACTTCCCTTTTTCAAATACGTAGATATTGGCGTCTTTTTTATCAAAGTGTTTGACCACATCGCCTTGGTCATTCTTTGCAAGTCGCTCTTGTTTCTGATCTTGTAACTTCACCGCTTTATCTATTTTATCAGTGTATTTATCATTGCCACACCCTACTAATAGCAGTGCACATACACTTATCGTTACAATTAATTTCTTCAATTAAATTCACTCCTACAACTCAGTTCGGTATATTATCAACTTCCAATAATACTATTACTGCAAATTCTATCATACAACGCTTTTGACGTGAGCGCTAGATGATTAAAAATCAATTTTTTATAATTTTTCAAGTTATTATTTTAAAAAAATAATTCAATATACTACTAAAGTATGACTAAATATAATAATAAATTATGTGTAATAATACGGTTATTTTGATAGAATAGATTAGAACTCTTAAAAAGACAGAGGAGTAGATATGTATGAAATTCGTTAATTTAACACCTGAAGAATTTGGAAAATTTACATCAGAAAATTTTTCACATTACACTCAATCACGTATTCATTATGACAATAGAAGTGAAATGAAACATGATGTCCATATTGTAGGTGTCAAAGATGAGGAAGGCAACGTTATTGCTGGAACTTTAATGACTGAAGCCCGTGCTTTAAAAATCTATAAATATTTCTATACTCACCGCGGTCCAGTAATGGATTATAGTGATATTAAATTAGTTCATTTTTTCTTTAAATCATTAACAGACTATTTAAAAAAACAAAATTGCTTATTCGTCTTAGTTGATCCTTATATTTTAGAAAATTTAAGAAATGCAGACGGCGAAATTTTAGAAAGCTATGATAATCGTGCCGTTATTAAAACGTTAGAAGATTTAGGCTATAAACATCAAGGTTGGTCCGTAGGTTATAGTACAATGAGTCAAATCCGTTGGCTATCTGTTCTTGACCTTAAAGATAAATCTGAAGATCAATTATTAAAAGAAATGGATTATCAAACACGCCGTAATATTAAAAAGACATATGAAATGGGCGTTAAAGTTAGAACATTACCTATGGAAGAAACAGATACATTCTTTGAATTGTTCCAAATGGCAGAAGAAAAGCACGGTTTCAAATTTAGAGATAAACCTTATTTCTATGAAATGCAAAAGACTTACCAAGACCATGCAATTTTAAAACTTGCTTATATCGATTTAAAAGACTATTTATCTACTCTTCAACAAAAACATGATGATTTAACAAAACAATTGGCTGATGTCGATGAAGCATTAAAAGAAAGTCCTAATTCTAAGAAGAATAAAAATAAGAAAACACAAGTTGAGCAACAATTAAATAGTAATGAACGTAAGCTCAATGAAACAAAAGAAAAAATTGCTGCAGAAGGCGAAATATTAAATCTGGCAGCTGCACTTTATATTTATAACGATCACGAAGTTTATTACTTATCAAGTGGCTCTAACCCTAAATACAATGCATATATGGGTGCTTACCGTTTACAATGGGAAATGATTAAATTCGCTAAAGAACATAATATTGATCGCTATAACTTCTACGGTATCACAGGAGACTTCAATGAAGATGCCGAGGACTATGGTGTACAACAATTTAAAAAAGGCTTCAATGCTAATGTATATGAATACATTGGAGACTTTATTAAACCAATTAAACCATTCGCTTATCGCGCTCAAAAATTATTAGAACGCAGAAGATAATTTCATTTTAAATAGATTCAATAAAAAACCACGTTATAGAGAATTTTCACTTCTCTATAACGTGGTTATATTTTTACTATTCTTCATTAATTACATTTAAGAATCTGCGAAGTTCTTCTGTTTTAGGATGATTAAACACCTCATCTGGAGAACCTTGTTCACCAATTCTACCTTCATGAATGAAGACGATTTTATTTGAAACTTCTCTCGCAAAGCGCATTTCATGTGTCACAATAACCATGGTCATGCCTTCTTCTGCTAATTCTTTAATTACTCTCAATACGTCATTGACCAATTCAGGATCTAATGCAGATGTTGGTTCATCAAACAACATGACCTTGGGATTCATAGCTAGTGCTCTTGCAATCGCCACACGTTGTTGTTGACCACCTGATAAAGCATGAGGACGTTGATCTTTAACGCTTGTTAATCCAACTTTTTCTAATAAACTCATCGCTCTCTCTTTAGCATCCGCTTTATTCATTTTCTTAACAGTTACTAAACCTTCCATCACATTCTCTAATACTGATTTATGCGGGAAGAGATTGTAACTTTGGAAAACCATACCTGATTGTTTACGAACATTAATTTGAGACTTCTTGTTGTCAGCTGTATAGCTTTCTCCGTTAACTGTTACATTACCTTCAGTTGGAATCTCTAAGGCATTAATCATACGTAGTAACGTTGTTTTACCAGAACCTGATCGGCCAATAAGCGTCACAACTTCCCCTTTACCAACGTTTAAATCAATGCCTTTAATGACTTCTTTATCATTGAATGATTTATGGATATCACTTAATTCAATCATGAGCTATACCCTCTTTCAATATATGATTCATAGAAGCTTTGAATCACTGAAATAATGAAACATACTACCCAATACATTACTGCTACTAGAATATAAATTGTGAAATATTCATATGTTGTAGAAGCAACTTCTTGAGCTTTACGGAACATTTCAGCTACTAAGATAAATCCTAAAAGAGATGTATCTTTAATTAATCCTAAGAACGTATTACCTAAAGCTGGAATCGATACACGAATTGCTTGAGGTAAAATAATACGTTGAATAGTTTGACGATAATTCATACCAATAGAATACGCCGCTTCCGTTTGTCCTTTAGGAATAGACATAATACCGCCACGGATAATTTCAGATGCATACGCACCTACGTTAAGAGATAAACCAATGATAGCTGATAATACAGAAGATAATGTCCATTGTTCATCAGCGTTACCTGTAAGTAATCGACCTAATTCAGGTATACCATAGAAGATGATAAACAATTGTACAATCATTGGTGTACCACGGATGATTGAAACATAGACACGTGAAATTCCTCTTAATATCTTACTATTTGAAATACGCATTAACGCTGTAAATAAAGCAATGATTAAACCTAAGATAAACGTAACGATAGTAATTGGAATAGAATATTTTACTAATCCTTCCAACATCGGTCCAAATGCTTGCCCTGCTGCATCAAGTGCGTGTTGTTGTTGACTATTTAGGCTCAGAAACATTTTCACCGAACCATTTCTTACCGATTTCTTCTAATTTACCGTTTTCTTTAAGTTTATCAAGGCCTTTATTAAAGTCAGAAACTACTTTGTCATCTACGCTTTTATTAAATGTAAATGCTGATTTACTTTGTTCTGCGTCACCTTTAATTGCTTTGATTTTAGCATTAGGTTTTTGTTTTTTATAATCTAAGTAAGATAAGCTATCGTTAAATGTACCGTCAACACGGTTAGATAATAATAAGTCCATTGCTTGGTTGAAGCCATCAACTTTAGTGATATTAGCACCTTTATCTTTAGCTAATTTACCGTAGTTAGATGTGAATGTTTGTGCTAATTTTTTACTTCTAACATCATTAAATGATTTAATATTTTTTTCATTTTCACGTACTACTAATACTGCACTTGAATAAGTGTAAGGTTTAGAGAATTTGTATTTTTCTTCTCTTTCTTTGTTAATACCAACTTGGTTAGCAATAACGTCGAAACGTTTAGCGTCTAAACCAGCAAACATTGAATCCCATGATGTTTCATTGAATTTAAGTTTGTAACCTTCTTCTTTAGCTACTGCTTTGATGACATCAATATCATAACCAGTTAATTCGTCTTTTTTGTTGTGGAACGTGAATGGTGCATATGTACCTTCAGTACCTACTCTTAAAGTTTTTTTGTCGCTACTGCTGTCACTAGATTTTGAATCACTGTTTTTATCAGATGACCCACTATTACCACAAGCAGCTAACACGAAGATAAGTGCTAAAGCTACAAATAAAAGTCTTTTCATTTCTATATTTCCTCCATATTCCTATTAAATTAGTCAGAATAAATTAATTCTAATCTCAACGGTAGGAATAGTCAATAATAATTTGCGTCATATCAAGTGTTCAGAATGTTTGGATATTATCAACTATCACTCAACACGCTTAATGATTTTGCGCCTCAGCTTTGACTTTCTTTTTACTTTTAATGAGAAAAGTTAACAACAAACTGATAACGGTAATACCTACTGCGAATAAGAAACCAGCATGATAACCATGCAACGTTGCATCAAGTTGTATTTGATGCATCATGTCTTGCTTATTCATCCCTTGATAGTCACTCATCGTTGGCTTAAAACTTTTACTAGCTGAACTTAGAATAGTAATTAAGCCCGCAGTACCAATGGAACCAGAAATTTGTTGAAGCGTATTTGTCATCGAAGAACCATGAGCATTTAATTCCGGTGTCAATTGATTCATAGTATGGGTCATGACTGGCATTAATCCTAAAGCAATACCAATCATACGAACCGCATAAATCGTTGCGAGCATGATGGTCGAAGTATGTTCATCCATAAAGACAAAGTAAGATGTCGTGACAATAACAATTAACATACCGATAATAGCTAATATTTTAGCGCCGAAGGTTTCATATAACCATCCAGATATCATCGACATTATGGCCATAACAATCGCACCTGGAAGTAATATTAATCCTGAATCTACAGGTGTGCGATTTAAGACGTTTTGCACAAACATGGGTAACACTGTTTCAGAGCCAATCATTGAAATCATAGTCGCTGCCATGATTGATAAACCGACCGCAAATTCCTTATTTTTAAACACTTTAAAGCTAAGCAAAGGTGTTTCAAGACGTTGTTGTCTCCAAATAAATAATCCTACTAAGATGATGCCACCTATAACCGTTAATAGAACAATCGGATTATTCCAGCCATCATGTGAAATTGAACTTACACCATATAGTAATCCGCCAAATCCTAGAATAGATAAGATAATTGAAATGATATCAATTGGTGCTTTAACGTTTGTGCCCACATTTTTAACAATTTTCAGAGCAAGAATAAATGTAATTGCTGAAATTGGAGCTACGACATGGAATAGTGATCTCCAGTTAAAATATTCAACTAAATAACCAGATAATGTTGGTCCTATAGCTGGCGCTAGACCGATAACCAAACCAAAGAAGCCCATATATTTACCACGTTCATGTGGTTCAAAAATATCAAGTATCGTGGTCATCATCAGTGGCATCATGATACCTGAGCCTAACGCTTGGATGACGCGCGCAATTAATAAGATTGTAAAGTTCGGGCTAAAACCGCCTAATAACGTTCCTATTAAGAAGATCACGATGCCTGTTAAGAACACTTGTCTCGTCGTATAACGTTGAATAATGAACGCCGATAACGGGACAACTACCCCATTAGTTAATAGAAAAGCCGTCGTGAGCCATTGCACTTGCGAATATTCTATCTTAAAATCTTTCATAATTCGTGGCAACGCAGTCGTTAGTAAAGTTTCATTTAATAATCCAAAGAAACCGCCTAACAACATTGTATAAATCATTGCCAATTTTCTTTTATGCGACATTGTTTTCCTCCATTCTCAAGAAGCTAAGTGTCAGATACTGTTGCTTATTATACAGATTTAGGTTTAATTTTCACATCAATAGTTGTAAATTTTCTAAATCGTAATTATTACTATTTACAAAGAACGTAATTTCCTTTATTCTTTTAGAAAAGGAGGCCCAAATATGAAACAAGATTTACAGACGGCACGCCGCAATTTAAACAGTCCCAACATTAAAACGCGTAAACGTGCTTTAAAAATAATTAAGCAACATAAACGTAAATAAGTGACTTTTCATACAGTCATTTAAAAATCACTTTATTGTAGTTCATAAAACTTAATTGCAAACTACACGCATTTTTAACATTTAACTCCTAAAAAAAGAGTGGATTGGAAATCTTTCTAATTATAAAGAATTCCAATCCACTCTTTTCAATAGAAAATTATAAATAATAATGATCTGTAACGTTTAATTGTTCATCTAATTCATAAATTAATGGTGCACCTGTTTTAATTTCATAGCCGACAATATCTTCATCAGAAATATTATCTAAATATTTGATAAGCGCACGAATTGAATTACCGTGTGCGGCAACTAACACAGTTTCTCCATCTAATAAATGTTGTGAGATTCTATCAGTCCAAATCGGTACAACACGTTCAAGCGTCGTTTTTAAATTTTCAGAATATGGCATCATGCGGTGGTCTAAATGACGATAACGGCGGTCTTGTAAATATGATTCGCGTTGTTCTTCAGTTTCCGCTGGAGGTTTCACGTCATATGAACGACGTCATTGATGTACTTGTTCTTCACCAAATTCTTTACGCGCTTCGTCTTTATTTAAACCTTGTAATTTACCATAGTGTCGCTCATTCAAACGCCAACTTTTATGAACCGGAATCCATTGTTGGTCAGATTCAGCTAATAAATAATGCGTTGTTTCTAAGGCTCTTGTTAATAATGATGTATACGCCACATCAATTTCGATACCGCTCTCTTTTAATTTACGGCCAGATTTAATCGCTTCCTCTCGACCTTGATCAGATAATTGAACATCTTCCCAACCTGTAAATAAGTTTTTAGCATTCCATTCACTTTGTCCGTGACGGCATAAGATTAATTTTGGCATATAAAACACCTTCCTGTACTGGCTTCGTTATACTCTTTTGAAAAGTAAAACGAGGCTTGAAAATTTCTTCTTTGTGCTAAGTATCTGAGTGCCTCTTTCTCTAATAATTACATTATAAAACTATTTCAATATTTTTCATAATCTTAGCTTTTTATCATCACTTTGGCATATATGTCTTAAAACTGACATGTTTGTTACTTGGCTTACATCTCTGATAATTACTTTTGATATGGCAGTAACCTATGACATGTCTAAAGGTGTTAAAGTATAGTCACCGTAATCGACAGCAAGATAAATTGGGATACCGAGAAATGAGGCTGAGACATTTTATTTTGTCTCTCCTCCTCTTAACATTAACCGATTAACAAAGGAGTTTTTATTATGAAAAAAACAATATTTGCATTAATGACTATGGTCTCGTTAGGTGGGGCCGGTATAGAATCTGGACAAGCACATGCGAGTGAACTTACATCAACTCAATCACAACAACAAAATTATGAATATAATCAATCATCTTCGTCATCGGCTTCAACATCAAGTGTCAATACATCAAGCGAAAGTACGCAATCTGTTTATGAACAATTTATTGCAGCGGGGGGAACAGAAGCGCTTTGGGAAAGCATTGTTCTACCCGAATCTGGTGGTAATCCAAATGCTTCAAATGGCCAATATCATGGCTTAGGTCAAACGAACCAATCTTGGGGATACGGTTCAGTTGAAACACAAACTAAAGGCATGATTCAATACGCCAAAGAACGTTATGGTTCAATTGAAGCAACGATTAGCTTCAGACAAGCCAATGGTTGGTGGTAAAGATAAAAGGTTCACTGTTAAGCTCTCTGCTCAATAGTGAACCTTTTTATTTAATCTAATGTATCCGGTTCTGGATGAACATATACTGAAGAAATACCTACGCTATGTAAATGGGTCTCCACTCTATCGCAGATTTCATGCGCTTCTTGTAATGATAAATGTGCGTCTACCACTATTGTGACATCTAAAAAGATACTACTGCCATGATAACGGCCTTTTACATTTTTTACATCTTTCACATCTTTGACTTCTAATACCTCATTACGATAATCTTCTAAATCCTTTTCATTAAAACCATCGCTTAAAGCAAAGATAGACTCTTTGAAAATACCGAAACCAGTATAAATAATGAGTAAGCCTAATAGTGTGGCTAAAATAACATCGACAATAGATAATCCAAATTGAGTAAATACTAATCCAATTGCTGTCCCAATACTTACTAACCCATCAGACATATTGTCTTTTGCTGCTGAATCTAAAGAACTACTTTTTGTTTTTTTAGCTAAGCGATGGTTAATTGCATAAACACCAAGCATTATGATACCACTGATTAAGCTGATAACAATCGTAATGGCATTAGGTGTGTTATGTTCATGTGTAAATATGCGAGGGGCATTTTCAATTACAACTTGTATCCCTACAAACATAATAATAAATGATACTAATAATGTTGAAATATTCTCAGATTTCAAATGGCCATAAGGATGGTTCTTATCAGCCGGCTTGATAGAAATCTTAAGTCCTACAATCACCGCAATTGATACTATAATATCGGTCATATTATTTAAAGCGTCTGCCCTTACTGCTGCTGAATCGTATACAAAACCGGTAATATATTTAGAAATGGATAGAATAATATATACAACTAAACTTAGATACGCGCCTCTTTGAGCTAACTTTAGATTTTCACTTTGAGACATCTTTTACCCACCTTAAAAGCGTTAATATCAATAGTATGAGCCATGAATTTTTGAATTACAACGTTTTTTTATTTCTATAATTTTTGTATAAATATGCTAATTTATTTTTTAGCTAAGCCTAATTATTCAATTAACCACCGCTAAAAAACGCCCTCTAATGAATCTGTGTTTAGATCATTAAAAGGCGCATGAGTACAATTTATTTATCACGCAATAACCATTTTGATAATATAAATGCAATTGGTATGGTAACAATTAATCCTACAAACGGTGCGATTTCAGATGGAAAATTAAACCATCTTACAAAAACATATAAGAATAATGTTTGCATTCCCATATTCACAACTTGTGTTAAAGGGAAACTTAAAAACTTTTTCAAAGTTGGTTTTACATTATAAACAAAATAACAATTTAAATAGTAAGAAATAATAAAACTCACTACAAAACCTATAATATGACTCAGCATATAATGTACATTAAATAACTTTAATAATATTAAGTACACGAGATAATAATCAAGCGTATTAATCCCACCGACTATCACAAATTTTATAATTTCATAGTGCGTTTTTGTTAACTTCATAATAATTCTCCTTAGTCGTTTGTTTCTATAATTTCAAACGGCATTACTTTTATTTTTTTATTATTAGGAATGTGATGATATTCTTTGAAGTTGTCTTTATCAATTTCACTGGTTGGCGTCATACCACTAAAGTATGTTTCAAATGGTAAATGATGGATGACCAGTTCATTTTTATGCTTACCTATTTGTGTATGTATAGACTCTAATCGTTTATCATTTTCAATATAAAGCGTCGTACAAACAATCATATAAACTACCATTAATAATATATTTAATAATTTAAGTATGTTGAAAATAGTTGTGGTTAGTCTACCTAGTGTAGTTAGAAGAATAACGGCAAGTAGACACCATAAAGTATATATCATAAAGAAATATTGTGGCACTACTTTTCCAATTAAAAATACAGGAATCGCATTAAGAATAATTGAAATGCCTATACCTCCTATAACAACGCGCATATAATGATTTTTAACTATATGGAAACTCGCTATAAACACACTAATATAGAATATAAGGCAGATGATAATATTGACGAAGCCATAGCTATATAAGATAGCCAATTGTTTCAAGTTGAAAGGGTCATAAATCAATATTTTGTATATAGGTAATGCGCTAATCCCAAATATTAACACTAACCGTTTATATTTAGTCCACTCTTTGAAAGCGACATTATTTATCAATAATATAATTAAAACAATAGCAATTACACTTATTAAAAAGATATGATTGAAAAATATGTATTGAGGTAACTGTTCAAATAATGTCAGTTTTATTTTATGAAAGAATCCTAATTCATCTATCTGAGCGCGTAAATTCTCGATATTGATAAAGTAATGAATGTAGGTTTCATTACATAACATGATCAATGTACCACACAACGTTAACATAAAGCCTATTAATAGGTTATAGTTGAGCTTCCGCTTCCAAATGAAGTAAATGAATATTGCGCTCAACAATATCATGACATTATAGAAAGTGAGTGTTTCCGCAAACCATTGACCTATGACACAGGCTATCCAAAATAAACAGACATTCCCAAAGTTGAACTCATTTTCAACAATAAAAGTTGAAATTGCAAAATGTAAAATATAGAGTGCGATGCAAGTCCCAAATACATAACTATAAAATAATTCAAAATTGCCATAGCTTTGCGCAAAAATTGAATCGGGTATAATAAATATGAAGAGAATGATTAAAATGAATGTATTAGTTGAAAATGTATATGTCACGAATTTAAGCAACATTAGGACAAAAAGTATAGAAATGATGCCATATGAGACAACGCGCAATGTTACAGATTGTGTGATAGCAAATGCCAAGACATTACTTATATAATCACCATCAATATATTTAAAATGAGTAATCATAGCTTGCATCCCTTGATGACTGCCCCAAAACCAATCCAAACTATGTAGAGGCATCATCAATGCGATGTAACAGTAGAAGATTAATAAACCTATTAACCAGATGTATAATTCGTGTTGTTTTAATCTAAACATTTCTCTCTCCTTCTTATAACTTAGGAAGACTTATCTAATAAATTTTAATTTTAAATATTACTATATACCATTTTTATAAATTAACCATTATTTAAAGGGTGAGGATATGCCAATCAGTAAAATTGTAATTGCAACTGATTCATTTAAAGAAAGCATGTCAGCTAAAGAAGCTGGTTTAGCCATTCAATGTGGCTTTCAAAAAATATTTAATAAAACAATCAACTATGACATTATTCCTATGGCAGATGGTGGTGAAGGCACCACTGACGCATTAAGGGAAGCATTAAACGCTGAAACATATAAAGTTAAAGTTCATGACCCCCTACATCGGGAGATTGAAGCAAGTTACGCCCGCTCACAAGATAATAATGTAGCAATCATAGAAATGGCAGCCGCTTCTGGTTTAGATTTACTTAAACCTCATGAACGTAATCCATTAAAGACGTCGACCTTTGGTGTAGGAGAACTGATTAAAGATGCGATTGATCATGGCGTTTCAAAGATTATTTTAGGAATTGGTGGAAGTGCGACGAATGACGGTGGCAGTGGTATGCTTGCCGCCCTCGGTGTTCAATTTTTAGATGAAAATGAGGAAACATTACCTTTAGGTGGCGGTTATCTTTCACAACTAGCACATATTGATATCTCTCAATTTGATTCACGCCTAAATCATATACAGTTTGAAGTCGCTTGTGATGTGACTAATCCTTTATTAGGTGATAATGGCGCAACCGCTGTTTATGGTCCTCAAAAAGGTGCGACAGATAAGATGATACCAAAGTTGGATTCCGCCCTAACTACCTATCATGATATGATTGAAAGAGATATTGATAAAAATGTTAAAGATGTACCTGGTGCCGGCGCGGCTGGTGGTTTAGGTGCAGGTATTCTAGCATTTTTCTCAAATGCTTCCCTATCTAAAGGAATCGATATCGTTCTCAAGGAAACTCAATTTTCAAAGAGAGTAAAAGATGCAGGTTTAGTCATCACTGGAGAAGGCAAAATGGATGCACAAACCATTTATGGCAAGACGCCTATTGGTGTAGCACAAGCAGCAAAACAGTATGATATACCTGTCGTAGCGATTTGTGGTAGCTTAGGAGATGGCTATGAAGCAGTTTATGAGCATGGGATTGACAGTGCCTTTAGCATCATCGAACAACCTATGGAGATAGATGATTTATTAACTAATGGGAAACACAATATTCAACGTACCGCGGAAAATGTGGCACGATTACTCCAACAAATAATGAAAAAATAAATATTAATGAGGTGACCAACATGAAACGTACAGATAAATATAAAGAATCTTATAAATACGATGACCAATATCGTCAACCTTCTAAACACAATAAGGATGCACGTTACCGCCAAGAACGTAGACAAAATGATGACAGCTATCGCCAGCAAAATGGTCAACGTCGTCCCGAGTCAGAAGATCCAAGATATCGTGACGACTATGCGTCACGCGATGAATACCGTCGTGATGACTTCTATGATGACCGCGGCGATCGTTATTATAATGAACGTGATTTCCGTCGTGAACAACAATTAGAAGAAGAAAACGAAAAAAATCGAAAATCTAAAAAATGGTTAATTGCGATTATAGCGATTCTATTAGTGATTATTGCTATCTTTGCTACGAAAGCAATTGTTAATCATATGAGTGGCGAAGATGAAAAAGTTAGCAATGACCCTAATAAAGTTTCTAAAAACTATGAAAACCAAGTCAACGATCAAAAAGATATCATTCAAAGCCAAGTGGAAAAAGCTAAAAATGATATCAAAGACAAAATTGATAGCGATTCACGTATTTCACAAATTCAAGATGAGATTAACAAACTGAAGAATAATGAAGAAAATAATAATGATTCTAAATTGACTCAGTTTTATCAAGAGCAAGTTAATAAATTAAAAGAAGCTAACAATGCGCAACAAAACAATGAAAATCAAGGTAAAGTTGATAGCTTATTAAATGATGTGAATACGAAAGTAGACGACATTAAAAATAAATTAGATAGTCTAATTAATGGCGCTAAAGATGCAACCAATCAATAGTAATTTGTTAGACTAAAACCGCATTTCATCTTAACAGGGTACTAATTTTTGCATTCAAATCTACTATGATGTTAGAATACAAGTAACAAATATGATGCTAAGCATGACAAACACCGAGCCCGATAACTACTGCGAATAGTTATCGGGCTCTTTTGTTGTATTGACTATGTCGCCGTTTAATTATTTATCACGCTTATTCAGCCAATAAGAATATGACGTGAGTACAACTCCTACTACTATAGGAGCTATTACAGATACAAATATGATGCTGAACATGATGTCACCTCCTTCCATGCTAATTACAGCACAAAAGTAAAACAACGATTTATATATTATACTATCTCCGAATTTACGATGCCCCTACTTCCCCTACCTATGCAAACTTCAATTTTTTATTCCTCAATTTAATAAAACTATTTTTATAACTTACAAATGTTTAAAAAACAGATATAATGTAATTTACAAATCTTTTCAAGGAGATTCTATATGCAGAATACAACAAGCACGAAACTCCCCTTGTTTTTAATTATTGTTTTAGGTAGCATGACTGCCTTTGGTCCAATGATTATTGATATGTACTCACCTGCATTACCTACAGTGCAACATCACTTTGGTTCTTCTACTTCTGAAGTGCAACTGACTTTATCATTTGCAATGATTGGGTTAGCGTTAGGTCAATTTTTGTTAGGACCTTTAGCAGATGCGTTTGGATATAAAAAAACAGGTATTATCACTTTATGTATCTTTCTCTTAACCTCTGTAAGTTCTATCTTTGTAACGCACCTCTCGTCATTTATTATTATACGTTTGGTTCAAGGATTGACAGCAGGTGGTATTATCGTTATTGCTAAAGCTTTTGCAGGAGAAAAATATACAGGTGACTTACTTGCTAAATTTCTAGCTTCACTCATGGTGGTTAACGGTATTATAACGATTATTGCTCCCCTACTTGGTGGCTTATCATTAACACTAGGTTCATGGAGAATCATTTTCGTTATCCTAACTATTATTAGCCTCGTGATCCTAAGTGGCTTCGCGTTGAATATGCCTTCAACAGTTAAAGATGAAGCTCGTAGATTAAATTTCAAAGCCATTTTCTTAGATTTCGGGCAGTTGTTAAGAAAGCCAGGTTTCGTTATTCCTATGTTCTTACAAGGTTTAACTTACGTCATGTTGTTTAGCTTTTCATCTGCTTCACCATTCATCACTCAGAAGATTTATCATATGACACCTTTGCAATATAGTATAATGATTGCAATTAACGGCATAGGACTTATCGTTGTCAGCCAAAGTGTTGCTATATTAGTTACATATATTCATCGTTATCGTTTGTTTATATATTTAACTTTAATTCAAATTATTGGCGTTGTATTAATTACAATGACCCTTCTTTTACATGGTCCTTTATGGATATTACTAATTGCTTTCTTCTTAAATGTTTGTCCAGTAGCTTCTGTTGGTCCTCTCGGATTCTCTATGGCTATGGAAGAACGTACAGGTGGAAGTGGTAATGCTTCAAGTTTATTAGGGCTATCTCAATTTATCCTTGGCGGCATTATTTCTCCTATAGTTGGTTTAAAAGGGGAATATAATATTATGCCTTATGTTTTAGTTATTACAATCACAGCTATATTATTAATCGTTCTTCAAATGATTTATTTTAGACATCACAATCGAAAAAATATTTAGAATGAGTTTGGCAAAGTAATCTTGATTCAAGAGATTACTTTGCCATTTTTATTTATTCATTATTTTGTTATAACTTTTCGACAAATACATTACATCAAACTGTCTTCTCTCTTTAAAAAAACAATTATTTTATATAATAACTAATGTATAAAGGAGGAATTAAAATGATTAATAAAGATTCAATAGTAGCAAATATTGTCACTCAACAACCTTTAGCAGCGGATGTTTTTAGACAATATGGTATCGATTTCTGTTGTGGTGGCAACATTTCAATTGCGGAAGCAGTTCATAATAAAAAAGTAGATGCTGACACACTTCTAAATAAACTTAATGCTTTACCAGTTTCACAACCTGGAGGTATTAGTGTTGAATATCTCGATGCACCTTCATTAATTCAATATATTCAATCACGTTTCCATCAAACTATACGTGAAGAGTTTAAAAATCTTTCTCCTTACGTTACTAAAGTAGCAAGAGTCCATGGAGAAAGATTTCCATATCTATTAGAGTTACAAGATTTATATCGTCAATTTAGAGACGGTATGTTAGAACATATGGATGACGAAGATGAACAAGCTTTTCCACAATTAATCAAAATTTCAAAAGGACACGAGGTAGAAAACGCTGATCAGATTATTCAGAGCTTAGTGGATGATCATACAGAAACAGGTCAACTACTCCAATCTATGCGTGAATTAACGAATGATTATCAACCTCCACAAGAAGCATGTACGACATGGCGTTTAGTGTATGACCGTCTTGAGAATTTAGAACGTGAAACCCACGAACATGTACACCTTGAAAATCATGTCTTATTCAACAAATTTACAAGTTAACGAAAGCCTAAAGTGAGGTTATCAAAATGGGAAACAAAACATTATCCGGCCATACATTCTTAGCGACATTAGGTAAAAAAAGGTTACGTCCAGGTGGTAAAGTAGCTACAGATTGGCTTATTCAAAAGGGACATTTTTCAAAAGAAAAGAAAGTGCTAGAAGTAGCATGTAACATGTGCACAACGTCAATTGAACTCGCAACAACTTACCATTGTCACATAGAAGGTGTTGATTTAAATAACAGTGCCTTAGAGCAAGGTCGAAAAAATGTCGCAAAACATCATTTAGAACATTATATTCACTTAACACAAGCCAATGCTACGAAATTACCGTTTGAAGACAACAGCTTTGATATTATCTTGAACGAAGCAATGCTTACAATGTCGCCTTTAGCAATGAAAGAAAAAGTACTTCAAGAGTATTATCGTGTACTCAAACCAAGTGGCATTCTATTAACACATGATATTACGATAGTTAATCGTCCACTTAAAGAACAAGTCATCACTGAGCTTAGTAATGCCATCAATGTTAAAGTAACGCCTTTAACTACAGAGCATTGGTATCAACTTTATCAATCAGCAGGGTTTAGCACAATCGAGTCCCATACAGGCAAATTATCATTAATGTCGCCTCCTGGAATGATTAAAGACGAAGGCATTATGGGTACACTTAAGATTATTAAAAATGCCTTAAAACCTACCAATCGACCAATGTTTTTAAGAATGTTTAAAACAATGCGCAAACATAAAAACAACATGAACTATATCGTTCATGCTGTCCGTAAATAATTGATTCATTAATGATTCTATTGTGATGTATCTTTGTATATAAGCATGACAATGGAATCATTTTTTCAATGATTAGCGAGAAATAGGCATCCAAATTTCTGTAATATAATCATCACTTTGAGTATTTCCCGGTAAATAATGTTCAAAAAACGGTGCTCGTTTAACTGTGACATCAAGTTGTGGTAAGACGTGTTGATGAATTTGTGCAATTGACTCTTTAACAGCTTGAGGCACTTTGCCAATAGCGTCAAAAACAATATACGTTTGAGCATCTAACTCTATTAATTCATAAGTGCCCTCATCATCAACGTCTTCATTAGTAGGTACACCAATCATATATTCCATTTCTCCATTGTCTAGTGCACGACAAATACCTAATATTCCTGATAATTGATGGTTGCTTTTTCCAATGATGTCTTCAGTTAATTGTTGTTCGTTTACTTCTTGGCAAAATTCTGGAATGCCATGTTGCATCTCTTTTCCGTTACTGAATCTTCGTTTTATTCCGACAATCTTTAGTTTTTCTAAATTTTCAAAACGGTAGTCCATTTTGTCCTCCTTTTCAAAAAACGAAATTCAAATCCACTTTATTAACTATTATATACCCAGTTCAAATCAATATACGAAAGACCTGCGAGGGTATATAATGAATTTACTTTAAAAAGAACGCGCGCAACATGTTACGAGTGAATGAAGGAGAACCAATATGAAGAAAACCATCTTACCTGTAAAACCGATTAGCCAATTATTTCCTATTCCTATGGTGATGGGATGTGAAGGCGTTTCAGCAGCTATGTTACTTCAATATAATCATCATGACGTTAAGGCTACAGAAATTATGAAACGTTGGCCAACGCATCCGAATAATCCCCATAAAGGTTATGTCGGTCATCAACTATTGATTAAATTTGGACATCATCAAACCATCTTTCCAGATGCCTACGTTCCCTATTTACAAACATTTGATAACCGCTTCGTTGACGGTACAGGTACAGATTTAACTGAGTTAGAATCCATACTTGACCAAGGACAACCTGTTATTATGTATCATACGAGTCTTGGCGATGCACCTGACCGCAAAAAGTTTAAATTTGATAATATAACAACTGAGTTAGTTTCTAATATTCACGTAACGTTGTTAATTGGCTATGACGAGAACTATTACTATTATATTGATCCGTTATGGAGTCATGTATTTCGTAAATTTATCTTTCCTGCTATTGTTCCAAATCGCTTTCAAGTCATTAAGATTGGTAAAGCAACAATGGAACGTAGTTTTAATGAACCTGGTAAGAAGTGTATTTATCTTCAACCATAATAAATCCTCACTAAGTAGTTTTGAATAATTCTACTTAGTGAGGACTTTTTAAAACTTTAAATATGTTAAATATCGAAATCCACTAATGCATGATTCATTTCTGTATCTATATCATCTGTGCGCCATTCACGTCGATAGCCTAAGCAAGGACACATAAAGGTAATGCCTTTATCAACGATAGCTTTACGGAAATGGACGTGGCCCATAATACTATAATGAATAGGATACTTTTGATACAAATTATCAAAATCACGCGTGCCAATAAACGCATTGAAGAAGTCAAAAATTCGATGGGGCGTGGGCACGACAAATTGTGGATGTGTAACAATATGTGTCATTAAAATAATATGTTTATCACTTACGTTAGTTAGATCCTTTTCAGTTTGCAATGCGGCCCATTGAGAAAGCGTTCTATCATCTGTTTGCCAATCAATTTTCACCTTATCTTGCCATGTTGCCCCATAATATTTACCTCGCTTAATACGTTCAAGATCAAACTTATCATCGGCATAACTGTAATCGTACCAAGCTGTATGACCGACAATCGCCCACTCATCATTAATCACATAAGGCTTTCCAATGAGACATTCCGGTTGCTTAGCGTAGAATTCATAAATTTCTTTAGAGGTATTCACATCGTCCGGTGCCCAATAATCGTGATTGCCAGGCACAAATAATACTGGAATAGAAGTATTATGTTTTAAATCACGAATAAACTGATAGCTTTCTTGAAAATGATTTGAAATATCGCCCGCGATTAATAATATATCTATGTCTCGTTTTCTAATAATACGTGTGAGTGATTCCAAATAAGCATGCGCATCTAACTTCGGATGACGATCAATGTGCAAATCTGATATGGCTCCAATTTTCATATAATTGTCCCTCTTACTCTATTATTTATTAAGTTCCAATTATTATGTCATATAAACTTTTAAATTTAAATTATTCTGGTTATTTCATTTTAATAAATATATTTGTATTTCTAAAAATTAAGAGTATAATAAAAATAACTTTTAGCAATGACACATAATTTATTAAAATTAAAAATTAACACTTTTACAAATAACAGAATATTCAAACTAATACATACTACTGTTTATCTCGTTTTACGCTCATCTGTTAAAAGTGACCTTTAAATTACAAAAATAAGAAAGCGTTTTCAAAAAAACATGAACACCATGTATTCTGAGGAGGAAGTATATGGCAAGACAGTTAGAGAGAGAATTAAGTAACAGACACATCCAATTAATTGCGATTGGTGGCGCCATTGGTACAGGTTTATTCTTAGGTTCTGGGCAAACCATTTCATTAACAGGACCTTCATTACTAATTACTTACATGATTATTGGTATGGTACTCTTTGCGTTTATGCGTGCACTCGGGGAATTATTATTAAGTAATACACGTTTTAACTCATTTGTAGATATTGTGAATGAATATCTCGGACCTTTTGGGGGATTCGTTATCGGCTGGACGTATTGGCTTTCTTGGATTGCTTCAAGTATGTCTGATTTAACGGCCATGGGACAATATTTTAGTTTCTGGTTTCCACAAGTACCTCACTGGATTACGGTTCTATTTATTGTACTCATGCTTATTTCATTCAATATGCTTGGTGCTAAGTTATTCGGTGAATTAGAGTTTTGGTTCTCAATTATTAAAATCATCACTATCATTGCGATGATTATTATAGGTCTTGTAATGATCTTCTTCTCATTTAGAACATCATATGGACATGCCTCATTTGGTAACTTAGTCAATCATGGCGGTATCTTCCCTAATGGACCATTCGGTTTCTTAATGGCATTCCAAATCGCCGTTTATTCATTTATTGGGATTGAGTTAATTGGTGTTACAGCTGGAGAAACGAAAGATCCAAGAAACGTTATTCCTAAAGCAATTAATAACGTGCCTGTGCGTATCTTATTATTCTATGTGGGTGGTTTATTAGTTATCATGTCAGTCATTCCATGGAATAAAATTAATTCAGAAAGCAGTCCATTTGTTACGATGTTTAGGTTAATTGGATTACCTTTCGCAGCAGGATTAGTTAACTTTGTCGTTTTAACTGCTGCTGCTTCAGCAACCAACAGCGGTATTTATTCAAATAGCCGTATTTTATTTGGTTTATCTAAACAAGGTTTAGGTCCTAAAGTATTAAGTAAAACTAATCATAATAGCGTGCCATACTTATCTATGCTAGTTTCATCTGGTACATTACTAGCAGCCGCTTTACTGAACTTTATCTTTCCAGATGCCATGCAACTATTTATTTACGTTACAACATTATCAACCGTCCTCTTCTTAGTTGTATGGGCTATGATTATTATTTCTTACATCATCTATGTACGTAAAAATCCTGAAGAACATCGTAAGAATAAATTCAAATTATTTGGTGGACAAGCAATGGCATATGTTGTCCTAGCCTTCTTCTTCTTTGTCTTTATCTTATTGTTCTTTAGCGCAGATACAAGAATGGCAGTTTTCATTTCACCGTTCTGGTTCATTTTCTTATTCTTCTTATATAAAAAATATAAAAAGAATGCAGAAGCATTGGCCGAGCGTACACGTAAACAAGGACGTGAATCTATTAATTATTAAGATAGCGCCTTTATAATTTATCTTAGCGAAATACAATCTTTTCTTATTAGAATACGATTGTACTTCGCTTTTTTAGTTTAAGCCAATATTTTTCAAGGTAAAATATATAGAACAGAATAAATTAAATTAATCATTTTTTTGTATAATAGTTATACTTTTTTGATAGCCTATTTAACATCATGTAAAATAATACTATTATCAAAATTTAAAAAGGAGTTATATATGGAACTATTAGAAGCTTTTCTCTTATTTATTTGTGCAGTAATTATTAGTTCTATTATTTATAATAGGTTCCCTAAAATTCCTACTGCTTTTATTCAAATTGCGTTAGGTGTCTGCCTTTTTATTCTCCCTATTCCAATTCATTTTGAATTTGAATCTGAAGTATTTATGATGGCAGTGATTGCCCCATTATTATTTGTCGAAGGGACACATGTTTCCCGTACGAAACTATTAGAATATCGCAAACCCGTTATTCTAATGGCGATGGGACTGGTATTTACTACCGTTATTGGTGTAGGTTTCTTTATCCATTGGATTTGGCCTAGTTTACCTATGCCTGCAGCATTTGCTATTGCAGCCATTCTCTGTCCTACCGATGCCGTAGCAGTTTCAGCTATTACAAAGGGTAAAGTCTTACCCAAAGGTTCAATGTCCATTTTAGAAGGCGAATCTTTACTTAACGATGCTGCTGGTATCATTTCATTTAAAATTGCAGTGACAGCATTAGTTACTGGTAGTTTTTCAGCTTTTGATGCTATTGGCCAATTCATTCTTTCAACCATCCTTGGCATTTTAGTTGGTATTATTGGAGGCGCATTAGTAGTCCGACTAAGAATTTATTTAACTGCAAATAAAGGTTTGAAAGATAGTAATACATTAACATTTATCCAATTACTCACACCTTTTGCGATTTATTTTATCGGTGAAGAAGTCAATTATCGCTGTCGTTGTAGCTGGATTAATTCACGGCTTAGAGCGTGATCGTTTAATTCGCGCCCAAACTGAATTACAAATGAACTACAACCAAATTTGGAACACGTTAAGTTATGCATTAAATGGATTTGTCTTTGTCGTATTAGGCTTCATTGTACCGGAAGTATTTATGGAAATCGTTCATAAAGAACCTCAAAATATTACTTTCCTTATTATGGTTACATTATTATGGTTACATTACTGATTGCACTTGCGATTTATATCTTCAGATACATATGGGTATATTTATGGTTCAAAGATTTTTATTATCCTAAAAATGTCCAGTCTTACCTTGATGAAGAAGAAGATACGGGACCGCCTAAGCGTAGTCATTATGCTTTTATCATGACGATGTGTGGTATTCATGGTACTATCTCACTTTCTATGGCACTGACACTACCTTATATGATGAATGGTGAACAAGAATTTATTTATCGTAATGATTTATTATTTATTGCCTCTTTAATGGTATTAATTAGTTTAATCATGGCTCAAATTGTTTTACCTATCATCACCCCTTCTGAAAAGGTCTCAGACTTTAAAGGCATGACATATCAATCGGCTAAAATCTTTATGGTTCAAAACGTGCTTGATGCCTTTAAGACAAAAGCAAAAGATAATAAAAATGTAGATTATCGTCCAATTCTCAACCAGTATTTTAATGAATTATCATTCTTAATAAACATGGAACCTGATAATCAAAATACGAAAGAATTGCGTCGTTTACAGGAAATTGCCGAAAAAGAAGAAACTGAAACACTTGAGCGTCTAATTGATAAAGAACGTATTTCTAAAAAAGATTTAACTGACTATCGTAACGTGATGGAATTCAGCCAATCTTATCGTGAAATGTCATTTATACGTAAAGTAAGCCGTCTGTTCAAAATGCTCTTCCTACGCTTCAAAGCTAGAAAAGATTCACGTAAAGAAGCACACAAAGTTCATAAAGAAGATCGTGCACTTATGCGTGAAGAACATAAAGCCACTTCTAAAGAGGATCGCGCATCTATCAAAGAAAAACGTGAAGAGTATAAGCAAGAGCGTCATAAAGTTAAAGAAGAACGTAAAGCACAACGAAATGCCTATAAAAATAGCTTTAATAAAGTACAACAAATTATGCGTGTCGTGAATCACAACATTATTATGAGAATGCGCGAAGAACAAAATAGTTCAAACGTCCTTGAAGTAAGTTTAATTATTAACCAATATCACGCATTATCACATACAATTCGTCAAAATCAAAATAGAAGACAACAAAAAGAAGAAAACAAAGAGATTTACGCCTTAACAACGCAACAACAACATGAGGTTAAACTTGAAGCTTTATACATTCAACGTCAGTTACTTGATGAATTAATCGCTCGTAATAAAGTATCGAATGAAATTGCGACACAGTTGCGTGAAAATATCAACTATAACGAAATTGTGTTAGCACATGAAGCACAACATTAAACAATTAAAAAGCAGGAACGTGAAAAACAACATTTCAAGTTCCTGCTTTTTATTATTTCTGTAATTTAAATGGCACTGTCGCTAAAATGACATTTTTTTGATAGAATAAATGCATTTTCAAGCGAATACTAGTTTGGTTGTGCAAGAAATTGTGCCATGATTTTTTAGTAATAAACTGCGGTACTACTACAGTAATGACATAATTTTTATCATTTGCTTTTTTATTAATTTTATCAATAAAACGTGAAATCGGACGGATAACGCTACGGTATTCTGAATGCAAGATAACTAAACGCACATCTGGGAAATGGTTTTTCCACTTTTCAGCAAAACCTTTGTCCGCTTCTTCGCCAAATGAGACGTGCACAGCAATCACATCATCCGCAATCATCTGTGCATAATATACGGATTTATCAATCGCAGATGTAATTGTACTAACAGGTACAACAGCTAAGTTTTTATCAACAATCGGCATATCTTGTACCATTGCAGTTGATTTCAATTGTTTCGCAATATCTTTGTAGTGATTATTAATACGCAAGAATACATAAACTACAATTGGTAAAAAGATTAAGATTGGCCATACATGTGTAAATTTAGTAATCAAGAAAATCATAAATACGATGAAAGTGATGGTACCACCCACTGCATTTGCAATGAGTTTCGTAGTCCAACCTTTTTCACGTCCTCTAATCCATTTAAGCACCATACCGTATTGTGCTAATGTAAATGGAATGAACACACCTACCGCATATAACGGAATTAAGTTCTCAGTTTTACCTTTGAAAATAATAATTAATAAAATTGCACAAACGCCTAAAGTAATAATTGAATTTGAATAACCTAAGCGATCACCACGTACTCTAAACATACGAGGCATATACTTATCTTTCGCCATACTTGCCGCTAACATTGGGAAAGCTGTAAAACCTGTGTTGGCTGCTAATACAAGGATCATCACTGTAGTAGCTTGTACAAAGTAATAGCCAACATTATGTCCTAAAATATTTGCTGCTAATTGAGATAATACTGTCGTTTCAGTTTGTGGCATAATACCATACCAATAAGCTAAACCTACGATACCTACTAATAAGAAAGCTAAGATACCACCCATAGTCACTAAAGTTTTAACGGCATTTTTAGGACCTGGATCTTTAAAGTTTGTAACGGCATTGGAAATTGCTTCCACACCTGTGAGGGATGAAGCCCCTGATGAAAAGGCTTTTAATAACAGGAATAAGGTCACACCTGGCACGGCCGTACCTACACTTGCGTGCATATGAGGTGTCGCTTGACCTGTCGCAACTTTCCAAACACCAATAATAATCATAATAATTAACCCGATAATAAATAAATAAACTGGATATGATAATACAGTGGCTGATTCAGTTAAACCACGTAAATTCATAATCAAAATAAATAACACTAATAAACATGCAATCAATACTTTGTGATGATATAAAGATGGGAACGCTGCTACAAATGCATCAGCACCTGATGCAATACTAACTGCTACCGTTAATATATAATCGACAAGTAAAGAACCACCTGCAAGTAAGCCCCATTTTTCTCCTAAGTTTGTCTTAGACACCATGTAGGCGCCGCCACCTTTAGGATAGGCATAAATAATTTGGCGATACGATAGAATTAACGCAGCCAATAGAATTAATACCGCACAAGCAATAGGTAACGTATACCATGATGCAATTGCTCCCACAACAGATAATGTAATTAAAATTTGTTCAGGACCATATGCAACGGATGACAAGGCATCGGATGATAAAATGGCTAGCGCTTTGAAATTACTGATTTTCTCATTTTTCAAATCTCTATTTCGTTTAGGCTTACCAATTAAAAGTCTTTTAAATTGAGTGAACATTTAACCCTTACCTCTTTTATATTCAATTTCAATGGATAAAATATACTCCCATTTCTAATAAAAGTATAGCCACTAACATAAGATTTATTAGATATTTATACTCTTAAAGTTACTTTTTACCATTATATTTTTAGGTATATTTTTATAATATAGTCATCTCAAAAATGTTGCTAACAACGTATAAATCTCTTTGTTGAGCTATTTCAAAAAAATGTTGCTATACTTATCACAGTTATACATTTAGGTTGTTCACTATATAGAAAGTTATTTAAAGGGAAAAGAAAGAATGAAAAAGAAATTATTAGTAAGTGGTATTATTTTGCTCATTATTGTCGCTATTATTTCAATAGGTACTAAAATGAAGCCTAGTTATTCTATGTTTAGCCCTTCCTCTCAAATTTATATTGATAAAATGATTACCAATGAAATGAAGGATGATCATATCCCAGGTATGTCGGTGTTAATTATTAAACATAATAAAGTTTTTCTTAATAAAGGTTATGGCTACGCTAACATTGATAAGAAGGTTAAAGTTTCTCCGAAAACACGTTTCGAAATTGCATCTAACACAAAAGCATTTACTGGTTATGCCATTATGCAACTCGTAGAAGATGGCAAAATTAAATTAAACGATAAGATAAGTAAGTACATACCTGGATTTTATATGAAGTACAAAGGTAATAAAGAAGACATTACTGTTGATCAATTAATCGCTCAAACGAGTGGGATTCCTGGCGATATCACCGATAACGATAAAATCACTAAAAAGAATAATAATTTAGCTGGTATAGTCAACAGTATTAAAGGACGTACACTTGATTCTAAGCCTGGCAAACAATTCCAGTATTCCAATATGAACTATGATATGTTAGGTCTCATTGTACAAAATGTTTCTCTTGAATCCTATTCAAATTACATGAAGGACCACATTTTCAAACCATTAAATATGCATCACTCAACTACTAAAGAAAGTAATGAGAAAAAAGCAGATGACGCTCAAGGATATAAAGTGAAATACGGTAAGGCCTATGCTTATAATCCTGACTTCAATCTTGGTGATAACCCTGCTGCTTATATGATGACAGGGACGAAAGATTTAGAACCTTGGATTCGTTTTCAACTCAATGCACATTCTAAGCAAAGTGCATTAATTAAAGAAACACATCAACCTAAAGTGAAAACCGAGGAAAATTCATCGCCAACAAGTTACGGCACAGGTTGGTTCATAGATGAGAGTACTAAAGACACATTGGTGTATCATCCCGGTACATTAGAGAATTACTCATCATATATTATTTTGAATCCTAAAAAAGATTACGGCATCGTCGTGCTCGCAAATGCCTATTCTAAAAATGTCCCAAAACTTGCACATCATTTAGATACTCAGATGAGTGCGAATCAGCATATCACAACACTCAGAATTTAATTAATCAATGGCAAGGCATTATTATTGCGCTTACAGTCATCATAGGATTAGCTATTATTAGTGTTTTAGTGCTCATCTATCGTTTTATCATTGAACATCAACCTGTACAGTTCAGTTTTAGCTCACGCAATATCAAACTAAGCATTTTAATGCTATTAGTGGCTTTTGCGTTGACTTTAGGACTTATTCATTTATTGCCATCGATTATTTTAGCTAACACAGACTGGCAGTTTATTATGTCATGGTTACCTACTTCCGCTAAAGTAGCATTGATGAGCGTACTTATACTTTTAACAAGTTTATTTGCATTGATATTCTTGAACATTATAACTAACACTTCTTACTCAAAAAATAGTGAATAATCAACATAAAAGCGTATAAAATATGTCGATGTGTGTTAAGCTAAACATACTAAAGACTAAGATTATTAAAGACCTCAATGCATAGGAGTAGAGACATGAAAAAGAAATGGTCCTTATTCTTTATGAGTCTAATTGTCTTATTAGCTGGGTGCGATTATTCTCATAAAGAAGATCAACACGGATTCTTTTACACAGTATTCGTTAGACCAATGGATGCGTTACTACATTTCTTAGGACGCTCATTCCATGATAATTATGGTTTAGCAATTATCGTTATTGTGTTAATTATCCGTCTTGTGTTGATGCCTTTAATGTTTGTACAAGTTAAAAATATTCACGTCGTGCGTGGCAAAACAAAAGTAGTTAAACCTGAAATTGATAAAATTCAGGAAAAAATCAAACAAGCTAAGACACCAGAAGAAAGAAGCGCAGCAAATAAATTATTAATGAAGAAATATAATGACTACGGTATCAATCCATTTAAGAATTTAATTGGGACATTACCAATTTTAATTCAAATTCCTATCCTATTAGGGTTGTATACTTGCATTAAATATCCGACAAGTGGTGGCATTATCCAACATCCTCACTTCTTATGGTTTAACTTAATGCATACAGATATCGCTATGACTTGTATCGCTGCCTTCCTATACTTTATCCAACCGTTAGTGAACTCCATTCACTATCCTAAGAATGAACGCAGATCGTATTACGTTATGATGATTTTATCTCCATTATTTATCATTTACGCTTCTTTACAATCCGCTTCAGCATTGAGTTTATATTGGGCGGTCAGTGCAACATTCTTAATTATTCAAATGCATTTTGCACATAGTCATTATGCTAAAGTGGGTAAAGCTGAAGGTGAAAAGCTAAAACAACGTATTGAACGCCAACGTCGTGAATCAGATAAATCATCGCAAACAGAACATACACAAGAAAAAGAACAATAATTCCAAATACAAAAGGGAGCTGAAACCGCAATGTGGTTCAGCTCCCTTTTCGCTCCCATTATTTCAATGGATGCATACCATCTTTCCAAGTGTTATAAATTAATTTTCCGCCTTGAGCTTTAAATTTGTCGTTCGTAATACCTCTTTCAAATGGTTGCGCAGGTTGAATGGTTACTTTAGGATCAACACCTACTTCTTTAGCGTACCATGCCACAAAGTCTGAGCCTTTAACTGGTTCGTCATCTGCCACATTGTAAATACCATTATCAAACGCCATCGCTTGAATAGAAACTTCAACGGCATCATCTAAATGCACAAATGAAGTAACACCATCTGTCATTGTCACTTCACCATCTTTAAATTGATTATAAATCATGCCGTCTTTACCATACCAAGTACCTGGACCATATAACCAACCAAAGCGTAAAATGACATATTGATCCATGCGTGCGGTTTCTTTTTCAAGACCAACCACACTATCAACCGTAATTTTACGGTTTCCTTCATAGTTATAATCAAGAGGTGTTTCTTCAGTTGCTAAACCTTCGCCAGGTTCATACATAAAGCCAATACTTTGCGCTACAACTTTCTTCACATCATATTTTAAAGCTGCATCTGTTAAGTTTTTACCACCTTCAACACGTACTTTTGTGTTCGCCGCCATATCCACATTTTTCAAATCAGTAATTTGATTAATAATGATTTCTGGTCGGAAATCTCCAATTGCTGCGTCAATCGTATCTGCCTTTAAGATGTCGCCGGTGTATGCTTTGACATTAAGACGTTCTAATTTCTCTTTACCTTTTTCAGATGTCGTGAAGCCTACCACTTCATGACCTTCCTCATTCAAACGTTGCACTAATCTTGTACCGATTAATCCTGTCGCGCCTGTTACAAATATTTTGGTCATACTTTATACTCACCTTTCTATTTCTCTTTATTGAAAATGAATATCTAAACTCGTACTTATTGTCCAGAAGTTCGAACGAAATCAATCGTATTCATCCATACAATATGACCTAGCAATTCTGAAATACGCTCTTCAATTGGTAATTCTTTAACTGGAGGCGTCAATTCAAGCTTCGGTAAAATATATTCATGGAATGCGATATGCACGGCTATACCGAATAATGAACCCTTTAAAGCCGTAACCTTTGAACATTTTTCAGCTAATAAACCATAAGCTAATGCATTAGCAACTGAAAAACCATAGTGAATACCCACGACTGTTACTGGAACATCATTCCCGTTATAGTGATACGTAGCATTTTTAACGTTCTCAGGTAAACCTAATTTATTAAGTAATGTCATTGGCGGTGGCTCTTCATCACGTTCAGGTGTTCTAGGAGGTACAAGACCTTCCCATCCCATCTTTACAGCTCCACTCAACAGACCGCCTACAACACCAGTCAAAAGGATACGTTTCGTTGTTTGATTCATTATTATCACAACTCCTATTTTGTTGATCATCTTCTTAATTATTTATAGTTTTACCCCAAAATTCATATTTTAAAAGTGAACATAGTTAAAGCCTTTGAACATCACATTTGCATGTAATTTCAAAGACTTAACACGTTTAGATTATTTCGCGTGACGTTGTTCTTCTTTAGCGTGAACCATATTAGCTACAAATTGATTAACTGGCGCTTCGATATGATGTTCAGCACCTAATTTAGCCACAGCGCCATTAATATAATCAATCTCAGTTAAACGATTATTATTAATTAAATCTTGATACATCGATGGGAAATGAGGACCTACCTTATCATTTAAATCAATGAGATAATTGTAAACTTCATCTGCGTTTAAATGTACCCCATCTACTGTCGCAACTTGAACAATTTCTTGAGTAATTTTATAAACAAGCTTTCTCGCATAATCACTTTCATTTAGATTAGATAAACGACATTCTAGAATCGTACATAATGCATTGGCTGTACCATTTACGCAAATTTTCTTCCAAATAGATTGTTGTAAATCTTCGCTTTTATGAGGATTAAGTTTTGCTTTTTCCAGAATATCAAATACTGTGTCAACATTGGGGTGTCCCTCTTCCACAAGCGCACCGATTTCAACAGGCCCTGCACCCATTAAATGGGTATGTCCTGGAGATTCTAAACCAGCCGTCCAAGTCGTTACCCCTCTTACGATACGCGCTTCATCTACATAGTTTGCAATTTTACGCTCATGTTTTAAGCCATTCATCGTACAAACCATAATCGTTTCGTCATGAATATGCGATTGAATATGGTGTAACATGTCTTGAAGTTGCATGGCTTTAGTAAATAAAAAGACGATATCGTATTTAGCATTTTCTGGGATTTCCGTATCTTGATACATAGGAATATTTAAATGATGTTGTTCTCCATTGATATCAATATGTAAGCCATCATTTTTAACGGCTGAAGCTTGAGGTTCCCAACCATCAATTAATGTAACGTCATAACCTTGACGGTATAACATTGCTCCAAATCCACTTCCTAACGCCCCTGAACCAGCAATCGCTATTTTCATATGTCATAACTCCTTTTTATTAATGATGATTTTAAAATACTACTTCACTTATTGTCAGTCAATACAATACACATAATATTCTTAATTTTTAGATAAATTAATTTATTTTTATTAAAAATAGGAACAATACAGAAATCCAGTTTAATAAAAGATTTCTACATTGTTCCTAACTTTGTATATAATATTAAATTTTACCTGCTTTTTTTGGAACTAAGAATAAAATAATAATGAAAGCAGTTAAAGCAATACCTGCATTGAATATTACCCCAGCTGCGCCACCAAGTTGTAAATTCATTTGTGAAGCGCAAAAACCGTAAATGGTACTAGACATCGCTACGCCAAAGGCATTTCCTAATGAAGACGCCATTTTATAAACACCAGATGCTACCCCAACTTTATCATCAGGTGCTTCAGCAACCGCTGTATCTGTTGAAGGCGTTGCGTATGTACCTAAACCAATACCAAATAATAAGTAACCAACAATACTTGAAATAATATAAGCTACATTTGGTAAAAATGTTAATGATAATAATAGTAAACCAATAAACGTAAAGCCACTACCCATTAATAATGGTTTTTTTGCTCCTAATTTTTGTAATAACTTTTCACCTACACGTATCATGATAAGTACAGCTACAAGATACGTAATAGAAATGAGACCCGCTTGTAACGAGCTAAATCCTAATTGACTTTGATAATATGTGTTAACAACTATCAAAGTACCACCTGCGACACCATTTAACATGAAGTTAGAGAGTGTCGCACCACTGTAACCTTTATTTAAAAATAAATGAAAATCAACAAGTGGATTATCTGCTTTAAGTTCGCGAATGATAAATAAAATTCCAGCCACTAAGAATACTACGCCAAGAGATAAAATCATTGGTGAGAATAATCCACGATCAGAGGCTTGTGTCACCATGACATTAACACTTAATAACGTAATCACAAGCAAGATTAATCCCATTACATCAAATTTAGAGTTATTCTCTGTTTCTTCAGGTCCTGGTTCATACTTTGTTTCAGGCGTATGTTTAATTAAGAAAAAGGCTAAGATAGATAAAGCGATAGACACAATAAAAATCCATTGCCAACCAACTTTAGAAGCCATAAGTCCACCAAATAGTGAACATATACCACTACCGCCCCAAGAACCGATTGACCAGAAACTTACAGCACGTTGTCTGTCTTTTCCAATGTAATATTCATTAATAATCGCAAGCGTTGATGGCATAATGAACGCACCTGATAGTCCCTGTAATGCACGTCCAATTAATAATAACCAAGCAATTGGTGCAATAATTAATAATAATGATCCTATAATATTTAAAGCTAAACCTAAATAGGTCATCTTGACGCGTCCAAATTTATCAGCAATATCCCCAGCACCAACAATAAATAACCCTGAGAATAATGCAGATAAACCTATTGCAATATTGATTGTACCCATATTTGTATTAAATGATGATTGTAGCGTTGGTACAATGTTAACGAGTGATTGCGCAAACAACCAAAACGTTAGTACACCTATAATAATACCTATGAGTAGTTTATTATCTCCCCTAAACTCTTTTGAAGACTCCATTTTGAAAAATTCCTCCTAATATACCCTAAAAACTATTTAAAATAGTTTATATTAAAAACCTTATCATAATTAAGGTTAATTGACTTAATAAAATACTTTATTTTATGAAATATTTCTTATTAAAATAGTTAAAAATATCTTAAACGACTAATTCTAAAATAACTGGTAAATATAGTTATTAATTTTAATCTATTAACATCAAATTTTCCATATTATAATAAACAGTATATTTAAATTTTCTAAAATTAAGGTGTCTTAATATGTTTAACTTATTTATATTATTGCTTGAGCGCGTAGGTTTAATCATTATCATTGCCTACATATTGATGAATGTTAATCATTTAAAAAAAATGATGGGTGAACGTGAGAAGTTACGCTCTCAATGGCAATTAACAATTATTTTCTCTCTTTTCGCGATTATTTCTAATTTCACAGGAATTGAGATTGAAAATGGCAAAATTATTTCTAGCAATATTTATTATCATTTGAATGACAATGCTTCGATGGCCAATACACGTGTGTTAACCATTGGCATGTCAGGTCTGATTGGTGGACCGTTTGTCGCTATTATTGTTGGTATTATATCTGGTTTATCACGTTTATTTATTGGTGGTGCAAATGCCTATACTTATTTAATCTCCTCTGTAATTATTGCCTTAATATCAGGAGTATATGGTTACCGTACGATGCGTCGTTATACTTACCCTACTATGCTTGTTGGCGCAGTAATAGGAGCATTAAATGAAGCCATTCAAATGATTTGTATTTTTGTTTTTGCTGATGATGCAACAGCTGCTTGGTCATTAGTTCAATTTATATCAATACCTATGATTTTAATTAACAGTATTGGTACAGCTATTTTCTTATCTATCATCTTATCGACGCTCAAACAAGAAGAACAAACACGTGCGATACAAACCCATGACGTATTAGAACTAGCGAATAAAACGTTACCCTATTTTCGTTCGGGATTAAATGAGAAATCAGCAAGGCCAGTAGCTGAAATCATTTTAAAGCTAATGAAAGTATCTGCCGTAGCGATTACTAATAAAACAGACATCCTAACACATGTGGGAGCTGGGAGTGACCACCATGTTGCGAAGAAAGAAATTATCACTCATTTATCTAAAGAAGTGATTCGCACCGGGCAATTGAAGGAAGCCCATTCAAAAGAAAGTATTGGTTGTAATAATCCGAATTGTCCTTTAACGGCTGCGATTGTTATCCCCTTAATGACGAATAATGAAATAGCTGGCACTTTAAAATTTTATTTTACTGAAGAACGTGACATCACAACTTCGACTAAACAACTCGCGCGTGGTTTGGCAGACATTTTCTCAAGTCAATTAGAACTTGGACAAGCTGAGATGCAAAGTAAGCTCTTGCGTGATGCCGAAATTAAGTCATTACAAGCACAAGTGAATCCTCATTTCTTCTTTAATGCGATTAATACGATTTCGGCGCTTGTACGTATCGATAGTGAAAAGGCCCGCAAATTATTACTACATTTAAGCCAGTTCTTTCGATCAAACTTACAAGGGGCGCATAATAATACGATTACTTTAGAAAGAGAATTACAACAAGTAGAAGCGTACTTATCATTAGAACAAGCAAGATTTCCAGACCGCTTCACGATTCATTATCATGTAGACCAAGATTGTAAAAATGTATTAATTCCACCTTTCATTATTCAAATATTAGTTGAAAATGCAATTAAACATGCGTTTAAACATCGACGCAAAAATAACATTATTGAAGTCAATGCCCATTATGAACAACAAGCGCTTAAAATTGCTGTAAGTGATAACGGAAACGGTATTGATGCAGAGAAATTACCATTGATTGGTCAAATGAGTGTCATGTCTGAAACAGGTACAGGAAGCGCATTGGAGAATTTGAACCGTCGTTTAGTAGGAATATATGGTTCTATTGCTCAACTTCATTTCAATTCTAATGACCAAGGTACTACTGTGAGTTGTCACATCCCTTATCATCATTTAAAGGAGGAAGACTAAGTGAAAACGCTAATTGTAGATGATGAACCCCTAGCACGTAATGAATTACACTATTTATTAGACGAGATGGGTGGATTCGAATTAATAGAAGAAGCTGAAAATATTGAAGAGACACTTGAAAAATTGCTTTATGAAACGTATGACCTTGTCTTTCTTGATATTAATTTAATGGATGAAAGTGGCATTGATTTAGCTGGAAAAATTCAAAAAATGAAACAGGCACCTTTTATCATTTTTGCCACAGCACATGATACCTTTGCTGTAAAAGCATTTGAACTCAACGCACTAGACTATATTTTAAAACCTTTTGAACAAGAACGTATCGCGCAAGCCGTTCAAAAAGTAAAACGTGCCCTATTACTTCGTTCAAATACGACAGAATCGTCTGATTTTGCACAAAAAGAAAACCCTATGCCAAATGATAAGTCAACTACCGCTTCACCATCTGTTATTCCTATCGAGGTCGATGAACGTATTTACGTTATTAACTTAGCAGACATCGTTGGTGTTTCAGTTAACAATGGTGTTACAACCATATCTACAATCAAAAGAGATTATGAATCAACAGAACCGCTCAATTCTTATGATAAAAAATTGCCAGAGGAACAATTCATTAAAATTCATCGTGCCACGATTATTAATAAACAACACATCGATAGCGTAGAACAATGGTTTAACTACACTTATCAAGTGACGATGACAACTGGCATTAAATATCAAGTCAGTCGTTCTTATATGAAAGCATTCAAGCAAGAAATTGGTTTAAAATAAATACGTTTACGTATCATCATACTAAATCTAAGCTTTTAATCCATGGAGAGCCTTCAAATTCAGCTCGCTAAGATGAGATTAAAAGCTTTTCTTTTTTACCTCTAACTCTCTGAAAAGTAACTATGTGTTAACTCTTATTTAAAGTAGCTAAGAACTTCTTTTCCCTTATTGATAGTCACCTTTCAAATAATGCATCTCACAACACATTTTTTGTAACTCGCCTTTTAATCTCCCAAAAGTAACCGCTTCAATAATAAACTGAACTTAAGAGAAATAGAGAGAGGGAGCGAAAAATAATGAGTCAAGCAAAGACGCAAGAAACGCGTAGTCATGGAAATGGCAAAGTTGAAAAAACATATAGCTTTTTCCAACAAGCTTTAACCATTGCAGTCGTTTTATTAATTTCAAAAATTATTGAAAGCTTTATACCATTTCCAATGCCAGCATCGGTTATCGGACTGGTATTATTATTCATATTATTATATACAGGAATTGTAAAATTGGGACAAGTTGAAGGTGTCGGTACAGCACTAACAAATAACATTAGTTTCTTATTCGTACCAGCTGGGGTTTCTGTAATTAATTCATTACCTATCTTAAGTCAACATCCGATTTTAATCTTATTATTAATCATTATTTCAACATTATTATTACTTATTTGTGTGGGATTTGTTTCACAGTTATTCGTTACAAAATCATTATTCCCATCTAAAGAACAAAATGAAAACACAAAACTTGGGGAGGGTAAATAATGGCAGAGCATTTAGGTATCACTACACCATATTTTGGGATATTAGTCTCACTCATTCCGTTTGTTATCGCACAATACTTTTATAAAAAGACAAATGGTTTCTTCTTACTTGCACCACTCTTTGTGGCAATGGTAGCAGGTATTGTTTTCTTAAAAGTTACAGGCATTAGCTATGAAAATTATAAAATTGGTGGCGACATCATCAACTTCTTCTTAGAACCAGCAACAATCAGTTTCGCGATTCCTTTATATAAAAAGCGTGACGTATTGAAGAAATATTGGCTACAAATTTTTGGCGGTATCGCAATCGGTACATTAGTTGCTTTAATCTTAATTTACTTAGTAACAATCCTTTTCCGTTTAGGAGATCAAATCGGTGCATCAATGTTACCACAAGCTGCTACAACAGCAATTGCTTTACCAGTTTCTGAAGGTATTGGCGGTGCGAAAGAATTAACATCATTAGCCGTTATTTTAAACGCAGTCGTAATTTCTGCATTAGGTACTAAAATTGTTAAATTATTTAAAATCTCTAACCCTATCGCACGAGGCTTAGCGTTAGGTACTAGCGGACATACATTAGGCGTTGCCGCAGCAAAAGAATTAGGGGAAACAGAAGAATCAATGGGAAGTATCGCAGTGGTTATCGTAGGTGTCATTATCGTAGCCATCGTTCCACCACTTGCTTCAGTATTATTCTAATAATAAAAAGCGTTGTTACCGTGAAAGCGCACTATTATAGTGCAACTTCACGCGTATACAACGCTTTTCTTATTTATCTAACACTTATTAATTAATTTTTTGAACTTGTTTATTCTTTTTACTTTTATGAGTTGGGTCTAATCTTTTTTCTAAACCGCGTAACCCTAAATCAATAATAATCGCAATTAAAGCAATGGGAATAGCTCCGGCTAAAATATAAACCGTACCATCTGTTGAGTTCGTACCACGAATGATGATATCACCAAGTGTTGGTGCACCAATAAATGAACCAATAGCCACAATACCAATAGCTACAACTAGCGCGATACGAATACCTCCGATAATAACAGATAATGATAAAGGCAGTTCAATCATGCGCATAATTTGGTTACTTGTCATACCCATACCTTTACCAGCATCCTTAATGTTAGCATCCACTTCTGTAATTCCAGTATACGTATTTTTTATAATAGGAAGTAACGCATATAGGAACACAGCTACAACTACTGTTGTTGGCCCTAAACCTAAAGCTAACATTAGAATAGCTAACATAGCGATAGCAGGTACAGTTTGAATAATATTCGCTATCGTGATGACCGGCCATGCTAATTTAGAATATCTGGCAATTAGTATTCCCAATGGTATTCCAATAATACACGCGAATAACACACCATAAATCGACATTAATAAATGTTTGAAAAATAACTCCATAAGGTAGCCAAAGTTCAAGGTATAATATTCATAAAGCGAGCTTAATAAGTTACCTTTCATTATTTTTGACCACCTTTCTTATCATCTTCGAAATAGTTATGTTTTTTCACATACTCTTCAGCAATAACGGCAGGCTCTTTACCTTTACCATCCGCTTCATAATTTAATTTCTGCATTTCTTTTGTACTAATTTTACCTTCTAATTTCTTTAATGCTTTATCAATTTCTGGATTGTCTTTAATTAACTTCTCTGTCGCTAACGGACTACCATCATACGGTGGGAAGAACTTGCGGTCATCTTTAAGAATTTTTAAATTATACGCTGCAATACGTCCATCCGTTGAATAACCTACAGCCACGTCTAATTTTTTATTCTTTAGAGCGTCATAAACTAAACCAATTTGCATTGGACGTGCACTCGCAAACTTAAAGCCATAATCTTTTTGGAATGCTGGATAACCATCACCCGCACGGTTCATCCATTGCGTATCCATACCAAGACGTAATTCATCTTTATATTTTTTTAAATCCGAAACCTTTTCAAGATGATATTTATCAGCAACTTCTTTTGTCACCATAAATGCATAAGTATTGGCAAATCCAAATGAATTATAGAACTTTTGATTATATTTCTTTTTGAAAAGTTTTTGCGACTCTGCCATCGCCTTTTTCGGATTTTTCGTCGGTGGCGCGTCTAAAACACTTGTCAATTCAGTACCTGTATAACGTACCGCTGACATATTCACATCACCACGTTGTAACGCGTTATGTTGAATGATACTAGATCCTAAGTTACCTATAATCGTTGGTTTAACCTTGTCATGTGTGTAATGTTCAATCATTAATTTCTCAATATTTGCCATTATCTTCGTTTCACTAGTTTCTGTTGCAGTGATTTTTACACTGTCTTTCGCATCGCCATCGCCTAGACCTGGTAATCCGCATCCAGATAATACAACGAGGGACAATGCCAGAAGTATGAAAGTTAATTTAAACTTTTTCATAAATTTAGAAATCCTCCCTTTTCAATTATCTAGATACTTTAAGTCCTTTAGGCACGGCCCACTTTTCAACTAAAGAAAGCAAGAAGTCAACAATTAAAGCTAAACAAGTAACAAGAATAGCAGCGCTAATAATCATTGGTGGTTGATATAAGTTCAGACCATTGAATACAAGGTCACCTAAACCACCTGCGCCGACATAACTTGCTAATGTCGCCCAAGCAATAACATACACACTTGATAAGCGAATACCACTAATAATTAACGGTAACGCAAGTGGCAACTCTACGTCTTTCATTAATTGAAAATTCGTCATACCCATACTCGTTCCAGCTTGAATAATATTTTTATCAATATTTTGTACACCAAGTACGGTATTATTTAAAATGGGTAACAATACGTAAATAAATAAAGCAACAATCGCTGGTGTCTTACCTACACCAAAGATTGGAATCATAAGTGCTAAAACGGCTAACGTCGGTATCGTTTGAAGCACACCCGCAATCGTTAACACTACATTCGCAGTTCGCTTAGTTTTAGATAATAAAATGCCTAACGGTACCGCTACGACAATCGCAAGCAATAACGCGATCACTGATATGTAGAAGTGTTCGATTGTTTTCGATACGAGTTGGCTTCCATATTCTTGGAAAAATTCTTTCATTAACGATCAACTCCTGAATTATGCGTATCATCCAAATTCTCTGTATCAAAACGATCCGTTACGTCTTGTTGTTTATGTGTCGCATCTTCATGTTGGTGTTGCGCTAGGTCCTTTTTCTCTTGATTACCAATTTCATTCTCACGTTCTACATCGTTCATATGTGAATCTGATAATTCCATTTCTTCATCACTTTCGCCCCAAATTGAGTCGTATACGATATCTACTAAATTAGCACGTGTAATTAAACCAATTAGCGTATTATCATTATCAACAACTGGAACGTTTCTCACATTTCGTTTAAGAATTGTGCGAACTGAATCTTGTAATTTTGAATCTATATGTACTTTATAAACATCACGCTGCATGGTATCGATAAGTTCTTTATCTTGGCGTAAACCTTGGTTAATATCTTCAATATCTAAGAACCCTAATAAGCGATTATGATTATTCACCACAAAGATAGTGTCAACACGTCTTTGTCTCATAACGTTAACTGCATCATTCAACGAATCATCTGCATTTACAGTAACAGGTGTAATCATTGCATCTTCCACAGTTCTCATATTAGGACGGTCTTGAATCAATCTATTTTGACCAATAAACTCTTTAACGAAATCATTCGCTGGATTTCTTAAAATGTTATCTGGCGTATCATATTGCACAATTTTACCTTGTGACATAATACAAATGCGGTCTGCTAATTTAATCGCTTCATCCATATCATGCGTTACAAATATGAATGTTTTCCCTAACTTTTGTTGTAATTCTTTCACTAAATCTTGCAAAGTATCTCTTGTAATAGGGTCTAATGCACCAAATGGTTCATCCATTAAGATGATATCTTGCTCGGCTGCTAATGCACGTACAACCCCGATACGTTGTTGTTGACCGCCTGATAATTCAGATGGATAACGATCCAAATAATCTTCAGGTAAATCAACTAACTTAATTAATTCTTTCGCTTTCGCATCTTTCTTTTCTTTAGACTATTTTAAAAGTTTCGGTACTAACACAATGTTTTCATGAATAGTCATATGTGGCATAAGCCCAATTTGTTGAATCACGTCACCAATACTACGACGTAATTCTACTGGATTCATACTTCGTACATTCTTCCCATTCATTTCAATAGTTCCGTCAGTAGCTTCAATCATACGGTTAATCATACGCAAAGCTGTCGTTTTACCACTACCACTTGTCCCAATAAAAGCAATAAACTCTCCAGATTCGATATCTAATGAAATATTATCTACCGCTTTTTTATTCCCTGAATAAATCTTGGTTAAGTTTTTAATACTTAGCGTCATTAGCTTTCTCCTTCCTATTTAAACCCTGAAGAAAAATAAACGAACATAAAAAGGCCATTAGTCCCGTTGTTAAACAAATGTGTCATAAGTCAAACAAGGGTCTCATGACCTTTGCTCCATAAAATTTTAGTAAATTCAATTTCAATGAAATTCGTTAATTTTTCATCATTTATTTATATATACCCTATATAATTTTTTGAAACGTTACATTTTTGAAACTATTAAAAATTTTTCACAATTTAATTTTTATGCTTATAACGTTAAAGCAACCTTACAATTAAGAAAACTTCAACAATACTTTTAAAACAAAAGAAATTAAATACTAATAAATATTATTGTCATCAACAAAGTTCATAGAATTGTCGAAATCTTCAAAATCAATAACGAAATTTTATTAGGAAAAATTGAATTCCCAGAACGTTAGTATTAATCTAAAGATGTAATAAGTATTTAACGAAGGGATGTTTTACTTTATGAAAGCAGCAGTATGGTATGGTCAAAAAGATGTTCGTGTTGAAGATCGCGAACCTAAACAATTAAAAGATAATGAAGTGAAAGTTAAAGTATCTTGGGCTGGAATTTGTGGTACTGACTTACACGAATATTTAGAAGGACCTGTATTTATCTCTACAGATAAACCTGACCCATTCTTAGGTCAAAAAGCACCTGTAACTTTAGGTCATGAATTTGCTGGTGTGGTTGAAGAAGTTGGTAAAGATGTAACTAAATATAAAAAAGGCGATCGCGTAGTTGTTAACCCAACTGTTTCTAAACGTGAAAAAGACGAAAGCGTAGATTTATATGATGGTTACTCATTCATCGGATTAGGTTCAGATGGTGGTTTCGCAGAATTCACTAATGCTCCTGAAGAAAATGTTTATGCTTTACCTGAAAATGTATCTGACAAAGAAGGTGCATTAGTAGAACCAACAGCAGTAGCAGTTCAAGCTGTTAAAGAAGGTAATTTATTATTCGGCGACACTGTAGCAGTCTTTGGTGCTGGACCAATCGGTTTATTAACTGTCGTTGCAGCCAAAGCAGCTGGCGCAAGTAAAATCTTCGTTTTCGACTTATCAGAAGAACGTTTGGCTAAAGCTAAAGAAGTAGGCGCTACTCATATTATTAATTCTGGTAATGTTGACCCAGTTGAATATATTAACGAACACACTGAAAATGGTGTAGACGTTACTTTCGAGGTAGCTGGTGTAGGTGTGACATTAGCACAATCTGTTAAAGTAACACGTCCTAGAGGTACAGTCGTTATCGTTTCAATCTTTGCGCATGAAGTGAGCTTCGATCCAATGTTATTAACTAACTCTGGTATCCACTTAGCTTCAACTATCGCTTACTCACCTACTACATTCCAACAAACAATTGATTTAATTGCGAACGGTAGCTTAAATGTTAAGAGCGTAGTTACAGATGAAATCGAATTAGAAAACATCGTTGAATCTGGTTTCGAGCAATTAGTAAATGATAAATCACAAGCTAAAATCTTAGTTAAATTAAACGGTTAATCTATTGATTAATTGATTGATAATATCATTCCTTAAAGGCCCCTCCATAATCCACTTTATGGAGGGGCTTATTATGTATTCAATACTTCGTATTTCTAGCTAGTATTTCTAAAGTGGTTCTTAAATGGATTTCCATTACACTTAAGTTGAGACGCTTGCCTAGGGTACAGTTTCAGCCAGAAATTTCTCACAGATAAATCCGGGGAAGTTTCTAAGGTCTTCAACTTGTACTGTTCCCTCAGGCGTCGCTCAACTACGTTCCATTATCCATTTTAGAACTATATAAGTACTTAAACGCTTAAATTCATTAAAATTATAATACTTATAAAATTCTCGCTACAACACTAAAAATCTTTATATATATTTAATAAACACGGTACTTCAATATAATTTATTTCATAGTTTTAAATGAGGATTATGTAAGACATTCTAAAGATAAACTACGAATACTTTTGTGTGATGCATGAAAGAGTTAGAGTTATTAATGAACATAAGTGCTATGCACTTATGTAAGTAGTTCTAAGGTAGATTACGCAGTGTAGTTGTGACGACTCCTAGTGGAAAAGAAAGTGTCGAGTGACTACAGGCACGAGCCTTTCCCACAGGAAAGCGCACAACTTAAACAAGTAAATATCTACCTTAGAACTGCTTTAGAGACAGCCCACCTGGGAAGCATCGCAACAAAAATAAGTAAATGTTTATCTAAGAATTTCTTTACAACTTAAACGAGTGAAATTTGATCTTAGAACTACATTTTACTTATCATACATGCCTTTGCCTTCTAAGATATGATTAAAATATTTCTCCACTCTACTTTGTCTTGTCTGACTGCGTTTCGCTTGTGAAATATGATAAATATATTGATGTTGACGTCCCGGGGTTAAATTATAAAACGCCTCGTTAAACTCTGGCACTTCATCAAGTTTACTTTGTAATTCTTCAGGTATGTCGTAATCCTCTGTCTTCTTCATTTCTACTTTCTTGCCAGCTTTTTCCACTTTAATTGCTTCATTCACATAATAAAGAATTTCTTCACGACGCGCTTTAATCTCATCTAATGTTTCAAACCTTAATTGTCTCGCTGCTTGAACCTTCTCCGTTTGTTGAATTAATGTATGATATTCATCTTCCAAGATGGCACCTTTGTGAAAGAGTAACGCTACATAATGTTTAAAGCCATGGATTAATACGACATTTGCGTCGTTTAATGTATAACACGGATGCATCCATTTATAGGTCTCTTCTAATTCAGTTTCTTCAAATATTAAATCTCTAAGATATTGATAGGCTTCCCTCCATTGACCATCCTTTTCCAAAAAAGCTAAAACTTGATCATTGGCTTGTTTATGCGTCATCTTAAACACCTTCTTATTAAATAATTTGATAACAATACAGTTATTATATTATTTAAGTTTAAAATTAACTATTGTTAACACAATATTTTGTAAATTTACTAAAATGTAAATTGACTAATTATACGATTGGCGTATAATTAAAAGTGTCATTTTAAATGAATATTAAAACAATATTAAAAGGAGTATTTATGGGAAACAACAATAACAATAGTAATAAAATCAGTTTGACACAATTAGTACTACTTGGTCTAGGTAGTTTAATTGGTTCTGGTTGGCTCTTTGGTGCATGGGAAGCGTCTTCTATAGCGGGCCCAGCTGCCATTATTTCGTGGGTTATTGGTTTTATTGTAATAGGTACAATTTCTTACAATTACATTGAAATCGGAACAATGTTCCCACAATCTGGTGGTATGAGTAACTATGCACAATATACGCACGGGTCTTTACTAGGATTCATTGCTGCGTGGGCTAACTGGGTTTCACTCGTAACGATTATCCCAATTGAAGCGGTATCTGCTGTTCAGTACATTAGCTCTTGGCCATGGGATTGGGCAAAGCCTACTAGTGCGTTGATGCATAATGGAACGATTAGTACGATTGGCTTATTTGCTGTATATATTATTATCATTATCTTTTCTTTACTGAATTACTGGTCAGTAAAATTATTAACGTCATTTACAAGTTTAATTTCAGTCTTTAAATTAGGTGTGCCTTTATTAACAATCATTATGTTAATGCTTTCTGGTTTCGACACTAGTAACTATGGTTCATCTATGGGCCAATTTATGCCTTATGGTAGTGCCCCAATCTTTGCGGCTACAACTACTTCAGGTATCATTTTCTCATTTAATGCATTCCAAACGATTATTAATATGGGATCTGAAATTAAAAATCCTGAGAAAAATATTGCGCGCGGTATCGCAATTTCATTAACATTAAGTGCCGCATTATACGTTATTTTACAAAGTACGTTTATTACTTCTATGCCACAATCAATGATTCATGAACATGGTTGGCACGGAATTAACTTCAACTCACCATTCGCAGATATGGCGATTTTGTTAGGTATTAACTGGTTAGCGATTTTATTATATATTGAAGCGGTAGTTTCACCATTTGGTACAGGTGTTTCTTTCGTAGCGATTACAGGTCGTGTCTTAAATGCGATGGAACAAAATGGTCATATTCCTAAATTCTTAGGTAAAATCAATACAACTTACAACATTCCACGAGTTGCGATTGCATTCAATGCCATTATTAGTATGATTATGGTTACGTTATTCCGTGACTGGGGTGTACTTGCGGCGGTTATCTCAACAGCTACATTAGTAGCTTACTTAACTGGTCCAACAACAGTAATTGCCCTACGTAAAATGGGTCCTAAATTACATCGTCCATTCCGTGGTACGTTATTGAAAGTGATGGCACCTTTATCATTCGTTCTCGCTTCATTAGCGATTTACTGGGCAATGTGGCCAACAACTGCTGAAGTTATTTTCATTATCATTTTAGGTTTACCAATTTATTTCTTCTATGAATATAAAATGAATTGGAAAAACACTAAAAAACAAATTGGCGGTAGTTTATGGATTATTATTTACTTAATCTTATTAGCCACTATGTCATTTATTGGTAGTAAGGAATTTAAAGGAATCAACTTAATTCACTACCCTTATGATTTCATTGTGATCATTGTATTAGCATTAATCTTCTATAAAATGGGTACTACAAGCTATTTCGAAAGTATCTATTACAAACGTGCTAAGAAGATCAATAAGCAAATGAAAAAAGATACACTTGCAGAAGCGAAACGAGAAGCTAATCAAGAGCAAGCAGAGAAATAAATTTAATCCATACCAAGCGTGAAAGTGACTTCACGTTTGGTATTTTTTTCGGCCATTTTTAGTGCTATAGTTAGCTTGAACGGAGTGAGAGGAAGGTGTTGCAATATGGTTACAGTCACTACGACTAGCGGGAAGATACATGGTATAAATGAAGACGGCATCGCTCAATTTTTAGGTATTCCCTATGCTTATCCACCTACGCGTCATCGTCGTTTTAAACATTCTGAGTTATACACATCTTGGGAGAATGATATTGAAGCCACCCATTTTAAGTCTATTCCTCCTCAACCCTATAATAAATTGGAAACTTTCTTTTCTTCTGAAAATGTAACTTTCCCACAAAGTGAGGATTGCTTATATTTAAATATCTGGATGCAAAATAATAAGCATACGCACAAACCAGTCATTATCTATTTTTATGGTGGTGGATTCGTGAATGGACATGGTTCTGCAGAATTGTATACACCTGAATCTATTGTCCAACAACATGATGTTATCGTCATTACATTTAACTATCGTTTAGGGGCTTTAGGCTTTTTAGATTGGTCTTATTTCAATAAAGAATTAGATAAAAACAATGGCTTATCGGATCAAATTAATGTATTGAAATGGGTTCAATATTATATTGAAAGCTTTGGAGGAGACCAGCAGAATATTACATTGATGGGTCAATCTGCTGGAAGTATGAGTATTATGGCATTAATGCAAACACCTAAATTAGATAGTCTTTATCATAAAGTAATGTTACTCAGCGGTACTTTGAGACTTGATAAAGAAGAAACTGGCTACTTAAAAGCACAACATTTTCACAAATTGATAGATACTCATTTCCCAAATAAAGAGCTAGAAGATTTAACAGTGTCAGACATATTGGAATTACAAGCGTTAGATGAAGCTTCTCGTGGTAAATCCAAAGGTTTAGAATTAATTTATACGCCTATCGAAGACGACAGCATGACGCGTCCACTGTCACAGTTCACAAAACCTATCGTCGTAGGTGTGACTAATGATGAAGGAGATTGTTATATTCGCAACGAGTCTCGTAAATTAGATCCTTCACGCTTTGTAGATGTCATGGCGCTAAATGATATTAGTGTAGAGGAATCAGCGTCACAAACAGGTAAGCAACAAGCGCAACTTGTCACCGACTTATATTTTAAAACGCCTACCCTGCACTTATTAGATACCTTACCTCATGCAAAGCGTTGGTTTTTACGTTTCGATTGGTACTTACCAACTTCTTCTGATTTCAACAGTGCCTATCATATTCTAGACCTTGTCTTTTGGTTTGGGAAAATGAATATCCTAAAGGCACACGACATTAAAAACTTAACTTCAGAAACTAAATTAAGCGAACAAATGATAAGTGATTTAGTTACTTTTGCAACATCTAATACAATGCCATGGCAACCTTATAATTTAAACAATAAAAATCCCCACATATACAACTAAGGCGTATCGCAAAGATTACGATACGCCTTAACTTTTAGTTCTTCGCATAATGCATATTTTTAAGAGTAAGAACGATAATTAAACCTAATAGTCCTATAAATGCACTGACAAGCGTGACCGCTTCGACAGACATATTAGAAACAACTAAGCCGCCAATAATACCACCAAAGCCAATGCCGGCATTAAGACATGACATATTCCAACTCATCACTTGGCTTGTGTCACCTTCTACGTGTTCAATAATCCCACTTTGAATCGCAGGGTTTGTACTCCATTGAACAATGTTCCATATAAATAAACCAACTAATAATAGAAGTGTAGTTGATAATATTAAGTTAATAATAATCATCATAACGATAAAGACTGAGAAAGCAATAATTAACCAACGTTTACTTGTTAGTTTATCCGCAAGTACACCTCCCATTGAAGTACCTACGACACCTGCAACACCGTTAACTAATAATGCTAATGAAACATAGCCCATGTTGTGTCCATTTTCCAAAATAAGCGGGTTAATATAAACAAATGTCACAGAGTTAGCAATTAAAATTAACAATGTAATCGCTAAATATTTCACGATTTCGGCTGGTCTCAAAATGTGAGACGTTTGCTGACCACTCTCATCAATATGACTAAACTGTTGATTAGCAAAATTGAGTTCTGAAGTAGTCGGTAAATATTTAATCATTAATAATCCGGCAATCAGACTCACTAAAATAATAAAGACAAATGTAAAACGCCAACCAACCCAGTCACCTATCATTGTACCAATCGGAACGCCGAAGACATTCGCGCCACTAAATCCTGTATATACCACACCAATCATCTTTCCACGATTTTTAGGGATAGTAAGCATAGCAGTTAAAGCAAGTACTTTCACAATAATTAATGAAGCAGCTGCAGAAGATATAATACGTCCAATAACTAAAATAGTAAAATTCGGGGCAATTGCGATAATGACATTCCCTACAATAAAGACAACTAAAGTCCAAAGCAATACTGGACGGGCCGCAAAGCGATTAGTCAGCTTAACTAATATAGGGCCACAAATCGCAAATGTTAGCGCATAAAGCGTTACGAGTTGTCCAACGACAGCTTCAGAAACGCCTAAATCGTCGCTCATTAAATTCATAATTCCAGCGACCATCATTTCAACCATTCCAACGATAAAGACGCTAATGATAAAGGTTGCTATACGCATGATAGACATGCAGAAATCTCCTTTCCTAATTATTAAATTTTTCATAAAAAAACAGCTACTCGCTATTTTTTAAGCTTAGTAACTGTTTTATTATAATATTCATTTTTATTTTTGTACAAAAAATTTAAGATAGGTCGTTTCTATTCTCTAAATATTGTTCCACAAACGTTTCCGCAATCATCAATATAATTAATACAATCATAGTGCCATAAGTTACATAATTGTTATGGAGTAAGATATCGATTCCAAAGTTTAAATTAAAATGATTTTCTACTAAGCTAAAAACCAAGCGCAAAATGTTATATAGTCCAAGTACAGTAATAAGAAATCCGATAATATAAGATAATCTTTTCATTTGTACAAACCCCTTTTATGTCGATTTAACTTCATGCTAAATTATTGTACTTAATTGCTTCTTATCGTTATCTTAAATTTTCCTTAAATTATGGATACAACAATAGTGAAATATTAAAAAATTTTATAAGATGAATGATGAGGTGTTCGCAATGAATGAGAATGTTCTTATTATTGAAGATGATAAAGATATTAATGAACTAATGAAATTATCATTAACTACTAAAGGTATTGATACAGTACAATCTGTATTTAATATTGAAGAAGCTAAAAATGAATTACTGAATAAACATTATCAGGTAATTCTTCTAGACTTAAATTTAAAATCCGAAGATGGATATCAGTTATTAAAATATATCGATTTATCTAAAACTGCGGTAACCGTTGTTACAGCGAAAACCACTCATATTGATGTTTATAAAGGTTTTGAAAATGGTGCCGTTGATTACATTAAAAAGCCATTTGACCCAATGGAACTCTATTATAGAGTGTCTCTTCATTTAAACAAGAAGTCTAGTCCAATTTATACATATCAAAATTTAAAAATTAACTTCGATAGCATGGAAGTGTATGTAAATAATGAAATAGTTAATTTAACTAATCGTGAGTATCAATTATTAACGTATCTCATTAATAATAAAAACCAGGTTCTGACTAAGAACCAACTTTACACAAAAGTATGGGGTTATGATACGGGCGTTGATGATAATACATTAATGGTCCACATACGTACATTACGTAAGAAAATTGAAGCTTGCCCAAATGAACCTAAAATGATTAAAACCGTACGTGGCAAAGGCTATATGTTTAAGGAAGATCATCATGAATAAACGATTCACTTTAAAATTTTTAAAATATATTGCTATATTTTTTATTATTAACTTTATTTTTTCTCTAATTTTTATTGGATTAATGACATTTAATCTCGTAACTAACCTATACACGTCTTTAAGCGAAGTTGGTCCTGAATATTTTGAAACAACTAATATGAATGACACTCCCAATGATAGATTACGAAAATTAGCTAAAAGAGAAAATGCTGATTTATATTTTACAAAAAAGAATGGAGACATCCTTTATCCAAACCATTTAAGAGGACAAAATATTAAACCTAAAATTCTTGATAATATTTATAATACAAACACTATTAATACTCAACACAACACTTATTTTATTTACATTTATCATAAGAAAGTTAAGTCTCCTAACATAACTAATGATAATCAGATCAAGACATCTCAATTATTAAATAGTTTGTCGATTCAAGATTTTAACCAATACAATTTTAATATTAATAATGGTAAACTTTCATTCGTAAAAAATTCTAGTTTTAGAGATTATGAGAACTCTTATGATTTAGGTTACAACTTCCATGACGCAAATAAAAATTTTCTAAAAATAACACTCGTATTTATTATATTTAACATTCTTTTAGTTGCGATTACAGCTTTCCTAATATCGAAGCGTTTAACCAAGCCTTTAGCCTATTACATTGATTGGATTGGTAATTTATCTGAAGGTAAGTTATATCAACCTACATCTAAACAAAAACGGAAGCGTAAGAGAAAAAGAACAAAACGTAAAACGTATCCGGAATTGGATCACTCGTTGAGTCAATTAAATCAACAAATGTTATCAGACAAGTTTTATCATAATCAGATTAATTACTATAAGACGAAATGGATAAACCAAATTTCTCATGATTTGAAATCACCTCTCACAACGATTTACGGCTATTCGAAACTAATCCAAACTGATGAAGCATCACAGCCTTATGTTCAACTTATTTCTGAAAAAGCTACTTTCATGAGTGACTTAATCGATAGCTTGAATCAATCGTTTGATTTAGAAACCCAACAAATGAAACAGGACAAAGAGAACTTCCCTACAAAAGCAACAGTGGAACGCATTGCATCTATCATAGGGTATCAACAGCTATCCTTATCATTTAATCTAGGTGACGAGTCTCAGTTTTACGGTAATAAATTGTATTTTGAACGCCTACTCATTAATTTAATTAATAACAGTATTGAACATAATGATAAACACCCAAATATCACAATTGACTTTACTCGAGAAAGCAATAAATTAATTATCGACTATATTGATGATGGACAAGGTTTGCCTCAATCAAATATTGATGACCTTATTAAACAGTCATATACTTCTAAAAAAGATAGCGCTCATCATGGTATGGGGTTGTCTATTATTCAAGATGCTGTTCACTTTCACGATGGAAGTATTAAAGTGTTACCTACTGATACAGGCGTTCACTTTCATATCTCACTTGTCGATAAATCTTAATCATATATACAAAAAATTATTTATCGTCTTCATCATCTTCTTGGATATCGTTATTACGTGCTATGAGTTGATGACGGGCATTGAAGAATTGATTATAGCTTAGATATGTTGCAATTAAGGCAGACATAATGGTTGCGGTAGTATGAATGAATACGACTAATAGTTGGAATTTAATCGCTTGTAAAGGCGGCACACCACCGATAATTAACCCAGTCATCATACCTGGAATAGAGACTAAACCGTATGTCTTCACTGAATCAATCGTTGGGACAATCGCCATACGGATACTTTCTCTAATCGCATCCTTAGAAGCTAACTTAGGTGAAGCGGCGAGTGTTAATTTCGATTCAATATCACCAATATCTTTGACAAAGGCGCGATCTAAATTCTGATATGCTAAGTTAATCGCAATTAAACCATTATTTGCTAACATACCACCAATTGGAATGACTTCATTTGCTTTGAAATCAATCGCTCCAGCTAAGACTGTGGCAGCTAAAGGTAACGCTGTCCCTATAAAAATTGCTACAAAGGAAATAATAAATACATGGTGCATTACTGGTGACGCACGGTTAATCGTATTCCAAGAGGCATTAATAATAATAATTAATACCGCTAATATTAATATCCATGCTTCATCAATTTTGAAGATATAATTAAGCACAAATCCTAAAATCAATAATTGGATAACTGCACGAAGAGAAGCAATTACCAAATCTTTAATAATATGTAAGCCTTCTTTGTAGGAAATAATAATTGGGATTAATAAAAGTAAGGCAGTTAAACAGAGGGCTGTATTACTCATTATGTTGTAAGTCCTCCTCTTTCGTTATTTCACCATCAGTAATGGTAATTCTTTTTTGAAAATGACGCATACTTTGATCATCACTATGTGTAATCCATAAAATAGCGACACCTTCATCTGCTAGTTGAAAAATCATTTTTTCAATTTTTTCTTTATTTTTTGTATCTAAGGCACTTGTAGATTCATCAAGTAACAATATTTCAGGTTTATACATCAATTGACGTGCAATTGTAATTCTTTGACGTTCCCCACCTGATAAATGTTCAATTTTTGAATTTAAAGAATAGTCCCCTAAATTCACCATTTCTAATAATTTTTTAGCTTTTTCTTTATCAAATGTGTCGTTATGGGCCATTGCTGGAAATGCCATGTTGTCTTCAATGGTTTCTCCAAATAGCTCACTTTGTTGCATAAGGTAACTAATTTGCGAACGCAGTGTTTCTGGCTGATAATCGCTATACGGCTTTCCTTTAAAATAAAGTTCCCCTTTCGTAAGGCTAATTAAATTGTTGATTTGTTTTAAAAACGTACTTTTACCACTACCTGAAGGGCCTACTATAGCAATCGTTTCGCCTTTATCAACTTGGAAGTTAATATTATTTAAAATTGTACGGCGAGATGCTTTATAACTTAGATTTTTAATTTCTAATAACATCGAGTTCTAACCTCCTTATTCCTATCCTACTACTATTTATCAAGTATTTAAATTTAATTTTTTGCAAAAATTAATTTAATTATTTATTGAAAATCTTATTTATAAAACAAAAAAGTAAGACGTTCAATTTCAGTACACTAACGTCTGAATCACGTCTTACTTCTTTATACCCTATTATTTACCTGCAATAATAGGAACAATAATTGCTATAAAGGATACACAATTATTAATCATATGTAACGTTATAGTTGTTGCTAAATTTCGCCCACTAAGATGATAGGCAATCACGAAGCCAGTAGCCATAATTAAATAGGGTCCTATTTCAAATGGTGATGTCGCACCAAGTACGTGTAACCCAGCAAAAATTAAAATAGAAATAACATACATTGCGCCATACGTTAATTTCTTACCTAATTCATGAATGATAAGATGTCTAAATAATAGTTCTTCTACAATTGGCGTAATGATGACGATATCTAAAAATAGAATTGGCCATAACCACTTAACTGTAAATAATTGTTCAATGGCTTTATTGTTAGCTGTATCATCGAATTGATATTTCTCAGGTAATAATTCTATAAAAAAGCCATAAACGCCTTGTAATAAATACATTGCTACTAATACGACAATAATTAGTACAATGTGTTTCTTTAAATCTTTAAAACGTTGAATAGCTAAGGGAATAAGCGTTTTATAATGCATTAAATAGAACAACAATAAGATTAGGCATTGGCCAATTAAAGTGAAAATTTGTCCCCATGCCATAGAATTGCGTTCAAATTCATTTTCAGTCATATGTCCTGCCACTAAAGCCACGCCTATCATAGTAATCGATACTAATATAATAGGAAACAGCATATTAAATCCTAAATAGGCAGGTATAAGCCAGAAATCTCTTTTCACTACACGTTTAGAAGCAAATTCATTCCTCAATGGTGGTCGTTCATTTGTTTGTTGCGAATCATTATATTTCGAAGTCATCTGTCTCTCCTTATCTTCTGATTCTTGGAAAAGTAAGCGATATTACTTTTCAAAAATTAAAAAAGCCTCTCAATCATTGTAATAATAAATATGACCAATTGTACAGAGCTATGATACAAGAAAGACGCTGCTAAGTTCTTACCGCTTCTTAAATAAACAATGATAGCACCGAGTGAGAGTATCATATATGGTAAGATTTCTAGCCAAGATATTAAGTCGTACACATGTGAGCTAACTTCGACAACTAAACTAAATGCGACTACAAGACCTAAGTTAAAACGTTTACCTAATTCATGGATGATTAAATGTCTAAAAATGAGTTCTTCTATTAAAGGTCGGAAAATGACCATCGTGATAAATGTAAAGAATATGCCACTAGGATGAGTAAACAATCCTTCCAAGCGAATTTGAGCTTGCGTCTTGTCATAACCTAAAGGTGATGAGAGCATCGATGCAATCATGTTAACGCCATAATAAGCGATTAAAGCAATGATGGCTGTGACCACAATCATACTTATATAATGTTTAGCATAATAGAATTGACGACGTGCAACATCCGCAATATAAAATTTATGCAAGGCAAAAAACGTTACAATCACTATGAATTGCGCAACAATGAAACTAATACTCAATGTTAAATTATAAAAATATAATGGCGGTGGATCTTGAGTAATCATCGCCGTTACCCCTAACACACCGAACACAATAATAATTGGCATCAATATTTGAAAAAATATAAAAATAGGAATAAGTAGGAAATCTTTTTTTACTATTTCATTACTTCCCCATCGATTTCTAGGTACTACATATTTAATAACTTCTTTCTCTTTCTCCATATGTCACCTCAAACTTACAACACTCATATTTTACTATTTTAAAATAACCTTATCATTAAGACCAATTGATTTTTATTAAATTTGTATTTTTTATAATTTATAAAAAATTTAAATGTTTAATTGTAAAAAATAATAAATACTATATTATTGAGATATAAAGGGGAAAAGGGGGAAAAATATAATGAATGAATTACTTACTACCATGCAATTTATAGTTAATGTTATGATTTTCATCATCATTATTGGCTTACTAGTACTTGCATTCATTTTCTTATTGAAAGATCGTAAACAAACACAACATAGCGTATTACGTAACTATCCAGTATTAGGTCGAGTGCGTTATTTTGCTGAAAAAATCGGCCCAGAATTACGTCAGTATTTATTTGCGAACGATACAGAAGGAAAGCCATTTTCAAGACAAGAATATACAGACATCGTACTATCAGGGAAATATAATTCACGTATGGCAAGTTTCGGGACGTTAAGAGAATATAAAGAAGGATTCTACATACGCAATACAATGTTCCCATTACAAGCTAAGGAGTTACAAGTAGACAATAGCCAAATGATTTCTACATTTCTGTATAAAGTAGATAATCAAAAATTATTTACACGTGATGAACATCGTGAGAAACAAGACATTGATCCATTTTATTTATCTGATGAGAATGCAGTTGTTCTAGGGGAAGAGCTGGCGCATCCATTTAGAATCAAACGTCTTGTCGGTCAATCGGCAATGAGTTATGGTGCGTTAGGTTCTCATGCAATTACTGCTTTATCAAAAGGCGTAGCACGCGCAGGAACGTGGATGAATACAGGAGAAGGTGGTCTATCAGAGTTCCATCTTAAAGGTGGCGGCGACATCATCTTCCAAATTGGACCAGGATTATTCGGGGTACGTGATAAAGACGGTAACTTTAGCGAGGATTTATTCAAAGAGCTAAATCAACACAAAGAAATTAAAGCATATGAACTTAAACTTGCTCAAGGTGCTAAAACACGTGGCGGTCATATGGAAGGTAATAAAGTTACAGAAGAAATCGCTAAGATTCGAAATGTTGAACCTCATAAAACAATTAATTCACCTAACCGCTTCGATTTTATTAATTCACCCGAAGAGTTATTAAAATTTGTTGATAAAATTCGTGGGATTAGTCAAAAACCAGTCGGCTTTAAAATTGTAGTTAGCAAAGTAGATGAAATTGAAAAGTTAGTACAAACTATGGTGAAACTAGATATTTATCCGAGCTTTATCACTATCGATGGTGGCGAAGGTGGTACAGGGGCTACTTTCCAAGAACTTCAAGATGGCGTAGGTTTACCTTTGTTTACGGCTTTACCTATCGTTTCTGGAATGTTGGAACGCTATAACGTGCGTGATAAAACAAAAATTTTCGCATCAGGTAAATTAATTACGCCAGATAAAATTGCTATTGCTTTAGGCTTAGGTGCTGACTTAGTTAACATCGCACGCGGTATGATGATAAGTGTGGGATGTATTATGAGTCAACAATGTCACTTAAATACGTGTCCAGTTGGCGTAGCAACGACTGACCCTAAAAAAGAAAAAGCATTGATTATTGATGAAAAGCAATATCGCGTGACAAATTATGTGACAAGTTTACATGAAGGTTTATTCAATATTGCAGCTGCAGTCGGTGTTAAAAGTCCAAACGAAATTACAAAAGATCATATCGTTATTAAACGAGACGATGGTACGCTTCAAGATATCGCAAATTATAAATTAAAATTAATCAGTTAAAGCACAGAGGTCTGGACAAAAGCGTTTAGGATTTGAGCAGAACCGAACGATGAGCAAAATTGTTTCTCAAATTTTGTCGAGTCGTGATGGTCTCTGCCGAAAATCCTGCTTTTGGGAAGCCGTTAATTAGTTTCCCAGAAGATTAGCTTTCTTGTCTAGTCTCTTAATTTATATTATTTTTTCAATCCCGAGTAAATCAGTTTGATTTATCCTCCAACTTCTGTATAATATATACAAATATAATTATCTGAAAATTCAATTTATTGGAGGTCCTCACCATGTCAGAACAACGCCCAAATTGGAAATTTGAAACTCAAACGATTCATGCAGGTCAAGTCATCGATGAATTCTCTAAATCACGTGCAGTACCGATTTATCAAACATCAAGTTATGTTTTTGATAATACACAACATGCTCAAGATTTATTCTCCCTTGCCCAACCTGGAAATATCTATACACGAATTATGAACCCTACGCAAAATGTCTTCGAAGAACGCGTCACTCAATTAGAAGGTGGCGTAGGTGCGCTCGCTACATCTTCTGGTCAAGCAGCCATCACCCTCGCCTTACTCAACATTGTTGAAACTGGCTCAGAGATCGTTGCCTCTTCAAACCTTTATGGAGGTTCTTTCAACTTATTAAATATTACTTTTAGAAAATTAGGCATCAAAGTCCATTTCGTTGATCCAAGTCAGCCGGATAATTTCAAAAAAGCAATTAATGATAAAACACGTGCGATTTATGCAGAAACAATTGGTAACCCTGCCATTGATGTATTAGATATCGAAGCTGTCGCAAAGATTGCTCATGACAACGGGGTTCCATTAGTCATTGATAATACCTTTGCCTCTCCTTACTTATGTCGTCCATTCGAACATGGGGCAGACGTGGTCATTCATTCTGCCACTAAATTCATTGGCGGTCATGGTACTTCTATCGGTGGTATCATCGTGGATAGTGGTAAATTCAATTGGGACAACGGCAAATTCCCTGGTTTAGTTGAACCCGACCCTAGCTATCACGGTATTTCTTATACGAAAGATGTTGGTGAAGCTGCATACATTACGAAAGCGCGCGTTCAGTTATTACGTGATTTAGGTTCAGCCGTTTCTCCTTATAACGTACATGAATTCTTAATCGGTCTTGAAACACTTCATTTACGTATGGAACGTCACTCTGAAAATGCCTTAAAAGTAGCCCGCTTCCTTGATCAACACCCTAAAGTGACATGGGTTAATTATCCAGGACTTGAAAACAGTAAATATCATCAACTTGCAAATAAATATTTACCTAAAGGCCAAGGCGCTATCTTAACATTTGGTGTTGATGGTTCAATTGACGATATCGCTCACTTCGTTGATGAATTACAATTATTCTCACTACTTGCAAACGTCGGTGATTCAAAATCATTAGTCATCCATCCAGCAAGTACAACACATCAACAATTAACTGAAGAAGAACAACGTCAATCCGGTATACTTCCAGAAATGGTACGTTTATCAATCGGTACTGAAAACGCTGAAGATATTATTAATGATTTAGACGCTGCATTAAATAGTATTTCATAATTTAAAAAGGAGCAGGCGAAAATGCCTACTCCTTCTTTTTTAGTCATCTGTCATATTCGATTTTTGTTTAAATCCTAAATGTTTTAAATAACGTACTGACCCTTCCATATTCACTTTTTTACCATTCTTAGATAATGTAGCGTACGGAAGTTTTTTTCCAATTTCTTTAAGATTAGCTTTTTTGTAATCAATCTCAACATTTTCAACCCATTTTTCATGGTTATCTTCTAATTTATACGATACGCCTTTATAATCTTTCAGCGAACGATTATCATTAAATGCTTTTTTACCTTCTTCTTTCGACATACCTAAATCATTATATTTTAACGTACTAATTGTGTTTTGTTTTAATACTTTATTTTTCTTATAAGTCAAAGTCGTGATGACATGTTTACCATCAACATCACCTTCATATGTCTTGGAACGCTCTTTACTACAAGCACTTAACAGGCTTACACTTAATACAACAATGCCCACTAATATTAAGAATTTCTTCATGATATGCCTCTACTTCCCTTTTATTCATCTTTACAATAAATTATAGCACTTACTTATTGAGGATGTGAGATTTTTCAATTCTTTTTATATTTTAAACCGCTATTTTTTCAGAAAATTAAGTTTAATCATGCTACAATGATTGTAATTACATATATTAGGGGGTCACGTACATATGAAAGAATCAATCGAATTACTCAAGTCATTGACTGACGTAAATGGTATTGCAGGTTATGAGCGCAAAGTTAAAGAAACAATGTGTCATTATCTAGAACCTGTGAGTGATGAAATTATCGAAGACGGTTTGGGTGGCATTTTCGGAAAAAAAGAAAGTAAAACAGGCACAAAATCATTAATGGTTTCAGGTCATTTAGATGAGATTGGCTTCATCGTGACAAGCATTGATAATAATGGTTTCATTAAGTTCCAACCGATTGGCGGCTGGTGGAATCAAGTGATGTTATCACAAAAAGTAACGATCACGACGGACGATGGCAAAGAGATTCGCGGTATCATTGGTTCTAAACCGCCTCACGTCCTTACACCAGAAGCACGTAAGAAGCCAATCGATATTAAAGAGATGTTTATCGATATTGGCGTGCGTAGTAAAGAAGATGCAGAACAACATGGCGTAGAAGTTGGTAATATGATTACGCCATATAGTGAATTTGAACAACTTGCGAATGGTAAATATTTAACAGCTAAAGCCTTCGATAACCGTTATGGCTGTGCGCTTGCTATCGATGTTCTTAAGAATTTAAAAGATGAACAGATTGGTATCGACTTATATTCTGGCGCAACTGTGCAAGAAGAAGTTGGTTTACGTGGTGCTAAAGTGGCTGCCAATAAAATCAAACCTGATTTAGCCATCGCAGTAGATGTTGCTGTAGCATATGACACACCAGGCATGTCTAATTTAGGTAGTGAAACAGCTATTGGTAATGGACCTGTAGTTATATTAATGGACGCTTCAAATGTAGCACATCAAGGGTTACGTCAACATATCAAAGAAGTAGCAAAGAAACATTATATTACCGTTCAATGGGACACAACGCCAGGCGGTGGTACAGACGCAGGTAGTATTCACGTCGCTAATGAAGGTATCCCTACAATCTCTATTGGTGTCGCATTACGTTATATGCATTCAAATGTGTCAGTGTTGCATACAGATGACTATGAAAATTCAGTACGACTTGTAACTGAAATCGTCCGCTCACTCAACGATGATGCTTATGACAAAATAAAATGGTAACTTACTAGTTAAAAATTGTATTTTTATATTCATTTATGGTATATTTATCTTAACGAACAGTATCGTCATATAATGACACCCCCAGTCTATGGCAGTAGACTGGGGGTTTTAAATGGTGTATTGGTGTTAGTCGTCTTTATGTTTCTTATATTGTTCAAACCAATAGTCAAACAATATATTGAGCCACCGATTAAGTAACGGGGCTATTACTAGGACGAACAGCATCGTCATAAACTCCACCTCCCTTAAACGAATTACCGTCTAAGGAAAGACGACAGCTATATTATATCATTTTTATAAAATATATAACGAATCAAAAAAAGCCGTTCTAAATTAATAGAACGACTTTTTTTACCACAATTCATTTTTTATTCTACTGTATTTTTCCAATTATTATCGCTTAACATTTCGCCAGGCCATGTGTATGCCATCACGCCACCATCAATACGAACTGTTTCACCAGTAATAAATGAACTATCATCTGACGCTAAGAAGGCTACTAGCTTGCCTACTTCTTCTGGTTTACCTAAGCGGCCCATAGGTGTTACCCATTTTTGATTTTCACGGAATGTTTTACCCGCTTCATCTTCAGACGTACCTGCTAAGTTATCTACCAATGGTGTTTCAATTGTACCCGGTGCAATTGCGTTAGCACGGATATTCTCACGACCATATTCAATCGCAATAGATTTCGTAAAGTTAATGACTGCACCTTTCGCAGCGTTATATCCTGAACGATATAGGTCGGCTGCTTGCCCTGAGAATGAAGCCGTATTAATGATAGAACCACCATTATCCATCATTAATGGAAGTAAGAACTTCGTTACTAAGAATGTCCCTCTCATATCTACGTTCATGATGTTATCAAACACTTCCACTGGATATTCGTGAATACGACCTGCGCTGTGGTCCACACCTGCGTTATTAAAGATGACGTCAATACGTCCATATTCTTCTTTCGCTGTCTTCGCGAAATCTTGAACTTGTTGATCATCCGAAATATCTACTTTATAAGCCGTCGCTTGTCCGCCATTTTGTTTAATCTCTTCGACAGTTTTTTCCAATTCATCAGAAATATCTAGTGCTAAGACATGCGCACCTTCTTCAGCTAATGCTTTCGCAGACGCTTGCCCAATACCAGTGCTTGCCCCAGTAATCACTGCGATTTTATTTTCTAAACGTTTCATAACTGTTCACGCTCCCAAATTGATTTCTACTCAACTTTATTGTTTTATACTTCATTCTTTTTCCACAAAATGAAGCACCTCAAACGCAAGCGAATGAATGATAGCGCTTAACCCAAAAAATTTTAAACCTCAATTTAACAATTCATAAATTTAAATAACTTATTCAAGTAATAAATAATTCTTATATTTAAATTTCTGAATATTGCTATATTTTAAAAATTAGTTTGTTATACTTTACGTTATCTAATAAAGGGGGCCATTTCATGACCACAAATACAAAAGATAAACCATCTTTACTTACAAAGTTTTTAAATGGCGTTGAAAAAGTGGGTAATAAATTACCCGATCCAGCAGTACTCTTCTTTCTTATGTGTGTCGGTTTAGCTGTCATCACATGGATTGTTTCACTATTTAATATCTCAGTTAAACATCCCGGTACAGGGAAACTCATCCATGCTAAAAGTATTATTAGTACAGATGGCATTGCGATGATTATGAATGATGCCATTAAAAATTTCTCTGAATTCCCAGCACTTGGCTTAGTGCTCGCTGTAATGATTGGTGTTGGTGCCGCTGAAAAGACTGGCTACTTTGATAAGCTAATGATTTCTGTTGTGAACAAAGCCTCTAACAAACTGATTTTACCTACGATTATTTTAATTGGTATCTTAGGTAGTTTAGCGGGAGACGCAGCCACAGTGATTTTACCACCACTTGCCGCTATGCTTTTCATTAAGATTGGCTACCACCCTATCGCAGGTTTAACAATGGCTTACGCTGCAGCAGTTGGTGGCTTCGGTGCCAATCTATTAATTGGTATGCAAGATGCACTCGTGTATGCCTTTACTGAACCAGCTACAAAAATAGTTTCAGATAACGTTAAAATCAATGTCGCAATGAACTGGTACTTTATCGCAGCCAGTGTATTCTTAATACTACCCGTGATTTATTTCGTGACAATTAAGATTGTGCTGCCTCATCTAGGAAAATATGATGAAAGTCAATCAGATTTAGATGAGGAGGATGAAACATCATCTAAAGTAACACCTACTGAAAAGAAAGCACTTTTATGGGCAAACATGTCATTTCTTATCTTAGTGATTGCGCTCATTATTTGTTGTATTCCTGAATCAAGTTGGCTGCGTAATCCGAAGACAGGTAGTTTAATAGATGATTCACCGTTAATTAACGGTGTCGGATTAGTTATCTTAGTCCTATTCTTAATTCCTGGCGTCATTTATGGCGTTATGAGTAAACAAATTAAAAGCACAAAGGATTTAGGTACTATGGTTGCAGATTCATTAGGTTCAATGGGTTCATTCATCTTAATTGTATTCTTCGCAGCTCAATTACTTGCCTTTTTACAATGGAGTAACTTAGGCATTATCGTCGCAGTTTATGGTGCTAAATTATTACAACATCAGAATGGTATCGTGCTTATTATCGGTATCATCTTATTAAGTAGTATAGTCAATATGTTAATTGGTAGTGCATCAGCTAAATGGGGTATTCTCGCTCCAATATTTGTACCAATGATGATTTTAGTTGGCTTCCACCCTGCTTTCACGCAAATGATTTATCGTGTGGGTGACTCAGTTACCAATCCTATTACACCAATGATGCCTTATATGCCATTACTGCTTTCTTATGCGCAAAAGTATGATAAAAATATGAAACTTGGTTCATTACTTTCAAGTCTCATGCCATACACCATTGCTTTAGGTATCGCCTGGACCATATTCGTGATTGTCTGGTACTTACTTGGCATACCACTAGGACCAGGTGGCCCTGTTAAAATACCTAAATAAATGGATACAAGAGTTTGAAAATGATTAAATACCACAGTCTAATTTTATAAAGTGATAGTAACTAACTGAATTGAAAGTGTGCTTATATTAAGCATTTTCAATCCCAGTCATCCTTACAGGGAGTGAGACTACGAAACTTTTTCATCAAAGATTTCTGTTTCACTCCTTTTTCATATTATTAAACTAAGATTTCCTTTTGCTCCCTTTTTCAATCCCCAATATTACGGTAAAATAAAAGTATAAATAAGTAATAAAATTCAACACATATTCTAGTCATTGAGGAGGACATGATGGAAGAACGTATAGGTTTAATCGATATTGGTTCAAATACCATCCGATTAGTAATATTTAAATTCGATAAAAATACAGGTCTTAGTGAATTGCTTAATATTAAAACCCCTGCTCGTTTGAGTCAATATCTCACTAAAGATAATAAAATGAGTAAAGAAGGCATACATGTCTTAATCGATGCATTACACAGTTTCAAATCTGTTTCAGATCGATTCAACGTTACAGAGTTGCATCCGATTGCGACGGCTGCAATCCGTCAATCAAAGAACAACGATGAAATTGTAAAAGAAGTGAAGAAAGAAGTCGGTCTTGATATTAAAATCGTACCTGAAAAAGATGAAGCATATTACGGTTACTATGCGATTACACATACGACTGAAATTGAAAATGGTGTCTCAGTAGATATCGGCGGTGGTTCTACAGAAGTCACTCTATTTAAAGACAAAGAACTATTTGAATCACATAGTTTCCCATTTGGTGTTGTCACTTTAAAACGCAAATTCTTTGAAGGCAAAGATCACAATGATAAAAGTGCCATTAAAGATATGGAGAAGTTCTTATCTCAACAGTTTGATACATTAGATTGGTTAAAAGATCAAGAAGTGGCATTAGTTGGTGTAGGTGGTTCTGCGCGAAACGTAGCACGTATCCATCAATCAGAGCACTCTTATCCTATCGGTGGTGTACATAACTATACAATGTCTAATAAAGATATTGATGAAGTGTATGACATTATCCGTAAAAGTTCACGTGATGATTTAACTAACCTAGATGGGTTAAGTCGTGACCGTGTAGACATTATTCTACCGGCTGTATCCGTCTTTAAAACACTTTATAAAAAAGTAGATGCAACACAGTTTACATTTTCAAGAAACGGATTACGCGAAGGCTATGTCATTAAACAAATTCGTGAAAGCTATCCAGATGTGTTCAATAAAAATAATGTGCGCAAAGAGTCCATTCATTTTTTAGCACGTGAATATCATATTGAGGATGTGAGTTCACAAGCACGTTTAAAACTAGCTAAAACTTTACTAGCGCAACTTATTGAGATGCGTGATTTAGATATTAGTGATAACGACCAACGTCTATTTGAAGAAGGCGCTTATATTTATTATCTAGGTAGCTTTATTGATTCAGACTCAAGTTCACCACATACTTACTATATTATCGCGAACTCAATGATTAATGGTTACACACATAAAGACCGTGTGAAACTTGCATTACTCGCTAGCTTTAAAAATAAATCGCTACTTAAGTTTTATTGTAAAGAAACAGAATGGTTTAGTAGTAAAGAAATCGACACGATTCAAACATTAGGTGGCATCATTAAATTCATCAATGCGCTAAATATTTCACACACAAGTTTTGTTGACGATGTGGAATTGAAGAAAAATAAAAAAGGTGAAGATGACTACGAACTAACTGTTTATTACACAGACGGTGAACCTATTGCTGAAGAATATCAAGCGAATAGACAGAAAAAACATATCGAAAAGATACTTAAAGGGAAAGTTTCCATCATCTTTACAAAATCTTAAAATTAATATGCTATCTTAGAATTAGGTCATTCTGCCATTGACTATTAAATCACTATAAATAAAGTATATTTGAGGAAATGACGAGGTGTATTTGGAATATGCAAACTCAATTGGGAGAAAATGATATCAGTTTACCACAATACTACAATAACCGCGAATTAAGTTGGTTGGATTTCAACTATCGCGTACTTCAAGAATCATACGATAATAACAATCCACTACTCGAAAAATTAAATTTCGTGTCAATTTTTAGTTCGAACTTAGATGAATTCTTTATGGTTCGTGTCGCTGGTTTGAAAGACCAAGTAAAAATGGGCTATGACAAACCAGAAAACAAAGCGCAAATGACACCACAAGAACAAGTTGATGCTATCCAAGAAAAAGCAAAAAGATACGTTGATAAGCAATACGAACGCTACAATGAATTAATTGAGGAATTAAAAGATTACGACATCGTGATGTGCAAACCGGATGAACTATCTGACACATTATTAACTAAGTTAGAAAGAGATTTCAAATTAACAATCTTACCAACTTTAACGCCACTTGGCATTGATGCGTACCATCCTTTCCCAAAACTTAATAATAAAAGCTTAAATATCTTCGTTGATATTGATACTGAGGATGCAATTAATTCAGCTATTGTCCAAATTCCTTCACTCATTCCAAGATTCTTAACTTACAATGAAGGAGCTAAACAATATGTAGTTATGGTCGAAGACGTAATTACGTATTTCATTAATTATTTATTTACTGGATATGAGGTTCTAAATACCTTTACTTTCAGAATTACAAGAAATGCCGATTTAACTATCCACGAAGATGGTGCAGAAGATTTATTAATCGAAATCGAACGTTTCTTAAAAGAACGTAAAAGTGGTTCAGCCGTACGTTTAGAAGTAGATGGACGCACAGCTAATCCAGATGATTTAGACTGGTTAATTGAAACACTTGAAGTTGATAAACAAGATGTGTATTTCTTAAACGGTCCATTAGATTTAACATTTATCTTTGGTCTAGTTGGTCATTTATCACATAAATTAAATTATTTAACTTATGAGAAATATACACCACAAATTCCACGTTCTTTAGGCAATAACAATGTGTATGACCTTGCATTAAAACGTGACATCTTCTTCCATCATCCATACGAATCATTCGAACCTATTGTTGATTTCATTCGTGAAGCAGCTGATGATCCAAACACAGTAGCGATTAAACAAACATTATACCGTGTAAGTAAAGATTCACCTATCATCAATAGCTTGAAAGAAGCTGCTGAAAAAGGTAAACAAGTAACTGTACTTGTAGAATTAAAAGCACGTTTCGACGAAGAAAACAACGTTCATTGGGCACGTATGTTAGAAGATGCCGGCTGTCACGTGATTTATGGTATGACACACTTAAAAACACACAGTAAAATCGCTTTAGTTGTTAAACGTATCGGTAACGAATTAACATCATTCGTACACTTAGGTACAGGTAACTATAACGATAAAACGGCTAAACTTTATACTGACATGGGTATCATCACAACAAATAAAGAAATTGCAGAAGATGCGATTAACTTCTTCAACTATTTAAGTGGTTACTCTGTTAAACCAGAATACAATAAATTAATCGTAGCACCATTCGATATCCGTGATGTCTTTATTGATCGTATCGATAAAGAAATTAACAGTCACCTTCAACATGGTAACGGGAAAATCATGATGAAGATGAACTCATTAACGGATAAAGCGATTATTGAAAAGTTATTCGAAGCATCACAAGCTGGTGTGAAAATTCAATTAATCATTCGTGGTATTTGTTGCTTAAAACCAGGTATCCCTGGCATTAGTGAAAATATAGAAGTGGTAAGTATCGTAGGACGTTTATTAGAACACTCACGTATTTATTACTTCCACAATAATGGTGACGAACGTATTTACTTATCATCTGCAGACGTAATGACACGTAATATGATTAAACGTGTGGAAATTCTATTCCCTGTGGAAGATAAAGAAATTGGTAAACGTTTAGTTGAATTTATGGATTTACAATTATCTGATAACCAAAAAGGTCGTTATCAAGATCAAAATGGTGAGTATCACTATGTTGAAAATAATTTATCTCCATTAAACTCTCAAGTTTACTTAATGCAAGAAGCGATGAAGTACGGTCAAGAGTTAAAGAAGCGAGCTGCGCAACCTTCAGGCATGCCCGTCGTTTCTAAACGTCGTGCTGGCTGGATGAACCGTATCCGTCACTCATTTAAGAAATAGTCTTCATACTATTAAAGGCAATGGTCCTTAACCGGGCCATTGCCTTTTTCATTTATCTTTATAGTCGTCTAAGATAGATACTCACTCGTTTAAGTTGTTTCGCGTTCCAGGGGTGCTGTCTCAGCCAGAAATTCCTCACAGATAAATCTGTGGGGATTTCTAAGATCTTCTAAAGCAGTTCTTAAATGAATCACCATTTCACTTAAGTTGAGACGCTTGCCTAGGGGGCTGGGTCGAGCCACTGTCTTGTAAAGTAGTTCTTAGATAGATATTCACTCGTTTAAGTTGTTCCGCTTTCCAGGGGTGCTGTCTCAGCCTGTAGTCTTCGACTAGCACTGCTCCCCTAGGAGTCTGCACAACTACACTTCGTCATCTATCTTAGAACTACTTACGTAAGTGTGTGAGCACTTACGTTCATCTATAATCTAAATCCTTCGAGCGTCACACAACTTCAAACGATAATTCTTCAAATCTATTTCTCTGGATGTTGGTACCAATGTTTTAAAAATGTGTAGAGTACGTCGCTATAGGTGTTTAGCTCTTCTGCTTCTATCTTCTCATCTACGCTATGGGCTTCTTCTAAGCTACCTGGACCATACAGTATCGTTGGTATACCGAAATGGGCTGTCCAACCGCCATCTGTAACTGTCGTGCTCATACCATGTTGCATGTCACTACCATGAATATGACGGTGTGCCTCTTGTAATTGTTTGAATCCAGGGTGATCTAAAGGAATCGTAAAGCTTGGGAAGATTTCGCCTTTATCTTCAATCATAGATTCGCCACCCCATTCAAATTGTAATGGGTTCTCGCGAAGCCAAATATCTGCTTCTGCTACACGGTTTAAGTAGTCTTCAATTTCAGCGACAACCTCTTCATAGCTTTCATTAGGTAAATAATGCACCGTTATCCATAAACGACATTCGTCTGCGATAAACGCTGGATGACGTCCTCCTTCAATAACAGCAGGGTTAATCGTATTCGCACCCGGTGGCATTCCAGGACTATGTTTCATCACTGACCAATGCTGTTCTAGTTCATTTAACGCTTGAATCACTTTCGTCATTTTTTCAATCGCACTCGCACCAAATAATCCACCACCTGCATGAATCGTTTGACTACGCGCACCATCGTGAATGGTATTCTTACTTTTCACCGTAATCCAACCAGTGATTACGCCACCTTGCCCTAGCGCCATATTCTCACTCGTATCTAACACCAACGCTAAATCGGCTTTAGGTCCTATTTCACATGCCAATTTCGTACCCGCTTCGCCGACCTCTTCACCTACGACCGATTGCACAATAATATCACCTTTAGGCTGGCGACCTTCTTGATGCAACTTTTCAAGAACATAGAATAACGATGCCATACCGCCCTTCATATCACTCACACCACGACCATATAACCAACCTTCATGCTCAGTGAGTTGAAACGGCGGATACTCCCAATTCGAGTCATCGTCCACAGACGCCACATCCACATGACCATTCAAGATCAATTTCGGCGCCTCAGGATCCTCACCCTTCAACGTCGCCACAATCACACTATCATTGTCATACAGACGCTCACGCTGAATCTCGAAACCTAAATCACGCAACAACTGCTCAATCTCATTCTGCAAAGGATCCGTATTACGCCCCGGCGGACTCTCCGTATTAAATCGCACCAATAAATCCAATAACTCATAAAGACGTTGTTCCATCTCAGCCACTCCTTCTTTGAAAATGAATACCCTATTACTGCCCTTCACAATAAGTGTATCATTTCAACGCATCACATTCCGTACATAAACAAAAAAGATGCTTCTTGTTCTCCAACAAGAAACATCTTCATTAGTTCTATATTAAACAGGTCGTACTGTAATTTCGTTCACATTCACATGATCCGGTTGCGTTAACGCATAAATCACAGCGTCTGCGATGTTTTCAGGATCAAGTTTCTTACGTCCACCGAAGTCCGTATTCTCTGTCATAGGTGTTGCCACCATGCCAGGATGGATACTTGTCGTTTTGATACCTGTGCGAGCAAGTTCTTTCTCTAGACCATTGAATATCATTAATGCAGCTGATTTAGTCGCACTATATAATGTACTCTCTTTAGATACTTCTGTCGCAGAAACAGAAGCTAAGTTAACTAAATGGCCTGAACCTTGTTCTTCAAATTTAGGTAATATGGCATGGACGCCATATAATAAACCTTTAATATTTGTATCAATCATCGCTTCCCATTCATCTATATCATATTTCGTAATACGTGCTGAAGTATTGATGCCAGCACAGTTTACATAGAAATCGACTTTGCCGAATTTTGCGATAGCATTTTCAACTAAAGCGTCTACGTCATCTTTAAATTTCACATTTGTTGGTGTGATTAGGAAGTTGCCCTCTTCCATGTCTTTAGCTACGTCTTGTAATTTCTCATCGCTACGTCCAGCGAGTACAACTTTAACGCCTTCTTTCGCAAGTGATTTAGCGATAGTTGCGCCAATACCACTGCTCGCACCTGTCACAATTGCAACACGGTCTTTTAATTCTGTCATGTTTACGTCACCCTTTTTTCTAGTTTCATTGATTACCTTTCCTAAATTTTCAAATCCTAAACCCACTTATACCATTCTTTTTGAAAATTCTCAGAGAAAATCACGCGAGTAATTGTAAAAAACATTAAAACGTAATAAAGTTAATATATAGCAAAGTATTGGGCATATAGATAGGAGGATATTCCATGAATTTTGAAGAACGTATTCAAACGTTACGTGCTGAAAAAAGTAGAACAAGTTTTTCATTCCGCTTTGAAGACTTATTTACAGAAGAAGAATGGTTAGACATGTCGGTGAAACAACGTACACGTCAAGAAAGAGAATTTATTTTACGACTGGATCGTATTCCAAATGTGAGAATGCCATTTTCAAGCGAGGATGGAATTAAATTTAAGTTATATAATCAAGAGTATGACTATAACGAAGTTAAGAAGAATTTCAAAGATCAATTTTAAATCATTATAAAATAGAAGCCCGTGTCTCAATTGGTAAGACATGGGCTTTCAACACATTATTCCAGAATGATTAGGGGTATATTTATGTTTATGCCCTCGTTTGCTCACCCGAGGGCATGATTTACTTGAATGTATAGGAGGCCATTCAATTTTGGTGTTAGCTTGTGACTAATGATTTACGTTCGAGTCCGTAGTAATAAAGGCGTTCGGCATCAATGTATGGAATAGAATCGATAGTTAAGTAGCCATCTTTAATATCACCGATCATTCCTTGGTTAACGCCAGTTTTTAAATAAATTTCATAGCTGCCTTCATCAGAAAAAATAACTTCTTCAATCACTTTTCTCATTAGTATCACTCCCATTAATTATTACTCATTCCTTACATTCTTAATAATACACCCTTTTAATAATTTTTAAAGTATTTTGTGATACTTTTCACAAATAGTTCACTTTTTGAAAATAAAACCTAATAAACGTTTTTATGTATATAGTAAATATTTTTAAGATAGATTCTCACTCACTTAAGTTGCTACGCGTTCCTGGGGTGCTGTCTCAGCCTGTAGTCTTCGACTAATGAGCCAGAGTACTAGTTAGGAGGCGTTTATTATAATAATAATTTTTAAAGAACAGAAAAATTATTCATATGAGCAATTAAAAGATAAATTTAATAATATTTCAACCGAAGAATTTGAAGTACTATTAAATAAGTTAATAGATAGTAAAATTATTTCATTAAAAAGAAATGAATCTTCTAAAGAATTATATGAGGACTTTTTAACTTTTGATAATGATGTAAATAAAAAATTGAATGATAGGTATATATTTCGTTTTGTAGGTCTTATTCAGTCTTTCAATAACAATATTATAATTGTTTATCCTAAGTACATTAATGAAAAGAATATTGAAAATGATTTTTATAAAAATAATCAAAAAAAATTAATACAAATTATGAAAGTGATTTCTAAATATAAAAATCGCGTTAATCAAAATCTTATAAGTCCTAATAAAATTGAAGAATTAAACTTTAATAATTTAGGGACAAAAATAAAAATTCTCAATACTTATTTCACTACTGGTCTTTACACTAAAGAAAAAGAAATTTTTAATAATAATGGCCGGGGACAAATATTATGGAATAAGACTGTGAATATAAATACTGCACATATTATAAATGATATCCCTATATATTTAGATTTACAATCAGTCGAAAAAGATATTGACTCTTTTAATATTGTTAGAAATATTCAAATTAGTATTTTAAATTATATCTCTATCCAAATTTCTCCAATTTTAGAAATTTTAAATATACCTAAAGTTATCCTAGATACAATTGAAATTTTTGATAAATCTAAAATTGATTATTATTTGTACATATTGAATAATCAATTAAAAAATGAATTTGTCACTTCCAAACAAAATATTATTGAAGAGTTAATAATATTTTTAAAAAACGAAAGTAAATACCTTACTGATACAATCGAAATTTTTGGTACTACTAATTTTGAATTAGTTTGGGAAGATGTATGTAGTCATACTTATCACAATCATCTTAATTTTTCATTAAAAAGCTTAGGACTTCAAACGAAAAAATCAATTAGTTCTAATTGCAAGTTAAAAGATTATATTGAAAAACCTAAATGGTTAAATAATCAAAATTGTTGGGTTCAGTCTGAAGCTACTTTAGAATTAGATGTTTTAAATATAAACAAACCTTATTTTATTATTTATGATGCAAAATATTATAATATTGAAATAACAAATAGAAGAATTAATAATAAACCCGGAGTAGCGGACATAACCAAACAATATTTATACCAATTAGTATTTGAAGAATTAATAAATACTAATTCATTGATCCCTTATAATTTTTTTATAGTGCCTAAAGATAATTTAGACGAAGACAAGTCAATTTTAACATCAGTATATTTTGATATGTTTGAAAAAATAGGTTTAAAGGCAATTGATGTAATAGGTAGAGATTGTGAAAAAATTTTTGAAGAATACCTTGCCAAAATTTAAATTATTAAATATAGCGAAATAATTGCTTATTTTTATAGTAAATTGTAAGATGATAATGAGTTAGAATATCTCTAACTGATTTAAATTGGAATTTTATTTGCTTTAAGACCTCCTAATTTATACCGAGTTTTATCTTAAATATTATGAATTCACTTTACGTGGTAAAACGAGCTATTAACATAAAATTAATAGCTCGTTTTATTAATATTTTCATAAAATTTCTTATACTAAGACCCAGATTACTTATTTAATCAAAATATTGATATTTTTGGTTAAGAATTTGCTATTAGTTACTCTTTTTAATTGTGACTAACTATAATAAAATGAAATTGTAATAGTTTAATGCACTAATACAATTCAGGGGAAATAGGTTGGATCAATTTCATAATTATTGAGTTCTTCGAAATTGAATACTCCTATAAGGCTATAGTTTTTAACTATTATACAGTTTAAGACTATAGCTTTTTTATTTAAAAATAATGAAAAGATTAAAAAGTGATATTTTTGGTTAAGAAATTGCTATTGGGTAGGGTATTTTAATTAATTTTTATATATTATAATTTATGTATATTAGATTTCGATCTAATATATAGTGAAGGATTTATATTTTAGTGGGATAGATACATAGGTATTAACTCCCTGAAGGCTCATCTTAGCGGAAAATGAGATGGGCCTTTTATTTGAATTTGTATTAAGAATGTTTTTATATTTTAATCCTCAACTTAGTCTTTTATAAGATGAGCTATTTTTAACAATAGGAGAGCCTAAGACATTTAATGCCTTAGGCTCTTTTGCTATAAATTTATTTTTTATATTCCTAGTTCTTTAATGAAATGGATGAGTTCGTCTTTCATTTTTGGGTCTTTTAGGGCATATTCGATAGTTGTTTTGACGAAGCCGAGTTTTTCTCCTACGTCGAAGCGATCGCCGTCAAAGTCGTATGCATAGACTTGTATGTCGTTGTTCATACGTTCGATGGCGTCGGTTAATTGTATTTCATTGCCGGCGCCTTCTTTTTGTGTTTTAAGGTAGTCAAAGATTTCTGGTGTTAAAATGTAACGCCCCATGATTGCTAGGTTTGATGGTGCGGTACCTTGAGCAGGTTTCTCAACAAATTGTTTAACTTCGTAACGGCGTCCATCTTTGTCTAAAGGATCGATAATGCCATAGCGATGTGTAACGTTCTCTGGTACTTCTTGAACGCCAATCACTGAGTGACCTGTTTCTTCATATACGTTCATTAATTGTTTGATAGCGGGTTCTTCTGATTCTACAATGTCATCACCTAGAAGGACCGCAAACGGTTCATCACCGATAAATTGGCGAGCAGTATAAATGGCATGACCTAATCCTTTTTGTTCTTTTTGACGAACATAAAAAATGTTGGCTAAATCTGTTGAATATTGAACTTTTTCAAGTAGATCTGTTTTTCCTTTTTCTTCAAGTACCATCTCTAATTCTTTTTGATTATCGAAGTGGTCTTCAATCGCACGTTTATGTTTGCCAGTTACTATAATAATATCTTCAATTCCTGCGCGAGAGGCTTCTTCCACTATGTATTGAATGGTTGGTTTATCTAAAATAGGAAGCATTTCCTTAGGCATCGCTTTGGTTGCTGGTAAAAATCTCGTTCCTAAACCAGCGGCAGGTATGATCGCTTTTTTAATCTGTTTCAAACTCAAGTAACTCCTTTGTACATTCTGTCTTTTATATCATTTGTTAGTTTATCATTCTTTGGAATTCTTTCCTAGCAATAGCTTGTTTAATTTAACTATGGGTGGTACAAAAGCTACTCTAGTAGTTCCATTTATGGTTGTGTGTCCACTATTTTGTAAATAATCATTTTGTTTTGATAAAAAGACACTCACTAATATTGGTAGTGAGTGTCTTTTTAATATCTTTTTATACAAACAAGCTTATGAATAGGATGAAGATAATGCCTGATACTGAGATGATGGTTTCGAGTAGTGACCATGTTAGGAATGTTTCTTTGATTGTTAGTCCGAAGTATTCTCTGAACATCCAGAAGCCTGCGTCGTTTACGTGTGATAGGATAACGCTTCCTGCTCCAATTGCAAGTACAACAAGTGCAACGTTAACGTCTGAGTGTTGTAATAATGGTAAGACGATACCTGTTGTCGAAATGGCTGCGACTGTTGCTGAGCCTAATGCGATACGCAATACGGCTGCAACTATCCATGCAAGTAAGATGGGTGACATTGTTGAACCTTCAAACATTTTCGCAATTGTATCGCCCACGCCACCGTCGATAAGTACTTGTTTGAATGTACCGCCACCGCCGATGATGAGGATCATCATGCCGATTGGATAAATCGCATCTGTGACTGATTTCATGATGTCATCCATTTTTCTACCGCGGTGTAAGCCCATTGAGAAGATGGCAAAGATAACTGAAATTAACATTGCTGTGCCAGCTGTACCAATGAAGTAAATGATTTGTTCAAATAGATTTTTAGCTTCTTGATGGCCAGTAATTAATTGAACGATAGTTGATAGTAACATTAAGAGCACTGGCAAGATGGCTGTAAAGATACTTAAGCCGAATCCTGGCATTTCAGAATCTTTAAATTCTCTTTGTGAACCTAAAGCCGAAATGTCGCCTTCACGTGTATAAGCTGAAGGGATGATTTTTTGTGCTACTTTGTTGAAGATTGGTCCAGCGATGATAGTGACTGGAATAGCGATGATGATACCGAATAATAATACTTGTCCTATATTGGCTTTTAATTCTTTAGCGATCACGACTGGTCCTGGATGTGGTGGTAAGAAACCGTGTGTTACTGATAAAGCTGTCACCATTGGTAAGCCAAGTTTAAGTGGTGATACTTTCGCACGTTTGGCGATAGTGAATACTAATGGAATTAATAATACTAAGCCCACTTCGAAGAATAGTGCGATACCGACGATAAAGGCTGCAACTAACATTGCCCATTGAACGTGTTTCTGTCCGAATTTGGCAATTAATGTATCTGCAATGCGGTTTGCTCCTCCGCCATCTGCTAGTAATTTACCTAGAATAGCACCAAGTCCAAAGATTAATGCGATGTGACCGAGCGTACTGCCCATACCTGTTTCAATCGTACTCATGACTTTATTTAATGGCATACCTAACAGAATCGCTGTAACAACTGATGTAATGATTAATGAAATAAATGTATTTAATTTTAAGAAAATGATTAATGATAAGAGTAGTAATATCCCAATAACCACGCTAATAAGTGGCCAAATCTCTCCAAACATTGTAAGTCCTCCCTTTGTCTCTTTAAGTTGTGATGTAATGATTTAATTTAAATGCTTACGTTGGAAATCCGCAATTTCTGCGTAGCGTTCTTCTAATGAACGACTAAGATTAATAAAGATTGATACTAATTGTTGATATACTTTAACGGTTTCTTGGTTTGGTTGATGTGCGTTAGTTGTTCCTACCATCTGTTCAATGATGGAAAAGTCTTGAATTTCCCCTAATGCTTTAAGACCTAAGACACATGTACCAAGGCAAGAACTTTCGTAGCTTTCTGGCACAATGAGATCTGTATCAAAGATGTCTGCCATCATTTGACGCCATACTTCACTCTTCGCGAAACCCCCTGTTGCTTTAATCGTACTAGGCGTTTCATTCATCACTTCAACTAATGCAAGATATACCGTGTAAAGGTTGTAAAGTACGCCTTCTAAGGCTGCACGAATCATGTGTTCTTTCTGATGTGATAGTGTTAAGCCAAAGAATGAACCGCGTGCATCTGCGTTCCAAAGTGGCGCACGTTCCCCAGCTAAATAAGGGTGGAAGATTAAACCTTCTGCGCCTGGTTTAACGCGACTTGCGATTTTTGTAAGTACGTCGTATGGGTCTACGCCTAAGCGTTTGGCTGTTTCAACTTCGCTTGCCAAGAGTTCGTCTCGTAACCATCTAAGAATGACGCCACCATTATTCACTGGTCCGCCAATAACATAATGGTCTTCGTCTAACACATAACAGAAGATACGTCCTTTGTAATCTGTACGTGGTTTATTAATGACTGTGCGAATGGCGCCTGATGTACCGATTGTGACGGCAACTTCTCCTTTTTTAAAGCTGTTAACACCAAGGTTTGAAAGTACGCCATCACTTGCACCAACTACGATTGGCGTATTTTCATCAATACCCATTAATGTAGCGTAACGTTTTTTCATACCTGTTAGGATATGCGTAGTTGGAACAAGTTTAGGTAATTGGTTTCTTGAAATTCCTAATAAATTGAGAGCTTCTTCATCCCAATCTAACTGTTCCAAATTAAACATGCCTGTTGCAGATGCCATTGAATAATCGATGACATATTGCTCAAACAGTTGATAGAAAATATATGTTTTGATATCAACAAACATTGCCGTTTGATTATAAATTTCAGGTTGCTCATGTTTCATCCAGAAGATTTTAGATAAGGGAGACATAGGATGAATCGGCGTGCCTGTGCGTTGATAAATTTCATGCCCATTATGTTCTTGAGTGATGCGTTCGGCGTATTTACTTGCACGGTTATCTGCCCACGTAATACTTTCTGTTAATCTTGAATGTTGCGCATCTAGAGCGACTAAGCTATGCATTTGTGCACTGAAAGAAATCAGTTTAATATCTTCTTTCTTAACACCCGCTTTTCGCACAACATATTTCACTGTCATTAACACCGCATCAAATAATTCATCTGGGTTCTCTTCTGAAACATCTACATTTGGCGTATGTAATGGATAGCCTATATTATGTTTCATAATGAATTGTCCATTCTCGTCATATAACACTGATTTTGTACTTGTTGTACCAATATCAACGCCAATCATGTATTTCATAGTATTCCTTCTTTCCTTCTATTTAACGTAACCAGAAACTTTCGATATCTTTCCCCACGTCATCGAAGTTTAAGTGAAACGCCTCTCTTAATTTATCTGAATCGTTATGTTCAATGGCTTCAATAAACACTTCGTGATTGCTGTGAATACGGTCAAAGTCTTCTTTATTATGTGCCATGCGCTCTCTCATTGAGAGTAAGACTAAAGATTCTATAACCGGTTTCAAATGGTTCCAGAACGTGAGTAAATATTGATGATTCGAAGCTTTTATAGTTGCTTCATGAAATTGTATATCGTGTTGCGTAAATGCTTCAGCATCTTCAAATTGTACAGATACTTTCATCATTTCAAGGTGCTTGCGCATTTCTTTGACTACAGGAATACGATCGATATATTTCATTTTTGAAAATGCGAACGACTCGAGCATCAGCCTCAAATCATACAATTCTTTCTTTTCTTGTTCGCCAAATGATAGTACTTTAGCTCCCATACGTTCGAGATGTATTAATTGATCGGTCTGTAATAATTTGAAGGCATCGCGTACAGGAGAACGACTGACGTCAAATTGTTTTGCGATTTGATTCTCGGTAAGTAAGGTATCGCTCTCAATCTCTCCATTTACAATTTGTAAGCGAATTTCAGCAGCTACACCTTCCCCTTTGGTCATACCTCCAAGCCATTGTTCTGGATATCCTTGATTCACAACACTCACCTCTAATTACTACTTACTTCAACTTGTATACAAGTATGTTAATATACTGTTCTTATTTTTGCAAGCGTTTTCTTTTTTATAAAAGAATAAAGCATCCTAGCTTATTCATACTAGGATGCAGTGCTAACGTTATTTATTATCGCTTGCGACTTCTATGCAATAATGTGTTTCGTGACATTTAGGGCATTGAAGTTTGCGTGTTTTAGTTGTGTGTGTTGCTAAAACGAATGATTTTAATGATGGTTTAAAGACGTGTTGGCAATTCGGACATAGATAAGAGATATGCTTGAAATAGAAAGTAGTTAACCCTATAGCATACGTTACTAGAATGGGTAACACTGTTACGAATGGTTTCGCTGAGCTTCTTAACAAGCTAATCACTAATCCAGAATATTGTATGAGTCCTATTAACCCTGCACTAAGCCAAATTTTACCTTTTACTGTGTTGAGTGTTTGAGATTTTTTCATAACATTATCTATGTCAGTTAAATGATTGATTGAAGAACTAGATTGTTCTGAAATATATTGTTGTACCGCATTGATACGTTTTAAAGTCTCAGCTTGATGTTGCATATCTTGCTCAATTGTTTCTTTATGAAGTTGAAGCATCATTTTCAAAGTTTGTAAGTCATTATCTTCATAAAGTAATGTTTTAATTTCATCTAATGTACAGCCAAATTTTTTCAAGATTAATATTAGTTGAAGTTGGTGTCGTTGTGTGTCTGTATAATAGCGTCGGTTAGATTCGTGATGACGTTCAGCGGTTAATAACCCTTTGCGATCATAATATTGTAATGTTCTGATTGTGATGCCACTTTGTTTGGCAAGTTCTCCAATTGAATAATGTGACATAGCCTTCACCTCCTAGCTCTAACATAGCTAATGACGCTACGTCATGAGCAAGACCATTTTCAAAAAAAGATAACTAGCAGTCTCCCCTCTGTCTTATTAAGATTCAATCCAGTCTTTTATATGGTCAATAATCCCTTCTGTACCATTGGGTAGCTTCTCTAAAACGGAAGGAAAATCAATATGGCCAATACCTGGGTAAAGAATACCTACTGTTTCGCCACCATATTTCTTAAATTCTTCCATCGTTGCCTGGGAATCTGTGTAAGGAATCACGTCATCATCTTCTCCAGCGATAAATAATAGCTTAGGAAATTGTTTAATTGATTCAATATCAGGCATATAATCGGCTTTCACCGTATAAATGAGGTCAGTAATAATTGTTCTTAATGGTGCGACAAAGGATAAAATACTAACGCCGTTCTCTTTACGTGCATAGACTGTCTTCTTCAAAATGTATTGTGGCAAGTTCTTAATCGCAACAAGTTCGTCTTTTAAATGTTCACGTTTCCTATTCTTTGTAAATAAACGTGACACCATACTCGCATTAGGCGAAATCTTTGCTGCACTACTTAAATAGACGAGATGCGAAATTGGAAGTTTATTAAATTTTAATAACCGCGTACCAATCATCCCGCCCATAGAGTAACCAATAATCATCATTTTATCTATATCATGCTCTTCTACAATTTGTTCTAGCACATCTTCAATACGTTCAACATAATCATCTAAATTATGATGTTCTCGTTCAATTTTTGAACTTTTGCCACGGCTAGGGCAGTTGATAAATATCATTTTATATTCTCTGAAATAGGGCTCAAATAGTGTCATAATGCGGTATGTCATTAATGCACCATGTAGAAATACAATTGTTTTATCTGTGTCCATATTCCCTGCATATGCCACTTCGCTCTGTTCATTTTCATAATTTTTTAATTGATAAATTTGTGTCTTAAAATTTCGTTTATCCATAATCAACCTCAAAATTTAAAATAGTACTAATCAATTATTCTATCACAAATTTATCTATTCTAGGGCATAATTAAAAGGGGTTCAATTCGAACCCCCTTACTCCATTTCTCTATTCGATATTTCTGAATGAATGGCTTGCATTTTCGCTTCAATATCTGTAATTTCAAGTGCACATTCTTTCAGTCTATCTTTATAATCTTCTGTATTTGTATTATTTTTATAGCGAATTTTGTGTTCCAAACTTGCCCACATGTCCATACCTATCGTACGAATTTGTATTTCAACGGGCGTTACTTCAACACGATCAGCTAAAAAGACAGGAATCGAAACGACAAGATGTAGACTGCGATAGCCATTTTCTTTCGGCTGTTTAATATAATCTTTACGTTTTAATAGTTTAACGTCTTCTTGTTTTAATAACATCTTTTCAATAACATAAATATCTTCTAAGTAATTACAAACGACACGAATACCAGCAATATCTAAGATGTTCTCTTTCGCACTTTCTGCACTGACAGGTAAGTGTTTACGTTGTAACTTCTTAACTAGACTATTCATCTCTTTAACGCGACGTTCCATATGATGGATTGGATTATGTTTATACACATGGTTAAAATTATCATCTAAAATATCTAATTTCGTGCATATTTCTTTTAAAGCAGATGAATATAAATGGTCAAGTTCCACGAAGCCAATCAATCTATCAAAGGCCTCATCCCCATCTTTGAAATGATTTAAGCTGTCTTTAAATTCGCTTCGCAATTCTTCTATATACAATGATGGTTTTCTTTCTACGTACATAGCTGTTCCCCCTTGTTCCTTAACCTCCATTATATCGAATTGCAAAATGAACTAAAAACAATAACCATCCCATTTAACCTAGGTAATTAGACTGAGTTATATAACTTTTGAACGAGTCGCTTGCTTAAGTTGCTCGCGTTCTTGTGGGAAAGCGCACAACTTAAACGAGTGAATATCTATCTAAGAACCACTAAAAAATCCCAAACAAGCTTTTGAACTTGTTTGGGATAAGTGGATTAATTATTATTCATCTTTTTTGTGTTCGATAACTTTAGTATCTCGATTGTCGGCGATTTCTTGTGCACGTTGTTTCGCGTCTTCTTTCTTATCGAATGAATCAGAAGCTTGTTTCGCGCCGTCTGTTTTCACTTTCCACTCATTATCTTCAAAGTATACATGTACATTTTCTTCATTTAATTCTGGATTGGCTGAATCATCTTTTTGATGTTGCGTTATGTGTTTATTTTTTAACTCTTCTAATTCATCTTTGCTAGCGTTTTTATACCAATCTTCCGCTTGTTTTGTTGCGATTGGAATAATGTCGCCTTCTTTATAGCCATCTTTTAACATGGCATTACCGATATCAATTGCTTTTTTACGTTCAAGTTCATCAAAGTTCTTCCAAGTATTTGGATAATCGTCCATTGTCCAAGGCATAGTGTCACACTCCTCTTATTTATCTTAATAAGGTTTTACCACGTGACTTGAAAATGAAACGCCTGCCTGTAAACAAACTTTATGCTTCAGTAGCTGATTTCACTTCAGTATCATCGACATCTTTACGTGATGCGACACAGTTGCTTTGTAGTTTCATTAGCACTGATTTTAAATAATTATACTGTGGTAAATCTGATAATTCTTTAACATCCAAACTACTTTGAAGTTCGAAATGTTTCGCTACATTTTCAAATGTTACTAAGTATTCGCCCATTTGTGTATCTGAAATATGTTGGCGATCCTTATTTTGCATGGCACGCATTAACATAAAGTTGATTTCTTCTAATGCGAAAATACTTGGATAATAGTAGCGTAAAACGGCTTTATTAGAGAATAATTCACCACTCGCTGAATTATAAGTCTGAGTCATATTGCTCATTTTAACGGATAATTCAAAACTTTCCTTTCTTTCACGTTTTGTATCTTGGTGTGCATTTTCAGAGAATAAATAATGGAACAGAATCGCTTCTTTACGTGCTACTTCAGCAATTGTACGTGGTAACATAGCTGAAGCTGTTTGATGGTTAATGAGTAAGATACCTACGATGGCAATCACAATTCCGATGAGTACATCAAAAATACGTGTATACGCAATGGAAATAGATAGATTATGTGATGCTAAACCGTTTAATAAGATAACTTGCGTCGTGATGAATATAACGGCAAAGGCATAGTTTGAACCTACAAACGCTTCTGTTACCATTGCGGCTAGGCCCATGATAATGACCGCTACAACGAGATGTGGATTAAAGAACAGAATACCTGATAGTAATAAAGTTCCTAGGATAGTACCTAAACCACGGGCAACGGAACGGTCTAACATGCGTCGTGTCGTCATACCTAACATGATTGTGTGTGCCGATAATGGAATCCAATACGATTTCTGAATATTAAAGGCTAATGATACGAAAATCGCTGCTCCTAATATCACAGCATAGATGAGCGTATTACGGAAAACGATAGAATCCAGTGTTAAATTATGAAGAATACGTTGACTATATAATGGCTTTCTAACGCTCGCTTGATGTTCAATTTGATTTGCATTTAAATTCGCAATTTCATCAATTTTTAGAATGTGCTGTAATAGATTGTCGAACTCATCACTCACATGCACTTCTTTCGTCCAATTCTCACGCTTAGCACTATGACGGTATGCATTACGCATTGTTACATCCATCATATCTATTAAATCTTGAGGTAATGGACGAATATTTTGTTCATGTAACTCAAGCAATTCAGAGTAAATCCCTTGCGCTGAGGTATGGAGTAATAACAAGCGTTGGAAACGTGAATTTAATTTCGATTTTGCTCCTGCTGTGGCAGTAATCAATAATTCATCTGAGTTTTTAAATGCAGTTACTGCAGATTGCGACACTTCTTTAAACTTTTCAGGGTCATTAAAGTGATGCATTAACTCATGAATCATTTTAAAGTCTGATGTAATCGCACGATCTTCAACTTTCTGCTTTTGAAAAAGAATCATCAATAGCACAACAAATGTTGCAAGGGCTCCCCCACCTAAAATAGCCAAACCACGAAATAGCGCTTGGTCAGGTGCGACAGGTAAGTTACTAGGTAAACAAAATGTGACCAAGAAGAATGTAGAAGACGGGCCAGCAATCTTTAATGCACTAAAAATGTAAAACGGTATGACTGTTACTAGGAGTAATATAAAACCGTAAAGAACAGGTTGCGTCACCGTTAATGTTCCGAGCATCATACAGATGGCAAAAGAAATCGAGCATAGAATCACGGTTCTAAGCATCGATTGAGGGGATCCTTTGAAAACATAAACATGCGCTAAGGTCCCTGTTGATACTAATAAACCAATATTAAAGTCTCCTAATAGATAACCTACTAAGGCTGGGATAATCATGAGTAAACCTTGACGGAGACCTTTCATTGGGTCAATCTTAGTCGTATCAAACGTAATAAGAGAATGTAATACATTTCCCAATGTTATCTTTCCTTTCTATGAAACATACATGACTATGATAACATGTTTTAATCTCTCATATTTCTAGGTTGTTTTATTTAAAAAACTTACCTAGCAAAGACTAGGTAAGTTGGTATTTATGAGATTTATTTTGTTTCGGCTACATCAATGACAGGTTCTTCGGTAATGTACTTGCCGATATTTTCACTAAATACTCTAAAATGTTCTGAATGGTTATGTGTTTCAACTGCTTGTTGATCTTTATAATTCTCAACCACTACAAATGAATTACGTTCATCTACATCTTCATAATGGCTATAGAATGTATTGCCTTCTTCTTGACGAGAACTTTCTACTAACTTTTTCATTAAATCTAGATAGTCATCGCGATAGTCCTCATTTACTTTTAGTTTGGCATTAATAATAATCATGCAATCACCTTCAATAATTAGATTTACTTTATTTTACCATTTCTTCTTATTGACTAAACAGTTATATCTCTTTATAAGTGGGTGAAAGTGCATTTGATATTCATGCCTTCGTTTTGCATTTTCTTCTACGCTAATGATATAATCAAATTAACAAGAATATCTGCATTTAATGCACCAATCCCCCCACTATGGCAGTAGTGAGGGGATTTTTTGGTGTGGCTTTGTCGCCTATTTACTTATTATCGCGTTGTCGTAGCCAATATGAAAATAACGCAACAATACAACCACTTATGACTGTGGTTACGATGTGAACAAGAATATCTGTCATCTAAGCACCCCCTCTCTACGTCAAGATAGACGCCCGAGAGATAGGCGACCTTTATATTATAGCATCTTATTAAATTGACATAGCCCACTATATATTTAAAGATAAACTACGAATGTTGTTGCGCGACTCTTGCGGAGTATTTTAATAATGAACACAAGTGCATTAGCACTTGTGTAAGACGTTCTAAGATAGATAACGAAACGTAGTTGCGTAGACTCCTAGGGAAGCAGTGCCAGTCGAAGACTACAGGCTGAGACGGCGCCCCAGGAACGCGTAGCAACTTAAGTGAGTTAATATCTATCTAAGAACTGCTTTAGAAATAGCATCCCAAGAAATATGTCAATAAAAAAAGTGAGCGTTTTGCTCACTTTTCTATGAATCAAACCTATTATTTTAACTTTTTACTTTCATCTTTAATCAATGGTTTATCTGGTGAAACGAAGAACCATAAGATAACTGCAATGACAGCTGGAACGATAAGTAATTGGAATGTCATTGACCATCCAAGAGATGTTACTACTGCACCAGCTAAGAATGGACTAACTAAGGCACCAATGTTACCCCATAAGTTCATCCAACCAGAAACTGTACCGGCAAAGTTACGACCAATATCATTTGCAGCAGCCCAACTCATACCCATTGAGATACCCATACCACCTAAGCCAAGTGATAACCAGAAGATCGTAATGTATAAGCTTTCTGTATGAACTGCGAAGAAGATTGAAATCGCAAACACAATGAATCCAGCAATCGCAATTAATCCTCTTGATACAAAGCGTGATTGACCACTACGTAAAATTTTATCTGAAATGGCACCTGCAGATAAAATTAAGATAAACATAATAAACCAAGGTAATGAACTGATTGTCATATGTTTAAACTCTACATGATATTGCTCTGTTAAGTATGTTGGTAACCAAATTAAGAATAATGTAATAATAAATTGAACTACAAAGTATTGACCTGCGATAGCATAGAAACTTACGCGACGGAAGAATTGATTCCATGGTGGTAAAGATTTGCTAGTTTGAACTAAGTCACGATTTTGCATAATAAAATGTTTTTCCGCTTCGTTAACCATACGATGTTGCTCTGGAAGGTCTTTTGCGATGATTCCCCATAAAATCGCAATTAAGACACCAACCGCACCAAAAATATAAAAGACAGCTTGCCAATTAAATGCATTTACAATGGCGATAGTAATAATTGGTGCTAGTACTGGTCCAAAATACGAACCTGCTAATAATGCACTAGATGCTCTTCCCTTTTCATCTTTCGCAAACCATGTTGAGTTGAAAACTGCATTTGATGGATACATTGGTGCTTCCCCTACACCAAATAAGAAACGCACTAAGAATAATAAACCGTGATGTTTAATCATTCCTGTAAAAATTGTAAAAGCACTCCACCATACTAATGCGATAGTAATCATTTTACGTGGACCAAACTTTTCAGCTAACATACCTGAAGGTACTTGCATTAATGCATATCCTAATGAGAAGAAGGATGCTAATAAACCAAATTGCTGTTTATTCATATGTAAATCTTGCATCATTTGTGGTGCAATATATGAGATATTCGATCTATCCATATATGCAATTACTCCGATAATAAAAAATAGTAATGCGAACATCCAACGGACATTACTTTTCCTTTGTCTTTGAACCATATTCTTTCCTACTTTCCTTTTTTGTTGATTCTTTTTATGTTGTCTATTAATCATGAAGACTCCCTTTTGCTCTAATCACTTTCCACCTTTCAAGCCCTGTCATGATAGGCTTAATCACTTATTTTTTATCATATTACCAGGTATTGCAAACGTTTACAATATCTTTACAAAAGTTTTTTATTAAATTGCGCTTGTTTGTGTTGTTATACTACTTTTCGAAAAGTAGTGTCATATTTATTTTTATTTAAGATTTGAACTCTAATCAGAAAAACTGTAAAATGAAATTGAACTGAAACGCTATTAATTAATTTATAAATGAATAAAATTTATCATCCACTGGAAGTGCCTTTGTTTAAGGCTGAGAGTAAAGAACGAACTTTATAATTCCTGGAACCTGATCCAGTTTGTACTGGCGTAGGAAAGTGGCGTAAAGGATATCGTAAAGTTGAGCTAAACGCTATTTCCCTACGAGGGTAATAGCGTTTTTTATTGTTCAAGGGGTGAGGCATATATTTATTGCAATAACGACTTACAAAGATTTAACAGACGAAGATTTACAGCATTTCTTAGCTATAGCTGAAGGGATAGACGGACTACTTTTTCGTACCCCTATGTCACGTAAAGCGTTATTTAACTTCATCACACAACTTTTAGATGCAGGCTTTCCAAAAGAGAAAGTAATCATTCATAGTGATGTTAAGTTACTAGAATCATTGAGCCTTTCACGATTACATTGTCGTGAGATGGATAAGACTGCGTTTGATTACAAACAACGATACCCTCATGTCGAAGTCAGTATGTCGACCCATTCTAAAGAATCTGTGAAGCAAGCTTATGAACATGGTCTTGATTATGTGTTTTATGGCCACATTTTCACAACGCCTTCTAAACCAAATCAACAGCCACGTTCACAAGAAGAGGTCAATGACGTTTTACGTTTGCCGATTCCTATTTATGCTATTGGTGGCATCACTAAAGAAACGATTCACCAATTACCTAAAGGGTTTACTGGTATATGTGCAATTTCTTTCTTTATGAACGCATCTTTACAACAAATCGAACAGTTACGAAAGGAGTGGTTGAAAGATGCATGACGTTCTTATTATAGGTTCAGGCGTGATTGGCATGTCTATTGCGCGACATTTAAGTCAGTCACAAATGGATGTCGCTATTGTCGATAGAGATGTTCCTGGTAAACATGCTTCTTACAAAGCAGGCGGTATGCTAGGTGCACAAAATGAATTTACTGAAGATAATGATTTATTTAGACTTGCGCTCGAATCGCGCTCACTTTTCCCAGAACTGTGCGAAGCTTTGCAAGATGAAACAGGTATCGATATTCAATATCAGTCATCGGGATTAATCAAAGTGGCGAATCGCCCTGAAGATGTTGAAAGTTTAAGACAGCAATATGAATTCTTAAGTTCCATGGACCCTAGTGTAGTGGAATTATCTGAAGAAGATTTAATTGATTTAACGCATGGTCATGTCACATCAAGTGAAATGGCAATTTACATTCCAAATGATGGACAAATCAATGCGAACCATTATACGAAAGCACTTTTCAAATCACTACAGCAACGTAATATTCATCGTTATTATCAAACTGAAGTGCTTAACGTTGAACGTCAAAATGGCTATTACGAAGTATCTACATCAAGAGGTCAATTAGTTGCTAAGAAAGTGATTGTCGCTGGAGGAGCTTGGACTTCGAAATTATTAGAGCGCTACCAACTTCCGCGTAAAGTAGTTGGTGTTAAAGGCGAAGTATTATTGATTGAACATGACGACTTAGATTTAAAAGAAACGATATTTATGACGAATGGTTGCTATATCGTGCCGAAACAACCTAATCGTTTCCTTATTGGCGCGACAAGTGAGTTTGATAATTATTCTGTCGGCAATACCAATCAAGGTGTCTCATGGCTACACCAATACGCGAATGAACGCATTCCTGAATTAGCACAAGGTAAAGTCATTAAGCAATGGTCTGGCGTGCGCCCTTATACTGATGGCGAATTGCCTATCATGGATCGTATAGATGATGGTTTATACGTCATTACAGGTCATTACCGTAACGGTATTTTACTTTCACCTGTCATAGGCCGTGATATTGCGAATTGGCTATTTACTGGTGTTAAACCACGCAATTATGAGTCATTTAATGTTTCAAGGAGGTCAAATAATGAAGTGTATCATTAATGGTGATGCGTTCACATTCGACGCAGAACAGTCGATTACTCAAGTGCTTCACTCACTTGAATTAGACCCTGAACGTGTCATCGTCGAGCATAATAAGACATTAATTAAACAAGAAGAGTATGATAATCATACTGTACGTGAAGATGATCAATTAGAATTATTAGAATTTGTTGGAGGCGGATAATATGTTTAAAATTGGAAATTTAGAATTACAATCTCGTTTATTATTAGGTACTGGTAAATTTGAAAATGAAGACATTCAAACAGAAGCGATTAAAGCGTCAGAAACAAATGTTCTTACATTCGCAGTAAGACGTATGAACTTATATGACAAAAACTTACCTAACCCACTTGCGAATATTAATTTAAAAGATTTCATCACTTTCCCAAATACAGCAGGTGCTAAAACTGCAGAAGAAGCCGTTCGTATCGCTGAAATCGCTAACCACGCAGGCGTATGTGACATGATTAAAGTCGAAGTCATCGGTGATGATGAAACATTATTACCTGATCCTTTCGAAACATACGAAGCTTGTAAAATATTATTAGAGAAAGGCTACATCGTATGCCCTTACATTTCTAACGATGTTGTCTTAGCGAAACGCTTAGAAGAATTAGATGTACATGCCGTAATGCCACTTGCTTCTCCAATCGGTACTGGCCGTGGTATTAACAACCAATTAAACCTTAGCTACATTATTAAAAACGCTAATGTCCCAGTTATCGTTGATGCTGGTATTGGATCAGCTAAAGACGCTTGTCACGCAATGGAATTAGGTGCTGACGCCATCTTATTAAATACAGCTGTTTCAGGCGCTAAAGACCCTGTTAAAATGGCTGAAGCAATGAAATTATGTATTGAAGCTGGTCGTTTATCTTATGAAGCTGGACGAATTCCAGTGAAATATACTGCGCAAGCGTCAAGCCCAACTGAAGGATTAGAATTCTTATAATGCAACGTTACAATCGTCAAATGCGTTATCATGCTTTTGGTGAAAATGGGCAACACGCCCTATCGAATGCGAAGATTTTAATACTTGGTGCTGGTGCATTAGGTAGCCATGTAGCAGAGCTATTAGCTCGCATGGGCGCCCATCACTTGGCCATTGTTGATATGGATATTGTGGAAACATCAAATTTACATCGCCAAGCATTGTATACAGAAGATGATGCTACCAACATGGTGCCTAAAGTACACGCCGTTAAAGAAAAATTAGCGCATATTAATTCCAACGTAGAAGTACAAGCGTTTTATCAAGAAATTGACTCTACGAATATTGAAGATATTATGAATAAGGTGCAACCTGACATTGTGATTGATGGCATGGATCATTTTAAAATTCGTTATCTCATTAACGAAGTATGCCATAAGCATCATATTCCTTGGGTATATGGTGCTGCAGTTGGCAGTAAGGGCACCGTCTATGGCATCGACTTTGAGGGGCCTTGCTTAAAATGTTTATTAAAACGTATGCCTTCTACTGGCGAAAGTTGTGCGATTAATGGCGTCTTACCGCCTGTCATTACACAAGTGGCAAGCTATGAAGTATCAGAAGCTATTCGCTATTTATCTGGAAAAGGCTTTTCCAAAAAATTACTTACCATTGATGCTTTCGAGATTAACTTTAAAGCCATGAATGTCGATATCTTGAAAGACAATGACTGTGAAGTTTGCGAACAACAACATTATGAATTATTAGAAACAAAGCAACAGCAACACATTGAAAGTCTTTGTGGTAAAACGTATCTCTTTAGATACCAACCTGCTGTCTTTGAACACGCTGAACATTTCCCAGGTGATATGGTGAAATCCACGTCATTTGCGAAACTAATTCAAGATAAGGATTATGAAATTACCTTGTTTAAAGACGGACGTATGAATGTCTATGGTATCGAAGATGATGAAGAAGCTACTCAACTGTATCATCGTTACTTAAAGGCTTTAAAATAATAACCTTTTAGGTTTATACAAGCAATTCATAGTAAATTTTATTATAATGAATTTACTATGAATTTTTTATTGTAGTTATAAAGCTTAAAATTAAAGGAGTTCTTAATTATAAATGGAACAGTTAATTACCGATTTTATAAGTAAATGGGGCTACGCAGCCATCTTTATTCTTATCTTATTAGAGAATGTGTTGCCTGTCGTCCCTTCTGAGATTATTTTGACGTTTGCAGGATTAATGTCTGTTAAATCAGGCTTATCGATTCCCGTCTTATTCCTTATTTCAACTATCGCTTCATTTATAGGATTATTAATTTTGTACTATATCTGTCGTTTAATCAAAGAAGAAAGTATTTACCGTTTTGTTGATAAACATGGGAAATGGTTCAAACTAAAAGGTAAAGACGTCAAGCGTGCCAATGATTGGTTTAAACGCTATGGCCCATGGGCATTTTTATTATGCCGCTTCATTCCGGTTTTACGTGTACTCATTACCATTCCTGCTGGTATCAATAAAATGAATGTCATTACATTTACAGTCTTATCATTATTAGGTACAACGATTTGGAACTTTGCCCTTATTTTATTAGGCCGTTTATTAAGTGATAGCTTTGACGTATTAATGGCTGGTTTACATACTTATTCTTATATCATGTATGTCATTATCTTCTTAGCAATCTTATACCTACTATATGTTATATTCATTAAAAATAGAAAACGTACACGTTAATTTTTCAACCCTTCATCTAGCATGAAGGGTTTTTTCATATTTTAATTTCGACAATTTAAGCATCACCATTGAAAAAATGCTACTTTTTAAAGATAATTTATGTAAGCGGTTTTATATTTTACTGCCCTTTTCAAAACAAATGACAATCCCACACAGGAGTGAAAAATAAATGACGCAAACGACTGAAAGTGAATTAAGAAAGAAATATTTGGATTTATTGTCTCAACAATTCGATAGCCCAGAAAAACTTGCTACCGAAATTATTAATTTAGAATCTATTTTAGAATTACCTAAAGGTACAGAACACTTTGTGAGTGACTTACATGGTGAATATGAATCTTTCCAACACGTGCTACGCAATGGTTCTGGTAACGTGCGCGCTAAAATCAATGACATCTTCACAAATAAATTATCTCAAAGAGAAATTGATGACCTAGCTGCCCTTGTTTATTATCCTGAAGAAAAATTAAAACTTGTAAAAAATAACTTCGATTCTAAAGGTAAATTAAACCTTTGGTATATCACTACAATTGAACGTCTCATCGAACTTATTACTTACTGTTCTTCAAAATATACGCGCTCTAAGTTACGTAAAGCATTACCTGAAGAATTTACATATATTGTGGAAGAACTCCTTTATAAAAGCAATGAATTTAAAAATAAAAAATCTTATTATGAAACACTTGTTAACCTCATTATTGAACTCGAACAATCAGACGATTTAATCATCGGATTGTCTTATACTGTACAACGCCTTGTTGTAAATCACCTTCACGTTGTGGGTGACATTTACGATCGTGGTCCTCAACCAGATAAAATTATGGATACTTTAATCAATTATCATTCAGTCGATATTCAATGGGGTAACCATGATGTGTTATGGGTCGGCGCCTATGCAGGCTCTAAAGCTTGTCTTGCTAACTTACTCCGTATTTGTGCACGATATGATAATTTAGATATTATCGAAGATGCTTATGGTATTAACTTACGTCCTTTACTCACATTAGCTGAAGAGTATTATGATGGCGACAACCCTGCCTTTAAGCCAAAGAAACGTCCTGACAAACCTGCTGGCTTATCTAAACTCGAAGAGAGTCAAATCACAAAGATTCACCAAGCGATTGCAATGATTCAATTCAAATTAGAAATGCCAATTATTAAACGTCGCCCAAGCTTTGAAATGGACGATCGTTTAGTTCTTGAAAAGGTCAACTATGATACGAATGAAATTACAATTTACGGCAAAACATATCCTTTAAAAGACACATGTTTTAGTACAGTTGATCCCCAAGATCCAGGCAAACTATTACCTGAAGAAGAAGAAGTCATCGACAAATTGTTACTTTCTTTCCAACAATCTGAGAAATTAAAACGCCATATGGCTTTCTTAATGCAAAAAGGTAAACTTTACCTACCTTACAATGGCAATCTTCTTATTCACGGTTGTATTCCTGTCGATGAAAACGGAGAAATGGAATCATTTGAAATTGAAGGTGAGTTACATAAAGGCCGTGACTTACTTGATGTTTTCGAAAAACATGTGCGTTTAGCATATGATAACAAGGAAATTACTGATGATCTTTCAACTGATTTAGTATGGTATTTATGGACAGGTAAATATAGTTCACTTTTCGGAAAAAGAGCAATGACAACATTCGAACGTTACTTTATTGAAGATAAAGCCTCTCATAAAGAGCCTAAAAATCCATATTACTATTTACGTGAAGATGTGGATATGATTCGTAAGATGTTGAAAGACTTTGGCTTAAATCCAGATGAGGGACGTATTATTAATGGACACACGCCAGTTAAAGAGATTGATGGTGAGAACCCTATTAAAGCAGATGGCAAGATGATTGTGATTGATGGTGGTTTCTCTAAAGCCTATCAGAAGACAACAGGTATTGCAGGGTATACATTACTTTATAATTCATTTGGCATGCAGTTGGTGGCACATCAACATTTTGATGCGAGAGATAAAGTACTTTCAGATGGTGCTGATGAATTATCAGTACGTCGTGTAGTGGATGAAGAATTACAACGTAAGAAGATTAAAGACACAAACGAAGGTAAAGAAATGCTAGAACAAATCCGCATTCTTAAATTATTAATGCATGATAGATATTTGAAGTGATTTTACAATTATAATTATTATTTTTCTAAAATGGATGGTTATTTCACTTAAGTTGAGATGCTTGCCTAGGGGATGGGTTGAGCCCTGGTCTTGTAAAGTAGTTCTTAGATAGATATTTACTCGTTTAAGTTGTTTCGCTTTCCAGGGGTGCTGTCTCAGCCTGTAGGATTCTAAAGAAATTCTTAGATAAACATTTACTCATTTTTGTTGCGACGCTTTCTTGCGGGAAAGTCTCAAGCCTGTAGTCATGTAAATGCGTTTTTAGATAGATATTAACTCACTTAAGTTGCTACGCATTCCTGGGGTGCCGTCTCAGCCTGTAGTCTTCGACTGGCACTGCTCCCCTAGGAGTCTACGCAACTACGTTTCGTAATCTACCTTAGAACGCCTTACGCAAGTGCTAATGCACTTGTGTTCATTATTAAAATACTCCGCCAAGAGTCGCGCAACAACAATCGTAGTTTATCTTTAGAATTTCTTACATAAGTGCATAGCACTTATGTTCATTAGTGATTAACATAGGAGTCTTCACAACTACACTTCGTTATCTATCTTAGAACGCCTTACGCAAGTGAATTGCATTGATATTTCTTTATCAAACATGCAAAATGTTTATTTGATATTAAGTTAAGAATTTAAAAAATATAAAGATATAAAAAACTGTCGACAAGGTCTTGTACTTTGTCGACAGTTTTTATTCAAGTTTTAATTAGCGTACTATTTTTTATAATTAAAGTTTGGGATGTCGTGCCAACGTTGTTTGAAATAATGTGCGATTGATTTTGGTCTTCTATCTCGAGTGAAGATACCTTTTTTATTACCTTGAACACGGAATAAACCATCTGCAGTTTCAAAATCTGCAAAGTTCCAAACTTGCTCACCAATAAATGTAGGATATTGATCTACAATTTCATGGTTCGCTTTATAGTAATCTACTTGGAATTCTTCAGTAAACATTTGTGTTGCTGCTGAATGGAAGCCAACAATTGTATCAGCACCGTACTCTGTAAACATAATAGGTTTACCAGGTTCGATTTCGCCCCATTTATCTAATTCTTTTGTTAAGGCATTTTTAGCACTTTGTAAATCTGCCATTTGCGTGTACCAACCATAGTATCTATTTAAGCAAATCACATCTACAAGTTCATGGACTTTATCGACATCAGGTTGTGCTGTTAATATTAATACAATAGTGACTGGACGATTTTGAGGGTCTAAATCACGTGTTAAGTGTACTAATGGTTCGAAGTATTCTTTAGCGCCATCTTCCATAGAAGCTGGTTCATTGGCAACTGACCACATGACTACTGAAGGATGGTTTTTATCTCTAGCAATCAATTCTTTAATGACTTGTTCATGTGCTTCTTTCGTGTTCAGACCTTCCCAAGTATTAGGTTTTTCTGAATTATCATTGTTCAACAATGCAGTAAAGCTTAAATGAAGACCTACCCCAGTTGTTTCATCAATGACAACAATTCCTTGTTGGTCAGCTAAACGCATCATTTCTTCAGAATAAGGATAATGAGATGTTCTGAATGAGTTTGCACCTATCCATCTGAATAAAGCGATATCAAGCACGTTAGCACTTTCATTAAGACCACGACCATTGTAATAAGTATCCTCATGTTTACCGAAACCTTTGAAATAGAATGGTTCGTTATTAATTAAGAACTGGCCATCTTTCACTTCTACTGTACGGATACCGAAAGGTTCTTCATAACTATCAATTAATTCGTCCTCATCATAAATTTCTACTTTTAATTGATACATATAAGCATTAAGTGGTTGGTTGACTGTGATTGTCCCTTCAAAGTTTGACTCTGAAGCGACTACTTCTCCGTCTTCATCAATCACACTTACTTTAATTTTTTTATTGTCATCGAAGTTACCTTTTACAGTATAATCTACGACACCCTCTTGTTCATTATTAATATCAGTAACAATAACGATATCTTCGATGTATGACTTAGGCGTTGTATAAATTTTGACAGGTCTATGTAAGCCTGCATAATTAAAGAAATCAAAGTTAGGATTATTTTTTCTCACTACGCTTCCATCATCTCTTTTTTCTTCAGAATAATTACCTACAGGAAGTGTAGAATAATCTAATATATTATTTACTTTCACAGTTAAACGGTGTTTCCCAACCGAAGCAAGTTCGTCTGTTAACTCAACTTCGAAAGGTAAAAATCCTCCTGAATGTTTAACTACTTCTTGACCATCTACATAAACTGTCGCATGATGTGTTGCAGAAGCGAAACGTAAGACTACTCTGTCTTCTTTAAATGTCTTAGGAATGATGAACTCACGTTCATACCATACATTTCCGACATGAGCTCTAATTTCATCAACAACACCTTGTTCATTATAAGAGCCAGGTACTGCCATAACATATTCAGTCTCTATTGGTGTCTGAACATCATTAGGGTCATTTTCTCTTTCTAATTTAAAGTTCCAAACACCGCTTAAATCAACGACTGTTCTTGTTTCAGTATTTATTGGATATAACATATTATACGTCCTCCTGTAGTTTTATTTATACACCTGAATAAGCGTTAAATCCTCCGTCAATTGGTAGTACGACACCATTTACAAAACTTGAAGCTTGTTGGTTGAGTAAGAATAATAATGCGCCAACTAATTCTTCAGGTTCGCCAAATCGACCTAATGGTGTTGAATTAATAATTTTTTCTGCACGTTCAGAATAAGAGCCATCATCGTTGAGCAATAATCCTCTATTCTGATCAGTTAATAAGAAACCAGGTGCGATGGCATTTACTCTAATATTTGTACGTGAGAAGTATACGCTTAACCATTGCGTAAAGTTACTAATTGCTGCTTTAGCACCACTATATGCTGGAATCTTAGTTAAAGGTGTGAACGCGTTCATAGAAGAGATATTGATAATACTAGCAAAGTCTTGCTCGACCATATCTTTACTAAATACTTGCGTAGGAATAAATGTCCCTTTGAAGTTTAAATCAAATACAAAGCCAACACTTTCTTCATCCAATCCATAAAAGTCTTGAATCGATTCTTCATTATTGTTGTCATAATATTCATCATCAGTCGTACCTTTAGGATGATTTCCTCCAGCACCATTAATTAAAATAGATATTTCACCATACTTTTGATTGATAACTTCTTTTACTTTTTCCATATCCGTGCGTGACGTCACATCACCCTGGAAGAACTCGGCTTCACCTTTAGATGTAGTGCCATTTATTTCTTCAATTAAGCTTTTTCCCTTATCTTCATTCAAGCCAATAATCGCTACTTTAGCACCACAAGCGACTAAAGCTTTAGATAATTCTGAGCCTATGACACCTGATCCTCCAGTAATAACAACCGTTTTTTCACTTAAATCTACCTCAAAAGGTAATTTCATGTTATAACACCCCTTAGTTTGATTTAGTTACCGCTTCATATAATCCAATTAAATATGTTGCACCTAATGCACGGTCATATAAGCCATATCCTGGTTTACCAGTTTCGCCCCAAATCATGCGACCATGGTCAGGTCGAATTGGTCCATGATAATCAAATTCAGCAAGTGCTTTAATGATTTCATACATATCTAAAGAACCTTTAAACGATGGATGTGCAGATTCTTGGAATGAAGAGGTACCAGTGTGCTTAATATTACGCGCGTGCACAAAGTGTACACGATCTTTCTTACCAAAGTAACGTAACATATCGACGAAGTCATTGTTTTGATCTGCTCCTAATGAACCAGAGCACATTGTAAGACCATTATGTTTTGAATCATATAAATTGATAAAACGTTCTAAGTTTTCTTTGTTAGTGATGATTCGAGGTAATCCAAAGATATTTCAAGGTGGATCGTCCGGATGAATTGCCATCAGAACATCTTCTTCTTCGGCAACAGGTATTACTTTTTGAATAAAGTATTCTAAATTCTGCCATAATGACTCTTCATCAACATCATCATATTCATCCAATAAGGCATTTAAACTTTCTTTAGTATAGCTTGAATCCCATCCAGGTAACGCTAGTTCCCCACTACGAGGATTCATTTTATCAACATCATTTTCATCATAAATTAAGCAAGTTGAGCCATCTTCAAGACGATACTCTAATTGAGAACGTGTCCAATCAAAGACTGGCATAAAGTTATAACATACTGTATGAATACCCTCAGAAGATAAATTTCTTAACGTTTGACAATAATTTTCAATATATTGGTCACGTGTTGGCTTACCAAGTTTAATGTCCTCATGTACTGGCACACTCTCAATCACTGATAATTCTAAACCAGCATCCTCTATTTCATCTTTTAGTGCTTTAATCTTTTCTCTCGGCCAAACTTCCCCGACTGGCACATCATAAATAGCACTTACAATACCTTCCATGCCTGGTATTTGGCGAATGTTCTCTAACGTGATAGGATCGTCTGACCCATACCATCTAAACGACATTTTCATTAGAATACCCCCATTAGATTAATTTAAAATATTCATAAGCATTGTTATAGCAAATGTTTTCGATTAATTTTTTCAATAATGCTTCATCATTAGGAATTTCTCCATTTTCTACATATTCACCAATAAACGTACATAAGATTCTTCTGAAATAATCATGTCTTGAATATGAAATAAAGCTTCTTGAATCTGTTAGCATTCCAACGAAATTCATTAATAATCCTTGATCTGCTAATGAAGACATTTGACGAATCATGCCACGTTTAGTGTCATTAAACCACCAACCTGCACCATGTTGCACTTTACTTCTAATACCAGGTTCTGTTTGGAAATTAGCAATCGCAGAACCAACGATATCGTTATAATTAGGATTTAAATTATAAAGAATAGTCTTAGGTAAATGGTTCTCATATTCCATCATGTCGAGTAATGAGTTTAAATGGTAAGCGATATTTTCTTGATCTAAGATAGAATCGAACCCTGTATCTGGACCTACTTTTTCAAACATTTGCGTGTTAGCATTTCTTAACGCACCAAAGTGAATTTGCATTGCCCAGCCATTCTCATGATATTTTTTACTTAATTCATTTAAGATGAACGTTTGGAATTGTGCTTTCCCTTTGTCATCAATTTCCTTATTATTTAAAGCATTTTCAAAGATGCTATCAATTTCTTCTTTTGAAAATGGTTCATACTGAAGCACTGAAATACCATGGTCAGATAACTTAGCACCTTTAGAATGGAAGAAGTCAATACGATGATGAAGACCTTTAACAAAATCAACTACATTATTGATTTTAGTGTCTTCAACTTGTTCAAGTTTCTCTAAAAATGTTAAGAAAGCTTGATCTCCTATTTTGAATACCTCATCAGGTCTAAAGGTAGGTAAAACAGCTGTATCAAAATCATCCAATTGTGCAATTTGATCGTGATATTTTAAATCATCTGTAGGATTGTCAGTAGTACAAATCACATTCACATTTGAATCAGTGATTAAAGAACGTGCACTCACTTGATTGTCTTTTAAGAATTGATTTGCTTCATCGTAAATTTTCTCTGCATTGTCTGCAGTCAATAATTCATCAATGTTAAAGTACATTTTTAATTCTAAATGTGACCAATGATATAATGGGTTTCCTACACAATTTTCAACCGTTTCTGCCCATTTAATAAATTTCTCTCTATTACTTGCATCACCAGTAATATAACGCTCTTCAATACCAAGCGCTCTCATTGCTCTCCATTTATAATGATCTCCACTTAACCAAATATCAGCTATATCTTCAAATTGGGTATCTTCTGCAATTTGTTGTGGACTTAAATGACAGTGGAAATCATAAATGGGTAAATCTTTAGCATAGTTCTCATATAATTTTTTCCCTGTTTCATTGTTCAACATAAAATTTTCATTAATAAATGCCATAACAATAAAGCCTCCTATTTATAATTCATCTCTTAAAGTTAATTCTTTAACAATTTGTTTATGTCGCTTATCTGTTAGTGGATAAGTTAAAGCGAAAATAACAAGTGCTAATAAACTGATGCTTCCTGGTATAACGAAGAATAAAATTTTAAGACCTTCTAAAGTACCTTCTGTCTGCGCTACATTAGGTTGATAACCAATCATAGTTAATGCTAAACCAGGTACAAACCCTACTAAGGCTTGTGAAACTTTACGTGTAAAGCTATAACTTGAATAAATAATCCCTTCTGTACGTTTACCTGTCTTCCATTGTCCATACTCAACCACATCAGCGATAAACGCCCAAGAAACAGTCGTCGGTATGACTAAGAAGAAATTAGATAATGTATTAGCGATTAAAAAGCTGATGTAATGTTCGCCAAAAATAAAGTAATTTAGAAACTCGAATGTAACGAAACCTCCGAGACCTATCACTGCGGTCATTTTCTTACCAAACTTTTTACTTAAAAATGTTGTTAATAATAATCCTGGAATTAACATGATAAAGTTTAATGCACTCACTAATCCTACTAAGTTAGGCTCATTTAAAACATATTGGAAATAATATAATTGAGATGATTGTTTTAAGAACATCGCCATGATACTTAGTAAAGTGAAAATAGCTAAGGCAGCAAATGCCCCATTTTTAACAACATTCATAAATGCGTTAGTATCATCATTTCGCTTAACCTTTTCTTCCTTTTTATTATCAACGACAACATGACGTTCTTTGACGTTTTTATAACAAATAATGTGAAGTAATACCCCAATGCCAGCAAGTAATGCAACAACAACTGGATAACCTAAGGCATGATTATCAAATATATCTACCATAGGCACGACCACAATTCCTGCAACAAATATCGCACCTTGAGAACCTAAATTCCTAAATACTGATAATTGCGTACGGTCATCAGCATTCAAAGTCATTGAAGCTGATAATGAACCATAAGGGATGTTAACCACTGAATACGCTAGGTTAAATAACATATAAGTTGCAAATGCCCATACAATCTTACCCGTATCTCCCAAATTAGGTGATAAAAATGTAATAATAGTCATTATCGCTAAAGGTAATGTACCGTAAAGAATAAATGGTCTAAATTTACCTTTAGGTCCAATATTCTTTCGAGAATCTACGATGGTTCCTACGCCAGTATCCACAAACGCATCGAAAATTTTAGAAATTAAGAATACTAACCCTCCGTAAAAGGCTGAGATTCCTAAAATGTCTGTGTAAAACTTAAGTAAATAAATTTGACCCATATCAAACATTAAGCCATTACCTAAATCTCCCAAACCATAAGAAAACTTTTCTTTAAATTTTAATTTAGGTTGTTCAAGTTCTTTAAACTTTTGAACTTTTGGCTTGCTACCATTAATTTCAGAAGTCATATTCTCCCCTTCTTTCTAATCCCCTATCGTTTAATGTCTTGTGTATCGGGTTGGATAGAATTGATAACTTCAAAATTAGAAGGTGTGTGATCACCCTCAACTGTATGCTTGTATAATGCATTTTTAATCCCAAATTCAACCGTCTCATCTTTATCAAGTCCATTGATGAGACCATAAATAATACCTACACTAAATGCATCTCCAGTTCCAACTCTATCGATAATTTCAACTTCATATTGTTTTGATTGATACACTACATCTTCTGTATACAAGAATCCTTGTAAGCGGTTTCTTGTACTGCTAAAATTTTTTCTCTGTGTAAACGCGATATACTTAATATCATATTTTTCTTGAATTTCTTTTAATATTGGCTTTAATTTTTCGATATTAGCTAATCTATCCAAACCATCTTTTTTATCTTTATTTTGATCATCGGGTAGCGACAATGGTTCGTAACCAAAGATTAAATCAACGTTAGGTAGTAACTTAGACATCTTAAGTCGTGCAGTTTCGAAGTCCCATAGAGCTGCTCTGAAATTCAGATCACAACTAACGAACATCCCTTTTTTCTTAGCATGTTCCAGTGTTTGTTTAACTAAGTCAAACATATCTTCATTTAAAGCTGGAGTAATTCCAGTAAAATGAAACCATTGATGGTCTGCTAATGCTTGCTCAATGTCATAATCGTTAAATGTCGTATTTGAGAATACGGAGTTTTGACGATCATAAATAACTTGTGACGGTCTTACACTGAACCCTTTCTCCAAGAAATACGTTCCTAAGCGTCCATCATTTCTTTCGACAAACTGGGTATCGATACTATGTTTTCTCAAATTCATGATGACAGTGTCACCTAATAAATTCTTCGGTAAAGCCGTTAGCATCGAGCACTCAACACCTAATGAACTTAGTCCTACTGCGACATTCATTTCTGCGCCCCCATAATTGACATCGAATCGCTTGGCATCCGTTATGGTTCCAAACCCTTCAGGGGACAAGCGCATCATGATTTCGCCTAGCGTAATAAATTTCAAAGTCTCACCCTCTTATTTCATTAAATTTTTGTACGAATTGTTGCGTGTTCTCTTTAACGATGTTGATATCGGAATTCGCCTGTTTCGTCAATGCGCTTCCTATGCCTACCGCAAACGCACCTTTGTCATACCATTCATTCATGTTGTCTAATGAAACACCACCTGATGGCATCATTTCAACATGTGGCATAGGGCCGTGCACGTCTTTAATGTATTTAGCGCCTAATAGATTACCTGGGAATAATTTAACGACATCAACGCCTGATTTAAGGGCTTCAGTAATTTCAGTAACAGAGCCACATCCAGGTAAATAAGGTATCGTGTATAGATTGCACATTTCTGCGATTTGAGCATCAAAATGTGGACTGACAATATAAGAAGCTCCATGACTAATCGCAATTCTAGCTGTGACAGCATCTAACACAGTACCAGCGCCTACGACAACATCGTGTTCTTTATATTTTTCTAATATTTCTTGAATGACGAGTTCCGCTTGTGGTGTAGTGAAGGTCACCTCTATATTAAGAATCCCTCCTTTAATAATTTGTTCAATATAAGCGACGGCTTGTTCTTGACTGTTACCTCTTACAACAGCTACTAAATAATTTTCATGTAAACGATTTAAAGTCTCATATTTTTTCAACTTTCTCGCCCTCTCCTCTTTTTTCACTTCCATTATTCTTTTTTTGAAAAATATGGTCAATTTTCCATTTATGATCATTTTAAAATAATATAAAAATACAAAAATAACGCTTACAACACAATGGCCATAACCATTGTTTTGTAAGCGTTCTCTTAAAAATATCGACAAAATGTGACAAATTAAAATGATTCTTAAATATTTAATACAAAGTGTATAAACTCACCATTTAACTTAGCTATTTTTAATTTAATTGTCTTTTCTTTAAAAATTTTTACTTTTTTAATTTTTCAGTTTAATATTTTTAATAAATCCGACTACAGCATACCTTCCTTTTTCAATCTTCTATACTTCTTTGGTGATACGCCATAATATTGTTTAAAGCAAGTCGTATAATAACTTTGATCTTTAAACCCTACATAATGAGCAATATACTCAAAGTTCATGTCTGTATTAGCAACTAAATCTTCACTCTTCTTAACCCGTAATTGCTTTAAATATTGTGATATAGTCTCACCCACTTCTTTCTTGAATAAGCGTGATAAATATGCGGGTGTTAAATTAACAGCAGCAGCCAAGTCGTCTAAATGAACCTCATAACTTAAATGTAGTTCAAGGTATTGAATCGCTTTATTAATTTTTGAACTATATTTAAGTGTTTGTGCATACATTGAAGCATTCGCATATTCAGTAATTAAATCACGTGTTAACTGAAATATACCTTCAACACTTTTCTCACTATCAATTAAAAAAGCATACTTAGTAGATAAAGCATCTACGGTTAATAAGTTAACCCCGCTTCGTTCAATCACTTTTCTACATAGGGTATTCATTAAATAGGCTAAATATTTTTTAGTGACTAAGGCATCCTTTCCCCTTTCAATTCCAGAAATAATTGCAAATGTTTGTTGGAAAAGTGACAATGCTTTTTCTGAATTACCATTAGCAACTTCATTTAAGAATTGATTTTCTAAATTATAGCGTTCTTCCAATTGATTTAATGTGAAATTAAATTCATTTATACTCTCACTAAATGATTCTTGCTTAATATGAAAATTAAATTCTATAGGTTGAATCGTGTCATAATTCGCTTTACCTTTTAAAAATTTCACAGCTAAGCGTGCTGTTTTTTCTACTTGCACTTGTTGACACAAAGGAATAGATAACATGTATTGCTTAAAATCATCTAATCTATCTACCCCCATATTTCTTTCTTGGAGTAACTCATGACATTCACTTTCACTTGGTCTTGTGATAAGAAATGGTCCAATAACAATTAGTTGATTATGCTTATTAAACTTGAATAATAGATAATTTACTTTGAAACTATTTGTATATTTATAAATATACTTACTTTTCATATTTTTGATTAAATGGCTCAACTCACTTTTAAACGATTGACTCCTCGTGTTAGTAAAAGGAGTTTGAAGACATTTTCCAATACTTTTCACATCATAAATATGAAAGTTTCTAATTTGTAGATTAAAGAATTCTAGTGCATGCGTTTTGATTATTTCTAATTTCTCTTTATCCATAAACACACCTCTCCCTCATTATAAGGCGCTTACATAAATTTGATAAATGGAAAAGTAATTTTAATACATGTAGTCAGACTTTAAATAAAAAAATTGCCTAAAACGTCAAATGACGTTTCAGACAATTTTTAAAACGTTATATTATTCATAGACGTCTCTTAAGATACCATACGTCCCACTGTCTTGCTCTGGTAGTGGCTTACTACTTTTATTAAATGATACGACTTTGTCATCATCAATGTGATAAATAATCATGTCATGTTCAGTAATATGCTCATATTCTTCTGCGTGAACTTCCACAATATTTTTATTCGTAATGGTATTATCGAACCATCTTGGGCTATGATTTTCATCAAATAAAATATGATTACGTAATGGACCGTTGAGATTATTTCTGGCTTGTTCATCGGTAAATGACACAGGCATCATACTGACATTATTCAAACCAAACTCTGGCACTAATTCGTTAAAGGCTAAACTGTTGAAAATAAATGATTTCGTCATGAGTAAACACTTATTGTAACGAATTAAATCAGCGTAGATACGGTCACTACTTGAAAGTAAGTTACCTTTAAAGATTTCAAAGCCGTATTCTTCTGCTTTCGTCGATGTGTTCTCAAATAAATTGAAGACCATTACTGGAATATCATGCTCACGAAGTTTACTACCTAGATGGAAAGAGAATTCACTCTCACCTACGATAATCACGCCTGGTGGCTCCGTACTTGCTAAACCAAGTAATTTACTTATTGGTGTAAAGCTAAAGCCATAAATCACTACAGTAATAAATACTAATCCAAATGTCACTGGTGTAATATAGCTAGCCATTTTGACATGGTCATTCATAAATAACCCACCAAAGAATTGAGCTACCGTAAGAACGACGATGCCTCGCGGTGCCATCATCGCAACAAGTAAACGTTCTTTTTTCGTGATTTCAGTACCTATTGTTGATAGTAGTACTGACACAGGACGTACAAGGATAATCATCACTATCGCGAAGACAAGTAATTGCCATGATAAGACATCTATTAATACAGATGAGGTTAATGATGACGTAATCAGAATAAACACAGTTGATACTAATATTGATGAAGCATTTTCAACGAAATGATCTGACTCTTTGAAAATTAAGTCATGGCGTTTATAGCGTGCCATCATTAAACCAAAGATAGTTACGGCTAATAAACCAGATTCCTGTAAGATTTGGTCACATATACTAAATACCAATAGGATAAAGACGAGCTGAATGGATGGCATTAAGTTTTGTGGAATCATATCGCGTTGGATTAACCAATTGAATATGAATGATGCGCCAAATCCGATTACAGCTGTGATAACAATTTTAAAGATAAATAGGAAAATAACTTGAAAACCAAAACCTTGTTCCATGATTTGATAAACATAAAATGCGGTTAAAGCTAAAATTGGACCAATAGGGTCTAAAATAATACTTTCCCAACGTAGGATAGAATCCACACTCTTGCGCACTTTCGCTTGCTTGAGCAATGGCTGAATCACTGTTGGTCCAGTAATTAAGAATAGTCCACCCATCACGACAGAGACGGATAGTGGGAAATCTAAAATCTTGTTTAAGGCAATTGCACCTAAAAACCATGAAATGACAGCGCCAATCGTAATAATACGAATAACCGCTTTGGAAATACCTTTTAATTCACGGAAATCTAAGTTACTACTTCCTTCAAATAAAATAATTGCTACGGCTAATGAAACGATAGGACTAAATACTTCCGACCCCAACGTATGTTGAGGATTTGCTAGTCCCAGTATTGGCCCTACTAATAGTCCTACAATCGACATGACGACGATTGAGGGCCATTTGATACGTGTCGCTAACCATTGGCTAAAGATACCTAGCGCTAAAAATAGCACAATGATAAGCATGACAGGTAAATCAAAAGACATGCCTACACCTTCCTCGATTAAAAAATTCATTTTCTACTTTTTACTTAATACTGTGTTATACTATCAAACTTTCTTTAAGACTGCATTACTATTATGTGTCGTTTCTTTAAATGACCTTTGTACAAAGACAGTGTGCACTTCATGTAAACTTTAGTATTTATTTTTGTGAGAAATTTCGTTAAAATAAATAATTGTTTTTATTAATATTTTTAAAGTTTGAAAGGATTTTTCAGAAGTGCAGTTTTTTAAAGAGGCGATTATGGTCGCGTTTGCGTTTGTTGGTGTAGTCGTAGGTGCTGGTTTCGCGACAGGACAAGAGGTTTTTCAATTTTTCACAAGTAATGGTAGCTATAGTATTCTGGCAATTCTTATTACAGGGATTATCGTGACATTAGGTGGCATCTTTGTTTTACAAACGGGTTATCGAATAAAATCACATAACCATTCTGAATCGATACGGTATTATTTACCTTCTTGGATGGCACGTTTATTTGATATTATTCTTACTATTTTTCTATTTTCATTAGCGATAATTATGACGGCTGGAGGCGCATCGACTGTGCATGAAAGCTTTGGTTTACCTTTCTGGATAAGTTCCCTACTGTTAGTGCTCTTTATTCTAGTAACATTATTTTTAAATTTCGATCGCTTAATTGCTGTGTTAGGTGTGGTAACCCCCTTCTTAGTCATTGTAGTGACGATTATCGCGATTTATTACTTTATAACGGGCGATTTAAACTTCACGGCTGCCAATGATTATGCTCATCATCATCACGGGTTATCACTTGGTTGGTGGTTTGATGGTTTAAATTATGCAAGTCTACAAATTGCGGCTGCGTTTAGTTTCTTAAGTGTGATGGGTGGCCGTTTGAAACATCGCCAATCGGCAGTTTGGGGCGGTTTATTAGGTGGTCTCCTCATTACGTTTTTACTATTGATGATTAATTTAGGCTTAATTACAGAGTTTGAGCATATTCAATCTGTGGCGCTCCCTACCCTATTACTTGCGCGTCATATCTCTCCATTATTAGGTACGATTATGTCGATAATTATGATTTTAGTAATTTACAATACGGTCGTTGGGTTAATGTATGCCTTCGCTTCTCGTTTTACGGAACCCTTTTCCAAAGGCTATTACATGCTAATTATCGCTATGGCTATTGTCACGTTTATATGTACGTTTATCGGTTTCATTTCTTTAATCGGAAAAGTCTTCCCAATTATGGGCTTGTTCGGTTTCATACTCCTTATTCCAGTTATGTATCGTGGCTTTATTCAAATAATATCTTCAAATCATCAATAATACGAAAGGTTCTCACAGATACGTTACAAGTATCCATGAGAACCTTTTATATTATATTTATACTTCGGCTGATTGATGACTTAACTTTCTACATGCATGTTGAAGCGTAATTAATTCTTCTTCTGTTAATTCTGAGAAAGCATTTGTCAGTGTCGTAGCATGTTGAGGAAAGATCTGCGCCATAAATTGCTGTCCTTTATCAGTCAAAGTTGCATGATAGACGCGTTGATCGTTAGGATCTTTGTCTCGCGTAATCCAGCCCTTATCCTCAAGTTGACTCACCACATAAGAAATACTGCTACTAGCGATGAGTACTCTATCTCTGATGCGTTGAATTGGTTGTGGGCCTTTATTATAAAGTAATTCCAAGACAGCAAATTCTGTAACATTTAATCCGTAATTTTGAACATCTTGCTTAACTACTTTCTCTAATGCATCTAATGCCCTATGTAACCCTATAAATGCTTTTAATGATCCTTGTGTGCGATCCATTTCCTTACCTCACATTCTAGAATTTCATTTCGATTTGGAGATAAATTATACACTTTCTGTAGTTCATCGTCAATTTGAATACTTTTGTTTATTATGGTTGCATGATGACGTGTTGTTTCTCACTTTCTATTCTTGATATTTCGTGACGTATTTTACTGTTGAAAATGAATTTTCGTATACCTTATAAGTTTCTCTGACTTTTCTAAAAGAATAAAATAAAAGATTTCGGGGAATACTATGATTGGAGGTGTCTTAAGTGACCAATCAACTATTTATTAATAATGAATTTGTAGAGAGTAAGTCAAATGAGACGATGGATGTGATTAATCCTGCAACGGGTGAAAAGATTGATACAATTACGTTTGCGACGGAAGAAGAAGTGAATGAAGCAATTGAGAAATCGAAACATGCGTAACGTGAATGGGAGCGTGTGCCTGCGCCTACACGTGCAGAGCATGTAAAATTATTAATTCCCTTATTAGAGCAAAATAAGAATGAATTAGCGAAGTTATATGTTGAAGAGCAAGGTAAGACGCTTGCGCAAGCTGAGGGAGAAATTGATAAAGCGGTACAGTTTATCGACTATATGACAAGCTTAAGTATGAGTAATAAAGGTGAAGTATTGCAAAATAGTGTAGCGAGTGAAACGATTCAATTAACGAAGAAACCTATTGGTGTGACGGCAGGTATTGTGCCATGGAACGCGCCAATTTTGGTCTTAATGCGTAAGGTTATTCCAGCAGTGGTAACTGGTTGTTCTGTAGTTATTAAACCAAGTGAGGAAACAACATTATTAACATTGAAAATAGCGGAATTATTCCGTGCGTCAACTATTCCTGCTGGCTTAATTCAAATCGTACCTGGTACTGGTGAAACGGTTGGTACGCAACTTGCGACACATAAAGATATTCAATTAATCTCACTAACAGGTAGTATGGATGCTGGTAAAGCCGTTTATAAGAATGCGGCTGATACTGTGAAGAAAGTGAATCTTGAGTTAGGCGGTAACGCGCCAGTCTTAGTTACGCCACATGCTGATTTAGATAAAGCAGTAGAATATATCGTAACAGCGCGTATCAATAATGCGGGGCAAGTCTGCACATGTCCTGAACGTATCTTCGTACATGAAGATGTGCATGATGACTTTATTGCTAAAGCAAAAGACCACATGAGTCAACTTCAAGTGGGTGATCCATTTGATAACAATACAGATTACGGTGCAATCATTAATCAGAAACAATTAGATAGCATTGATGAGAAAGTTCAAGAAGCATTTAAAAATGGTGCTCATCTTGTGTTAGGCGGACATAAAATGGACCGTGCTGGTTTCTTCTATGAGCCTACAATTATTGATAATGTAAATCCTAACGATAGTGCATTCAAAGAAGAAATCTTTGGACCTGTGCTAGCTGTAACGACTTATAATGACTTTGATGAAGTGATTGACGCGGCGAATGATACAAATGCCGGTTTATCTTCATATATCTTCTCTGAGAATTTAAAAGAAGTGATGGAAGCGACAGAACGACTTAAATTCGGTGAAGTGTATGCGAACTGTGAAGCCGAAGAAGTGGTAAATGGTTATCATGCTGGATGGAGAGAATCTGGTTTAGGCGGTGCCGATGGTATTCACGGCTTTGAAGAGTACTACAATACAACGGTAAGTTATATTAGATGGTCTTAATCATATAAGATAACCCCCTTATTCCACGTTCTGGGATAAGGGGGTATTTATTAATATGCTACTGATTTAATGCTTTATCGAGCGCTTTAATATTTTTCTTCATGATAGATTGGAAGGTTAATGCGTCGTCGTTGGCTTGTGCTTTAGTTAGGACGGATAAGTTATTGAAACTTACTGGTTGAGCTTTTGTTTCATCTCGAATGACATCAGTGATTTTAGACGTAATATTTTGTTCATATAAGATGTACGGCTGATGTGTTTGCTCAATTTGTTTAATCATCGCAAGAATGTCTTTCTGGCTTGGCTCTTCATTATTCATGCCACTCACGCCTTCTTGCTCAAAGTGGTAGCGATGCGCTAAATAGCCTAAGGAATCATGAGAGATCACTACTTTATCACGTTTAGGATGTGTCGTGATTTGAGTTAATTCTTTATCCAAGTGTGTTAAATCTTGATTTAACTTTTGAAAATTATGTTCATAATACGCTTGATGTGATGGATCTCTTTTTACTAAATCATCTTTAATCTTCTTAGCAAATTTTTTATCTAATACTGGATCTAACCATACATGAGGGTCATGCCCCGCTTCAGCATGGTGATGTTCATGTTCATCATGATCATCGTCTTCGGTTAATAAGTCACTATGACTAAGCCCATCTGCCACAGCTAATTTCATATTGTCATTGTTCATTGATTTCGTAATTTTAGCTGAGACTGGATCTAAATCATCGCTCGAATAAATAAACAAATCACTTTTAGCAATATTAATCATATCGCGCTGACTTGGTTCGTACGTATGCGTGTCCGCGCCTGGAGGATAAATGGTATCCACATTCACATATTTGCCACCTATTTGCTGTGTAAAGCTTTTGAATGCGAATACAGTCGTATAGATGTCGATTTTATTTTTGGTTGTAACTTTCTCTTTCGTATGCGTACTGTGTGTTGTGCTACACGCTGATAAAGCAATACTTAAGCACATAACGAGGATCAGTACAGACGCCCTTTTCAAAAACAACTCAACCCCTCCAAAACGTAATGATTTCGTTCTCAACTATATCGGTTCTGTTTAAAAAAAGCAATATCTCTGTTTATAACAATTTCTATAATCTTTATATTCTAAAATTTATTTATCGAATGTTTTATTTTTCTGAAAAAGTGATACATAGTACTATGACATTATTAAAGGAGTGACGTAACATGGCTGAAGAAATTAAACAAGGTAATAACAAATTTTACGTTGGTGAAGATGAGAACAATCCTCAAGCAGTAATTACTTACAAGCAAGTTGATAATAACGAAATCGATATTGATCACACTGGCGTTTCTGATGAATTAGGCGGTCAAGATTTAGGCACTAAATTAGTAGATGCAGTGGTTCAACATGCGCGTGAAAACAACCTAAAAATCATCGCATCTTGCCCATTTGCGAAAGACGTATTAGAAAAAAATGAAGATTATCAAGATGTTTACTTCGGATAATTCATTATTTCGAAAGTTAGTTTACTCAAGGAGATATTCATTCTTCTTGAGTTTTTTTATGTGTGAAAACAATTATCTTGAGTATTTATTATTTATGGAATATATTTATTATACTTAATATAAATAATAAACAAAGATGATTAATTTCATCCTGGGAGGTACGTTACTATGACTTCATTTCACACAACTGAAGCAACACAAGTTACAAATATAACTTTAAATGTTCAAGATTTAAAAAAAATGACTGATTTTTATTCTAATATTTTAGGATTTTCTATAAAAGAACAACATACTCAATCTGTTACGTTTAACGTCGGTGTGCATGGCCATACGTTAACTTTGAATTTGTTAGAAGACGGACGTCGCCCTGCGTTTAGAGAAACTGGCTTATTCCACATTGCGTATCTTTTACCCACTCGCACAGATTTAGCGAACTTCCTTTTCCACATGAGCCGTATGAATATTCCTGTTGGCGGTGGCGATCATTTAGTGAGTGAGGCACTATATTTCAATGATCCAGAAGGCAATGGAATTGAAGTATACCAAGATCGCCCTACTGACACTTGGCAATGGTCTGATGGTTTTGTGAAAATGGATACCCTAGAAGTAGATGCCGATGATTTAATTGCACAACGTTCAGAAGACGGTTGGCAAGGTTGGCCTGCAGAGGGCAAAATTGGACATTTACATCTTAAAACACATGATTTAGGTCAAGCGCGTGAATTTTATATTAATCAAATTGGGTTAGAACACATTTCTCAATACCCACAGTCATTATTTATGTCTACGCAAAACTATCACCATCATATCGCCGCAAATATTTGGCAATCTAATTAAGTGCGCTTAGACAATGAACATACTTATGGTTTAGCTCACTTTGATATTTATAAACCAAATGTTGAAGAAACACATCTTACTTCACCAGAAGGCTTCGACATCACACTTCACAGTGATATAAGCGTAGTGCCTGGATAAATATTAAAACAGGATAGTCTGACGACTACCCTGTTTTTATTATTGATTATTTTTCATTAAATTAACTTCTTGCATAGCTTGTTGACGCACTCTATTTTCATCATCTCTAACCCATCCTGGAATTAAAAATGCATCAACAATTAATCAAATGGCTGTAATAACCCCAAATGTAAACCAAGTAACAAAAAATGTTATTAATAATATTATTATTCCTGTACCTATTTTACCGTGGTAAAAACGATGTACACCTAAACTCCCTAAAAAGAACCATAATAAATAAGAGACAAGCATTGTTTTTGAACGGTTAGCCACTTGTTGTTCAACGTACGATTTTTCTTCTAAATTCATAAGTATTATCCCTCCCTTTTATTTCATATCTTATTTTATCACTAGGAATTTTACAATTAAATATATAAAACAAAATATTTACATCAATATTATCATTAATTAAAATACTAAAAATAATCATATTTAGACATAAAAAAACAGGGCGCTTAGAACGCCCTGTTTTTTATGATCTATCTATTTTAGTATAAACCTTTTGTTTGGTTGCTAGTGTCGATGAAGATATTTTTAACTTGTTGATAGTTTTTAATTGCATCTTTGTATACTTCGCGACCGATACCTGATTTTTTATATCCGCCAAATGGTGCACCAGCTGGAATTTGGTTGTAAGTGTTAATCCAAATACGACCAGTTCTCATTGCTTTTGATACATTTAAAGCGCGGTTGATATTTGTAGTAAAGATACCACCTGCTAAACCATATTCTGAGTCGTTCGCAATTTTAACCGCTTCTTCTTCGTCTTCAAATTTTTCAACAACTAGCACTGGACCAAAGATTTCTTCTTGCGCTAATTGATGACTGTTGTCTTTCAGTTCAATAATTGTTGGTTCGAAGTAATAACCTTTATCTAGACCGTTGTCTGTAATTCTATGTCCACCAGTTAAGATGTTTGCATTACTATCTTCTTCAGCTAATTTTACATAGCTTTCAATTTTCTCAAGTTGTTCTGGACCAGTTTGAGCACTCATTTTCGCGTCTTCATCAAATGGGTCGCCGACTTTAATATTTTCAAAAGCTTCTTTTAATTTAGGCATTACTGTATCGTAAATTGAAGATTGCACTAATAAACGAGAGCCTGCACTACATACTTCACCTTGGTTGAATAAGATACCTAATTGAACACCTTCAACCACTTGGTCTAAGTTGGCATCGTCAAAGATGATGTTTGCACTTTTACCACCAAGTTCTAATGTCGTTGGTACGATACGTTCAGCACCTGCTTTAGCAACACCATAACCTACATCAGTTGAACCAGTGAATGATAATTTATCTACACCTTCATGATTAAAGATGGCGTCACCTGATTCTGAACCTTTACCTGTTACGATGTTTACAACACCTTTAGGTAAAACGTCTTGGAAGATTTTTGCAAGCTCGATTAAGCTTAATGGTGTTGATGATGATGGTTGAATTACGATTGTATTACCTGCAGCTAATGCTGGACCTAATTTCCATGATGCTAATAAGAATGGGAAGTTCCATGCTACAACGGCACCTACCACACCAACTGGTTCATTAACAACTAAACTCATTGTATTTTCATCAAGCTCATTAACAGTACCTTCGTCAGTTGTTAATACACTTGCAAAATATTTGTATTGGTTCGCAGCTTGAGGAATATCAATTGTTGATGTTTCACGGTAAGGTTTACCGTTTTGTAATGATTCGATAGTCGCAAAGTGTTCAGCTTTTTCATGAATACGACGACTAATTTCTAATAAATAGTCTGCGCGTTCTTCTTTAGAAATCTTGCTCCAACTATCAAAAGCATCATGAGCTGCTTGAACTGCTTTATCTACGTCAGCTTTATTCGCTTTAGCTACTTCTGCTAAATCTTCACCATTAGCAGGATTTGTCACTGTTAATGTTTCTCCACTTTCACTAGGTTGAAATTCTCCATTAATGAATAAATCATATTTCTCATCGATAAAATCTCTAACATTAACTTTACCCATAGTCATCATCCTTTTTAAATGTATTTAAAAATGTTTGTGAATAGCTTTATATAACATGATACACAGAATGTAAGCGTTTACTCATTCTGCATCTATTTTACTCTAAATTTAAGAATAAACGAAACAAGTTGCTCGAACTCATTTCGTTTCATCGTTTATATATTTATTTTACCCGCTCATATAAATTTTATTCACTAAACGTTAAACCCATTGAATAACAATTTTAGCTTACTGATGAAGTTTACCTTAAGATGTTTCACTACGATGACTTGAAACAACTAAATCAAATATTCAAAATTTATTAGTCTACATATTTTTGAAATTCACTTCAAAAATACATGCAATTAAAATCATTTACAAAAATTATAAAAATATTTTTTTATTACACTTCGTTTATTCACGCACTGCTATAGTGTATGATTATTTTAAACATATTATAAAAATTTTATATAAATAAATCTCATTATATTAAGGAGTGATTTTATTGGTTTTCAATAATAAACAACGTTTTGGTATTCGTAAGTTCACTATAGGAATTAGCTCAATACTTTTAGGTAGTATATTGTTTATCGGGGTGGACTCAGTCGCCCATGCCTCAGAATTAAATGATACTAACAATTCTTTACCTACTAACTCATCATCTACAAGTAATCCAAATGATAACAATCAAACTAATGAAACTAATCAATCAGCCCCTCTAATAGATTCATCTGCTAATGCAGCCAATAACGATAAAGAATTAAATAATAATGACCAATTGAATTCTACTAATAATTCTCAATCTATAAACCATAGTGAAGACACATCAGATTCATATAATGCTAATACAGATAATAACAATAACGAATCAGATTCATATAATACTAATACAGAAACAACTAATTCAGATTCTAATCTATCACCGATAAACAATAATCAGCAAAAACATCTTATAAATGCAAATAGATTTCAACGTCCCCCAAAAAACCCTAATTGGGATGTGAGTTCTCTTTTGCCTATAGGTGGTGGTGTTGATGTCACACCAGGCTTATCCACATTTAAAGATGATGGTAATGTAAATTATAATTTCACTGTATCTTTAAGTCCTATCAAATCAAGTGATCATATGCAAACAGGTAAAACTTTTGGAATAACCGTACCTAAATTTGTTCAAAATGTGCAATTCAAACTCATAGGTACACGAGAAGAAAAAACCTTAGTTCCTCATAATGTTAATTTAACTTTAGGTCAAATCTCTGAAGAAGACTATAAAAAGACTAATAAATTTAATCTCATCCCTACATATGAAGAATATTTGAAATTGAAAAATGCAGGTAAGAATGAATTACCTTCATCAGTAATAAAATATGATGAATCTAACAATTATTTTAGTGGCGGAACTTATAATCCCGATTATGCTAAATCATATGGTGTAAGCACTTTAATAGATGGATCGATAGGATTAAATGTTAGCTTTGATATCACTAAAGAACAATTTAAAAAAACGCCTTATCTGCCACTCGATGCTAGAATAAGATGGAAATCAATAATGGAAAATTATCCAATTGATTGTTTTGAAAATGGATCGCAACCATTAGATAATTTTAGACATCATATATCAACTTTTTTCAATCAAGATGAAAAAAGTAGACTTTCTTCATATACATTTATAGAGCATCCTGAATACATTCATGAAGATGATTTTGATGAAAACGGATTATATCTTGAACCATCAATAGGTGTAACCAAAAAATTACATGATTGGACATTAATTGGTAATGATATTAGTCATTCTAGCTTTTATTATTGGATGACTTTTGCATCAGGTGCAAATTCATCTGTTTTATATGAAGTAGCTGATAACGAAGATTATGCTGATGTTGCTGTAGCTAAAGTAACTGAACAACCTAAAACACCGGAACAACCTAAGACGCCGGAGCAACCTAAGACACCAGAACAACCTAAGACACCAGAACAACCTAAATCGCCAGAACAACCTAAATCGCCAGAACAACCTAAATCGCCAGAACAACCTAAATCGCCGGAACAACCTAAAACACCAGATAAATCTAAAACACCAGAGCAACCTGAATCGCCAGAGCAACCTGAATCGCCAGAGCAACCTAAATCGCCAGAGCAACCTAAATCGCCAGAGCAACCTAAATCGCCAGAGCAACCTAAATCGCCAGAGCAACCTAAATCGCCAGAGCAACCTAAATCGCCAGATAAATCTAAAACACCAGATAAATCTAAAACGCCAAATAAACCGAATACATCAGAAAAATGCCATGAATCTAAACATGCTCATAAAATAAGCAATACTAATGGTTCAAATGAAAAACACTTGCAATCCCATCATAAAAACACTCATCAAGATAAGATTGCAGACACAAAAGATAAACTTCCTTTAACTGGAGAAACTAAACAAAATAATAATATTTTATTAAGCATTCTTACTACAATATTTGGATCTTCTTTACTTTTATTACGTCGTAAAAATATGAAGAACAAATAACAAGTATTGTAAAATAAATAGAGCTATCTATTTCATCCACTTGAAATAGATAGCTTTTTTAAATATATATAAATTATTCAACCCATTGAATGACGTCATCAGCAGATTGACGTACCTTCTCTTTAGGCTCTTCTTTACGATAACCGAATGCAACCATCACTGAAGGCGCAAATTCATCAGTATTTAGAATGCCTTCTTCAGATAAGATTTCAGTGACTTTGTCTAAGTCGAAACCTTCCATTGGACATGAATCAATGCCTAACAATGCTGCAGACGTCATCATATTAGCTAAGGCAATATATGTTTGTTTGCTCGCCCAATCTAACAATGTACGATCATTATCATTAATATGGAAATTAGTCTGGAATCCATTTACTTTATCATTAAACGCAGGTAACGTACTTTCTTCGTATTTTTTAACATTTTTAACGATTGATTGAACGTAATCAGAACTAGGAGTTACATTCTTACGGGCTAAGATAATTACGAAATGACTAGCCGTTTTCAATTGTTTTTGAGCACCTGAACTATACGGAATTAATTTATCACGTAACTCTGAATTTTGAACTACGACGAAGCGCCATGGTTCTAAACCTAATGAACTTGGCGATAATCTTGCTGTTTCAAGTATAGTATCAAAGTCAGAATCGCTCACTTTCTTTGCTGAATCAAACTCTTTTGTTGCATGTCTAAAATTGAATGCCTTTAGAATCGTATCTTGCATTTCACTCATAAACATATCCTCCTAAGTTTAGTATCACTCAAATTATAAATGACTCACCCTTCACACTAAAGATATTAGCTTACAAATTTCTTTCTTATTATTTGAAAATTAATCCCAAAAGACTTTTTTATGTGAAATTTTTAACATTTTAAACAAAAAATTGCTAAAAACTATTGATTTGTGAATTAATTCACAATATAATGTATTTGTAAGTTAAGTAATAGAGATGTTTCCAATCATTATTTTAATTACACATACATTTCTATAGACAACTTCAGTCTTATTTATTTATTAATATATTATTACTATCTGAAATGGGGTTATTATAATGACACAAATTATGTTTTTCGGAACTCGTGACTACGAGAAAAATGACGCTTTAAATTGGGGTAAAGCTAACAACGTTGAAGTTGTAACTTCTGAAGACATTCTAAGCGAAGATACTGTAGATCAATTAGAAGGTTTCGATGGCGTAACTACAATGCAATTTGGTAAATTAGCAGATTCAGTTTATCCTAAACTTGAAAAATATGGTATTAAACAAATTGCTCAACGTACAGCTGGTTTCGATATGTACGATTTAGACCTTGCTAAAAAACATGGTATTGTGATTTCTAACGTACCAAGTTATTCACCTGAAACAATCGCTGAATATTCAGTATCAATTGCATTACAATTAGTACGTAAATTCCCAGCTATTGAAAAACGCGTTCAAGAACATAATTTCAAGTGGGCTACACCAATTATGTCTACACCTGTTAAAAACATGAAAGTTGCTATTATTGGTACTGGTCGTATCGGTGCTGCTACTGGTAAAATCTATTCTGGATTCGGCGCTGAAATCGTAGGTTACGATGCTTATCCAAACAATTCTTTAGATTTCTTAGAATACAAAGATTCAGTTGAAGAAGCAATTGATGGTGCAGATATCATTTCATTACACGTACCAGCAAACAAAGAAAGCTTCCACTTATTCGACGCTGACATGTTCTCTAAAGTGAAAAAAGGTGCTGTATTAGTTAATGCTGCTCGTGGTGCTGTAATTGATACACCTGAATTAATTAAAGCAGTTAACAACGGTACATTATCAGGTGCTGCTATCGATACTTATGAAAATGAAGCAGACTACTTCACTTATGACTGGACTAATAAAGAAATTGAAGATAAAACATTATTAGAATTAATTGAAAATGAAAATATCTTAGTTACACCTCACATCGCATTCTTCTCAGATGAAGCTGTAAGAAACTTAGTTGAGGGTGGATTAAACGCTGCATTATCTGTTATCAACACAGGTAAATGTGACACTCAATTAAACTAAGATAATACTCAATAAATTATAAAAGCTGAACTCTCAATTCTTTGAGACTTCAGCTTTTTTCTCGCCTATTTTAATACTTCTTGTTCAATAATTTGTAAAACACCTTGTTCATCATTACTCGGTGCTACAGCACTTGCAATATCGAATAAAGATTGATCTTGGCTATTTGCCATGACATAGCTGTATTTTGCGAATTCAAGCATATCTTTATCGTTATTCGCATCTCCAAATGCCATTAACTCTGACGCATCCATATTCCACTCACTTAATAATCGTTTTAATGCTTGTCCTTTCGTCATGTTAGGCATGATAATATCAATACTATTATGACCACTTGAAACAAGTTTAATAGTATCGCTAAACTTTTTCTCTAAATCAGTATCTAATGTTAAATGTGTATCACGATTAATGTTTAGAGCGATTTTGACATATTCATCCTCTGGTAAAGGTTGAAATGAGTCAATTTCTTCTAATTGATGATAATAGAAATGCGCATCTTTTTTAAAAGCCTCACTTGTATCTTTTAAAATATATGCACTTTTCAAACCACATACGATAAATTCATCAATGTTTCTTTCAGTATTTAAATAATTGACTACTTCGGTATAATCATCTTGATTAAAACTACGATAATTGTATAAGTCTGTCCCATGATAAATGACTGCCCCATTTTCAGAAATAAAGAACATATCTCTTTCCCCAAATATTGATTTCAGTTTCGCAAATTGGTTACCACTTGCAGCAATAAATTCTATGTTACGTTGCTTTAACTCTTGAAAGATTCTTTCAAAACGGTCTTTATCATATTCCTTATTCGAATCTAAAAATGTGCCATCCATATCCACAGCAATTGCCTTAACCATAAAGGTTCCCCCTTGAATTTAACGTCTTATTTAAATTAATTATAGCTATCCCATTTTTGTGATTAAAGTTTAGTAAATAAGGTTGAAACTATATTCATATTTAGAAATTAAATTCAGTGATTAAAACTAATTATTGGTGTATTTATCCTTATAAGAATAAGTGACTGAAAATAAAAATCCTCTTACTCATTGATAAAGTAAAAGGAAATTAAAATATTAGTTTATTTGTTTGGCGACGAAGATTTTGCGTTTTTCCCAGACACCTGTTTGTTCGTTGTAATTGTCGCAAGTGATTAGGGTTAATTGGTTGGTTTCACCTTTATGTTCATCTAACACTTTAACCTCGTCTGGGTTGACGTCGCGGATGCTAGTCATTTTATATTTACGTGTTTCATTGCCTACTTTAAAGTAAACTTTACTTCCTTTTTTGGCTGCTTTTAAGTTAGTAAATTGATAATGTGGACGGTCAATAAAGGTATGTCCAGCTATTGAGATGTTTTGATCGTCTAATTTTTCATTTTCTTCTGCGAAACTTACACCACGATTTAATTGTTCTGGTGTAGCTGGGCCAAGATAGACTGGTTCTTTAATTTCTGCATCTGGAATGGATATGTAACCTGCCATTTTGGATTTATCTTTAGGAATGGTTGGTGTCTCCTTTTTCGACGCTTCTTTTTTACCATCATTATCATATTGTTCAATTTTATTATCATTATCTTTTTCATGCAGATAATTATCTATATGTGGTTTAGCAAATAAATATATTGCCACTAGAATTAAAATGACGCCTATAATTGTCATTAAATGACTTGTCCAATTTTTCATTATGTGGGGCTCCTTTAAGCTAGTCGTTCTTTGCTCATAGTATATCACTTTTAAATCACTATTTTAATTTAATTTCTCTATTTGAGTGTAAGGTTTAATTACAAACATTTGCCTCGTATAGGTTCAAACTTTTAAAATAAGAAAAAATACTAAAGTAGGTGGCAATTTGATTAGAAACGCTGAAAGACAAGATTCACCCGCAATATTAGAGATTTATAATGATGCAATTTTAAATACTACGGCAGTTTACACATATGACGCACAAACGATGAAAGAACGTGAAGCTTGGTTTGAAGCTAAGATACTCGCGAACGAGCCTGTCTTTGTTTACGAAATAAATAAGAAAGTAGTTGGCTTTGCGACCTATGGACAGTTTAGAAATTGGCCAGCATATCTATATTCAATTGAACATTCGATTTACGTTGATAAGGATTATCGTGGAAAAGGCATTGCCTCGCAACTACTAAGTCATCTGATAGAAGATGCCAAACAAAGAAATTATCGCACTATCGTGGCAGGAATAGATGCTTCAAACGAAGGTAGTATTAAATTGCATGAAAAATTCGGATTTACTCATGCAGGTACAATTAAAAATGTAGGATATAAATTTGAACGTTGGCTTGATCTTGCATTTTATCAATATGACTTATTTGATAAATAGTTTATGTCACATATTTTCTAGAACTAAAAAACAAGTGAACGATTATTCGTCCACTTGTTCTTGTTCCACTTGTTTTTGAAATGTATAAAATCTTTCTTTTAATTCTTCTATTTTTTTCCTCTTTTTCTCTTCAATAACAAAACTCACATAATGAAACAGAAATACTAAAATCATGCTTAATGACATTGATTCAAATAAGAGATTCTCCCAAGTTCCCTCAACTGTGAAATAATGTGTAATCGTTGTGTTAATGACGAATACTAAAAAGATGATACTTAATCTAAGCATACCATCAGCCCCTTTGGAGTTATTTTATACACGGAGGTGAAATTTTGCAATAACTTTTTTAATTTTCTGTAAATTATTATTAAAGTTTTATATATTGGGTCTGCCTTTTCAAAAAAAAATAAAAAAACCATCCTCGAATGGATTCATCACATTCGAGAATGGTGAGTTATTTGAATTGATTATACTTTAGTTTTTAACTGGATTTTCTTCAGCAGCGAAGATTTTTTTCTTAATTGCTTCGCCTGTTGGTGTGCCTGCTAGACCACCAAGTCCAGTTTCACGAAGTTCTGCTGGTAAGCCACGACCTACTTTATCCATTGCTTCAATCACTTCGTCAACAGGAATTCTGCTTTCAACGCCAGCTAATGCTAAGTCAGCTGAGATTAATGCGTTACCAGAACCAATTGCGTTACGCATTACACATGGAATTTCAACTAATCCAGCAACTGGGTCACAAACAAGACCTAATAAGTTACTGATAGCTAATGCCATTGCATGACCTGATGCTTCTGGTTCGCCACCTGTGATTGATACTGCTGCCGCTGCTGCCATTGCTGATGCAGAACCAACTTCCGCTTGGCAACCTCCTGTAGCACCAGCAACACTTGCATTGTTTGCTACAACACGACCGAATAATGATGATACAAATAAGAAGTCAATCATTTGGTCTTCTGTTAAATTATGTGTTTTTTCTAATTTGAATAACACACCAGGGATAGTACCTGAAGAACCTGCTGTTGGTGTAGCACAAATAATTCCCATCGCTGCGTTAACTTCGTTTGTTGCTACGGCACCTTTAACAGCTTCCATCATTTCATAGCCAGATAAGGCATAGTTATTTTCATTATAGTCACGAATTTTTGCCGCATCGTGACCTGTATAACCTGTTACACTTTCAACACCGTCGCCTGTTGTCCCTTTTTTCACGGCGTCACGCATAACTTCTAAGTTTTGTTTCATTGTTTCTCTAACTTCTTCGCGAGATTTACCAGAAAGCTCCATCTCTTCTTTAATCATAATATCCGCGAAAGACATTTTGTTTTCAACTGCGTAGTCTATAGTTTCTCTAATTGAATCAAACATCTTTAATCCCCCTCTATTTTATATAGGATATGTTTAAGTGACTATATTTTTCTTTAATTTGATTTAACGTTGATTCAGGTAATGCTTTAGTTAATGGTAATACCGCTAAACTATGATCTTTGCCCGTTTCGATCATTTCCTCATCAATAGATGCACCAAGTTCACTAATATCATTTAAGAAATGATTGACTTCTGATTTGCCAATTTTGCCGTCCATTTCTAAGATAGGTAAACCATGGTTAAAGTTAACTTCTAGTCCTTCAACACTAATTCTTTTTAATTTAATTGTACCGCCACCAATTGAGTTACCGATAACTTCAATATGGCGACCATTAGCTTCAGCGATTAAGTAAGCACAGTTAGGGTGCTCACCAATGCTTGGGCCGTCTTCTTCTATAATATCAATATCAATATTTTGATCTTTTGCAATCGTTATAGAGTCTTTGATACGACTGTCAAATGTACTATAACCCATTGAACCACCGATTACTGCTAAGTCAGTACCGTGACCTTGGTGTGTTTTTGCGAAAGATTCGTAATAGTGAATTGTTAATTTTTCAGGTTGCATATTGCCTAATACTGAATAGGCAGCATTTCCAATTTTAACAGCGCCTGCTGTATGAGAACTTGAAGGTCCCATCATGACAGGGCCGATGATATCAAATGCACTTTGATAATCGTAGTTTTTTTTAGTAACCATTATTAAACACTCTCCTTAGGTTGTTTCTGTTTACTAGGCAATTTCATACTCATATTCATTAAATTGAATTTTTTGATTAACGTACTGAAAACAAATGCTAAAATCACACTTGTGATTGCAACTGCAATAATTGTAAGAATTGATTTAGTCGCATTATTAAAGCCGAATAATACGATTGCACCTGCGATTGGTGTTGCCATACCTTTAACATTTATTACTAGTCCACTAAATGTTACGATACATGCATTTACCACACCGATGATGGCATTTGTTCCGTATAATTGTAAAGGATATTTAGCAATTAAATCGATTTGTGTTAATGGTTCAATGAAGACAGCAAATGCTTTTGATTTACTACCACCAATGTTAAGTCTGCTAAATAATACAGCGTTTACGAATGAAGAACCAGTACATGTTAATGCACCAATCGCCATTGGAATTCCAGTTAGTCCTAACAAGCTTGTTAATACCATTGAACTTAATGGTGTCATACCTGTTACTGGAATTACTAGTCCTAAAATAACGGCTAATGCATATGGATGACTAGCACCTACAGAAGTAATCGCGCCACCAATTTGATGTAATATAGCCATAACTCCTGGGCTAATCACTTTCGCTAATCCGAATGCAATCGCTGGTGCTAATAAAATAACAACGATTAAATCTAAACCTTCCGGAACTTTCTTCTCGATAAATTTAATTCCGAATGCAATTAAGTAAGCTGCAATGAAAGCTGGTAATAATTTGAAATCATGTAGTACTAACCCTACAATAACAGCAAATACAGGTGAAACGCCAAGATTTATACATGTTAAAATCCCAACTGCTACTCCCGCTAAACTTCCTACTAAATCACCAATTGTTTGAAAAAATTGGATATGAAATACGCCACCAATAGCGTAACTTAAGAACGCTTGTGGTAAAAACGTTGCACAAGCAGCCCCTGATAATGCTTGTAGTCCTTGTTTACCATATGGCGCAAAGTTTAAGAATAGCGTCATAACGATAAGCACTAATACAAGGGTGCCCACTCCTAAAATAATATTCATTCCCCAAAACCTCTTTCTATTTATTTGTTAACCATGATTATGGTACACCCATTGGAAAACGATTTCAATACATCTAAAGAGTTAAACAAGACTAAATTGTGAAATAAATCATATTTAGAAACTTTTTGAGGAACAAAATATTTTAATTTTGCTAAAAATTGTTAACAAGTGATTAATTGTTAACATTTTACACTGTAAAAAGTAACTTTGTAAACTACTTATCCCAATCCCAAAATATTTGTAACAATGCATAAATTATGTAGTTATCTTTGAATGCATTTACACCGTAACGTCATTTTAGATTAGATACTATTATTTTGCTCACATAAAAATAGCAAGCGAGAAACTAAAATCTTTTAAGATTTTAGTTTCACACACTTGCTACATTTTTAATCATTTCGTTTTTTTAATATAAATATTTTAACTTAATGAATGGTCTAACATAAGTGTTATTACATTATACCAAATTTTACCAATTACTTATTAATTTAATTCACTCTTTATTTAACTCGTTTTGTAATAGAAAGACTATGGAGGTGGTCTAATGAGATAATATAGATTTATGACGAAGCTCCCACCAGTATTTCAATTAATTCATGATATTGACGCTTAGTTATAAATTCTGTCGGTTTATAATTTTTATTGAAAAGTTGATTATATAATTGAAATGCAGTATCTCGAGGAATTAAGTTAAGTGAGTGAGTCGTTTGCAACCACTCTAAGAAAGAATGTTGTACATTGTCTCGTTTATAGGAAATAATAAGTTGTTTAAAGGTATCGAAATTAAACAGAGGTTGTTTGGGATATAGATTGACGCATGACTTTAAGTTTTGAGAAAGCAATAAATTATGTTTAGTTAGGCGGTACTCTTCTAAAATTAAACTTTCAGGAAATTTAAGTATGATGAGGAATAATTCTAATAAAAAGGATTGTTTAGAAGATTGATGATTTAAAGATTTACCTATTTCTATTGTAGGGGCATATTTACAGTAAGCGCTAAGATGTGCTTCTAATACACTTTCATTATTATGTGTCGAAGTTAATGTACTTAACGAAAGCTCTATTTTATAATCTTCTAATTCACAATATAAAATATCATTTTTAATCTTTATTTTAAATTTTTCTTTTTGAAGATGTGTACAAAGTACTTTAAATAAAAGAAGAAAATTTGAATACAATGAAGCACTGATATTTAAATTTTCTAGAAGTGGTTTAATTTGGGAATCTGTAAATGAAAAGTTGCGTTTTTGCAGTGTCTTAGATTTTAAGTTAATACTTTGAAGATAATAATAAGAAGTAATGATCTGATCATGTATTGTTTGAGGATACACATTAAGAAAGTATAAATCGTCGAGTGTGTGATTAAGTGGTGGTTCTTCTTTCAAAGAAACGAGTAAGGAAGGATCATCTAATGAAAATAATTTCTGCGTAGGAGATAAAATGTGCTGTTCTAATTGGTCATTGTTTGGTAGTGGAATGCCATGCTTGTGTAAGGTTGTCTGTAATGCCTCATAATCTAATTCATTAATGTAGGCAAACGTTCTTAAATGATTACGCCAAACACTTTCATAAAGTTCTTGCTTATTGATTAACATATCATTCATCCTTTCGTAGTTGGAACATATTCATGATGTCTTAAAGGATTATATTTTATAGTGATATTAAACGCTTATTTTATATTTTTGTCAATATAAAATAAGCGTTTAAAATAGAAATTTTTATTTATAAATTATTCCTATCCATTTGCCTCAAAAATTTATTTTACAAATATTTATTTTCTGTAGATAAAATCATTCTAAATTTAATATTTTGAATAGCGGACTTTCAAGTATCAAAAAAGAGAAACGAACTTTATCATCAAGCTCGTTTCTCTTTTGATATTAATTTAGATTTTATTCTTCAATTTTTAATAAGTCCTCTGTTAATTGATGCGTTTGTTGATAAATTTGTTGGTAGATTTGATAATATGCTTCGTATTGACGGTGACGTTCTTCGTTTGGTTCGAAGGTACGCTCGATATCGATAAATTGTTCGACACATTCATCAAATGAGTTAAACCACTCTAAACCGTATGCTGCAATCATTGCAGCTCCCATGCTCGGTCCTTCTTCATGTTTTAATTTTCGAATAGTAGCATTAAATATATCAGCCTGCATTTGTAACCAAAATGCACTCTTCGCGCCGCCACCAATAGAGGTTACGTGTGTAATTTCTTTACCCGCTTCTCGTATCAACTGAATAGAGTCATATAATGAATACGTAATACCTTCAAGTACGGCACGCGCAAAGTCAGCTTTTGTGTGGCTACCACTAATTCCAATGAAACTGCCACGAATAAATGGATCGCCATGAGGTATACGCTCTCCAGCTAAGTAAGGTGCAAATAAGAGACGGTTAGCCCCAACAGATGAAGTGCTAGCTTGTGCCACAATATCATCGAATGACTCATTCTCGAAGAATGTCTTCTTCAACCAACTAAGGCTATAACCTGCTGCTAATGTTACACCCATCGCATAAAAAGTTTGAGGCACACTATGGTCGAAGAAATGAATATTATTACGATATTCAGTGTAGCTATTTTTTTCAACATTAAGAACGACACCAGAAGTTCCAATACTGCATAGTGTATCGTTATCATTAATAATACCAGCACCGATAGCACCACATGCATTATCTCCACCGCCCGCAAAGACCTTCACTTGTTCAGTGAAACCAAGCTCTTGCGCTAATTCAGGACGCACATCTCCAACATAGCCTGTTGAACGAACTAAAGGAGGATAAATGTCCCCAAGACCGAAGTGATCTCCAACGTCGCGTGTCCAATCATGCGTTTGCGGACTAAGTAGTGATGTGCTTGCTGCATCTGAATATTCCATGTGCACTTGGCCAGTTAAACAATAGCGCACATAATCTTTCGGTAATACAAAGACATCTACTTGCTTCCAAATATCAGGTTCGTGTTGTTTCATCCATAACATTTTAGGCAAAGTGAAGCCTTCAAGAATAGGATTACCGTTTAAACGTTCTCCGTAGACTTCTTTGATTTGTCGACATTGTTCAGAGTTACGTGTATCATTCCATAATATGGCATGACGTACTGGCGCATGATTGGCATCCAGTGCGACTAGCCCATGCATTTGGCCTGAGAATGAAATACCTTTCACCACATAATCCGACATGTTTGATGCTTCATTGAGGTGCTTAATACCTTGTTTAACCGCTTCAAACCATTCATTAGGGTCTTGTTCACTGTACCCTGGACGCGTTTGAATCAATGTAAGTGGTTCACTTGTTGATGCAACCACCTCTCCTTGTCGAGTCACTGCAATAATTTTTACTGCACTTGTACCTAAATCTATACCTAACACAACTTCTTTCATGACTGCCCACCCTTTACTTACTTTGTTTATCAATTCGTTATATACTTCTATTCAATCAATACATTTTGTTTTCACTTTTTATAAAAATAAAATTAATTCCTTTAACCTACCCTTTTATCATATCGGTTTTATCTATAATTTCAATAGTTGCTACTACATTGATTACTTTTGATCCTAAAAAATTAATACCTAACGTACGTAAACAAAGGCTGAGACAATTTAGTTTGTCCCAGCCTCATGTACTGATTCTACATTAAATTTTTAAAATTATCTGTTACCAACGTCATGACCAATTTCTACAGTGTGATCATTTTTATTGTAAATCGCCCCTTGGACACTACCAAAGTTAGGGTCATTACGTTTTTCTTCAACGCCGTAACCAAGATTTTTAAATTCATTGATATCTTGTTCTTCCATGGCATTTTCATAAAAGATAGTACCACCATCATTATAAAAACGTGGTTTATCAATGGATTCTTGTAACGTGCCATTTCCTCTTAAATAATCGATAAGAACTTCATTAATCAACGTCGGGATTTTATTTCCTCCTGGCGTACCAATACCCATGTAGAAGTCAGGACCGACTACGATGGTTGGTGCTGTATAAGAACGTGGTGCCTTATGCTTATCACCGACGTTAGGACTATTAGGGTCATTAGAAAAGTTGGTTAATGAGTTGTTCATGTAGAATCCTTCTTTAACAAACTTACCTGAACCAAAGAAACTAGACAATGTATTCGTTGTACTTGCGAGTTTACCGCTCTTATCGATGACTACAAAGTGCGTCGTACTCGTGTTATTGATTTGTTGTGTATTGAAGTCACTTCCATTGTTAACATTTGAACTAGAATTAATACTATTCAAGCGACTCAATAGATAATCATCAGATAGATGTGTATCACTACTTGCTTCTTGACCATTAACGATATCCCTATTACGATACATCACATCACGTGATTTGATAATACCTGAAATAAAGTTAGCACGATCATTTTGAGTATCTAAACTTTCATCAATTTTAAGTCCTTGTAACATCAATGTTCCACCGAGTGGATTTGATGCTGAGTACACAGTATTATTTAAATATTTCGTACTGACTGGTTTCTTTTCTTCTGTTTTAAATGCTTTGAAGTCATCTTCATTTAGTTCACCATCAATTTGTTTCGAAATGCTTTTCCCGATATCTTTATAGAAATAGTCAGTGCCTTTATCTCGAATTTTTCTTAACGTTTTAGCTAAGGCTTCTTGTTTTACAACATCACCTTCTCTTACAGTACGTTTACCTTTAAAGAAGGGAGAGTCGCGATCAATATCAGAACCAAATAATTTTAAACTACGTTCTAATTCCGCATCAACTTCAAAACCATCTTCTGCTAATGGGATGACATAATTAAGGATTTTCTTTTCATCCATTTTACCTTCGCGTTCATGCATATCATGTAACCCTTGCACAAAGCCAGGTGTTCCTATTTCATCACCCTTTTTATAATTAAATGAAGACATGGTCTTATATTCATAAATTCTTGGTTCTTCGCCATCATTACCATTATAGGTTAAAGTAGCACCACCGCCACCTAAACCTGATGAATGGGGTTCTGTCACTGCAAGTGCATATGAAACACCTATGGCAGCGTCAACAGCGTTACCTCCGTCTTCAATAATCTTATTACCTACACTTGTTGCAATGGCATTATTAGATGCTACGCCATAAGTCTTATTATCGCCAGAGGATTTATGATTTGCAATTTTATTCTCAAATAAAGTGTCTTTATCAGGCTTATCTTCTTTTTTAAAATAATAAAATGTAAATGAAATCAGAATTGTCACTATTAAAATAATAGTGAGCATCACTTTATTATAGATATTCATACTAACTGGCCCCTTTAGATAAATATTGCTCCGTTATATTTTTTAAATCATTCTTCTCAAATTGATCAAGGCCTTCATTCGCTTTCGCAAAAGTAACCATCAATAAGATCACTACGATGATGATGGTCGTTAAGATACCTACCCAATGCTTTTTAATATTCATAGGTATATCCTCCATTCTCCTGTTTCAGTTGAATTGTTTTATCCTTGATGTTGTTGTAATAACGTTGTTCTTCTATTCTATTCATCTTATCTTTAGTAATTTTACCGTCTGCGCCTCGAACAGGTGTAAGATGGAACTTATTATGTTGTCCATCCCAATCATGTTGAACAACCATACCTTTTTGATTTTTTGACAAGAATGAATCTGATGTTAGGTTTCCTAGGCTATAAAAGATACTTGCATTTTTATATTTTTCTACTTTTTGTACTACTGTATTATGACCAACAATGACGTCTGCTCCTGCATCGACTAAAGCATGTCCATAGACCTTTTGACGGTCAGTTACATTTCGCTCATTTGGAATACCCCAGTCCACATTGACGATGACTAAATCATTGCTTTCCTTTAAATTTTTAATCAACGGAACAAAGATTTTAGGATCTAAACTAATTGATGTCGTATTTTTTAATGGATTTTCATAATTTGACTCCACATCTGTAAAGGAAACGTTAGCTATCTTTTTCCCTTTAACATTTTGTTGCACCGTTTTACTATTGATTAAATTAGAGCCATTTCCAGTTAAGAAGTTATAATCTGTTTGTGCTTCTACTTTTTTACTCAAATCTTGTGCTTGCACATTATCAATCGTATTGTTAATTAAATTCACACTCTTAATATTCTGCTTTTTCAAAAACATAATATTGTCTAAATTTTTATTTAGATTATCTGTGGCATTTTTTGAAAAGGGACTAACAATAAGTGATGCGGTCGAAAAATCACTATTACGAAGTGGTTCATTCAAGCTAGCAAATACATCGTTAAGGTTCATCTTTCTAATATGTCGATTTAATGTGATGTTTCCTAAATATGTACTGCGAATGACATTAGGATTAGACTTTGGCATTACTTCTACTGGCTCAACCTTTACAGCACGAATAGCAAAGACTAAAAGAACGACTGCAATGATTAAAACAATAAGTGTATAAATAAAGTTACGACGTTTATGACGTTTAGTTTGCTTAAGTAACCATTCGCTCGCTGTTAACCGTTTTTTCTTTTTCATTACTTTACGCTCCTTGCTCGCGATTAATTAATAAAGCTGTATAAGAATAAGATGACATATGTAATACATGTTAATAGCATTGTTGAAGCTAATGTAATTACGACACCTTGTTTTTGAATTGTGTTAGCAATAATCCCAGGAATAACGACACCAATACCTGAAACTTCAACTGTTTCAAATGGTGTTAATGGATAAACTAAGTCAAAGATAAATTTTAATACCATTCCTGTGAGTATCATGGCTGCAAATTTACGTCGTCCGTATAAAATCACCCATCTGCTAATACCATATGTAACAATAAAGAACGTTAAACAACTAATAACGAGCACAGATAATAACATAACAGGTTGATCAAATATAAGTGCTAAATAACCAGGTACTACGAGTCCTGCTGGGTTTATTCCAAATTTCTCTGCAAAGATTAAACTTAATACAATGCCAACAAATAAGGAGAAGTATAATTCTGAACCTATCATTTTATTCTATCCCTTCTATAAATTCTGCTATTCTTCCACCTGGACCATGAATATTACCTACGCAGAAAATAAGCGCATTTTGTGATTCTTGCATAATAGCTTTTTCGATATCACGAAATTCATGATTTTCAAAATTAAGATATTTCTTTTCTGGCAAACGTTGCATGACTTCTGTCACCATCTGCGTACTTTTACCTGTACAAATCAATGTGTCAAAGTCGACTTCTTCAATAAAGTCTTCAGCAAATTGTCGTGTGCGGTCTACCCTATCTGAACGACAATTTAAGATAACTACTTTTTTCGTATAAGGATAGTTATAAGACTCCACCTTATCTAAAATGGCTTTCGTAGATTGTGGTTCATTTGCTGCAAATGCATTAACAAATACATTTTGTGTGTTATTTGCATTAAAATATTTAATTTCAACGGCACCTGGATCAGGTGGGGCATTTAACATACCTCTTAAAGCCACATCTTTATCTATACCTACTGCTTGTGCTACCCCTAATACAATAGCCACATTGTCAGGAAAGACTAAATAGTCGAATTTTCTTAAATATGATTCAGGAATCTTATCTTTATCTACTACTATTAATTCCGTTTTACGTTTTTTAGCTTCTTTCGCAAAAAAATCAGTATAATCATCTTTCATGACAACCAATTTCCCTTTACGAGGAATGGTTGCAGTAAAAGCTTGCGCAACATCTTGAAGCGTTGGCCCTAATACATCCATATGGTCTTCCATTACATTGACGATAGCGCCAATATTCGCTTTAACTAAATCTTCTTGAAAGACAATCTGATAATCAGGATTAACTGCCATACATTCATTAACTAAAGCCTCTGCATCTTGTTTAACTACTTTACGAATAATATCTCGTTGCTCACCAATATTTGCGCCTTGAGGTTTCCTAATTACTGGATATTCCTTCTCTGTAAACCAATACAACATTCGAGCGTCTGTTCCTGTAGTTTTACCTATAACGCGATAACGATCCTCTCTTAATACGCTATAAATCATCCTTGTAATCGTTGACTTACCTCGAATACCGTTAATGTTGATTCGTATAGGAATCTTCTTTAATCGATTACTATGGCGTTTCTTTTCTTTAATACCTAGCCATAATATTAATACGATACAAATTATAATAAGAATCAAAATAGTGCCCTCTCTTTGATTGATTTTATATTAAGTTGTGTTTAAACCATTTTAAACATTTATGTATTTTGAAAATGAAGAAAATAAATTTATTAATATAGATTAAATTAATAGTTTCTTTTTAATTTCATTCTTAGTAATCGCTTATTAAAAAAGATAATAAGCTATGACTACTAATAAAAGTATGATAACACGTACATATATTGTCAGTTTTAAAAATGTAAATTTATTGTTAAAAGTTTTTAATGTTTGTAAATATCTTTATACTTTTTGAATATTGAATTAATTAAAATGATAATATATTTTTTTAATTTATGACAGAGATAATTTCATTTTGACAAGTAAACAAATATTTACGCTCTATTTACACTAAATTAAAATTTTGATGTTACCTTAAACATGAATAAAGCTATGATTTCAGGAGGAACTCAATGAGCAAACCGATGACTAAACCCGTTAAAATCGCTGTCAGCATTTATTTAGCATTCATATTGCTAGCGTGTTCTAGTTATTTAATCTTTATTCTTGTTGGTAGTTTACAAGGTAACGATATGAGTCGTTCTGTATTAGATACTGATCCTCATCATATTGATAACGTAACTAAAACCTCAAATGAAGATATCCGTGAATTAAATATGAACAAAGCTAATGAACTACCTAAAGATGAAATAGCTAATAATACACAATCTAAGCATTTAGATATTTATAATAAAAAAGCAAATGCACAATCATCAGAATGATAAATGATCAGCATTTGCTTTTATTTTATTTAAAATTTTTAGCATATTGAGTTTGAAATTGTTTAGGCGTAAGTTCATACTTTTGTTTAAACATTTGAATAAAATAACTCGTTGTTGAGAAACCACACGCCATCGCTACTTCTGTGACACTATGCTTCATATACATTAATTGCTTAGCGCTTTGTCCTAAACGATAATTTTGAAGATAGTTGAACGGCGTATCGCCCACAAATCGTTTAAATAATTTAATTGTTTCCGCTTCACTTATCTGTATCAATTGACTGAGCTCTTGTAACGTAATTTTTTGTGATAATGCGATTGTAAATATTCAATATATTGTTTAACTCTTGGATCAAAAAAGTAATGATTTGATTTATTATATTTTCCAAAAATTAATAATAAATAATTAAGACATCGATAAAATTCACTGAGCACTTCAAGTTGATAATATCCTTTTTGTGCAATGTAAGTCTGTCCTACTTTTTCAATACTATCCAGTAAACACACATCTTCTTCATTATGACGTTCTAATTTGATATATGGAACCACAGGTGCTTGATCAATAATATAACTCATATATTTAAAATTAATATAGTCTGTTACATCAGGTAATCCTATATTCCAGCAATAAAAACGCGAATTAGACCGAACCTCACGAATTTCATGAACAATATTTGAATTAATAAATAGCCCTTCTCCTTGTTCAATCACTATCTCATTATCTGCTATCTTAACCTTAATCATTCCCTCTGTCACATACATAAACTGTAAAGCGTAGTGCCAATGTAGCGGTATGTAACCTAGTAAAGTTTCATTTAACTTAGTATGTAAAATAACGTGAGGCCAACGTCCATCTGGATATTTAATCTTTTCTTCTAAATCATCAGTGATAATCATATATTTACTCATTCTTAAACACCTCAATATCTTGATAGTTTTTAACACTATTTGAGTATTATATTATTTAAAAACATTATATTATGAGATTTATAATTTAACAAAATAGATGGAGGTGCATTGAATGGCTCACTCACAACATAGATTAAAAGGTGTGCTCTTCGCTATTATTGGGGCTACGTTATGGGGATTGGGTGGCACCGTTTCTGACTTATTATTTAACCAACGTGGTATAGATGTAGATTGGTATGTGACTGCACGTCTTATTGTTAGCGGTATCTTCCTTCTGGGCGTTTACAAAGTATTATATCCAAAGCGTTCTATATTAGTTGTTTTTAAAAATTTAAAAACATTCATCAGTTTACTTATTTATAGTTTATTAGGCATGCTATTTGTACAATACGCCTACATGTCTTCGATTGCTACGGGGAATGTAGCCGTCGCTACTTTACTACAATACATAGCACCCGTTTACATTATTATTTGGTTTGTCATTCGCGGGTTAGATGTGTTTCGTCCTTTTGATATTTTAGCCATTGCGATGACATTAATCGGCACATTTTTATTACTCACAAATGGGTCTATTTCACATCTAGTTGTCTCCCCTACCAGCCTAATGTGGGGGATTATTTCAGGCATTGCACTAGCCTTTTATACAATTTATGCTACTGGCTTAATTGAAAAGTTTCCTTCTATCTTAGTCGTAGGTTGGGCAATGATTATTTCAGGTATTGCAATGAATTTTAAGCATCCGATTTGGCAAGTGCCCTTAACTCAAATGGCACCGTCTACGATAGGATATCTCATTTTTGGGATTATCGCTGGAACAGCTTTAGCATTCTATCTCTTTATCGATAGTTTGAAATACCTTTCTCCTAAAGAAACGACACTACTGGGTACAATTGAACCCGTTATTGCCGTGGTTACAAGTGCGTTGTGGCTTGATGTCTCATTTAAGTCTATTCAAATTATTGGTATCGTGTTGATACTGCTACTCATACTCGTCTTATCATTGAAAAAGCAACCAGAAATGTAAATATGTTAAATATAAAAGCGTGGAAATGACCTATATTAAATCATTCTCACGCCTTATTTTTTCCATGATGTATATTTAAAAATTATGAGTTTTTCCCGCCTTTTTCTCCGATTTCTTGATAAAATTCTTTATCTTGATTTTCTGCTGTTGTTTCTCCGCCCTTTTTACCCGCTTCTTCACAACTCATTTTCTTCTCTTCTGCCATGATTAATAATGCCTCCCCTAAATTAAATTTTAGATACTTTATGTATCTATAAAGCAAATTCCCACTAAACAATTAAAAAAACGGTTTTTACTTACTTTTAATAACTACACACATACAGTTTATATTTACATTAATTTCATTTGTTATGAAAATACTATTCAAATTCATAAAATAAAGGTATAAAAATAACTGCTCTCTAATTATCAATTTTTAAAGAGCAGTTAAATGTAAATATTTATTTAATAATTTTTTTAATTTGCGAGAAGAATTTTTGTTGTTCAGGTAATGGAAAGACTGGATAAATATGGAACAAATTATAGCCTGGCGTAAAATCATGGTCTATGCCTTTTTCACTTAACATTTTAGATAATTTTAATGCATCAGGATATAACGATTCTTTAGTACCAATAAAGATTGATATACGACCTAATCCTTCAAGCGTACCGTTTATTGGTGAAATTCTATAGTCTTCGATAGGTAGGTCGCCTGCCCATAATTCAATAAAGTATTTACTACCATCAATACCAAGCATTGGATCAATCTTTTCATATTCTTTTGTTTCTGGATTACTAAATGTGCCGTCTAATACTGGAGATACTAAGACAAGATGACCAGGTTGTTGTAACTGAGTCGTTTCTTTTAAATATTGTGCAAATGATAAGGTAATTTGTCCACCAGCAGAATCACCCATAATTGTAAGTTGACTCGCACTCTCTACTAACATAAGTTGTTTTTCATAAAGTTCTTTTAATAATTGGAATGTAGTACGATAATCGCGATGAGGCACCTTAGGATAGATTGGCATTACGATTTTAGCATTTAACTCTCCAGCTAATTTATCAATAAATTGGAAATGTTCTTCCAATGGATCTTGGAACCAAGCACCACCATGGACGTATAGCACTACTTTTTGTTGACGATCACGTTTGTCATTTAAGATGTAAGTTAAAGAACCATGCCAGTCTTTGATTCTAACACCGTGTTCAAACTCATAACTCGTGCCATCATATTTGCCTGCAGTCATCTCCTTAGTTGCTTCGAGTGCTTTTTTCGCATCGTCTATATTCTCGAAAGTTTTTTTCATACCTGATAGGCGAATAAATTTCTCTCTTAAATAACTTTGATAACTGCGTTTTTCTTTAATTTTAATATAAGCAAGCCAGCCTAATACACCTGAAGTCATGACTGATAATAATCTTTTTTTCATTTTTTAATGCCCTCCTATACATTAATTAATTATAAACCTTTATATTGCATTATTTTAGTAAAAAACATTTCATAATAACGAACGATTCATGGGTTTTCTTTTGTTAACAAAATGGTATTCTTATACTAAATTATAAGAATTTTCAAAATATAAGAAGGAAGTAGGTTCTTGATTGTGACACGAAATAAAATTGTGCTTATTGGTAGTGGATACGTAGGCTCTGCGTTTGCACACGCTTTAGTAGCAAAAGGATTAGTTGACGAACTCGCCATTATTGATATTGATGAAGATAAAGCCAAAGCTGATGTATGGGATTTAAATCATGCTACACCTTTTAGTGACAGCTTTGTCGATGTTCATCTAGGAACATACTCTGATTGTGCAGATGCTGATATTGTAGTTATTTGTGCTAGCGCTAAACTAGACAAAGGAGAAACACGCCTTAAACTTCTTGAAGATAACGTGAATATCTTTGTACCTATGGTTCAACAAATTATCGATAACGGCTTTGATGGTTATTTTGTATTACCTTCAAATCCAGTTGATATTATGAGCTATGTCATTAAAAATGTATCTAACTTCCCTAAAAACCGAGTCATTGGTTCAGGTACATCTCTTGACACTGCTCGCTTCGAATTCTTCTTAAGCCGTACTTTTGATGTAGCTCCTCATAACGTATATGCTCCGGTTATAGGTGAACATGGTGATTCGCAAGTTCATGTTTGGTCACACGCTCAAATAGCAGGTGAACCAGTATTAAAATTGCTTGGCAATGACACAGATATCACATCATTCAAGAATTCAATTTCATCACAAACTACTCAAGTAGGTTACGATATTTATGTGCGAAAAGGAACAACCAATTTTGGTATTTCTTTAAGTTTAGTTCGCATAGTAGAAGCAATTCTTTTTAATAAAAATATTATTATGAATGTATCAAGTTATGTTGAAGGAGAATACGGTTTAAACAATATATATTGGCACTCCTACAATTATAAATGGAGCCGATCGAATTATCGAATTAGCACTATCAAAAGAAGAATTGTCAAAACTAAAAAAATCTGGCGAAATTATTACAGAATACCAACAACGTGCTGATGGAATTATAGATAATCTCATGTAAAAAGAAAGGGAGCGGGACAGACATTAAAATAATTTGGTTGTATCCCCAGCTTGCTTTGTTTGTAGACTTTCTTTGCGAAAATCTCTATGTTAGGGCCCCGCCCGCCAGGCAAGGATGACTAGGTTTGAAAAAAGCTTGATTTACGCGCATTTTCAAAACAGTCAGCTACTGTCAAATATTAACGAAGGCTGAGACATTTTATTATTGTCCCAGCAATGGCTTCTACTTCAGATTGATTAATGACGCCAAACGCAGCATGATTATATTCGTTTACGATATCTTGAATTTGAGGTAGCACAGCATGACATACTGAACAGTGGTCACGCATAACATGAATGACAGCTAACGGATGCGTCTCTATAAATTGTTGATATTGTTCTATATTGTTAAGTTGTTCTATCATTATGTTCACCTCTGATTCAAGTATTTAATCTTTTTTAAGAATATTTTGGAATACTTCTGGCATTTTAGTAATCTTTTGCTGTTCTAAATCAAAGAAGCCGCCTGTTTGATAACCTACACAGTGTACTTTATCTCCAGATGCAATTTCAAATTTAAAGACCCATTTTAAACGACTACCTTTAACATACCAACAGCGTCCTACAGGTTTGTCGTGAATTGTAATAGGCACTTTATAGTCTATTTCAGTTCTCATTAATATTGGAGAAATGTGCTGTTTCATCATTTCAGAGAATGTCATATATTCATTAATGAATATTGTACGTAAATCCTCGAACCAACGCACATATACAATATTGCTTACTATACCCATCGCATCAATATCATAATTATTCACTTCTATTTCTGTTTCAGCTACTAATAAGCCTTCATGTTCCATAAATATAATCTCCTTTAAGTCATTATTCAATCTTATTATATATTATTTCCCTTAAATAAATAAACTTACAGGATGTATTAGTTGGCGGCACAACTGCTAATTTAGATGAATATGATTTCAGTGCATTTGGTATTGATAAATGATAAGTCATAGAATACACTTTCAATTATCAGAATTATCTAATTTTTGTTACATTTATATATTCAATAGTGCTAGAATAGTCCTATTCACTATTTTTGAGAGGAGAAATGCGGATTGTTCTCTTACTTACTTTTTATTACTACAATGTCATTCACACCTGGTCCAAATACTATCATGGCAATGTCTGAAGGTCAGCGTAAAGGTTTTATACGATCATTACCTTTTAATTTAGGTGTTTTTATAGGTATTTTATTTACATTGACTATTGCTTTAATATTCTCCGAACCTTTAAAACATAATCATAATTTTATTTTTATTATGAAAATAATCGGTACGCTTTACCTACTTTATCTTGCATACCATGTTTTGATCTCAAAGCCTGATAGCGCTAAAGAAGCATTAAAACGTCCTGTACTTAAAGGAATACTTATTCAAGCTACTAATGTCAAAGCGATGTTATATTTTTTAACTGGTTTGACCACGTTCACATTACCTAATGCTTGGAATTCTACATACATACGCTCTATTTTACTTATTATCATCGGTATTGCTGGTGCAATCGTATGGAGTCTTTTAGGACAAATGATGAATCGAATCTATCAACTACATTATAAAGTGATCAATGTAATTATCACGATTCTATTACTCTATAGTGCTATAGAACTTTGGTAAATTATTTTTCACAAAAATAAACCTCCTGCCATTATTGCTGACAAGAGGTTTATCTATAAATTATTTAACTTTCATGATTGCTTTACCAGGATCAACTGACTTCACATCTTCAACTGTTAATGTTTTATCGCCTAAATTTGTAATAATCACTGGTGTTACGATGCTAGGTGCATGTTCTTGTAAGTACGCTAAGTTAATCTTCATTAACGGTTGACCTTGTGTTACAGGCTCATCCGCATTAACTAAACTTTCGAAACCTTCACCGTTTAATTTCACTGTATCAATTCCAATGTGAATTAATACTTCTACGCCAGTATCTGACTCTAATCCAATGGCATGTTTAGTTGGGAAAATGGTCTTAACCGTACCATCAAATGGTGCTACGATTTCTCCTTTTTCTGGAACAAATCCAACGCCATCACCCATCATTTTTTCAGAGAACACTTTATCAGGCACTTCTGATAATGGAATAATGTGACCCGTACCTGGTGCATAAATTTCTGTTTCTTTCACGTCTTCAAGATGAACTGGTTCATCTGAAACTTCTTCAGTCACAGTTGTCTCACTAGGTTTAGTGATTTCACCCTTCATGATTAACGCCATATCGTGTTTAATCTGGTCAGATTTAGGACCAAAGATAGCTTGCATATTATTTCCAACTTCAAGTACACCTGAAGCACCTAATGCTTTTAATCCTTGAACATCTACTTTAGATTTATCATTTACTTCAACACGTAAACGTGTGATACATGCGTCTAAATGTTTGATGTTTTCTTTACCACCCATTGCGTCTAAAACGTCGAATGGTAATTTCGCAACACTTGAGTTACGGATTTCTTGTTCTTGGTCTTCACGACCTGGTGTTTTAAGATTAAATTTCTTAATTGCAAAGCTAAATAAGAAGTAGTAAACAACCGCATAAACTAAACCTACTGGAATGACTAATAATGCGTATGTTCGATCCCAGTTTAATAAACCATAAAGGATATAATCGATAAATCCACCAGAGAATGTCATACCAATCTTCACATCTAGAAGGTGCATGACTAAGAATGATGTACCCGCTAACAATACGTGAATGACATATAATAATGGTGCCACAAATAAGAATGAGAATTCTAATGGCTCAGTGATACCAGTTAAGAATGATGTTAAAGCTGCTGATAACATTAAACCACCAACAACTTTTTTACGTTCTGGACGTGCATTTCTGTAGATTGCGAAAGCTGCAGCTGGAAGACCGAACATCATAAATGGATATTTACCAGTTGTGAATGCCCCTGCTGTAAATGGTACGCCATCTTTTAATTGTGCCATCCAAATACGTTGGTCACCACGAATTAAGTCACCTGCATGATCTTTATATTGACCAAATTCAAACCAGAATGGTGCATAGAAGATGTGGTGTAAACCAAATGGAATTAATGAACGTTCAATAATACCAAAGATAAATGTTGTTAATGTTAAGTTCTTATTTAATAAGAACTTAGATAAACCGTTTAAACCATCTTGGATTGGTGGCCAAACGAAACTTAATACGATACCTGTGATGATTGCTACGACTGACGTAACAATTGGTACGAAACGTTTACCTGCAAAGAAGCCTAAGAATGCTGGTAACGTAATATTGTAATATTTATTGTAACACCATGCTGCAAGTGCCCCCATGATGATACCACCAAACACACCTGTTTGAAGTGTTGGAATACCTAAGATTAAAGCGTTCGCTGGTAATTTATTAGCTTGGCTTAATTCTTTTGCGCCATTTGCGTAGCTATAAATATCATCAATTGTGATATTCATTACTTTACCCATTGTCGCATTCATAATTAAGTAACCTACTAAAGCAGCTAAAGCGGCAACCCCGTCACCACCAGCTAGTCCAAGTGCTGTACCGACTGCAAATAGCAACGGCAAGTTATCAAAGATAATTTGTCCAGCTGCTTCCATGACAGATGAAATCATGACGAAGACATCCATTTTTAACCATGGCGCTAGTTTAACTAATTGTTCGTTATGCATTGCATTACCGAACGCAAGTAAAATACCAGCAGCTGGTAAAATCGCAACTGGTAACATTAACGCTTTACCAATACGTTGCAATTGACCGAAAAACTTCTTAAACATAAGCCCTATTCCCTTCTAAACTAATTTTACGAACTTTATGACAACAAAGAAGACATAAGCAAATAGAGGAAAGTATGTTTAAGACAACGCAATCGCAATTCATACTCATTTTAATGAGCGTAAATCTCTCCCGTCATCTTTTCTACTTTCAAGGATACAAATTACAGAGCCTTATAATTAACCTATTACTAATATGTAAAGTAATCATCATAGCTATTTTGTATCCTAATTAAGACGTTTAATATATCTTAATCTCTAATTTGCTTATGCCTAATTTAATAGTAACACGCAGTTCTTTTTTTAATTATTTTTTATTATATACACATAGTAAAACGTTTTCAATACTTTTTTCCCACTTTATCGTTTTTTAAAATTATTTCTACAAAACTTAAATATTACATAAAAACTATCGTTATATTAATTCCTCATTAGAAAAGAAGTCTTAAAAATTAAGTTCTTACATACTAAAAAATAATCTTACGATAAATTACGAACAGAAGTTGTGAAATTGCATTTATTATTAATTTAATACCTCTAAACGCTAAAGTTTCTTATGTAAGTAGTTCTAAGATAGAAAATGAAACGTAGTTGAGTGACGCCTGAGGGATTTAAGTTTATTAACAAACGTAAGTGTTCAAACACTTACGTAAGTAGTTCTAAGGTAGATTACGAAGTGTAGTTGTGAAGACTCCTGTATTGATTATTAATGAACATAAGTGCTATGGCACTTATGTAAGAAATTCTAAAGATGAACTACGAATGACGTTGTGTGACGCCTGAGGGAGCAGGATGAGTGTCGAGACCAAGGCTCGACCCAGCCCCCTAGGCAAGCATCTCAACTTAAGTGAGTGAGTATCTATCTTAGAACTACTTTAATTATGTACACATAAAAAAGAAGCTTACCTGTTAAGGTAAGCTTCCCTAAAGAATTGATATTATAAGAAACGTTTAGCTGCTACTGAAATTGGTGGAATTTCATCGAAGTCTAATTTTTTATCTTCAGTGATTGATCTGTAAGCCCATTTACCATAGTTGATTGCTTCTTCATTAACAATTTTACCTGGTAATGGCGCAGCATTTGGATCAACATGTACGTCAACGATAGTTGGTACATTTTCATTTAATGCAGCTTCTACAACTTCATCGATACGGTTAGGGTCTTTTAAGACATAACCTTTACCGCCTGCAGCTTCAGCGAATTTAGCGTGATCCATATCAGAGAAATCAATCGCATATTCTAATTCACCGGCAGCTTGTTGTTCATATTTAATGAATGATAATTGTTTGTTGTTCATAACAAAGATTGTCATTGGTAAATCATATTGAACAGCAGTTGCAAAGTCTTGCATTACCATTTGGAAGGCACCGTCACCAGTGATTGAAATTGCTTGACGTTTAGGGTAAGCAATTTTAGAAGCGATAGCACCTGGAAGACCGCAACCCATTGTACCTAACCATGATGAAATAATGAATTTATTATTTACAGATAAGTTTAAGTAACGAGTTGACCAAACTGTTGAAGTACCAACGTCAATTGAGAATACAGCATCGTCAGTGCTGAATTTACTAATTGATTTCATTAAGCGTTCTGGACGAATTGGAGAACTTTCGTTGCTCATATCTTGTTCCATCCATTTATCCCAAACAGCTTTACGTTGTAAAGTTTTCTCTAAGAATGGGCGATTTGGAACGTGTCTAATGCTTTCAGTTAATTGATGGAAAGCAACTTTAGTGTCACCAACGATACCAACGTTAATATTGAAACGTTTACCAATTACATCTGGGTTAGTATCGATTTGAATTGCTTTGATATTTTTCTTAGGTAGGTAATCTACGTAAGGGTAGTTTGTACCTGCCATGATTAATAAGTCAGCATCTTGAATTGTTTGGTAAGATGTTTTCGTACCGATTTTACCTAAGTTACCAATGCTGTATGGGTGGTCATCAGGTAAAATTGTTTTAGCTGGTAATGTGTGAATTACTGGAATTTTTGCCGCTTCGATAAATTCACGTAATTCTTCTTTAGCATTTTGAGCACCTACACCGATAAGCATAACTGGTTTTTTACTTTTATCGATTAATTTAGTTGCTTTTTTAATACTACGGAATGTTGGTGATGGTGCTTTAGGTTTGATTGTATCTACTGGGCGATTCGTTGTATCTTTGATTTTTTGAGTTAATAAGTCGTTAGGACAGATAACTACAGCAACACCGCGTTTTTCATAAGCAGTACGGATTGCATCATTAACAACGTCGAATACGTTATCGCCTTTTTGAATTTGGTGATGGAATACTGCTACGTCATCAACCATTTTAGAAATATTTGTTTCTTGGAATGCTTTAGTACCTAATAATGTGCTGTTAGTTTGACCAGCAATAATAAGTTGAGGTACACGGTCCATTTTAGCGTCATACATACCGTTTAATAAGTGAACAACACCAGGACCACCGATACTTAATGCTACACCAATTTTCCCTGTAATTTTAGTGTATGAAGCAGCTGCTAAACTTGCTACTTCTTCGTGACGTACGTGATAGAATTTAAATGAATCTCTTACTGTACGTAAGCTATCTACTACTGCGTCAACAGAGTCCCCTGGGATACCATATAGGTGATCAATTTTCCATGCTTCTAATGCTTTGACTAATGCTTCATTTGCTTTAATTTTCGCCATTTTAACAAATAGCTCCTTTCCTAACTTGTACGAGTACTTATTTCATATTCCCATTAATAAAATAAAATAATCATAATTGGAATAAGTATTGAACTAATTACAGCTGTTAATATCATTCCAATTGAACTAAACGCGCCAGATTCAATATCATGTTCTAACGCTTTTGCCGTGCCAAACGCATGTGATGCGTTACCGTATGTTAAGCCTCTTGCGATCGATGTTTTGAAATTACCTACTTTCAATAACATTGAACCCATCATACTCCCTATTAGCCCTGTAGTAATAATGAATAATACGGTAATCGTATCTGTACCACCTAATTCATGAGATACTTCGATGCCTACAGCAGCTGTGATGGAACGAGGTAATATTGTCACAATCGTTTTTTCAGAGTAACCTAACAACTTTAACGAACTAAACACTAACACAAAATTAAGAATGACTCCAGCCATTACGCTTGAAAATATGATACTCATATTCTCAATGATTTTATGTCGATTCTTATAAAGTGGATACGCTAAACACACAACAGTCGCGTTTAGTAAATGATTAATCCATTTACCACCAGCCATATAATCATGATAATTTTGATGTGTAGCTAATAAAACGATAATCACACCAATAGAACCGATTAAGGCAGGGTTTAACAATGGATTGTTATATTTAAATTGTAACCTTTTTGCCAATAGGTACATTACGACGGTTAACAATATCATAAAAATTGCTTTTAATATCATCTTAACTCATTACCTTTCTTGGTATTAGGTTCTTTTACCATTTTTTCAGCGATATAACCTGAAACAAGGGCAACACAACTTGTACCTACTATAATTAATAAGAAGAAGATGATATAGCTCTTAGTAATATTAGAAAAAACATCCATAATACCGACAACTGATGGGATAAAGAAGAACACCATCGTCGATAATAAAAATTCTGCACCTTCTGATATCCAGTTAATGCGAAGGATTTTAAATTCTAATAAAAGATATAGCAAAATCATACCTACAATACTGCCAGCAAGTGGAATGTGTAAGAGATCTTGCAGCAAACTTCCTATATAACTAATGACTATAATAATGGCAACTTGAACGATAATTTGTGCAATTATGAGCGCTTTTTTCAAGGTGACTGAACCTCCACTAAAATATGTCTAAATTGTTACAGCTAAATTTAAAACTATATTCATAATTGTAATTTATGTTGAAAAACTATAAAAATACTCATTTTAAATGTTATCTATAGTTTTTTTCTATGTAACCGTTTTATTTTAGAAAAAGTCAGTTTTGTTTGCGCTATGCCATATTGTTTTCATTTTCAAATAAAAGAAAAGCAGGCCAATGAAATCTACTGTAATTAGAAGATTTCACTTTCCCGCTTCTCAGCGAATGATTCAAATAATCAGTCGTATTTTAAGCGTTCACTCATAAATTCAATCCACTTTGAAGTGGCATGACTTAGTAATTTATCTTTCTTCCATATTGCGCCAAGTTCCCAACGCATACCTGGATCTTCAATCTTGATGCTTTTAATATTATCTTTTAACATGCTCGCAATATGTTCCGGTAAAATACTTACCCCTAACTGCGCCAACAATAGATACTCTATAAAATTCCATTGCGACACATTTGAAACTGTATTGGGTATGAAGCCAGAATTCTTAGCAGCCGCAATAATCTTATCGTTAAGATAGAAATCTTCATTGAACATGATGAAGTCTTCATTCTTCAAATCAGCCATCGTCACTGAATCGCGCATCGCCAACTCATGTTCACCGCTGACTACTAATCTTAAATCCTCACTATATAATGACAAATAGTCAAAGACATTCTCATTAATAGGAATTGTCGTAATACCGATATCGATTTGGTCGTTAATCAAACGCGTTTCAATTGACTTACCGCCACTTTCATTCAAATTGTATGTCACGTTCGGATAGAGTTTATGGAACTCACCTAGAATATATATAAAGTGTTGCATGTCCATCACGGCAGACATACCAATATTAATATGACCTGTTTCAAGCCCAAGTAGCCCATTGATTTCATAAGGAATATTATCATATAATGCGATAATTTCTTCACACTTTTTATAGAATACCTTACCTGCATCAGTAAGCACTAAATAACGTTTTTGACGATCAAATAACGTCATCTTGAGCTCATTTTCTATATCTTTAATCGCTTTACTGATTGTCGGTTGGGCGATATATAAAGACTTTGAAGCATTTGTCATACCACCTTGATTTACAACTTCCATAAAGTACTTCATATGTTTGATATCCAAATGCTCACCCTCTTTGCTTTTACTTCTACTAATATTATACACAAATTTATTTTTTGGAAAATTAAAATCCATTACGGTACGCTTACATAAAATGATAAATATAAAAAATATGACTTTGATAACATATACACGCACACGCTATACGTTATACAAAATCATATTTTCATTACTATAAAATACTCAATTAATCTAAAATAATATATTTGTATTCAATTTAAATTAAACTCATTGGTATTTTTATTTTGCAAAAAATGTTGTAATCGTAACGGCTTAAATTGAATATCGAGGTGAGGCATTGAGCTTTTACGAATTTATGCAAAATTTTGTTGGTGATGACACACCATTAGGTGAATTGGTAAATTGGATTAATCAAGATAACAATTTCCCTAGAGACGTGAAGAGCCAAATCGAAATATTGACATACTTTCGACATAATCCGTGTCTAGAAAACATACCGGTGACTATTGTTAAAAGAGCTTTGTCTGTTTTTAACCAATTCACAAATGTATGATTTCTAATAATGTAGTTATACATTCATGGAAGTATCATCTCAGATGACGGACGCCTTTCGGGGCGTTCGTTTTCTTTTTCTTTTTACAACATACCCCTTTTACTTTACTAAAATCACAAATTTGTAAAATTAGTTACAAAACTTAATGGAATATTTCATACATATTACATTTACTTGTATAATTGATTTCTTATATTGTATTACACCTTTTTAGCGAATATGATAAATACAGTTTTTAAGTATTTTATATTTTGGGGAGAACAAAATGAAATTCAAAAAATTATTATCACGTCTTTTATTAGCTACTGGAATCATGTTCGCTGGAACTTTCACATATCAAAATATTGAACACACGCACGTTTCTCACGCTGCATCATATAACTATTACAATAGAGGGCAATGTACTTGGTGGGCATACTAACGTCGCGCTCAATTAGGTAAACCTGTTTCAAATAGATGGGGCAACGCAAAGAACTGGTATTACAATGCACAACGTTCAAGATATAGAACAGGCCACGTTCCTCGTCGCTACGCAGTAATGCAATCAACTGCAGGATATTATGGCCACGTAGCCGTTGTAGAACGCGTTTATAATAATGGAAGCATTTTAGTATCAGAATATAACTATAACGTACCACTTGGATACGGCACACGTTACTTAAGCAGAAGTGCTGCACGCAGTTATAACTACATTTACTAAATTTAATGATCTTTAAATATATAAGAATCCCTTAATGAGATAAGTACCAATGTCTTACTTACCTCATTAAGGGATTTTTTCTTTTCATTAAAAAAGTAGGCTTAACATTCGCATGCTAAACCTACATTCTATTCATACTTTATTATTAATTTCTTAATTCTTCTAAAATACGTTGTGCAGCAGCAGTATTGGCTTTAGGTTCTTGTTTTAAAGCGTCTGCTACTTTAGCAATTTCATCACCTTGAGCACCTACAACAATCGCTAATGATTTATATTGTAAGCTCATATGGCCTTTTTGAATACCTTCAGAGACTAAGGCTCTGCATGCTGAAAAGTTTTGTGCTAATCCTACGGCAGCAACGACTTGTCCAAGTTCTTGTGCCGTTTCTACATTTAATAGATCTAATGAAGCCTTAGCGATTGGCAATACTTTCGTGCCACCACCGACAATCGCTAAAGTCATCGGTACTTCAATGGTACCCACAAGACGACCGCGGTCTTCATCATATTTCCATGTAGCAATACCTCGGTATTGACCATCACGACCCGCATACGCATGTGCACTTGCTTCTGCACCACGTGTATCATTACCTGTGGCTAATACTACTGCATGAATACCGTTCATGACACCTTTATTATGTGTCGCTGCACGATGAATATCTACTTGTGCAAGTACTGAAGCACGTTCCATACGTTTAGCTACTTTTTCACCTGAACGTTCTCCTCTATTTAGATCTTCGACTTTGATTTCACCTTGTACACGTACAACAGACGCTGTAGCATGATTTGATAAAATACTCATTAACACGTCGCGGTTGGGGAACTCATTTTTCAAATGAGCTGTAATCGCTTCTAAAATTGTGTTAAGCATATTGGCGCCCATCGCATCTTTCGTATCTACAAAGACCTTTAGAGATAGCAATTGTTGCTCAGGGAATGTATCAATATCAATACGACGATAACCGCCACCGCGTTCAATGATAGATGGATACGCTTCATCAGCGATTTGTTTAATTTGAGGCTCAATATTTTTAATATCCTGCGCTAAGGCCTCTGTATCTTCTACTGCATCAAAGACGATTTGTCCAATCATCAAACGCTCACTCTTAACCGTTTTGAAACCGCCAGTATTGTTAACTAGTTTCGCACCATAACTTGCTGCTGCAACCACAGAAGGTTCTTCCACCATCATTGGCACAACATATTCTTTGTCATCAACAATAATTTTAGGTAATAACCCTACTGGTAATGTGCCTTGTCCAATCACATTTTCGATTAAACTATTGGCTACTTCTTCATTAATCATCGGATTGTTGCGTAATACCCCATAATTATCGTCATTTAACCAACCGTATTCGACTAATTGTTTCAACTTATCTTCACGTGATAAATGACGAAACGCTTTGTCTAAACTCTTCATTTTACTGTGCCCCTTTTTCAACCATTAATGCGATACCTAAACCGCCACCGATACAAGCAGTTGCGATACCTGTTTGTTTGTCTTCTTGTTCAAGCGCGTTCACTAATGTTGTTACTAAGCGTGCACCACTTGCGCCAATTGGATGACCTAAAGCAATCGCTCCACCGTAGATGTTCAACTTCTCATCAGTAATATGTAAATTGTCTTTAACTGGAATACTTTGAGCTGCAAATGCTTCCGTCATTTCTACGATATCAACGTTGTCGATTTTGCTATTCGTTTTTTCTAATAACTTTTCAACTGCGTAGAATGGTGCATATCCCATGAATTGTGGATCACAACCAACTTCTGCGTAATCGCCAATAATACCAAGAATTTCGAAACCATGTTCTTTCGCATATGATTCTTCCATTAAGATTAACGCAGATGAACCATCATTAATGCTTGAAGCATTCCCACCAGTCACTGTACCGTTCTCTTTGAAAATGGTCTTTAACGTCGCAAGTTTCTCTACACTTGTATTTGGACGCACACCTTCATCTGATGTCATCGCTTCGCCTTCAGCGTCTTTCATCGTGATAATTTCGTTATCAAACTTACCTGCTTCTGTCGCTTTAGCAGCTTTAAGTTGTGAATTATTCGCAAATTCATCTTGCATTTCACGCGTGATGTCATATTTCTCAGCAATATTTTCAGCAGTCACGCCCATTGGTACGTAATGGAAAGCATCTGTTAAGCCGTCATGCATGAAGCTCTCAACAGGTTCTTCGCCTTCTTTTAAAATAAGTTGTGGTGCATTTGTCATACTTTCTACACCACCAACTGCTACTACGTCCGCTTCACCTAATTGAATCAATTGTTTACCTAAGATAATGGCTTTTAATCCTGAGCCACATACTTCATTGATTGTCATTGCTGGCGTCGCATCTGGAATACCTGCTTTAATAGCGATTTGACGCGCTGGGTTTTGTCCAACACCACTTTGTAACACATTACCAAAGATGACTTGTTGGATTGTGCTAGGGTCGATATCAATGGCATCGATTGCACCTTTTAATGCAGTCGTACCTAGTTCTACTGCTGAATAGTTTCTCAATTTCCCTTTATATCTGCCAATTGGTGTTCTTTTGGCACTTACAATAGCGATTTTTTTCATTCTTTATCTCCTTGTATGTAGTTTATATATAATTGTATTTTAGTTATTGATTTTGGTAAAATGATTACTAATATGATTGTTAATAATAGCAATGAAATAAACGTTTCATTCAATGTTGGTTCAAGCATTACTATTACATTTAATAGCATTAAACAATATTTAATTATGCATTTCAACACTTTGAATGAAAACGCTTCCCGAAATTTTATAATATTTTGATTATTTATATAACGTTTCTATTATTAATATGATTAATACTACTATTTTGAAAGGATGTAATGCCCGTGAGTATAGGTATCGATAAAATTAATTTTTACGTCCCTAAATACTATGTAGACATGGCTAAACTTGCAGAAGCACGCCAAGTTGATCCAAATAAATTTTTAATAGGTATTGGACAAACCCAAATGGCTGTAAGTCCAGTATCACAAGATATCGTATCTATGGGAGCTAATGCTGCTAAGGATATTATAACAGAAGATGATAAAAAACATATCGGAATGGTTATCGTCGCTACTGAATCAGCAATTGATAATGCAAAAGCAGCTACTGTTCAAATTCACAACTTATTAGATATTCAACCATTTGCTCGTTGTTTCGAAATGAAAGAAGCATGTTACGCGGCAACACCAGCGATTCAACTTGCAAAAGATTATCTTGAGAAACGTCCTAACGAGAAAGTGTTAGTCATCGCGAGCGATACAGCACGTTATGGTATCCAATCAGGCGGTGAACCCACTCAAGGTGCCGGTGCAGTTGCAATGGTGATTTCTCATAATCCTAGCATTTTAGAATTAAATGATGATGCTGTGGCATACACTGAAGATGTGTATGATTTCTGGCGACCAACAGGCCATAAATATCCACTTGTAGCTGGTGCATTATCTAAAGATGCTTATATTAAATCTTTCCAAGAAAGTTGGGGAGAATATGCACGTCGTGAAGGTAAATCATTATCTGATTTCGAATCATTATGTTTCCATGTTCCATTCACTAAGATGGGTAAAAAAGCATTAGATTCAATTATTAATGATGCGGACGAAACGACACAAGAGCGTTTAACTGCTGGTTATGAAGATGCTGTATACTATAACCGTTATGTAGGTAACATTTATACTGGTTCTTTATATTTAAGTTTAATTTCTTTACTTGAAAATAGAGACTTAAAAGCTGGACAAACGATTGGTTTATTCAGTTATGGTTCTGGTTCAGTTGGCGAATTCTTTAGTGCTACGTTAGTTGATGGCTTTGAAAATCATTTAGATAAAGAAGGTCATAAAGCATTATTGAATCATCGTGAAGAAGTTTCAGTGGAAACGTATGAAGCATACTTTAACCGTTTTGATGAGTTAGAGTTTGATCATGTTGCTGAGAAATCTGAAGACGACAAGGATATCTTCTATTTAGAAAGTATTGAAGAAGATATTAGACAATATCATCGTCCTGAATAATCTATAAATGGATTTTCATTGCGCTCTAGTTGTTAAGAAATTCTTAGATGGACAGCCACTAGTTTCGTTGTGATGCTTGCCTAGGGGGCTGGGTCGAGCCTTGGTCTCGACACTCATCCTGCTCCCTCAGGCGTCACACAACGTCATTCGTAGTTCATCTTTAGAATATCTTACATAAGTGCCATAGCACTTATGTTCATTAATAATCAATACAGGAGTCTTCACAACTACACTTCGTAATCTATCTTAGAACTACTTACTTAAGTGTGTAAGCACTTAAGTCCATTAAATCGCTGCTCCCTCGGGCGTCACACAACGTCACTTGTTGTTCATCTCTCGAATTTCTTTCCTAAGTGGTGTAGTCCTGAGGCTCATAATGATTATGTTTTATTAAGCTTCAAACAAAGTCATTTTATGATTTATGTTTTAATTTATAGTCAAAATAATATGTTAAATGGAAGTCGTGTTAGTACGGCTTCTTTTTTATGGTTTTGTGGAATGGGATGGTCTGTATAGGTTTGTCATATCGGCTTTTTCGATTTCTAATAATTTAATTTTGTTATCAATTGTACCTCCATACCCTGTTAAACTTCCGTCTTTTCCTACTACACGGTGACATGGAATGATAATTGAAATTGGATTTTTACCTACTGCGCCCCCTACTGCTTGGGCTGACATTTTAGGCTTATTTAGTGTTTTACCTACTTGTTTAGCAACATCTCCATACGTTACAAACTCACCGTATTCAATACCTTGTAAAACTTTCCAAACGAGTCGTTGAAATTCAGTTCCTTGAGGTTTTAATGGAAAATCAATTGTAGGGTTATTTCCTAAGAAATAGTCGTCCAACCATTGCTTTACTTTTCCGAAAATAGCTAAATTCGAATGTGTCGGATACTCTAAATCTGAAGAATTATATTTGTACAATACGTGTGTAATTGCAGTACCATCACTAATAATTTCTAAATTCTGCACGGGCGATGTATATAGCATTGAATAAGGCATGACTCTCACTCCTTTGTGGTTATTATGACGAAGTTTGGAATGAATGTACAACGGGAAACTTCAATTATTAAAGTAATGGAGGAATTGCTGATGGCAGGTTTGAATAAAGATGACGTTGATTTACATTTCAATACGAATAAATTTAATGAAGATGACCACGCTAAACAAATATCATTCTTTTATAAAGCTTTATATCAAATTAATGATATTGTATTAGGTTTAATCTTTTTAGTGGGAAGTTTTTTTTTAGTGACAATACTGTATTTGCAGGGACAGTGCTTTTTGTAATTGGAAGTATCCAAATGATGATTAGACCGCTGATTTCATTTATTCACGATTTGAAACTTTCAAGCTATTATAAACATAAATACAGAAATACTAAAAAAGAAACTAAACATCTTTAACATAAAAAGAGAGTGCACTATAACTTAATATAGTGCACTCCCTTGTTTATTATATTAGAAATTATATAATTCATAACCTTTGTCTTTAGCATATTCTAAAGCTAAAATTTCTAAAACGTTAATAAATGCTGGTTCATCTTTGACGTTTACATATTGGAATTTTAATCCATATTCTTCAGCAGTAATATTTTTAATATCATCTTCGCTTACGCCTTTTTCTTGAGCTAAAGCTTTTTTGAACTTAGTAGTTCCAACGCCAGATTTTAAATTATATTGTCCTAATTTATTGAATAAATCTTTAGTAATTGGTTGGTATCCTGTAGAAAAACCACCAGTTTGTCCGACAAAGATTGGTGTTTTTTTATCGAAAATCACATATACACCGTATTTGTCTTGAACTTTTTCACGGTCTTCTTTACTAAATGATAATGCGTTACTTTTATCATATTTAAATAATTTTTTTAGTTGTTTTTTGTTATCTTCTTTAATTTGATCTAATCTTTTACTACCTTTCATCGTACTTAATCCTCCCATATAGAGTATTTTTATAAAAACCATAGATAATATTGAAAAATTTTATAAAAAATACTATATTACTAAAATTTGTTAAATAATTTTTCATATTTATAATGATTATTTTAAATAATATACCCTTTGTGACAATTTTGAAACCCACGTTTCTTTCGCACACTTATATATTATTTTAATAAATGAATTATTTATATTTTATTATTAATTCACAAAATATTTGGTATCATTGGTTTATTTGTGTATAAATATAACTTATAATTATATAATATGTATTACTTCTATTTTTTATATTGTGTACATGTTTGGGGAATATAACATGAACGATATAGATTTAAGAGTGATTAAAACTAAAAAGGCATTAACTCGAAGCTTGTATCTTTTACTTGAAAAAGAAATGTTCTCTAACATTTCTGTTAATAAAATTTGCGAAAATGCACAAATACATCGTACGACGTTTTATAAGCATTTTTATGATAAATATGAATTATTAAATTACTTATTAAAGTTAACGCATAATGCTTATTTTTCTGTAGATATTAAAGAGCGCTTAAATAATCCTTTTTATACCTTAGCCACTACTTTCAATAGAGAGGAAATTTCTCGTATTGAAGTGAAACAACAAGAAGATAAAGAATTTGAGAAGGCTCGAAATAATTATTTAATTGAATTTTTAAAAAATGAATTTAAAGATAATATGCACCGAATGCTATAGATAATTCAATACCATCAAGTTTAGTGTTTTATGTCTTTGGCGCAGTATTAACTAGCTTTCTAGAATGGGAACGAAATGAAAATTCGACGTTTAGTCCTAAAGAGATGGATGAGATGTTTCACAAGCTCGTTAATATAAAAGTTAAGTAGTCAGTAAATCATCGACTTTCACGTTGGAATTTTATAAAATTGTACTTGTAAGCCATTAATTTTAAAAGGGGAAGTAAAATGACTGAATTACATCCATATTTGTCTTTTGAAAAAGCTAAAGATGCACTTGAGTATTATGAAAATGTGTTTGGTGCCACTAAAATCAATCGATTAAAAGTAGGAGAAAACCAAGCAGAAGATTTCGGAATGACTAAAGAACAAGTTGAAGATTCTACTATGCATGCTGAATTCGAAGTTCTAGGCGTTAAAATTCTGTGTTCTGACTCATTTGGACGCGTAGCAAATATTAATAACGGCATTTCTCTATTAATTGATTTCGACGTTAATGATCAAGAAGATGCAGAAAAAGTTCAACAATTCTACAATAAGATTAAAGATCATGAATCACTTAATATCGAATTACCATTTGCAGAACAATTTTGGGGTGGTAAAATGGGCGTATTTACTGACAAATACGGTGTACGTTGGATGTTGAATGGCCAAGATTATTCTAAAATGTCATAACATATAGCAAATGGGAGCACTCTACTACGAGAGGCTCCCATTTAAATTTATAATTTAGAACATTTCTGAAACGACTTTTTGTTCTAAGAAGTTTAATAAGTAGTCTGGGCTACCAGTTTTAGCATCTGTACCTGACATTTTGAAACCACCGAATGGATGGTAACCTACAACTGCTGCAGTACAACCACGATTTAAGTATAAGTTACCTACATCGAATTCATTTACTGCTTTAATCCAGTTTTCACGGTTATTAGTGATGACTGCACCTGTTAAACCGTAATCTGTATCGTTAGCAATTTCGATTGCTTCTTCAAAGTTATCAAATTTAGTAAAGCCAACGACTGGACCGAAGATTTCTTCTTGCATCACTTGGTCAGAAGATTTTAAGCCTGAAATAATGGTTGGTTTAATGAAGTAACCTGTTGAATCGTCAGCTTCGCCACCGATTTCAATTTTACCTTCTTCACCACCAATTTCGATATATTTTTTAATTTTATCAAATTGTTTTTTATTAATAACTGGACCCATAAAAGTATTATCTACAGTATTACCTACTGTAAGGTCTTTTGTTAATTCAATTGCTTTTTCTAATACTTCATCATATACAGAGCTGTGTACGATGGCACGTGAACATGCTGAACATTTTTGACCTGAGAAGCCAAATGCAGATGTTACGATTGATTGTGCTGCTAAGTCAGTATCAATATTCTCATCTACAACAATCGCATCTTTACCGCCCATTTCAGCGATGACACGTTTTAAGAATGTTTGGCCTTCTTGAACAACAGCACTGCGTTCATAGATGCGTGTACCAGTTGCACGTGAACCAGTAAATGTTACAAAGTGTGTATGCACTGAATCTACTAAGTAATCACCGATTTCTTTAGGATCACCAGGTACAAAGTTTACTACCCCTTTAGGAAGACCTGCTTCTTCTAAGATTTCGATTAATTTGTAAGCTGTTAAAACTGTATCTTCAGCTGGTTTTAATAATACTGTGTTACCTGCAACTACAGGTGCCATTGTTGTACCAGCCATAATTGCGAATGGGAAGTTCCATGGCGGAATCGTTACACCAGTACCAATAGGTTTGTAGAAATATCTATTATGTTCGCCTTCACGGTCTAATACTGGTTTACCTTCAGCTAAATCCATCATTGAACGTGCATAATATTCAAGGAAATCAATACCTTCTGCAGCGTCACCAACCGCTTCATCCCATGGTTTACCTGCTTCATATACCATAACAGCAGAAATTTCTTCTTTACGACGACGAATGATTGCTGCTACACGTAATAATAATTCTGCACGATCTCTGTGTGACCATTTACGCCACTCTTTATAGGCTTTATTTGAAGATTCAAATGCTTTGTCCACGTCTTCTTTAGTTGCTTTTGAAACTTTAGCAATCACTTCAGAAGTATTCGCTGGATTAATTGAATCGAATGTATCATCTTTAGTAATATGCTCCCCATCAATAACAATTGGAAGTGTTTGACCTAACTCACTTTTTACTTGTTCTAATGTTTTTTGAAATCTTTCCACATTTTCTTGTACTGAAAAATCAATCCCAGGTTCATTTTTGAAAGGTACTACCATTCTTAATTACCCCCTATGTATTTGTAAGAATTTAAAACACTTGATTTAAAACTTGCCTTACATGAAATGATAATTCGTATCATTACCTTCATTTTACTATGTAGTTACTCCATTTTGCAATCGCTTACACTCAGTTTTCTGAAAAGTTTTACTTGTCTAAATAATGGACACTTTTCTTTCACATTTACATTTTGTAAAATAATATTATTTTATATTCAATTCATAATTTTATAAAAATGCAGTATAATATAATCAGCACAAATTACCGACATCTAGAGAAAAGGAAGTATATTTATGAAAGTATTAATTACAGGGGGAGCAGGTTTTATTGGCTCTCATGTAGTAGAAAAATTTATTAATGAAAACATCGACGTTCATGTTATAGATAATCTTAGCACTGGCTTTTTGGAAAATATCCCTTTTGTTAAAAAAGAAAATATTTATATAAAAGATATCACTGATTTCAACTTTGTAACGCATTTAATCAAAAAAGAACAATTTGATTATATTATTCATCTAGCAGCTATGGTAAGCGTCGTTGAAACGATAGAAAAACCTCAACTTTCTAATGAAGTAAACATTAAAGCGACAGTCAATTTATTAGAAGCGACACGTAAATGGAATCCAAATATTAAAAAATTAATATTTGCTTCTTCAGCAGCAGTTTATGGTAATCTACCTGGTTTGCCAAAGTCAGTTTCTGAATCAAAAGTTTTCCCACTTTCTCCGTACGCGATACAGAAATTTTCAGGAGAACAATATGCTAAAATTTATAATAATCTCTATCAAATTCCTTGTGCTTGTTTAAGATTCTTTAATGTTTATGGTCCTAGACAAAACCCAAATTCTGATTATTCGGGTGTTTTATCAATTATGAATAATAAATTCATCCATCAATCCGAGTTTACTTTCTATGGAGATGGCGAACAAACGCGTGATTTTGTTTATATTGATGATTTAATTTCTGCATTATGGTTAGCCGTTCAATCTTCTGAAACAAACGGTCAAATTTATAACGTAGGCACTGGATCACAAACCAATTTGAAAGCGGTCTTTAGTGCTTTTGAAAAGGGCTTCGGATATAGCATTCCATATACATTTAAAGCACCACGACTTGGCGATATTAAGCATTCTTGTGCTGACATTACGCCACTTCAAGCCTTAGGATATGCACCTCAATATACTATTGATGAAGGTATTAAAGCCTATCTAGCTTATAATAATAAAAATTGTATATATAATTAAATTAACAATTTAAAACCTCTAAGTTGTATTTATATCATACGCTTAGAGGTTTTATAGTTATCACAAGTCACTTATTTTAGGTGTATCGTCTTCAGTAATTGTTCGTATCACTTTGGCTGGAACGCCAGCGACTAAACTATTCTCTGGTACATCTTTTGTTACTACACTCCCAGCTGCAATAACTGAACCATCACCAATAGTGACCCCAGGCGTCACTACGACATTTCCGCCAAACCAAATATTATTACCAATTGTAATAGGCTGTGCTAGTTCAAGACCTTTATTACGTTCTTTGTATGTAAGTGGATGATGCGCGGTATAAAAACCACATGAAGGACCAATAAAGACGTCATTACCAATAGTGATACCTCCGCCATCCATAAAGTAGCAATTGCTATTTACAAATACATTTCGTCCTAGTTTCACATTCCAACCATAATCCGTATCAAATGGACTCATTAGCGCTAAGTTCTCCGCTTCGTATCCAAATAATTCGGTTAGTATTTCTTTTCTTTTTTCTTTATTGCTTGGGTGCGTATGATTGAGTTCAAAGCATAAGTCTTTTGCACGAACACGATCCGCGTCTAATGCTTCATCGAAATTAGCATCATACCATTGATGCGCTAACATTTTATCTTTTTCAGTCATATGTCTCACCTACTTTTATATTTAGTTAAAGTTTAAACAATCTTTGCTCATTTAGCACGAAAAGTCCATTACTTATTAATAGTAAAAAATTAAAAAGCCCCTAGAAGCAAATTCACTTCCAGGGACTTTAATCTTTATAATTATGTCATATTATGACGTAATATAATCTCCACCATTTACATGGATAATTTGACCTGTAATATAAGAGCTATCTGCATTAGTAGCTAAGAATACATAGGCAGGTGCAAGTTCTGCTGGTTGGCCACGTCTACCCATTGGTGTGTCGCCACCTTGATTTTCCACTTTATCTTCATCAAATGTAGATGGAATAAGTGGTGTATAAATTGGACCAGGAGCGACGCCGTTTACACGAATATTTTTCTCCATTAATGTAGTCGCTAATGAACGAGTGAATGATACAATCGCACCTTTAGTTGAAGAATAATCAATTAAGTGACCTGAACCACGATAAGCCGTAACACTTGTTGTGTTAATGATTGTATCATTTTCATGTAAGTGAGGCACAGCTGCTTGTGATAAGAAGAACATACCAAAGATATTTGTATCAAATGTTTCTTTGAATTGTTCTGGCGTAATATCTAAGAAATCATCTTGTGGAAATTGAACTGCACCGTTATTAACTAAGATATTTAAACCGCCAAAGTCATTAACTACATTTTCCACTAAATCTTTAGATTGTTGTTCATCTTTTAAATCATGTGCGTAAGCTTTCGCTTCTACGCCGATGTCTTTAAGATGATTAACTGTTTCTTCAGCATCTTCATGTTCATTATAATAACCGATAGCAACATTTGCGCCTTCTTTCGCAAATAAGATTGCTACTGAGCGACCAATACCTGAGTCACCACCAGTAATAAGTGCTACTTTACCTTTTAATTTACCTGCAGCTTTATATTCATCTAATTCTGATACTGGTCTTGGATCCATATCCTTCTCACTGCCAGGTTGTTTCGATTGAGTATAGCCTTTTATTTTTTTATGAAATTCTAATAAATTCATTCATGCTCACTCCTTTGTTATTTACTTAACCGTTCCCATTTATTGAAGTTTTAAAACAATTACCGAGAGTAAGACAGAAATTAAAATATTTTAGTTTTCACATCCAATTTGAGTTAGATATCATCAATTTTGAACATAAGAAATTTGTCTCATCTCATTCAATTTATTTACAACTTTTGAATGATAGTAAATCCGTACTAAGGACGCATGAAATTTATTCAATAACCTTATATAATAAAGTTAAATTAAAGAGAAAATGAATTATCCTCAGTAATTTGTCCTAAAAGAGAGAAAGACAAGGAGTGCGATAACACATGAAAGGTATATTCAAAGGCATTATTACTTTGCTAATTATCTTGGGCATTGTAAAAACGTTCCAAGATCACGATATTATTAACGAAGCCAATCACTATTACGATGAAGTCAGAAATGGTCAATTTGTGCAAACAATTTCAAATTACGATTTCAATAATTTAAAAGATTTACATTTAGAACACTTCAATCCTTCAGATTTTTTCTAAAATGAATACTGTGTAAGTGAGCGCACGCATGTTAGATTCCCTTCTGACATGTGTGCTTTTTTAATGTGTAAACAGAGTCATTGACTGAAATACCCTTAGGGGGTATATTAAACATGAACATCCGAGGAGGTGCAAAAAATGAGTCAAGATAGTAAAACCACGTTAGCCATTACTGGTATGACGTGTGCTGCATGCTCTAATAGAATAGAGAAACGTCTTAATAAAATGGATCATGTTGATGCTCAAGTTAATTTAACGACTGAACAAGCCAACATTAAGTATGATTCCAGTGAATATAAAGTGGATGATTTTGTCGAGATTGTTCAAAAGTTAGGCTATGATGTAGCCACTGATAAAGCAGAATTAGATATTACTGGGATGACCTGCGTTGCGTGTTCTAACCGTATTGAAAAGGTGCTAAATAAAACGGCAGGTGTGAAACAAGCTACTGTCAATTTAACAACTGAACAAGCATCCATTGATTATTATCCTGGACAAACAGATGTTGATTCATTGATGGGTCGTATTCAAAAGTTGGGTTATGATGCTGAACCAAAACAAACCGAGGAAGAACAAACCTCACGTAAAGAACGAGAATTAAAGCATAAACGTAACAAATTAATGATTTCTGCAATCCTTTCTTTTCCGCTCTTAATGACCATGTTCGTTCATTTATTCAATATGTACTTGCCTGATATTTTAATGAATCCTTGGTTTCAATTTATTTTAGCGACGCCTATCCAATTTATTATCGGTTGGCAATTCTATGTAGGCGCATATAAGAACTTGCGTAATGGGGGCGCCAATATGGATGTGTTAGTCGCTTTGGGTACAAGTGCTGCTTACTTTTATAGCATTTATGAAATGATTAAGTGGCTAGTTGGCACTACTACCACGCCTCATCTATATTTCGAAACGAGTGCCGTATTAATTACGCTAATTCTGTTCGGAAAATATTTAGAAGCACGTGCGAAATCACAAACAACCAATGCATTAAGTGAGTTATTAAACTTACAAGCGAAAGAAGCACGTATTGTTAATGATGATGGTACACAGCGGATGGTGCCTTTAGATCAAGTCAATGTGAACGATACATTGTTGATTAAACCTGGTGAAAAAATACCGGTAGATGGTCAAATTATTAAAGGCGAAACGGCTATAGACGAATCGATGTTAACTGGTGAATCAATGCCAATTGACAAGCAAGTCGATGATACGGTCATCGGTTCGACAATGAATACAAATGGTGTTATTACGATTAAAGCGACTAAAGTGGGTAAAGACACTGCGTTGTCTAACATTATTAAAGTTGTCGAAGATGCACAAAGTTCTAAAGCCCCTATTCAACGTTTAGCTGATATTATTTCTGGCTATTTTGTGCCAATTGTTATTGGTATTGCTGCCCTTACATTTTTAATTTGGATTGTATTTGTTCATCCTGGGCAATTTGAAGATGCCTTAGTCGCAGCCATCTCTGTGTTGGTCATTGCTTGCCCATGTGCGCTGGGTCTTGCTACACCTACGTCTATCATGGTCGGGACTGGACGCACTGCTGAACATGGTATTTTATTTAAAGGTGGCGAATATGTAGAACGTACTCACCAGGTTGATACAGTGGTGTTTGATAAAACGGGTACGTTAACACATGGGAAACCTGAGGTAACCTATTTTCAAGGAGCAAAAGACATATTGTCATTTATGGCGTCTGTTGAAAGTAATTCAGAGCACCCGTTGGCTTATGCGATTGTTAGTTATGCGCGTGAACAAGGCGCGGTGACTTCTGAGGTTACTGATTACCGCACGTTACCTGGTCATGGGGTGCAAGCAGAGGTTGAAGGTAAAACGTTATATGTGGGCAATCGTAAATTAATGACAGACAATAATATTGATATGAGTGATGTGCGTTCTGAGATGGCATCGCTTGAGGCGCGAGGTCAAACGGTTATGTTAGCTGCTTATGACAATGAGTTGAAAGGCATGATTGCTGTCGCGGATACGGTGAAGGCTTCTGCGAAAGAAGCGATTCAACAGTTTAATGAGATGCATATTCGTACGGTGATGCTGACTGGGGATAATGAACGTACGGCGCGTGCGATTGCTGATGAGGTTGGTATTGACCAAGTCATCGCGAATGTCTTACCGGAAGATAAAGCGCAACACATTGCCAACTTACAAGCAGACCATCATAAAGTGGCGATGGTTGGTGATGGTATTAATGATGCGCCTGCATTAGTGAAAGCGGATATTGGTATAGCGATGGGCACAGGAACAGAAGTGGCGATTGAAGCGGCTGACATTACTATTTTAGGTGGCGACATTCATTTAGTTCCTAAAGCGATTCATGCGAGTGATAAGACGATTCGTAATATTAAGCAGAATCTATTCTGGGCGTTTGGATATAATGTCGCAGGTATTCCGATTGCAGCTATGGGCTTATTAGCACCGTGGATTGCTGGTGCCGCAATGGCGTTAAGTTCTGTGAGTGTTGTAAGTAATGCCTTACGTTTGAAACGCATGAAATTATAAATGTAATTCGTTAACATCATTCTATTTTATTTTGTTTCATTTAATGAAAAGGAGTAAAATGTGGGTATATATAGAGTAAGTTCTTGGAGGTGACGTGACATGATTAATGATGTAATCAAAGTAGATGGTATGAGTTGTGACCATTGCAGAAATGCTATTGAATCAGCATTAGCCAAAATTAATGGTGTAAGAACTGCTGAAGTAGATTTAGATAAAAATGAAGTTAGAGTTGATTACGATGACAATAAAGTTTCAATGCAAGAAATGAAAGATGCCATCGAAGATCAAGGTTATGATGTAAAATAATTTATAACTTCAATCATTTGAGTATGAAACTCCTAGAGAGCGCTATAGTGTTCCTCTCTAGGAGTTTTTTATTAGTTCACTCTTAATTTAGTGGTGCCTGTCGTTAATACATCTATAGTAGCGTCTAATGCGTCTACAATTAAGTTTTTCACCGCTGCGTCAGTGTAAAAGGCAATGTGTGGTGTGAGAATAATATCTTCTCTTGCAATGAGCTCATCTAGTAGCGCATCATTATAAGCTTTTTCGCGATAATCTCCAGGGAATACTCCTCTTTCATGTTCATAAGTATCTAGTGCTGCGCCTTTAATATGACCTTCGTTAATGGCGCTAAGCAATGCTTTAGTATCCACGATTGAACCTCTTGCTGCATTAACAAAGACAGCCCCTTGCTTGAATTGTGCGAAGCGGGACGCATCAAATAAGTGATGATTGTATTTAGTCGCAGGCATATGTACCGTAACGATATCAGCTTCTTTTATTGCGTCTTCTAACGTATTTTTATATTCTACATCATGTGCGACCTGTTCATTTGGAAAAGGATCATATGCAACGACACGACTGTTATATCCTTTCGTAAATATCTTTGCAGTAATTGAACCAATACGACCAGTACCAATCACCGCCACAGTTAATTCGCTAATTGAACGAGATAATATTGAAGGCTCCCATCTAAAATCATGTGCACGTACTTTACGCTGAATGTCATTTTGATTTCTCACAATATTAATGGCTTGCGTTACTGCAAATTCAGCAATTGAACTTGGTGAATACGATGGAACATTAGAAACAATGATGTTATATTTCGAAGCTAAAGTTAAATCGTACGTATCAAATCCTGCGCTACGTTGTGCGATTTGTTTGATACCATATTGTTGTAATTTCGCAAACACTTCTTCTGACAGAGGATGTTGTTGTGATAAAGATAATCCATCAAAACCTTGAACACTATCAACGTTTTCTTCCGTTAAGAAGTCTTTATTCAATTCTACTTCAACTTTATTTTCTGTTGCCCATTCTTCAATAAATGGAATATCTTCTTCTCGAACACTCATTATTTTGATTTTAGTCATGATATCTCATCTCTTTTCTTCTTAGTTATTAATCTTGATATAAATGTGATAAAGAGGCCAATCTATCAGCCGCTTCGGCTAATTGTTTATCATCAAGTGCTAATGATATACGGACGTAATGGCGTCCATTCTCCCCAAAAGGAATACCTGGTGCTACTAATATAGATTGTTCTTGTAATAAATATTGTTCGAACGTTTCACTGTCATAACCAGGTGGTGTTTGAAGCCATGAATAAATACCACCTTTAGAATGTACAAGTGGTAACTTTACTTCACTTAAACGTTGTTCAAAGGCATCACGGCGACGTTTAAATGTTTCATTTTGTTGATCTAAAAAGTCATCATAATGATTTAATGCATAGGTTGCGGCATCTTGTAAGGCACCAAACATTCCTGCATTAGTATGCGTTTGATATTTTTTAAGGGCTTGAATCATCTCTTTATTGCCAACTGCAAATCCTACACGGAAACCTGACATATTATATCCTTTTGATAATGAGAAGATTTCGATAGCAACGTCTTTGCCATTTTCAGAAGCAAGAATACTCGGATTCTTAGCATCAAATCCGAAAGCACTATAAGCAAAGTCATGAACAATCTTAGTGCGTGTACCTTTAAATTTCTGAATTGCTTCGTCAAATACTTCTTTCGTCGCTGTAGAACCTGTAGGATTGTTCGGATACGTTAAATAAATGAGGGTAGTATTCTCTAATGTGGCTTGGTCTACTTTATCCCAATCTGGCAAATAATCGGGAGGATCTAAATGAAGCGGTACTGGATGAGCATCTGCAAGCATGACGCCTGCTAAATAATCTGTGTAACCTGGATCAGGCAATAAGACATTCTCTCCAGGATTGACGATACATGTAGGTAAGGCGACTAATCCATTCTTTGTACCATAAAGAATACAAACTTCGTCATCTTTATCTAGCGTGACATTGTACTGACGTTGATAAAAATTAACAATCGCTTCTTTGAAAGATTCTTTACCATGGAAGGCACCGTATTTCTGATTCTCCGGTATACGTATAGCCTCTGCGAAGTGGTCGACAATGCCTTGAGGTGTTTCTCCGTCTGGAATACCTACTGCCATATTTATCAGTGGAAGGGGACCATGTTCAACTTTACGCCCCATCGTTTTACCAAAGTAACTTTCCGGTATCGCTGCTAATCGTTTTGACATTACCATTTACGTCCATCCCCCTTTTAAAAATAAAAAAGCTATATGTCATTCTTAGTTAAAAGTGACATATAGCCAAAAAATCATATATGACACTACCGTTTCTCTAAATAAGTTCTATCGAATTAATTTTATTCTATCAGTTCGATAAGTATTGTCAATATTGAGAATTTTCTGAATTATTGTTTGTATTAAAAATTAATGGCCACGTGCGATATCGTCTAACATTGCTTCTGCTGTAATCTTCGCGCTTGTAAGGACAATCGGCACGCCGGCACCTGGATGAGTACTTGCGCCAGCGAAATATAAATCTTTATAATCTCTAGATACATTAGGTGGACGATAATAATTACTTTGCGCTAATGTTGGCATTAAGCCAAATGCTGTACCAAATTTAGCATTATAGCGACTCTCGAAATCTAATGGTGTAAAGATGGTTTCTGAAATCACATCTTCTCGTACATCTTTTAATGCTTCAATCGTTTGGATTTTATTGTAAACGACGTCTTTAGCTCGTTCTATTGTCGCTGGGTCGCGCCAATCGATATTCCCTGTTTTCAATTCAGGGACAGGCATCAAGACATACATTCCTGTTTGTCCTTCTGGTGCTAATGAATCATTTTCTACAGCCGGGAATACAGATATAGTGATGGATCGTTAGGCATTTTACCGCTAAATATATCATCAATATTACCTCTAAAGTCTTCAGCGAACACCACATTGTGTACATGAACTTTATCACGTAAGTCGCGATTTATGCCGGCATAGATTAGAAACGCAGAACATGAATAATCCATGTTATCTACCTTTTCAGAAGAATATTTTTTAAGTGGCGAATGAGATGGCATCAAATGTTGTGCAGCATATGGGAAATCAGCCGTACAAAGTACTTTATCGAAGCGATGAATTTCATCATTCACGCGTAAACCGTCTGCGCGTTTAAATTTAGGGTCGATAATAATTTCTTGAACGTCTGAATTCAAACGTACTTCTACGCCAAGATCTTGACCTAGTTTCAATAATCCTTTAGCCAAACTATACATGCCGCCTTTAATGTAATACACGCCATGTACCATTTCAATCATCGGAATAATCGAATAAATTGAAGGGCCCTGTTTTGGATCAATGCCTATGTATAACGTTTGAAAAGCTAACAATTTACGAATTTTATCATTAGATACATAATTATCAATGAGTTGATCCGCTTTGCTAATGGTACGTAATTTCAAGCCTCGATATAAAGAGAGCGGATTATAGAACTCACTCGGTTTGCGGAAAGTACGTTCCAAGAAGTACTTACGCGCCACTACATAGCGTTTATATACATCAGTAAGAAATGACATAAATCCTTGTGTCGAACCTGGTTCAATCGCTTCTAATGCTTGACTAAGCTGTGGCAAATCAGTAGAGACACTTACTTTATCCTTATCTGAGAAATAGATGTCAAAGATGTGCGTTAACTGTCTCATATCTATATAATCTTCTTAACGTTTACCACTTTCTTCAAATACTGCTTTATATACATCGGGAACCATGACAATCGTTGGTCCCATATCAAATGTGAAACCATCTTTTTTGAATTGACTCATGCGTCCGCCAACTTGTTCATTTTTCTCAAATATGGTGACCTGATGGCCATGTGCGGCCAACCTTGCAGCCGCTGCTAATCCTGTTACGCCTGCACCTACTACGGCTATTTTCATACCATTACCACCTAAGCTTTATATTTTTTCTTTAAACTACGGTAAATTTTGTTCTTCTTCCAAGTTGACACGTAGACACGTTTATCAAGTGTATAATCTGCTTTTCTCACTTCATTTAGAATGCCTCGATACACTTCAGCAGCTAATTCAATAATCATACGTGATTCTTTATTGTACACTTCTAAATTGTTAAGTACAGCATCATAGTTATCATCAGCTAGCTTGGCGTAAAATTCCCAAATACGTTGATAATTCTCTGATGGCTTGTCACGCTCAATTTCTTGTTCAATCGAAACGTCAAATTCATTCAAGCGTTCAACACTAAAGTAAATGCGACCATTACGATAGTCTTCTCCTACGTCACGCAAGATATTTGTAAGTTGTAATGCTTCACCTAACTGTTTACCGTTATCATAAGCCGCTTGTGTTGGTGGTGTAGATAAGATTGGAATGAGTAATACCCCTACCGTGCCTGCTACACCGTAACAATAATCTAGTAGCCCTTGGTCTGTTTCAAACATTTCAAAGTGTTGATCCGCTTCAACCGTATCAATCAAGTCATAGAGGGCCTGATAATTCATTTGAAAATGTTTACTCGTATCGGCAAAGGCCAACATAATCTGTTCATCACTTTCAAATACCTCAGGTATACTAGCGTGATGTTCAATCAACTGAACATCACGGCGGATTTTATGTAAATACTCAACATCTTGATGTATATCGATACTATCATCAACAATACGACACACGGCATAAATTGCCCAAACCGCTTGGCGTTGTTGTTCTGGTAACATATCAAATGCATATGAAAAACTTTTAGAATAATCCTTCATAATTTGATGACAATATTGATAACTTTCCTCTATAGTTCTCATGGAGAGCCCCCTGTTTATGCGTTAATAATTAATATTAAAAGTACGTCCTTTCCATTGTACCGTTTTTGTAAAATGAATATGACGATAGGAATTCATAAAAATGAAAATAAACACAAAAAATAGTATTGGACTTAACAATAAAGATAATACTGAAAACGAACCAATACGTTTATGTAATTGAATAAATTGTAGCGTAGCTAAGCCATAGGATAAACTAATACGCTTAAAAGAAATAGATTTCGATAAAAAGCTAAGCGTTAAGATAAATGGCATAAGCATATGTCCAATCATCCATATGATAACCAACATCATGATGCGTCCCTGTGTCTGAGAGGCACCTACTGCTAAATGTTTGGTCCAACCTCCAATTAAACTAATTGGACCTTCTTCATACATTCTAAATCCTACATAGTTTTGTCCTTCATAACAAGTGACAGGCAATTGTTGTTGTTTGAAAGCTTGACCTAACGCGAAACCTTCAATAATATGGTTGCGAGCATTGTGATGTCCTTGTGTTAAAACGTAATCTGCTTGATTCATCACCGTTACAGGACCAAATGCTAACGATTGTGGCTCTTTCTTTGCCACACTCGAGAATTGATTCATCCCCACCACTGTCATCAAATTAAATAAAGGTGATAACTGTTCATATGGCTTCTTAACGGTATGATACGGTTGAATACTTAATAACCCACGATATCGTTGTTGCTCATAACTTTGTAAAATAGTCTCCAAAGCATGATTATCCAATAATACGACATCTGCATCTATAAACATGATGATATCTGCAGTCGCATAATTCACACCTTGATAACAGGCAAAGGATTTACCATACCATCTTTTATTGTTCTCATCTTCAGTGACAGCGTAGACGTTCGCACCCCATTGTCTTGCAACTTGAACCGTATCATCTTGGGAACCATCATCCATTACGATGACTTCCGCTTGTATCGTTTGTCGGTTCAAACTTTCAAGCAAATGCGGTAATCGTTGTGCTTCATCTCTTGCAGGTATAATAATACTGACAGATTGAGAGGCGCTAGCAGTATTATCATTTTGAAAATGAAGTAAATGACGTCGATTGTACATTAAATATCCACTTAATAAAGAGGTTCCTATCACTCCATGCAATAGTGGTTCTAATACTTTCACTAGCGTCCCCCCCTTTCAATTATTCATGTAAATGAGCCTGTTCTTTAGCATTAATTTTATCAGCCACTTGTTGTCCGCTTAACGTTACCATTGGCATGCCGCCACCAGGATTAACAGAACCACCTACAAAATAAAGATTATCAAAATAATGACTTTGTTTAGGAAATTTGAAACCTTTATTCTTCTTACGATCAGCTACCACACCGTAAATGGCACCTTTATTTGAAGCATAATAACGCTCAATATCATGCGGTGTCCATATATCTTCATAAACAATATGTTGTCTTAAATTCGTTAAGCCCATTCGTTCTAATTTATCTAATACACGTTCACGAAATTCATTATATTGCGCTTCGGTAAACGGTTTATCTTGAATATATGGAATGTGTGGTAATACTTTCAAATTCTCGTAACCTGCAGGTGCTTGTGTTTCATCCGTTTTGTTGCTATTTACGAGATAAATTGTAGGATCTTGTGGTAAGACCTTTTCATGGAACACTTCATGATAATTACGCTTAGAATCACTTGAGAATAGGAAATTATGATGTGCTAAGTGCGGATATTCTTTATTCACACCTAGATGCATAACGTATCCTGAACTAGCAGGTTCAAATGTTTTCTCTAATTTCTCTAGCTTTTTCTCTGAAAAGTACAACAAGTCTCGGTAAGTTGGAATCACTTCTCTATTAGAAACAATGTAATCTGCATTAATATGTGTCCCATTATCTAATCTCACGCCAGTTACATGATTAAAATATGTATCAATACTTTGCACACTCACACCTGTATGAATGGTTACGCCTTCTTCTCGAGCAAGTCGTTCTAAAGCTTGTGCTAAATGATGAATGCCACCTTTAACGTACCATAAACCCTGTTCATATTGCATATGAATAAGCAATGTTAATACAGCTGGTGCATCATAAGAAGAAGAGCCTACATATTTAATAAAGTAGCCCAACATATCTCTCAATTCATGCTTATCAACATATCGATTAATAGCTTCTTGCATTGTTGAAAAGTAATCAACACCTTTTAAAGAATTGAAAGGACCTTGATATTTAATAATTTCGCTTACCGTATCTAAGCCTAACGCAAAATAACCTTCTTCTGTAAAACGGTGAATGCTTTCCGCATATTGTAGAAATCGATGTAACTGTTGGACATCTTCTTCATTTAAACTTGGATTCAAATGCGCCATTGCGGTTAAATCTTCGTATAAATCAATCACTTCACCATTAGTAAAGAAACTTCGCCATTCCAATGACAAACGCTCAATCGTGACATAGTCTGACATTCTTTTATGACTATGCCTAAATAAATTTTCAAAGATATAAGGCATGGTTAAAATAGAAGGTCCTAAATCAAAACCAAAGCCTTGTTCTTCAAGACGATTTACCTTTCCACCGATATGATTATTTTTCTCATAAAGATTCACTTCGAAACCGCTTTGCGCTAAACGAATAGCCGCCGATATACCACCTAAACCGCCACCAATAACTATTATTTTTTTCTTAGTCACGATGGGCACCTCTTTTCAATTTTAATTGATACACTTTTTCTAATCTCGGACAATTATAACGTTGGGTGACTATAATTGGAAGATTCGCCAACAACACATATATGACATTAATTATTTTAATATAAGCGGGTGCTTTAAGAAACGCTAGCACAGGTATCATTGATAGCCAATGGACTAATTCTGCACGTCTCATTTCTATTATCATTGTATGTAAGTCATTAAGTTTAAATGATGTTAATTGTTTTTTATTGTAAATATTTTGATTTAATTGACTGCCTTCAGGTATGTAACGTTTCCATTTATTAATTTTAAATAAGGTGTTCCACATTTTGCCGTCCTTTTCCCTGGAAAATGGCTTAAAAAATTGGCTATACTTTATAAAGAAAGTTTGAGAAACCTTTGTTCCTAAAGAGGCTATAACCATTTGACTCGCAAACCAATATACACTATGAATAATTCCAAGTTTTAATAATTTTTTAATGTTATTTCACCCAACACTTTCCCATTATTTCACTTTATATATAGTTTTAAATTATTCCCTATATGGAAATAAGCTAAACTATTTAAAAATGGGCATAAAAAAAGAGGACGACTAATGTCATCCTCTCTTCCCGATAACTCGATGTGCTATCCAGTTATCTTAGTAAATCTTACCACCAACCGTGAGAAGCACGGAAAGCAATAGCGTTATCTAATGAACCGTAACGGTTGTTAGCGTAGTTAATCATACCTTTAGTTTGTTGAGCTACTGAACCAGTACCCCATGATTCCATAGTTTGACCTAAACCTCTGTAACCGTATGGGTTAACAGCGTTAGGGTTACCGCCTGATTCAGGCATTACGATAGCGTTCCAAGCAGCTTCAGTACCACCGTTAGCTAAGAATTGTGATTTAACTGATCCACCAGTTGATGATGCAGCTGGTGCTGAGTATGAAGTTGTGTTGTTGCTGTATGATGGAGCAGATACTCTTTTAACTTGAGTTTGGTTAGCTTGTTGGTTAGAGCTTACTGATTGGTTTGAACCTTGGTTGTAAGATGCTGAGTAGTTAGTTGCTTGAGCTTTTTGAACTGGAGCAACTTGTGTAGTTGTAGCTGCTTGAGTTGTAGCTGCAGCTGTGTCAGCACCACCAGTGTAGTAGTAGTTCCAAGACCAAGTTGAACCGTTTGAAGTGAAGTTGTATTTGAAACCATCTTTAACGAATGAAATGTTGTAAGCGCCAGCTTGTACTGGGTGAGCATTTAATTCAGATGGGTTGTTTTGAGCTAAGTTAGCTAATTGTGCGTAGTTTGAAGTTTGTTCAGATGCATGTGCACTGTAATCTGTAGTTAATGAGTAACCTGTTACTCCTAATGCTACTGCTAATGACGAAGCGATAACTGTTTTTTTCATAAAATAATTCCTCCAAGAATTTAGTTTATATTTTTCGATTTGTTAATTTCTTTAGTGTTAATGTGTTTGTGTTTTTTGTTTAACTTTTGACAATAGCTACTATAACACAAAAAAATACGAATAATATTACGCTTATCTTACAAAAAATTACAATAGAGAATATATTTTGTAACATTGAAATATTACTGAAGTGTGTTGTAACAATACATTTTTAGGTTTTAAGTTTAAAATTTCATTATGAAATAAGGAATTACATTACTCTTTTAAAAAATTTACAATTGTTTTACATAGTTCATAATATTACAAATTACTGTTTTGTTACATACCTGTAATATTTCTAACATATTATTTTCCATTGATTTTTTCTATTTAAAATAAAAAATTCAAGAAACTATTCTATAAAATAGTCTCTTGAATTGATTCATCAAGTTAAAAAAAGTAAAGTCAACTACTCATTTTTAATAATCTTTAACGCCCCATAATACTTTTTCACATTTACGAATGATGTATTTAAGTATTTCGATGCGTGACGTTTTTTTATGATCTGCTGGAACTACTAGCCAAGGTGCATAAGAAGTATTCGTTTTTTCAATCATATCGTGACTCGCTTCGACGTATAAATCCCATTTTTCACGATTGCGCCAATCTTCGTCAGTAATCTTCCATTGTTTATCGACATTTTGTTCACGATCTTTAAAACGTTTCAATTGTTCATCTTTATCCAATGTAAGGAAGAATTTTAAAAGAATTGCCCCTTCATCTGTCCACATTTTCTCAAAAGAATTAATTTCATCGTACGCACGTTGCCATTCATTTGTAGTCGCAAAGCCTTCAATTCGTTCTACAAGTACACGACCGTACCAACTGCGGTCAAATAGTTCAATGTGTCCACTTCTTGGCATATCTTTCGCAAAACGCCATAAATAATGATGTTTTAGTTCTACATCTGTTGGCGCACTAATTCCATTTACTTCATAACCGGTCGGGTCAAGCTTTTCTCTAATACGTTTGATATTACCACCTTTACCGGCTGCATCCATACCTTCAAATACTAAGATAAGTGGAATCTTTCTATCATATAAAGCAAATTGAATTTCTCTCATGCGTTGTTGTAATTCTGTAATCAACTGTTTATATTCATCTTTTGATACTTTATCTACATTAATATCGAATAAATCCGTTTTAAAGTCTGGTGTGAACTCTCCATCAACATGGTTTTCTTGTTGTTGATGTTTATCAATCGCATGTTCTAAACGTTCTATAATATGATTGTACATTTTTTCAATCGCATTTTGACGTTCAGTGTAATCAATAATCTTCCATTGTTTATCCTTTTTAATAAATTGGTGCATGTCATCTAAGTATGTTTCAGTCGGTAGTACATTACCATATTCTTGTACTTTCCAACGCATTAAAGGATTCTCTTTTGTTTGTTTAATGTGCTCTTGACGCTTTTCTTCATTAATTTCAATGAAGAATTTAATAATTTCATAGTTATCTTTTTTCAGCATCTTTTCAAAAGAAGCAATCTGTTCTTTCAAAACATCATAATTTTTATATCTATTATGTTTAATTTCGTTCTCACGATAATCTAAATAATGTGAATACCAGCTACGGAAATAAATATTAATATCGCCTTTAGCAGGTAAAGTGTTCCAGTACTTTTGTAAGAATTGATATCTTAAGTCGTCGGGTTGTGGTGATTGCGTGGCAATAAAGCGCGTATATTTCGCATCAAAATTTAATAGTAATTCATTTGATAAACGCGTTTTACCTGATGCCGGAACTCCTTCAAACAATATCATGACAGGAATGCCTAACTCATGCGTTTGTCTTGTTAACTCTGCTGTTCTTAGTGCTAATGTTTCAATTTTATTAGCCATATACCATCCATCCTTTTGTTTAATCACTATTTATTTTATTGTAACATTATTTACTCACAAGCTATTTTATAATTAATTTATTTTTCGAAAAATGAGGAACCAATACTTTGTCATAAAGACGTCATTATCAATTCCTCACAAACTGTTATTTCAAAAATTTATAACCTTTTATAAATATCGTTAGTATATAATTTTAAAACTTTGCGTAAAACAATATCTAGAATAAACGCAGTTAATAATGGTACAACGAAGAATCCTAAAACGATTAAGATAATACTCATCATCGCTGAATCGACATGTAAAAACTTAAACGCACTGATAGGTCCAATCATACCGATGAATCCAAAACCTGCTGATTCTTTTGTACCGGCAATACCAATTAAACTTCCCGCGATACCAGAAACGGCGGCCGTAATTAAAATTGGTAACATAATAATTGGATATTTAACCATATTTGGCATCATCATTTTTACTCCACCGAAGAAGATAGAAATTGGTACGGCAACACGATTCACTTGGCTTGTACCGATTAACAATACCGCTTCAGTAGCTGAAATCCCAATTGAAGCTGATCCTGCAGCTAATCCTGTAATTCCAATCGCAATCGCAATTGCTACTGTTGATAATGGTGAAATAATAATAAAACTAAATACCATTGAAATTAACATACACATTAACACTGGTTGTAATTCAGTGAAACTATTGACCATATTTCCAATCCCAGTGGTAATCATATGGACATAAGGTAAGATTAACACGCCAATTGTCGCGGACACTCCACCCACTACAGTTGGATAAACGATGAGCGCCATACTGCCTACACGTTTTTCAACTAATAAGATGAATAATACTGCAATGGCCGCAGTTATCATCGTATTAATTAAGTCCCCAATACCTGCGATAAGCCAAACACCATTCTTAAATTGTGCCGCGCCACTTCCCACATATGATGCACATGCCACGACAGCTATTGCAAGTGGTGTCATTTCAAATTTTAAAGCGATAAGTGCTCCGATTAAAGCAGGAACAGTAAATTGCATGGCTTGTACGACATGTAGAAAAGTCGCAAACACGGGATGATGATGCATGAGTGCTTTAAAAATTTCACCTAAAATAGCATTCGGCACTAAACCTACAACGATTCCAATTGCTACGCCGGAAAGTACCCTAAATGTAAAATCTTTGACTCCTATATTTCTAAGCTCTGATGTCATATTGAAACCTCCTAAGATGTTGATACACGCTTAAATAAGTGATGATGCATCTTACTATAACATAATATCTAAATTTTCAGAATATTTATTTAAAATTTTATTTTTAAATAGTACAATTTAAGTACAAAATGAAGAAACCGAAGTACAAATATTTAATTTTTTAGCCCTATCACTTTATTAAATGGAATTTAATAATAGAAGAAAACAATAAAATAGAATAATAAAGAAACGCGTTTCTACTATTATAATAGTAAAAACACGTCAATATAATTGTCTAACTTTTATTCGCCTATTGCTGGGTCTTTTTTTGGTTCGTCTAAATCAATACCTTCTTTGCGTTTCTCTTTTTTATAACGTAAGAACATTAAGCATAATACTGCTAACCATACCGGTGCAACTAGTACACCAATTCTGATGTCTTTATCTAGTGCAAGTACGATAAAGATAAAGACGAAGAACGTTAGAATGAGATATGCGCTTACCTTACCACCTGGTAGTCTAAATTTACTTTGCTCATGTAATTCTGGTTTACTTTTCAAGAAACCGAGATATGCAATCATAATAATGGTCCAAATAATGATGTTGAGCACGGTAGAAACCGTTGTAATATATACAAATACTTCAGTAGCGTTCGGAATAACGTAGTTTAATACCACGGCGATAAGTAATAAGCCACATGTGATTAAGATTGAGTAATATGGCACGCCGTGTTTATTCGTTCTTTGTAAAAATGGAGGTGCCTGTTTACGTGCAGCTAAGCCATACATTGTTCTACTATCTGCAAAGATACCACTATTACAAGCAGATGCTGCAGCCGTTAATACAACAAAGTTAATGACACCAGCCGCAAATGGAATTCCTACCAAGCCAAACAATTTTACATATGGACTGTCAGCAGGATTCAATTTATCCCATGGAACTACTGACATTACTACTGCTAAAGAACCTACATAGAAAATGAGAATTCTATAAGGAACATTATTGATCGCTTGTGGAATGGTTTTATGAGGGTTTTTAGTTTCCCCAGCGGTAATACCAATGAGCTCAATTCCAATGAATGAAAAGATAGCCATTTGGAATGAGAGTAAAAACCCTGTCATCCCGTTTGGGAAGAAACCACCGTGACTCCAAATATTAGATAATTTCGCTGTGCCACTTGCTGTATGCGTCCCCATCACAATCATGACAATCCCTACTACGATTAATGCGATAATAGTTGTTACTTTAATTAATGCGAACCAAAACTCTAACTCCCCAAATATTTTAGCACTCATTAAATTTAACGCCATCAACACTAATACTGTAAATAAAGCCGTTAACCAACTTGGAATGGTCGGCCACCAAAAGTTAACATACTTTGCAACTGCTGTTACCTCTGCCATACCTGCTACAATCTACGTAAACCAATACGTCCAACCTACAATAAATCCTGCTAATGGTCCGATATACGTATGTGCAATATCAGCAAATGACTTAAATCCTAAATTCGAAAGTAGCATTTCTCCCATTGCTCTCATGAATAAGAATAATACCAAGCCTACAACAATGTAGGTTAATAAAATCGATGGTCCAGCCAAATGAATGGATTGACCTGCCCCTAAAAATAAACCCGTCCCTATTGCTCCGCCAATTGCAGTTAATTGAATATGCCTGTTAGACAATCCTCTTTGTAGTTTATCTTCCATAGTCTTCTCTCCATCCTATGGAGTAAGCTATTCAGTTTGATCAATTCTAGTTGTACAGTTAAACAACATACCCCTTTATTTTTTAAAATGCTGAGTAACAAGTAACTTTTTGAATATTTATACTTCTTAATTTAATAATATACTTTAATTTGTCTGAAAAATCAAATTATTTTAAATAAAATATAGCACCTTCTCAGAAAATACAGTATAATTATTTTTATTATTATATAAATAAAAAATAATATATTTATTATTGAGAGTTATGGATTACTTTATAAAGGAGGTTCAAGAAAATGAATATAGACCATATCAATCTTCAATTTAATAAGACAGTGACGAACTATGATTCTGTGTTACTTGTCTTAACCTATCAAGGTCAATTCGTTTTTGTAAAGAATAAAAAAAGAGCATGGGAATTGACTGGCGGAAAGGTTGATAATAATGAAACTATGAACGAGACTGCTATTAGAGAAGCTTATGAAGAATCTGGTGCTATTATCAATGAGAGTGATATTGAATATATAGGATACTATGTACTTCCTAACGGTCATACTACTACAATTGTGAAAGCTGAAGTAAGTTATTTTAAAGATATTCCTAAAGAATCAGAAACTACTGGAAGAATACTTACGAAAGAACCATTAGATAAAAATTTATTATCGTTTCAAGATGGATTATATGAAGAAATATTTAAATATTTAGAGGCGCGTCATGAATAATGCTAATAAAGGTTATTTATTTAATATCATTTCCGTAGCTATCATGTCTTTGACGCCTATATTAAATAAAGTTTCACTCACTGATTTGTCACCTATCCAAGCGAGTTTTTTAAATGCTTTATTTTCAACATTAATATTATTAATAACTGTATTACTTGCTAAAAGTAAAATTAAAATACATCACAATAAGTTTATTTGGCTATTAGGTATTACTAATACAATAGGTATTCTACTCCAATATATAAGTTTAAGTTTGTTAGATCCAGTTAGTGTAGGATTATTAGGAAGATTTTATATTATATTTGCGTTACTTCTTTCAGTACTCTTTCTAAATGAAACGTTATCCAAACATGATGCACTTCCTATTGTGTTTGCTATCATAGGTTCATTTTTGATTACTCATTTTTCAGGTGATTTCAACAGTATATTAGGTGTGATTGCCGCCCTATCCTATACTTTCTTTTTTGCGCTGACTAATATGTTAGCTAAAAAGACCGTCAAAGACATTGATTCTAAAACCATTCTGCTATACAATCAAGCAATTTCTACTTTGTTGCTAGGTATCATATTAATTGTGACTAATCATCTACATACCATACATATAGGCATTGGTTTGTTCTCTATTTTACTTTCTGCTTTATGTAGTGGCGTAATAGGACTCTTATTATTTTATGAAGGTCTGAAATACATTTCGTTTCGTGAAGCGAATATTATAAGAACCCTTAATCCTATATTTGTGTTTATATTTTCTTTTCCGTTTTTCCCTTTACCATTAACACCTAAATTTATAACCGGCGCAATATTAATCATTATTTCAATAATTTATATGAATCTATATAAAGATAAAAAAACGTCTTCCTGATAACTTCTTTTCATTAAATATACACCCCAAAATTAGATTTCCTTCTAACTTTGGGGTGCATATAAATTGGTATACTTTATAAAATTTATTTAACTAGCAAACTATGAAATTATATTTATGTCCATCTGGATCTGCAAAAGTTGCACCATAATAGCCTTGGTATTTACCAGGTTCATCTATAACTTTGCCACCTAACTCTACAACTTTCTTCATTAAATTATCTACTTCGTCATTTGTTTTAACTCCTAATGAAATGATTACTTCATTAGGTTGCGAAGCTACCGGATCATGCGTCACTTTCTCAAAATGATGATTTTCAATTAATATAATAATCGTTTGACCTATTTGAATTCCTACCATCTTATCTAACATATCTGGATTTTTATTTATTTCAAATCCTAAATTTTTATAAAACTGTTCACTACGTTCCAAATCTTCTACGTGCAAATTAAACCACATTGATTGAATCATATGCATTACCTCATTTTCAAAATGAAATTAGAAACCTACTTTATTAATCCATTGTTCTAACGTTAAACGATTAGGATTGATGTCGTCCATTTGCTTGAAATCAACGACGAAACCTTTCTCTTCAAGCCAGCCACGTTCAGCAGTGCCACTAGAGAATGATCCTTTAATTTCAGTTGGTTTACCTGTAACTGTAGCAAATGTTCTTACTACTTCATTTAAAGTAAGTTCATCTGAAGCAATTTCGATCGCTTGATGATTAAAGCGTTCTGTATGAGCAAAAATGTTAGCAGCAATTCTAGCAATATCGATAGATGAAATCATAGCAAATTTCACATCTCGATTAATAAATTCTGGGATAGTAATTTCACCATCTTCAACTTTTGTAATTCTTAAGAAATTGTCCATAAAGAACGACGGTTTAATGATTGTATAATTTAAAGTGCTTGCTTTAAGTTCATTCTCAATCTCAGCAAGTGCTTCAAAGTGAGGGCCTGTGCGATCACGGTTCACGCCACCTGCTGTACTGTAAACTATATACTTAATACCTTGTTGTTCTGCTGTATGAATAATCATTTTACCTTGGCGTAATTCTTCTTCTACATTTTCAGCAATAATAGGTTGAACACTATAAATACCGTATTGACCGTCCAATGCTTGTTCCAAATTATCTTCATTACTTAAGTCGCCTTCGAAGATTTCTAAATTTGCATTATCAATAGATGTTAATTTGTCATTATTTTTATTACGTGTAAAGGCACGTACTTTCCAACCATCTTCTAATAATTGTTTGACTACTGCATTACCTTGTTTACCTGTAGCGCCAATCACTAAGATACTTTTATCCATTACTTATCTCTCCTATTGTAAGAACCAATAATCTTCTTTTTCGCCTTTTAAGTACGTATATTCTTTAGGTGTATCACCATTCATTTTTATATCATTATTAATTAAGTCACGGATGTCCCACACCAAATGAATAAATTGTTGTAATTTATTTCCAAAGAAGCCATTAGGCGCATCCATGTTCAATACCTTTTCCACATCTTCCACTGAAATATTCATCTCTTCAGCAATATTTTCTAAACTTAATGTTGATTCATGAAAATGCGCCTTAAGTTCTTCACTTGTCACACGTCTTTGTTCTTTATTTAATGACATCTTCATCCACTCTTTTCTATAAATTATTCAATGTTCAAAACTTAAATATTTGAATTACTATTTAGCACGTTTTATAATAAACGGAGCATTATCCGTTTGTCAATTATATAAATTTTAAAGAGGTGAAGTCATGCGTAAAGATGCATTAAAAAATCGACAACGTATTGAAGGTAAAGCGATTGAATTATTTCGTACAGAAGGCGTAAGTAATGTGAGTATGAATCGATTATCTAAAGAACTCAATATTGGCATGGGTACCCTTTATCGTCATTTTAATGATAAAGGAGATTTATGTTATCACATTATTGAACACGACTTCGATGACATTATGAACCAAATGCTTGAAGTTAAACAACGCTATACTTCAAAAAGAGATATTATGAGCCATTCACTCGACATATTTTTACAATTTAAAACGGATAATAGTGATTTACTTACTTGTATTGAAGGTAACGATAATGCTGAATTATTTAGATCAAGCAACTTTTTCAAGAATTTAAATCAGTATTATTATGACTTATTTAATGATTGCGATAACGATGCATGGGCTATATTCAAAACAGACATGCTTTTAAAATCATTAACAACAGAAACATTTGAATTTCAAAAAAATGTAAGACAATTATCAAACGAAACATTTCGTGATAATTTAATTCGACTATATTTACCTGATGAGGTGACAGAATAATGGAAAGAATCACTTTAATTACTGGTGGAAATAAAGGTTTAGGCTTTGAAACGGCGAAAGAATTAAAAGAACAAGGACACAAGGTTTATATTGGCTCTCGTGATGAAGCACGTGGTCAACAAGCTGCTGAAGAACTTGGCGTGGATTACGTGCAACTAGATGTTACTGAAAACACTTCAGTTCAACATGCTTATAAAACGATTGAAGAGAAAGAAGGACGTTTAGACGTATTAGCGAATAATGCGGGTATCTCTGGTGGTTTCGCTAAACCTGAAGATATGACTGTGCAAGACGTAGAGAAAGTTTATAACACAAACGTCTTCGGTATTGTAAGAATGATGCATACATTTGTTCCACTTCTTGAAAAGTCAGAACAACCCGTTGTAGTAAACGTAAGTAGTGGTTTAGGTTCATTTGGCATGGTAACTAATCCAGATACTCAAGAATCTAAAGTTAATTCACTCGCTTATTGTTCATCTAAATCAGCAGTAACGATGCTAACATTACAATACTCTAAAGGCTTACCACACATGCAAATCAACGCTGCAGACCCAGGTTCAACAAACACTGATTTAGTTGGTGATTTCAGCAATAACTCTAAACCAGCGTCTGAAGGTGTGATTCCAATTGTGAAACTTGCAACGATTGATAAAGATGGCCCAACTGGTACATTCATCGATGGTAACGGCACAATGCCTTGGTAATTATATATTTTCGAATAATTAATATTTAGGAGGCTTTTCAAATGAAAAGTATTAACTTTGAAGAACATTATGTAGTAGATGAGATTCAAAAAGAAACTATGAAATATATGTCATCTGATCCTAAAGGTGTACCTATGAAAACAATGCTTGATGGCTTAGAACAAAAATCAGGTTTCACGGATGCAGATGAAATTACTCACCATGATAAACGTATTAAATTTATGGATGAACATGATGTTGAAATGCAAGTTTTATCATACGGTAACGGGGCCCCTTCTAACTTAGAAGGCGAACGTGCTATCGAATTATGTAAGAAAGCTAATGATACGTTAGCAGAATACGTACAAGAACATCCAGACCGTTTCGTTGGTTTCGCTACATTACCTATTAATGAGCCAGAAGCGACAGTTGAAGAATTTAAACGTTGCATTAATGAATTAAACTTCAAAGGTGCTTTGATTATGGGTCACCCTAAAAGTGGTTTCTTAGACCAAGACGAATATGAAGGGTTATTTGCAGTAGCTGAAGAACTTAACGCACCTATTTACTTACACCCTTCTCCAGTACAAAGGGATGTTTATCAAGCATATTATAAAGGGAATTACCCAGATGTCACTGCCGCAACATTCGCTTGCTTCGGTTATGGTTGGCATGTTGACGTAGGTATTCACGCTATCCATTTAGTTCTATCTGGTGTATTTGATCGTCATCCTCACTTAAATGTCATTATTGGACATTGGGGCGAGTTCGTACCATTCTTCTTAGAACGTATGGACAATATTTTATTTGCAGATCACCTAGAACATCCAATTAGTTATTATTTCAAAAATAATTTCTACATTACACCAAGTGGTATGTTAACTAAACCACAATTCGACTTAGTAAAAGCAGAAGTCGGCGTAGATAGAATTCTTTACTCAGCAGACTATCCTTATGTTGAACCTGAAGAATTAGGCACATTCCTAAGCGAATTAGGACTAACTGAAGAAGAACAAGAAAAAATTAGTTACAAAAACGGCGCAAAACTATTAGGCCTAGATAAATAAAGAATGACGTTGGATGACGCCTGAGGGAACAGTACAAGTTGAAGACCTTAGAAATTCCCACAAATTTATTTGTGAGGAATTTCTAAGGTCTTCAACTTGTACCCTGGGCAAGCGTCACAACAAAATTAGTAAATGTTCATCTAAGAATTTCTTTACAACTAAAGTAAGTGACTCTCTATCTTAGAACTACTTAAAATATACATTAATCGGAGGTTTTATATATGGAAACTTTAGAATTAAAAGGTGCTAAATTACGTTATCACAAAGTAGGCAATGGTCCTGTATTAATCTGCATCCCTGGTGCTAATGGCACAGGCGACATCTACATGCCACTTGCACAACAATTAAAAGGCAAATTCACAGTCGTTGCTGTTGATCGTCGTGGCTATGGTCAAAGCGAATTAACAGAACCACTACCTGACGAAGTATCAAACCCAGACAGTCGCTACCGTGTGAAACGCGACGCTCAGGATATCGCAGAATTAGCAAAACACTTAAGCGACGAACCTGTGTATGTATTAGGCTCAAGTTCAGGTGCAATCGTAGCAATGCACGTATTAAAAGAACACGCTGATATTGTTAAACGTATTGCATTCCACGAACCACCAATCAACACATTCTTACCAAACGCTAAATATTGGCAAGATAAAAACGCTGAAATCATTGATATTGCAGTTAACGAAGGTATGCCTCAAGCAATGAAATTATTCGGCGAAACATTAAATACTAGTCAACTTGACCAACAATATATGTCTAAACCAGCACAAGCTGAAGATGATGCTGAAAGTAAAAAACGCTTTGAAGAAATGTTAGGTTGGTTTAAATACGAAATCCGTCAATATACTGAATCAGATATCTCAATTGAAGACTTAAACCAACATAAAAATATCATTACATTATTAAATGGTACCGCTTCTAGAGATTCATTCCCTCAAGAAGTTAACTTCTACATTTCTGAACAAACTGGCATCGAAATCGTTGATATTCCAGGTGGTCACCTTGGTTATGTTCAAGAGCCAGAAGGCTTCGCAAAAGTATTACTTGAAATCTGGGGATAATTAACCTAAAGGAGTGTTCGGACTGTGCTTTTCACAAGAAATAAGCCGTATACGAATGAAACGTTATTAGCGAAAGAAGACATTCTAGAACTGATTCAATTTGAGCGTTTCTGCCGTGATAATTCACTATGGGATAGCATGGAGTCATGTTTCGCTGAGGATTCTTACGTTAATATTTCATGGTTTAAAGGGACGGGGCATGAATTTGTAGTATCATCTAGGGAAATGAATCGCTATGCACCTCATCAAATTCACAATTCACAAATTTGGATTAACGACACACGTGCAATAGCCATCATGCAAGCTACGATTCAAACTCGTTTACCTATTCAGAATGTGGAGATGGAATTACAATCTGATGCCAAATTAGTTTATTGCGTTGAAAAAGATGACCAAGGTGTTTGGTACATTACACGTCTTGAATGTATTTATGAGAAAGATAGCTTAACACCGGTCAAACCAACGACAATTAATTTACCGAAACAAGATTTTGAAGGGTATCGACAAAGTTATGCATGCTTATCCTATGCTTTAAATGAAATTGGTTATGACGTAAACAGTGAACTTCAAGGTATCGATCGACCAGATGAGGTCAACGCATATTATGAAGACATCGACAGTTGGTTAACTTTTAAAGAAAAGGAAGCGTCAATAGATATGAAGAAAATTGATTTACACGCACACTATATTTCTCCGAGATTCTCAAAATTCCTAGATAAATATTTCAACGGTAAAGGTGACGGTGTAGCGACACCACCGTTCTCTCCTGAAGGATATTTAGATTTAATGAATCGTATGGAAATTGAATATGGTGTACTATCTATTTCAAGCCCTCACATCAGTGCTGCCCCTGACAATGAGATGGTGGAATTAGCGAAAGAAGTCAATGACTATGCCTCTTCTTTCATTCATAAATATCCTGAGCAATTAGGATTCTTTGCAACATTGCCATTACCGTTAGTAGATGAAAGTATTGCGACTATAGATGAAGCGTTGGACCAACAAGGTGCATTAGGCTTCACTTTACCTACTAACGCACGCGGTGTCTATATTGGTGATGACCGCTTAGACAGCGTGTTAGCTAAGTTGAATGAACGTCATGCACTCGTTGCATTGCATCCTAATGAACCAAAGCCAAATATTGAGGCAATGAGTGAAGTCGTTCCTGCGCCATTAATGGAATTCATCTTTGATACAACACGTACTATTATTTATATGAGTCAAAACAACGTGTTCAGTAAGTATCCAAATATTAAATGGATTGTGCCTCATTGTGGCGCACTATTACCAGTCATCGCACAACGTGTCGCTATGGGTAATAAGATGTTTGGTAGCGAACGTCAACCTGATGATTTAGAACAAGTGATGAAAGAACTTTATTTCGATTTAGCTGGAAAAGTATTACCATACCAACTTCCAAATCTCGCACAATGTGTAGATATGGACAAAATCGTCTATGGTTCAGATGCGCCTTACACAACAGATCAAGTGGTTACGTTGTTAGCCGATGAACTTGAATCGACTGAGTTAATCTCACGTCACGAACTTGAGACAATGTTATATGACAATGGCAAACAATTAATTAAAACAGTTACTGATAGATAATGAATAAATATAAAGGAGGCACAGGTACATTGATACCTAATGCCTCCTTAATTTTTTGTCATTATGCTAATATTTCATCCATTGAGCGATTGACGCTGCTTGCATACATATTTCCGAATTTAAGTAAGTGCACCATAAAGAGATACAGTCTATAAAATTCTAAACGTTTGCGCGCGCCTTTTCCTAAAGGATAGTGTTTCTCATATTCATCATAAAATTCTTGGGTAAATCCACCAAAGACAGTGGTGATGCCTAAATCAAACTCTCTGTCTCCGTAAAATGGCGATGGATCAAATAACGCTGGTCGACCATCCGTTAAGAACATATAATTGCCACCCCATAAATCACCATGCAATAGCGAAGGTTTACTATTATGTGCTTCTAATTCGTGCATCATTACAGTACGGACTTGTTCATATACTTTATTGTCTTCTTCGTTCCATAGACCTTTGCGCATCAATTCATCACGTAAATGGTCCATACGATCTTCTACAAAGATTTTAATCCATGACTCTGACCATCCACTCTCAAAGGAGAAATCTCCACCCTCATGGGGTAAATCAAATCCAAACATACCATCTGGCTGTTGTTGGCTATGCATCTTAGCTACAAGTTGACCTAACTCACGTTGGCTTCCACTTGTCCCCTCATCTAAATAACTTAAGATGAGATACGCGTCGCCGTTAATTTCACCATTCGCAATAACACGTGGGGCTGTCACACCTGCTTCTTCAAACGCGTTAAGTCCCGCAATTTCTGCTGCATAAAATGATTTATCACGATTACGTTGGACTAACAAGAAATATGTGTCATCTTGTGTCGTTACTTTAAACGCTTCGTTCACGTCCCCACCACTAACTGATGTAATGTCTTGTATATGATCTAACGGTAATTGGTCTTGCCATTCTTTTTTCATGACGTCATCCTCCTTAAATTGTTTATCAGTATTTAATTATTATATTTCCTGAAAATGCCTCCGTTAATCTTTCACGAAAATCTCTTTACTCAATTTTGTGATTTAAGTTAAGGCAAATTTTCAAACACTAAAGAATTTAACTATGCAATTACTAGTGAAAATGCTAGTCTAATATAAGAATGTTTTTCAATGATATTAAATGAGGATAGTAAGCCTCAAATACAATGAAATAGGAGCATTATTATGTACAAATTAATTAAACCACTTTTATTCAAATTTGATCCTGAAAAAGCACACGGCATGACAATTGACGCTTTGAAGTTTGCACAAAAACAACCTTTCTTATTACCAATCATCCACAAATTATTTACATATGACAACCCTTCACTATCTCAAACAATCAAAGGTATTACATTTAATAACCCTGTTGGCTTAGCTGCAGGATTCGATAAATCATGTGAAGTACCTAAAGCACTTCAACATGCTGGATTCGGTGCCTTAGAGTTAGGCGGTATTACACCTAAACCTCAAGACGGTAACCCAAAACCACGTATGTATCGTTTAATTGAAGATGAGGCTTTAATTAATCGCATGGGCTTCAACAATATTGGTATGAATAGAGCTTTATGGAACTTACGTCGTCATGCATACAATATTCCAGTTGGCTTAAATGTAGGCGTTAATAAAACAACACCTTATAATGAGCGCTATCAAGACTACATCAAAGTGATTGATACATTTAAAGCCGATGTTTCATTCTTTACGGTTAACATTAGTTCTCCAAATACTGAGAATTTACAAAGTTTCCATGATAAAGATGAATTTTCAATGTTATGTCAAGCATTGAAAGATTTTAAAGCTCATACAGAAGTTAATGTTCCTATTTTCTTAAAATTAACTTCCGATTTAGAACTCGATGGTTTTAAAAATATTTTACCGGCAATTACTGAAACATTTGATGGTATGATCTTAGCAAATACGACACGTAAACGTGATGGTTTAACATCATCTAATAAAGTGGAAGATGGCGGACTAAGTGGTAGACCCCTTTTCAAAAGAAACTTAGAGTTAGTGAAATGGGCATACCAACAAACAAACGGTGAATTCTTAATTATTGGTACAGGGGGTATCTTTAGTGCCAAAGATGCAATTCAAATGATGCGAAATGGTGCATCATTAGTACAAATTTATTCATCTTTAGTCATTGAAGGTCCTGGATTAACTAAAAAAATCAACAAAGACATTGCGGCTTATTTAAAACAACATAATTATAATAATGTAAGTGAGATTATTGGTTTAGACGCCAAATAATTATAAATGTACTTTACTTCCCGACAAAAAGTAATATACTGAAACCAAAGATAAAAAGGTTTATCGGAGGAGTATAGCATGACTATAGAAGATAAAGATAAAGAACAAAAAAACCAACAATTATCGACAAAAGAAAGCGAAACTTCTACGCAAAATAAAAAACAACATAATGATGACGATAACAGCATCGGCTATAACGGAGAGAAAAAGACTGCCCTCGATCTTGAAATCGAACGTGAATTATTAGAAATGATGGAGAATGAAGACCCTAAACCTGAAAAACAGAAAAAAGGTTTAAAAATAGTCGGTCTTCTTTCTACAGGAATTATCGCAGTTTTAGCAATTATTCGTTTCATCAATCGCACATTATAAAATATGACTCCTAATTTGAAAGGTTGAACTTCAAATTAGGAGTCATTTTTAATTAAAATTCTTGTAGAAATGCTTTAGCTTCTTGATTGATTTGTTTAAAATCAATACCTTGTGCCATCGCAGCAAAGACGCACCCGCAATAACATTGTCTAAAGATATGATAGTCATTACACATTTCAATAGAACGCTCATAACCTATATTCTTCTTGAAATCACTAGGTAAATAATTAACATCATATAGATTTTGAACTTCCATACCTAATTGATTAATCAATTGTGCATTCTTTTTCGGTGATAACGTTAATGCACTACCGAAGTAGTCATATCCATATTTTACTGCTGCTTCTGCCACTAATTCTAAACGCATTTCGAAACATGCTGTACAACGCAATCCACCTTCTGGCTCATCCGTTAATCCTCGTGATTTAGCCATTTTCATAAATTCGTGTGGCTTATATTCTGCTTCAATATATTTAACATTTTTCCCAGTTCGATCATTAAAATCTTTAACGAATTGTTCTTGTACTTTTGCGCGTCTTAAATATTCATTTTTGGGATGAATATTAGGATTTGCAAAGTAGATGGCTACGTCTGCATACTGCGTTAAATATTCTAGAGTGTACGTACTACATGGCGCACAACAACTATGAAGTAGAATTTTAGGACGTAATTCTTGGCGTTCCCATTGATGAATTAACTTTTTCAGTACTCTATCATAGTTAATTTTTTGATTCTTCATTTTCGCTATAATCGGATCAGCTTTTAACATAAGAACGCTCCTTAAATATTTTATAAATTAATTATATAATATTTAAGGAGTTTAATATATTAATATTATTTCTTTAATATAATCATATATTAAGCAAATCGTATTGCTAATTTGTACTCAATTACTTTTTACTCGTTTTCATTATACTCTTTAACAATTTTACTTTTACCTATAAAGTAACTTAACACTCCAAACATTAAACCTGAAATAAGATTTATTGCTATAAAAAATCCTAATTCAATTGTTTCACCAGAAAAGTATAGTCGTATTAAATTAAGTAAGCTCATTATGACACCAAACATAATTCCAGCGAATAAACAGCTCACTTTATGTTTTTTTAATAAACGTTTGTATTCTTCTTTAGAATAAACACGATTTTCATCTAAATTATTTTTTCGAATACCTATCATTAAAGAAATATTAGCAATAAAGAATAAAATAAATACGCCAATGGTAGGTATGTTAACTCGTTGCGTCACATAATCATTAATCAAACTAATGAACGCTAAAATAAGTAACCCAAAATAAGTGATAAGAAATGTTGTTGTAAAATGCGAGTAAAGCTCCTCTTTCTCTCGTTCATCACGATCAGTCGTTGTACCAATGACCCGATTAATCATTTTGTCTCTAAAATCGGCCATCTTTAATCACCTCTTAATTATTGATAACTTCTTATGTCAAATATAAACGACATATATACTTGTGTCAAATATAGACGACACGAACAATAATTTATTACTTTTAAAGTGTTATCCAAATTAAATGTAATAAAAAACGGCTCTATAATAAATTGGACTGATGACTAAAAATCATCAGTCAAATTTTTATGTTTTGAATACAAAAATAGCGCAATTACCTCTATAATTATTAGCTACCACACCAAATAAAAAAGAAAGGTAATGCGCCTATGTGTAAGTCTATATTAAATACATTAAGAATTAAAGATAAAAATCTAAATTTTTCAGATGAAGTGACTGAGAAAAAATATAAAGGACGAAAGAGTTTGTTTTACTATGCAGAGCTTACTTATCAACCTACACATTGTGAAAACTGTTTAACTAAAAACGAAAATTTCTCTATAGTGAAAAATGGGAAGAAAACTTCAATGATTACTTTACTTAAAATTATGGAAATGCCTGCTTATTTAAAGCTTCAAAAACAAAGATTTTATTGTAAAACATGTGATAGTTATTTTACTGCTAAATCTAATATTGTCGACGATTATTGTTTTATTTCTAACAAAACAAAACTTGCAGTTTTAGATAAAGTACAAGAATACCGCTCTCAAAAATCTATCGCTAAGTCATGCTTAGTATCATCAATGACTGTATCTAGAGTGATTAATCAAGCGGCAAGCGACGTAGGTCAGTCTTCTTTTGATGCTTTACCTGAACACTTAATGATGGACGAATTTAAAAGTGTTAAAAATGTAATTGGAAAAATGAGTTTTATTTATGCAGATGCTGTATCACACCGCATCGTAGATGTGGTAGCGGATCGTAAGTTAAAATCGCTGAAAGATCATTTTTATCGTTATTCTTTGAAACTAAGACAAAAAGTCAAAACTGTAACGATTGATATGTATGAACCCTATATGTCGCTAATCAAACAATTATTTCCTAATGCGAAGATTATTATTGATCGTTTCCATATTGTTCAATCTTTAAATCGAGCGTTAAATATGTCTAGAGTTCATATAATGAATTGTTATAGAACCTCTAATAGACCGCTTTACAATAAATATAAAAGTTATTGGAAACTATTTCTTAAACCTTTTGAAACGCTAGAGGCATTTAATTATCGTAAAGTCCGTTTATTTAAAGAGTGGAAAACCGAAAAAGGAATTATGAATTACTTATTAAGTGTAGACGTTGAATTATTTAATACATATCACTACGTTCATGAGCTAAGACGATTATTAAAAGAAAACCAAATAGAGAAATTTACTCATAAACTCTTTTCTATTCATCTTTCAGATGTGTGTCCTAGATTACGCCCAGTCATTAGAACTTTAAGAAGATTAACAGCTTTCATTGAAAACTCCATGATATATTCTAACCTGACCAACGGTCCGTTAGAAGGAATTAATAATAAAATCAAACTCATTAAAAGGGTATCTTTTGGTTATAGAAATTATGATAATTTACGTAATCGAATTATTATAACTTCGCGACTATTTGCCTCAACAACAAAAAAAGAGATTAAACAACCTAAGGTTGCTTAATCTCAATATTAGGACTCATCAGTCCGATTTGACGTAGAGCCTAAAAAACACCTAGATTCTTTTCAAAAGTAGACTAGGTGTAAAAAAGGACTTATGACTGACTTTAGCAAGCCAATATCTATCATTGGTTAGACATTTTCTTGAATGCACTTAAGAAAACGTTACTTTTTATTCATTTATTAATTTCTCTTTGTATAATTGTGGCTGGACCATGATTAACAATGTCATAGAAGTAATTAATTAAATCTTCTTTAGGTATGCGTTGATTGTCTTCTACCCAATGTCTTAAAAAGGATAATCCCGCTCCCGAAACATAGCTCATAAAATATGAAAATGGTATACCACTTATTTCCCCTTTCATACTTGTAAAACTATTTAAGTAATTATTTAGCAAGCTATATAATTTTTCATGTAATGTAGAGTCTTTACCTACTTTAAACATTAATTGGTAGAATTCAATATTCTCTTCAATATGCGAAATTAGAAATTCCATTATTTCTCGTAAATCATCCGTAGTAAATTTGCCACCACTATTTTGTTTACTCTCTTCAATGAACAATTTCACTTTTTCAACTTGTTCGTCTTCCATTTTTTCTAATAAGTCATATTTATCTAAATAATGTGTATAGAATGTACCACGATTAATATCTGCTAAGTCAGTAATTTGTTATACTGTGATTACGTTAAATTCATGTTTTTTTAACAGATCAATGAAAGCTGATTTAATAGCATTTTGTGATTTTCTAATTCTACGATCTTGAATCATAGTTTATACCTCTTTCTATACGGTATGTTTTTATACAATTATATCGGTTTTGTTGGTTTTCGTACAATTGACATAGGATTGAAGGTGAATCATTAGTAGTGGTTATTAAAGGTAATAGCAAACTATTACATAATATGAAAAAGAGAATAATACTAAATAAAGCAAGTAGGATTTCTATTTACATCATAGATTTCCTTACTTGCTTTTTTAGTTTTAAATGAAATGTTAACTATGCATTAACTCATCTAGTTTTTTAGATTTATAATCACTTATTTCTTTTGAATCAAATTCTAAAGAAATATCAATAACATCATCTAAATTAGATTCATCAAATTTATCGTTTAAGTTAACTACTTTTGACTTAAACGTTTTATTGTCTTCAGTTTTCCCAATGGCGTAAATTTTCACATTATCCTCTTTAGTATAAGGACCATATTCTTCTGATAAATTTGAATGTTTGTCAATTTTTTTATCATTAACGTAAATATCATATTTACCGTCATCTAAAAATGCAGTCCCTAAGACAGAATAAATTTTAAATCGTTTTTCATTAAATTTTTCCGTAGTATCTACCCCATTGTTACTCATATCAATATTTATCTTTCCTTTATGAACACGATGATCTATTTTTTTAGAAGCACTAAGCGTATAGTTTCCTATTGGGAACTTACCTAAATAGTTATCTTCGCCCTTTTTCAATTGAACTTCATGATCTTTCCCATTCAAAGTGTAAGTGAGTATGGCATCATCTTTACCTTTTAATTTCACTTCTTCTTGAGGAATTTCATAGGCGTATTTATCAAATAATAAAAATTGTTTCCCCCTCTTCTTTTACGCTAAAGATGGTATGTGTTCCATAACCATATACTGAAGAAGTATCTTTAGTATGATGAACTATTTGTTTAATCGAGTTCTGAATTTCATCCGCATAATTTTGCAAATCACCATGTGCTTTCAACATTTTAATGTAAGCTTTTAATTCATCATCTGTTAAATGCTTTCCATTCGTAGTTAAATATTTCGACAAAGTTTTTGTATCTTCAGATGTTAGCGTTTGTGCAATATGTGCACCATCTTTTTCTGGTAATAATTGATGTTTCGCCACAAAGTAAGCGCCTACTAATACAACTATTAATACAGCTACTAAGATTTTAATGAGCACATGTACCTTTTTCGATTTTCTCGGTTCATTTTGAAAAGGCGGAGCCGAACTAGCCTCTGTGACTAGTCGAGTTCCACATTGAGTACACACTCTTTGGCCTGGAACGATTTTACTTCCACAATGTTTACAATAAGCCATGACGTGCATTTCCTAAAATATCCCATAAATACTTCGTATTCCAGAATTGATCAATCAGTGATGAACCATAGAAATAAAACACCAAGCTCACGATAATAATAAGAATAATTGAGCTATAGAAACTTGGTACACGTAATAATTGATGTGCACTATATTTAGAAATCAAATAAATTCCTGAACTAATTAACACAAAGAAAGACAATACTATAAGAAGGCCTCCAACTTTATATAATTGAAGGAAAATTGAAATTAATCCTAACAATAATATCGAAACTGTAAGTGTATTCACTAATACGAAATCAGAAACTACTTTCTTAAATGGTATAGGTTGCACTACTGTTAAACGTATAACAGCAAACGTTGCAATGCTTACTACACCCGTTAAAATCGCTACCCCTACAACGATTCGTGTAGTAATTGATGTACGCGTAATACCAAATTATTCAATTGCATCAGGTATAAATGAATGTACAAATAATCCTACAATCAATAATCCTAAAATAATTAAAGAAACTAACAAAGTATAAATAAAGGCATGTGGACTTTTAATAGTAGCATCATGGCTACTAAACGCTTGTCTGAAGAACTGTTTACTTTCATTTATTACTGCTCTGACTTTAAAAGTAAACGGACCTGGGGCATAGCGTTGTTGATATGAAGGATAACCTTGCGCATATTGTGATTGGTAATGTTCATTTTGATTTACGCTTTGAGATTGAGCATTTTGATTTGAATGTGATTCGCTTGAACTTTCAGCATTAGGTGTAGCGTGCGTTGTTGATGTCACTACTTGCTGAGTATTACTTTGATTATTATCCAAGTTTAATGATTCTGATGTTGATGGCGTTGACTGTGAAGTTGCAGCTGGCAATTTTGTTCCACACTCTCCGCAGAATAAATCTCCTAGTTGATATGTCTGACCACAATTTGGACATTGCATCTTGATGTACCTCCGAAATATGAAATTTTAAGTTATTATACCATTAAACCATATTGCATAAAATATTATTATATAAATTTTAAATTCAAAAAAGAGACAGGCTACGAATTCTTGCCTGTCTCTCTGACATCTTACAAATTATTCAGCTTCTCTAATTTCATCATGCACATCTGCATAATCGATTTCAGTTTCTGTAAATGTCTTATTATCAACTGGGAAATGTTGTTCGAATGTTTCAAAGTTTTGAATTTCTACTTTAACATCATCCACTTCAAAATCTAATACGTGACCACCAAAGTTACGGTCATCGTTCGCAAAGTGAATATGGAAACCTGCAGAACCAATACCATGGAATAATTCTGGTGTGAAGAAACCAATAATTGTTCCTTTAATGTCTTCACGTGTCTCTTCAGGTTGACGACGTGCAGAATCAATTAAACGTGTATAAGGTGGTTCTTGTTTAGGCATCATACGTACATGCATTTTTTTGAATGTACCACTAATTTTTACAGCTGAGAATAAGTTATCACTTAACATCTGTTCTTTAACTTCGTTTAACACTGTTTCAGAATCTTTATCAGCTGTTTGGTACGTATGGTCCGCTTCGAAACGCGTAATTGTAGCATATGGTGTCATTTCGTCACCATTTAATTTCTTAAATTCTTTGTGCTCATTCGCATGATAAGCTTCGCCGTTAAGGAAGATAACTTCGCCATTAGAACCAGTTAATGTCGCTAGTCCTGAATCACCATGTTCTAATAACTCATTAATTGTAGCAGTACCTTCTAATAAACCTGCCATCAATGTACCTAATGTACCGTGTTGATATAATACGTGACTCATTTTAATATTCACTCCTATTATTTTTGAAAATTAGTTTAAAGAATCAGGTAATACATTTGTAGATAACTTAATATTATCTTTGTAGTTCACTGGAATATCGATTAATACTGGACCTTCTGTTTCATATCCTTCTTTAAGTGCAGCTTCAAGTTCTTCTTGGCTTGTTACACGAAGTCCTTTAGCACCAAATGATTCAGCATATTTCACATAGTCAACTGGTCCAAAGTCAACACCAGATGAACGGTTATATTTCATTTCTTCTTGGAATTCTACCATGTTGTATTTACCATCATTCCAAATTAATTGGATGATGTTTAATTTTTTACGGACAGCTGTTTCAAGATCTTGACCTGAGAATAAGAAACCACCGTCACCAGCAACTGAAACAACTTGTGTATTAGGACGTACAAGTGCAGCAGCAATTGCCCATGGTAAAGCCACACCAAGTGTTTGCATACCATTACTGAATAATAAATGTCTTGGATTATAGCTTCTAAATTTACGAGCCATCCAAATATAGTGACTACCTACGTCTACAGTAACAGTTGTATCATCAGTTAAAGTGTTTTGCATTGTTTCAATGATTTCTAACGGATGCATCACACCATCTTCATGTGTGTATTTAATTCCAGTTGCTTCAATAATATCCGCTCTTAATTGTTCTAAATCATCTAAATGTTTTTGATCAATGATTGTACCATCAATATGTTCTGATAATAATTGAATTGTACCAGCGATATTACCAACTAATTCTTTTTTAGGACGTAAGAAGTTAGTAATTTCTGCTTGAACTTCATCAATCGCAATGATGTCAGTATCTAACTCTTTATTCCAGTTACTTGCTTCATATTCAATTGGGTCATAGCCGATAGTTACTACTAAATCAGCTTTACGTAATAATTCATCCCCAACTTGGTTACGGAATAAACCTACACGTCCGAAAAAGTGATTTTCTAATTCACGATTTAATACACCAGCACCTTGGAAAGTTTCAACTACTGGTAAGTTTGTTTTCTGAACTAATTGGCGAATAGCTTCCGTTTCTTTCTCACTAGAACTTCTCATTCCAGCAAGTAGTACTGGGAATTTTGCTTCTTTAATTGCTTCAATAACTTCTTTAACATCTTCTAAAGCAGGAACACCTAAACGTGGTTGTTCACATAAATCAATTGCTTTAGATTCCACTGGTGCTGAAATAACATCTTGAGGAATACTGATGAAACTTGCACCGTTTTTACCCGAAGTAGCTGTGCGAATAGCATTTGTCATTACTTCTGATAGTGATTCTGGATCTTGAACTTCTGCGCTATATTTAGTTGATGATCTTAATAAAGAAGCGTTATCTACCGCTTGATGAGTTAAACGTAATAAATCATTTCGTTTAACTTGACCACCAATTGCAAGCACAGGGTCACCTTCTGAAGTCGCTGTTAATAATCCTGTAGTCAAGTTACTAACCCCAGGACCACTTGTTACTAACGCTACACCTGGTTTACCTGTAATACGTCCTACACCTTGCGCCATCATAGCAGCATTTTGTTCGTGACGTGTAACGATAAGTTCTGGACCATCATCTTCTAATGCATTGAAGAGATAGTCAATCTTAGCGCCAGGAATACCAAACACGTAATCCACATTATTATTTTTCAAAGTATCAATGACCATATCCGCAGCAGAATAATTTTTTTTAGTCATTTATATTCATATCCTTTCACATAACCTTTTAGTTTTATATAAAAAAGAAGCCACATACACATGTCTATTTTTTAAGGGAAAAAGAGGGAAAGACTTAGTCACATGTTGATTGCGGCTTCTTTTTATTTAAGTTACTTCATTATTTCAATGTTGCATTGTAATCTCAGTTAAATAAACATATACAAATGTGAGATGGGAGTCTTCTATTTTATATGTCGTCTTGTGTAAACAATTCACTTCTATATAGTGACTATTGCCTCTTACAACCTTTTAGGGGAATGATTGTAACACACATGAATAGAAACATTTGAATATGATGTAACTTCATTACGTTTTTTATTATAGTACGCTTTGAGTTATTAATAAAATACATATTTTCGATAGAAACCATTCCATTTCGGAATAGGCCAACTAACTTTAAACAATTTATGAGTCTTTTTACACTTTAAAAGGTCTAATTACTTGACTTATCGGTCATTATTTGAGAGCGATAAGGGACAACAATTCTACTTTTTATCTTTTTGGTGTTATTTTATACTTTTTTATTGTTTTTATTTCTTTCATATCTGATATAATCAAGTCTATCATTTAAAATTTTCTTGTTAGGCTAAATCATTTTATAAAAAGTAAGAAAACTTAAAATTTTCAGAAATTTTAGACAAAATATTGAGTTTTTGTGCTATGATATTAAATGTCAATTAATCAACAAGTTATTAAATAGAGAGAATAAAATATTCAGTGGAGGTTCATCATTATGCCCAGTGTTTTCAAAAAATTTACCAGAAAAGAAGATCCCACTATCTATCAAAGTAAAGATGGACACTTAAAACGTACTTTACGCGTTCGAGATTTTCTTGCATTAGGTGTAGGTACTATTGTATCAACAGCTATCTTCACTCTACCTGGAGTTGTAGCTGCTGAACATGCAGGACCTGCAGTATCATTATCATTCTTATTAGCTGCTATCGTAGCTGGTTTAGTAGCTTTCTCATATGCAGAAATGGCGTCAACTATGCCATTTGCTGGTTCAGCTTATTCATGGATTAACGTTTTATTTGGAGAATTTGCTGGATGGGTAGCCGGTTGGGCGCTTCTAGCCGAGTACTTTATTGCCGTCGCCTTTGTAGCTTCCGGTTTTTCCGCAAACTTACGCGGGCTTATTTCACCATTAGGTATTGTCTTACCTAAATCATTGTCTAATCCTTTTGGTGCTGACGGAGGCGTGATTGATATTATCGCAGCACTCGTGATTATCATTACAGCGGTTATTTTATCTCGTGGTGTGACAGAAGCAGCACGTGTGGAAAATGTTTTAGTTATTTTAAAAGTATTTGCAATTGTTTTATTCGTTATCGTTGGTTTAACAGCTATCCATGCTTCAAACTATGTCCCATTTATTCCTGAACATAAAGTGACAGAAAACGGTGACTTCGGTGGATGGCAAGGTATTTATGCTGGGGTTTCAATGATCTTCTTAGCATATATCGGATTTGACTCAATCGCTGCAAACTCTGCAGAAGCAATCAATCCAGAGAAAACAATGCCTCGTGGTATCCTAGGTTCTTTAGCAGTTGCGGTAGTATTATTCGTAGCCGTAGCATTAGTATTAGTAGGTATGTTCCACTATTCTAGATACGCTGGTAACGCTGAACCTGTAGGTTGGGCATTACGTCAAAGTGGACACGTTATTATCGCTGAAGTTATCCAAGCGATTTCAGTTATTGGTATGTTTACTGCCTTAATCGGTATGATGTTAGCTGGTTCACGTTTACTTTATTCATTTGGACGTGACGGCTTATTACCACCTTGGTTATCAAAATTAAATCACAATCATTTACCAAACAGAGCACTTTTAATCTTAACAATTATTGGTGTATTAATTGGTTCAATGTTCCCATTCGCATTCTTAGCACAATTAATTTCAGCAGGTACATTAGTAGCATTCATGTTCGTATCACTTGCAATGTATAGCCTAAGAAAACGCGAAGGTAAAGACTTACCAGTACCAGCATTTAAAGTACCAGGTTTCCCAGTATTACCGGTTATCACATTTATTCTTGTTGTACTTGTATTCTGGGGCTTAAGCTTCGATGCTAAACTTTATACTTTAATTTGGTTCCTTGTAGGTATAGTGATTTACACATTCTATGGTGTAAGACACTCTAAGAAAAATGAAGAGAAAGATTACGTAGTACCTAAAGATTAATATCATTTTAAAACGGTAGGCATTTCGCCTACCGTTATTTATATATAAAAGCCTATCTCTAAATTTGAGATAGGCTTTTGTACTGTCTTAGGGCCACTTACCAGCCTTGACCTTCGATACTATAATTATCTAATTGTCCTTCTTCCAATGCTTGTAGTGCTGCTTCAATTACATCTAAAGCATGGTCAAGTTGTTCGTACGTAATAACTAATGGCGGTTGGAAACGTAGTACATTCCCTGCTACTGCGATAATCACGACACCATGGTCAAAACAGTAATTGCAGATTTTCAATGCTTCTTCAGAGGCTCTTGTCTTCGCTTGTTTATCTGACACAATGTCGATGCCAATCGATAAACCAATGCCTCGTTCATCGCCTACGTAATGATATTTCTCTACCCATTGATTCATGCGCTGACGTACGTGGTGTCCCTTTTCAGAAGCAGCAGTTAGTAAATCATCTTCTTCAATCATCCCTATTGTAGCTAAAGCCGCTTCGCAACTTACCGGATTTGCACCGGTTGTAAACAAGTGAGCTGGAGCTTCAAGACTTTCGATGATTTCTTTGCGTCCCACAATAGCTGACATTGGTAAACCGCCAGCCAATGACTTACCAAACGTAATTAAATCCGGTGTAAAGTTGAAATGATCGACAGAACTCCAAGTTCCTGTACGACCAAGACCTTGTTGAATATCGTCTACCACTAGTAAAATACCATGTTCGTGACATAAAGCTTCAAGTGCTTCGAAATAACCTTCTACCGGTTCTAATAAACCACCATCACCTTGAATCGTTTCAACAACGATACAAGCCACTTCTTCAGCCGGCACATACTTCGCAAACATTTCTTTAAGTGGCGCAAGGTATTCTTCGATGGTATTCGCATGAGGTTGTTCATACATCCCTCTATATTTATCTGGAAAAGGAATATGGTAAAAGCCATTAAGCAATGGTCCATAGTGTTTACGCATATTCAAACTAATCGCTGACATAGAGAGTGAGCCAAACGTTGACCCATGATACGCATTTGTAAAGCTAATGATATAGGGGCGTCCTGTGTACGCGCGTGCAAATTTAATAATTCCATCATTTGCATCTGAGCCGCTTAATCCAAATGTGACACGCTTCTCATAATCCCCTGGCGCAATCTCACACAATTTTTTAGATAACTTAACGGCTGGTTCATGGTACATGTTAGCAGGCGTATAATGAATAAACTTATCTACCTGTTTCTTAATCGCATCAGTAACGCGTTTCGGTGCATGCCCTACATTTTGAGAACTGGCACTTGAAAGTAAATCAATGTACGCTTTCCCATCCACATCAACTAATGTTGCCCCGTATCCATGATCAATCGCTAACGGGTAATATTTTATTCTCCCAGATGTTGCAAAATATCGTCCGTCTTCTTTAATTAATTCCTCTGCCTTACTCATGATTACTCATCCTCCCATAACGTGCCTTCCCTTATACATTTATTTTTTGAAAAGTTTTGGCCCTCGCAATAAACTTCATTTAATAATAGTAATCAATATCTTACTAATAATTATCAGATTTGTAAATATTTTCTGAATATTTAAAATATAAAAAGTTTTGAAGAGAGTGGAGATAATGAATATAAATGACTCAACAGCTTTCTTTAAGACAAGACCTTAGATACCAAGTTCGACTAAACTTTCTTGTGGTAAATTTATATTCGAATAGATAAATAATTAGCATTAATTCTCGAAAGAATTGTACAACCAATCAATAAATGCATTCAAAAAATGACCCACAAAGCAGTAGCTTTGAGAGTCATTTCTATAAATAATTATTTGCTATCATATGGAATTACATCGTCTCCATATTCTTTTTTAATATAATCTTTTATTTCTTTCGATTGCATTACTTTTAACAATTCTTGGAACTTTTTATCTTTTTTATGCCCTTCTTGTACAGCAATAATATTAGCAAACGGAGATGATTTACCTTCCATAACAATCGCGTCTTTAGATGGTTTCAAACCATTATCGATGGCATAGTTAGAATTCATAATCACTGCTGCTCCTTCGCCATTTTTGTATGTCTTAGGTAAAAATTCAGCACCTTGCTGATGATTAAATTTTAAATTCTTTTTATTTTCAGCAATATCTTCAAACTTTGCATCTTCAATTTTGACACCTTTTTTCAACTTAATGAGACCTTCGTCTACAAAGAATGATAAAAATCGTCCTTCTTCCGCTGGGTTATTTGAAACATAAATCGTTGAACCTTCAGGAATATCTTTCAGTTTTTTGTATTTTTTACTGTATACACCCATAGGTGTTGTAAATACTTTACCTAATTCTTCTATTTTATATCCATGACTTTTCCTTTCAGCTTTTAAATAAGGCACATGTTGGAAGAAATTCGCATCTACATCACCTTTATCTAATAATTTATTTGGCACTTTATAATCATTTACTTCTTTAACTTCTAAATCATAACCTTTTTTCTTTAATTGTTCTTTTGCTTTCTTCAACACATCTCCATGTGGTGCAGGTGAAGCAGCAACCGTGATTTTTTTATTATCCTCTTTATCTTTGCCACATCCTGCTAATACAATAACTAAAACTAAAATACTTATCACACTTAACCATTTTTTCATGTATATCGACACCTCTTTTTTAATAATGATTCAATTACACCTCAACTCTTAAATAGTTAGAAGACATAAAAAAATACTTTCTATTATTTAAGAGAAAGTATCGATACACTTTCTCTCATCTCTTAAAGTATTGTTTACTTTATGTGAATTAGCACCATTTCGTTAAACGACGGTTGCTGGGCTTCTTAGGGCACATCCCTCCACCACTCTTGATAAGAGTTAATAAGTCTTATTGAATTGTTATCATATTAGCATTGGATAGCATTTAGGTCAATATTTTTCTAAACATTCTAAATTTTTAAAATGTGTGATTTACTTTGCCATAGGGAATAGCTTGGTAAACACATTTGAAGGATGGATGATTATGGTACGGTATGGCTACCACTTTCTTAGTGCATTGCTTATTAGCGTTTTATTATTACTGATCATGTTTATTATGGATGTATTAGTACAGTCGACTCATTTAACTTTATTGCTAATTAATATAGATTTTCTTGCAGATCCTAGCAAAACACCATTAATTCTTGAATTATTGATTCATGTATTCATCGGTTTTATCATTTATATTATTTTCTTAGCGATTTATCATATTTCTAAACCGTTTTATAGAATCAGTTATTTCTTATTATTGATTGTTTTTGCAGTATTATATCCCCTATTAATTGTTATGGCTCAACGCTCATTTTTCCACTTTAGTTGGGGTGAATATGGATTATGGATGATTGCGCACTTGATTTTTACAGTTTTAATGGCTTGTGCAATTCCTTACTTTTCAAAAAAGAGCTTCTAAAAAGTCATTTGAAAATCTTAAAAAAATCTTTACTATCATTAACTAATATTTACAAACTATCATTTCTTTAAATTAGATTAAAAATTCAATATTGTTTATTTTAAACCCCTATTCAATTGTTATTTCAATGCTACACTAAAGCTGTAATTGATAATAAATGAAATGGGGTTTTCATTGTGAAGAAGGTCTCTTTAATTGCATCAACTGTTTTAACAAGTACAGTATTGCTATCTGTAGCAAATCCAGCACATGCATCTGCTGCAGAAGTTGTAACGCAAGATAATGCCCAACAAGTTGCAACTACGGCGATGTCAAACAGTGGAGGCAACCCTAATTTACAAAACTTCAAAAAAGCAGTAGATAAAGGCGATTACTTTGAAATCGTTAGTCAAAATAAATTAAATGCTGGTAATGGTGTTTACAGAGTTTATAAGAATGGTGAAGTTGACTATAAAAATGATAAATATAGTCAATTTAGTAGACTTCAAGATGAGGAAACACATGCAGAACATGGTATAGCTAAAGCAGCTGAAGTAGAACCTCAACATAAAAAAGCACCGAAAGTCGCTTCAGTAGATTGTGCACGCGAGCTCAACGCGTATTATGTGGGAAATGTAGATTCTTCAGAAGTACCTTCTGTAAAACAAATCAAAGCACATAAATCAAAGCAGCATGCCTCAGATAAATCTTTACCTCAAACAGGTGAAGCGCAACATGAACCAACAAGTCAAATATTCGGTGGCTTATTCCTTTTATTAGGAAGCGCCTTTATGATTAATAGAAGAAATAAAAAAGCGTCATAATATAAAAAGTTACGCCTTTCAACCTATAGTGTTGAAAGGCGTAATTTTATTATTATTGATTATCTTGATTGTTTTGTTTGTCTTTGTTGTTATCTTGGCTATTTTTATTATCAGAACCTTTATTATTATCGTTTGATTCTTGTTCTACACCTTCAGGATCTTGATCTTTCGCATTACCTTTTTCAGGGTTATAGTTAGCGCCTTCAGTGTATTCATTACCAGCGTTCCATAATAAGAATTCATTTACACCATTATCTTTCAATGCTTGTACTTGGTCTGAGACTTGCTTAGCATCGTAATCGATATAATTACCATTACCTAAATATGAAGCAGTGAAATCTTGAATCCATGGACGAGAAATTGGTTTATCTTTACCAAGTGTATCCAATAAGTTATTTTCTTTTTGGATGTAACGGTTAATTGTTGTGTATGGTTCAGTATCTGGTGCTTGTAAACCGAAATCACCATTACTCCAGTGAGATGGATAAATCATTGATGAAATTGCATCTACATTTTTAGAGATTTTAGGGAAACTTTGACCAATACCTGGTGCATTTTTAACTAATGCAGAGTAACCAAATACGTCAGCTGATACGTTTACACCCATTGGTTTCAATTCTTTATTCGCATGCTCTAAGAATTTAGTAATCGTATCAACACGTTGATCTCCAGAGCTTAACTTACTATTTTTATAATCACCCTTATTATAAGTTAAACTATCTGCTTCATTCTCAAATCCTTCTGGGAAACGAACATAGTCAAATTGGATGTCTTGGAATCCTGCTTTAGCAGCCGCTTTAGCTACTGCGATATCATAATCCCAAACTTCTTTCATGAATGGATTGATAAAGCTATCGCCTTTACCATTTGTCCATACTGAACCATCACTGTTTTTAAATGACCATTCAGGATGTTCGTTCGCCAATTTAGTATCTTTAAATGTTACGATACGTGCAATTGGATAAATATCGTTATCATGTAATTTTTTTAATAATTTCTTACCGTCAACAATATCTAAAGTGTTTTTATCCACATTTTTGTTGCCAGTATTTAATTTCATCGTAATGTTACCTTCGTCATCTTTCACGTCGATAACCATTGTATTCAACTTAGAATCTTTAATGAATTTAATTAACTCATCTAATTTGTTACCTTGTGTTGAATTACTAGTTACATAAATACCTTTAACGCCATCTTTAGGATAATCCACTTTGTTAGAGTTATCATTCTTCTCATTATTCTTTTTCAACTTGTCACTTTGACTATTGCTAGATGATTGTTCATTCTTTTGGCTGTCCCCTTTTTGCCCACTATCAGAAGAATTATCTCCATTACTGCAAGCAGCGAGTAACAAAGCACTTGTTGTTAATACAGCAAATATTTTGTTCTTTTTCATTCCCTTAGCCTCCGAAACTTCTTTATATGTATAATTAGGCTCTCATTATTTAGAATAGTAAGCGATTTGTAAGGTTTAAAAATTCTAAATAAGAGAACCTAACTTCCCTCTAGAATAGCATACTTTAAGTACTATTAATCAATATGACAAAATGACAAAATTTTATAAAATAAATTATCTAATATTTGTATATATTTAAATTTTAAATTGGATAATTATCATGATTAGTATGTGACAAGATAGAGGTGTGTAATACGTTTTATGTAAGAGATATACTAATATCGATTTTCTAGCTCTTGAACTTCCAATAATTAAGATACGTTGTTCCATTTTCTTCTCATTAAATATGATTTATTAACCTCATTATCACGAAATAAGTACAATTTGTTGAACTATAAACTGTTAATTAAGAATTTTCAATAAATATAAGTTATTTAACTTGAGAATGTAGTTAATTTTTATCATAATAAATGTGAAAGTTAATTAAAGGAGTGGAAAGAGTAATGAATAAAGAACAATTAGAAAAAGTATCTAAAGGAAAAGGATTTATCGCAGCATTAGACCAAAGTGGCGGTAGTACTCCTAAAGCTTTAAAAGAATATGGTGTCAATGAAGATCAATACAGCAATGACGACGAAATGTTCCAACTTGTACACGATATGCGTACTAGAGTTGTTACTTCACCTTCATTCTCTGCAGACAAAATTTTAGGTGCGATTCTTTTCGAACAAACTATGGATCGCGAAGTTGAAGGCAAATATACTGGCGACTACTTAGCTGACAAAGGCGTTGTTCCTTTCTTAAAAGTAGACAAAGGTTTAGCTGAACAACAAAATGGTGTTCAATTAATGAAACCTATCGATAACTTAGATGAGACTTTAGATCGTGCGGTTGAACGTCATATCTTTGGTACTAAAATGCGTTCTAATATCTTAGAATTAAATGAACAAGGTATCAAAGACGTTGTTGAACAACAATTTGAAATCGCTAAAAGAATCATCGCTAAAGGTTTAGTACCAATCATTGAACCTGAAGTAAACATTAATGCTAAAGACAAAGCTAAAATCGAAGAAGTATTAAAAGACGAACTTAAAAAAGGCTTAGATGCTTTAAACGATGATGAATTAGTAATGTTAAAATTAACTATTCCTACAAATGCTAACTTATACAAAGAATTAGCAGATCATCCAAATGTTGTACGCGTAGTTGTATTATCAGGCGGTTACAGCAGAGATGAAGCTAACAAATTATTAAAAGATAACGATGAATTAATCGCAAGCTTCTCACGTGCATTAGCAAGTGACTTACGCGCTAGCCAATCACAAGAAGAATTCGACAAAGCATTAGGCGAAGCAGTAGATTCAATCTACGACGCATCAGTAAATAAAAACTAAGGTGCGAAAGTGAGCGTTTAGGTCGCGAGCAATAACTAGCTATGAGCAAAAATCGTTCTTTGATTTTAGCGATTAGCGTATTATTGTCGAACGACCTGCTTCTCGTAGCCCGTTTATTATTCCAACGAAGTTCAATTACTATTTCGCTCGAAAGTAAGTAAAATGGGCTCTACGTCAAATCGGACTGATGAGTCCTAATATTGAGATTAAGCAACCTTAGGTTGTTTAATCTCTTTTTTTGTTGTTGAGGCAAATAGTCGCGAAGTTATAATAATTCGATTACGTAAATTATCATAATTTCTATAACCAAAAGATACCCTTTTAATGAGTTTGATTTTATTATTAATTCCTTCTAACGGACCGTTGGTCAGGTTAGAATATATCATGGAGTTTTCAATGAAAGCTGTTAATCTTCTTAAAGTTCTAATGACTGGACGTAATCTAGGACACACATCTGAAAGATGAATAGAAAAGAGTTTATGAGTAAATTTCTCTATTTGGTTTTCTTTTAATAATCGTCTTAGCTCATGAACGTAGTGATATGTATTAAATAATTCAACGTCTACACTTAATAAGTAATTCATAATTCCTTTTTCGGTTTTCCACTCTTTAAATAAACGGACTTTACGATAATTAAATGCCTCTAGCGTTTCAAAAGGTTTAAGAAATAGTTTCCAATAACTTTTATATTTATTGTAAAGCGGTCTATTAGAGGTTCTATAACAATTCATTATATGAACTCTAGACATATTTAACGCTCGATTTAAAGATTGAACAATATGGAAACGATCAATAATAATCTTCGCATTAGGAAATAATTGTTTGATTAGCGACATATAGGGTTCATACATATCAATCGTTACAGTTTTGACTTTTTGTCTTAGTTTCAAAGAATAACGATAAAAATGATCTTTCAGCGATTTTAACTTACGATCCGCTACCACATCTACGATGCGGTGTGATACAGCATCTGCATAAATAAAACTCATTTTTCCAATTACATTTTTAACACTTTTAAATTCGTCCATCATTAAGTGTTCAGGTAAAGCATCAAAAGAAGACTGACCTACGTCGCTTGCCGCTTGATTAATCACTCTAGATACAGTCATTGATGATACTAAGCATGACTTAGCGATAGATTTTTGAGAGCGGTATTCTTGTGCTTTATCTAAAACTGCAAGTTTTGTTTTGTTAGAAATAAAACAATAATCGTCGACAATATTAGATTTAGCAGTAAAATAACTATCACATGTTTTACAATAAAATCTTTGTTTTTGAAGCTTTAAATAAGCAGGTATTTCCATAATTTTAAGTAAAGTAATCGTTGAAGTTTTCTTCCCATTTTTCACTATAGAGAAATTTTCGTTTTTAGTTAAACAGTTTTCACAATGTGTAGGTTGATAAGTAAGCTCTGCATAGTAAAACAAACTCTTTCGTCCTTTATATTTTTTCTCAGTCACTTCATCTGAAAAATTTAGATTTTTATCTTTAATTCTTAATGTATTTAATATAGACTTACACATAGGCGCATTACCTTTCTTTTTTATTTGGTGTGGTAGCTAATAATTATAGAGGTAATTGCGCTATTTTTGTATTCAAAACATAAAAATTGGACTGATGATTTTTAGTCATCAGTCCAATTTATTATAGAGCCGTAAAATGCCGACTGGTTCAATGGGACCAGCCGGCATTTTTTATATCAATTTTGTTGATTTTGTGATTGATGCTCTTCGAATAATTCACCTATTTGGTTAAAGAAATCACCAAATTTTTGGGCTGCATTGTCATCAAACATTTCCTCTAAATTAGCTTGTGATTCTCTATACATGAATCAATACTTTTCCAAATTTGCCGCCAGTAACTACAGGTACCGTATCATCATATTTATCTTGTAAGTATTGTTCCACACTCTTACGTTGTTGTTCATCTAGTGCTACTTCTACTTCTTTTAACCATTGCGGTAATTGTTGCATCACATCTTCAATTGGTTTGTCATTGTATTGCGTATGGCGCTCGATTAATGTTTCATACGTATAGTCGTTGAAATAGAGTAATTGAAGTAAGTAATACATATCTGCTGTCATGGCCTGACTTTCCACCCCTAAAAATGCTACCACTTCATCGACAATTGAATTTTCCTTAGGACCTGCGATTAAACTTACATAAACATATTTCTGTGCAATATCAATGGCTTTCTTAACCGCTTCCCACGTCGTCACTGCTGGACACATTGACGCAAATACTAAATCATACTGTCCCAAATCCTCAACTGAGGTATCTTCAAATGATTGATTAACCGTTGCTACTTCTACACCATAGTGTTGGGCATTATCTTTCAACATATCATGTAATATAGGTGATGGTTCTAAACTTGTAACTTTAGCGCCTTCTTTCGCAAATGGAATACTAAACACACCAGAAGCCGCCCCTACATCTAATATACTTAAATTACTAAATGAACCTGTTTGTTTTTCGACCCAATCCATAATACGTCTTGTACGTTTCTGGCTTTCTTCAGTAAATGAGTTTTTATTAAAGTTTTCTGCCCATTTTTTAAATCCAGGTGCATGTGGATCGCCTAAACCTGCACGTTTCATTCTTTTATCTTGTGTGTTCTCGTCATTTTCCCAAGCTTCTTCCCAGAATTGATTGCTAAATATATTTTTTTGCATGAGGAAACTCCTTTTCAAATTATAGTTCCATCTTACCCTCTCATTTCCCATTCATAAACTCATACACTTTCTATTAAAAAAGCTTTTAACCACTTAAAATTAAGAGAACGTCTCTCTCCTAAAAGTGATTAAAAGCTAAGTTTTTAATTCACAATTTCTAATAAAATTTTAAAATTATAGTTCTTCACCATTTGATTCGATTACTTTACGGTACCAATCAAATGAGTCTTTCTTCGTACGTTCTAATGAGCCGTTACCATCATTATCACGATCAACATGAATAAGACCATAACGTTTCTTCATTTCACCAGTTGTAAATGACACAATATCAATAATACCCCATGGTGTGTAACCCATTAAGTCCACACCATCTTGATCTACAGCATCAATGGCTGCTTCAATATGTTCGCGTAAATACTCAATACGGTAATCATCATGGATGTTGCCATTCTCATCAAACTCATCTACAGCACCAAAGCCATTTTCAACAATAAATAAAGGAATTTGATAACGATTATATAACGTATTCAATGTATAACGTAAACCGACTGGGTCAATCGCCCAACCCCAATCACTCTTCTTAATATAAGGATTGTCTACTGAATTTGGTAAACCACCATTCATGATATTATCTTCAACGCTCGCTTCGTTATCATGTTTAACAACGGTAGACATATAATAACTGAAACCAATGTAATCGACTTTACCATCACGTAGAATTTCATCATCACCATCTTGCCAGCCAATATTGAAACCTTCACGTTCAAACATCTTCTTAGCATAACCTGGGTAATAACCACGTGCTTGTACATCTGGGAAGAAGAAACGCAAACGACTAGCCACTTCTGCTTCCATAATATCTTGAGGATTACAGCTATACGGATAAATTGGCACGTGAGATATCATAGCCCCTATTTCAAATTCTGGATTAATTTCTTTTCCGATTTTGATCGCTTTCGCACTAGCAATTAATTCATTATGTGCTACTTGATATAATACTTCTTCACGGTTATCCTCCTCTGTTAAAGAGACACCTGAATTTGTCCATAAGAAGATTGGATTGTTAATGTCCATTTGGTTGTTAATTTCATTAAATGTCATCCAATATTTCACTTTATCTTTATAACGTTTAAATACAGTTTCTGCAAAATGAGCAAAAAAGTCTGCCACTTTTCGATTTCTAAAACCACCATATTCGCGAGCTAAATGTAACGGCATTTCAAAATGTGAAAGTGTGATAACAGGTTGAATATCATATTTTAATAATTCATCAAATAAATCATCATAGAATTTTAAACCTTCTTCATTAGGTTCAGTTTCGTCACCATTTGGGAAAATACGTGTCCATGCAATAGATGTTCTTAAACATTTTAAGCCCATTTCGCTAAACAGTTTCACATCGTCTTTGTAACGATGATAGAAATCAATACCTACATGGTTAGGGTAATATTTATCAGGTTCCACGTCTTGCGTAATCTCACGTGTTTTACCATGTTCACCTGCAGTCATAACGTCAATAACGCTTAAACCTTTACCACCTTGATCATAGCCACCTTCAAATTGATTCGCTGCTAAAGCGCCACCCCATAAAAAATCTTTCGATAATTTAGACATCATTAAAACCCCTTTATTTTTCTTTAAATATATCAAATAACTATGATTTATAGTAACGAATATAGAAAAAGCCACTCCATAGAAATGATGGAGTGGCTAATTTTATATTACTTATCGTCATAAAAACCTAATTGAAGGTCTTTAGAAGTTTGACGACGGATTTTTCTCATTAAATCAACGTCAGTAATTAATGATTCACCATATGAAGGAATCATTTCTTTAATTTTTGGTTTCCATTCACCCATTTGCTCTGCGAAGTTCTTTTCAATTACTTCTAAAGCTACTGATACTGAAGTAGAAGCCCCTGGTGATTCACCAAGTAAAGCGATTACTGAATGGTCTTCAGAGTTAACCACTTCTGTACCGAATTGGATAAATCCTTTACCTTCTTTTTCAGTATCTTTAATTACTTGAACACGTTTACCTGCAGTGTATAATTCCCAATCTTCATCACGTGCTTCAGGGTAGAATGTACGTAAGTGGTTCATACAACCCTCTTTAGTCATGATGATTTGATCAAATGAATATTTAATCAATGGTAAGTTTTTAACAGCTGCAGCTAACATAGTTGTAATATTGTAAGGTTTAATAGATTTGAATAAATCTAAGTTTGAACCATTTTTAAGGAATTTAGGTCCAACGTTAGCGAATGGTCCAAATAATAATGTTCTTTCACCTTCAATATAACGTGCATCTAAGTGAGGCACCGTCATTGGTGGTGTGCCTGGTGGTTCTTTACCATATACTTTCGTATCATGTTGTTCAATAACTTGTGGATTAGTACAAGCTAAGAATTGGCCTGTAATTGGGAAACCACCTAAATGTTTACTTTCAGGAATGCCTGTTTTTTGAAGTAATGGGATTGCTGCACCACCAGCACCGATGAATACATAATCTGTTTCTTCTTCAAATACATTACCTGTTTGAAGATCTTTAATTTTAACTGACCATTTACCGTTTGATAAACGTTCAAAGTCTAAAACTTGATGGCTATATTTTACTTCAACATTTTCATCTTGTTCTAAGTGTTTAGCCATTTTACGAGTTAATTCACCGAAGTTAACGTCAGTACCTTCGTCGATTTTACTAGCAGCCATTTTGCCATCATCAACGCGGCCTTTCATCATTAATGGAATCCATTTTCTCATTACTTCGATATCTTCAGTATATTCGATGTTATCGAACATTGGCGCTTCTTTCATCGCTTCGTAACGTTTTTTCAAGAATGTTTTATTATTAACGCCTCTAACAAAACTAATGTGAGGTAGAGGATTAATAAATTCTCTTGGGTTAGCAATATGTCCTGCTTTTACTAAATGACCCCAGAATTGTTTAGAAATCTCGAATTCTTCGTTGATTTCTTTCGCTTTTTCAATATCAATTGAACCATCTGGTTGTTCTACAGTGTAGTTCAATTCACATAATGCAGCGTGACCAGTACCTGCATTATGGCGTTCGTTAGAACTTTCAAGACCTGGACGGTCCATACGTTCATAAAGCATGATGTTCCAATTAGGCTCAAGCTCGTTTAACATTGAACCAAATGTTGTACTTAGAACACCAGCACCAATTAAAATCACACTTTTTGATTCTGACATGGTTGTACACCTCTTCAAAGTTATTTAATAAATATTACTTACTTTCCCTATCTTTAAGTAACATTTAATTGTAAGAATTATTTGTTAAGCCTTTCACTATTATGTTAAAACAAATACGGTCAATTGTAAATCTTATAAACTTAAATAAAATTATAATCTAATTTATTCTTGATTAAATCGGCTTGATAGACTCGATTCTCATTCATCCTAGAAAGAATAAAGGGCTTAATTGTCTTCTAGACAATTAAACACCTTTATTCTTCTCGTTCATTTTACATTACTGTTTAGGTTGTAAGAACTTTTCAATATAAAAAGCGGATTCTTCAATCGACTTATATTCTGTATTAATTACGGTCGCATTTAATTTCTTAAAGATTTCCTCCGCATATGCAAGTTCTTTTTTAATACGATCAAGGTTGTTATATCGTGATTCACTGGATAAGCCTAATGTTTCTGCACGATTTTTACGGATATTTGCGATGTACTGTGGACTTGCTGTTAACCCAAACACTTTTAGTCCTTTTTGTTTAAAAACATTATCAGGAATATTAATTTCTGGAACTAATGGAATATTGGCAATTTTGTAGCCTTTATTCGCTAAATACATACTTAATGGTGTTTTAGATGTACGAGATACACCAACGATTAATGCATCCGCTTCACCTATATCAGTAAAGTGTTTACCATCATCATATTTAACAGAATACTCAATAGCTTCAATACGTTTGAAATATTCTTCATTCAGTTTACGTAAAGCACCACTTTCCATTAATGGTTCATGGTTAGTTACCCTTCCAATAATACTAATTAAATCAGACATATAGTCGACATAAGGTACATCATGTTCACGTGCAAATTCATGACCTAATGTATTGAACGATTCACTAACAAGCGTTGTTGCAACAATCGCATGCTGTTCACGTGCTAAATTTAAAATATTTAAGAATTCTTCTTCATCCTTAATATATGGAAATTTCTTAATTTCTACATTTGTTAAGTCTGGATATTGCGTTAAGGTCGCATGAATCATTCGTTGTGCTGTTTCTCCAATAGAATCAGATACTATAAATAACTTTAATACTTGTTCATTAGATTGCGTTTCGTTCACGTTATTACTCGCTTTCCTCCACTTGACTCTGAGCTGTCGCTAAAATTGCACCCGGCACACGGAATGGTGAACATGAAACATAATCAATAGCTAATTGATTGAAACGACGAATTGACTTCGCATCGCCACCTAATTCACCACATACGCCAATTTTAATATTAGGATTAACCTTTTTCGCTTGGTCAACTGCAATTTCGATTAATTTTCCAACACCATCTTTATCCAATGTTTGGAATGGGTCAAGCTTCAATATATTACTTTCAGTATACACATTTATGAATTTACCTGCATCATCTCTAGAGAAGCCATATGTCAATTGTGTTAAATCATTTGTACCGAAACTGAAGAAGTCACAATGCTTAGCCAACTCGTCTGCTACTAAGCATGCACGTGGTGTTTCAATCATCGTACCGATTAAGTAATCGACTTTATCACCTTTTTCTTCTTCCAACTTCTCAATCGTTTTCACAAGTTTATCTTTTAACGTTGTAAACTCTTCCACTGTTGACACTAATGGAATCATGATTTCAGGTTTACATGCTATACCCTCTTTTTTAAGTTTTAATACGCTACCCATAATGGCTTCAACTTGCATTTCATATAATTCTGGATATGTGATAGCTAGACGACAGCCGCGGTGACCTAACATTGGGTTTACTTCATGTAAGTCTACAATACGCTTATTCAATGTTTCTTTAGGAATGTCGAGTTGTTGTGCTACATTTTCAATATCTTCATCCGAATTTGGCAAGAATTCATGTAATGGTGGATCAAGCAAACGCACAATCGTAGGACGTTCTCCTGACAATCTGAAGATGGCTTCAAAATCTTCAATTTGATATTTGCGAATATTATTCAATGCTTCTACGCGCTGTTCATATGAAGAAGATAAGATGAAACGACGCATCTCAACAAGACGTTCAGCACCAAAGAACATATGCTCAGTTCGCACTAAACCAATGCCTTTCGCATTAAAGTTATAGCCCGCTTCAATATCTTGAGGTGTTTCAGCATTCATACGCACATCTAAACGTGCTACATCTTCAGACCATTTCATAAAGTTCGCAAATTCTTCACTATGCTCTGCACTTACTGTTTTGATTTCACCTTGATAAATATCCCCGTTAGCGCCGTCGACAGAAATGATATCGCCCTCATGTAATTCGCCGCCATCGTAATATACTGTCTTAGCCATAGTATTGATTTCTAAATTAGAACATCCTGTAACACAACATTTACCCATACCACGCGCTACAACCGCTGCATGAGATGTCATACCACCATGCGTCGTTACAATCGCTTCACTCGCTACCATACCTTCAATATCTTCAGGTGACGTTTCTGGACGCATTAAGATGACTTTCTTGCCTGCTTCTGCTTGCGCTTTGGCATCTTCAGCTGAGAAGACGATTTGTCCTGTTGCCGCCCCTGGACTTGCTGGTAATCCCATTTTCGAAATAGGTGTTGCTTCTTTTAAAGCTTTTTCTTCAAAATTAGGATGCAATAACTGGTCGATAGATTTCGCTTCTACTTTAGTTACCGCTTCTTCTTTCGTAAGTAACCCTTCTTCTACTAAATCAACTGCGATTTTAATTGCAGCACGTGCAGTACGTTTACCATTACGCGTTTGTAGTAGATATAGTTTACCATTTTCAATCGTAAATTCGATATCTTGCATATCTTTATAATGCTGTTCTAGTTGCTTCGTCACATCTACAAATTCTTGATGCACCTCTGGCATTTGATCATTTAATGTTGAAATATCTTTAGGTGTGCGAATACCCGCAACCACGTCTTCACCTTGAGCGTTTAATAAGTATTCACCAAATAATTTATTCTCACCACTCACTGGATTACGCGTAAATGCAACCCCTGTACCACTATTATCACCGCTGTTACCAAAGACCATCTCTTGAATGTTTACTGCCGTACCAATATCGTGTGGAATATCATTTAAATCACGATAGATACGTGCGCGGTCGTTGTCCCAAGATTTAAATACAGCTTCAATGGCTTCTTCCAATTGTTTTAATGGTTCTTGTGGGAAAGGTTTATACACTTCTTCAACATAAATTTCTTTGAAACGTTCACAAATTTCTTGTAAGCCCTCAGCTGTAATAGCAGCATCATTGTCAAATTTATGTTGTTGTTTATAGTCTTCAAAGTATGTATCAAATGCTTGCATCGGCACATTATATACGACTTCACCAAACATTTGTAATAAACGTCTGTAACAGTCATATGCGAAACGTGCGTCTCCTGTTTTCTCGGCTAATTTCTTCACGTTGTCATCATTTAAACCTAAGTTAAGAATCGTATCCATCATACCTGGCATTGAAATTTTCGCACCACTACGTACAGATACTAATAACAAGTTACTGTCTGAAGAGAATGTTTTACCTGTTCTCTCTGAAAATGCCGCAAGATGATCAACCAATTGTGTTTTAACTTCCGTCGATAGCGATTGACCTTGGCTTAAATAATCAATACACGCTTCCGTTGTAATTGTAAAACCATCAGGTACAGGTAAACCTAACCGTTTCATTTCAGAAAGGTTAGCACCTTTACCTCCAAGTAGATCTTTCATCGATTTTTGTCCTTCATCAAAAGCATATATATATTTAGTCATATATGTCACCTCAATTAATTATTATGTCATACTAATTAATATAAAGTATGTCATATAATTAATTTGAATACAAATAAAATCATAATCATTCAGTAAATTTTTACAAAAAAGACACAATTAGTGCTATATATCAGTGAATAAATTTGAGTACATACCACTAATACATGCAATTAATTGTGTCATACTATTTCTTAACATTAATTTATACTGAGCTATATTTTTCAAAATAATCTATTGAGAATTGCTTAAATGAATCTGCGACTTTTGTAAAATAATGAGATGTTTTAAAACCTATCCCTATCATACGATAACAATTGGGATTGTTTATAGGTATCGCTACGATGTTATTGTCGTCATGAATTAAAGCTTGTTTTGGTGTGAATGAAATACCAATATTCATTGCTACAAGTTTTAAAATGGCACTTGAATCTTCCACTTCAACTTGATAGTGCGGTGTAATGCCCTCCTGTTCCAAAATAGTATCTATGATATCACGAAAGCCATAACCTCTAATCTGACCAATTAGTCTTTCATTACTAATCTCTTGCAACGAAACGATATTACGTGTAGCTAAATGATGTTGTTTGCTTACTGTCAAATAAATATCATCTTGAAGCAGTGGTATCCATGTAATGTCTTGATGTGCAATGGGTATTGTTGAAATTGCGAAATCTACTTTATCCTCTAATATAAGTTGAGTAGCAAGTTCTGAGGTTGCTTGATATTGTCTAATTTTTATCCTAGGATGTTTTTTTAAATATTGTTGAATCAAATTGGGCATTACATGCGGAAATGTTACCGCAAAGGTCACTTGCCCTTGCTCTATTCCAGTAATATTTTTTAAGATTCGTTCACCTTCATTAAGAGCATTAAATGCTTTATCAACCTGTACTTTCATAAGTTCACCATATTGATTTAAATGAATTTGACGTCCTTTACGATCAAATAACTTTACTCCCAATTCCTCTTCTAATGAGTGTATTGCTTTGCTTAATGCAGGTTGAGAAATATTAAGTTGTTTTGCAGCTTTAGTTATATTATTGACTTCAGCTACCACTTTAAAGTAATTAAGTTTCGTTATTTCCATATAAATATCCCTTTCAATTAATAACTTCAAGTTATTAATACATGCTTATTATGAATTATACATTATCAATTTCTGATGCTACCATAAAATTGTACGTTATTTATTTTTTAAATTTTCAAAAAGAGGGATAATTATGAGATTAGAAAATAAAGTTGCATTAATTACAGGTTCTGGCGGTGGTATGGGATACGAAACTGCTAAACGTTTTGTCGAAGAAGGCGCAATAGTCATCGTGTCAGATTTAAAAGAAGATGTCGTTAACGAGGCAGTTCAATCACTCTCAAAATCTACTAATAATAATGTTTATGGTTATGTGCTAGATGTATCAAAGGAAACAAGCGTGGAAGAGACTTTTAATCATATTAAACAAGATATTGGTAAATTAGATATTCTAATTAATTGTGCAGGCATTACTGGTGCAGATAAAACCACAGATCAATTAACTGAAGAAGAATGGGATCAAGTCTTTGCAGTTGATGTCAAAGGCGTATTCTTCTGTACTAAACATGCAGTACCTTTATTACGTGATAATGGTGGCGGTTCAATCGTCAACTTCTCTTCTATCTTAGGATTAGTGGGTACAGACGAATTAACGCCATACGCTGCCGCTAAAGGTGCAGTCACAAATATGACACGTCAAGATGCCATTAGCTTTGGTAAAGATCATATTCGCGTTAACTCTGTACATCCAGGAACTATTTTAACGCCATTAGTTAAAAAGTTAGGTGAAGAAACTGAAGGTGGTTTAGAAGCTTATACAGCTAAAATGTCTGAACGCCATCCTATCGGCTACTTAGGAGAACCAGTAGATGTTGCTAATGCAGTATTATTCTTAGCTAGTGATGAAGCACGTTTTATTACAGGTGCAGCACTAACAGTTGATGGTGGATACACAGCTAGATAGTGTCTCATCGCTAACCTTTAATTTAACCAAATTAAATACTATTAAATACACTAAACAAGGCTGAGACATTCGTCCCAGCCTTATTTTCATAATATTATTTATTATTTTAATAACCAGATTTAATTATTCACCGTGTTCTGCGCGATACTTCTCAACTTCTGCATCACGTAATTCCACACGACGAATTTTACCTGAATTAGTTTTTGGTAAATCTTCTACAAACTCGATTGCACGCGGATATTTATATGGTGCTACTTCTTGTTTCGCAAATGTTTGTAATTCTTTCACTAATGCATCATCACCAGTATACTCATCTTGTAAAATCACAAATGCTTTTACTATATTACCACGAATAGCATGAGGACTTGCCACTACTGCACATTCTTTTACAGCTGGGTGGTTAGTTAACGCGTCCTCTACTTCAAACGGTCCAATCGTATATCCTGAACTAATGATGATATCGTCACGACGGCCTTCAAACCAGAAATAACCATCTTCATCAATATGGGCTAAATCACCAGTGATGTAATAGTCGCCAGCTTGAGCCGCTTTCGTACGTTCTTCATCTTTATAATAACCTTTGAAAAGTCCAGGGAAATCTAGTGGCAATGCAATATTACCTTTGACACTAGTATCCACTTTATTACCATCGTCATCTACTACAGTTACATGACTTCCTGGAATTTCTTTACCCATTGAGCCTGGACGTGGGTCTGTATCTTTTAAGAAACCAATGAGTAACGTACTTTCCGTTTGACCATAACCGTCGCGTACCGTTAAGTTAAAGTTTTTACGGAATTGTTCTACAACTTCACGGTTTAACGGTTCACCGGCTGATACAGCACTATGCAGATGCTCTAAGTTATAATCTTGTAAATTATTTAATTTCGCCATCATACGATATTCCGTTGGTGTACAGCAAAGCACATTAATTTTAAAATCTTGTAATAATTCTAAGTAACGTGATGGATTGAATTTACCATTATAAACGAAAGCAGTAGCGCCTGAACCCATAATAGATAAGAATGGACTCCATACCCATTTTTGCCAACCAGGTGCAGCAGTTGCCCACACTAAGTCATCTTCTTTGATGCATAACCAATGTTCTGGTGCCATTTTCATATGGGCGTAACCCCATCCATGAGAATGTGTTACAGCTTTGGGGTTACCTGTCGTACCAGAAGTATATGACAAAATAGCGATATCGTCTCTAGTTGTATCAGCCATTTCTAGTGATGTATTTTGTCCTTCTTTTTCATCTTCAATACTAATCCAATCTGTTTCATGTCCATCTACAATAAATTTAGTTAAGTTATCATATTCTTTAATATTTTTAAATTCTTTGATGAAATCTGCTTTAGCGATAACCGCATTAATTTCCCCATGGGTAATACGATATTGTAAATCTTTCGTTCTTAACATTTCAGAACTTGGAATAATCGCAATGCCTAATTTTAATGCTGCAATATAAAGTTCATATGTCATGATGGAACGTGGCATCATAATTAATACTTTATCGCCTTTTTTTAACCCATGTTTTAACAATACATGGCCTACTTTATTCGCATTATTGATTAATTCAGAATATGTAACGGTGATAGGTTCATCGATTCCATTTTCATAAATCAGTGCTTTTTTAGTTGCATCTGAAGCGTGTTTCTCAATTTCAGAAACAATGTTATACGTTTCCGGTGCAAGTAAGTTTGAATTCTTCATATTAAACTTCCTTTCCCTTCTCATTCGTGCTTGCTTTCAATTTCTTTAACGCATTAAAATATACCACTTATGGTAATGATTTTAAATAGTACAGCCTGTGTAAATTAAAAAGATTAAGTCTCTAAACCCAAAGTGACAGGTCTCAAGAAACTTAATCTTATCATGTTAGAAAATATCGTTTACGTCTATTGTAGCTTCTAATCCAGCCAACTCAATACGTACATTATATGATAAATCTCGATTCACTATATTACGGTCTACCCCTTCTTTAGTGCCTCTTTTTTTATGTGTTTTACTATAAGCTTCAGAGTTCTGCCAATCATAAAACGCTTGGCGATCTTCCCATAATGTCAAAATAATATAATGACGGTGTGCAATATGAGGACGTAAAAAGCGCAAAGCTTTAAATCCTAGTTCATCTTGCAAATATTTAGGACGTTCTAAGAATTTCTTCTCAAATTCTTCTTCCATACCTTCATTAACAAATAAATGATTTAGCACGCAAAATGAATTATTAGATAATTCATTAATTTCTTCTAAAATACTATAATTTTGCGTATCATTATTTTTTGGAATTGTCATTAATTGGTGATCTACTTCTTCAATTACATATGTTTTATAACTGTCTTCTAAAATCATATCTGTTATTCCTTCATTTCTAAACTAGTATTAAGTTTTTAATATCTTTCTAGCTTCGACCTTGTTGTTCATATAATGAAATTGAGCGTTTTACAATTTCCAAAAATTCATGATCTAAAGTTGGAAAGTTTATAAAATAATCTAATATATTAGCTGAGAGACGTTCTTGCTTTGGGAAAGAATGATCTTCATTAATCCATTGCGCAAGTTCACCTAACGGGGTTTGGTCGTCCACAAATCCTTGCATAAAATCATAAAAACTCATTATCTCACCCCAGTCTTCCAATATATGCTTATACTATCATGAAAAATAACCTCAAAACTAGTGGTGCAATAGAGACAGTTTTGCCGAAAGTGTAGATTAGATGTAATTATTTTCCTATATTGGACTAAGAATTTAAGTAGTCTAACACGACTGCGCCAACCGCTTCAGCTGCTACAAGCATAGATGATTCATCAATTTTAAATTTAGGATGATGATGTGTGTATGCTTTACCGTCTTGTGGCGCTGCACCTGAGTAAATAAATGTACTTGGTAATTCTTTCGCATAAAACGCAAAGTCTTCAGATGGTGGTTGTGCTTCACATTCTTCGACACCTTTAACATCTGCTAAATCTGCATTTTCAATCGTTTTCGCTACATATTCCGTAAACTCTGGATCGTTATACAATGCTGGGTAATCTTTACTAAATTCAAAGTCGCATTTGACACCGAACGTTGCTTCAAGTCCTTTAACTAACTGGTTTAATTCCTCTTCAATACGGTCACGCGTAGCATCTGTAAGTGCACGTACATCGCCTTCAAGTACAATCTTATCTTTAATTACATTGAATTGCCCTTTTCCATCAAAAGAACCAATTGTAATTACACCAGTTTCAAACGGATTAAGTCGGCGTGATACTACAGTTTGAGCAGTAGTCACAAAGTTAGCACCCGCTACAATCGCATCATTAGCTGTATGCGGTGATGAGCCGTGTCCACCTTTGCCTTGAACTGTTAATTTAAAATATGAACGTCCTGTTTGGACATTCTCTGTACGGTAATACACTTTACCAGGCTCCATATTCGTCATCACATGCGTGCCTAGTACATGATCTACGCCCTCTAAAACGCCATCTTCAATCATACCTTTTGCACCACCAGGAGGCATTTCTTCTGCTGGTTGATGAATGACAATGACCTTACCTTTAAATTGGTCTTTCATCTCAATTAGAGTTTCTGCCAAAATAAGCATGTACGCAGTGTGAGCATCGTGACCACATGCATGCATGACACCATCGTTTTTAGAGGCGAAAGAAAGACCTGTATCTTCTTGAATAGGAAGTGCATCAAAGTCAGCGCGAATAGCGATTGTTTTACCAGGTTCACCACTGTCGATCGTGACTTTCACACCATTTTCTCCTACATTCGTTTCTACCTTACAATCTTTATCTTTATAGAAATCAGCAATATATTTAGGCGTTTCTTTTTCTTCAAATGAAAGTTCTGGATGTTCATGTAAATGACGACGTATTTCAATCATACGTTCTTCTTTATCTTGTAAACGTTTCACTAAATCTTTTGTCATCTCTTCTCCCACTCCTTCTTCATTTCTTTCCTTCATTATATTCCTTTAAAAATTAAAATTGTTGCTAGGAGGTTTGACTTAAAGGTTCAAATATAAAAATGAGAGGAGAGCAGAAATCGAATTTATAAAAAAATTTCATGTCTCCTATAATAATGACTATATTTGAAAACCTAATTGAAACGCATTTTTAAACCAGTCAGTACTTGCCAATATGCTAAATAAGGCTGAGATATTTAATAATATCCCAGCCTACTGACTATAAATATTTAGTGTGTATAATAAGGGTCAAATTCCATTGCGCCTGCTTTTTCATCGCTCACGCCATGTTTATAGTAGTCCACGTATTGTGGTTCAAGTGGTTCTTTGCCACGAATAATGTCTGCTGCTTTTTCAGCAAGCATTAATACAGGTGCGTGAATATTGCCATTTGTTGTTCTTGGCATAGCTGAAGCATCGACAACACGTAAATTTTCCATACCATGTACTTTCATTGTTAATGGGTCAACCACTGACATTGGATCTGATGCAGGTCCCATTTTCGCACTGCATGAAGGGTGTAAGGCAGTTTCGCCATCTTTACGTACCCAATCCAATATTTCTTCATCTGTTTGAACAGATGGTCCTGGTGAGATTTCGCCGCCATTGTAAGGATCCATTGCATGTTGAGATAAAATATTTCTTGCTACGCGGATTGCTTCTACCCATTCTTGCTCATCTTCTTTTGTTGATAGGTAATTAAATACAATGCTTGGTTTTTCAAAAGGATCTTTTGATTTAATCTTCAAGCTACCGCGAGAATTAGAATACATAGGTCCCACATGCACTTGGTAACCGTGTGCAACTGGTGCTTTTTGTCCGTCATATCTTACTGCAATTGGTAAGAAATGGAACATTAAGTTTGGATAATCAACTTGATCATTTGATCTTACAAATGCGCCACCTTCGAAATGGTTAGACGCTGCGGCACCTTTACGTGCAAATATCCATTGTAATCCAATCCAAGGCATGCGTTTGATATCTAAACTTGGTTGTAATGATACCGGTTCTTTACATTTATGTTGAATGTAAACTTCAAGGTGGTCTTCAAAGTTTTCGCCTACACCTGGTAAATGCATACGAGGTTCAATACCTTTAGATTTTAAGAATTCAGCATCACCAATACCTGATAATTGTAATAATTGTGGTGTGTTAAACGCACCACCAGATAAAATCACTTCACCAGCTTCAACTGTATGATATCTACCATTACGTTTAAATGTTACGCCTGTTGCTTTATTACCATCAAAATGAATTTTAGTAACGAATGAACGTGTCTTAACCGTTAAATTTTTGCGTTTCATTGCTGGATGTAAGTACGCTCTTGAAGCTGACACACGACGACCATTATGCACTTGGCTATCAAATGGTCCAAAGCCTTCTTGTCTATAACCATTCACGTCTTTTGTTTTATGATAACCTGCTTCAACACCAGCATCGAAGAATGATTTGAATAAAGGATTTGTTGCTGGACCACGTTTTAATTTCACTGGTCCTTGATGTCCTCTATATTGATCATATGGTGCTGCACCATATGTTTTTTCTAAACGTTTAAAATATGGTAAACAGTGTGCAAAGTCCCATGTTTCCATACCTTCTGGCTCTGCCCAACCTTCATAATCCATTGGGTTACCACGTTGATAAATCATACCGTTGATAGAACTTGAACCACCTAGTACTTTACCACGGGCATGGTCTACTTTACGTCCCATATGTGGTTCTTCTTCCGTTTGATAAATCCAATCGTAAAATGGATTACCTGATGGGAACATTAATGCTGCAGGCATTTGAATAAATAGGTCCCATGGATAGTCACTGCGTCCAGCTTCTAATACTAATACATTTTTATCTTTATCCTCAGTTAAACGATTACCTAGTACTGATCCAGCACTACCGCCACCAATAATGACGTAATCATATGCTTTTTTATTACTCATATTGAATTCGTCCTCCCTTAAAATGTCACTCTGTTTATCTCATTTGTCTTTAAGTTCGATACGCTTATTTCACAATCCATATAAACAGGACCGTTATAGCTTGTAATTAACGGTCCCTTACTTCTAACATTACGCTTTACTTACTAAAGAAATTTACTGGTTCTGGTTGTGTATTAGTTAAAATATGTTTACTTACTAAGTACTCTTCTAAGCCTTCTTTACCTAATTCACGACCAATACCTGATTGTTTGTATCCACCCCATGGTGCTTGAGCGAAATAAGGATGGAAATCATTAATCCAAACTGTGCCAAGTTTAAGTTTGTTTGCGACACGTTGCGCTTTTCCAATGTCTCTTGAGAACACTGCGCCAGCTAAACCATAAATAGAATCATTAGCTAAGCGAATCGCTTCTTCTTCATCTGAGAAGCCTTCAATAGTTACAACTGGACCAAATACTTCTTCTTGAACAATACGCATTGATGTATCACAATCCGTAATAACTGTTGGTTCAAAGAATAATCCCTCTTGTAAATCTTCTCTGTCAGGGCGTTTACCGCCAATCGCGATTGTTGCCCCTTCTTCTTTAGCAATTTCCATATATTTTTCAATTTTATCGCGATGTTCTGTTGAAATGACTGGACCCATTTCAGTTTCATCATCGAAACCATTACCTAATTTAATTTTACCTACACGTTCGATAAGTGCTTTTTCAAAGTCATCTTTAATATCGTTATGAACTAAGATACGTGAACCTGCTGAGCACACTTGTCCTGCGTGGAAGTAACCACCATTTAACGCTTGATCTACAGCTAATTCAAAGTCAGCATCATCAAAGATAATATTTGGATTTTTACCACCAAGTTCTAATGCCACATTAGTAACATTGTTGGCCGCATTCTTCATAATGTGTTTACCAGTTTCAATACCGCCTGTAAATGATACTAAATCGACTTCTTTATGACCTGATAATGTATCACCAATTTCCTCACCACTACTTAATACAAGGTTAATGACACCTTTAGGGAAACCTACTTCTTCCATTAATTCGAATACACGAATTGTAGTAAGCGGTGTGATTTCACTTGGTTTCATTACTAATGAACAACCTGTAGCCAATGCTGGTGCAATCTTCCAAGATGCTTGAAGCAATGGATAATTCCATGGTGTAATTTGTGTAACAACACCAACCGGTTCTTTAAGTACTTTACTCTCTGTATTTGGAATAGGTGTATTAATAATTTCGCCACCGTCTTTATCAGCTAGGCCTGCGAAATACGTAAATACGTTCGCAATATCATCCATATCTGCATAAGACTCTTCTAATGTCTTACCAGTATCTAATGTTTCTAATTTTGCTAGTTCATCACGATGCTCCGTAATTTTATCAGCAATTGCTCTTACTTTTTTACCTTTGACTTCACTTGTTTCTAATGACCACTCGCCATCCTCAAGCGCACGACGCGCTGCTAGAATAGCTTGTTCTGCATCCTCAGCTGTGCCTTCTGCAACAGTGAAAATAACTTCTTGATTATAAGGATTTAGAATTTCTCTAGTATTTTTATTTGAACTTTCAACCCATTCACCATCGATATATTGACGATTAGACAATTTTTCTACAAGTTCCATCATTCGACCTCCGTTAAGTTTGTTAAATTTTTATTTAACGAATTTTACAGAACTAGCGTAGCACACTTTTCTAAGCCATGCAAACTCTAACCTCGTTCACAATTTCTTGATTTTTTATGAAAATGAAAGACCAAAAACTCTTTAAATGAAAATGTACTTTTGAAACTTTCAATAAAACAATTTATAATGATTGAGAATTAGAAAATGCGAGTATTAATTTAATTATTTCGTAGTAATAAACAAGTAAGAATAGAGGTGCACTATGACACGTTCAGTTAATTACGAGCAAAAGATTGAAGAAGCAAAAGATTTAGTGATTAACTCTATCGGAGAAACAATGGATTTGTATGGAACGAATAGAAGCGTCGGCAATTTATACGGCACAATGGTATTCGAAGGTAGTATGACATTAGATGAAATGAGAGAACACCTTCAAATGAGTAAACCTAGTATGAGTGCTGGTGTTAAAAAATTACAGGAATTCGATATTGTTAAACAACAATTCACGCGTGGAAGTCGTAAACAGCATTTTATCGCCGAAAAGAACTTCTTCAACTTCTTCCGTAACTTCTTCACCCAAAAATGGGAACGTGAAGTAGATACAAATTTAGAGGCAGTCGAAAAAGCAGAAGCCTTACTTCAAGAAACGAAACAGAATTATGAACTAGATGAAACTGCCCAGTTAGAAGTTGACAAGGTTCAAGCTCAACTTGATCATACTAAACAATATTGTAAGTGGTTAGAAAATCTAAGCTATGCCATTGAGTCAGGTCAAATTTTTGAACATTATCCTATTCCTGAAGAGGACTAATATACTTATAAAAACTTATAGTTTTTAGATTCAATAAAAAAGCACCTTACCATGTTAAATCAATTTAACGTGATAAGGTGCTTTTAATTTAGACTTTTTTTAACTATAAATTATCGTCTTCTGGTTTCTCTTTTACTTGAACGATACGTAATGAGCGTCGTTCAATTTCTTTATGTTTATCCGCTCGAGTTTCAAGCTTAATACGATCTCGATTAAGCGTGATAATAAAGGAAATCATCATAAAGATAAATATGACTATAAGTGGCACACTGGCAAGTATCGATGCCGTTTTAAGTACTTCCAATGCACGTTCCCCACCTACTAACATTAATGAGAACGGTAATAAACATAATGCAAATGCCCAGAATAAACGGTTAGCTTTTAAAGGTTCACCTAATACTTTTTTCTGTGAAGCTGCTGCTAAAATATATGAACCTGAATCAAACGTAGTAGCTAAGAATAAGAATGCTGAAATTAAGAATAAAATAATTGTAATAGTTGGGAATGGTAGTTGATGCATTACTTCAATAATCGCCGCTTCAGTACCATGCGCATTTAAGAAATTAATTACATTAAATTCACCAGTAATTTGTAAATAAACTGCGTAGTTACCGAAAATACCGAAGAATAATAAACATCCTAAAGTACCATAAATGATAGTACCTAAAATTACTTCTTTAAGACGACGACCTTTTGAAATACGTGCGATAAATAAGCCAATAAACGGCGCATATACTAACCACCATGACCAATAGAATACAGTCCAATCTTGTGGGAAGTTTGTTTCTTTTCGTCCTTTAATACCTCCAAATGGTTCCATCCAAGTAGCCATATGGAAGAAATCTCTTATCATATTACCGAAACTTGTAATCGTTGTTTCCATAATAAAAATTGTCGGTCCCACAATAAAAACAAAGGCTAATAAAAGAAATGATAACCATACGTTCACGTCACTTAACTTTTGTATGCCCTTTTTCAAACCAGTATAAGAACTGATCGCAAAGATGACAGTAATCGTTAATAAAATAATTGAACGCATAACCATATTTTCTCCATCAATACCTGTTAATTTCTCAATACCAGCTGAAATCATAGGTACGCCAAGTGCTAATGATGTTGCAGCACCACCAAGCAAGCCAAAGATAAAGAGTATATCTACAACTTTACCTAAAAATTTATCCGTTTGCCCTTTTAATACTGGACGGCATGCTTGGCTAATTTTATACACAGGCTGTTTTTTGACGAAGACTAGATAACCGATTGGTAATGCAGGTAAAACATAAATTGCCCAAGCTATAGGACCCCAATGGAACATACCATATTGCGTTGCGTATGTAAGTGCCTCATCTGTCATGCCTTTCGCACCATTAGGTGGTACTTGGTAATAGAATGCCCATTCAATGACACCCCAATACAGAATATCCGAACCGATACCAGCACAAAATAGCATTGAAGCCCAACTAAAGTTGTTAAATTCAGGCTTGTCTGTAGCTTTACCTAAAGTGACATTGCCATATCTCCCAAATGCAATGTATAACACGAAAAATAAAATGGCTAGCCCCATAAATAAGTATACCGAGCCAATAGAATTAGATATTGCACTATTGATGTCTGTAATAACAGTTTCACTGGCTTGTGGAAATACCATCATGGGTATAACTGCAACTAGTAATACAATCACCGTGCCTATAAAGGTTGGCCAGTCCATAATTTTTTCTTTTTTCAAGATTATGTTCCTCCTCTTTATAAAATGAATCAATCATTCAACTTGTGATTTTCTTACGTTTAATGCACATCAAGACAATATCTAAAATTAAATAAAAATGCAAATTACATTCAGTTAAACTACACTGTATGCCTGAATAAATATATATTAAGCGTCAAAAATTCAAGCTCTATAAATTGCCACCACAACAGTGTTAAGTTTAAATTTAACGAATTGAATGAATTTTACATTGTATTAATAATGTATATTTATAACTTATAAATGAATTTTTATTTTTTATAAAAAAACTATTAAGCTCAAACAAAAGTTTAAACTTAATAGTTTTTTAATTATATTAATATCCTAATATTGTTTTCATCGTAAATCCGACGATGACTGAAATTGCAATGGCGAAGAAGCCTGGGATGATAAAGCTAGTCGGTCGTGTTCGTCCTGTCTCATCTAAGCTAACCGCAAAGAGGATCGTCGGTTGTGCTGGAATAACGAAGTTAACGTTCAATGTTTGGACCATTGCGATGAAGTACAATGGTGGAATGCCCATACTCATCACAATCGGCACCATAATTGAAGCAGTAGCTGTTTGTGAAATAACAATCATTGCTACCACCGCTACTAAGATAATAACTAACCAAGGTACAGATTGTATTGTTTTACCAATGTCATCTCTGATAATTTTTAAATTTTGAGGTGCATTAAAGATAGTTGCTCCTAGCCATCCTGGTCCTAATACGGCGAAGAGTGCACCGATGGCTGATTGCGTAATATTAGAAGATAAAATATCGCTTGTATTAATTTTTTGTAGCAATAAGTTAACTGCCACACTTAAATACATAAAGAATTGCACAATTTCAGTCATTGTGAGCGTTACTTCTTTGCCATCAACTTTGAAAGTAGGCATTAAATCTGGGAAGATGCCAAATGTTAAAATACCTACAACACATAATAAGAATGCGATAACACCAATTTTTACTTTTTTTGAAAATGAAGGCGCCACTTCAACGTCAGGTGTATGTGCAATTTCACTTTCAGTTACTGTTGTTTTACGTCCTACAAATGTACAGAAAACACTTAACAGTAATATCGTAATAATAGCGGTTGGTAGTACAATACTTAAATATTTGCCCATTGAAATATCATAGCCTGCCATAACTGAAATAATATATGCTGTCGCAGAAGCTGCAGGACTACATAATAATGCTAAGTTCGCTGTCAGTACTGAAGCCGTTAACGGTCGTTTAGGCTGTATATTCGCTTTTACTGCTGTTTTAGCGATAATTGGTTCTAATGATAAGGCAATATTCGCTGTTCCTACGCCAAATACAAATAGAAAGACAATGATTGGTGCAATAAAGATAATTGATCTAGGAAATCGTTCGATAATTTTTGAAGCGAGATAGACTAGATAATCTATGCCTCCTGTAGCTTGTAAGGTACCACCAGCGATACCAATAGATAAAATGATTAATACTGCAGTAACAGGTGCTGATCCCGGAGGTAATTGAAATCCAAATATCATGATAAGTTGCGCGACGATAGCGAAGATGCCACATCCTAAAGCTCCAGCTGTTCTAAGTCCTAGTAATATGGCCAATATCATGATGGCAATTTCTACTACAAATAGTAGCATGATGAAAGCTCCTAACTAATTCTAAAAATTATTGTGATTTTTTTAACATACTTATTCTAACACTTTAATATGCCAAACGTATATAACTATACTAATTTTTGAAAATTAACTTTATTATAAATGATAATGATTATCAATTATATAGTCAAATAAAAATACCCTTGAAAGTAAACATCCAATTTACTTTCAAGAGCAATTCATTTATTTATATTTATTGTCTTTGAGTTTTTTAGTTTTAGTTGAAACATCTTTTAAATCGTCATTAGTTTCTTCATCATCTGTATGACCTTTAGCCATGTCTAAGTTTTTTTCTAAATTTTTCTTTTTCTCTTTTTTAGAACGTTTATCATAAGCACGTTCTTCAAATAATGAACCCCATATTAATCCAAAAATAACGCCAATTGTTACAACAACAATTAAGATTAATATGATCCATTTAAAGATATCAAGTGCCATGTTAACTCACCTTCTTTCAACATTAGGCAATCATGTATTTATATTGTTGTATTTCTTTATATATATATGTTTCCCGTTCTGTTTCGGCTTCAATCATAAAGTGAGAAAACGTGCCTTGGCCTTTTTCCAAAACAAAAGAAAACCACGAGACCCTATTGTAAGGTATCGTGGTTAAATTGACTTCGGATTATGAAATATAGTTGTATGAACCTGCTTGGCTAGCTGAGATTGTACGTGTTGAAACAACACCAGGACCACCATTGTAGTTCATTTCTGAAACGTTAACTGAGCCGTCATTGTTTACGTTCTCTACGTATGCAACGTGGCCATAAGCGCCTTGAGTTGTTTGCATAATAGCGCCTGCTTTAGGTGTGTTGTTTACTGTGTAACCGCTTTGTGCTGCTGCATTTGCCCAGTTATTTGCGTTGCCCCATGTGCTACCGATTGAGCCGCCTACTTTATCGTATACGTAGTAAGTACATTGGCCAGCTGTGTAAAGGTTAGCGCCTGAGCTTGATTTACCTGCGAATGCTTTACTGCTTGATGTGTTTGCTGATTGTGTTGTTGGGGCTTTTTGAGTTATTACTTGAACGTTGCGGTTTGATGTTGAATAATTTGAACCTAAGCCGCCACCGTTGTTGTTAGCAGTATATGATTGAGTATTGTTGTTTGTATTATATGATTGTGTGTTATTGTTTGTAGTTTGGTTTTGAGTGTAGCCATTATTATAGTTATAGCTGTAGTTATAATTGTAGTTTTGAGTTTGGTTGTTTGCAGTTTGTTGACCACCTTGTTGCGCTTGTGCTGGGCTCCAGTTACCTTGCCAGTTATAGTGATAGTTACCTTGTTGGTCAATTGTATAAGTGTAGCTATATGAATAAGGATCGTTAGGGTTATATCCATTATTGTTTTCCGCTGCATCTGCATCGTGATTTGCTAGTCCGAAAGTTGCGATACCTGCTGTTGCGATTGTAGCTGTAGCGATTTTTTTCATAATTAAATATCCTCCTAGATTTGTTTGAAAATGATTTTTCTCGTGGCTACCTGCAATTTACATTTATTAACATATTTAAGTAATGTTTAAGAATTTTTTCTCGTTAATTAACGACAAGACACACTCTAACAGACATACAAGGGTTTGTGTGCAATGTTAAACTTTTGTAAATGAATCATAATAATGTGACGGCGTTTGTAAAAAAAGTCAGAGTTTATTACAACTTCTATAACCAAGCCATGCCAGTGGGTTTATGCTTTTTTTCAACAGTGTCTCTCTAAAGCTTGTAATTTATCTGATTATTTCAAAGATGTTTTATTTCAGTAAAATAGGATAAAGCAGTGCTTTATCCTATTAATATTTATTAAATTGTTACTGTGCCAATTAACATTGCGATGATAAGCAAGACTATCGCAAAGCCCCATATCCAAAAAAAAGCATATTTAATATAAGTACCCATATTCGCTTCAGCAAGTCCAATTGCTAACCAAAGTGCAGGTGAGAATGGACTTACGAATGTACCTACAATATTACCGATAACCATTGAATATGCTGTAGAAACTGGATTAACCCCAAACTGACTTGCTGTTTGTTCTACTATAGGAAGTAATGCGAAATAATAAGCATCTGTACTTGTTAATAAATCAAGAGGCACACCAAAGATACCTACAATAATATGTAAATATGGCCCTACCCCATCTGGAATGATTTTAATAAGATTGATTGCGATAGCTTTTAACATTCCTGTTTCATTCAATACTCCTAAAAACATCCCCGCCGCAATAATAACAGCCGCCATCATTAGAGCATTGGGCGCATGTGCCTTTAATCGATTCATCTGATCGTCTACATTTGGGAAGTTAATAATTAATGCAACTGCTACACCAATCATAAATGCAAATTCTGGTGGTGCGATATTCGTAAACATCATTAAAATAACTAAGACAGTCAACAACATATTAACCCAAATGACCCAACCATGTTTCACTGCACGACCTCTTACTGGAAATTTAATATCTTGATCACGTTCGTAATTTCTCACAAGTTTATGAATATCAATATCAATAGTTGGTTCTAATTCTCCTTTATCAATAGCCTTTTTAATTCTTTTTTGCTCTCTAAAGCCTAAATACATCGCGAACATGAGGACTAAAATGAAACCAATAATCTGTACTGGTATTAAGCCATACCACAATTCATTGACACTTTTAACTTTTAATACAGAAGCCACACGTGCCATTGGTCCGCCCCAAGGTACCATATTCATAATAGCTGCACTAATTGCTAGTAATAAAATTAATAAATACTTATTCATGTTTAACGCTTTATATAGTGGTAATAATGCTGGAATTGAGAGTAAAAAAGTTACCGCACCAGCGCCGTCTAACTGTGCAAACATTCCAATAACTGCCGTAATAACACTTACAATGACAACATTACCTCTTGTCATTAAAATCAAGCGTTTAACAATGGGCTTAAATAAGCCACTATCTGTCATCAAGCCGAAGAATATAATAGCAAAGATAAACATAATGACTACGTTTATTACAGATTCTAAACCACTGTTAAAAAACTTTACTAAATCCCCTATGCCATAACCTAAAATCAATGCCCCAACACTTGGAATTAAAATCATACCTACTACTGGACTGATTTTCTTCGCAATCAATAATCTCACGATAGTCCCTATGATTAAAATCCCCATAACCGTTAACCACATACTATTATCATGCATGAAATCCCCCCAAATTCATTCAGTTGCATTCTCCCAATATTCCCATTTATCAAAAGAAAGCGTTTACACAATTATATCAAATCTACCCTTTTTAAATATTAAGTTTTATTTATAATATAAAATAAGTTCTGTATATAATTAAAAAAACGCATTATCAACATCATTTAATGTCGATAATGCGTTTAAATCATTTAATTAAATATATTGTTTCTCTTTTAAGTAGTTAAGAATCACTTCTACAGATTCTTCTACACTTTGCTGTTCTGTATTAATAGTAATTTCTGGTTTTTTAGGTGCTTCATATGGCGCACTAATACCAGTAAATTCTTTGATTTCGCCTGAACGTGCTTTTTGATAAAGACCTTTAGGGTCTCTTTTCTCACATTCTTCAACGCTGCATTCTGTATAAACTTCGATAAATTCGTCATCTTCTAAGATAGCGCGTACGTCATCACGGTCTTCTCTATATGGAGAGATGAACGCTGTAATCGCAATTGTACCAGCGTCTACTAAGAGTTTACTTACTTCACCAATACGACGAATGTTTTCTTTACGATCTCCAGGACTAAATCCTAGATTCTTGTTTAAACCATGACGTACATTATCGCCGTCTAAACGATAGGCATGTTTCCCTTGTTCAAATAATGCTTGTTCAAGTGCAACTGAAACGGTTGATTTACCAGAACCTGATAAACCTGTAAACCAAATCACTACACTTTTATGACCATTCTGTTGTTGTCTTTCTGCTTTCGTTACTTCAGAATCGTGCCATGTAATATTACTTGATTGACTCATGCTTTTCCCTCCACTTATTGTTGTTTCAAACCTCTAATTAATACTTCTGCTACTTCTGGTCTTGAGAATTTAGTTGGTAATGATTCACCATTACGTAATTTTTCTCTTACTTTTGTACCGCTTAAATGAACATGTTCTGATGCATCATGTGGGCATGTTTTAGCTGTAGCCATGTTGCCACATTTTTCACAATAAAAAGCATGTTCAAATTTCAAGATTTGAATATCTAATTCATCTTCAAATTGAGAGATAAGTTCTTGAGCTTCGTACGTACCATAGTAATCGCCTACACCTGCATGGTCACGGCCGACGATGAAATGTGTACAACCATAATTTTTACGGACTGTCGCATGTAAGATGGCTTCACGTGGTCCTGCATAACGCATTGCTGCTGGATAAATCACTAAGCGTGCTCTATCTTTCGGGAAGTAATTTTTAAGAATCGCTTGATAACTTTCCATACGTACATCTGCTGGAATATCATCCGCTTTTGTTTCACCTACTAATGGATTTAATAATAATCCATCTACAATTTCTAACGCTGATTTTTGAATATATTCATGTGCACAGTGAACAGGGTTACGTGTTTGAAAACCTACAACTGTTTTCCAGCCAAGATCATGGAATAATTGACGTGTTTCAGCTGGATCTAAATGATAATCTGAGAATTCATCATGTTTCGGACGATCCACTAATTGAATAGGACCAGCTAAATAAACGTTACCTTTGTCATAAACTTTTTTAACACCAGGATGTGCTTCGTCAGTTGTACCATAAACATTTTGCGCTTCTTTTTCTTTGTCATACGTATATTTTTCTTCAAGTTTTAACGTACCGTATAATTCGCCATCTTCCCCGTAAATCGCCACGTCATCGCCAACTTCTAATTTGGCTGCTTCATCTTCAGTTACTGGCAATGTGATTGGAATACTCCATACTAAACCATTCTCAAGATGTGTGTCTTCAACAACTTTAGTGTAATCCGCTTCGCCCATGAAACCAGTTAATGGACTGAAACCGCCAATACCAATTAATTCTAAATCAGAAATTGCCCATGGGTTTAACGTAATCTTCTTGAAAGACTTTGCAGCTTCGATTAAAGTTTCTCTTTCTGCACCTTCAACTACACGATTAATTAATTCACCACCATGTGGTTGGATTGTATAATTATTAATTGTTTCATTTGCTGCCATAATTTCATAACCCTTTTTTCTAATTAAATTGATTAGTTTACTCGGTTTTACTTATAAGAAAAAGACAATTTTTTGTTGCGAATAAGTGTGATAATCACTAAAATCACAATCGCACAAATAATTGCGAATCTAATAATATTAGTTATTGTGGCATCACTATCAAAGTATTTTAGCAATGCATTACTATTTGTGAAAATGATTAACCCACCTACACAAATAGCTAAAATATTAATTGGTAATATTTTAGTAAGATACGCAGAAATAGGTGCTGCTAACATACCGCCAACACTTAACGCGATGACAAACCACCAATTAATTTGTGTGATCCCTAAAAAGAGAATAAAACTTAACGATGTTGACAATGTAACGAAAAACTCACTCGCTGACACGGTACCAATAGCATAACGCGGTTGAATCTTATGACTTGCCAATAATAAAGGTGTATTGACAGGTCCCCATCCGCCACCACCAATGGCATCTAAAAAACCAGCGATAGCGCCTTGTGGCACAAGTTTTGCACTACTTAACTTTCCAACATGCGTGTGAAGTTCCTTATGTCGTTTAATGAGGAATTGATATAAAATATAAATTCCCATTGAAAGTAAAAATAGAGCGATATATGGTTTGATATAGTCGCCATGTATTCGCGTCAATAATGCAGCGCCAATGAACCCACTGATTGCACCAGGAATCGCTAGCTTTAACATGGTCGGTTTATGTACATTTTCAAATTTCCAATGCGATGTCCCTGAAGCTGCTGTCGTTGCAATTTCAGAAAAGTGCACAGTGGCTGATACAATCGCAGGTGCAATACCATACGTTAACAAAATAGATGATGATGAGGCCCCGAAACCCATTCCGAGTGATCCATCAACAAGTTGGGCTAAAAATCCAGCTAATGCAAATATAAATAATTTCCTCATATATCACACGCCCCTTCATATTAAACTTGTGATTGGAGCCATCGCATGAATTCTCGTTGCTGATCTTCATTTAAATATGTTTCAGATAATATCTGTTGTAATAAGTTTTGTTTTTCAGATGGCTCAATTGATAAAGCTTTAATGCGCTGTCTGCTTTGATACAAAAATTCTATATAGGTGTTATAACGTTCATCGTACATCTCACTTAATGTAGAGATGATGTGCGCCCCTAGTTTAGGACTTGCGCCGTTCGTTGAAACACTCATCGTCAGTCGTCCACGTTTTAAAATACTAGGAAATGTGACATCTCCTGCCTGTGCGTCTGCTGCATGATTAAGTAAGACGCCTTTAGGCAAACTTTCTTTCACTTGGGTGTTCACTTTAGGCTCATTTGTCGCAACGACTACAAGGTAAGCGCCCTCTAAGTCGCTTGGTTCAAAGGCTTTCTTACTCCATGAAATGCGACCTTCAGTCACTAAAGTATGTAAGGCTGGTGTAAGTGAAGGACTCACAATATGAATATTAGGACAATACGCTATTAATGTAGTGGCCCGTCTTGTTGCAACTTTTCCGCCACCAACAATAACAATATGTTTATCAGTTAAATCAATCATGAGTGGCATACTATTCATACTGTTTCCCCCATTCACTTCGCCTCTATGCCGATTTACTTACCTACATTATAACTAAGGTAAGGTCATTTCTAATTCAGCAACTTGTTCTTTAAACCAGCTAATCTTCTGTCTCATTTGCACTACATCGCCAATCACAATCATCGCCGGATTCTTGATTGAAGATGCTTGTTCGACGATGGTGCCTAATGTGCCGGTAACAGTCTTCTGGGAAGTAGTCGTTCCTAAATGTACTAACGCAACAGGTGTATCTATCGATTTACCATGACGGATAAGCAATTCACAAATTTCAGGTAAACGTTTCACACCCATATAAACGCATAATGTTTCTGGTCCATGTGCAAGATGTTCCCAGTACGCTTCCTTCGACATACCAGGCTTATTCACCGCCGTGACAAACGCCACGGAAGAGCTATAATCTCTATGCGTAACTGGAATGCCCGCATATGCTGGTGCTGCAATACCTGATGTGATACCGGGGACGATTTCAAACGGGATTTGGTGTTGCGCTAAGATTTCCGCTTCTTCACCACCACGACCGAAGACAAACGGGTCGCCCCCTTTTAGACGCGTAATCGTATGTCCTTTCTTAGCTAAACTGACTAACATTCGATTCGTTTCCTCTTGCGGTAAGGAATATTTATTCGGGTCTTTACCACAATAGAAGAATTTTGTTGATGGTTTCGCTAATTCTAAGATTTCTTTGTTCACTAAACGATCATACAGAATCACGTCTGCCGCTTGAATCGCCTTCATACCTTTAATCGTCAATAAATCAGGATCACCAGGTCCTGCGCCTACTAGATAAACATTTCCCATCCTGTCACCCCCCGTTCTTTCTTTTTTTGAAAATTAACTATGGAAATCTTGGCCACCATGAACCTTAGCTACTACACCAGAGCGAATCACGAAGTCGCCGAAATGTTCACCTTCAAGGCGTTCTTTACCATAATCAATAAGAATAGGACGTAAGCTTTCAAGAATTTCTTGTTCGCCAATATTCTCTTTATACAATTTATTTAAGCGTTCACCTTTAAAACCGCCACCTAAATACATGTTGTATTTACCAGGCGCTTTACCGATAAATGCAATTTCAGCAAGTGCTGGTCTAGCACAGCCATTTGGACAACCTGTCATACGAATCGTAATTTCCTCATCATTAAGACCCGCTTCATCCAATAAATCTTCAATCTTAGTAATTAATGATGGTAGGTAACGTTCTGATTCTGCCATGGCTAAGCCACATGTTGGAAAGGCTACACAAGCCATTGAATTACGTCGTAAGCCTGTATAATTCTTGCCATCTGTTAAACCATATTGGTCAATAAGACTTTGGATTTCTTCTTTTTTCTCAGAAGTTACATTTGCAATAATTAAATTTTGGTTTGGAGATAATCTGAAGTCGCCCGTATGTGTTTCTGCGATTTTTCGCAATGCCGTTTTTAATTGATAATCTTCGGTATCTTTGACGCGTCCATTTTGAATAAATAGCGTATAATTCCAAACGCCTTCTTCGCCTTCAATCCAACCTAAACGGTCGCCGTTATGTTCAAATTCAAAGTCACGTGCCTCTTCAATGTCCCATCCTAAGCGTGAATTAAGTTCTTCAACTACCTTTTCTACACCTAAGCGGTCCACAGTATATTTGAAACGTGCATTTTTACGATTCTCACGGTTACCGTAGTCACGTTGAATCGTTAAAATTTTCTCACAAACGTCAACAGCTTTATCTTTAGGGATAAATCCAGCTAAGCGTCCTACTTGAGGATACGTATCAGGATTACCATGCGTCATACCCATACCGCCACCAATTGTGACATTGAATCCGATAAGTTCTTCGTTCTCAACAATAGCGATAAGACCAATATCTTGAGAGTAGACGTCAATGTCATTTGAAGGTGGAACTGCGATACCAATTTTAAATTTACGTGGTAAATATTTCTTACCGTACATTGGTTCCACTTCTTCAGCTGAATCTAAAACTTTCTCTCCATCTAACCAAATTTCATGATAAGCATTTGTTTTAGGTAATAAATGATCACTAATTGCTGTCGCATAATCATTAATTTCTTTATGAATACTTGATTGATATGGGTTAGGGTTACACATCGTATTACGATTGACGTCCCCACACGCTGCAATTGTATCAAGTACTGCTTCATTAATCTTTTGCATTGAAGTTTTTAAATTACGTTTTAAAATACCATGGAATTGGAACGTTTGACGTGTCGTTAATTTCAACGTTTGATTGCCATAACGCTCTGAAATGTCATCCATTGCTAACCATTGTTCCGGTGTCGCTTTACCTCCTGGTAGACGAACACGAATCATAAAGCTGTATGCCGGTTCAAGCTTCTGTTTACGACGTTCGTCACGTATATCTCTATCGTCTTGTTGATAGCTACCATGGAACTTTAATAATTTCGTATCATCGTCAGAAATAGCACCAGTTAAAGGATCTGCTAAGCCTTGTTCAATCGTTCCACGTAAATAATTACTATCGTCTTTGAGATATTCTAAGGCATCAAGCTTTTGGTTTAATTCATCAGATAATTGCTTATTAGTTTTAGCCATTAAATACCACCCCTTCTTTAGTACACATCACGTTGATAACGTTTTTCTTTTTTCATTTGTTTAAGATATGCTTCAGCGTCTTCTTCAGATAAGTTTTGTTCTTTAATTAAGACGTTGCGAATCGCTTGATGTACGTCTTTAGCCATGTTTTTTTCATCGCCACAAATATAAATTGAAGCGCCATTTTGTAGCCATTCATTAAACTGTGCACTATGTTCTGAAATACGATGTTGCACATAAACTTTTTCATCTGTATCGCGTGAGAATGCGACATCCATCTTGCCTAATGTACCGTCTTTCAACCATTCTTGCCATTCAGTTTGATATAAGAAATCAGTTGTAAAGTGCTGATCGCCAAAGAATAACCAAGTATTGCCTTTATAGCCATTTTCTTCGCGTTCTTGCATATAAGCTCTAAATGGCGCAACACCTGTACCAGGACCAATCATAATCACTGGTGTGTCACCATCTGTTGGGAACTTAAAGTTTGGATTACGTTTTAAATAAATCGGTACTGTATCGCCTGGTTGAATACGTTCAGCGAATTGTACAGAACATACGCCTGAGCGATCACGGCCATGCGCATTGTATCTCACAGCACCTACTGTAATATGTACTTCATCTGGCAAAGCTTTATAACTACTTGAAATTGAGTATTCTCTTGGTGGTAATTTTCTAAGTAATTGATATAGATTTTCTGGTTGTAATTCTGTTGTATCGAAATCATTTAATAAGTCGATTAAGTCACGACCTTCGATATAACTTTGAACCCATTCGTTATCTTCTACTTTTTCTTTTAACTCATCATTATCAAATAATGTAGCTGCATTAATAAGTAGTGGTTTGGTTAATTTTGTGATTTCAAAATGAGTTGTTAAGGCATCTTCAAGTGATAAAGTATCACCTTCATCAGAAATTTGTACTTGGTCTTCTGGGTCCCAGCCTAATGTACTGATAAGTAAATCAACTAAAGCTGGATCGTTTTGTGGTAAGACGACTAAACAATCCCCTACTTCATATTCTTCACCAAAGTTATCTAATAAGAATTCAATATGACGTGTTTCTTTATTAGAACCTCGACCATTTAAGTTAATATTTTCTAATACTTCTGCTTGATACGGATTTGATTTTGAGAATTTCTTCTCTTTTGCCGATTTAATAGATTCACTTACAACTTGTTCATTTTGTGTGCCGTCTGGTGCTGTATCGATAGCATTAATAACGTTAGCCATCCACTTTTCAGCGTCTTCTTCATAATCAACATCGCAGTCTACACGATCATAAATTCTTTCAGCACCTAATTCGCCAAGCTTTCTATCAAAGTCACGACCTGTTTGACAGAAGAATTCATAAGTTTGATCACCAAGCGCTAATACAGAGAAGCGCACGCCTTCAAGCTTCGGTGCTTTGCGCCCATGAAGGAACTCATGAAGTTCAGCTGCGTTATCTGGTGGATCCCCTTCACCTTGTGTAGATGTAATAATAAATAAGTCTTCAACATTTTTAAGATTTTTAGGTTTAAATTCATCCATTGCTTTTAAAGTAACGTTATGACCAATGTTTGATAAACGTTCTTCAAAGATTTCTGCCAAACCTTGCGCATTACCTGTTTCTGAACCATAAAGTAATGTGATACTACGTTTCTCTGGTGTAATAGCAGGTTCTTTGTCTTGCAACATCGCTTCTGTGTTGGCAGATAGTTCGCCTTGAGCTGTTGCTTGATTTGATGCCGCAGTTTGAGATTGAGCTGGCGCACCATTCGCTGTAAACTGTTGATTCGCAACTAAGTAACCACTTAACCATACTTTTTGCTCTGGTGTAAGCGTCTGTAGTAATTCATTAATTTGTGTGGCTTGACCTTCTGTAAAAGGACTATTTGTGACACTTAAATTCAATGTTATCCACCTCTTGTTCCGTAAAAGTTCAATTCAATATTATTTTAAATACTATCTTTATTATGTAAGAAATATATCCGGATTTACAATAAAATTCGGATATATTTTTGTTCCCAAAAACCTACCAAAACACTAAGCTTTATACTTAAAAAATTTTCACCTTAATGATTAAGGTTTATCTGCAACGTGAAGACCACATTCAGTCTTTTCAAAATTAGACCAACGACCTGTACGAGAATCTTCAGAATCAAAAACAGGTGCAGTACATGGAATACAACCAATACTTGGATAATGTTGATCATGTAATTCGTTGTATGGTAAATCATGCGCTTTGATATAATCCCAAACTTCATCTTCAGTCCAATAAATTAATGGACAAACTTTAATTGATTTAAAACGCTCATCTTTATTAATGAAATTAGTATGTGCACGTGTAGGAGATTGGTCACGACGTAGCCCTGAGATCCAAGCAACTGCGCCACCTAAAACCTCTTCTAACGGTTTAATCTTTCTAATGTAACAACATTGGTTAGGATTATTCTTCCAAAGTGCTGGATTATATTTCTCCGCTTGTTCTTCAAGTGTTAAGTCCGGTTGTTTCATTTCAATACGAAGTTGTGGAAAGCGTTCTTTCACTCTATCAATTAAATCATACGTCTCTTGAAAATGTAGATTAGTATCTAAAAATACAATTTGAGCATCTGGTTTAATTTGTGAAATCAAATTAATAAGCACCATACTCTCTGCTCCGAAACTACATGAATAAACAATAGAGTCACCATATGTGCGGTATGCCCATTCTAAAATTTCGTAAGCGCCCTTTGTAGCGTCATCTGTGGAAATAGAGTCAATAAATGGATCGCCATTAAAGCTCTCATATGTAATCTTCGGTACTGACATAAACTTATGGTGCCCCCTCAGTGTTCACAAATTTATTTATCTAATACCTATCGGAATTGTCAGAATAATATGTTAATACTTTATCGAGTTTTGCGTAGAAAGTCAAGGGAATTTAGGGAGTATCTTTGATAAAGAAGAAATGATAGATAAACAAAAACCACTTTAGCCTTAACCTAAAGTGGTTTCTAATTTTTAATATTCTGGAATACACTCTACTAATACAACTTTACCATTCTCTGGAGTTACTAAAATTTCAAAACCGTTATTTTTGACATTGTTGTAAATATACTGGCCTGAAGCTGAGTGTTGATCGTAATTATTATATTTACGTATAAATTCTTTTTCACTTACATTATCTGGAGCTATAGCTATACCCCATACTGTATTATCATGAGTTCTTGGATTATAAATGACAGCTATATTACCATATTTTATATAATCATCATCAAAACCATTAATATGAGGCATTATTTTTCCTTTTCCAAAACGTTTTTCTACTTCGTCTTTAGTCATCCCTATTTTTATCCCCATAAATGAATCTATATTGTTCTTTTGCATATATGTTGTTTGAAAGTCATCTGATAGGACGTCAATTTTAGGTGGTTGTGGTGCATTATCTTTATCTGTTTTCTCTTCTTTTTCTTGTTCGGCTCTTTGTTTTTCAGCTTTTTTAGGGTCGTTTGAAATTTTATGCTCACCTTGTTTCTCTTCTTCTTTGGCAACGTGTTGAGTAGTAGTTGGTTTACTTTGTGCTTGTTCATTCCCTTTTAAGAAAAAGTGATAATACGTGAAGCAACTACTTACTATAATCGCTATAACAAGTATAGCGATAACCACAAACGGCCAAATATGACGTTTCCGCTTCGGCTCTTGTGGAAAATAATGATTTTCTTGAGTATAGCCGTATTTAAAGTTTTGGATATCACATCCACATCGATTACAAAAATGTTGATTTTCTTTTAACGGGCTACCACATTGAGGACAATATTTCATATATTCATCTACCTTTCACTTTTCATGATTGAAGGACTAAGTTGCTTGTGAAATTTGAATATGAGTGAATTAAAATAGATACGCTATTATTTATTCAGCAAGACATTGAATTTTAGCGATATATCCGTGATCAATATCAACAGCGACTAAATAACCATTACCTTTAAAGTTGTTATAAACAATTTCTGAACCACTGTAATCGTCGTAAGCAGGATAACGATCAAGAAATTCACTTGTAGTGACATGATCTGGAGAAACACCAACTGCTATGACTTTACCATCCTCGCCTTTCGTATCATAATCCACGGTTAAATTACCATACTTTGTAGACTCCCATTTAAAGCCATCTACTTTTAAAGTACCGGTAGATTTTCCGACAAGTTTTTCAACTTCTGAACGTGTCATACCTTTGCGAATACCCATATATCCACCTAGATTATTACTTTGCATATATGTTCTTTCAAAATCTTCACTCATGACATCAATTTTTGGAGATTTAACTTTATTTTCTTTATCTTTTTCTGATTCATGTTTTTCAGATTTTTTATGGTCATTGGATGATTTTTGTTCATCTTTTTGTTTTTCAGTTTTTGAAGTATGTTGTGTAGTAGTAGACTCATTTGACGTTTGATGGTCGTCTTTAATAAAGAAGAAATAATATGTAAGACAGCTTGCTATGATAATAGCAATTATAAGCGCACCTATAACAACCCACGGCCAAACTTTACGCTGTAGTTGTGGTGGTTCTGGTGATTGAGGTTGGAAATAAATTCCGCTATCCCGATACTGTTCAAATGCTTTGATATCATGACCGCATTTGTTACAGAAACGTTGATTAGCGTTGAGTTGACTTCCACATTGAGGACAATATTTCATAAATGACCTTCCTTTCACTTCTTGATGAGAGTAATAACAATGATGAGTGTGAAATAAGGTTTTTCTATTTTTAATGTATACACACATAGTATTTACGCTTAATTTTAAATGACTTTTTTGAAATTTTCTATAATTATTTTCTCGAAAAATAATTATAAAAAATAAAGCCAATTGAAGCACTGACACTTCCACTGGCTTTAGCAAACCTAATCCTACTAAATGCTTATTGATTTCTATCATTATAACGCATTTGTTGACGATAACCATACGTACTTTCTTTAATGAGTTGATCATTCAATAGACCAGCGCCAATTGCACCTGCAACAGTAGAAATTGAAGCAGCGAACCACGGAATACTAAGATATAAATCTATACCTGCAGGTCCTTTCAATCCTATTTGCTGGCCTAAGAAATTAGCCGGTAATAGCACGAGTTCTGCAATTAAGAATAATAAATACAAGATAATATAATAAATAATAATAGCAATCAATAACGTCATAACAGTTGTTAAATTGTATAACCACGTAATACGTTTATTCTTACCTTTCTTTACAGGTTCCCATAAATCATGGGATAACATAATCCATATCAACATACCTAACACCGCAATGATTGATATGCCAAAGAGGCGCCACATTGAGAATTCCATACTCATTTGCCACATAGTTGTAAATATCAAACCAAAGGCGCCCGTAGTAAAAGCAATCGCAACGATATTGCTTAAACTTGCCATCATGTTTAATGGATTGTTCGCAAAAGTCATACCACTGACTAAACGCAACATACCTGTGGTACGTGAGTTAGATAAATAACGTAAATGCTTCGTTTCTGTTTCATCTAAATAAACTTCTGTCTTTTTAATATTTGAAAAAGGAAACTGCTTACCCAACATGTGCTGAATACTATTATCATCATCGTATGATTTGTTTTGTTCTTCTGAACGATGTACTTCATTAATAATAGAGACAATAGCATTTTTAAAACGATTCTTAACTGGTCGCCAGCCAAATGCTGGATATGAAAAAATGGCTGCCCCGTTCTTTTTGTTAATATCTAAAGCGAGTACATGTTGCTGATAAAACATAGGTAAATCGGTAAGCCCTACTACATAATCCCATTGTCTCTCATCATGATAATCATGAATTTTCTTGAAGATTTCTTCTACAGATTCTGCGAAACCAGTCAGAGGATCAACCACGAGATCGATTTTCCAATTGTGTTGGTTGTTAGGTTGTTGCGACAAGATGTTTGGTAAATCATCTATTAAACTTTTGCCTAACGTTTCAGTAACGCCCGGAGCAACTACTAAACCAATCACTTTTTCATCTTTGTTACTCATGAATTATCCTCCTCTCTGTGATCTTGTTTCTTACCTTCGTATTGTTCTTCATCTTTATCTTCATTATTTGAAGCGGATTGTTCTACTTGTTGTTGCGACTCATCTTGAGACGCAGATTGTTGTTTTTCTTCCTCTTCTTGTTGTTCTTGTTCCACTTCTTTATAACGATGGTACTGACGATAAGAATACGTAATACGTCGAATTTTTTCTTCGTCTTCGACTGTAGACCCCATCGCTCCAGCTAATAAACCTAATGATGATACAAACCATAGTAGTCTTAAATAATTTCGAATAGTAAAATCTGGGTTCGCACTTGTCCAATTATTAAATAAGCTTACAGGTACAAATAATGAAATACTAATTGATAATAAGACATATAAAATGACATAGTTCATCAATGTAATTACGATTAATGTAAGCATTGTCGTAGCATTGTAGATATAGCGATAGACACGTTGAGATTTCGATGTTTTACGTTCAAATAGTTGGTGCGCATAAAGTAACCAACCTGCCATACCAATAACAGCAATCATCATTAACACAATAAAACGATAAATAGAATATTGCACACTTAATTCCCATGGCATTGAGAAGATAGATACATAAGTTCCTGTCGCAAATGCTACGGAAATAATCTTTTTAAAGTTAAAGATATTCTTCCACGGTTCATTCGCCCGCGTTAATCCTAGTATAAGTTGAATCCATCCTAATACGATGAAAGGATTGATATAACGTTGTTTTGTACTGTCATCCTCACTAGGCTCTACCGCTTTCGGACGGATAAAAAGTGACACATTCGGATGTGATTTAGGCTTATTGTAGTACAACTGTTCAATTAATGAGGTAATACTTTTAACTAATTTGCGTTCTAAATTGACCCAGCCTAATGAAGGCATCGATAACATGGCAACCTGTTGTTCATTGTCAAAGTCACTAATTACAACTTTGTTACCTGAGATACTTGGTAAGTCGGTAATACACACAACGATATCCCATTCATATTGCTTTTTTAACTCGATAGCTTTGTCTATACTTTCGTGTACATCCTCTGCTGAGCCGATTAATAAATCAACCTTGGTTTCGAAATGCCACTCAGTGTTGCTATCAATATGTTGTTGCAGTAAGGCTTGTATCTTGGGTATCGCACGGTCGACATGTTTGCGTGCCACACCTGGCGAAGGTACGAGTCCAATTGTGTACATTAGGTTGACTCCCTCCTTTTTCAAAAAAATAAACGAAAGGTGTACGTTTAAAGGTAAATTGCATCTTTAAACGTACACGCTATACATGAATGTGCTTTATTTAGCTAGCACTAATGGTGAGAAGATGATATAAATAATCACGACTAAAGCTAAAATGATACTACCGGCAATATAGCGATATTTCCAAGGTGTGATGTCCACTTTAGCGTTATTAGTATTTAAGTCAAATTCGTTAGATGGTTTCAATTTATTGAAAATAAGTACAATGATTAAATCAATAAAGAAGATGACACTAAATGTATAGAGATAATTAATTTGTGGGAATGCCAAACTTACAATGACATATAAAATAATATGTGTAAACAGTGCTATTTTAGCACCTAACTTAGAGGTACGTCTAGAGAAAAATGCTACGAGTACTAATGCAAGCACAGGCATACTATAAACACCATTAAATTGTTGAACAATCGCATATAAACCACTTGGGAATAATGAAATGAATGGTGACAGACCAACACAGATAGCACCAATAACAACTGTCGCTACGTGCCCTACGCGGGCAATGTGTTTATCTGATGCTTTCTTACCAAAGATGGGTTGATAGAAATCGTATGTGAATAATGTCGTTGTACTATTTAATGAACCAACAAATGAACTTAGTATTGCACCAAAGATTACGGCACCAAAGAGACCTAATGACCAATCTGGTAAAATGCTTTGGATAAGTGCTGGGTAGGCATTATCGTTTTTATCAATACCACCATTGAAATAATTATATGCAATGATACCAGGAATCACTGTGAAGATAGGTCCAAATATTTTAAAGATACTTAAGTAAATGGCACCTTTTTGTGATTCTTTTAAGTTTTTAGCGGCTAGTGCTTTTTGAACAATCATTTGATTTGCGCACCAGAAGAATAAGTTATTGAAAAACATACCAAAGAATAATGTTGGCCATGGTACGATATTTGAATTTACTGCTCCGAATGCATTCAGTTTCTCTGGAGTATGTTGAACGATATGATCGAAACCTTTGACGAATCCACCATCGCCCACGTGATGTAAACCAATTAACGTTACGATTAAACCGCCAACGATTAAGCCGATACCGTAAATGGAATCACTGAATGCGCTAATAGATAAACCACCTACAAAGAGGTAAAGTACCCCAATAATACCGATTGTTAGTGAAATAATAATCGTCGCTGTTGTGTCACTTACGCCTAAATAATCTCCCACGTAGAACATTTTATTAAATACTAAAGAACCTGAGTATAAGACAACTGGCATAAATGACACTACATGCGTAAAGATAAATAGGATGGATACAAAGCGTTTCGTAAATGTATCGTATCTCATCTCTAAGAATTCAGAAATGGTAGAAACACCATAGCGTAAATATTTAGGAAGGAAGACCCATGCTAGTAAGACGACCGCTACGGCAGCAGTAATCTCCCACGCCATTACCTCCATGCCTTTACCATAACTTTGACCATTTTGACCCACTAGTTGTTCCGTCGATAGGTTGGTCATGATAATCGTTGAAGCAATGGTGAAACCTGTTAAGGTATTGCCTCCCATAAAATAACCGTCTGCGCTATCGGTTTGTACTTTTTTCGAGCGCCAATACGCATAAATACTAATGCCGATAACTACGCCTAAGAATAATAGGACTGCTAGCCAATTCATACTTCTTTCTCTCTCCTTATAAAAAATTTATAAATTGCAATCATCATTCATTCTTTGCAATAAAAAAACGTTAAATCCTCACTTGCATTCAACGTTTATATTTCCTTTTTTAGATTGAAAAATGAATAAATCTTACTATATGGCGCACATATACATTAAAATAATTTCCAATACTTTTTTTAATCATAAAACTTGTTCGTTTTTAATTTTAATAACTTTTGATAAAGTTTACAAATCAACTTTTAATTAATTTAGATTAATTAACCTATGAAATTTATAATACGACGCTCATTTTTCGGTTGAAAATGAAAAACTGGAGCAAGATGACCTACTATATACAATTGCCTTGACTTCTAAATTTAAAAATTATACATTGTAAATATAGTATTAATATATGCACTAGGGGTGTTTTTTAACTGAGATGAGGCATGTCCTCGAACCCTTTGAACCTGAACTAGTTCATACTAGCGTAGGAAAGTGTGGGATAAATTTTAGATGATAATAGGGATAACACGTGTGTTAATCTCTTGCTTATATATACATATCTATTATTTACGCAACTTTCCTAACGAAGGTTGCGTATTTTTTTACTGTAAAATCAAAGTGATGGAGGCTCGTGCAATGGCAAGAACAGTATTAGTAACAGGCGGCGGCCGTGGTTTAGGCGCAGTCATCGCAAGAACATTAGTGTCACAAGGATTTCAAGTTGTCATTAATTACAATAAGAGTAAAGAAGCTGCTGAACAGTTAGCAACCAAATTAGGCGACAACGCAATCACACTACAAGCAGACGTGACACAACGTGAAGAAGTGGACCGTTTAGTGAAAGAAGCAACAGCTCACTTCGGACAAATCGATGTAGTAGTGAACAATGCATTAGTTAACTTCAAGTTCGATCCCGTTGCTCAAAAAGCATTCAAAGACTTAAGCTGGGAAGATTACCAACAACAAATTGATGGTACGTTAAAAGCAGCATTTAACGTTGCTCAAAGTGTAGTTCCTCAATTTATCGAACGTAACGCTGGTAGCATCATCAGTATTGGTACAAACTTATTCCAAAATCCTGTTGTCCCATATCATGAATATACAACTGCAAAAGCAGGTTTAATTGGTTTCACACGTAATATCGCTGCTGAATTAGGTCAATATGGTATTACAGCTAATATGGTTTCTGGTGGTTTATTAAAGACAACTGACGCCAGTGCAGTAACCACACCAGAAGTATTTGACTTAATCGCTCAAACAACACCTTTACGTAAAGTGACAACACCTCAAGATGTGGCAAATATGGTAGCGTACTTAAGTTCTGAAGCAGCCAACGGTATTACAGGACAAAACATTACAGTTGATGGCGGTTTAACAATGAACTAAACCACTTAGAGTTAAATGCGACGTTTTCATTAAGCGCATTATTCTCTATTTAATCAAAATCCCAACAACAAACTGGAGTGTTAGTGATTCATTATGACGAAAGAGAAACAGCAATTACACATTGGTATTTTAATTTATGGGTGTGGTCACCATCAGGCAGCTTGGCAACAACCTTACTCAAGTGTTGAACGTCTTGGTGATATTACCTATTATCAAGAGCTAGCTCAACTTTCTGAGCAAGGACTATTTGACGTCGTCTTCTTTGCGGATAATCAGGCCTTCAATCCAGGTTTCACCACGATGCCGAGTTTCTGGTTTGACCCCCTCATTAACTTAACAGCTATTTCCCAAGTGACACATCATGTCGGTTTGGTGCCCACTATCTCGAGTACATTTTCAAATCCATTCACGGCAGCGCGTCAGTTATTAAGCTTGGACCATATCACTGGCGGCCGTGTCGGTTGGAATTTAGTAACTTCTATGACAGACGTGGAGGCTCAGAACCATAGTATGGAGGCATTGCCTGAGCATGCTGTTCGCTATGAAAAGGCGGACGAATTCGCCCGCGTCGTTAATGGATTGTTTGAGTCATGGACTACGGAAGACTTTCAACCTCATCGTGAAGCTGGGACGTTGATGGATACGACAACGATACAACCGCTTCACCATAAAGGTAAATATTTCCAAGTACGTGGGCCACTAACAACACCACAAAGCCCACAAGGAAAGCCAGTTGCTATGCAAGCAGGCGCATCTGACCAAGGTATTGCGTTGGCTACGAAATATGCAGATGCCGTTTATTCAGTATCATGGAATTTGAAACAAGCTCAACGCTACCGTGAAAGATTAGATGCTCAAATGAAACAAAACACAGATAACCCAAGATACATTAAAGTCTTTCCTGGATTAGTAACGTATGTAGGGCGTACACGTGAAGAAGCGGAAGCTAAGAAAGCAGAGCTAGATGCTTTACTTCCCGTTGAAACGGCTTTGAAACAGTTAAGTTTCTTTGTTCAACAAGATTGTAGTAATTGGGAACTAGACCAACCCGTTCCCGAATTACCCCCACTTGAGGAATTTAGTGGACCAAAGGGTCGTTACGAAACTATCCTTGAAATCATTAATGATAAACAACCGACTGTTCGTGAATTACTTGGCTATTTAAATGCTGGAGGCGGACATTTAACCTTAGTAGGCACACCTGAAGACATCGTAGACGAAATGGAACATTGGTTCAACGAAGGTGTCGCAGATGGCTTTAATTTAATGCCACCTTCCCTCCCACATAGTTTAGAAGACTTTGTAGATTTAATCGTTCCTGAATTACAACGTCGTGGTTTATATCGCACAACGTATACAGGACATACCCTGATAGATCACTTAGGGCTAAATTAGAAATAAAAAAGACATTCATTATTATCTATATCATTTAATTCAAATTCATTTATATCCAATACCCAATTTATTAATCCATATAATAGAAATTAACGTATAAAGGCGATGATGCTAACTTAGGAGCACCATCGCCTTATTTAATTCATATAAAAAAGCGAACCTGAAAGACAGGCTCGCTCCTTTACTGATAACAACACTTAATATTTGTAAGGGTCATTATCTTTCTTATCTTGTAATTTTTTAGCTTCATCTTTTAAGAAATCATCGTTATGGTGTTCCTTTTCAAGATCTTTATTTAAGCCAATTGAATCATTATTATTATTGTGATTATATCTATCACTACGACGATAGTTGTTATCGTTGTCATGATGATTATCTTCATCATTCGTTAATGTTCTACCAATATTATTATGATCATCGTTACCGTTATCTGCTGACCACTCTACATCATTACGACGATTAAAGTCATCATCAAAATGGTTTAAATCATCACGGTGATTTGATGAACGATACTCATGACGGTCTGTATCATGGTTATAATTACGGTCATCGTCACGACGGTAACCATTATCATCATATAAATGGTCACGATTATGACGCTCATTGTCATTGCTATGACTAGAATTATGACTGCCCTCATGTACATCGTGTTCATCATCGTTTGAATAATGTTCTTTAATATAGTCCTGTTCTTTAGCTTTATCTTCTTCATCTAAAATGAAGGCATTGTTACTAGCATTTACATCTTTACGATCACTATCATGTCTGTCATGGTTGTCTCTATCGTTACGATTATCATTTCTATCATTGTGGTAATCATTGCCATGTTGACCTTGATTTGTCACGTTAGCATAACCACTGTTTTGGTTGTCATGATTGTTGCGACGACTGTCATCATTATTATCATGATGATGATTGTAATCATCTCTATTATGACCTTGATTAGTTACATTCGCATAACCATTATTTCGGTTGTTATTGTCGTTATCGTAACTATTGTTACGATTGTCATAACGGTTGTCACGGTGGTTATCATAGTGATTATTACCATAATAATTGTTGTCATGATCATTATGTTTTTTAGCTTTTCTTACTAATAACATAATACCTGCGATTAACCATAAGATAGCGCTAATCCAGTTTGTTGCTAGCGCTAAAACACCTGCGATAAGAATTAAAATACCTGCAACTTTATGTTTTTTACTAATTAAAAAGCCACCAATAATTGCTAAGATTAAAGGAATAATTGAACCCCAAGTAAGGAAATCAATAAATTTACTTAACGCATTAACACCGTTATTAATTTCATTTGTTGATACTTGGTTACCTTGTCTTTGTGTTTCAGTTATGACTTGTTCTCGGAAATCTCCATTCCCTACGAAAGGACGAATTAATAGAAATACAATTGCAAGTAACGCTTGAATTGCTACACCGACCCAAGTCAGTATGTGTTCACCAATTCGGCTCACTTTGTTATGTTCATGTCCGTTCTTCGTTGAATAATCATATGTTTGATTCGCCATAATTACGCCTCCTTTTTTTGTCCTATACCCTGATGACAATGACGTTACTCTTATTTTTTGAAAAGTATCCCCAATTTCCTTTTCAAAAAATTAAAACTGGCGATGGACAATGAGGTAGTAAATGCGAGACGTAACCCAATACATCAAGGCGTAAATAGCGATAACCGTGATAAATACACCAATATAACTTGTCGCGAATTCACCCATATTCGTTATGCTTAAAATACCTAATAGAGTAAAAATATATTTAAATGCGACTGCGACATGAACCATCGCTACTAAAATTGGTAAAGCAAAAATCCAAATAATTTGATGATTGATGGTCGATTTAATACGTTCGTCTTCGATTCCGACTTTCTTCATAATTTGATAATTACGACGATCTTCATAACCTTCTGCAATATTTTTATAATACATCATCAAGAAAGTACCGAGCAGCAATATAATTGAAACAATGATACCAATAAATATCAATCCACCATTTAATTCATATAACATGGTTGCCGTTTCATCTCTACTTTGAATATCAACTTTATATTTGTCCTCTAAATGATTCATTATTTTATTAAAATGAGAAACATCCTTAGTCATAATATTAAAATTAATAAATGTCGTTTCATAAGTACTAAGATGACGACTTGATGAATAAAGTCCATCCATATAATAATTTGCTATTTGATTGTAACGTTGATCACTCGGCGTTATGACCATTAACCCTTCTGGCATCTGATACGTATAGCTAAGCTCGTCTACTTGTTTCGCTTTAAATTGAGTATCCATTAAGTTAATCTTTTTTAATTTTTTTAATATCAGACTAGAACTAGCTAGGCCTACTTCATTGTCATTTAAGTTCACTTTATGGGTAGCTACCTTATTATAATCCTCTTGAGTCATCAATATTAAATAAGGATTACTAATGTGAAATCTTGCTGTATTCGTTTCTTCTTTATTAAATGTATTAGGAGACTGATACGTACTAGCAATCATAGCTACTGGAATCTCTTTAAAGAAATCTATTTTTGCGTTATTTTTAATCTCATGCTTTAAACCATGTACTTTATGTTGTACCGTCTTATCCGTTTTCACATTACCTTGAACTGAAATCTTATATTGATCAGGCATCAATGTAGTGATACATTGATCTATACCACGATATGTTGTAATCGTCATGCCCAAAGTGACGATTAAAAATGTGCATAGGATAGAAATACTCGCGAGTCCGATAGCATTTGTATTAATTCGAGACCTTAAACCAGAAATAACGAAAAAGTATTTCGGATGATAATATAGTTTCGGAATTTTTTGTAGCCATTCAAGTAATAAAACGCCTAATGAGATAAATAAACAATAGGTTCCTAACATGACTAGAAAGACGGCATTAAACAGTTGAAAAATTGATTGTGTTAATAACGCATCACTTAACGCAATGTTATAGCTTACAGCTATTGCAATAATACCAATAACTAATAATATATAGAGAATAGGTTTAGGCAACCGCTTCTCCGTTACTTGTTGTTGTTGAATTAACTTAATCGGACTTTGAAATAATACTCTAATATTGTTCATTATAAATAAAAATAACATCAACCCTGCTAACATTAATAATGTAATAAGCATCGATGTAGTGTTAAATGGGTAGTCTATCAACGACATATTGGTTTGGTGTAGCAATTTATTTAACAACATAAAGGTTAAGGCGCCGAACAAATAGCCCCCTGAAATACTTAGTATGCCGACAACGATATATTGATAAACCATTTCTACCAACATAATAAGCTGGAAATGTTTCTTCTCCATACCTAATATCATATACATGGCTAGTTCTCGTTGACACCGTTTCATCATGAATCGATTCGCATACAAAATAAATATGAAACCTAATACACTCATAAAGAAGTTACCTATCGCTATAAACGCCGGTAATGTGTCACTTCGATGTTGAACGTAATCATTCATGTACAAAGATAGTAGTATAAATTCAATTCCAAATATCACACTTAGCGCCAGTATAAACGGTATCATGACATGTCGTTGCATTTTGAAGTTTTGACCAACCATTGTCCATAGCATACGAAATGGCATCTCAATCACCTCTTTCATTCAGAATAGCTAAACTATCTGCAATACGCTTCTGGAAATCTTGTTGCGATTCCTCTCCACGATAAATTTCATGATATAAACGTCCATCTTTAATAAACAATACGCGCTTTGCATAAGAGGCATCCACTGCAGAATGTGTCACCATTAAGATGGTTTGATGATTGTCATTAATTTTTCTGAAAAGATTCATAATATTCTTCGAAGTCTTTGAATCTAGCGCGCCAGTTGGTTCATCGGCAAGTAACAAATTGGGTTCATTCATGAGCGCTCGTCCAATAGCAATACGTTGCTGTTCTCCGCCAGAAATTTGATATGGATATTTATCTAGTAATTTCTCAATACCGAGTTCCGTACTGATTTGGTCTAAACGCTGTTCCATAATTTTATGAGAACGATTAGCTAAGACAAGTGGCGTGAGTATGTTATCTTTATTAGTCATAGTTGGTAGGACATTAAAGTCTTGGAAGACGAAGCCTAAATTATCACGACGGAAGTGTGCAATTTGTTTGTTACGTAATTTGCGGATGTCTTGGTTGTTGATGGTAATAACGCCTTCTGTGGCTTTATCGAATGTGGCGATGAGGTTAAGGAGTGTGGATTTACCTGAGCCTGATTCACCCATGATGGCGACGAATTCGCCGTTATCTACAGTTAGGGAAATGCCGTTGAGGGCTGTGGTTGCATTTAATCCTCTGCCGAATGTTTTCTTTATATTTTTCACGTCTAATAACATGTCTTCATTCTTCCTTTCTTTGAAAATGATTTTTGATATGTATATATAACTGTCACTCATTCTGTTGTGTGCTTGCCTAGGGGATGGGTTGAGCCTTGGTCTTATAAAGCAGTTCTTAGGTAGATATTTACTTGTTTAAGTTGTGCGCTTTCCTGTGGGAAAGGCTCGTGCCTGTAGTCACTCGACACTTTCTTTTCCACTAGGAGTCGTCACAACTACACTTCGTAATCTATCTTAGAACTACTTACTTAAGTATGAAAAGATTTAAATCAATTTACCCAAGAATCTCATTAATTTCTTCTATATTTAATAAACCTAAAACTAGAATATTTTCATGTTAATTCTATGATAAAACAAAAAAGGACCAACAACATTGATATTTTCTTACAAATGTTGTTGGCTGGCTTACAATTTTGAAAGTTTAGTTTGATTGTGGGAAATGAATGTGGAAGGTTGCTCCTGCTCCAAGTTCTGATTCGACATCCACTTTGTGATGGAGATGTTGTGAAATATGTTTCACGATAAAAAGGCCAATGCCACTTGATTGATCATTAAGACGACCATTATAACCTGAATACCCTTTATCGAATATTTTCGGCTGGTCAGCTTGGCTAATTCCCACGCCATTATCACGAATGGATAGTACTTTTGTATTGTTATCAAATGCAATCCAAATATCTTTTCCTCGGGCATATTTCAATGCATTATTTAGAATTTGTTCAATCATGATGCTACACCACTGGACATCGGTCAATACTTCATCTTCACAACGTTCATAATGAATTTTTGTTTTTTGATCTATAAATTGAATCGAATATTTCATAATTAATGGACGTACGAGTTCATTAATCGTTACTTTGGAAAAGGACATGTCCGTCTCTTCATTCATCAATTTTAAATAACTTAGCGCAAGACTCGTATAGTTATCAATTTGAATGATTTCCTGACGCATACGATTAACTACATTATCTTCATTACGTTCTAATAATAGCTTCGAAGCGGTAATCGGTGTCTTGATTTGATGAACCCATGTTAAGAAATAGTTCTCCACATTGGCTTGATACTCAGTTTGACTACTCTTAACTTGTTGTAATTCATCTTCAAGATGCTCGATGGTTTCTTTCATATTTTCTTGTTCTTTAAAGCCACTCAATTGAATCAGCCAATAAATAATCATGACAAATAAAATAATCGCCATACCTAACATGAACGCACTTAAAGGTAAGCTAAATAAAAAGAATATTAGTAGAAACAATAATATTATGGTAATCACGATGATAAGTTCATTTAATATTGATTTCATAAATGCTTTAAACATAACACTTACACCTTATATCCAACATTTTTCTTTGTTTCTATCAAATCTTTTACGCCAATCGATTGTAACTTCTTACGTAAACGTGTCATATTCACAGCAAGTGTATTATCATCAATGAAATTTTCTGATTCCCAACATTTTTCAATTAGAGACGTACGACTGACATATTTGCCTTCGTTACGAAATAGCATATGCAGAATTTGAAGTTCCGTAAAAGATAATTGCACAGATTCATCATTATGGTAAAGCGTCGCTTCATCAATAATCAATTTACAATCACGCACTATAATTTCATTATTTGAAACCGCTAAATCATACGTGCGTCGTAGCAATGCTTGAATCTTTGCTACGGTTAAAGATAAGTTAAACGGCTTTTCGATAAAGTCATCGCCGCCCATTTGAATTGCCATGATCTGATCCATATTATCCGTACGTGAACTAATGAAGATAATCGGCACATTTGACGTCTTTCGAATTTCTTGGCACCAATGATAGCCATTAAACGTTGGTAAATTTATATCCAATAATACCAATTGCGGTTGATGGGTGTTAAATAAATCAAGAATATTATCAAACTGTTTCGCTACTACAACTTCGTAATTCCATTGAGATAGCTCACGTTCTAAGCTTTCTGCAATCACTAAGTCATCTTCCACAATAAGAACTTTCATATTGCTCACCTTTCGTAACTGAATTTCTACGTTTTAGTAAATTACTCTTTTTCTTTCTCATCATAATCTGGATTTGAGATTTTGTTTTTCTCTTTTTCCATTTCAGCTTTTTTCTCTTGTGTTTTTTTACTACGTTTTCTTTCTTCCCTAATTGATAATGCGATAAATCCTATAATCAATAATGGAGATAACATAATTAATATCACAGGTGTTCACCTCTATTTTTTTAATGATATTTGCTAATTACTTAGCCTCTATTTTACATCTTTTTCTTGAAAATGAATATGCATACAGTATGAGTCATATTAAAAACCCCATCACAACAGTATGATGAGGTTTGTAACCAATTACTTCCTATTTAATATATACTTTCTAATATCTTCAACCGTAATACTTTTGAAGATTTGATTTTTGACTTCTCCTATTTTACCTACTCGCAGCATACCACCACTATAACTTCTCGGTGAATAGTTCTCCCAGTAGTCTAATTGCTCAAATAGTTCTTTTAATGTTGCCATACGTTTTACCACCTTTTCAAAAAATTGGGTAAATAAAATAGCCCTCCTTAAATAAGAAGCGCTTCCAGACATCTTCTTATCTCTCAGGAATTCCTGTTGGATTTAGCACCTCACGATGAACGCAGTTGCTGGAGCTTCATAGGGCCAAGTCCCTCCACTCACTCTTAATAAGACGAACTATTTTATTTATAAATATTATAACCCACTTTCTTATTTCTGAAAAGGATTATGAAATTAATTCAAATGGAAAATATTATTAATTCTACAAATTAATAATTGTTTACAATACCTTTACTTAAAAATAACTTTATAATCATCTTAAATCAAATAAAGTTTCTTAATATAAATAAGTAACAACTACTTTATACATATTAGGGGGCTTTTTAAAAATGAGTTTCATCAACAAATTTGGTAAAACTACTGTTGCAGGTTCAATTTTAGCTGCTTCTGTATTGGGAACTACACATGTTTCATTCGCATCTGGTGCGGGTGAAGGAAATCAAGGTCAACAAGGTGAAAATGGCGCTGTCGCGTTTGGTAACACTGAAAATCCTAAAAACGTTATCTTCATGGTTGGCGATGGTATGGGACCTTCTTATAACTCAGCTTACCGTTATTTCGCAGATAACCCAGACACTAAAGAATTAGATCAAACTGCATTCGATAAATATTTAAAAGGTACAAACCGTACAAATCCAGACGACCCTAAAGAAAACGTAACTGACTCAGCTGCAGGTGGTACTGCTTTCGCAACTGGTCACAAAACTTATAACGGTGCTATCTCAGTAGACACTAATAAAAATCCTGTTAAATCTGTATTAGAACAAGCTAAAGAAGATGGTAAATCAACTGGTATCGTTACAACAGCCGAAGTAACTGATGCTACTCCAGCTGTTTATGCAGCTCACGTTGATAGCCGTGATAAAAAAGATGAAATCGCTCAACAATTCTTTAACGATAAAATTAATGGCCAACACAAAGCAGACGTTATCTTAGGTGGCGGTTCTAAATACTTCGGTAAAGAAAATGGTAACTTAACTGAGAAATTCCAACAAGACGGTTACGATTATGTCACTAATAAAGATGAATTAGCAAACTCTCAAAGCGATCAAGTATTAGGTTTATTCTCTGAAAAAGATATGCCATTACAAATCGATGCACCTCAAGAAAATCCATTATTAGTTGATATGGAAAATAGTGCATTATCTAAATTAGAAAAAAATAACAAAGGCTTCTTCTTAATGGTAGAAGGTGCGTCAATCGACAAATCTGGCCACCCTAACGACATCACTGGTGTTATGTCAGAAATGAGCGGTTTCGAAAAAGCTTTCCAAAACGCTATCGATTACGCAAATACACATAAAGATACTTTAGTTGTTGCTACAGCTGACCACTCAACTGGTGGTTTATCAATCGCTAAAGGTAAAGACTACGTTTGGAATCCTGAAGCAATTCATAAAATGAAACACTCTGGTAGCTACATGACAAAACAAATTGCTGAAGGTAAAGACCCTGAACAAGTTATCAATGATGGTTATGGAATCGACTTCCCTAGTGACCAATTAGATAAAGTTAAAGAAGCGGCGAAAGAATTAAAAGATGCTAAAGCTAATGCTAAAGACGACAAAGACCCTAAAGTCGCTGAAGCAACTACAAAATTACAAGATGCTATCCAAAAACCAATTAACGATGAATCTCACACTGGTTGGACTACATACGGCCACACAGGTGAAGACGTAAACACTTACGCACACGGTCCTGGTGAAGATAAATTCGCTGGTAACATGGACAACACTCAAAGCGCTAAAAACATCTTCGACTTCTTCGCAAATGACGTAGCAAGCCAACAAAACCAATAATATTTCATATTGAAACAGGCGCTCTCTTATGTGAGAGCGCCTGTTTTTAGTTTATATATATCAAAAAAGTGCTTCATCCACTATCGGATAAAGCACTCTTTGATGTTTAGTTAATTTCTAAATTGTCTTTAATTTTCTTTTCAACTTCATTCATGCTATTTTTATCTGGATAGAAGTAATATAATCCATCGTCGCCAACTTTATTTTGCCCGTCAATTGTTAAACGTTCAACATTATCTTGAGCTTTGTCGTAATCAGATTTGAAACTATTTAACTGTACAAAGCTTAAGTCAGTTTTCAAGTTATCTTGAGCTGCTTTAAAGATACCATTTAATTTAGTAATAGAGTTAATTGAGAATGCTTCTTTAGCTACTGCAGTAATGACTTGTTGCTGACGTAATTGACGACCTTCGTCTCCTCCAGCCCCTTCATCTTTACGACTTCTCATATATGCTAAAGCTTCTTCTCCATCCATATTATATTCTTTACCTTGTTCAAATTTGTAGTCTTTTTTTGAATCTGTAGTATTAAACGTTGCATTACTTGCTACAGTCACTCCACCTATTTCATCAACTACTGTTTTAACACCATCCATATTTATAGCTATGTAATGATCTACTGGTACATTCATTAATTTTTCCAATGAATTAACAGCCATTTTGGGTCCACCGTAAGCATAAGCATGATTAATCTTTTCAGTAGTATTTCTACCTACCATTTCAGCTCGCGTATCTCTGGGTACACTTACCATTACAGTTTTTTTATCTTTAGGATTAATAGACATTAATACAATCGAATCACTTCTTTGACCCATATTTTCTTGATGTCGTCTAGAATCATCATCAATACCATAAAGCACTACTGTCATTGGGTCCCCATCTTTTAATGATTTCTGTCTTAGTTGGGAATGATCTCTATTAAGAGGGTGATTAATAGAATTGTTCAATGAATGAAGTTTCGAAAAAACAAATATTCCTGCAGCAATAATAAGAACAATTAATACAATTAAAATTGTAATAATTACTTTAAAAGCTGTTGATTTTTTCTTCATTTATCATCACTCTTTTTATAAACTTTTAATTATTTCAATTACGCGTTCTTGTTGTTCATTCGTCATATCAGAACCTGAAGGTAAACATACTCCATGTTCAAATAAATATGCACTATTATCCTTGTTTTCAGCAATATAATCATAAGACTCAAAATATGGTTGCAAGTGCATTGGTTTCCAAACTGGACGTGCTTCAATATTATTTTCTAGCAATGTTTCTATTAATTTTAATGCGGTGAAATTTGTTTTACTTTCATCAATTGTTAAAGCTGTTAACCAACGATTTGACCTAGAATTAGGTAATTCAGGTTGGAATTTAAAACCATCAATGTCACCAAATGCTTTATTATATTTATCGAAAATTTCACGTCGACGTTTAACACGTTGATCTAAAATTTCCATTTGTCCTCTACCTATTCCTGCAGAAATATTACTTAATCGATAATTAAAGCCTAATTCGCTATGTTGATAATGTAAGGCTTTATCTCTTGACTGGGTTGATAAGAATAACGCATGTGCTATGCTTTTTTCATCATTAGAAATTAGCATACCTCCACCACTAGTAGTTATAATTTTATTACCATTAAATGAGTAAATACCAAATTTACCAAAAGTACCACTTTTTTTTCCTTTATATTCTGCGCCAAGTGATTCTGCAGCGTCTTCAATAAGAATTGAACCATATTGATCACAAATCTCTTTAATTTCATCCATTTTAGCAGATTGACCATATAGATTAACAGATACTACAGCTTTAGGTTTGATGCCTCTTTCAGCATATTTCTCAAACGCTTTACGCAAAGCTATAGGTGACATGTTCCAAGTATCCATATCTGAATCAATAAAGACAGGTATAGCATCTTGATAAATTATTGGATTAGCCGAAGCACTAAAAGTTAATGAACTACAAAATACAACATCACCTTTTCGTACACCACTCTCAATTAAAGCTAAATGAATAGCAGCTGTTCCGCTTGTCAATGCTAAAGCAGATTTAATTCCAGTGTAATTTTTTACGCTATTTTCAAATTCAGTTACATTTTCTCCTAAAGGTGCTACCCAATTTTTTTCAAATGCATCATGGATATAATCAAGTTCTGTACCTCCCATGTGAGGTCTTGATAAAAAGATTCTTTCATTTTCCATTCAAATCTACTCCTTAAATCTAAATTCATTATATTTTATATTCGAAAAGTTTATTATTACTAACAAATATTAGTCATTAGATTTCTTTTTTCACTTTCGCTGGACTGCCTACGACTAATTTATTATCTGGAACATTGTTCACCACTGTAGCACCAGCTCCAACTAAACAATTTTCACCAATTTGTATACATGGAATTAGGCAAGCACCAGCTCCAATTTGTGTACCTTCATTGATTATTGATCCTCCAGTAAGAGTTGAGTTTGGAGAGATATGGACAAAATCATTTATATTAATATCATGTCCTACACTTGCTAATGTATTTATAATGCATTGATTACCAATATTTGTACTAGCATTAATAACCGCATTTCCCATAACAACAGTGCCATGACCTATATGTACATCTGAACCTATGACAACAGATGGATGAATTAAGGTTACATACTTTTCTTTAGGCAAGTTTAAAGTTTCATAAATCTTTTTTCTAATTTTGTTATTCCCTATTGCAATAAAAAAATGATATTCTTTTACATATTTTTTAAAATTACTGATACTATCATATATTAATCCATTAGAAACTTCTTTATGTTCAAATTTTTGATCTAAATAACCACAAAGCTTACAATCATCAGATAATTTAATAATATCTGCTATAACTTTAGAATGTCCCCCATTACCTATTAATATCACTTTTTTCATTTTTTATTTCCCTCAAATCTCTTCATAGAAACTGTCTCACTTGCATTTATGTCTTTTCTTTTTAAAACATTTAAAATTGTTTTATAAAGTATATAAATATCCAATTTTAGAGATTGATTTTCGACGTATAATACGTCCAATTTAAATTTTTGTTCCCAAGAAATAGCATTTCTACCATTTATTTGGGCCCAACCTGTTATACCAGGTTTAACATCGTGACGTTTTTTTTGTTCTTCATTGTAAAGAGATAAATATTCCATTAACAAAGGTCTAGGACCCACTAAACTTATATCACCTTTTAAAACATTAATAAGTTGTGGAATTTCATCGATGCTTGTTTTTCTTACTAATCTCCCAAAATCCGTCATCCTTTCAGAATTAGGAAGCAATTGACCTTTTTCATCTCTTGCATCAGTCATTGTTCTAAATTTGTAGATTTCAAAAGGTTTACCATTTATTCCTGGTCGTATCTGTTTAAACAGTACAGGTTTTCCTAGTTTTTTTGAGATAAGTATAGCAGTAGTCAATGTAATTGGCGCGGAAATAATTAATCCTATTGAACTTACTGATATATCTAGTAATCTTTTTAACATTTTTACACCTCGCAAACTTTAATAACGATAAATAAAGTCCATCATATTTTTTACGTTGTTTTCAATTTTAAAATAATTGTTGAACATTAATTTGGAATTATTACCCATCTTTGTTCGTAACTCATGATTATTAGAAATCTCGACAGCTTTATCGATAAAATTATCAACGTTGCCATCATTAATCCAATAGCCACATTGATTATTCACTATTTCTAAGCCAATATCTGTGTTAGGATCAGTCATAGCTAATATTGGTTTACTTAACATCAAATAACTTGATAATCTAGAAGGATAATTAGGTATAGTAAATCTCTTATCTAAGAAGATTAAACCTACATCGCTAACTTTTAACAGTTCATCGTAATCATTTTTTGGTAATTGATTAAAAATATGGACATTATCAATTTTTTCTCCATAATTTTGTATTTCAGCAAATTTTGTTCCACTTCCGACAATAACCAATTGCCCATTTTCAACTTTATTAAAGTTTTTTATTACTTCTTTAATATTTTCTGCTCCTTGTGGAGCTCCCAAATTTCCTCCATAAATGAATGTTACTTTATTAGTATTTAAGTTGTACTTGGTATATAATTTCTCTTTATTAATTTCAATTTCTTTTGAAGTATCATATAACGCGTTTCTAAATATATGAACTTTATTTTTATCAATAAATTTATTATGTTTAAGTATGAATTCTTTATTCTTCGGAGACATAACACCTATATAATCAGAAATTCTATAAGTTTTTTTCTCTTTAATTCTGAAAAAGCTATAAAAAGGACTAGTTTTCTTAAACATATTTAAATCTATAGCATTTTGTGGGAAAATATCTTTCAACATTAAATATGTAGTAGCATTATTACGTTTTTTCAAATTACTAATTAGGTTTGGAAACGTAATAGGTGGAGTAGAATAAAATATTGTGTCAAAATTCTCTTTACTATAAAATTTTTTTAAGGCTTTATCATATAAACTTTCAATTAATACTGTACTTATTCCTTTTTCAATTACATTCGTTTTTGTAATATTAGGAATTTTAACTCTTAAAATATTTATATTTTTAAATTCTTTAATATGAGTTTTACTTTTATTTCTTCTTTGTATTGGGGATACAACTAAAACTTTATCATAGTATTTACCTAACTCATTTATAAAATCATGATAAATTCCTGTTTCATTTATACTGTCCATTTCTTTGATAGTCAAAAAAATCGCACTTTTCATATTATCTCTCCTAAAAATTTTAGATAAATACACTTCCATACTAATTTCTTAGTATAGAAATGTATCTATTTATTTAAAAAGAGGTTGGCTTATCTGCTCTTAATTTAAAATAATATTCAATATTTTCACAAATACGTTTTGAAGCTTTACCATCACCATAAGGGTTGCTAGCTTTGCTCATTTTTAAATATTCATCTTTATTCTCTAATAAGTTTCTTGTTTCTTCTAAAACTGACTTAAAATCAGTACCAATTACTTTTAGGGTACCAGCTTGAACACCTTCAGGACGTTCAGTTGTATCTCGTAATACTAATACTGGTTTACCTAGAGAAGGGGCTTCTTCTTGTACGCCGCCTGAATCAGTCAGTATTAAATGAGATTGATTTGCGAAATTATGAAAATCTACTACATCGAGCGGTTCAATAAGCTCAATTCTCGAATGATTTTCTAAATACTTACTAGCAATATCTCTAACTTTAGGATTTTTATGCATAGGATAAACCACTACAATATCTTCATATTCATCCACTAGTCGTTTCACTGCTTTGAAAATATTATGCATTGGTTCTCCAGTATTTTCTCTTCTGTGAGCTGTTAATAAAATAATTTTCTTATCACTATGTTTTTGAAGAATATCTGAATGATAATCTTCTTTAATAGTTGTCTTCATTGCATCAATGGCAGTATTACCAGTAACTACAATACTTTCATCAGATTTATTTTCATTTCTCAAATTATCTGCAGCATTATTAGTTGGTGCAAAATTCAAATCTGCTAGATTTCCTACCATAACTCGATTCATTTCCTCGGGGAATGGTGAATACTTATTCCACGTTCTTAATCCCGCTTCAACATGACCTATAGGCGTTTGATTATAAAATGCAGTTAATCCACCTACAAATGTAGAAGTTGTATCTCCATGAACTAGTACCATGTCTGGTTGTTCTTTTTTTATTACTTCATCTAATTTAGTGGTAATTCTGGATGTAAGTTCAGCTAAAGTTTGGTTTGCTTTCATAATATTTAAGTCATGATCGGGTTTAACATCAAAAATTTGCAATACACTATCCAACATCTCTCTATGTTGAGCAGTAATTACAACAATTGGTTCAAGATTTTCATTTTTTTCTAACTCTTTTACTAAAGGCGCCATCTTGATTGCTTCAGGACGAGTTCCAAAAATAGTCATTATTTTCTTCATTTTATACCCCTTACATATTGAATATTGTAACTGTTATACTAAATTACTTTTTTAGTTCAATATTTTTAGTTTCATATAAATTGCCATAATTAAAGTAAGAAACCTTATCAAATTTAGACTTAACAACATTTTTTGTATCAAAAATGATTTTATTTTTCATATTTTCAAATTCACTATCATCAAACGATTTAAATTCTGAATGGTCAGTAAGTATTAAAACAAGTGATGAATCTTTAGTTGCTTTTTTAATATCTTTTTCTACAAAATCTAATTCTACGTGTGGATCATAAGCAGTTACTTCTAGATTTTCTTCCTGTAATAATTTATAAATATCAAATGCTGGTGATTCGCGAATATCATCTACATCCCCTTTATATGTTAGACCAAACACTGTAACTTTAGGATTATTTATTTCTGATAAAATACGTTTAACATTTTCAACTACATATTTAGGCATAGAACGGTTAATTTTTCGTCCAGTTTGAATTAATGGTGAGTTTTCAGGATCTTTAGCAATGATGAAATATGGATCCACTGCTAAACAGTGTCCCCCAACTCCTGGCCCTGGAGAATGAATATTTACACGTGGATGTTTATTAGCCATTTCAATAACATCTAAAACATTAATACCTAAATTATTACTAATTTTAGTTAATTCATTAGCCAATGAGATATTTAAATCACGATAAGTATTTTCCATTAGTTTACTCATTTCAGCAGTACGCGCATTCGTTTCAATCATTTCTCCCTTTACAAAAGTACTATATACACGTTTACCTGCTTCAACACAGTTTTGAGTGACACCACCAATAATTCGATTGTTGTACACTAATTCCTCTAAAATTTTTCCTGGTAAAACACGTTCTGGACAATGAACTAAATAAACGTCTTCACCAATAGTAAATCCTTCTTTTTCAATAAGAGGTTTTACATGATCATCCATTGTACGTGGTGCAATTGTAGACTCGACAATAATCGTATCTCCTTTTTTTAGAGAAGGAAGAATGCTATTTACTGCACTTAATACAATTGATATATCACAAGATTCATACTCATCATCATTATTTGGTGTTGGAACTGAAATGATGAAAGCATCGGCTTCTGCCGGTTTAGTTGATATTTTTAATTTTCCTTTGTCAAGTACTTCTTCAAAAACTTCTTGTAGTCCTGGTTCTTCAATATTCACCCTACCATTTTGTAAACTGTCAATTGTCTTTTGGTTAATATCTACACCTAATACATCTACACCGTGTTTTGCAAACATAATTGAAGTCGGTAATCCAATATATCCTAATCCTACTACTGTTAATTTCAATTTCAAATCCTCCATATTTAAAGTGTATTTTGTGTGTTTATTACATGTAAAATTTTAAAATAAATTTATTAAACTGTGCTCTTTTTTGCATTTCTAAAACCAATTGTATTTAATACTAGAAATTTAATTAAATTTAAAATAAGCATTGTTCCAAAAAAGCCTGCCAAGCCATAAATATTAGTAAAGAATATACTTAACAAAATGTAAATAACAGTATGCACACCTATGTAATTAGCTTGTTTTGTAATTGATGCATATCGCGTATTAAGAGCTTGTATAGCTATAGTAACTGAATTAATTAAAACACCCAAATTTCCTATAATAATAAAGCTTTTAATATTATTTACATCTGTTTGATATAATTTAGAAACTACAAAGATAGTTAATGGATAACTTATTATCAATACTATTAGCATAGCTGCAAAACTAATGAGGTTTACATTAACGTATTGCTTAAACTTATTTAAGTTAGAATTTACTGAGATATAAGATAATAGTACATTATTAATTGGAGACATAAACGTAGCTAACATTTTCCCAATAAATGTTGCTAAAAAGGCTAATGTTACAGCTTTCCCTCCAATAATTGGCAAAATTATTAAACGATCTAAATACAAATTAATATTATTTAGGCCATTTGTACTAAATAACATAATAAAGTCTTTTACTATTGGCTTTGAATTAGAATCTTGAGATTTAGCTTTAACCTTTCTCAACTCATAAAATGTATATAATAGAGCGAAAGATTCACTAACTAAAAATATAAGAACCCAATAATGAATTAAGAAAAAGATTAAAAGTCCAATCATCATACCTACAAATTGAATAATAGCAACATACAATATTTTATTGTAATCAAGCTTCATTCTAAAAAAGACATTTAAGTATACTCTTAAGCACATCAAATAGTTAACTACTAATATTAATATTGTTTCTAAAATCCCTAAATTAAAAAACAATTGAAAAATAATGAACAAAATTAATGTTTCAATTAATACTGAAATGTGTAATACTTTGCGAAACTTCGAATAGTAATAATCAGCGGAATAATAATCGACATTAATTAATCGAATATTATTAAGCGTATTTCCTAGAACTACACTACTAATAGTGATTATTGTGTATATTGTTAGTATTTGTCCAAAACTTTTATCACCAAGTATTCTATGAATAAATGGATAAGAAATAAATTGTAAGCCTAGTGCAATCAATAACGAACTTGAAATAGTTTTTAAAGTGTCGATTATAAATAATTTCTTAGACATTTTGATTCCGTTCCTTAGTTAAAAAGTAAAATACAGCAAACCATAATTCACCCACTACTAAATAATTTGTACTAAACATTAACATTGTTATAGGGTAAATAGTAATAAAAACGACTAATAAGTCTATTGAGTTTTTATCGTAATGAGTAAAGAATTTTATAAGAACTAAAATTATTAGAAAAACTAAAATTATTAGTCCTAGAAATCCATACGATAATAACATTTCTAAAACAATATTGTGTGGTATATTATCAATCAAATGATAATAATTAAATGGGCCATACCCTATTAATGGTTTTTCAGAAATATAATGTAAACTCATTTCATAGATTGGTCCTCTGCCAGAAGTTCCATTAATATCAAAGCTACCGTTTTTTATATAAGAAAAAGTCCTATTATCTCCATTACTAACAAAAATTAGTAATGCAGCACTAGCTAAAAAAGCTACCGTGTAAATTGCGATTTTAAGATAAAAAGAGATATTTCTTTTAAATGTTATAAGTACAATTGTTAATAGAGAGTAAAGTATTAATAGAATTGCTCCTCCTCTACCTCCAGGGATAAAAACAGAAGGAAATGTAATAATTGTCATAAAAACATAAAAATTTCTGTGCTTTAAATCGCCTTTTAAAATAAGATAACATCCTAATCCAACAGTAAATGCAGATATGTATGACGCATTTTGATAATTCATTAACCCAAAAACTACTGGAGTAGGTAATTTACCAAGTAAATATGGAATTAAGATTACAAATAAAAACGTCATTGAAAAAATAATAAATATTATCTTAAAAAAACTTTCCACTTTTTTTCTAGAGATACTTTTAATGTAAATACCAGCTATTGAGGCACTAACACACCATAATATAAAAAATCTTATAGTATTTTTGGATAATCTTTCCGAATTATGTGGCGATACAAAATACGCTATTAAAATCAGAATAGATATTGTTAATAATACTATTACTCCAATAGGAAGTTTTTTAGATAATAGTATATTAAATATACAATATCCAATAGTACCAACTGTTACTAAAATCATGACTGGATAATACAACATAATTATATTTAAGTGAAAGACTTGGCTAAATAAAGTTGATACTACAATAAATAAGTTCATACTTATTATTGAGCATAGCATAAAATATTTCATTCTACTCCTTCTTTCACTAAACTGATTTTCTATACAATTCAACTAATTTTTTGCTTTCATTTTGCCAATTCAATTTTTGAGAAGCCTCAATTGCATTTTTTCTTAGTTTATTATACAAACTTTTATCATTTATTAAGCTTTGAACTGCTTCAAAAATATTTTGTGGTGTAACTTCTTCAATAACTATCCCGAAATTATATTCATTATTGAGATAATGATGCTCTTTTACAGGGGATAATATCACTGGAAGACCAGCATGTATACATTCAAATATTTTATTAGATACAGTATATTCATAATTAATAGATATTGGCTTAGTAAGTACTACACCGATATCACTTTCAGTTAATTTATCTACTAATTCTTTCACTTCAACAGGATCATCGATTTTAGCATGAGCATTTGTACTTTCAATTAAATGCTTAATCTCACTCTCTAATGGACCAAATCCTCTTACTATATATAAGGGTCCATCTCTATGATATGTAGCAGCTTTTACAAATTCTTCATATCCTCTATTAGCTACTATTTGGCCTTGATATACTATTTCATTTATCTTTTCTTTTTCCTCAAAAACCCTATTTTCTTTAATAATAGGCGCATTAGTTATAACATACGGGGTTTTTTTATAGCCTTTTTTTTCATAGTATAATTTTGCAGCATGACTAACAGTTATAAATGAATTTACTCTTTTATCAATTATGAACTTTTCAATTATTTCAACAGTTTTAGAAATAATTGAAAATTTATTGATAAAAGAATTTTTTGCATAAATTTCATGCGCATCAAAAATGATATACGCCTTTTTATAACCACTTAAATAAACCATTAATAATACGTCAAAATCATTTGCATGAATAACATCAGGTTTATATCTTTTAATTTGTCTAATAACTCCTCTGGCAAAATTTATTCTCTTTAACAATTTACTAAAGATTGAATTGTTATCACTTTTTTCTCCAAGCAATTTATATTTAAAATCTAAATTTTTTAAACGCTCTTCAGTAACATTTTTATTATTCATACCAACCATTAAATGAGTGTTAGTAATATTTTTAATAGTTTCCATTTGTTTCAAAATTCTAGGGTCTTGAACAATGTTACTAGATACTATATTTAAAATTTTCATTAATCTCTTCCTATTCCTTTGAAACTTTTAAATTATTTAGAGTAAAGTTTTCGTTTTTTAAAGTTTTAGGATTCATAGTCCACCATTTGCTTTCAAGTAACTGGGCGATAGTATCTTCATCAAATCTTTTTTTTATTATCTTTGCAGGCACCCCACCTACGACTTCATAAGGAGCAATATCTTTTGTAACTACAGAGCCTGTGGCTACTATAGCTCCGGTTCCGATTCTTACTCCATCAAGAATAATAACGTTAGCTCCAATCCAAACATCATGTTCAATAATTGTTTTTTTAGGATTTTCATCGAATTTTAAATATGCTTCTTTAGTTCCAAAAGGATTATTATTCGAATAAAATACCGGTGAACTACTGAAATAATCGACTGGATGCTTTCCTAAGCCCATCTTTACATCAGAAGAGATTGAGCAATAGTTCCCAATCTCTACATTATTAAAGTCACTACCAAAACCAATGTAACTATATTTCCCTATAGATGAATTTCTTATTTTACAAAATCGGTCTATATAATTATTTCCTTCAAAAGTTGAATTTTTAACGTAAGCTAATCTATTAACTCTTATATTTTTTTCTTTTGAAGATGGAGATTTTAATAAACCTAATACTTTATTAATCATGATTTTCTCCAAGTATTACGATTAATAATGTCTTTGTAACTTTGGATGATTTTTACCACTTTAGTTGATACATTCGTATCTTTATAATCAATAGCATCAATCATTGGTTCATCATTTTCTTGCATAGATTTAGCTAATTCAACAGATTGAACAAGGTTATCATATGAAATACCACCTACAATTACTGTACCTTTATCAAGTACTTCGGGTCTTTCAGTTGAAGTACGTATTAAAACTCCTGGGAATTTTAAAATTGATGATTCTTCAGATAAAGTCCCGCTATCAGATAAAACTACAAATGCATTTTTTTGAAGTGCATTATAATCAAAGAAACCAAATGGTTTTAATTGTCTAACTAATGGATGGAATTTAAAGTTTCTTTCCTCAATTTTTTTCCAACTTCTAGGGTGTGTAGAATAAATAACTGGAATTTGATATTTTTCAGCAATATCATTAATTGCATTCATTAATGATAAGAAATTTTTCTCATTATCAATATTTTCTTCACGATGAGCTGAAACTAAAATGTATTTTTGAGATTCTAATTCTAATTTATTTAAAATATCGCTTTCATTAATTTTATAAGCATATTCATCTAAAACTTCTTTCATAGGTGAACCAGTAACAAAAATATTTTGTTTTTGGAAACCTTCATCCAATAAGTAACGTCTACTATGTTCTGTGTATGGTAAGTTCACATCACTTACATGGTCAACAATTTTACGATTAATTTCTTCAGGTACATTTTGGTCAAAGCATCTATTACCTGCTTCCATATGGAATACAGGAATTTTAAGTCTTTTTGCTGATACTGCTGCTAAACAACTATTTGTATCACCTAAAATTAATAATGCATCTGGTTGTTCCTCAGTTAATACTTCGTATGATTTAGCCAAGATATTTCCCATAGTTTCGCCTAAATGACTACCCACAGCTTCTAAATAATGATCAGGCTCTCTTAATTCTAAATCCTCAAAGAACACTTGATTTAATGTATAATCATAGTTTTGCCCAGTATGCACTAATACTTGATTAAAATATTTGTCACAAGCTTTAATTGTTGCTGACAATCTAATAATTTCTGGTCTTGTACCAACAATTGTCATTAATTTTAACTTTTTCATTATTTAGACCTCCAAAAAGTATGTGTCTGGATTATTTGGATCAAAGATTTCGTTTACCCACATGATTGTTACCATGTCAGTATCACCTAAGTTTTCAATATTATGTGTGTAACCAACTGGAATATCAACTACTTCTAGATTATCGCCAGAAACATGATATTCAATTATTTCATTACTTCCAATTTTTCTAAAGCGTATTACACCTTTTCCAGATACTACTAAGAATTTTTCATTTTTAGTATGATGCCAATGATTACCCTTAACTATGCCAGGTTTAGAAATATTTACTGAAAATTGTCCTCTGTCAGGCGTCTTAAAAATCTCAGTAAATGAACCCCTATTATCAACATTCATCTTTAATGGATAACTAAAGCCATCTTCTGGAAGATAACTTAAATATGTACTATATAATGCTTTCTCAAATGGCTCCTTAGTATTAGGTAATGATTTTTTATTCGCAATATCTTTAAACTCATATAATAATTTAGCAATGTTACCTAGTTTCACTTCAAAGACATTTGGTACTTTTGGTTCTCCGTCTTCAATATTTGGATGACCATCAATGGCATTTTTAAACTCTTTTATAACATCATCAATATAATTTAATTGGAGAACTACATTTTCATCGTTAACTTGAATTTCTTCATCTCTAGCAATTTTATGGCAAAACGTTGCGATGACTGAGTTATAATTTGGTTTACACCATTTACCGAATAAATTAGGTAAACGATAAATTAATACTTTATTACCATTTTCTTTTGAAAATTGTTCAAGTACATCTTCACCTTGTCGTTTACTATTTCCATACGGATTATCGTTAGCAGCTTGAATTGAAGATGATAAAATCACATCTGGTTTTTTCGGGTTTTCTTTTAGAATTTCTAAAACTTTGCTTAAGAAATCTACGTTACCCTCTTTAAATTCTTCTTCTCTTTGAGGACGGTTAATTCCAGCTAAATGTACTACTGAATTAGCTTCTAATAAGTGTTTTTTTAAATCTTCAGAGCTAGTTTGTCTATTTATTTCAAGAATTTCATTATCCGTAGTCGCTTTCAAATCTTCTTTAAGGTTTTTACCTACAAATCCGTTTGAGCCTGTTATAACGATTTTCAATATAAACTCTCCTAACCTTTTTTATAATTATTTAATTCAGTTCTTACATATTCTAAAGATAACAATTTTTCTTTAATTTCTTCTACAGTTAAGATGTTAGTGTTATCTGAGTTGTATTCATAAGCTTCTGTAATTTTTTCACTGCCATTTTCATAATATTTACTGTAGTTTAAATCTCTAGAATCTGCTGGTACACGGAAGTAATCCCCCATATCTTCACATTGAGCATATTCTTCTCTAGTTAATAATGTTTCTGCTTTTTTCTCACCATGTCTTGTTCCGATAATTTTAATTTCATTATCAGCCTCAAATAATTGTAGAAGCGCTTCTGCTAAGTCTCCTACAGTTGAACTTGGTGCTTTTTGAACCATAATATCGCCAGTTTTAGCATGCTTAAATGCATGGACAACTAATTCAACTGCTTCTTCTAAACTCATTAAAAATCTAGTCATATTTGGATCAGTAACTGTTAATGGTTCCCCTGCTTTAATTTTATCAATAAACAATGGAATTACTGACCCTCTAGATGCCATCACATTACCATATCTCGTACCACAAATTAACGTTTGATCGCTATCTACATTTCTAGATTTAGCTACGAAGACTTTCTCCATCATTGATTTAGAAATTCCCATTGCATTAATAGGATAGGCAGCTTTATCTGTTGATAAACAAATCACTTTTTTAACATTATTACGTATCGCATTTTGTAAAACATTTTCTGTACCGATAATATTTGTTTTGACAGCTTCCATTGGGAAAAATTCGCATGAAGGGACTTGTTTAAGAGCAGCTGCATGAAATACATAATCAACTTCTCTCATCGCTGTTTCTACACTATGAGAATCTCTAACGTCACCTAAATAAAATTTTAATTTAGGGTTATTATATTTCTTTCTCATATCATCTTGTTTTTTTTCATCTCTTGAAAACACTCTAATTTCTTTAATATCTGTGTCTAGAAATCTTTCCATAACAGCGTTCCCGAATGATCCTGTCCCACCAGTAATTAATAATACTTTATCTTTAAACATATTAACTCTCCTATTCATTAGCTATCTTAATAATTTTTTCTTTTTTAAAGTCATTTGCTAAATCACTAACAATCGCATCTACTTCTTCTTTTGAGAAATCCCTTACTTTACCACGGTAGATTTTTTCGTATACTTGTTCAGGATGTATTTCGTTTTCGTTTAATAATTCTTCATACATCTTTTCACCTGGTCTGATACCACTAAACTTAATTGGAATTTCTTCTTCAGTTTTCCCACTGAGTCTAATTAAGTTTCTTGCTAAATCAACAATTTTAACTGGTTCTCCCATATCTAATACGAATACTTCTCCACCTTTCGCTAAGGCTCCCGCTTGAAGTACTAATCTTGATGCTTCTGGAATAGTCATAAAATATCTAGTCATATCTGGGTGTGTTACAGTTACCGGTCCGCCTGCAGCAATTTGTTTCTTAAATAAAGGAATTACTGAACCACGGGATCCTAAAACATTTCCGAAACGTACAGCAACAAAATCAGTTACACATTTTTCAGCATTTAAACTTTGGACTACCATTTCTGCTACACGTTTAGAGGCACCCATTACATTTGGCGGATTAACTGCTTTATCAGTCGATACCATTACAAACTTTCTTACACCTACATTTTTAGCTGCAGTTGCAACATTTCTTGTACCTAATACGTTATTTTTGAATGCTTCTATAGGATTGTATTCCATCAATGGAACATGTTTATGTGCGGCTGCATGATAAACAGCATATGGTTTATATGTATCCATTACTTCTTGAATACGATCTCCATTTTGTACATCCGCTATAATAGGTATAACTTCAATTTTATCTTTATACATATTTGTTAATTCTTGGTGAATAAGATAAATACTATTTTCTCCGTGTCCCAATAAAATAATTTTTTCTGGTTGGAACTTGCAAACTTGTCGACATATTTCAGAACCTATGGAACCCCCGGCTCCTGTAACCATAACTGTTTTATGAGTAAGTTCTTTAGAAATCATTGCCATATCCAATTCTACTGGCTCACGGCCAAGTAAATCTTCAACCTCAACTCGTTTTAATTGATTAACTTCGAGTTCTCCAGCTAATACTTGTTCAATATTTGGCATTTTAAATAATTCAATACCAGTACTATTACAAATATTATTAATTTCTTTTAAACGTTCTGGTTTAAGAGTAGGTATAGCAATAATTATTCTTTTAATTCTAAATCTATTTACTAAATTAGGAATGTCGTTAATTGTACCTTGTACTTTAACTCCTCCAGCTATAGTTAATTTACGCTTTTTAGGATCATCATCAACCGCTAAAACGGGTTCTAACCCCATTTCTGGACTTCTTAACATTTGTCGAATTAATAATGAACCCCCGCGCCCAGCACCTACAACTAATGTAGGCTTTTTCTTTTCTTGTTTTCCAACTACAAAACCACGCGCAACTCTCCAAGAAATACGTGAACCACCAATTAAAATTAAATGCATCATCCAAGTTATTAAATACAATCTGAAGAATGGTGGGTGGCCAGTAAATATAGGCACTAAAACCATAGTAATTAAAATTGAACAAGTCACTGCCTCAACAATAAGTAGTAATTCATTAACGCTCGCATATTCCCAAGCTCGGTGATATAAATTAAATATATATGCAAAAACATGATGCGATATTAATAATATAATTGCTGTTAGAATCAAAATTTTATTAGAGTATCCGTCGAAAAAAGGTTCTAAAATGTTATAACAAATGAAAACCGAGAACGCTACGATTAATGAATCGATTAAAATTAATATAAGTAAACGTCCTCTTGCGCTTAACTTATCCACGCATCTATCCCCCTAACTTACTTTCCTAAATTATTAAAATAAGCCAAATAATTTTTTTTGCTTAAAATCTTGAGTTGGTTGTTTTTTTGCAAAATCATCATTATTAATTACAAATTTTGCATTATTCATATACTCTTTTATGTTTTCTTCATATTTTTGTATTTTTTTATCTTTCATTAAACTGTTCATAATAAATGGCCTATTAGATTCATGATGAGCATCTGATGCTATAAAATGAGTTAAGTTATTTTCAATCATTTGCATCGAAATTTTCTGTAATTTTTTTCCATGTTTACCAATTAATGATGCGGAAGTTAATTGACTCAATGCACCGGCATTAACAAGATCGAATAACAAATCTAAATTTTGGCTGATTTCTTTATTCCTCTCAGGATGAGCTATTATTGGAACATAGCCTTTAGCTTGTAATTCAAAAAAAAGGCGATTCGTATAGTGTGGAACGCCTCTTGATGGTAGCTCAATTAATAAGTACTTAGAGTGATTCAACCCAATAGCCTCGCCTTTGTCTAATTGTGGAATTATTTGGTCGCTTATTCTTATTTCTTGACCTGGATAAAGGTTTATTCCTAATTTTTTCACTTCATCCATATCTAAAAGTTGTTGTAGTTTTTCTTTGACATTTCCGTATTCATTATCAAAACCTGGGCTAAGATGATGGGGAGTCGCAAAAATATGCGAAACTCCCTCGCTTTTAGCTTGTTTTAATAAAGCTATTGCGTCTTCTTTAGTTTTAGGACCATCATCTACATCAATTAAAATATGATTATGTATATCAATCATTTTAATTATCCTCTCCATAATAATAATAATAACTTGATGATTTATCCTTTGGCGTTTTATTAAGCACAGCACCTAGTAAATGACCATCAGCTTGATCAATTAGTTGTTTTGCTTTCTTCAGTTCGTTTTTATTATTTCTTTCTGAATCGATGATAATAACACAGTCTCTTACATTTCTAAGGTAAACTTGAGCATCTGTAACCGAAATTACCGGTGGTGTGTCAATTAAGATAAAATCGTATATATATCCTAATTTTTCTAAGATTTTTTCAAACTGCTTTGATGCAATTAACTCTGACGGATTAGGCGGTACTGGTCCAGATGTCAATAAATCTAAATTTTCAACTCTTGTAGCTCCAATTGCCTTGTCAAAATCAGATTTTCCGATTATTAAATTAGATAATCCATCGTAATTTGAAGTTTCAAAATGATAATGTTGAGTAGGTTTACGCATATCTCCATCGATTATTAATGTTTTATATCCAGCTTGTGCATATGTGATTGCAATATTCGCTGATAAAATACTTTTGCCTGCTGCTGGCTTCTCAGATGTCACTATAATACTTTTAATTTCTTCAACACCAGAAAACATAATATTTGATCTTATTCCTCGAACCTTTTCACTTACAATTGATTTAGGCTTATCTTCAACAAATAATGGTGTTTGTAGTTTTTTACGTTTTTCAATTTTTTTAGCCATAAAAATTACTCCTATTTCAGTTTTTGAATTGATCCTAATACTGGAATATTTAATTCTCTAGTTACATCTTCTTCTGTTCTGATTCTTCTATCAAATAATTGCTTAACAACAATTAATAATATCGCTAAAAGTAATCCAAGCACTAAACCAATAACAATGTTTTGAGCTGGTTTTGGTGAAACTTTTTTAGCTGTTCCATCAGCTTTTGATAGTACTGAAACATTATCAACGTTCATAATTTTAGGCATATCTTTACTAAAAACTTGTGCTATATCATTTGCAACTGTTTCCGCATCTTTTTTGCTTTCACTTTTAACATTAATATTTAAAATTTGAGTATCAGTTCCAGTTGTAACCTCTAACATATCTTTTATGTCTGAAGCCGAATATTTTTCATTCTTTTCAGCAACATCGTCGATTATACGAGGACTTTTTAAAATTTCAGCGTATGTATTAACTAATTGCAAATTACTTTGAACTTCTTGCGCCATATATTCATTACTTTTATCTTTTTGGTTAACTAATACTTGAGTATTTGCTTCATACTCGGGTTTCATTAAAAATAAAGTAATTAATAAACTGATAAGCATAAAAATAATCGGAAGAATTACAAGTAGTTTCCAATTATTTTTAATAGCATCTATAAATTTTGATAAATCCAGTGAATTTTCCATATTTACCTCCAATGATTGATTTCGATATTAATTTTATATTTATATATATGTTTTTACAACATAATTTCAAAAATATAAAAGTGTATTATATTGAGATTTTCACTTTAGAAATTTAATCAATTATTAATTTTCTAATTTAATATTATAATGCAATTAAAAAAACATTACAGTTCATCTTATCTAAAGTTTTAGAAATAACATTTAAAATTGTGTAAATATCATGTAAATTTTCGTATTTCACTAAACCTCCATTTTATTTATCCAATTAATCCGAGTGGAATAATTGGATAAGTACCTCCCGTCATTATATAATATTGCCCGGTCATCATGTGTCGTTTTAAAAGAAAATCATTAATTATTTCAATATATATAAATAAAATTAATTTGACTTTTTAGAAATATATACACGCTTTAATTCAGTTAATAATTTTTCTATTACACTAAATTTAATAAATAATATGTATATTTCACAAAATATAAAAAGCCAAGACATTTTCCATATGAAAATATCTTGACTCATTATTTTTAATATTCAATATTAGGCATTTCATTAACTTTATTTTGATATTTCTTGAAACCGACAAATGCAGCTACACCTAAAACTAATGTAATTAGTAATCCTCTCATGTCTATCACTCCTTTAAGGTTCTACACTAATTAGATCTCTTCTTTATGTAGTGAATCTAAATATATCTCTATTATACACTTACTTAGTATCTTTTTTAAAGATGCCTAAAAGAATTACATACCCCATTGGACTGATTTTTTTATGAAAGTATTGTAATAATTTAAAAATCGAATATATTAATTATATCGATTTCGAAATAATTATTTGTAGGAGAACTATTATGACTAAATTATTATATATTATAGCACACCCTTTAGATGAATTAGCTTCTAATTCTATGGCTGCTGGTAAAGCATTTACTGATGCTTACAAAGAGAACCATTTTAATGATGAAGTAAAACACATCGACTTATTCAAAGAAGATATTCCTATGATTGATAAAGATGTATTAACTGGTTGGGGTAAATTACGTAACGGTGATGAATTAACTAGTGATGAACAACAAAAAGTGAATCGTTTAAGTGAAATTCTAGATGAGTTTTTAGCAGCTGATAAATATGTATTTGTATCACCAATGTGGAACTTATCATTCCCTCCTGTATTGAAAGCATATATTGATGCGATTTCAATTGCTGGTAAAACTTTCAAATATACAGCTGAAGGTCCTCAAGGTCTTTTAACTGATAAAAAAGCATTACACATTCAATCACGTGGTGGTTATTACACAGAAGGCCCAGCCGCTGAAGTTGAAAGTGGTGATCGCTACTTAAGAAATATTATGACATTCTTAGGCGTTCCTTCATATGAAACAATTATCATTGAAGGTCATAATGCTGAACCTGAGAAAACTGAAGAAATTAAAGCAGCATCAATTGCTGAAGCTAAAGAATTAGCTAAAACATTCTAATTATTATAACTAAAGGCGAGAAACTGAAATTAATCTAGTTTCTCGCCCTTATTATTTCATCTAGTATTCAAAGTCATTCTTCATTTTTTAAGTGTTGGATGCCTTGGAAGCCTTCGCGACGGTTAGACAGTTCTTCCATAATGGCGTACCAGTCGTGCCCTACTTTTTGAAAGGTGCTTTGCATCAAATCATCTTGCGCTTTGTTTAATTTATCAATTAACTTACTTCCTTTTGGCGTCGGAAATAATTGTTTAACGCGACGATCTTCTTCTGAAGTTTGTTCAATGATTAACCCTTCTTCTTTTAATTTGCGCAATGTCGCATGTGAACCCTGTTTTGAAATTTCCAATGTTTTCAATAATTGTTTAATTGTAATGCCAGGCAATTTATTTATGAAAAACAAAAATCGATGGTGTTGTCGACTCATGCCATACTTTTCAATAATTTCATCAGCCGTGGTAATGAATGTCTTGTATGCGAAATAAAACAACATATGTTCATAATCTTTTTTATTACTATCCATAGACTTCTTTCCTTTGTATTGGGAATTATTATCCATATTATAAACAATTTTCAGAAAAAGGTCATTAAAAGGTCAAGTTTATTGACTTTAATTTAAGTACAGATTATAGTGTAAGTGTATTCTAAATATAGAAAAAGGTGGAATGAATATGAAACGACGTGTAGGACAATATTTAATGGATTCAGTACATGCAGCAGGGGTAGATAAAATATTTGGTGTGCCTGGAGATTTCAACTTAGCTTTCTTAGATGACATTGTACGTCATGATGGCGTGGAATGGATTGGCACTACAAACGAATTAAATGGTAGTTATGCAGCAGATGGTTATGCACGTATTCATGGACTTGGCGTCCTTGTTACTACATTTGGTGTAGGTGAATTAAGTGCAGTGAACGGTATCGCAGGTTCATATGCAGAGCGTGTTCCTGTTATCGCTTTAACTGGTGCGCCTACAAGAGCAGTTGAAAATGCTGGCAAATACGTTCACCACTCACTTGGTGAAGGCAAATTTGATAGTTATCGCAAAATGTTTGAACCTATTACTACAGCGCAAGCGTACATTACACCTGAGAATGCGACAATCGAAATTCCTAGAGTGATTAATGCAGCGATTCGCGAACGTCGTCCTGTTCACATTCACTTACCAATCGATGTTGCAATGGAAGAAATTGAAATTAGCAAACCATATGAAGTGGCATTAACTCCTAAACAAGATTTAAGTCGCTATGTAGATATGGTTGCAGATAAATTAAATAACGCGAAACAACCTGTCATTATCGCAGGTCATGAAATTAATAGTTTCCATTTACATGATGAATTAGAACAATTTGTAAATAAAACGAATATTCCAGTTGTGCAATTATCATTAGGTAAAGGTGCTTTTAATGAAGAAAATGAACACTACATTGGCATCTTTGACGGTAAAATTGCTGACGAAGATATTAAAGATTATGTAAATAACAGCGATGCGATTTTAAATATTGGGGCTAAATTAACAGATTCAGCGACTGCAGGTTTCGCTTATGAGTTTAATATTGATGAAGTGGTAATGCTTAACCACCGTCATTTCAAATTAGACAATATTGTTGAAGAAGATGTCACATTACCTAATTTATTGGCTGATTTAAGTAATATAGATTATCATTATGACGGTACGTTCCCTACTTTTAAAAAAGCAGAAGAAGGCAATTATGATTTAACTGACGATGCTTTAACACAAGAGACATACTTCAAAATGATGCAAGAATTCATTGGTGGCGATGACATCCTAATCGCTGAACAAGGTACATCATTCTTTGGGTCATACGAATTAGCTTTACCTCAAGGTATGTCATTTATCGGTCAACCGTTATGGGGCTCAATTGGCTACACATTACCATCAACACTAGGTACTCAAATGGCTGACGCGTCACGTCGTAACATCTTATTAATTGGCGATGGTTCATTACAATTAACCGTTCAAGAATTATCAACAATGATTCGTCACAATATTAAACCAATCATCTTCGTTATTAATAATGACGGATACACAGTTGAACGCTTAATTCATGGTATGGAAGAGCCTTACAACGATATTCGTATGTGGGATTACAAAGCGTTACCTAAAGTATTTGGCGGAGATAATGTTGCAGTGCATGATGTTAAAACATCAAATGACTTGAAACGCGTGTTTGACGAAATTAATGATGCACCTGATCAAATGCATTTCACTGAAGTTAGAATGAATTGGGATGATGCACCAGAAAAATTACGTGACATCTCAAAAGCTTTCGCAGAACAAAATAAATAGTTAGAAGCGCGTGGGGCGAGTGTCTAATTGAGCGCTTAAAAGAAGAAAAGCTAATGTGTAGAGATAAGTTTCTGCACATTAGCTTTTTTGTGTTTCTGTGAAGTAATTGCGTGTTGTCTTAAATGCTTTTTTCATTTAATAATTGATTATCAATCACCTGTTTAGTGATATCTTGTAGATGATGAATATTCCATTCGCTTTGCGGGTCATTTTGTAAACCATGTTTTCGGACAAGTTGGTCATTATAATCATCTAAATTGTAGATACGGAAGTTCTGTCGTGTGTTTTTATTGTAAGGATTAGCTTGCTCATAGTGATTAACCATACTCGTCCACGTTACATGATCTACATGCACATCTTTAGGCGTCTTCACAATATCGAAATTAATACGTCCTAACAATTGGTTATTTTCATTGCCTCCATATTGCCCATTCAGAAAATTACCTAATGAATAAGCCACAAGTGTTTTATGATGGGAAGTCTGACTTTTAACCCATTCAACAGGTTGTATCACATGGGGATGTGTACCTATCACGATATCGACACCTTCATTAGCGAAGAGTTGCGCATACTTTTGTTGTGTTTTATTTGGTTGTAAGTGATTCTCGTTACCCCAATGCGCTGATACCATGACAACATCGCTTTCTTTCTTAGCTTTGCGTACATCACGTTTAATCGTTTGTTCATCAAACGTTTTAACTGTATAAGGATATTGCGACGTCATATCATTCGTACCATATGTGTAACTTAGCACACTCACTTTAATACCATTTGATGTTATCGTATGTATATCTTGTGCTTCCTTTTCTGAATCATAAATGCCAGTGAACAAAGACTTATCTTTATAATGCTTCCAAGTTTGAATATGATTATGAACACCATCATCACCTTGATCGAGCGTATGATTATTCGCACCGTTAACTATATCAAAGCCAGTACTTATAACGTCATGGGCAATTTGACTTGGCGTATTAAACTGCTTAAACCCTGAAAACGGACGATCATCTCCACCAAGCGGAGATTCTTGATTCACAAAAGCTAAATCAGGTTGTTGAATGTCCTTCTTAACGTGTTCATACATCGGAGTAAAATCAAAAGTGCCATCTTGGCGTTGCGCATCATTATAAACTACGGGATGAATAAGATTATCACCGACTGCCACAACCGATGCTTTCTCACTAGTATCGGTCGCTAATGCCATGCCACCCATTACCACAAAAATTAAAAAAAGAGCAATGCAACTAAAGTAATACTTGAACAATTGAAAACGCCTCTTTCTTGATGAAATAGAAATAAAGCACCTTTTATATTCAGAACAATATTTTAAAGTTTATCTATATAATACTATTTATTAATTTTAAAACAGTTACATTTTATATTCAATTTAATATAAATGATGAAATGTTATAATTAAGAAAAATCGATAAATAAATGGAGTTTACATAATGTTATTATTGCCACTAGGTATTATGATGGGAATTTTTGGCTATATTTTCAAAAATTCTCCGCCAAAAGAAAGAAATTTATTATATGGATATCGTACTAAAAAAGCATTAGCAAATGATGAAAATTGGATGAAAGCTCAAATTTTATTTTCTAAATATACCTTGAAGTATTTATCAATAGTTATTGTGAGTGGAATTTTTGATAGAAATAATCTTTTTTATGTTTTATTAATAATTGAAATTGTTATTATGGTTTGGTATTTATTTATCATTTATTTTAAAGTAGAAAAAAAGCTATAGTTTTCAAACTAATTTAAAACAAGACTGCCCTGCTGGCAGCCTTGTTTATTATCTATCCCTACCTGAATCGTCCACTTGTTTAATTGCTTTATCCAATGCTTCTGAGAATTTATACATCACTGGTGACCAGTTCTGCTTATTTGCTCTAGATTTCGGTGACATATTTTCATTAATAAAAAGTGACTTTCTAAACGCAGTTGTCAATTCTAATTGCACGCCTTTATCTTTAAAATCGCGATTCACAAAATTTTGTTTCAAATCGCCACCAAGGTAAGATGGCGCAATTTTCACTGTAAAATGTTGCTTTAATAACTGTTGTTTTATCGCTTCTTTTAATTCTGTATCTAATCCACCTAAATAAATGATCGGTTTATCACCTTTCGCACCATGAATTGATACAGCAAAATCTTTTGATTTTACCATATTCAGTAATGTAGGATCATTATAATGCGAAGAAGTCACATGAAATTTTTCAGGATTCTGTTGATTTAAGACAGTGAACGAATAATAGTCATAATGATTATGGTTCGCCACCATTTTTGTTAATTCGGTTGTGCCCTTTTCAATATTACCCCCGCGAGGCGCAACAATGATGACATTACTGCCTACTCTCTTAATCTCTTTCTTCCAATCGACACCTTCCTGGCTATTCGCAAAGAGCTGCGTCATTGAATGGAAATGGTCTTTATGTGGAATCTTTGGCACAATCGGTGTAGCGGGCTCCAAATTGATATTCTCCTCTTTCCCCTTTTCATTTTCATGATTAAGAGGATGAGGTAACTTGTGCTTAGTCTCCTCTTTATGTGGCACACCTTGATGCCCCTCCTCTATAGCTTCCGCTTCCTTATGAAAAAGGCCAACCACTAACACTACCACCAATAAACTGACTACCAAGATTACCCAATTCTTCAAATACGAGAAATTGCGTGCACCTTTCATTCTCAAATTAAACATTTCCCTTCTACAATTAATAATTAAATTTGGACAATAGCCGTAAATTAAATGTCATACACATCCATATCTTCATTAATTAATATAGAAAGTATTCTCCTATTTGAAATCATCCTTAAGACTTATTATTTCAAATAGTTGAATTTAGTATTTACAATTTAATTATGAACGAACAATTACATTAAATACTTTTTACCTTTATGTATTTTCATCCATATAGTGCGACTATATATCATAGCCATGGCGTGTTCTTCGGGACTTCTTAAAAATGATGGTTTTAATAAAGCTTTAATTGCTATTTTCTTAGCTTTGTTATCTAATTTAATCATGAGAACGCCTCCGCTCGACTTATTTGTTACATATCATAACCCACTACACAGACAATTTTTGTCTATTCATAGTTAGCCATAATCCTTTTCACTTCTGCTATATGTTTTTCTTTCAAACTATTAGGTGAGATGACTTTCACTCGTGCACCTTGTGATAATAGCCACATTAAGATACCATCACCTATGACTTCGATTTCAACTACAAAGCGATTGTTTGCGTAGTCCTTTTTCAATAAGCGAGCAGTAGGAAATCTATCTAACACTGATTCAATAATGCCTCCATTAAATTCAAAGCTGACCTTCTTCCATTCGCCACCATACATGAAATAAATACGCTGCTTCAAGGCACCCTCTCTAAAATAAGGTGAATTAGGTTCCTTAAATTTATCTTCAACTTTCATATAATCTTGAATACGATCTATTCTGAAAATGAGTACTTGTTCCTTATCATTCACACCTACTAAGTAAAAATAAAGTTCAGAAAATGTAATATACATCGGCTTAATTGTATGAATACGTCCTTGGTTCATTGCATTAAAATATTCAAATTTAATCGTTTTATTCTGTTGAATGAGTAAGTTAATCTCCCATAATTTATTTAATAATGGCTCACCGTGATTCATAGGTTCATAATGAACTAATTCAGATTGAATCGCTTTTTCAATAATACGTTGATTCTCTTCAGTAATATGATTCGTTAAGTTATTAATAATTAGATGTATTTCCTCTTCAGATAATCCTCTTGTTGAAATCAGTATTTTTAAGATTGCTAAGATTTGCGTATCATCAAATGTTTCATTCTGTAAACGTGTCATTTCATATTTACGATCAGTCTGATTCATGACTATTCTTAAGTGTTCTATTTATTGTCTTGTATCAAAAAAGTCATTCAAGCTCGCTATGTAACGTTGTACTGTACGATCTGATTTCTTACCAATAATTTCTCCAATTTGTGTTTTAGTAAAGCGTTCGCCTGACATGAATCTAAAATATAAATCAAGCATATCTGTCGCTTTTGCCATGATATCGCCCCTTCATTTTCAAAAAGTGTTCTTTAATAATTCTATTTAATTAAACTATAACTCTTTAAAAAATGTAAGATGCATATTTAGTGAAAATGACAAAAATTGTCGTACACATTGGATATACTAAGGTCAAGAAGTTCAAAACACGTAGAAAGTTGGGAATTGAATAATGAATTTGCAAAACCAGTCTAAAAACCCTCATGCATTTGGCGACGTATCACAGAATGATAGAAACATGGCAATGTTAATATGAATCCTATCTTTATTAACAAGTTTTATCGGTCCTTTGGTGATTTGGTTAATGAAAAAAGAGGAATCTGAGTATATTAACCAACAAGGCAAGAATTACTTTAATTACGCGATTAGTTACGCTATTTATGGTATCGCGAGTTACATCTTAATTATTGTGTTAATCGGTTACTTGGCATTATTTGTTGTTGCCATCGCAAGCTTGATTTATTGCATTTTAGGCATTATTGCCATGAATAAAGGTGAAGATTACGTCGTGCCATTTAGTTTACAACTTATTAAATAGATAAAGTTAACCCTCTAATGTGAAGTCGTCTCACATTAGAGGGTTTTTTCTAGCATTATTCTTCTACTAACCATTCAATTGTGCGCTTAATCGCTTTATCCCAGAATGCATAGTCATGATCGCCAGGGCCTTCTTCATATTGATATTTAATGCCTTTGTCATCTAAATATTTCATAAACTGTTGATTATCATCGTATAAGAAATCTTCGGTACCACATTGAATCAATAGTTGCGGTAGGTCGACCCCATTTTCAACCGCTTCATCTACTAGATGATATGTATCTAATTCAGTTCCTTTAAAGGTTGTATCTTGCCCAGTGACCGCTTGTGGTGAGAAGTCTGTCCACTCAAGATCTATTAACCCTTGCGCCTCGAATACAGCTGACAATGGTGCTGCCTTTGAAAATAACTCACTCTGTGTCAAAACGAATTTCATCGTGCCATAACCACCCATCGAATGACCTGCTATGAAGTTGTCTTCACGCTTAGTAGATAATGGAAAAACTTGATGCGCATAATTGTAAATTTCCAAAATATAATCATAATAACTATGACCATACGTCATATTAGCATATCCACTATGGTCCGCATTCGGCATAATCACTGCCAATTGATGTTCTTCAGCATAACGCTCAATACTTGTAAAACGCGTATAAGATGTCGCATCGCTCGATAAACCGTGTAATAACAATAACGTCTTTAATGGCTTCGCAGATTGTGAACGATTAAAAAAGGTATCATCCTCAGGAATAATCGCCACAAATGATTAATTCATCCCAATCGTCGGAGATTTATAATTAATAGTCATTAACGCCATGTTGCTTCTCTTCCCTTCAATATAAACTAGAGTATTATCACTATTTTACACTTTTTTACCATTAATGATAATCTTAAAACGCCTAAATAAAAAAGACGCTAGTAACCCCATACTAACGTCTAAAATAATAATTTAGATTTAGAAAGATTTTGGTAGATTAACACTTTCCACATTCCTAACGTACTCACAATATCTCCTCGTTGTTTCACGTGAAACCCCAGACAAATCACTTAGCATATGAAACAGTTGCGTCACCTTCTTCATTGAATGTTTCACGCAAAACATTTCCCGATGACAACCAAATATATAGGTAAATTGATCCGAGGTATAATATAGCCCTTGCCCTTTTCCCTAAATGTCTTCTCTAAATAATGGTTGGCTCATACATCTCGGACCCCCACGTCCACGCACTAACTCACTACCCGTAATTTCAATTACTTTAATTCCTTTATCACGTAACAGTTGATTAGATACATAGTTGCGGTCATACGTTACAACTACTCCTGGACGAATGCATAATGTGTTTGAAGCGTCATTCCATTGTTCACGGGCACCATCAATGACGTCTCCATTACCAGTTGGAATAAATTCGATGTGATCGACACCTAATACATCCGCCAATGTCTCACGTAACTGATGTGATTGTGTAATTTTGATATCATCTTTCGCTTCATCATATTCAATGGTAAAGATGTTCATATTATTTTCTTCCTTAAAGATAGCTGCATGCACTGTGAATTTATCATAGTCAATCATTGTAAATACCGTATCTAAGTGCATAAATGAACGACTATTCGGAATCTCTATCGCAATGACTTTCTTGAATGTTGTAGACTCATCTTTGAAAATGTTGCGAGCCAAACGTTCGATGGCTTGTGCTGACGTACGTTCAGAAATACCGATCGCTAATGCCTCTTTAGATAAAATTAATTGATCGCCACCTTCGATATTGAATGGTGAATGACGATCTAACCATACAGGTATATCTGCATCTTTAAAACGTGGATGATGTTTTAAAATATATGTGAAGAACAGTGATTCTCTACGACGTGCTCTCCAATACATACGATTAATTGTCATTCCTCTACCTACAGATGCTTGAGGGTCACGTGTGAAATACAAATTTGGCATAGGGTCTAAATAGAAGGGGTATCGATCATCTAAATATTCCACTAAATGTGTTGTTTCTAATTTAATTTCTTCTTTACGAATACCAGCCATAATTTTATAGATTAGTTCTTGATCTGATAATGTGTCGAAATATTTTTTAATTTCCTCTTCATGACCTAGAATCGTTTTTTGAGATTCTGCTAAAATGTCGTCAATAAATTGTTCGCGTACCGCTTTATCCGCAATCGCTTCAGCTGCAAGTTTTTCTAAATAAACAACTTCCACGCCTTCATCTCTAAGTGTTTGCGCGAACTTATCATGCTCTTCTTGCGCTACTTTTAAATAAGGAATATCATCGAATAACAACCCACTTAAGTGATCTGGCACTAAATTTTCTAACTCTTTACCAGGTCGTTTTAACAACACTGTTGTTAATTTACCGATTTCACTATTTACTTGAATTGGTCCTTGCGTCATATCCATTTCCTCCTTTATTTATCTACAACCAAGTTATAAAGCGCTTTCATTTTTGTATATATGATTTATTTCGTATTATCAATTTTCATACTTTTTGACTATTCAATATGCCTGTTCATTAGAATATACAGTTTTACATAGTATTAACTGTGTATATTTCATTCATCTGCCTATTACTATTTGCACTAGAAATTTTTTATTCAATATTTTGTATATATAATCATTCCCGATTTTTAAGTTTCTTTTTGAAAATGAAAATATTAGAAATACTTATTTAACAGTATTTCATAAATAAGTATAAAGAAGATTAATTTATAATTCCACCAAAAATATTATGCATTAATTCGTATATTTATAACAAAATAACTTATATTATATATTGTGTGCTTTATCATGCGACGAAATCAGTGTCATTTGCATGTAATTACTTATCCATTTCATGAACGGTTAGTTCAAATTTAGATTTATTTAACATTTAACAAATTTTACACAAACTAAACGGAAGTAATATTGCACTTTTTGTAATACAAATGTAACATTGTAATCAAATAGTAATACTTTTCAAAAGACCTACTATTTAAATTATATAAAGGAGATTTGACTATGCACAAATTCACTAAAATTACTTTGTCATCTGTTATTGCACTTGGAACTGTATTAGGAGCTGGATATCCAACTGAAACAATTCATTCAAACGAAGCACATGCTACACAAACACAATTATCAAATACTCAACTCGAAAACATCGTTAGACAATATTTTAAACAACGTCACATTGAAACAGACAACAGTTTTGGTATTAAAGTAGTTAAAAACCCTTCTCTTTATACTGATTTACCTAAAGGTTATGTTCCTGTTATCTACGCTGAAAGAGGCGCTAATAGTTCAGCAGCAGTTTATGTTAATAAAACAACTGGTAAAATCATCGATCGCAACACGCATAATATCGGTAATTATGATAAAAACAGACCACTTTCTAACGCTGAATTAGTAAATATTGCGAAACAATATTTTAATGTTCATCAAATTAAATTAAATAAAAGCGTAGGCGTTAAAGTGGATAAAGAGACATTCCTTTATAACGATCTGCCTAAAGGTTATATTCCAGTCATGTATGGTGAACAAGGCGTAAACGGTTTATCAGCCATTTACATCAATAAAACAACTGGTAAAATTATTGACCATAACATTCATAACTCAAGCAATTTTAACCATAAAAGACAACTTTCTGATGTTGAAATTATGAGTGTTGCGAAACAATACTTCAATAGCCATAGCATACAAATAGAAAATAGTATGGGTCTTAAAGTGGATAAAAATGTATCACGCTATAGCGATTTACCTAAAGGTTACGTTCCTGTAGTATACGCGGAACAAGGAAGCAATGGTGCATCAGTCATTTATGTCAACAAAACTACTGGTAAAGTGATCGATCACAATACGCATAATGTAGGTCATTACGGCAATAAAAAATAACATTAAATATGCATTTTCCACGCATTATTTATGGAATTAAAAAAGACAAATCTAATGGCGGTTTAATCCACCCTAGATTTGTCTCTTCCTTATATTCTAGTTCTTTTTCATAGCTTGTTGAGTTGTACTATAACCCATCACTACACGGTCAACTTTACCTTTATTTAAATCAAACCATACCGTCATACCATTTTGATTAGGTTGGTAGAAATAAATTCCAGTAGTATTGTTTTTACCGTTATCAATTTTTTGTAAGTCTTTGCCATATAATTTGTTCAGTTGTACAAGTGACATATGACCTGTTACTTTCATATCAAGTAAAGATGCTGTCTTACCATCTTTAAATACATTTCTGAAATATTGATCGTATTTCTTAACATTTTTTGTAGAATTTGTATTTTTTAATTTAATACCGTTAAACGTTACATTTTCAGCTTTAACTGCATTTTTGAAGTTTTTGTCTAATACGAATGACACATCATGCCCGGCATAACCATTATAGTTGTAATATGCTGAAGTTGCTGCGTGCGCAGTATGTTACGTCACTTCACCAGTTGCACCCATACCAAATAACGTACCGAATGCCAACGTTGTTGCTACTAAAGTTTTTGTTGTTTTTTTCATCACTTTCGCCTTCTCTCTCTTTAACTACTCAATATAGTACTCCATAACTCATATTTAGACAATTTTTATTATTTTTGAAAATGGAAACCAAATACTTAGTTATATCATTTTATTAAATTCCATAATGAAAACAATATTTTTTTATATAAGTTGTGCTATACTAAATGTAGGAGTAATATCCCCATTAACTCCTTCACAAAAAGTTATATTATGTAATGACTACAGGTCATAAGTTTACTTCCCCTTTGTTAGACTTATGACCTTATTTTTTTATTTTCAAATAAAAATTCATTATATTCTAGAAAATATATAACATTTATTTATAGTATAGGAAACCTCTTCAAATATGCGAACATATGTTCTATAATAACAATGAGGTGGTTAAAATGATTCCAGAACAATACAAAAATGAAACAGATTATCGGAAAATTCCTAGAGAGTACCTAGACCCTAATATCCCCCAAGGTCGAGGTATGGTAAAGTGGGCGCCGTTTACGACAATGCCTGAACAATACGAGCGTTTACGTGAATTTATTGAAGAACAGAATAAAATCAGTATGCCCTCCCTGTCAGAAGATCAGCTGGATACTTTGAATCGTCAGTTAACTCAGAAATACACGCAACGCCAACTTGCTATGATTAGTTATTGGAGAAATGGCTATATCCATTCAATTGCAGCATACATTCATCGCATTGATATGTTAAACCAATGCATTACTATTAGTAATGAAAATGGCACCCAAACCATGAAACTCGAATTTGGAGTTATTTGTAATGTGGAATAACCACTAAATGAAAAACAGCAATGTCTATGATATAAAATAGACATTGCTGTTTTATTCATTTTTACTTTTCAAAATAATATTATTTACTAGTTGTAAAGCCAGCATAACTAATATCTACTTCTACTACGTGCCCATTGTTGACAACAAATGTAGTAACTAAACCGTCTTGAACAGGTCTATATTCAAAAATACCACCTGTTTTGTCATTTACGTTTCCACTAACTTTCTTCAAATCTTTACCATATGCTTTTTTAATTTGCTTTAGTGATAAGTCCCCTTTAACTATAAATTGAACTTTATTTGCTTTCTTACCGTCTTTAGTTACGCCCGTAAATTTTTGATTATACTTTTCAACCACTTTCGTAGCTTTAGTAGGTGCAAGTTTAATTCCACTGAATGTTACATTCTCATGTTTAACAGCATTCACAAAGTTTTTATCTGTTAAAAATTTAGCATCTTTATCGATGTAACCGTTATAAGAATAATACGGTTTAACAGCAGCGTGTGCTGTATGTTCTACTGGTAATACCGTTGCGCTAACGCCTAGAAGTGTTCCAAATGCTAGAGTTGTTGAAGCAATAGTTTTTACTACTTTATTCATGATAGTCCTTCTTTCTGTATTGGATTTATATTACATCTTTATTATCGCATAATACTCATACACAGACACTGTACTTTAGATGTATTTAGCATAAATTTTAGTAAACAAAATGTAATATTATAAAAATGTGTATATACTATCTATTTTATGAAATTTCCTTATAATAAAATAAATGAAAGAAAAACGGAGGACCATATTTTGAAAAAGGTATTGGCAGGTATCGTCATCGTATTACTTATTGTTGCTTTAGGTTTCTCAATATTCTTCGCAACAACACATAAAACTTCAAATACAAAAGATGACAATCCAACTGAAAAACGCGAAACAAAAGAGAAGAAACATAAAAAAGAAAGTATTACAGAAGAACGTACACAAGAGCAAGACAACACAACAGATAATGGCGAAAACGCTCAAACAGAACCAGCAATGCAAAATACACAAAATACACAACAGAATTATTCAAACCAAGATAATTCTAATAATACTAAAGTAGACAAAACACAAGAAACACCAAAAACCCAAGAGCAATCCAGCACAGAGAATAAAACAAACAATTCAAGACAAAATAGCTCAGAAAGCGCAACAACAGAAAAAAATACAAACCAGCCTTCAACATCTCAACAACAAAGTACACAACAAAACAGCACACAGCAGAACAGTCAGCAAAACAAACCACAAAGTAATTCAACACAGACGAATTCAACTCAAAGTAGCAACCCAAATAACAAAACCAATTAAAAACAACCGCCTAATACGTAGTTATCACAACTACCCATTAGGCGGTTTAAATTTACCATTAATTAAATTAGGAATGAAACTCAACATGATGAAATTCATATTGAAATACTATAAGTTACTCAGTCACTTTACTTTCATCCACACGTTTAGAAATCTTACGCATTACTGGATCTAGCACTGGTTTTCCTAATACACCTGCTATAAAGAAACCTAATCCGAATAATGCTAAAATAATGAGCTTCGTAATTAGAATTTCAGGTACAATACCACCTACTGATTCACGTAGTGAATCAATCACGTGCGTAAATGGTAAATATGGCGAAATCGTTTGGAAGAACTTAGGCATTGTCACTACTGGGAATGTACCGCCACCCCCTGCAATTTGTAATACCAACATAACAATCGCAATCGCTTTACCTGGATTACCAAGCAATGATACGCAGGTATAAACAATCGTATTAAAGACAATTGCTCCAAACAATGCTACTAGAATAAACAAGACTGGCGATTCTACTTGTGCTCTCAAAATTAATAAATCGCCTACTACTACAGTGAAGGTTTGAAGTAAGCCCATTGTTATAAAGAATGCACCTTTACCTAAATAAATTTGTCGTGTTGTTAACTCATCTCTCAAACTTTCATGTTTATTATCAACAGATAATAAGCTCACTGATAACAATGCCCCTACCCATATTGATAATGATGTATAGAATGGCGTCATGCCTGAACCATAATCTTTAACTGGGAAGACGTCCACTTGTTTCTTATCGATTGGGTTAGCAATAACATCTGCTTGTTTTTTCAAGTCATTTTTCAGAGCATCAATGACTTTATCGACTGCATCATCTTTGTCTAATTTCTTAAAGATGTTATTTGCTTTGTCTAAATCTTTTTCAATATCGGGCAATCTATTTTGCGCAAAGGTCGCCAAGTTCGCTAATGCTTCTTTTGCACGTGGTTGGTTTTCATCTAATAAATTAACTGCGTTGTCATATTTATTAAATAATGTTGGCAAGTTAGCATTAACGGTTGCTGTAGCATTGGCTAAGCGTTGTTCTAATTCAGGTAAATCATTGCGTACAAAGTCTGCTGCTTTCGCCACATTTTGCTTCACAGTTGGGAAGTAAGCTTGTGCAGTTTGCATTGCATTGATATACGCTTGCTCTAATGCTGGCAATTCACTTTGAATAGCAGCCACACGTCCTTGACCTTCTGATACAATTTGCTGTCCAGCAACAATCACTTGGTTGATTGTATTTAATCTAGATTGGACGTTTGATAACGTATTCTGACCTTCATTCAATTGTTGCGTAATGTCGTTAGATAACATTAATAAACGATTATTTAAATCTTGTTTTAAAAAGTCACGATACTGGCCTAATCCTGTGTTTAAATCTGGTAAGCCACGTAGGACATTAACCGCTTCCGCTTTCCCTGAACTGCCGTTACCTAATGCATCGATAAGTTGATTAATAGAACGGACAGAACTATTGATACGGTTGTTTGCAATCTCAACTTCTTTGATTTCAGATGATAAATCTACATGTTCTTTGTTCTCTAGCTCTTTTAAAATGTCTACAAGTCGTTGGTTGTTTTTGGATTCATTTTCAAAGCGAGCCTTAATATTACGCAATGTGTCATTAAATTCAGTTGGTCGATTTGAACCAATGATGCCATAAACCACGTTCTTCAAGGCTTTAATATCAGATTGTGTTGCTTTCGTTTGTGTGTCTGCATTATCAGATAAGGCCAATAATGCTTCAGCAAGCGCGTTATTCATCGCTTTCACATCATCTTTAGATACAATTTGGTCTTTGTTTAAAGCATCTTTATTATTATTGTTACTCAATGGTTGCACTTTATAGGCAGGCATGCCTGATGTACTTTGTTGACGTAGAGCATTGTTTGCTTGACCATTAACTTCTTGGGCACGGCTTGCAGCTTCTTGATAGTCACCGACACGTTGTTGTGCCATAGTTAAATAACCTTGTGCGTCATTCAAGCGATTATTCGCTAAATCAAGCCCTTGACTCGCAATATCTACGCCTCTATTGAGACGTGGGAATTGAGCTGGAATATCGTTAGCAGCGACATTAAGCACGCGTTCAATATTAGGCATATACTCATTTAGTGCTAAAATGAGTTTCGCTTTCTCATTCAATGATGGAATCGCAGCGTTGACGTCATTCATTTTCTGTTGAGCATCTAAAATATCGCCTTTGTAATTACCTAATGAACGGAAACGATTGGCGTACGCATCCAATTGATCTTGGTGTTCATTCAGATAAACAATACGATCCGCAATTTTGTTCAATTGTGGTAATGATTGATGCGCAGCATAAACAGCATTTTTTATCTTGTTAATGGTTGGCACTTCATCTTCAAGTTGAATCCCTACTTTATTGGCTTCTTGAAGAATCGCTTTCGTAACTGTCGAATTAAATTGTTTATTCGCTTCATCTACAATGACTGTTGACCCTGTATCTGTCATTTTTGGTGCTACAGCATTGATTTTTTGGTTCACTTTATATTCTATATCTGCTTTTTGTGGTTTCTTTCTTAATGTACCGGTGATTTGATGAGAGAATTCTTTAGGTATGTATATGCCGGCATAGTATTTACCCATTTTAATTTCATGGTCTGCCTTTTCCCGGCTTACGAATTGCCAGTCAAATTTCTTATTCTTCTTCAATGTATCGACTAGCGTATCCCCGACATTAATTTTTTTGCCTCGGACTTCGTCACCTTGGTCTTCGTTGACAACTGCTACTTTTACATGGTCTGTATTACTATACGGATCCCACATCGCCCAAAGGTTGAACCAAGCGTAAAATGACGGCAAGATAGCTAAACCTAGGAGAATTACCCAAACGGCAGGAGTTTTCGCCACACGCTTCAAGTCCGTTTTATATAATTTTAGTGCGTTTTTCATTGTCACACTCCTACGAATGAAATATTAAAATTTGATATCAAATTTAAGTTAACCGTTGTTTTTTTATTTATAGAGTTAGTATAATACTTTTATTAAGCAAAGTAATAATTAGTTGATAAGTGTTAACTATTTTTTCTAATTAGCATTATAACAAATAATTAATTATTCGCATACTAGTAGGAGGAAAAGCAAGCAATGTCGAAACAGAAATTAATGGTCTATTTATTAACTACTACTCTCGTCTTTCCTACCTTTACGACGAGTCTTGCACACGCCGAAGACACGACTGACGAAAGCGAAGCGTCATCATCACGTGCTCACAGTAATGAAGATGCTCCATCAACCGAAGAAGCTAAAACTCAAGAAGGTGCTAGCACCAAAGATGAAAACAATGATGATTCAACTACCTCACAAGAAGAATCAGTGAGTACAGAAGAAGATAATTCAGAAGAAACATCAGCTTCTCATAAAGAAACTGCGCATAAAGAATCTACTAACGATAAAACAACTAAAAAAAATAAGACAATGCGTTCAAATCGTCAGCAAATGAATCAATCATCATCTCGTGATAATGCGTTTTATCATACGCCATTAGCACCATTATTTGATATTCCAAATTTAACTGGTAATCATTCTTCTCATTTCTTAGACCCTAATGTATTTGATAATGGTTTCAGTTTAACGAATTTAATCGCTTCATTATTTAACTTTGATAGTGATATTTCTGATTATGAACACGTTGAGAATTCTAAAGAGACTTCTGATAATGCTTCTAACGATGCTTCTTCAAAAAATCATTCTAAGACTAACGACTTAAATCAAAACGCATCAACACCTCAATCAAGCTCAACACACAGTGGAAATAGTACACAAACTAACGATGCTACATCTGAACAGTCAGGCTCAACTGAGATGCCACAACAAGAAAAGGAATCAGATAACACTGGAGCGAATGCGACTTCAAATGGAAATAAAGATGATGCAAGCATTAGTAAAGCATTAGACGCAATTGATGACTTAGTGACAGATGCGACTGATACTCAAAATAGTACAGACTCAAATCAAAGTAGTAATGAAACTACCTCTAATGAAGACAGTCATTCTTCTAGTGAAGCTAAATCATCTACTGAAGATACTCATACTAGTGAGCAACCATCTTCACATGCATCATCTCAATCTGATAGCGAGTCTAAAGGGGACAGCTTTTCAGATTCGGTATTAGATTCAGTGCTTGATCAATATAGTGAAGATGCCACTAAAACACATAAAGATTATGAGTCTTCTAAAGCAAGCGGAAAAACAGCTGTGAATAATGATAAAGGCAAACCATCAACATCTGTTAACACGCAATTACCTACTAAAGAAGAGCTGGCACATAAAACTGCACCAGTTCAATCATTCGAAGAGACTATTAAAAGAAATAATACGCGCTCAACTAGTTTATTCCAAATGTTGCCACAACTGAACGGTAATAGTATTAGCGATGGCAATATAGCAGTCGTTGAAAGCAAAGATACACGCGATTTCATCAAATCTATCGCAAAAGATGCACATCAAATCGGTCAAGACCAAGATATTTATGCTTCAGTCATGATTGCGCAAGCGATTCTAGAATCAAGCTCAGGACAAAGTGCACTTGCACAAGCGCCAAATTATAATTTATTCGGTATCAAAGGTGCTTATCAAGGACAAACTGTCAACTTTAATACGCTAGAAGCTGGTAGCGATAATTCTATGTTTAATATTATGGCTGGTTTCAGAAAATACCCTAACACTAAAGCGTCATTAGAAGATTACGCTAGTTTAATCAAACACGGCATTGATGGTAACCCTAGTATTTATAAAGGAACATGGAAATCTGAAGCACCTACTTATCGTTCAGCAACAAGCCATTTAAGTAGAACGTATGCAACAGATCCAAATTATGCGACGAAATTAAATAGTCTGATTCAACATTACAATTTAACAGCTTTTGATAAAAAATCGATGCCGGATTTAGATAAATACGCTAAATCGACTTCAAGTGGTCAAGATGTTTCAGGCGGAGACTTTAAACCTTTCGCAATCACAGATGGTGCAACTCCTTATCCTCAAGGCCAATGTACTTGGTATGTATATGAGCGTGTGCAGCAATTTGGTAAGCATGTAAGCGGTAATTGGGGTGACGCGCATCACTGGGATAATCGCGCTGAACGTGATGGTTATAGAGTTACTGGAAGTCCGAAAGCGCATACTGTAGCTGTGTTTGAGTCCGGTCAAGCTGGTGCGGATGCAACGTATGGTCATGTTGCTTTTGTTGAAAAGGTTAACGAAGATGGTTCGATTATTGTGTCTGAATCTAACGTTAAAGGTTTAGGTATTGTGTCATATCGTATGATTGATGCGGATACTGCACAAGACTTGCATTATATTGAACCGAAGTAATTAGATTTTAGGGTAGTTCTAAAATGAATTCTCATTTCACTTAAGTTGAGACGCTTGCCTAGGGGGCTGGGTCGAGCCACGGTCTCGACACTCATCCTGATCCCTCAGGCGTCGCTCAACTACGTTCCATTATTCATTTTAGAACTATCTATCTAACTAAGTACTTTAGTATATAAATTCATTTATATTTAGCATAGCTACCTTACTATCTCTGTTTTAGACGTACTTAGGTAGTGTGTGTTATATATTTTCATATTAAAAAAGGTGGGGCACTCGGGGTGCGCCACCTTTTCATTTTCAAAAATTAAGAATAGATTAATACTTGTGTGATGAGCATGCCACCACCAAAGATGAAGACGAAAGCTACAATTGGCCAAACGAATTTCAACCAGTGTGAATATTTCATATCTAACATTTGTAGTGTCGCCATGATTAAGCCGGTTGGTGCTAAGAATAACATCGCGTATTGTCCAAATTGATAGGCTGTTACGATGACAAATCTTGGGATGCCGACTGTGTCCGCAAGTGGTGCAAAAATAGGCATCGATAACACGGCTAGTCCTGATGATGACGGAATGATAAATCCTAAGAAGAAGAAGATAATTAATAAAATAACGATAAAGATGGGTCCGCTAACACCTTGCACAAGTGAAGATGAGAAGTTTAATATTGTGTCTGAAATCAAGCCTTCATTCATAATCATATTGATACCACGTGCTAAACCAATGATAAGTGATACCCCTACTAAGCTAGATGCCCCATTTACAAACGCATCTACTACTGCTTTTTCACCTATACCATTTTTACCTAACGCTACGATAAGCATGATAATAATTGTAAATGCTAAGAACATTGAAGCCATGATTGGGAACCACCAACCCTGTGTCATAACGCCCCATACCATAATTGGAAACGGTAAGATAAATAAGATTAAAATGATTTTTTTACGGAAAGTAAAGACGCTTTCTTCACTATCATTTTTAATGACTGACCATTGTTTTTCAAATTTCGCTTTATCTTCATACGTATAAGACAGTTTTGGGTCTTTTTTAATACGTTTTGCGTACCATGCTAAATAACCTAATGTGAAGATAGTCGCAATAATTAAACCGCCAATTCTCCAATATAGACCATCGACAAACGTTGTACCTGCAGCATTTGAAGCGATAACTACTGAGAATGGATTAACCGTTGAAAATGTACTACCTACAGAACTTGCGAGGAAGATTGATCCTACACATATGATGGAGTCATAACCCATAGCTATAAAGATTGGCACAAGTACCGGATAGAATGCGACCGCTTCTTCTTCAATTCCGCAGAGCGTCCCACCTAAAACCATTAATACTGAAACCATAAAGACGAGCAAGAATTCATGCCCTCTCGTCTTTTTAGTTAGTGCTAGGAGCCCTGATTCAAATGAGCCACTAGTTTGTACGACACCTATTAAGCCCCCTAGTACTAGAATAAACACCATGACATCTACCGCTTCTATCGTTCCGTTGACCATACTTGTTGTAATTTGATCTGGCCCTGCAGGATGTTGCTCTAAACGTTCATACGTCCCTGGAATAGAAATGGGTTTATTAATCGCCCCAGATTTAAATTGATCAACGTCTATTTTAACGCCCAATTTATCTAATTGTTCTTGTGTACCGTCGACAGTTTTTGTTTGATTATGCGCATTTACAATTTTGAATTCTTGCGCACTTGAATCATAAGATAATTTAGAATACGCCCCTGCCGGTATAATCCACGTCGCTATGACGGCAATAACAGTTAATATAAATAGAATAGTAAATGCACCTGGCATACTTAATTTGAAACGTTTCTTTCTTTTTTTAGATTGTGTGTCTGAAATATCTTTAGCGTGTGTCATGTAATTCAACTCCTTTGTATATATTTATAGTTAAGACATGCGTCACACTTTCTATTTTTGAAAATGATCAACTTATATTTGTGAAAATTTTATCAATCTTTATCAACTTAAGTTTATGTCTAATACAAGTTACATTCAATATAATTACAAATTAAAGTATAAACATTTGAAATACCGTCATACTTCCTTCACATAACTTTACGAATAATCTTTTGAAAATAGCTTGCTATTTTATTGTAATTGTGTAAGCGCTTACTATACTGATGTTGCCCTTTTCAAAAAATAAAAAGAGTAGATAATTAAGTTGTTGAATACTTTAAATTATCCACTCTTATACGTGTTATTTAATTATCGGAACCACGATGTTTACGACGTCCTAACCATACGAATAAGCCGCCTGCTGCTGCGATTACCAATGTGATAGGTAACCACGATTTCTTAAGTGTTTCGCCGGTTGCTGGCAATGAGAAGTTGCCGTCATCGTCGAATAACCCGCTTAGTAATCCACTGTCATTATCCAAATTACCAAGTGACAAGCCTTGTACAGGGTTCGGAATATCATCTATACCATCCAGTAAACTACCGCCTGAATTTAAGTTACCTAATAGACCGCCGTTAAGTAAACCTCCTAATAGGTCTGAACCTAAATCTAAACCACCGCTATTGTGCGTATTGCCATTAATACGATCAAGTAGTGTAGGACGATCTTTTATTGGAGATAAAATGTAATCTAGTTTATTTTTAGATTGGTTTAATTTGTTCTGCAATTGTAGTAAGTCATTCGCCTTACCATTTAGCGCACTTTTGATTAAATCAAGCGTATCTGCTTTTGAAGTTTGTACTTTTGAAATAATATCAGCTAACGCATGTGCTTTAGCTTGATTTAACTTCGTAGCTAAAATCGTTTCAATGGCTTGTTTCTGATTAGTGCTTTTATCTAAGATATCTTTTAAAATATCATCTGCCGTATTCGAAGCTTGTGCTTTAAACTCTTGTTTTAAGCGTTCAACAAGCTCAGAGTTTGATAAGCTTTCATTCATTAAACGTTTTGCTATACTTGATGCTTCGTTATTACCTAAACGTGTTGATAATAATGTCTTGATTAATTGCTCTTTATTTGGTGCTTGATCAAACATTGATTTTAAAATGTCATCACTTGATGTTGTAGTTAAACCATCAAGTTGTTTCATAATTTGGTCTGTAATTTGTTTGTCTGATTTACCTGTAATATTGATATGTTTTAAAATGTCTTGCGTTTCATTTTTACTGAAGACACTACCAAGAATTTGTTTAACCGCTTCTTGTTTATCAGAAGTACTATTCAATTGTTTAAGAATAAGATGACGATTATCTTTGACTTTATTACGTACTGAAGCAATATCTTTTTCAATATTTTGACGTTGTTGTTCCGATAAACCTTGATTTTGATTTACTTGATTACGTAATTCTCTTAATTGCTCAAGTTTACGATCTGTATAGCGTTGACTTGTGTCCTCATGTTGTTTTTCTGTTTTTGAAATCGTTTGATCAATTTTTTCTTTATCAGATAATTTATCTTTTAAAGCGTCAAAGTGTCTATTTATTGTAGAATCAGTATCCACGCTTTGGCCTTGATGGTATTCGTTATTATTTTTCCCCATATGTTCAATACCACTTAATAGGCCTTCATCAGAATCTTCATTACTTTCTACTTTCTCTGAGACAGGCTCTTCAGTTGTATTCTCTTCAGTTGAAGGTTGAGTTTCTTTTGTTGCTTGTGCTTGTTCTTTAGTATTATCGTCTTGTGCTTTGTTATCTTTATACGTGTGTACATCATTTTTGACTTTATTTAAGTCATCTAAAATTGAAGTGCTATGTTTATCGGCATTATTATTCTCTTCATTAGATGGCGTTTCCATTGTATTTTGTTCTTCAGAATTTGTATCCTCTTTAGTTGGTTGTTGAGCTGATGCTTCTTCGCTTGTTTCAGGTTCGTCATTTTGTTGACCTCTATCAACCTTTTTAGAAAGTGCATCTAAATCAGCCATGATTTTATCTAATTCTGCTGATGTACTATCTTTAGTACTCTCATTTGTAGTTGTATGCGTTTCTTCAGTAGAAGACATTTCATCAGAACGCACAATTGATTTCTCTTCTGCCGTTACATTAGACTCTTCACGTGCATCTTTCAAGATATCATCAATTTCAGATTGGTCTTTCGCATCATCTAAATCATCTTTATAACTCTTAATTTCTGCTTTATCTAAATGTTTTAAACGATTGATTTCAGTTTTCGCTTTTAAAATCGCAGACTTCAATCTAGGTTGCGCTGTCGTTGTTTCAGTTGAAGCTTCAGTTACCTCATCTTTCGTTTGCGCAAATGCGTCTTTTGTAAAGCCATAACCAACTAATGAGCCACTTAATAACAACGCTGAACATGACACTTTTAAGTACGAACTTAGTTTAGAAATTTGCGTATTCTTCTTCACTCATATCACCCTTTATCATTAATATACCCCTACATTATATAACAATTTATTGTAAACTTATACTTCTTATTTTTGAAAATTAAGGGAACTTATCTATATTTTGGATTTACAAAAATTTATAGTTTGATACGTCTACTATTCACTTTCTTATTATCTGTTACTTTTACAGAATATTGATATGCATTAGTTAAGTCAATTAATGATAAATACTTGTCATGTCCTGCACCAGTATCGATATCTAAAATATTTTTCTTTTTATAAAGTTCATCATTTTTTAATCCAAAACGATAATTTGGCACATGACCGTGAATTAAAAACTTATGTTTAGGCACATTACGATTTAACTCGTGATTATAATAACCTGTCGTATATTCTTTAATCTGTTTACTTAACGGCTTATTTGTATCAATACCTGCATGCGCAAAAATATAATCATCTATCATTTCAATCGTAGATAAACTATTTAAAAATTTATGCCAGCGTTTAATCTTTTTATCTTTACTCGCTAACCAACGCATCTCATGGTTCCCCGCCAAAGCAAGTGCGCCTTTACGTTTCAAACGTTTCACTAACTTAAGCGTACCAAACGAATCGGGACCATTATTAACATAATCCCCCATCAACACAAGTTGATCTTTTCTATAATTATATTTTACTGCTTTTAAGAGAGTTACCAGCGCCTTCCGATGTCCATGAATATCAGAAACCACAAGTATCCTTTCAACCATTCCAATCTCTCCTTACGTTCCAACCTTTTACACATTTACTTTTATTATAAAGACTACATTTTAAATAACTTTAAACAAAATATTAACGTACTCTCAAAATTAACACTTTACTATTATAAGTAGTATAGAAAAAATTTATATATTTTGGGGACTAAATTTATGAACACGAAACAAATGCTCATTTTTAAACACTTTGTCGAGTTACAAAATGAAAATGCAGTAGCTGAAAAACTTGGGATAACTCAGCCAACTGTTACATTTCATTTGAAGAATTTGAACAAAGAATTTGGTTTACCTTTATATTTTAAAAAGGGTAAACATTTTAATTTAACAGAAGCTGGGGAGTTGTTATATCGTAACGCCAATAAAATGTTAAATTTAATTCAAGAAACAACCGATATGATGGAAGACTTTAAACAATCCAAACGTGGAACCTTGCGTATTGGCGCAAGTCATGCCCCAATTTACAGTATCTTGCCATCTGCTTTTAAAAACTACATGCATGATCATCCTGATATCGACATCGCACTTACGGTAGATACGGCACCTTGTATCATTGAAAAGGTAAAAAATAGAAAAGTAGATATCGCTATTATTTCTGAAAAAGGGTTTAATGAAGATGAACTACAAGCCAAACGCCTACAAGAAAATCCTCTCGTCCTAGCTATGGATAAACGTCATCCACTTGCACAAAAAGACCAAATTTCTTTAGAAGATGTACAAAAGTATCGTTTTATTATTCATAGTAGTGGTTCAACACGAGAAAGTATTGATGAATGGAGTAAAAATAATTTCGTTAATCTAGACATACATATGGAATCTAATAGCATTAGTAGCATTTTAATGACAATCAAAGATTCAAATTATTTAAGTCTTGTTAGTCAAAGCGCCCTCTTCCATCATCCAAGTATTATTGGTAAAACACTACCTGATGGGCCATCACCTAGTTATATCTCATTGTTATATCGTAATGATAGACATCTTACATCAATCATTCAAGACTTCGTCACACTCATTTATAATACAAATGAAATTTGATATTTTATATCAATCTATATATCCGTTTTTACAATTATATAATTACATCATTCATTAGAAGTGGAAGTGAAATCTATTTTGTTTAATAGACTTCATTAATCCGCTTCTTTTTATCTTTTTTACAGGATAAACAATATAATCACAGATTTTCTCTTTAGTAAATTTATGTAATGTTAATATTTTATAAATTTTATTAATAAAATAACCTTAAAATTATAACAATTTTACAATATATTAATATTTCCCTATAAAAATAGTTCTTTAGATAATATAATAAGGATGAAAGCGGTATAAAAATAATGATGTATATTTTTAGCATATGGATTAAGGAGGCTAGGTTGATGCTCATTTTTTCAATCATCTTATTACTTATCGGCATAGCATTAATCGCCACCAGTAGATTTGTTGCCTATAAACGCGATATTGATTTACGAGAAAAAATATATATTCCGGGGGTATTAATTTTTCTAATCGGTGCATTGTGTCTTATTGGCAGTTGGGTAAACTAATTAACCTTATACATAAACTACATTCTCAGGTACATATTATATGTTACCTGTTTTTTTATACTCTCACTTACTTATCCTCCGACATTTTTTACAAAATGTCGCTTTTTTCAACGCCATTAAATTTTTAATGGTACCCATCATCTTTATATCTTGTTACATTAACCTTTGTAATATGAATCTAAGCGCCTTTTATTGAGAAATATACTAATCAACAAAAACTCATAATTAGTTATTGCATTATTCCAGACTTAGATCATCAAATTTTAAAAAATAGGAGGAAATACATTGGCAAAGCTATTATATAAACTTGGAACATTTATAGCTAAAAACAAATGGCTTAGTGTCATTGGTTGGCTTGTCATCTTAGGCGTAATTATTACACCACTTATGCTTAACTCGCCTAAATTTGATGACGACATTACAATGAACGGTTTAAAGTCACTTGATACAAATGACAAAATCAGTAAAGAATTTCATCAAGACAGCGAAAAAGCCTCGATGAAAATCGTCTTCCATTCTAATAGAGAAGATGGTTTGAAAGATAAAGATACAAAGAAAGATATTGAAGATGCATTAGACAATATCAAACAAAAAGATGATTACATCCAAAATATCTCAAATCCATATGACAGTGGACAAGTCAATAAAGATGGCGACACAGCTATCGCAAATATTAGTTATGTTGTTAAACAAACAAATATGCAAGATTCATCTAAGAAAGTCATCGATAAAGAATTACAAGACGTAAAAGATAACCACAATATTCAAATAGAAAAAACCCAAGGTGGTTCAATGGGTAATGAGCCAGGTGGAACATCTGAAATAGTAGGTATCGTAGTCGCTTTCGTTATTCTACTTATTACCTTTGGTTCACTTATTGCCGCTGGTATGCCAATCATTAGTGCCATTATCGGACTAGGCTCAAGTGTGGGTATCATTGCCTTATTAACATTTATCTTCGATATTCCAAACTTTACGCTAACGCTAGCTGTAATGATTGGTTTAGCAGTAGGTATAGACTACTCACTATTCATTCTATTTAGATATAAAGAACTTAAAAAGCAAGGCGTCGATACAATAGAAGCTATCGGTAAAGCTGTTGGAACTGCTGGTAGTGCCGTTATCTTCGCAGGTCTTACAGTAATGATGGCCGTTTGTGGACTTTCATTAGTAGGTATTGATTTCCTAGCTGTAATGGGATTTGCCTCAGCAATCAGTGTATTATTTGCGGTATTAGCAGCACTAACGTTATTACCAGCATTGATTAGCATTTTCCATAAAAGTATTAAAATTAAGAATAAATCAACTAAAAGTAAAGACCCTAAAAATCACCCATGGGCTAAATTTATTGTAGGTAAACCGATCATAGCAGTCATCATTAGTTTAGTTATCCTCATACTAGCAGCCATTCCTGTAAGCGGTATGCGCTTAGGTATTCCAGATGATGGCATGAAACCTAATGATACTTCAGAACATAAAGCATACGAACTTATCTCAGATAACTTTGGAGAAGGTTATAACGGCCAAATCGTCATGTTAGTTAACACTAAAGATGGCGGTAGCAAAAAAGATATTCAACGCGACTTAAGCAACATGCGTGATGACTTAAAAGATCTTGATAACGTAGATACTGTGTCTCAAGCAAGACTTAACGACAATAACCATTACGCATTATTTACAATTATCCCTGAAAAAGGACCAAACGCTAAATCAACTGAAGACTTAGTTTACGATTTACGCGATTACCATAGCCAAGCTCAAGACAAATATCATTTCGACACAGAAATCTCAGGACAAAGTGTCATCAATATTGATATGTCTGAAAAACTTAATAACGCTATTCCAGTATTCGCAGGCGTTATCGTAGTCCTTGCATTCTTACTATTAATGGTAGTATTTCGTTCAATCCTTGTACCACTTAAAGCAGTACTTGGCTTCATCCTATCATTAATGGCAACACTCGGATTCACAACGCTTGTCGTACAAGACGGCTTCTTAGGCGGTCTATTCGGCGTAGAAAATACAGGCCCATTATTAGCATTCTTACCAGTTATCACAATCGGCCTCCTATTCGGATTAGCCATCGATTACGAACTCTTCTTAATGACACGTGTTCATGAAGAATATAGTAAAACTGGAGACAATGACCACTCAATTCGCGTAGGTATCAAAGAAAGCGGACCAGTTATCGTAGCCGCTGCACTCATCATGTTCAGCGTCTTCATTGCCTTCGTCTTCCAAGACGACACAATGATTAAATCAATGGGTATTTCACTCGCATTCGGCGTCCTATTCGATGCCTTCATCGTTCGAATGACACTGATTCCTGCCCTAACAAAACTCTTCGGCAATGCATCATGGTACCTACCTAAATGGCTAGGCGCCGTCCTACCAAAAATCGACGTCGAAGGTAAAGCACTAGAAAGCGATGATTATCATCAAACTTCTTCTGCTTCTGAAAAAGGCCAAGAAGACACACGCTACAGAGAATTCGTTAGCCCAGACAAAGACACTCATCATAAACAAGATGACACACGTAGCTACAGAAACCATGACAATAATCACCCCCATGAACACTACAACAACGAAGATTACAATCATTCTGTAAGCCTAAATCATAATGAAAACGAATCAAGTCACCATTATAATAACCAACACGAAGATGCACCATCGCACTCAAACTTTGATACAACTACAAACCTTTATAAAGATTTAACAGATAACAACGTTGATCAAGATGTACTATTTAAAGCGTTAATGTTATACGCTCGTGAAAATAACAAAGGCGTATATGACAGATACAACAATCCGCCAAATCACCGTCATGATGACGAACATAGAAATTAAAAATTAAAAGGAGGAAACGCGTTATGTTCAAACATCGTAGTTCGAAATTTCTAGGACTACTAGCCATAATTGCCTTAGCCATCGTGCTAAGTGCATGTGGTAATAGTGGTAGCGGGTCATCAGACGATGGCAAAACAACTTTAGGCAAAAAAGAAATTGAAATTCCTTACATCGCAAGTGATAACTCGACTCCACGTTCTTTAGTCATCGCTGAAGTATTAAAAAAAGCAGGATATGATGTAACAACAACACCTGTCCCAGCAAGTGGCCCATTATATGCTGACGTTTCAGCTAATCATGACTCTTTCCACGCGTCAGGTATCTTCCCAGATACAGATAAAAGCTATTATGATAAGTATAAAGATAAACTTACTTTATATGATGATAAAAACTTTATTGATGACGTTAAAGTAGGACTCGCTGTACCTAAATATGAACAAGATATTGATTCAATTAGTGATTTAAAAGACAACAAAGATTTCGGTAAATCTGTAGACTGGACTATTCAAGGTACAGATGCTAGAAATGGTGTAATGAAACAAACAAAAGATGAACTTGATAAAAACGATTTAGAAAATTACAGCTTAAAAGAAAGCTCAGACCAAGCGCAGTTTAAGAAAATTCAAGGCGCATTCAAACAACAACAACCGATTATCTTTACTGCAATGGAACCTAATTGGTTCTCTAAAGAATTAGATATCAAAATGTTAAAAGATCCTGATAAAATTTACGGCAGTGATCATGAACATATTAATTTAGTATTTAATAACAACTTCAAAGATCAACACCCTGCTGCTTATAAGATTGCAACACGTATGGCAGATAACTGGAGTAAAAAAGATGAAGAGAAGCTCGCTAAAAAAATCTTTGTCGATAATAAAAATCCAGAACAAGTTGCGAAAGATTACGTAGATGATAATGACAATAAAGTGGATGATTGGTTAAAAGATGTAGATACTGAATAATCTACAGAGATTTAAAGGTATCAAGATGAAAATTTCATAAGGGGCATGCTTATTTTATATAGCATGGTAAGACTATCTATATCTCAAAGGTATGGATAGTCTCTTTTATTTTCTCTACATAAATATAAACGAGTGGCATGCGGATATTACTTCTTTTAAATTAAAATTTTTTTATGTAATTAAAGTATTTGTCCTAATTGCAATATCCCTATATCGAGAAGTTATGTTTGGAATTATAAAAGGTATTGTGATAAATTACTCTTATTACGTCAGGCTATCTGGCTATATTAAAGACATAGGAGAATCAGATTATGCCGACAGCTAATCAAAAACGAATGATTAAACATATTCATGAAACAGTTTTTACATTATTAAATGATTATCATTTTGATGAAATAACTGTTCAAAAGATATGTGAAACTGCCGAAATCAACCGTAGTACGTTCTATCGTTACTTTCAAGATAAATACGATATACTCTACACTTTGCCAGATTTTATTATTCAAAAAATTGTCAATGACGATATAGGTCTTTCTACACCTGAATCATTTCAAGTTTTTATCTATTACATCGGCAAACATAAAAAATTGTTCAAGCATCTCTTAGTTTCTTCCCGACAAGTAGATGTCTTTCGCAATCTGACTAATGTGAGTAGAGAAATGATTCTTAATAATGCTAAAAATGAACAAAATCCTTTAGCAATTAAAATTCGACAAAGTAAACATCCTGAAATTGTGGCTGATTTTTTTAGTAGTGGTATTATTGAAGTCTTGAGACGTTGGGTGGAAAATGACTACAATTATAGCGTTGAAGAAGTATTCGAAACGTTAAATAGTTTATTAGAAACATCATTAATTTGTTATAAAGATTAAAAAGCATTCTCACTCGAAATCAAGTGAGAATGCTTTTTTGTTATTTCCGTTTTCTAGATCCTATACTCTTATAAATCATAAAACCAGCGTTGATTACTATTAAGATGGCTATAACGGCTAACACCCAAGTAGGCCAGTTCATAATATTATACATAACTAATAATATCATCAATATAAGATTCAACACGTTCAATGCCATCATTTGTTTATCCATTAAAAATCACCTCTGTACTACATTACCCTCATAAATTTAAAATAATAATTTCTTCACTTCTTGAGCTACTTTAGCTGGTGATTGTGGATTTTGTCCTGTTACGATACGTTCATCCACTAATACATAAGGTGTAAAAGGTAGGCGCCTAAACGAATATTTAGCGTCCCGTTTTTTTATTTCATTTTGTAAGTGGAAAGGTACTAAAGTGTCACGGTTGGCTAATACTTCTTCTATATTTGAGAAACCTGTAATGTGTTTATCTGCAATTAAGTAATTTCCATTTTCTGCTTTGGCGTTAAGAAGCGCTGCGGCACCATGACACACTGAGGAAACGATGCCTCCCTTTTGGTAAATCGTTTCAATAGCGTGCTGTATCTCGTTATTTTCCGGGAAATCATACATAACGCCATGTCCGCCTGTAAAATAAATAGCATCGTAATCTTCGGGATTAGCTTCTGTTATAGGTTGTGCGTATTTCAATTTATTCATAAATTCGGCATCTTTATAGTAAGATTTCGTGGTTTTATCTAACATTAATGGGGAAAGGCTCACGGGATCGATTGGTGTATTGCCTCCAGTGACGTTAAAAATATCTAGTATTACGTCTTCATCTTTAAGTTCATTATAAAAATGAACAAGTTCACTTAACCATAGGCCTGTTGGCTTCTCATGTTCTCCAAAATAATCTGTACTTGTATTTACAATTATTATTTTTTTCACGTTATTCACCGCCTTTTTTAGTTATCCATTTTAATAATTATTTTGCCTTTAGCGTGTCCATTTGTAGAATATTCTAAAGCTTGTTGAGTGTCTTTGAAATCAAACACTTTATCAATAATAGGCTTGATTTTACCGTCTTCGATTAATTGTGCAATTTCTTTCAATTGGTCACCACTTGGGTGCATAAATAGAAATTCATAATTTACATTAAATTGCTTTGCACGTCGTCTTAATTTATAAGAAGCTACGCGTAATAAAGCTTCTTTACCAAGGTTAAGCTTCAAATCACGAGCATTTTTATCTGTAGGAATACCAGAAACAGAGGCGATGGTGCCACCAGGTTTAAGAATTTCGAAGGATTTTTGTAGATTATCGCCACCTAATGTATCAAAAACGCCGTCGAAATTATTTAATATTTTAGAGAAGTCTTGTTCGCGATAATTTATAAATTCATCTACTCCTAATGATTCAACTAATTCTTTTCCTCGGTCGCTACCTGTCGTTGCAACGTATAAGCCCATTGCTTTAGCAAGTTGAATAGCAAATGTACCTACGCCTCCTGAGCCTGCTTCTATTAAAACCTTATCTCCCTCTTTAAGTTGCATCACTTCGTTCAATGCTTGATAAGAAGTTAAGCCGACTAATGGAATGCTCGCCGCTTCTTCAAACGTTAGTCCTTTAGGCATAGGCGCAATTTCAGAAGCATCTATTGAAATATATTCCGCAAATGTGCCAATTTTAGTTTTACGTGGTCGTCCAAAAACTTCATCTCCAACTTGATAGTCTTTAACATTTGCGCCTACTTCTGTAATCACACCTGCAAAGTCGTTCCCTAAAATGAGTGGAAACTCATATTTTAATAAAACTTTCAATCCACCATCTCTAATTTTGAAATCAATCGGATTCACACTAGCCGCCTTAATTTGAATACGTACTTCGTTGGGATTCATCGCAGGCATTGGCATACGTTCTTCTGATACTGGATGATTACCATATTGGTGTATAACCATCGCACGCATATCTGTTTTCATTATTCCCTTGCCTCCTCATCTATATTATTGCATCCCATTATAATTACTAAACCATGTAATTACCAACTATTAGTTTTAAAAAATCACCTATAGCCTAAGACTATAAGTGAGTTAAATTTGTTAACGAACTTCTCTCTTTTCTTTTGGTAGGAAAAGGGCAATTAGAAATGCGATGAACCCTATACTAGCGATAACACTGAATTGCACAAAATAGCTAGGAATGGTACTTACAACAATCATTAAAACAGGTGCAATGGCTGTACCTAAAAATAAAATAAACGTGTTAACTGACAAGAAGAAACCTTGATTGCCATTAACGACCATCCCAACTTTAGAAATTGTAGATGGAATCGCAAATGCAATACCACTTATAAAAGTCACGCTCCATATTGTTAATAGAACTGCGTTTGTTGCACATGCCATTAAAATAAGTGAAACAATACAAGTCGCTAATGCGCCTAAAATCACATTTTTAACACCCATGCGATCACTAATACGACCGGCAAATAGTGAAAGGAGCATACCGATAATTCCGAACAATTTCGCATTAATCGCCATGGCATCAGAACCGCCAATATACTCTGACGTTATATAGTGATTAAAAATTTCATACATACTAATGAACATCGTTAATAATGACAATGATACGGCGTAGCATAAAATAACTACTTTATTTGTTTTAAAGTCACTAAAGTTATTGAAAAATTTAAGTAACTTAATATTAGGATTGATAACTGGACTTTCAGGTATATTTTTATAAATTACAAATGCTAACACAAGATATAAAACAGTTAATACAAAGTAAACAACGTGCCAATTTGAAAATTGAACGATGATTTCACTTAAATTTTGCCCTATCACACCTGATAGCATGAAACTCGTACTAATAAAACTAATGGCCGTCATACGCTTAACTGGTGTATAGGTTTCAGTCACATAGGTAATCGATACTGGTGAAAAAGTTGCAGCAAAGATACCTTGGATTGCACGTAATACAACTAATAAAGTAAACGAATGGATAAAGCCTATCGTCAAACAAATGATGACTAACCCGCTTATACCAAATAAAATTGTTCGAATACGGCCAAACTTTTCAGAAATAGTACCATAGAACAAACAGCTTAATGAATATGTAATTGAAAATGCGACGCCATTTAATGTCGCAACAGATGCTGGTATATCAAAATCCTTCGAGAAAGAAGCTGTTAAGGGTAACGCTGTGTATAAACTACACATCACGATAATACCTGCAATAAAGAAGATGGTGGTAATTCGATTATAGTTCATAGATTTTTGCATATCTTTTCTCCTTTACAAGTTTATCTTTGGTTCAACATTATTATTATGCCACTATGTCTCTAAATTCTAAAGGTGTCGCATACTCCCTCAATGCTATATCTTCTTTTTCAATATATTTATCTCTAATTCGAAACTTTTCTATTGACCTTTTCAAAAATAAGGAATACAATTCTAGTATAAAAATTATATCTGTGAGGTGAATATAGTGAAAATTGAATTAGGATTAACGTCATTTGGAGACAATGACAAAATGGTGACAGAAGATGGTACGCTTGAGGCAGTATCAAACGCTCAACGTATTCGGGATATCGTTGAAGAAATAGAGTTAGCAGACCAATTAGGTTTAGATGTTTATGGATTAGGTGAACATCATCGTGAAGATTATGCCGTGTCAGATCCAGTAACGGTTCTTGCGGCAGCGGCTGCTCGTACTAAGCACATTAAATTATCATCTGCAGTTACAGTGTTGCCTTCAGATGATCCAGTGCGCGTGTATCAACGCTTTTCAACATTAGATGCGGTTTCAAATGGGCGAGCTGAAATAATGATCGGTCGAGGGTCATTTATCGAATCATTCCCGTTATTCGGTTATAATTTAAATGACTACGAAGATTTATTTAACGAGAAGTTACAATTATTGCTAAAAATCAATAAACATGAAATAGTTAGTTGGGAAGGTAAATTACGTCCAAGTTTCGAAGCGACGCCAATTTATCCACGCGTAGAACATGGAGAATTACCTATTTCAATTGCTACAGGTGGTACACCTGAATCTTCTTTAAGAGCAGGTGCGTTTGGATTACCAATTACCTATGCAATTATTGGTGGCAATCCTAGACGATTTACACGCAATATTGAGATTTATAAATCTGTAGCCGCTTCTTATGGCCATAATCCAGATGAATTACCAGTGGCTGTTCACTCATGGGGTTATGTCGCTGAAACAGATGAAGAAGCTAAGCGCGATTTCTTCCCTCCTCTCAAAGCCCATCACGATATTATTGGTCGTGAACGTGGCTGGCCTGAGTTTGATCAGAATGCTTTTGAGCGAGAAATTGGACCAAATGGTGCGATTTACCTTGGTAGCCCTGAAACGGTTGCCCAAAAAATTATCGATACTGTAGAAACATTGGGACTTAACCGCTTCATGATTCATACACCGATAGGTTCTATGCCTCATGAGTATGTCATGAAGTCAATTCGTCTATTTGGCGAACGCGTGAAACCAATTGTTGATAAATATTTTGAAAACAAATAAAAAGGAGAAATTTATATTATGATTTTACGTTATGCTGCAAACTTAAAACTTGCGAAAGAATTATACACTGCTTCAAAACCTAAATTAAAAGGTGACCAAAAAATGAAAGAAACATTCACTAATGTATTCGGTTTACCTGAAGACTCTGTTAAATTAGCAGGTACTGTAGAGGCTACTGCTGCTGCATTATTTGCTGCAAGTTTCTTAAGCAAAAACTTATCTCGTTTAGGATCAATTGCTACTTTCGGTGTACTAGGCGTAGCTGCTTACAAACACTTCGAAGCTGGTCACGGTAAAGAAGGCGCTCAACACGCATTAGATTTATTAGGCCTAGCTGCATTAAGCTTTGCTGATACTTTTTGTGAGAAAAAATAATATACTTGTGAAAATATAAATAGAGAGTAGGACGTGTAATTTGTCCTACTCTCTATTTATATTTAGTTAATAACTCAGGGTGGATGTGGCAATAGCTGATATCTTCTGGGCATTTGTCTAAGCGATCTTGATGTTCATCTGCACTCTTAATGTAATTACTGAGTGGTAGAACTTCAACGGCAATACGTTCCTTATCAGGTCGCTGATTAATGAATACTTGAGCTTCTTCTAAGTGTCGAGGATACTCGCTATAAATACCCGTGCGATACTTCGGACCTTCATCTACACCTTGCTTATTGACACTATAAGGATCGATAATTTCAAAAAGATAATTCATTAAATCTGTAATTGAAACTTGGCTAGGGTTGAAAGTCGTTTTTACACATTCTGCATAGCCATCATAGTCGCCATCAAGTTCAGTTGTTGTTCCATTTGCACGTCCCGCTTCTGTTGCCACAACGCCAGGCAATGTTTTAATAAAAGCTTGGACACCCCATAAACATCCCCCAGCAAGATATACCGTTTCCATCACTGCCACCTCATTTACTTCATCGCTTTATTTAATACTTTTTTAAATGCACGTTTATCTATATTATTATTTTGTTGTTTTTGGTGCTCTAATCTTTCTTTAAAATGATTTTTATCTGTCGCAATATCATTAAGTATGTTCGTTAACTGAGTATAGTCTGTTTGTGGGACTATATTTTTTCTAGCAATAAATTCACGGCGATGTGCTGTTTCATCATAAGCTAAAATTAATTGATTACTTAACATCGCTCGCTCTATAGCATTAGAGATTTCGCCACCACGATTAATATCTAAATAAACATCACATGATTTAAATAGATTACTTGTCATTGATTTAGTGATAGTCGGATATAATGTCACATTTTGGTATTGATTAAGGCGCATTAATTTTTCCGACATTTCTGTGATAGCACCTATATGGAATTCAAATTCTGGTAAGTTTTGAATTAATGTTTCAATATTTGAAATGTCATCAGAATTAGTTAAGTTGAGTATACGTTTTGCGTATTTATTATTTTTCTGATAATCATACAGATATCCAGATTGCACAATTGATCGACGATATTGCGGTTCAATATTTTCAATAATACTTTGATATTCATTTTTATTTGGAATAATTATTGTATTTTGTTGCGCTGAATTGTCTAACATTAGTTTCATATTTCCCGGGACATTACCGCCACTCTGTTCTTGCCAGAAAAGTACCGTTCTTTCAATGATGTCGGAATGATACGTTACAAAAAAAGGTGTGGCTAATGAATTAATAATAATTTTAGATAAATCTAACTCTAATTGTTTTAAAAAGAAAATAATAAAGTCATGTTTTGAAGCAAAGAAATGAGACTGTCCTTTCCAATCTAAGACAATATCTTTAGTGACAAAGTTCTCATATAATACTTCTTTGCCCTCACGATTAACATATGTTTTAACAATCGGTTTCTTTTTTAAATCATATACAGTAGTCGCAAATTTAAAGCCATCTTTTGTATAGTGATCTACTGAGCGTAAATGGTTATCTGTATCAAACCATTCTACAAAACTGACAATACGCGTTTTGAAATGTTTACGATAGAAAATGCGTCCTCTCACAATACCATTATCAATGACTTCAGCATAATCATTATTCCCTTTAATTTCCCAGAATGGAGGAACTTGAACATCATTGAAAAATGCTGGTTTATCATCATCTTTGCGTTGATAATCTGCAAAAAATCGATACGGTGAAATTACATCATCAGGTAAAAAGCCATCATCATCCATAACTATTGTTGAATGATTGTAACCTGCAAGTTGAAGCGATTGTTTAAGTTTTTGTGATGCTGCATCAAAACGTTCAAATAAATTAATCATATAGCACCTCATCAATTAAATTTTGCCATTTTTTCGTAATACTCTCAGTCTTAAATGGTGTCGCAATTTCATACGATTTATCATGTGCTTGTTTAGGGCCATTATTAAAATATTGAATTATTTTTTTCGCCATATTATCTGTAATTTCATCAATATTTTGTTTATCTTGATTGATTGGAATAAGATAGCCATTTTTACCATCTTTTATAAATGTTGGATTACCGTAATTCACATCGAATCCAATCATACCAAGACCAGAACCCACCGCTTCCATTAATGTTAAACCAAAACCTTCACTCGTTGATGCGGAAACAAACAAATCGTATTTAGGATAGATATCATCTAATTTTGCATGGCCTTTTAATTGGATATAGTCTTGGGCATTGTGCTCAGTAATCAGTTTTTCAATTTTTTCCCTTTCACTGCCATATCCGTAAATATCAAATGTTAATTTAGGAACTTCTTTTTTCGCTTCGATTGCCGCTCTAACAATCCAATCTACATGCTTTTCGCTCGCTAACCTTGATGCCGTCATCATCGAATAAGGTTGGCGTTCTTGTTTAGGATAAGTTAATTGATGCAAGCTCCCTACTGGAATAGTACGGACACGCGGTTGGTGTGCAGTAAATTGTTTAAATTGACTTGATAAAGTTTTATTTTGTAAATCTGTAGCTGTGATATAAAAATCAATAACTGGTGCTTGTTTAAAGACATATTCGTAATAATTATTCCATAAAATATGTGTATCATCTGTTGAATTTTCACTGAAATGTTCAGCATGTACTACAATGCCGACCTTACTTGGGCCTTTATTTTCCAAGATAGCCTGACCAACTTCCGTCGATCTATCAATAATCACGATGTCTTGATTAGTTAAATTTAATTTCTGCATGAAATAAGCTACAAATTGTTGTTTACTGTACAAACGCGCATCATCAAAAATATATACGCTCGAATCGCCATCAATATATTCTTTATAAACAATCGAGCCATCTTCATTATAGAACTGGCGCATATATAATTTCGCGCGGTTCTCGCTTGGAGCATAGTATTCTGAAAAAGTGCGGACATAACTGTAATAATCTTTACGAATTAACATGCCATTTACAACAAATTCAGCACGATCTACAATATTTTCACCTTCATTTTGTAAATAACAACTCACATAAGATTGATCGTTACCAATATATAAACGTACAACTTTTCCAGTTTCCACTCTTGCAGTAACAGGGTTACCTAAATCTCTAATTAAGTCATCAACAGTATAAGTTGTTGGCGCTATTGGAATATCACTAAAATATTGATAAAGCCAAATAATTTCATCATCTTTAAAACCTATATTTGATGTTAAAGTTTGAATATTTTCAGATGAAATGAAGTCCAAAAAGATAAATTTTGCGGACTGATTCGTTTGTCTTAATAGCTTAGCACGATAGGCTTGGGCATATTCTACACCGCTACTAGCCCAGCCAATACCGAAATTAATATTATAAATTGTCATTAAAAGACACCTCATTTTAAGGAAAATGTATTACTAAATCTTGTTTTTTATCAAACGTTAAAATGCTTAAACATAAATTACGAATAATATCACGTTTTATATTAATCATCATGGTTTCATATGTTTCTAAAGCTACTTTATGATATTCAAACATGGCATTACGTTGTCCATTTTGACGATTATTAACACTTGCTTTTAATTGTTGTAACTGGTCCACTTGATTAATCCATTCCACATCAATTGCTTTTAAAATCGCTTTTTGGAAAAATCGTAATTTATAGTAATCATTATTCGCTATTTTTAAATTATCTTCTAATTTTTTATTAAAAAGCTGTGTTAAATACTGTAAGGTTTTCTCACGTGTTTGCATATATTTTGTAATTGATGCGTCATTAAAGTTAAAACTTAAATGGTTATAAATATAATGGATAACCTTATCTTCATTGTCTATACGTTCTACCTTTAGGTCATATTCGAATACTTCATGCGCAAGTGAATTGAAATCAAACTGACTAAAATCTTGAGTTTCAAGGATACGATTTCGTTCTTCATAAACACGGTCCCGTTGAATACCGATACTTTTCTCAAATTCATTTGCCATTTCACGATTCATCATAGCTGTTTCTTCTGATACACGTTGTGCTTTTGTCACAATATTTCTTACTCTATTTCTGAAAAATGGACTCTCCTGCAATTTCTCAGGATTAATATCTTTTACCTTCTCATTTTCAGCTAATTTGGCATTACTCCATCTTTTTACAATATAATCGTCTAAAGATACATAAATTTGAGATATACCTGGGTCACCTTGGCGTCCAGCACGTCCTCGTAACTGTCTATCAACTCGGCTGTTTTCCATATGTTCATTAATGATTACCGCTAGACCACCAAGTTCATGAACGCCTGCTCCTAATTTAATGTCAGTTCCACGTCCAGCCATACTTGTCGATACCGTTACAGCACCTATTTGACCTGCTTCTGCAATCATCTGTGCTTCCTTTGCCACATTTTGCGCAATCAACAAGTTATTAGGAATATTTTGTTTAAACAGTTGTGCTGAGAAATATTCTGCCGCTTCAGCCGTTCTAGTAATCAGTAAGATAGGTTGTTTTGTTTGATGAACCTCTATCACTTTCTCAAGAATTGCTTCATTCTTTTCTTCAGATTTTGCATAAACTTTATCTTCTTTATCCTTACGAATAATAGGATGATCAGTTGGAATTTGTACAACTAATTTTGAATATAATTCAAAGAATTCTTTTTCACCCAGTTTTCCAGTTCCTGTCATTCCTGAAAACTTATTAAATAATTTAAATAAATTTTGGAAAGTAATCGTTGCCATTACACTTAAATCTTGCGATAATTCAACGCCTTCTTTTGCTTCAAGCGCTTGGTGTAAGCCGGATTGTAATTTTGTGCCTGGTAACATTCGACCTGTGATACGGTCAATAAGTACAACTTCCCCGTTATAAATAAAATAATCCATATTATCTTTGAATAAATATTTTGCGCGTAAAGATAAATTAATCACACGTACCAAATCAAAGTGTTTAGGGTCATACATATTTGAAACTTTAAAATAATGATTTGCCGCTTCAATTCCTTCTTCCGTAAGCCACACTTCTTTTTTATTCAACTTTACTTTGAAATGCTCGTCTTCAACTAATGTTTCCACAAACATTTTTATAATGTGAAAAAGATTAGATTGCACACGTGGGGCTCCAGAAATAACTAAAGGTGTTTGAGCAGCATCTAAAATAATCGAATCCACTTCATCAATAATCGCAAAATTCAATTCTGGTAAGTATTTCGCATCAATATGATCGGCTAGATTATCAAATAAATAATCAAATCCTAATCGCCCGTTTGTTGTATAAATAATATCGTGGTTATATAAAAACTGTTTCTCACCTTCTGCGTATTCGTAATCATGAATATCTACAAATCCGAGAGATGCTGTTAATCCTAACCATTCAAATAAAGGTTTCATTTCTTGAAAATCTCGGCTAGCCAGATAATCATTTGTCGTAATTAGAAATGCACCTTTGCCTGTGAGTGCATTCAAATAGAGAGGCATTGTCGCCGTCAATGTCTTGCCTTCACCCGTCTGCATTTCAGCAATATTGCCTTGATGCATCACAATAGCTCCCATGACTTGCACTTCTTTCGGATACATACCCAATACGCGTTTCGAAGCTTCTCGAATGGTGGCATAAGCCTCTGGCAACAACTTATCTAGCGTCGTTTCCTCATCAGCTAAACGCTTTTTAAATTCCGTCGTTTTCGCTTGTAATTCTTCATCGGTGTAATTCGCAAATACTTCACTATATCGCTTTACCTCAGTTAGTTGCTTTTTTAATCGCTTCAAACGCATTTGATTAATCAAATGATTCACTCGATCAGCCATCAGCTCCACCCCCATTTCGTCCTCTTACTTTAGCTATAACGCGATTCATAACTTCTACTTTAGATTGAGCGTTTGATACCTCAGAATCTGTCATTTCGTCCTTGTTTGCACTTAATTCCTTAATTTCTATATTTTGAAAATGCAGAACCGATAACCCTGCATTAATTAATTCTAATTTATATGCATAAGCCTCTACAGGAAATTGAAATTCTGACACATCTTCTTTAATTATCAAATATGAAATTTCTGTATCATTTTTACGATAAAACGTCATCTTGATGTAGGCCGCACCTGGTGGGTTTACTTTATAATTTAAAGTTAACGTATAGCGATGCCCTCTTTTCAAAATTGGAAGCGAGGGCACTGCTTTGTCATTATAAAAGTCAGTAATCATATGCCAATCATGAATGACTGTTCCAGAAGGCATTAGCGGATTTTCAAAATATGCCCCATCTTCTTTAAACTGCAATTTTGTGCCATACATAAATGTTTTTCGATTAATATGTCGCCATTCAATTTTAAATTCATTTTGCATTGACATCACTATCTCTCCCGAATTGATCTTTTAAGATAATATTATAAAAATTTACAAACCAGTTTGTAATTGTTGGTGTGTCATCGTTATGGCGACCAGGCACACCACGACTCATCACATGTGCACGGTGTTGACTAAGAACTGGTGACAATGCTTGAAAGGCTGTCGCATCATAATCATCATGTTGCATATAAGCAATCGCAAATGTTGTTTTTGAGAGATTACTGTTTTTTATTTTTTCCCAAAAACGTGTATTCAATTGGTCGATATCTGCTTGAGAAATACTACCTTCATTCGCTAGTAATACATCGTTCGCTGTACCGAATTCGTTTGGACGTAATAACTTCATATTATCTGCAATCGACCCTACATTAAGTAGAGGTTTCCCAACTACTACCGCTGCAGGCTCTAACTCTGTAGCATAATACAAAGCTCCAAACGAACCCATCGATAAGCCAGATAAAATCAAATCGTTCGGTTTGAAATTGAGAAACTCAATTGCATTACGTATAACATCAATAATACCCTTTTCAAAAGTGTCAGAACCTAGATAGAATGCGCCACCTTCAAGCCTTGGATCACCAATTAAAATAAATGGCGCATCCATCTTGTTCATCATGAAATAACCCTCAAAGCCTTCAGCAGAGCGATAACCACTAAAATAGACATTGAGCGGAGGTTTCATATCACCGGGATTGAAATAATAAATAAATTCCTTACGATGAGCATCAGCAAAACGCTTACCACCCATGATAAATTGCCCCATTTCAAGACGCGACCAGCGCTTATGGATAGCACCTAATTTAATCTTCCCTGCTCCTTTAGCCTTTAGAGATACACTGACATTAGCTTGATATGGCAAGCGTGGCAACTGTATAGGTTCTTTCAAATCTTGATGTTCAAAACGCAATGTTTGGTTAGGAAAGTCAATAGATCCATTAGGTGTAATTCTAAGCGTGTACTCTATCTCAACATTCCCATCAATTTCATATTCGGGCCAAATTTCATTTACTTTCTCTTGGTCATTAACCAAGTGTTGCGTCCATGTCACAAGTGGTTTAAATGATTGTCCAAAATCACCTTCAATTACAAGCGCCGTATTCCCCTCATACCAATACTCCCCTTGAAAATGAGGCTTCACTATTGCCTTAATTGGAGATATTCTATCGCCATATTGCCCAGGAAATGTCACCGCTAATAATTTATTGTGCAATTCTTCTTCTGTTTTATACTCTATTTTTTTTATCATTTTAGTTCTGACAAGTGTTTCATTTTCAAATTCTGAAGTCCACACATGGTAATCTATTACTGTGTTATGAGGCGTGCTAACAAGTTGTAATAACTTCATTAAAGGTTGAGAGTACGGACTTTGTACAAATACAAGATCGAAATCGCCATATGCATCAATAATCTCTTGAACTGCTTCAATGTATCCACTTTCAAATTGAAAAAGCGTATCATCAAGATAATCCCACTCTACATTTTTTTTATTATCGAATAGAGGTTCTAAATCTTTGCCCCCCACTTGTAATATCCTAAATTTACGTGCCATATGTTCCACCTTCTATCAAACTATCAAGCTGTTGAATAATAAATTTTGAGCTGAAATTTTCACTCAATTTTATAGAATGTGCGAAAGAATAATTCCAATTTTTTAGATTAAGTAAGAAATAATCTAATGCCATATGGAGTTGTTCCATATTTTCAATGATTAGACCATTTAATTTATGCTCAACATAATCTGTTTGGCTTTTATTTATTTGCGGAATACCTGCACTAATACTTGAAATTTGCAAATATAAATCCGGCTCTGAGTTTAAATCAATTACAACCCTTAATTGAGAGATAGCTTTCATTAAATCTTCTTCAAAAGGTACAGAAATGATTTTAATTGCTTCTATCTTTTCAAGTTCTGTTTCCAGAATATCGCGCACTTCTAAAGATAATTCTTCATTTTCAGTATTTAAAGAATCATTAATTTTTTGTATCTCTTCTTTAAGCCATGGCGCTATTTCATGATTACTTAATTTCGTCATTAAAATTATTTTTGTTTTCTCATGATGATAAATATACTGTGTTAACTGCGTCATAAGCGATTGCAATTCATTGTCCGTCAAGCCATCTATCCAAACACCTATATTCGTTTCATATAATTGGCTACTTATATTTGGTAACATTTGTGCTTCAAACGGCGTAATACGCATGTAATTAAACGGTTGAGATTGTAGATTGTCTGACACAAAGACATCAATTTTCCTTTCATTTTCTTGCGTATCTACTACACATTGATTTGCTACTGTAATTGATTTTAATAACTCATCATGAACATGCTTGTTACGTGGTGTGAAGAGCGAATAACATATATTTTCAGGTTGAAATATATCATTTAATAATTTATTGTGTCGTTCATCTGCCGCCACAATAAGTTTATCGTTAGTTTTTAGATTATTGTCGTTAAATTCACTTAATTTTTCGTGTATTAATTCGTCCATATTGTTATATTCTGTTTTTTGAAAATGAGGTTGATACTCAGCCATAATAGTTATATTTTGTGTGTTAAAATTCTGTCTCATAATGGTAGACCCATCGACATTTAAATAGTCTCTATACGCTGGCTTACTATTTAAGTCATAAGACTCAATTGAGGAAATAAAACCCCTATCATCAATAATAAACTTCCGTTTAAGCACTTCATTTTCAAAGTCTTCAATCCAAAGCAAGTATCCTTCTTGACTGAAATTAATCTTAGAATACATATTGGTAGCCGTAATCGCGATAACTTGAAACGGAGTGTATATAAATTCAGTATCCTCTGGCCAAGCTAAATCTCTATAATCTATCGCTTGCGGTGTTACATTCTGAGCACCTTGAATAGCATCGAAGAGAGACCAATAAGTTACTTCATAGAGCTGATGCCGATGTAGAAACAAACGCAACATGGGCTGATAATTTAGAATAAGCGTTGTGAATGTTTCTTCATTTTTACGATACATTGACAATAAGCTCACCATATCGTCAAATTCAGTAACTCTTTTTTTTCTGAAAAAAGGCTCGACAGCGCTATCCCACCAATAAGTTGAATCGTACCATGCGGGTATAAACTGTTTCATAATATTCTCCTTACCAATATTTATTCAAAATCTGTTTATAACGATCGAAGTATAAATATGTACGAATCGTTTCTCCAATATTTATACTGATATACACTAAAATAATTAGTTGAACTGAAAAATAGATTTCTTTTGACATATTTGGAACAAATAACGTTGAATACATAGGAATAGCTAAAATAAAAGCTACGATAATTGCGCCAGTCCAACATACTCTACGCGCTTTTAGATTTAAATAACGTTCTGTTTCTTTCCCAGGATTCACTGAGTCGAAATAATTTCCATTTTTTAAAAATTCTCTAGCTTTTTTCTTTGTATTAATTAAGAAGCGCGACAGTAAATAATTTAATATAATTTGTAAAACGAAATAACTTGTAATACCTAGTGGATGATTAAAACTCAAAAAGTTTAAATTAAGGTTTATACCAAACAGAGAAACTATTAAATTAATTAAATTATTTAAAAGTACAAAAGCTGACAAACTAACCATAATTGAAATACTTCCTGCTGGATTTAATTTCCAAGCTAGATAGGTCGGTGTCTTATGAGTAGAATTGTTCATAATATCTTTATAATTTAAACGATATTCTGACAACTCAATAAATAATAAGAAAAATAATGCAATAACTAAAATTGCAATAATTAAAATTAGCATGACTACACTAATATTTAATTTCATAAAATGTTGGTTGTTAAATAAAGATTTGGTTAAACTCATGAGAACAATAGGCATAGGACCAGCAATACCATAAGTAATATTTTGGTCTGCTAACCAGACAAGAAACATCGTACCTGTAATAAGTACTAACATGAGCAAAATGATATTAGTATCTTTTATAAAATTATTATGAATATATGTGTTAATTACATAATAACTTTGAAATGCTGCAAATAATAAAGTTAATATACGCTCTTTATAATGTTTCTCAGAACGTGTTTGCTTAGTAACTTTGTCAATGTCTCGATAATTCAATAACATTATAATGACTAAAGAAGTTAGCCAAGGACCAAGTCCTAATGAAAAAATATTTAATGTAGCAAGGTCTCCCCCAACATTAGAAATGGCTAACTTAAAAAATGTATCTTTTGTATCTCGAATCCCTCTAGCACCAATAATAGAAATATTACTCCCTAAAATGTAAATAACTAATATGAAACATGTGAATAATATTCTTTTATATAACACTTTATATTCCTGCTCTTTGAACATAATTCCACCTAATATTTAAAAATAAAGTTTTCTATATTATATCAAAGAGGCTAAAGACATTAATTACTTTGGTTTGGAAAGCTTATCTCAACCAATAATTATGCTTTAGCCTCTTTTTATTTAGAGTAAAATCAGACTTTCAATATCGAAACTCTACTCTTTTTTATCTTTCTTATTTTTACGAGATCTTCTAATCATTCCTAATCCCGCTAACATTGCTGCTACAGCTGAGACTAATACTGATGAGTTTGAACTATCGTTACCAGTATCTGGTAAATCAGTATTGTCTTTGTGATGTTGTGACGTACTGTGTACTTGAGAATTATGACTTTGTGATTCTGATGTACTCATACTATTTGATTCACTTGCATTCATTGAAGTTGAATCACTTGTAGTAGTGCTCTCTGAAGTTGAAAGACTCATTGATGTTGAATGTGTATTAGATTCACTTGTATGAGTCGATGCACTTTCAGAGCTTGAATGACTTGTTGAATTTGTATAGCTATCTGATTGTGAGTCGCTATGTGATACTGAATCACTTGTGCTTGTTGAACCACTGTTTGAATCTGATTGACTCATTGAGTTTGTATGACTTTCTGTATGTGATTCACTATGTGACATTGAGCCACTACCTGAATCTGAGTCACTCACACTTGTTGATGTTGATTCACTATCTGACGTACTTGTGCTTGTTGAGTTGCTCACACTTGTTGATGCTGACGCACTATCTGATGTGCTTGCACTTGTTGAGCCACTCACACTTGTTGATGATGATGCACTGTCTGATGTGCTTGCGCTTACTGAGTCTGAAAGACTCGCACTTTGTGATTCACTATCTGACGTACTTACACTTGTTGATACTGACGCACTGTCTGATGTGCTTGCACTTGTTGAGTCGCTCACGCTTGTTGATACTGACGCACTGTCTGATGTGCTTGCACTTGTTGAGTCACTCACGCTTGTTGATACTGACGTACTGTCTGATGTGCTTGCGCTTGTTGAGTCGCTCACGCTTGCTGAGTCTGAAAGACTCGCACTTTGTGATTCACTATCTGACGTACTTGCACTTGTTGATGCTGATGCACTGTCTGATGTGCTTGCACTTGTTGAGTCGCTCACACTTATTGAACCACTGTTTGAATCTGATTGACTCATTGAATTTGTGTGACTTTCTGTATGTGATTCACTGTGTGACATTGAGCCACTACCTGAATCTGAGTCACTCACGCTTGTTGAACCACTGTTTGAATCTGATTGACTCATTGAATTTGTGTGACTTTCTGTATGTGATTCACTGTGTGACATTGAGCCACTACCTGAATCTGAGTCACTCACGCTTGTTGAACCACTGTTTGAGTCTGATTGACTCATTGAATTTGTGTGACTTTCTGTATGCGATTCACTGTGTGACATTGAGCCACTACCTGAATCTGAGTCACTCACGCTTGTTGAACCACTGTTTGAGTCTGATTGACTCATTGAATTTGTATGACTTTCTGTATGTGATTCACTGTGTGACATTGAGCCACTACCTGAATCTGAGTCACTCACGCTTGTTGAACCACTGTTTGAGTCTGATTGACTCATTGAGTTTGTATGACTTTCTGTGTGTGATTCACTGTGTGACGTTGAGCCACTACCTGAATTTGAGTCGCTAACACTTGTTGATGTTGACGCACTATCTGACGTACTTGTGCTTACTGAGTCTGAAAGACTCGCGCTTTCTGATCCACTTAATGACGTGCTTGCACTTGTTGAATCGCTCACACTTGTTGATGTTGACTCACTATCTGATGTGCTTGCGCTTATTGAGTCACTCACGCTTGTTGATGCTGACGCACTGTCTGATGTGCTTGCACTTGTTGAGTCGCTCACGCTTGTTGATGTTGATGCACTATCTGATGTGCTTGCACTTGTTGAATCACTCACGCTTGTTGATGCTGATTCACTGTCTGATGTGCTTGTACTTGTTGAGTCACTCACGCTTGTTGATACTGACGCACTATCTGATGTGCTTACGCTTGTTGAATCGCTCACACTTGTTGATGCTGATGCACTGTCTGATGTGCTTGTACTTGTTGAGTCGCTCACACTTGTTGATGCTGATTCACTGTCTGATGTGCTTGTACTTGTTGAGTCACTCATGCTTGTTGATGTTGATGCACTATCTGATGTGCTCACGCTTGTTGAGTCGCTCACACTTGTTGATGTTGATGCACTATCTGATGTACTCACGCTTGCTGAGTCTGAAAGACTCTCACTTTCTGATCCACTTAATGACGTGCTTGCACTTGTTGAGTCACTCACACTTGTTGATGTTGATGCACTATCTGATGTACTTGTGCTTGTTGATTCTGAAAGACTCTCACTTTCTGATCCACTTAATGACGTACTTGCACTTGTTGAATCACTCACGCTTGTTGATGCTGATTCACTGTCTAATGTGCTTGTACTTGTTGAGTCACTCATGCTTGTTGATGTTGATGCACTATCTGATGTGCTCACGCTTGCTGAGTCTGAAAGACTCTCACTTTCTGATCCACTTAATGACGTGCTTGCACTTGTTGAGTCACTCACACTTGTTGATGTTGATGCACTATCTGATGTACTTGTGCTTGTTGATTCTGAAAGACTCTCACTTTCTGATCCACTTAATGACGTACTTGCACTTGTTGAATCACTCACGCTTGTTGATGCTGATTCACTGTCTAATGTGCTTGTACTTGTTGAGTCACTCATGCTTGTTGATGTTGATGCACTATCTGATGTGCTCACGCTTGCTGAGTCTGAAAGACTCTCACTTTCTGATTCACTATCTGACGTGCTTGCGCTTGTTGAGTCGCTCACACTTGTTGATGTTGACGCACTGTCTGATGTGCTTGCACTTGTTGAGTCGCTCACACTTGTTGATGCTGACGCACTGTCTGATGTGCTTGCACTTGTTGAATCACTCACGCTTGTTGATGTTGATGCACTATCTGATGTACTTGTGCTTGTTGAGTCTGAAAGACTCGCACTGTCTGATGTGCTCACGCTTGCTGAGTCTGAAAGACTCGCACTTTCTGATTCACTATCTGATGTGCTTGCACTTGTTGAATCACTCACGCTTGTTGATGCTGATTCACTGTCTGATGTGCTTGTACTTGTTGAGTCACTCACGCTTGTTGATACTGACGCACTATCTGATGTGCTTACGCTTGTTGAATCGCTCACACTTGTTGATGCTGATGCACTGTCTGATGTGCTTGTACTTGTTGAGTCGCTCACACTTGTTGATGCTGATTCACTGTCTGATGTGCTTGTACTTGTTGAGTCACTCATGCTTGTTGATGTTGATGCACTATCTGATGTGCTCACGCTTGTTGAGTCGCTCACACTTGTTGATGTTGATGCACTATCTGATGTACTCACGCTTGCTGAGTCTGAAAGACTCTCACTTTCTGATCCACTTAATGACGTGCTTGCACTTGTTGAGTCACTCACACTTGTTGATGTTGATGCACTATCTGATGTACTTGTGCTTGTTGATTCTGAAAGACTCTCACTTTCTGATCCACTTAATGACGTACTTGCACTTGTTGAATCACTCACGCTTGTTGATGCTGATTCACTGTCTAATGTGCTTGTACTTGTTGAGTCACTCATGCTTGTTGATGTTGATGCACTATCTGATGTGCTCACGCTTGCTGAGTCTGAAAGACTCTCACTTTCTGATTCACTATCTGATGTGCTTACACTTGTTGAGTCGCTCACACTTGTTGATGTTGACGCACTGTCTGATGTGCTTGCACTTGTTGAGTCGCTCACACTTGTTGATGCTGACGCACTGTCTGATGTGCTTGCACTTGTTGAATCACTCACGCTTGTTGATGTTGATGCACTATCTGATGTACTTGTGCTTGTTGAGTCTGAAAGACTCGCACTGTCTGATGTGCTCACGCTTGCTGAGTCTGAAAGACTCGCACTTTCTGATTCACTATCTGATGTGCTTGCACTTGTTGAATCACTCACGCTTGTTGATGCTGATTCACTGTCTGATGTGCTTGTACTTGTTGAGTCACTCACGCTTGTTGATACTGACGCACTATCTGATGTGCTTACGCTTGTTGAATCGCTCACACTTGTTGATGCTGATGCACTGTCTGATGTGCTTGTACTTGTTGAGTCGCTCACACTTGTTGATGCTGATTCACTGTCTGATGTGCTTGTACTTGTTGAGTCACTCATGCTTGTTGATGTTGATGCACTATCTGATGTGCTCACGCTTGTTGAGTCGCTCACACTTGTTGATGTTGATGCACTATCTGATGTACTCACGCTTGCTGAGTCTGAAAGACTCTCACTTTCTGATCCACTTAATGACGTGCTTGCACTTGTTGAGTCACTCACACTTGTTGATGTTGATGCACTATCTGATGTACTTGTGCTTGTTGATTCTGAAAGACTCTCACTTTCTGATCCACTTAATGACGTACTTGCACTTGTTGAATCACTCACGCTTGTTGATGCTGATTCACTGTCTAATGTGCTTGTACTTGTTGAGTCACTCATGCTTGTTGATGTTGATGCACTATCTGATGTGCTCACGCTTGCTGAGTCTGAAAGACTCTCACTTTCTGATTCACTATCTGATGTGCTTACACTTGTTGAGTCGCTCACACTTGTTGATGCTGACGCACTGTCTGATGTGCTTGCACTTGTTGAGTCGCTCACACTTGTTGATGCTGACGCACTGTCTGATGTGCTTGCACTTGTTGAATCACTCACGCTTGTTGATGCTGATGCACTATCTGATGTACTTGTGCTTGTTGAGTCTGAAAGACTCGCACTGTCTGATGTGCTCACGCTTGCTGAGTCTGAAAGACTCGCACTTTCTGATTCACTATCTGATGTGCTTGCACTTGTTGAGTCGCTCACACTTGTTGATGCTGATTCACTGTCTGATGTGCTTGTACTTGTTGAGTCACTCACGCTTGTTGATACTGACGCACTATCTGATGTGCTTACGCTTGTTGAATCGCTCACACTTGTTGATGCTGATTCACTATCTGACGTGCTTGCACTTGTTGAGTCGCTCACACTTGTTGATGCTGATTCACTGTCTGATGTGCTTGTACTTGTTGAGTCACTCATGCTTGTTGATGTTGATGCACTATCTGATGTACTTGTGCTTGTTGATTCTGAAAGACTCTCACTTTCTGATTCACTATCTGACGTGCTTGCACTTGTTGAGTCGCTCACACTTGTTGATGTTGATGCACTGTCTGATGTGCTCACGCTTGCTGAGTCTGAAAGACTCTCACTTTCTGATTCACTATCTGACGTGCTTGCACTTGTTGAGTCGCTCACACTTGTTGATGCTGATGCACTATCTGATGTACTTGTGCTTGTTGAGTCTGAAAGACTCTCACTTTCTGATTCACTATCTGACGTGCTTGCACTTGTTGAGTCACTCATGCTTGTTGATGTTGATGCACTATCTGATGTGCTCACGCTTGCTGAGTCTGAAAGACTCGCACTTTCTGATTCACTATCTGACGTGCTTGCACTTGTTGAGTCGCTCACGCTTGTTGATGCTGATGCACTATCTGATGTGCTTACACTTGTTGAGTCGCTCACACTTGTTGATGTTGACGCACTATCTGATGTGCTTGCGCTTGTTGAGTCGCTCACACTTGTTGATGTTGACGCACTGTCTGATGTGCTTACGCTTGTTGATGTTGATGCACTATCTGATGTACTCACGCTTGCTGAGTCTGAAAGACTCTCACTTTCTGATTCACTATCTGACGTGCTTGCACTTGTTGAGTCGCTCACACTTGTTGATGTTGACGCACTGTCTGATGTGCTCACGCTTGCTGAGTCTGAAAGACTCTCACTTTCTGATTCACTATCTGACGTGCTTGCACTTGTTGAGTCGCTCACGCTTGTTGATGCTGACGCACTGTCTGATGTGCTCACGCTTGCTGAGTCTGAAAGACTCTCACTTTCTGATTCACTATCTGACGTGCTTGCGCTTATTGAGTCGCTCACACTTGTTGATGTTGACGCACTATCTGATGTACTTACGCTTGCTGAGTCTGAAAGACTCTCACTTTCTGATCCACTTAATGACGTACTTGCACTTGTTGAATCACTCACGCTTGTTGATGCTGATTCACTGTCTAATGTGCTTGTACTTGTTGAGTCACTCATGCTTGTTGATGTTGATGCACTATCTGATGTGCTCACGCTTGCTGAGTCTGAAAGACTCTCACTTTCTGATTCACTATCTGATGTGCTTGCACTTGTTGAGTCGCTCACACTTGTTGATGTTGACGCACTGTCTGATGTGCTTGCGCTTGTTGAGTCGCTCACACTTGTTGATGCTGACGCACTGTCTGATGTGCTTGCACTTGTTGAGTCACTCACGCTTGTTGATGCTGATTCACTGTCTGATGTGCTTGTACTTGTTGAGTCACTCACGCTTGTTGATACTGACGCACTATCTGATGTGCTTACGCTTGTTGAATCGCTCACACTTGTTGATGCTGATGCACTGTCTGATGTGCTTGTACTTGTTGAGTCGCTCACACTTGTTGATGCTGATTCACTGTCTGATGTGCTTGTACTTGTTGAGTCACTCATGCTTGTTGATGTTGATGCACTATCTGATGTGCTCACGCTTGTTGAGTCGCTCACACTTGTTGATGTTGATGCACTATCTGATGTACTCACGCTTGCTGAGTCTGAAAGACTCTCACTTTCTGATCCACTTAATGACGTGCTTGCACTTGTTGAGTCACTCACACTTGTTGATGTTGATGCACTATCTGATGTACTTGTGCTTGTTGATTCTGAAAGACTCTCACTTTCTGATCCACTTAATGACGTACTTGCACTTGTTGAATCACTCACGCTTGTTGATGCTGATTCACTGTCTAATGTGCTTGTACTTGTTGAGTCACTCATGCTTGTTGATGTTGATGCACTATCTGATGTGCTCACGCTTGCTGAGTCTGAAAGACTCTCACTTTCTGATTCACTATCTGATGTGCTTACGCTTGTTGAGTCGCTCACACTTGTTGATGTTGATGCACTATCTGATGTACTCACGCTTGCTGAGTCTGAAAGACTCTCACTTTCTGATCCACTTAATGACGTACTTGCACTTGTTGAATCACTCACGCTTGTTGATGCTGATTCACTGTCTAATGTGCTTGTACTTGTTGAGTCACTCATGCTTGTTGATGTTGATGCACTATCTGATGTGCTCACGCTTGCTGAGTCTGAAAGACTCTCACTTTCTGATTCACTATCTGATGTGCTTACGCTTGTTGAGTCGCTCACACTTGTTGATGTTGATGCACTATCTGATGTACTCACGCTTGCTGAGTCTGAAAGACTCTCACTTTCTGATCCACTTAATGACGTACTTGCACTTGTTGAATCACTCACGCTTGTTGATGCTGATTCACTGTCTAATGTGCTTGTACTTGTTGAGTCACTCATGCTTGTTGATGTTGATGCACTATCTGATGTGCTCACGCTTGCTGAGTCTGAAAGACTCTCACTTTCTGATTCACTATCTGACGTGCTTGCACTTGTTGAGTCGCTCACGCTTGTTGATGCTGATGCACTATCTGATGTGCTTACACTTGTTGAGTCGCTCACACTTGTTGATGTTGACGCACTATCTGATGTGCTTGCGCTTGTTGAGTCGCTCACACTTGTTGATGTTGACGCACTGTCTGATGTGCTTACGCTTGTTGATGTTGATGCACTATCTGATGTACTCACGCTTGCTGAGTCTGAAAGACTCTCACTTTCTGATTCACTATCTGACGTGCTTGCACTTGTTGAGTCGCTCACACTTGTTGATGTTGACGCACTGTCTGATGTGCTCACGCTTGCTGAGTCTGAAAGACTCTCACTTTCTGATTCACTATCTGACGTGCTTGCACTTGTTGAGTCGCTCACGCTTGTTGATTCTGACGCACTGTCTGATGTGCTCACGCTTGCTGAGTCTGAAAGACTCTCACTTTCTGATTCACTATCTGACGTGCTTGCGCTTATTGAGTCGCTCACACTTGTTGATGTTGACGCACTATCTGATGTACTTACGCTTGCTGAGTCTGAAAGACTCTCACTTTCTGATCCACTTAATGACGTACTTGCACTTGTTGAATCACTCACGCTTGTTGATGCTGATTCACTGTCTGATGTGCTTGTACTTGTTGAGTCACTCATGCTTGTTGATGTTGATGCACTATCTGACGTGCTTGCGCTTGTTGAGTCACTCACGCTTGTTGATGCTGATGCACTATCTGATGTACTTACACTTGTTGAGTCGCTCACGCTTGTTGATGCTGACGCACTGTCTGATGTGCTCACGCTTGCTGAGTCTGAAAGACTCTCACTTTCTGATTCACTATCTGACGTGCTTGCGCTTGTTGAGTCACTCACGCTTGTTGATACTGACGCACTATCTGATGTGCTTACGCTTGTTGAATCGCTCACACTTGTTGATGCTGATGCACTGTCTGATGTGCTTGCACTTGTTGAGTCACTCACACTTGTTGATGCTGACGCACTATCTGATGTACTCACGCTTGCTGAGTCTGAAAGACTCGCACTTTCTGATTCACTATCTGACGTGCTTGCACTTGTTGAGTCGCTCACGCTTGTTGATGCTGATTCACTATCTGATGTGCTTACACTTGTTGAGTCGCTCACACTTGTTGATGTTGACGCACTGTCTGATGTGCTTGCACTCGTTGAGTCGCTCACACTTGTTGATGCTGACGCACTGTCTGATGTGCTTGCACTTGTTGAATCACTCACGCTTGTTGATGCTGATTCACTGTCTGATGTGCTTGTACTTGTTGAGTCACTCACGCTTGTTGATACTGACGCACTATCTGATGTGCTTACGCTTGTTGAATCGCTCACACTTGTTGATGCTGATGCACTGTCTGATGTGCTTGTACTTGTTGAGTCGCTCACACTTGTTGATGCTGATTCACTGTCTGATGTGCTTGTACTTGTTGAGTCACTCATGCTTGTTGATGTTGATGCACTATCTGATGTACTTGTGCTTGTTGATTCTGAAAGACTCTCACTTTCTGATTCACTATCTGACGTGCTTGCACTTGTTGAGTCACTCACACTTGTTGATGTTGACGCACTGTCTGATGTGCTCACGCTTGCTGAGTCTGAAAGACTCTCACTTTCTGATTCACTATCTGACGTGCTTGCGCTTTCTGAGTCTGAAAGACTCTTACTTGTTGATGCACTTGCACTTGTCGATTTACTTGTGCTTTCACTATTCGCTTTGCTTGTGCTTTCGCTATTTGCTATGCTTGTTGATTTGACTGTACTTGTTGAAAGACTGTTACTTGTTGATGTTGAAGTAGAGTCACTAGCTGAGTTTCGAGTGATTGACCATTTAATACTTTTGGTCGTTGTATGGTTACTGCCATCTGTTGCAGTAATCGTTACATTATAATTACCGATTTTTTGTGGTGTACCTGTTACTACATTTTTAGAAGAATCATAAGATAAGCCATCTGGTAAACCATCCATCTTGACATTCGGTGTTGTTCCACTATTATCTGAAGCATTTACAGTTATTGGTGTAATAGGTGAGAAAACTTCATTACTTTGATCAGTCATATCAATAGTAGGAGCTTGGGTATCCTCGTAATAATAAATAACCGATTGACCTGAATTAGTTAATTTCACTTGATTATTAGCACTATTATAATTTGGTGCATTTGAACTATCGACTTTACTATACTTATAACCCATTCCATTTAATGTGCTTTGCTGAGGATCTAATGTAACTGTTTCATCTACATCTCCTGCATAAGTTTTCGGTGGAATAATATCTTTACCTGTATTGACATCGACATATCTCACTTGAGTAGAAGCAGTTTGTGTATAAGTAAAAGTACCAAATTGAATTTGTTGTAGATTTTTAGCTCCTCCTGTTGAAGCAGTGATGGAAAGCGCATAGTTACTAACATTACGATTTCTATTCAACCAATCTGTTAAATTACGAGTGAATTGTTGACCAGCATATGTAACTGTCATCACTTTCGTATCGCCATTATAGTCAATATCAAAATCTTGGAATGAATTATCTTTGGGTTGTATATTTAATTTAGCTGCTCCTGTACTCTCAGTAGTGGCATACCCTGAAGCGTTAGTACTAACAAATGCACCAAATGCGCCTCCACCTTTTACATTAGTTGGGTCTGCTCCAGCTTGAGAACCAGCTTTAGGAGTTGAAGTATTATGGAATGTATCAAGCTTAAAGCCGAATGCGTTTTTCAAACCACCTATTCCTAGTGCCGCGCCTTCTTTACCAGTATCATCAATTTTACCTGGTGAAAAGGCAAAGCCAATACCATCCCCACCAGATATTACTTGGCCATCTTTAGTAACTTCATTATATCCTTCATAACGATTACCTAGGTTAACTTTTCCTGTAAAATGAAAACTTTTATTTGAATTAATTTTAGTGTTTAAAGTAATTGAACCTTTTTTATTAAACTCATCAGGAGTTAAAGTTACTATTCCTGTTTTAGGATCATAAGTAGCAGAGTCTTTGACATTAAAATGATCAGTAAAGTTATCTTTATTAATCGTTACAATGTCATTATTTGTTACCTCAGCTACAGTCGCACTTGTATTGTTGGCAGCTAAGGCAAATCTACTGAAAGTTCTTAGCTTTTTTGGTGTTAAACTTGTAGACGTGCTTGTAGAATCACTTACTAATAAATTAGAACCTATGTCTCGGTTTACTTGGCTTTCAGATGTACTTGTAGATTTAGTTGTTAATGAATCTTTATCATCAACTTTCTCAGATTTATTTGTGCTTGTAGAACTTGTTAATTCACTTTTCTTTTCAGAAGTTGATGTTAATGAATTATTCTTCTCATCAGATTCAGATGTTTCCGTTGATTTGTGTTCTGATGTTCCATGAGTATTTGATGATTTGTCTTTTTGGGTACTATTAGCTACTTCAGATGTATTTGTTTTTTTATCTTCTCCTTTTTCTGAAGAGTTTGATGTCTTGTTATCGTTTTTACTTTCAGAATCTTTAGTTGATTGAGAGTTTTTATGTTCTGAACTTGATGTTGATTTTTCACTTTCTGATTGTTGATCTTGGCTCTCAGACGTCTTTTCTTTATTACTTTCTGAAGTGTTCTCAGTATTTGATTTTCCGTTCTCATTAGATGCACTTGTTTTATCACTATTAGAATTTTGGTGAGCTTCACTTGTTGATGAGTCACTTTCAGAAGTTGAAGCATGACTCGTGCTATCTTTATGTTCCGAAGTAGGCATTTCTTTATCACTTGTAGAATTAACGCTTGTTTCTGTTGAATTTGTCGTTGAATCAGTTTTAACCTGACTTTCTGTAGAAGCCCTACTATTTTGGCTATGTTCTTGTGAAGAACTTGTCATATTTGAAGAAGATTTGGTTGTCGATTTTGAAATAGCTGTTGAATTTTGGTTAGCTACTGTAGCACTATTTGATGAAATTTCAGACGTCATTGGTGTTTCAGAAGCTGCAAAAGCATGGTGGTCATTAAGCATAGCAAAGGTAAATGCACCACCTGCTAGTCCCGTCGTTCTTAGCGCTTGTTTCTTTAAGCTACTATTATTCGTAATTTGATTATCGTTTACATCATTAATTTCTTTATTTAAAAATGGAACACCTAACATTTTTAAAAGTTGAAATTCTCTTATTCCTGCCTTAACCCAATGTTTTCCTGCTTTATAAAGTTTAACTCTAGCTTTTTCTTGCCCAAAGGACCGTTTAAAGTCTTTTTCTTTCTTTGACATAACACTTTCATCTCCATATTTATATTACTTATTAAAATGTAATTAACCTAATTTTTCACAATTCAATATAATTTTCATTATTATATTACCATTTATATGTAAATAGCAATATAATTAAAATTTATTTTTCATGGCTCATAAATTTTTAATGCTACATTTTTACTATTATTTATACATTAATATTAATTTCAAAAAATTATCACTTTATTTACATAGTGTTCAATTTATAAAATTTTGACTTATTTATAAAGGTTAACAGCCTTTACATTTTTATATTTTTCTCTCAATAAAATTAAGTAAAGTATTTTCAATAGTGCTATTTATACTTATTTATGAATATTCATGCTTAAAATGAGTTAATATAACAATTTCGTTATCTATCAAAATCAATATAAAATTTTACTTAATATATTTCTATTCATTATTCTCATTTCACATAATTTAGTATTCAAACATAATTTTTCTAAATCCTCAATTAAAATATTTTATAAAATAGCTTTTATTTGAACTTTTATCTTCCTATTTAAATAGTTATTTTTATATTTATTTGTTTTCTAAATTTTAAATAGCGAAAAACAATAGTTTGTTATGTTATTACTTACAATAAAATAAGCGAAGTTAAGAAAGAGGCATCGCACCTAAAGTATTAAAAAATGAAATAGTTTCGAACGTGGATGTTAGTAAGATGAAAATAACCACTTTAGTGAGTTTTGCACACTAAAGTGGTTTGTTTAGTAATTATGGTTTGAGTATATAGAGAGCACTTCCTATTTTTATTAACTATAATTCTTTTACTAAGTTATACCATTGAACACTTGCATGTTGAGAATCAGATAAACCTTCGTTCTTGTAGCCATATTTTTCATAAAATGGAACGAGCATATCACGACAAGTAAGTGTTACACCAAATCTTGCATTCTTTCTTGCAATATTTTCGAATTTATTAAGCAATTGTCCGCCTAGACCTTGTTTTTGATACTTTTCAGAAACAACTAATCCTAAAACGCTTAAATATCCACCGATATCAGGGTTGGGTTTGATTGTTTCAAATAAATCGTCAGTAATATATTTTTGGGGAATGACTGGCCCATTGATATAACCCGCAATTTCGCCTTCTTGTTCGGCAATAATAAAAGTATCGGAAATGATTTCAATGCGCTGTGCGATTGCTTCTGGTGTAGCCGCTTCTTCAAGCGTAAAACCTTTATTCTCTAATTCAATTAATGTTGGCAAATCCTCTATAGTCGCTTTGCGAAACTTCATCTGATGGCTCCTTTAAATTTCGAATTTATTAATCAACATTACCATAAATTAATGTTTTTTGAGATATGACAAAAATGTCATCTAGTTGATAGATAATATTAAGGTTGTATTTAATTTAATATGTTAATTTATAAACATGCATAAGTATGATATTTATAATTTTTAAATTATCAACTTTATGTATGAAGAATGATAATTACTAAGGAGTGAGTTCTTTGATTAAAAGAGGATTTAAATATGCTTTTGGAACAACGCTTGTAACGTCTTCCCTTGTACTTTTGTCACACGGCCATGCCTTTGCAGCAACGAATGATACTGACAATCAATTCAATCATGATGCGAATGGTAACCCTATTACTGTTCAGTCTGACGAGACTGTAGATCCCGGTTTCAATCATGACGTTGACGCTAATAACAACGTAGATTCTGGATTTAATCATGATGTAGGTAATAACACTTCTGAAAATTCAGAGGAAAATGCTACAGATTCTGAGTTTAACCATGACGCGAACGGCAATCCTATCACTTCGGGTAATCATTTTCCTGAAAATAACTCACCTAAGACAACACCACAAGATCCTTCCAAATCTAGCGCATAGGAAAATGATAACGGCTTCAATGGTTATCCTGAACAACAAGGGTTAGTTAAAGAATCAAGCCATCAACAAAAACAAGATCCTTCTAAATCAAAAGCTGAAGAAAATGATATCGGTTTTAACGGTTATGCCGAACAACAAGGATTAGTTAAAGAATCGACTCATCAAACATCTATGCCTCAACATCAACGACAAGAACCTTCAACAAATACAAAAGCACATCAAACTGCATCAAATGTTCATAACGAATCAAACTCAACAACTATGAATCACCCTAATCAATCAACAACTCTTAGTAAACCAATATCACATTCTCAACAAGTGAATGGCGCAACAGCGCAATCAACTTTACCTAAGACTGGCGAATCTAGCACAAATACCCCCCTATATGTTGGATTATTGGCGCTTATCTTAGGTGTAGGTTCTCTTAGCCTTAAACGCGTCATTACTAAAATGCAATAACTGTATTTTCTAATTATCTGTTACTATTACTGCAACACATTTCTTTTATGCAAAATGAAAAAGCTATTACCTCAGTTTTTCTAAGTTCTGAGTGTAATAGCTTTTTACTATTCAATATTAAACTAATAATAATTTAATGCCTCTAACGATGTTCACTATAAATAAATAAATTCCAGCTACAACTAAAATAATTGTTATAACCCAACTGCCAAATACTAACCAGCTATCCGCATTTGTTGTAGCGTTGCCCATTCCTCCAGCAAAGAGCATTAAAGCAAAAGGTGCTAATGCGAAACATACCCATGTCATAATATGATTAAATAATGCTTTTCGGGCATGTGTTGATACAGGAGGTGAAGCTACTATCCACATAATAATAGGTAATATAATAGGTGCAAAAAATACACTTAAATAACTTAATGATGATGCTATATTTTCATTTTTACTGCCGTAATATGGATCTGTAACATAAGAATTTTTATTTAAATCTTTCATACTTACTCACCTCAATTATATAAAAACATATAATTTGAGGTATTGTAAGGCGAAAGTCTCAAAATTACAACTCTGTAAGTTTCCATGTAAACTTCAACTACCTCTCTACAATCTCTTTCAACATTTTCCAAAATAAAGGAATAACTCCACTACTCTAATTTATTTATTGTTATAATACATGTATTACACTATGAAACAATGTGAGGCATTTATATGACAGATCAATTAGTATGTAAATGGCTAGATTTTACAGCTACTTATAACAATGTGTCTAAACAACTGGAACAAGACTTAATGTCGCGCCATCATCTTGCGTTGAAAGAATTTTATGTCTTAATGTATTTAGATTGCGCTGAAGATAACCAATTACCATTGAAAGAATTACAAAATAAAGTGGGGTTAAGTCAAAGTGCAATGTCACGTCTTGCGACTAGAATGGAATCAAAAGATTGTGGTGTAATACGACGTCAAGGTTATGGTGATGACAAACGTGGAGTTTATGCTAAGATGACAGACAAAGGTCACCGCTTCTACGATGAAGTGAAGGTGACATTTGAAGAAACCCTGCGCGCCACTTTTCAATAAAAATAGTAAATAAGAGCCTGGGACATTTAATAATGTCCCAGGCTTATTTCACATTTGGCAGTAGCTAACTGAATTGAAAATGCGCTTATATCAAGCTTTTTTCAATTCTAGTTATCCTTGCCGGGGCAGGACGACAAAATTATTTTAATTTCTGTCCCGCTCCCTAAAATTTTACCTATGACTCATTATTTAATTTCTTCTAATGCTGTTCTAACGTCAGTATCACCGGCTTGGATATAAATCGTTTGTTTATCGACTTTCTCAATATCTAATGCATTAATCAATGTTGTCGCTACATCGTCACGTGAAATAGTATAACTATTTGGATCTCCGTCTATTGAGAATGAAGCATTGATTTTACCTGTGCCTTCGTCATCTTGTAATGGACCTGGACGAACAATGGTATAGTTTAAATCTGATTGTTCAATATAGAAGTCTGACATATGTTTTGCGACTGCATATGGACGCATATCATCAGACTCTTTATCTGGATCAGGGCTGTCTGTAGCACTTAATTGTACTAATTTTTTAACGCCGTGCTTGCTTGCGGCGTCAACTACTTTTTTAGAGCCCCATAAATCAACTAATAATGTTTTATCAGCGCCTGTACTACCGCCTGAACCTGCGACGAAGATCACTGCATCAATACCATCAAACGCTTGAGAGATGTCTCCTTCTAAGTCACCGATTACTACATTATCAGCACCTACATTCTCTAATTCTGAAACTTGTTCTTCTTTACGCACTAAAGCGACTGAACTGTGCTCAGTATCTCTCAATTGTGCAATGACTTTGCGACCTACCGCACCATTTGCGCCTACAACTAATACGTTCATGATAAAACTCCTTTCAATATATTTTTGTATGCATGCACATGCATTATAATCAATTATATAATATAACATTGCCTTTTTATTTATTTTAAAACATTGAACATTAAAAAAGAAAGAGCGGACAAAAATCTCATTCAAAAATAAGATTTCTGTTCCGCTCTTCTTTTCAAATTAATAAATAACAATATTACACAATACGTTTACGGATGGCACCAGAAATTAAATCGACGATAGCTACCATAATCACTAAGCCAATTAAGATGATACCTACACGATCCCATGAACGCGTTTGAAGCGCAAAGATTAACGGTGTACCGATACCCCCTGCACCAATCAAACCTAAGATTGAAGCTGAACGTAAATTTAATTCAAAGCGGTATAACACTAGTGATAAAAATGAAGGTAATATTTGTGGAATAACTGCAAACACTAATGTCTTCGTTTTATTTGCACCGCTTGCTTTTAAAGATTCAACAGACGCAAAATCTAAACGTTCGATATCTTCTACAAATAGCTTTCCTAACATCCCTACAGAGTGAATACCAAGCGCTAAAACTCCAGAAAATGAACCAGGACCTACTGCTTTAATGAAAATAAGTGCCATAACAATTTCAGGGAATACGCGAATCACACTTAAAATAAATTTAGTAATGCCAGTAACTGGACGTGCTTTAACTAAGTTACGCGCGCCTAAAAATGCAAACGGGATACAGATAATTGCCGCAATAAAAGTACCAATGACAGCAATGGCAAATGTTTCAAGTAAGCCACGTAATAAGTCTTCTCCAGCTGGTATGTAAACATAACCCCAATCGGGATGGAATAAGCCTTTAAAGATTGACTTTAAAATTTCAATAGATTTAGATTTCAGCTCGAGTGCAGGCATGCCAGCAAAGCCCCACACAATGATTGCTAAAACGACAATAGCGATGATCCAATTTTTAATTAATTTTTGCTTATGTTTTTTTGATTTAACGGGATACTTTTGTTCTAACTTATGCTCATTTTGTGTCATGCGAGTTGTTCCCTCACTTTCGAACTTACGTAATCAATAATTACAACAATGACTAATGTAAATAGGATAATCATCGCAGTTTTAGGATATTGGAATAAGCCTAATGTTGAATCGTAGAATAAACCAATACCACCAGCGCCTACAAGACCAAGTACCGCTGAAGCACGAATGTTAATTTCGAATGCGAATAATACATATGAGAAGAACGTAGATAGTATTTGAGGAACAACACCAAATATAATCCACTTCGTTTTATTTGCACCCACTGCCGTCATTGCTTCCATTGGACCTGGGTCAATCGTTTCAAGCGCTTCGTATAATAGTTTCGCGATAACACAAATGGTTAGAATGAATAAAGCTAACACCCCAGGAATTTGGCCAATACCAAAGACAGCTACAAAGATGGCAGCTAATAGTAAGTCAGGAATGGTACGCACGATATTTAAGATAAAACGCGCAGGAATCGTAATCCATTTCGTTTTAACAATATTACTAGCACAGATTAAAGCGATTGGAATAGATACTATCGCTCCTAAAAATGTCCCTACAATAGCCATACGAATGGTATCTAACATAGGTTTCGTAATGGTACTTAAATATTCCCAATCAGGAGGTACCATCTGTCCAAAGAATGAAACAATTTGAGGTAACCCTACCATTAAGTCACCAAAGCTAAAGCCTGTATATAAAAAGCTCCAAATGACTAACGCGATTACAAGAAAAATTGTAAAACTTGTCTTAAGCGAAAACTTCTTATTTAAATATTGATCATATTTACTCGTTGTAGGTGTCGCCATATTACTCCACCCCTAGCTTCTCATCATCTTTAAGTTTACGACCATAAATTTCATTAAATACATCTTCTGTAGCTTCACTCGCAGGACCATCATATACTAGTTCACCAGCGCGTAAACCAATGATACGTGTACCATATTCAAGGGCTAAATCTACAAAGTGCAAGTTAATAAGAATCGTAATACCTAATTCTTCATTAATCTTCTTTAAATCATCCATTACTTGTTTCGTTGTTAAAGGGTCTAACGACGCTACAGGTTCATCGGCTAAGATGATGGCTGGTTCTTGTGCAAGTGCGCGTGCGATAGAGATACGTTGTTGTTGTCCACCTGATAATTGATCTGAACGTTGATCATATTTATCTAAAATATTGACACGTTCTAACGCATTCATTGCCTTCACTTTATCTTCTTTCGGGAATAATCCTAAGACCATTTTCCAAGTAGGATGATACCCCACTCGACCACTCAATACATTACGTAACACTGAAGAACGTTTTACAAGATTAAAGTGTTGGAAGATCATTCCAATATTACGTCGCATCATTAATAATTCTTTACCTTTAGCTTTAGTAATCGATTTACCTTCAATGATAATTTCCCCAGAAGTAATATCATGAAGTCGATTCACCGATCTTAATAATGTAGATTTACCTGCCCCTGATAACCCAACAATAACGGCGAAATCGCCCTTTTCGATATTTAAGTTGATATCCTTCAAACCGACGTGTCCATTAGGATACACTTTGTTAACATCTTTAAATTCAATTTGACTCATTTACTTAACACCCTTCATTTTACAAAGAAAAGCTATGCCCAATTGTCGTGGACTTAGCTTTTCCTTGTCACTTATTTAATTACAGTGTTGCTAAAAACTGAGATAGCCTACATCCTTCTCCATTCAAGAAGTGACTGACTCAATCTCTATTTCACAATTTATTTCATATCTTGAACTTGTTTTTCATATTTTCTTACGATATCGAAGTCCTCATCTTTAGCATCTGTGTAACCTTCATGAGAGTACACTTCACTGATAATTTTGTGACCTTCTTTAGATTTAGCAATGTCTTTAAATGCTTTTTTAAGTTTTTCTTGGAAATCTTTGTTCATGTCTGGACGAACAGAGATTGTATCGTTAGGAATTGGTTCTGTTAATTTTAAAATTTTAGTGTCTTTAAATACATTTGGTTGGTCTTTCTTAACAATGTTACGAGCATCTTGGAATACTGCAGCTGCATCTACATCGCCATTTAATAATGAAATAACTGCTTGGTCATGACCTTTCATGTTTACGATTTTCATATCTTTTGTTGCGTCAATACCAGCTTCTTCTTTAAGCGTTGAGATAGGGAATGTGTAACCTGCTGTTGAAGTAACGTCTTGTAATGCGATTTTTTTACCTTTTAAGTCTTTTAAGCTATTAATACCAGAATCTTTTTTAACTAAGATTTCTGATTTATAGTCTTTCACAAGTTTTTTTGAACTTGAACCGTCATCATTAACACCAAAACGTTGTGCTTGTAATAATAAGTCAGCCGCTTTTTGATCATGTGCTAAAGTGTATGCAGTTGGTGGTAAGAAACCTACGTCTACTTTTTTAGATTTCATTGCTTCAACGATTGTATTGTAGTTAGTTGAAACAGATACTTTTACTGGAATGCCTAATTTTTTAGATAATAATTTTTCAAGTGGCTTTGCTTTTGCTTCAAGTGTGTCTGCATTTTGTGATGGAACGAATTGTACTGTTAACTCTTTAGGTGTGTAACCATCTTTAGAATCTGACCCGCTGTCAGAGCTTTTGTTCTTGCTATCTAATGAGCTATTATTTCCACATGCCGCCGCAAAAATAAGAACTGTTAAAGCAAGAACTAAAAGATACTTCATTTGCTTCATAACTGTAATGCCCCCGTTCGATATGTATAAAATAGTGTAAATTGTCATTCTATATGACATTTATAAGATTATCACAACATTAAGTTAAATAATATTTATTATTTGTGAAAATTTTATAGAATCTGTTTATAATATGAATGAAATGTAAACTTTTCTTAAATATTCGCTTAACATTATCTTGAATATCAAATTTTTTATTATACTTTTTCTATGTGGGCTACTTAGCCTATTTCTTACTTTTCAAAAATGAAAAATGTCTTAATAAATCATACACATAGTTCAATAATAGGAGAAAAATATATGAAACTGATTAAAGTGTTAAGTTCAACCTTATTAGCCTCGACGATTTCATTAACAGGCTTACAGGTAAGTCACGCTGCACAAAGTCATACTGCTAACAATTCGCAAACCGTATTATTTGATGCATCACATGCACAAACGGCTGGTGCTGCGGATTGGGTGATGGATGGCGGTTTCTCTGATTACGCTGATTCAATGAGACAACAAGGCTACACTGTAAAAGAAATTGACGGCGAAGATAATATCAATGACCAAACTTTGAGTAACAGTAAGATATTAGTGATTCCTGAAGCCAACATCCCTTTTAAAGAAAATGAACAACAAGCTATGGTTAATTATGTAAAAAATGGTGGCAACATTATCTTTATCGCTGACCATTATAACGCGGACAGAAATTTAAATCGCATTGCTCTTCAGAGGCCATGAACGGTTATCGCCGTGGCGCTTATGCAGATATGACGAAAGATATGACTGCTGACGAGAAGAATTCACAAGCTATGCAAGGTGTAAAGAGCTCAGATTGGTTATCTGACAACTTTGGTATCCGCTTCAGATACAACGCACTTGGTGATTTGAATACACAAAATATTGTTCCTAGTTCAGAAAGTTTTGGCATCACTCAAGGTATTCACTCTGTATCCATGCATTCTGGTTCAACATTAGCAATTACAGATCCTACGAAAGCGAAAGGTATTATTTATACACCTGAACATTTATCATCTAAACAGAAATGGTCTCACGCTGTAGACCAAGGTATTTATAATGGTGGGGGCGTAGCTGAAGGGCCTTATGTTGCGATTGCGAAAGTCGGCAAAGGTAAAGCAGCCTTTATTGGCGATTCATCGCTTGTAGAAGATAGCACGCCGAAGTACAAACGTGAAGATAACGGTCAGACTAAGAAGACTTACGATGGCTTTAAAGAAGAAGACAATGGCCAACTTTTAACGAATATTACAGATTGGTTTGGAAAAGTAGACAATGTAACGAGCATGAAAGAAAGTGGCATTAAATTAGATCAACCAACACCTACACTATCATTCGAAACACCACAAAATTCAACGGAAACTCAAAAAGAACCGTGGTCCCAACCAGAACAAGGTTACAAATGGTATGATCGCTCAACATTCGCACCTGGTAGTTACGGCGCAAAAAAATCAACGAACGACCAAAGTAACGATTCAAATGCTAGTCACAACGATAATGATGGTAATTCAAAAGGAAGCGACACAAAGACACCTTCATCTGCTCATACAACAAATGGCAACGTGCAATTTCACTTACCAGATAATATTCAACCCAACAAACCATTCCAAATCACCGTTAATTTAAGTAAGATGGAACAAAGTAAAACGCTCAATCACTTAAAATTATCGATTTATCAAGATGGTGGCATGCAATTAGCTAGTTTCACTCAAGACGATAAAAACTATGACGACCCTGGTTATAGCCAACCTCAAAGTGTAACCACAGACAATGAAGGCAACGCCACACTCACATTCACCGCCAAAGTAAATACAAATATTTCAGGCGCAAACATTCGCCTAAAACAAGGTAATAAAACACTTGCCACAGGCTCAATTCAATAATCTTAAAACAATCCTAAAGAGATATAAGAAGATAGCGTATACTACCCAAACGTGCCCTTCTTTATCTCTTTTTTACGAAAGGACGATACTATGACACAACTCTCTTTTTACATCGTAAGCGACGTACACGGCTACATCTTTCCCACAGACTTCTCATCACGCAACCAGCAGTTACCGATGGGCCTATTGAAAGCCAATCATTTAATCGAAAGTGAACGCTCACAAGATGATATTAGCTTTAAAATAGATAACGGCGACTTCCTACAAGGCGCCCCATTATGCAATTACTTAGTTTCTGAACGCCAAACAAGTGCCCCATTAACTAATATTTACAACCGACTCAACTTCGATTTTGGCACAATTGGCAACCACGAATTTAATTACGGAATTCCCTACCTCAAAGACACACTTAACCAGCTACACCACCCAGTCCTATGCGCCAACATCTTAGATACACAGCACCAGCCATTCACAGGTAAGGGTATTCATTTTTTTGAAAAGGCAGGCCTCACAGTCGGCGTCATTGGCTTAACAACACAATACATACCTAACTGGGAACAACCCAACCATATCAAAGACCTACAATTCCATAGCGCCGTAGACACACTGTCACAATTATTACCTGACGTACGCAACAAAGCAGACATCGTTGTCGTGTCGTATCATGGTGGGTTCGAAAGAGACATTGACACTAATGAACCGACAGAAACTTTATCAGGCGAGAACGAAGCCTCAGAGATTCTAAATCAATTTCATGATTCAATCGATGTGTTAATTACAGGTCATCAACATCGCGATATCGCAACAGTAAAATACGATACAGCAGTGATTCAACCAGGCACTCGCGCCACACAAGTTGGTAAAGTTACATTAACATTAAATGACCAACATCAAATTATTAATAAACAAGTAGCCTTACTACCTGTTACTTCAGAAACAGATTTTGAATTATTACCAGAAGATGCTTCACTTTTAAACGATTTAGAAGACTGGCTAGATACAAATATCACGACGCTACCTGAACCTATGTTAGTAGAAGACAAATTTGAAGCGCGCGTAAAACCTCATCCGCTTCTTAATTTAATTAATCTCATCTTGTTAGAGAAAAGTGGTGCCGATATAGCAAGTACAGCTTTATTCGATTCAGCAGCTGGCTTTAATACACAAGTGACTATGCGAGATATTATTAATAACTATCCATTCCCTAACACATTCCAAGTCCTTGAACTCTCAGGAGCCGCCATTAAAGAAGCACTGGAACGATCAGCAAGCTACTTTGCGCTAGATGCCAATAATGAAATCACTATTAACGAGTCGTTCTTATATCCTAAACCGCAACACTTTAACTACGATATCTACGGTGGGATAAGCTACACGATTCACGTAGGACGACCTATTGGCCAACGCGTCACAGATATTAAAGTAGGAGACACACCTTTAAACGAAACACAAAAGTACACAATTTGCGTGAATAATTATCGTGCCGTTGGTGGCGGAAATTATGACATGTTCGCTCAAGCGCCTGTAGTGAAAGACATTCAAGAAGAAGGCGCGCAAGTATTAATCGATTATATGACAACTCACAATCTCGACAGCCTTCCACAAGTGGTGAATTTCGAAGTAACCATTTAAATAAGTTAACAAAAATACCTCTAACATCAGTACTTTCAACTACTCATGTTAGAGGTATTACTTTATTCTTCAAATTGGATATTTTTCTTTTCATAAAAATGATTTAACGTATTCAGTAAAATACCAAAAATAATAATGCCACCAGATACGAACGTAATGATTAGATAAGGGAAACCAATTGATAATAGAATTGAACCAATCAATGCGCCTAAAAAGTTAGCAACATTAAAGATTGAAGCAGCTAACGTACTAGCAAGTAACGGCGCTTCTTTCGCACTTAAAATAATCTTACTGTTAAGTAATGGCGTTGTACCAAACGTACCGAAACCGAATAAGAAACAAATAATAATTGCTAAAATTGCGCTATGCACAGCTGTCACGAATGAAATAATCGTTAAGAACAATAATAAAAATGTGTAGAATAAAAATTTCGTTAATTTTGGTTCAGGCACGCTACCAGTGATAAGATTTCCCGCTACACCGCCTAAACCGAACATAAATAGACATAGCGTCAGACCTACGATGCCATATGGTGAAAATTTGTGAATCATCGGTTCCATAAATGTATACGTTGTAAACACACCAGAATAACCAAATATAATAATAGACATAATAATTAAAATATGTGGATTTTTAAATACTTTTAATTCACCTTTAATATTCGTTTCTGTACTTAAAGTTACATTAGGTACAAATTTAATCATACCTAACATTGTAATGATAGCTAAACCAATCATTACACCAAAAACAACGCGCCAATTTGCGAAACCACCTAAGAATGATCCGAATGGTACACCTATCATAACTGCAATCGTTAAGCCTGCTTGTACTAATGCAATCGCTTGTGGCTGTTTACCACGTGGCGCCACAGCAGCCGCCACACTCATACATACACCAAAGAACGGCGCATGCATTGAAGCAGAAAGCAATCGGGATAACAGCAAAATAGGAAAGTTGGGCGCTAACATTCCAATAATATTACTTCCTATAAATATCGCTACTAATATAGGTAATAAACGTTGTGCATGAACTTTCATAGTAAATATGCGCATAAATGGTCCGATGACTGCTACGCTCACCGCATAAACGCTAATCAATAGACCTGCGCTCGAAATCGAAACTTTCATATCTCCTGCAATTTGTGTCAATAAACCTGTCACAACATATTCAGCCATGCCCACTGTAAAGGTACCTAGCATAAATATGAAAAACATCATTCTGTTATCCTTCATTATTGCCTCCTCCTTTTTATTCATTTTTAATAATACGATAGCTATATTACAAAAAAATGTATGTCATGTGAAGAGGTTTGTTCATATTTTTTAATTCCTTGAAAGTCTTATCTCATAAGTTTTCATAAATTTTCATTGTATTAAAATTAAGATAATTTAAGAAGTTTTACCTAAGGTTATAATGACTTAATACACTTTTCACTCCTGTATATTTATTCAATTTTATTGATATATACATTTAAAAAATTTTAATAACGTATTCTAAATTACTTCTCATTTTTAGGAGAAAATCTATTATGCAAGAATTAATTTAAAGGAATGTCAGTATATCTAATTCAAAAAAAGAATAAAAAAACGTTCTGGGAGCTTATTGTGACTTCCATCCCAGAACTGTTAAGCGGAGTTATTCGTTTTTTTTAAAATTTATTTACTTAATTATTAGAATGACGTGGCGAATAATTAATAAAAAATAGCGCAATAATAACGCACAAGCCACCTACCATAATATGAAGTGTAAAAGGTTCGCCTAAACCTATAATTGAAAAAATGGTAGAAAATAAGGGTACTAAAAATAGAAAACTACTCGCAATCGTAGCACCACGCATTTTCAAACTGCTAAACCATAATCCAAATGAACCGATTGACGCTGGGAAGACAAGCCACCAAAACCATAGCCATCCCCACCCATTTAAGTATGTGATTGAATAATGCTCTCTTAGGATGACACTTATAAACAACATGATTAGCCCACCTAATAATAATTGCCAACCTGTTAATACCCAAGCCCCTTTATCAAAGACAAACTGTTTTGTCACAATTGTATTACACGCCCAACATAACGAACCACATAAAGCTACAAGCGCACCCCAACCTAATAACGTACGATCTAACCCTAAACAAATAGCCACACCCGTAATGCCTAATACCAATGCAAAACATTTCACCTTCGTTAAACGTTCGTTTAATAAGAAATGCGCAAGCACGGCTAACCATAAAGGATTCGTGAAGAGTAAGACTGCTGACATTGAAGACGATACGCCAAATGCCATTGCAATATTTAATAACCCCATCGTTCCAGCCGTTTGTAACAAGCCAATAACCGATACAAATACAAATCCTTTAAAAATGCTACCATTACTTTCAGGTAGTACTTCTTGAATGCCCCTTTTCAATAAAATAAAAATTAAAATAAGAAGCCCTGCTATAATGAAACGCCATCCTCCAAGTAACATTGGAGGAACGTGCTCAATCGAAATCAAATACTTTCCTGTTGGAAAAGAAGATCCCATACATATTGTTGTTAAAATAATACAAACATAAAAAGATAAATAAGAACGTTGCTGTAATTTCATAGATGTCATCTCCAAATTATTCATTAAAGATAATTAAGATATTCTTTGTCTTTAATTAACATTATAAATGCACTCCTTTATTTTTCAATGATAATATATAAAATTTTTATATTATATTTTATAATTGAATAAATCAGAAGAAACAGGTGAACGTTTATGAAACTATCTAAAGGATGGGAACAGGCCATTTATGTTTTATTAATTCTCAATCATCTCCCTCAACATCATGTATTGACTTCCACAACGTTAAGCGAACGTTTAAACGTTTCAGACTCTTACTTGAAGAAAATTATTAAGTCTCTAGCGAAAGAAGGACTTGTTCATTCAGCACCTGGCAAAAATGGAGGTTTTTCTCTCAATAAGCCTCTAAGTGAAATCACATTTTATGATGTCTTTTTAGCAATTGAAGGCCGAGATAAGATTTTCTCGAGCCAACATTTATTGAAATCTTTTTTAGGTGAAAATGAAGGCCAAAAAGCTGAACTATGTGTTGTGAGTCATGCACTTAACAATATTGAAGAGACCTTAATATCTACATTATCTTCAATTACTTTGAAAGATGTTAACCAATCAATCGATGAAAAGTATAACCTTGAAGAACTATTCCTATGGATTTCTGCTAATGGTAAAACACAATGAGTTAATCCTTCCGGACGTCTAATATCAGACAACCCGAAGGCTACTTTTATAACTTTAATGACAAAAATAAGCGTCTTTTTGACTATTATATTTGTCAAAATGACTAAGATGATGTATCGTATCAATTAAGGAGTTGATTAAATTGCGAAATCGCCTAAAAGAATTACGTGCTCGCGATGGCTACAATCAAACACAACTCGCACAAAAAGCCGGCATTTCGCGTCAAACGGTTTCTTTGATTGAACGTAATGATTTTATGCCATCCATCTTAACCGCAGTTAAAATTGCACGCATATTTAATGAACAAGTTGAAAACGTCTTTATATTCGAGGAGGAAGATTTATGAAAGTAGGTAGATATTTACTCTATTTATTGATAGGAGGTATCATTGGTGGAATGATAGGTAGCTCAATAGGAATGTTAAGTGATGGGAACATCTTCGGTAGCTTACATTTCGCTTCATACAGTTTCACGATTATTGTTACCATTATCGCTTCATTAATTAATATTGGACTTATCTTAGCGATTTGGAAGACCTCTCAGACATCTTTAAAATACAAACATAAAACTGAAAATGCCAGTGATATTAACCTCGACCAATATGATCAAAAAGCTAATTTAACTTTCATGAGAACTGGCACATTATATTACATTACAATATTAATCGCTTTATTAAATATATTTATTATTGCCTTAGGTAATGGCCCATCATCTATTTTATTTTTAGTCATTGTGCCATTTATATTGACATTAATTCTGTCAACCATGTTTGGTTTCTTTTATAGAAAGTATGACACGCGTATGCCTAAACAAGGCGAAGCCAACTATACAGAACGCATTTTACAAAATATGGATGAAGGTGAGCGTCATATTACACTTGAATCAATGTTTAAAGTGTATCACGTCAATATTTCCTTAATAATGATAGGTGCTATGTTCTTAGGTATCTTTTCAATTATTACAGGTATTAACCAAGCAATTGGCATTGGCATCTTAATCATCTTATTCGCTTACAACACATTTGGTTATATGTTAAAAGTACGTAAATTTTATAAATCCTAATTATTTATTGCTAAATTTATACTATGATGAAAGTAACAAATTAAAAATCCAATAAATTCTATGCTATCTACAGAAAGAGAGGATTACTATGGAACATCTTTTGCAAGTGCAACACCTGAACAAATCTTATAAGAAATCCAACTTTAACTTAAGTGATATTTCTTTCACTTTAAAACCCGGCGAAGTAATTGGGTTAGTTGGAAAGAACGGTTCCGGTAAATCAACGCTAATTAATACGTTGGTAGGCAATCGTTTCAAAGATTCTGGAGAAATTTCATTCTTTGATAAAGTAGTATCTGACAAAGATCATGATTATAAAGAACATATAGGCGTCGTATTTGATGATTTACGTGTCCCAGAAAAACTCGAAATCAAAGATATGGATAAAGTTTTTGCGAATATTTTCAAAACATGGAACAGCGATCGTTTCTTTGAAGTCATTCAACGTTTCGAATTACCAACTAACGCTCAAATTAAAACATTCTCAAGAGGAATGCGTATGAAAGCAGCCTTAGCCATGGCTTTAGCGCATGATACAAAATTACTCATACTGGACGAAGCAACTGCTGGTATGGACGTATCAGGGCGTGAAGAAGTCATTGAAATGTTGGAAGACTATATTTCAGAGGGTAATGGCATACTCATTTCATCTCATATTTCCGAAGATATAGAACATTTAGCTACAAAATTAATCTTTATGCGTGATGGTGAAATTGCACTTCAAGAAAGTAAAGAACACTTGTTAAATCAATACGGAATTGTAGAAATTGATGAACATGATGATTTAGAAATTCCACAAGACATCATCATTGCATCAAGAGTAAGACAAGGTAAACGCCAAATCTTAATCAAAGATTGGTCTAGTGTTACGAACGCTCACCCACTTAACAATATTGATGACGCGACAAAATTAATTATGAGAGGTGATAAATAATGAAAGGTCTAATATTAAGTAGTTTTTACGCATCTAAAAAGTCACTTATCACATATTTAATTGTAGCCATTATAGCAAGTTTCTTATTTGCCTTCATAAACCCAGCAATGGCATGCTTCTTACCAATGATTTTCTTATTGTCACCGGTGACAGATAACTTAAAACGTGAAAAAGACTCTAAGTGGATGTATTATGTCTCAACATTGCCATCACACCGTAGTGCTTATGTTAAAAGCTATTTCGCATTTTATGGCATACTCATCTTTATCGGATTAATTATTGGTTTAATTGCAGTATTAGCGATACATCAGAATTTAATGTTAACACTTATTTCAGGTTTAGTAGGTATTGGTGCGGCAGGAACATATGCTATCATGTTCCCGTTAACATTTAAATTTGGTCCTGAAAATTCAAATGTCATCATGATTTCAACATCGGTTATCGTTCTTATTTTATTCTTTATTACTTACTTTGGTGTTATTATGTCTGCCATTGCACGTTCAGGTTCATTCTCTGATTTAGGAACAAATCCTACAGATATCCTTTTCATTAGTTTATATGCAATACTTGGTTTGATTTGTTTAGTGGCTTCTTATTTTATTTCATTAGCCATTTTCAACAAACAAGAGTTATAAAGTTCAGATTATAAAACATGAATACACATATAATTGGTTCTAAACACTAGGAAGCAACAGCTATCCAATGTTTAGAACTTTTTTTGCGTCCTAAAGTCTATATGCGTCATTCCTTCATTATAGGGTATGGATTAATAAAAGCTTTTAACAAAGGAGTCCTCATTTAATGGATATACAAGCTATTGAACGCTATTTGGGTATAGATGCTTCACAATACGACCATCCCACAGTTGAAGCACTCGATTATTATATAAATCGATATATGATGACGGTGCCTTTTGAAAATATAAATGTACAAAACGACGTACCTATCTCTGTAGAGATTGACAATCTGTTCGATAAAATAATCAATCAGCATCGAGGTGGTTTCTGCTATGAAATGAACCACTTCTTCGGTACCTACCTTGAAGAAAAAGGTTTCACTGTACATCGCATGCCAGCAACTGTACATCAACCCGGTGGGCATACAAGTCCTCATGGTTCTCATATGTCACTCGTAGTTCCTATTGATAATATCAATTATGTAGCTGACGTAGGCTTTGGCGACTTACCTTTACAATCATTACGTATCGCTTCCCTAGATCCAACACATCCTGTTACAGATTTAACTGGCCAATTTCGTGCTATTTCTGAAAATGAAGACACATATAGCGTACAAAAACTTGAAAATGAACAATGGGTTACACGTTACGAAGCTGAAATGAAACCCCAAAATATTCATGATTTCGACGATATGATTGAATATAATTCTAAAAATCCTGAGTCTATCTTTGTAAAACAACTCATGATTACAAAACCACAATTATTCGGACGTGCTACGATGTCGTTTAACCATCTGACATTAAGTAAACAAGATAATAAAGAACAAATTGATGTCACATCAGATAATTATCGTGACATGCTTGAAAAGTATTTCAACCTAGACGTAACAATCAAACCACTCGAACAATAAATTAATTTTCCAAACGAAATAAGACATAAAAGTGTAATTAAGAGGTGTAAATGATGAGTAATATAGAAATTATCGGGGCAAAACAGAATAATTTAAAAAATATAAATGTAACGATTCCAAAGCCTCAGTTAACTGTTTTTACAGGTCGGTCAGGCTCGGGGAAGTCTTCACTCGTCTTTAATACTGTCGCTGCAGAATCAGAAAGATTGTTAAACGAAACTTATTCAAGTTATGTCCAACATCAGCTCACACAATATGAGAAACCAGATGTTGATCAAATTAAAAATCTTCCCGTTGCAATGATTATTAATCAGAAGCGACTTGGAGGTAATTCACGCTCCACGGTAGGTACTATTTCTGATATTTATGCCTCCGTACGTCTTTTATGGTCTCGTATTGGTGAACCTTTCGTAGGTTATTCTGACATCTTTTCATTTAATAATCCGAAAGGGATGTGCGAGAGATGTTCTGGATTAGGCTACGTTGAAGATATTGATTTAGATGAGTTATTAGATTATGATAAATCACTTAATGAAGATGCAATTAAGTTCCCTTCTTTCAGACCTGATAGTTGGCGTGGTAAACGTTATGTATATTCTGGTTTATTCGATAATGATAAAAAGTTAAACGACTATACTAAAGAAGAAATGGATACGTTTCTTTATACAGAACCTACTAAATTAAAAAATCCGCCATCAAATTGGCCTAGAACTGCTAAATTTGAAGGATTAATTCATAGATTTCGTCGTTCATTTTTACTAAATGATAATTTTGAAAAGAAACGTTTTAAAGCAGATATTGACCGCGTCGTCTCTAAACATGACTGTCCAAGCTGTCATGGCCAACGTCTTAATGACAAAGTGTTGAGTTGTAAGATCAATGGCTTAAATATAGCAGAATTTACGAACTTACAAATCGACGAAGCGTTAGCCTTTTTAGAGAAAATAAAATCAGACAAGGCACGTGTGATTATCGAACCGCTCAAACAACAACTTGAAGCATTAAGTTACATCGGTTTAAATTACTTAACTCTAGCGAGAGAAACGACTTCCTTATCTGGTGGTGAATCACAACGCATCAAACTGATTCGTCATTTAAACAGTCCATTAAGTGACCTTGTTTATATCATTGATGAACCAAGTGTCGGCTTGCATCCTGAAGACATTAAACGCATCAATGACATCATTCAATCCCTAAAAGATAAAGGAAATACCGTTCTCGTCGTTGAGCATGACCCTGACGTTATTAAGACGGCTGATCACATCATTGATTTAGGTCCACGCGCTGGTAAACATGGTGGCGAAATCACCTTCACAGGTAGTTACAAGGACTTACTTCAATCTGAGACAAGTACTGGCCATGCGTTGAAACAAACACATACCTTAAAGTCCGAATTACGCCAGCCTAAAGAAATGATTAACATTTCAAACATTAGTCGCAACAACCTAAATGATATTTCTACTGAACTACCGAAACATGCAATGACGGTCGTCACTGGTGTGGCAGGTTCAGGTAAAAGTTCGCTCATTACAGCAGCATTTGAAAAAGATCAAGAAGCCATTTTCATCGATCAGAAACCTGTGCATGCATCTAATCGTTCTAACCTACTCACTTATTTAGATATCTTTGATGATGTGCGTAGTTTCTTTAGTAAACATACTGGACTTAAAAAGAGCATGTTTAGTTATAATTCTGAAGGCGCATGTCCAGAATGCCATGGTAAAGGTGTATTGAAAACGGAGCTTGCGTTTATGCCGGACTTTTCACAAGTGTGCGAAATGTGTGGTGGCACAAGATACCGTCCTGAAGTATTAGAAGCGAAAGTAGATGGCTATTCTATTGCTGATGTTTTAGCGTTAACCGTTGAAGAAGCAATTGAGAAGTTTAGTGACAGTCCTAATATCACACGTCCGCTTCAAGCTCTAGCTGATACAGGACTTAACTATATGACGTTAGGTCAATCTCTCGATACGTTATCAGGTGGGGAAACTCAACGCGTGAAGTTAAGTCGTTATCTTACACAAGATGTGACAAATCAACTGTTCATCTTTGACGAACCAACAACTGGCTTACATGAAGATGACTTACCTATATTAATTGATTGCTTTAACAACCTTATTGCTGAAGGTAATACAGTTATCTTAATCGAACATAACTTAACGATGATGACGCAAGCAGATTGGTTAATTGATATCGGACCTTTCGCTGGAGATAAAGGGGGCCAATTGCTTTATGCAGGCCAACCAGAAGGTATTTTTGAAGTTGAAAATTCAGTAACCGCAAAACATTTGAAAGATTATATTAAACATTAATTTCTAATATTCAATACTAATAACCCCCGCATGATGGCTGATGTCACGCGGGGGTTAAAGCTTGCACGATAAAAGTTTACCTACACTTATAGTAACTTGTGCTGCTGTAACAATTCTTCAATATAGGTGTTCTTAATCTTTTTCAAGAAAGTATTTAGGGCGAATTGTTGAATTTTATTTTGTTCGGCTAATTCTGTTAAATCTTTGCGATCATTCAATTCATACAGTGCCTCCATGAGCACACGTATATCGAATTCTGACGCAACCACTTCAGGGACACCTCTATCAATATCCAAGAGTTGGTATACCGCTTCCATTACGGTTCTTACGGAATATTCTGTTGTAAAGACCGTATCTCTTTCTGTTTCAGCAAAATTCCCAATAAAGGCTAAGTTACGAGAATCCTTAGGCACAACAAGTGGTCTATCACCAACGGCTCTAGGCATAAAATATGAACAGATATATGGCATATAGACAGGTATACTATTACAGTGATTGTGGGCGAGGTTTTCTATTTGATTGTCAGGGATGCCTATATGATATAACCACTCTTGGCAAATTTCGCTACCACTACATTCAACAATAGTTTTATGAATATAATCGCCTTCTACATTAGAGTATAAAGCGTAAACCCATACACTCATTTCATCGTTTGACTGTGTTTTAAATTGTTGTTGTCGATTAATAGTAAAGCTCATTTGCCAATTAGAATCATTTACAGTAATAATGCCACCTGTAACGGTCTTGCCAGATAAAGGATTTCGTTTACATATACGTTCAATGGTGTCGATAATCGTTTTGTTATTGGTAGTGATAGTTGCTGAGACGAACCAACTTTTGTCAGGTAAATCTTGGTAGAACTTTTCAGGGTAACCAAATTCAGAGCTTTGTTTCGCAAGATTACGCCATAAGTTCCAACTACCGCCGGGTTGATGATTAGGGGACGCCGGCGTGTCATTATCTCCGTAAGTTGAACTTTCTGTGATACTGCCATTCGTCACAAAGACGAAATCATTGGGCGTTAATGTAATCGTTTCAAGTTGACCTTGACGTTTCAATTGAATTTCTCGAGCAACTTTCTCTTTAGTTGTGACATCCACTTTAATATCAAGCACTTGTACATCATACTGGAACTGGACATCATGGAACTTTAAGTAAGCAATCATAGGACGTACGAGTGATTCATATTGATTATATTTGGTGAATTTCAAAGCACTGAAATCAGCTAATCCACCAATATGATGAACAAATCTCATTAAATAGCGACGCATTTCCATTGCAGAATGCCAAGGTTCGAAGGCAAACATTGTTTTCCAATAAATCCAGAAATTGGAATGCATAAAATCATTCGAAAAGACATCTGAAATTTTTACGTCATTCAAATCTGCTTCTCTCTTCAAACATAAAGCGACGATTTCTTTAATGGCTTGTTTTGTTAATGTGAAGTCACCATCAGTGGCTAGCTGATGCCCCCTTTTTTCAATAACACGACATCGTGAGTAATTGGGATCCTCTTTGTTCAACCAATAAAACTCATCTAAAACGGAAGCGCCTTCTATTTCTAATGATGGGATGGAGCGAAATAGATCCCATAAACATTCGAAATGATTCTCCATTTCCCTTCCGCCACGTACAACGTAGCCTTTCATCGGAAGTTCAGCACCATCCAAACTTCCACCAGGTTTAGATAACTCCTCTAAAACATGGATTTTTGACCCATCCATTTGCCCATCTCTAATCAAGAAACATGCAGCTGCTAAAGACGCTAATCCAGACCCGATTAGATAAGCAGACTTTCCCTCTACATTTTCTGGTTTTTTAGGACGCGCAAATGCTTCATAATTTCCATTACTATAGTACATATATTTCACTTCCCAAATGTTTAAAGTATTTTTAATAATTTTCTGAAAAGTAGTAAACTATAAGTAATTCTTTATGAAATTAATCTACCCTTCGACCTTATTATAGGGAGGCCATCATGTTAATTGTGCGTCAATAAGAAGGAAATGTAACTTAAGTGACAAATACGTAAAATTGTCCGATATGGGGAGTGATCAACTTTGAATCCACAAGATTTACGCGTTCAAAAAACACGCCAAGCTATATTAACTACGTTCTTTGAACTTCTCCAAACAAAGACGTTCGAACAAATTACGATTCAAGATTTATGTGATAAAGCCAATATTCGTAGATCTACATTTTATCGTCATTTTAATGATAAATATGATTTATTAAATTACGGTATTGGGCTAATGATTGATCATTTTAGAGCGTTATATTTACCAGAAATTCATCCAGATAATCCTCGTCATTTTTTTGAAAAGTTAATCAAAGATATTTTGCAGTTTATTTATGAGAATAAAGCGATTGTGCGGAGCGTCATTAATTTAAACTATTATGGTGAAGTTTATAGTATCTTTTATGACCAAATTTACGAAGCTGTAAAAAAACAAATTGAATTCGATCAACGAAGCGGGCAATTTTATGTAGATACAATGATGTATGGCCAATTTCTAACCGGAGGCATCTTGAGTGTGATTACTAACTGGCTTCAACAAGGACAACAACAGTCCATTGATAAAGTCACTGCAGAAATCGTGACACTTATTTGTGGCGCTAGAGAAATCCATTTGAAAAAGTTGAAATAGTATGACTATGTCTATCTAAAAAATGAACTATGAATGTTTTATCCAAAATAAAATTCATAGTTCATCTTTAAAATACTTTCAAAAAACTATTAAGTATATTAGCTATACACTAAATTTAAGAATTCTTTAGGTGAGGTTAGTGCTTGTTGTAACTTATTACTTTTAACTAATGAAACGAATATTGAACATGCTTCAGCCTGACAATTAAAGGATCGTTTAGGATTAAATTCAATATCTGTAAAAGCATCAAATTCAATTATTTTATTAGCTAATACTGTGTTTTTAGATAAAGCATTAATATAAAGCCAATTATAAAAATAAGTTTTAGGTTCTAATGGAAATTCTTGGTTAAAACATTCAAATTTAATTAATTTGTCATTGTCATCAATCTCTCGTAACTTGTGCTTTATTTCTTTTATAGATAAATTTTCTTCTAGTAAAAAAGACTGTTTACCTGCTTTTTCATACACTTTACTTGTCTGGAATAATTCTTCGACTGTAAAAATATGTCCTTTTTTTGTTTTAACTTTCAAATTAAACGCACTAGCTTGAACCCCTATGTCTATCGGCGATTTACTTGAAATTTCTAAAATATTGTATTGAGGCATTTTCTTAGAAAATGCTTCATGTAAACTAGTAATATTTTTTTGTTTTTGTGATTTAGAAAAACCTGAAATCCATTTAAATTCAATATTTTTCTTGTCGTAGTATCCATTATTTTTATTTACTAAATATACGTATCTATTAGCCATTTTTTAAATTAATACCCCTTCTTCAGGTAATACACCATCTTGCAATGCTTTATTTATTGAATTTCCTTCAAATAATGGTTCACAGTATTTGATTTTAATCTCACTTAAATCTATTCCACATAATTCCAATCTTAATTTTTCCTTTTCTGCTTTATTCTGATTATGAAAAATTAATCCTTTAATATTCTCTTTTGGAATTTTATGTTTAATCATTACTTCAGCTTGAATATTTGTAGGAATATTATCAGGTGTAAACATACTGCGTTCATATTTTACCCGTTGCTCTTCATGTTTTTTCTTCTGGTTACCATCTATTCTCTTAATTTTCTTTCCATATACTATACTATTAAACATACCTTCAAACGCTTCACTACCACTCTTAATTAATTTACCTCTTTCAGTAGCAGCATTAACAGGACAAAATAAAGTAGTTTCATCAATGATTTCTGGGTCAATTTCTAAAATCACCCATTCACTGAATAATTTTTCCTTTTCTCTATTACGGATTGTATTAAAATACAATCCATTAGGATATTGAACAGACGTACAAATATAATCTTTCTTTCCATCAATTCTTAGTTCATCTGTAGGTTTCAAAAATGATTTATCTGTTATTAAACTATTAGCTATAATACCTTCATGACTATCGTTTCCATCTCCTAAAATAAAAGGTAAATTATTTGTTCTCGTAAAATGACAAAGACGAGTGATATGACGTTTTTTTATAATACTCTTATCCATATTTCATTACTCCCTAAAATATAAATATTTCTCAAATGTTTCTGAGTTTAATAATGGCGATAATTCTCCCGTAGCAGTGATATATAGTCTTTCTCTTGCCCTTGTTATACCTACATATATTCGTGCGATATGCTCTTCTAATAACTCTGTTCCGACTTGCTCAATTGCGAAAGTTTCATCGTCTAAATTAAGTTCTTCATTTTCTAGACTTACTGTTTCCTTGAATGTTTCTGTATCCATAAATGGTAAAAATACGATATCAAACTCTAGTCCTTTAATTTGAAAATACGTTCCTAAATATATTATTCTTTCCGTTCCATTTTTCTGAGCATCTCTGACATTTCTATACTCTATATGTTTTTTTTCTAATTGTTTTTTTACATCTTTATATTTATGAGTTGGAACTATGATAGCAATATTTCGGAATTTATTATCAGTTTGATTTACTTTTTCGAGATAATGCATAATTTCTGCCATTTCCTTGTTCTGATCTTTATATATAATTACTCTTGGTGGTTTTCCTTCACGCTTACCTTTTTTAGCGTTGATATAGTACTCACTGCTTTTATCAAAATAATCAGATTCGGTTATTAGTTCTGCAAATTCACTTATCTCTTTAGTATTACGATAATTATTATCTAAAGTATGTCTTTTAAACTGGTTCATATTGATACCTAATGATTTAAAAGAAACCCTTTTCCCAAAGACACCTTGATTAACATCACCTAATAAAGTTAAAAAACCATAACTTCCTAATAAATCATTAATTGTCATTAGCATATCTGACGTGAAATCTTGAAATTCGTCTATAAATACATATTTATATTTAAATTGACGATTAAACGCCTCTTTTTCAGCTATAAAACTTAACATTTCTCTAACTTTAGTACCGACATCTTCAAAGTCGAAGACCCCTTCATAATCATCTGAAGCTCTTAATTCTTGATATTTTTGATAAACTTCATAAAAATAAGGACGTTTAGCACGTTCTATACGCGTATCTCTTCTTCCAATACGTTCCGCTTCAATATATTCTGTTTCATCTTGAATTGACATTTGTTGCATCCATCTAATTTCATCTATAAAGACTTTAAGTGGTCTTTGTAGTGTTTTTTCTTGAGGATGATTTTTCCTTACTATTTCTAAAGCCTGTTCAACAATTTTATTTTTTTCATTGTTATAATTCTTAGCTACGTTATACTTTTCATTAATATAATTTTTTAAAAGTGGGATTTCATTTCCATAATATTCCCATAATTGAGTGATTAGTTTTTTCATAAATATATGATATGTATCTACAGTTAAATTATGAGGTGCTTCTTCATTTCTTGAAGAAGCAATAGCAGCTAATTTTTCTTTCATATCATTATTTACCGGCTTATTAAAAGTAAGTAACACAATATTTTCAGAAGTATTTACCTTAGCTAGCCAATACACTCTATACAAAGCTAATAATGATTTTCCGCTTCCTGCACTTCCTGTTACAAACAAATTTTTTTCTTCAGGCAAATACAAAATTTCAGTTTGATGACCTATTAATCTAGGTAAACTCATATTCACACTCCCCTATCTCATAAACAATATATTTAATATTTATATTTAGTTTTCCCCTATATTTTTACAAAATAACATCTTCATTCTATAATTGAATTAATTTATTTGTATATTTAAACATTATTAAATTTAGGTGGGCGAGATATGTCATTTTCAAGTGAAGAAACTATTTTAAAGCTACAAAAAGAAAATAAAAAACTCATAGAAGAAAATGAGTCTCTTAAAACTAGAATGAATATTCCTTCAAATAAAGGAGAACAAATAACAGCAGATCATTTACAATTAGTTTTAGAAGATTTAAAAAGAAACGGAGTTATATCAAAATATAAGGTATACAATAATTTATCTATTGATGGAATTGAAAATAATTCTCCTAGACAAATTGATCATTTAATAATCACTACCCGAGGTATTTTCGTTATTGAAACAAAACATTGGAAAGGCGATATTTATTATAATTTTAGTGAGAAAGATTTAAATAAATATAATCTTGGAGGATTAAAAGAGTATTTATATGACGAGGAAGCAAAAAGTTATAAAACTTTCATCTTAGATAGCAATAATTATAATTTAGTATTTAATTCATATGGGCACCCGTTTAAGCAGGTTTTGACAACTGCCAAAGCAGTTAAAGAAAAATTTTCCTTAGATTTTGTAAATCCTATTATTTATTTTAATTATTGCGGTGACTACAAACTTTATATAGGAAATAATGAAAAATATGTAAGTTGTGCTTCTTCTAAAAATGAATTATCTGATACAATCTATAAAAAAATGACTACTGACAATAAATTTAATCGTTATTACTCTGACGATGAAATCAATGAAATTTCTCAAAGAGTAGAACGTCCTTTTAAATTAAACAATAATGATTGAAGAAATTTAAAAATATAAATATATTTAAACACCTCAAAACTATTTATTTGAATAGATAATTTTGAGGTGTCTTTTGAATAATTTTTAAAAATTGTTAGATTAACTTTGTATAGCTAAAAAATATATTTCCTTTTTAATATAAATTCCATTTCTTTTCTACGGCTACTTTAGGAGAGCTTGTGTTAGGTAAAAAACTACGTTTATAAGAGACATAGGCTTGATTATTATTATTTACTTTAATTTGCCATTTCTTTCTATCTTTCGGCACGGTATCATATAAATCCTTTTTCACTTCATAAGTACGGTTTCCTATCGTATGTTTACCTTTAGAAAGCACTTTTTTATATTCATATTGTTGACGATAGTATTGAATAATATGATTTCCTATCTTATTTCTACTGTATCTCGCATACCCATCCCCATAAGGTTTAACGTTCATCACAGTTTCGTTTAAACGTAAGTGATTTAATTTATTAGTTAACGTAATATTGTAACCTTTATCACTTGTCCCTGTTTTTAAACCGTCTGTACCTGGTAAATAGAGCGGTTGAGTTCTTAACGATAGATTCGTATTCGTAAAGGTATAACCTTTTTGTGTATCTTGAAGCATTTGCGTTACCTTCAATATTTCAGGATGCTTAGCGATGAGTTCATGCGCTAATATAGTCATATCTTTCGAAGTACTTGTAGGATAGATTTGGTTTCTATATTTTGACGGTGCAGATGGCCCTAATAAATTATTTTGTGCACCGGCAGGATTAACAAAATGTGTATTATACATATTAAATATTTGGGCTTGTTGATTCATTTTATCTGTAAATGCTGATGTATTGCCACTTACTTTTTCTCCTAAAATGAGAGCTGCTGCATTACTTGAAGGCAAGGCAGCTTGTTTAATTAATTGATCAATCGTATATATTTGTCCTGTCTGTAATGGCACAGAAGTTAAATTGGGTGCTTTAGATAATTGTGCATATTGCGCCTTTATTTTTACAGTGTCATTTAACTTTAGTTTTCCACTATCAATGGCTTCATATACTAAATATAAGGTCATCATTTTAGACAATGAAGCTGGATCAGCCTTTTTATTTCCCTGGTAATCATATAAAATTTGGCCCTGTTGTGTCGTTAAAGTAACACCATCTGGTTGATAATACGAGCTGACTTCATTAGGATGAAGTCGATTAGAAATATTTACTGGTGTTTCTGCTGCATATGCGCTTGTTGCACTTAATAAAGCTATAAAACTGATGCTTCCTATACTCTTTACTATTTTCTGAAACATGTCCTTCCCTACTTTTTATATTTTTTATATTGCACAATTTATTATAACTTATTTTTGCCTGTTAATTACATATTAATTTAAAAAATAAACGACTTTACCATCTATTAATAAAGTTATATTAGTAATTAAATTAATAATAACTCGTTTCATCTTTTCAAAATAAAAACTCTGAAAAGAATTTGATGTGTTCTTCTCAGAGTTTCTATGATTCTACGTGATACCCGACGCATAAATCAGTTATTTATAATCTTTGTCACCTTTAAAATACTTACGGTCCTCTTTGCTATAGACCTTTTCCGGATCTAAGAATGGTTTCAATTTATATTTAAATTCATATAAGTTTAAACCATCGATAGCCACACGGTCTTGATAAACACTGTCTTTACCAATATCTGTAAAGTTATCAGGACCTACACCCGCAATGTATTTAAAGCCTGCTTGATGATCTAAATAATTATATGCTTGCGAGCCTCTATCTTGCGCACCATGTGGGAAAATGAAGAGGTCCGTTTTACCTACGATTGGTGTTACTTCTTTCTCCCATCGCTTAGTATCAGCAACTATACGATCGTATGAACTGTGAGCGAAGTCGATATGTCCCCAAGAATGACTTGCGAATGTCCAACCATCACGTTTCATTGCATTTGCGACTTTAGTGGCTTGTTCTTTACGTTTGTCATAATCTTTACTATCTAATTCATTTGTACGATAGCCAAGTACACCATTGTAACCTGTTAAAGCAACAACACCCTTTTGGCCATTGTATGAGAAATCAGGATGTTTTTTCACGAAGTTATTTAAAATTGGCACGATATCGTTTGTTTCACTTTGTGTAACTTTGCCATCTTTACCTTTTGTTTCAGATACTACGTGATTATTTTTATCTAACACTAAACGGTCTGCATAACCATGCCCACGCATATAGTCATAATAATTCATGTCATCAATAGATAAGATAAGTGGTTTTTTTCCTTTAGGTAATTTAATTTCTTTCTTTTTAACTGGATTTGATTTTAAATCAAAAACATCATGCGGATCTACTAATATGTAATTATGTTTATAAAGCTCATCTAACGATTTATTGAACTCATCAACGGTAATCATCCAATCATTATTCCCTTTAGCAGAACTTGGATCCCCCGTAAATGCTACCTTTGGTTCTGTAATTAGTGGATGATAGAAGACATGCGCAACGTCGCCCTTATATGTAACCCAATCTTTTTGGTCTTTGTTCTCCTTCTTCGCATACATGTTTTCTTCTTTTTTTCTATCTTCTGCGGATTTCTTGTCTTTCCCATCTTGTGATTGTGATGTAGATTGACAGGCACATAAAACAATTGCTAATAAAATGGTGCCTAGCCCAAGTAAATATTTTTTAGCCATTCATCTGCTCCTTTATTCTATGTATAAATTTTATGCCGTTCACCAATTTATTATATAGTATTGTTATATTATTTATAATACATCAATTAGAACTTAACAAAATTTTTACATGAATTTAATCACATAGATGAATAAATAGCCTAATTTTTATTTACCAGTTTCACAATGACATTGATAATAAGAATAAAGACAATAATAGACTTTATAATAAGTTCATATAATTGTGGCATATTCATCGTACTAATCAGGCAGAAAGCAATAATAAGGACGAGTGCTATCTTGTCATAAATATCAAAATTCATATCATTCACCCTTTCTTTGATACAAGCGAACACCGCCCACTTAAGATACACTCTAAAGTTAACGGTGTTCATTATCGTTATCTATTTTAGCTTCTATTTTCAAACATAAAAATTTAAAATTCTAAATCGGCTTCTAAGTCTTCAAACGTTGGCATACCGCCTTGTGCGCCCATGCCTGTCACAGAATAACTAGCGGCTAAGTTAGCAAAAGAAACCGCGTCTGCAAGGTCATATCCTTTCTGTAACCCTACTGCAAGCGCACCATTAAACGTATCGCCGGCGCCAGTTGTATCTTTCACTTCACGCTTAAAGCCTTTTATTTCCACTTGTTCGAGGCCATTATGATATACCGCGCCCAGCTCGCCTAACGTCACGATCAATTTATCAGGATAACGTTCTAAAGCACCATCAACATCGCCTTCAAACAGATTCTCACTTTCTGTTTCATTCGGTGTGAGATACGTCACCTGTTCAAGCACATCATCAGAAATATCTCTGTATGGTGCTGGATTTAAAATAGAAATCACGTCATGTTCATAACAATATTTCACTGCCGCTTCGACCGTTTCAGCCGGAATCTCTTGTTGCAATAGCACGATATCGCCAGGCTGAGTAGACGCTAAAGCCTCTTGAACATAGTCAGGCGTTACTTCATTATTCGCAGATGGCACAACAATAATACTGTTATCGTTATCAGCCAATGTGATGTGCGCAGTACCCGAAGGACCTCCCGTAGGTTTCACATGTTCCACATTAATTTGGTTATGCTTTAAATTTTGGAAAATGTCTTCCCCAAACGTATCGTTGCCAATACGACCAATCATATGTACATCTCGTCCTAAACGTGCAGCTGCTACAGCTTGGTTGGCACCTTTACCACCCGGTGTCGTGAAAAATGACTCGCCGAGTACGGTTTCACCTTTTCCAGGGACCTTATCCGTCGCTACAACTAAATCCATCGACATACTTCCAATTACATAAATTTGTCTCTCCATCGGTTACACCTCTTTATTATTGTCTGATGTCTTAGTCTTATCATACCCAACTTCATTCGAGAGGGAAAATATAAAATAAGAGCCGGATGTTGAAATCCGACTCCCTAACGCTCTACGTTATACTTCATTTGTCTGTGTATCTTTACCAGCAAAGAGCACAAGCCACGTCGCGAAGATAAATGGCGCGGTAAAGATAGGCAAACCTACTGGTGCAAGCATTGTAGCTAAGGCCCCATGCATCACTACTGTAAGCAACAAACCACTTATAACAGCCACGTAGGTATTTAATTTCGTATTGAAAATAGCGCCTAATGCGATACCAGTTAAGATAGAGTTATAACCATACAATCCATTAGTAATTGTAGGATAATCGCCACCAAGTAAGACGATAAAAATTACAGCTAAAATACTTGAAATTACAGCGTAAACCCCTGCTTTAACTGAACCTATAAAGATACCAATTATAATTAAAATACTACCGATGATAGACGTCACAAGGAAGATCTCACTAAAGTTCGTCGTAATCCCACTGAGCCAGCTAATATGATTATGGTTGATTTCTGGGTGCTTAATCTGTTGTGGCAAGATATCGATGCTGACGTGCAATTTCGCAAATTGTGTCGTCATTGCTAAAACAAGCCATGACATTAAAACGAAAGGAAACGTCAACATTGGTACACCAAAAGGTTTCAACAATTCACGGATGGCTGCGCCAACAGGTAACGTTAAAATGGTTGCTAAGATTAACACAACCCATGCTTCTACACTTGATTCCAAGAATAATGCTAAGCCGATTGCGGTTAAAACTGAGTTATAACCTGCTAAACCATCTCGGATTTCTGCGTCACTATAATTAAAAAATGGGGCTAATAGTAGTGCTAAACCGCTTCCTATCATAGCGGCTAAACCAACTTCCCAGTTGGCTATAAATAATCCTATTAAGATGAATAACCCCGTCCACATATTATTCATGAACACAACTTGTCCAATGTTTTTAAAGAATACTTCTAAATATTTCACATACTCACCTTACTCTTTATTATTTTGTTTTATTAACTTCCAAATTTTAACATTTATATTTATTGTTTAAAAATTTAAAATTATAATGATAAAGTTTTTCGAAACATAGTTTGCTTATAAAAATAGAAAACTAGCGATACGCAATACTATATTTCTCTATTCGTAGATTAATTTTAAAAAAAGCGATTAATCATTCTACTTACCTTATTAAAGGATTACATGTCATGATTAACCGCATTTTGTTACTATCAATTTTATTTTATCGTTTTTTTCTTCTATATTATTAAGAAATAAATGAGGAGTTTCTATAATTTTCTCATTATCTTATATCATTAAATATATACTCATATATCTCTTTTGCTACTTGGTCGAAGTTATCGACGTTAAGTGAGATATAGAATTTCAATTTAGGTTCTGTGCCTGAAGGTCTTAGGGCAATGAAGCCTTCTTCAAAGATGATTCTAATGACGTTCGCTTGTGGTAATGTAATGGTTTCTACGTTATTATCTTTTTTATTTACACGTTGTAATGTGTCGTAATCCTCCACTGCGATGACGTTTAAACCTGCGATAGTATCAGGGATATGACGTCTGACTTTAGTCATTAAATCTGCAATATGTTGTTGGCCTCGTTTACCTTCAAACACTTTTGAAACAAGGTGATCACGATAGTGTCCTACCTCATCATAGATTTCGTTTAAAGCGTCATGAAGTGTTTTGCCTTCATTTTCTAAAATAGAAGCATATTTAATAACTAAAGGCACGATTTGAACGGCATCTTTGTCTCGTACGAAATCATCGGCTAGGTAGCCATAACTTTCTTCGTAAGCGAATAGAAATGATTGGTCATCGGCAAATTCGCGAATCGCTTTGGCAATGTGTTTGAAACCAATTAAGACTTCCTTCACAGTGACCCCATGCTGTTGCGCAAGCCGCTTACCTAATTCCCCGCTAACGATAGATTGGATAACAACGGGATGTTTAGGGAGCGTCGTATGTTCAATAAGATATTTAATGAGTAATGCTCCAATTTCGTTGCCACCGAAGTAATAGATTTGACCATCTTTGTGTCGCTCAACAAAACCCATACGATCAACGTCAGGATCTGTGGCGATAATAAGATTTGCGTCAATGTCTTGAGCTTGTTGGATGGCTAAGTCAAAGGCTTCGCGTTCTTCGGGATTTGCGCTTTTCACAGAACTGAAATTAGGGTCGACTTGGCACTGTGCTTCAACCAAGTTAAAGCTTTGAAAATGAAGGTACTGTAAAATATCGGGAATAATGGGTACACCAGTGCCATGTAAACTTGTATATACGACCTTTAAATCTGACTGCGGAATGTCACCGACAAGATGAGTAATTTCATTAATATAATTATTGTAAACGTCATCTGGTAAAGTATGAATATTTTTCTCAATCAGCGTAGGTTCAAAATTTACTTCTAATTGAAGTGGATCTTCTAAGTGATTAATATATTTAGCGACTTCCAATGAAGTTTCTTCATCTAATTGTGCACCATCTGAACCATACACTTTAATACCGTTATAATCTTTAGGATTATGGCTTGCTGTAATCATGATACCTGCAGAAGTATGTAAGTGTCTTACGGCATATGATAATTCTGGCGTAGTCTTATATTGTTCAGCTAAGTAGACTTTAATATGATTTGAAGCAAGAATTTGAGAAATCAGTTCTGCAAATTCTGCAGATAAGTGACGAATATCATAGTGAATGACAATCGAAGGATGCGCCTCTTTATCGTGTAAATAGTTAGCAATACCTAGCGCTAAACGTTGGATAGTATAGCGATTTAGACGACCGGGGCCAAGTCCGAATTGACCTCGAATACCCGCTGTACCGAAAGCTAATTCAGTTTCAAAGCCTTCTTCTTGGAATTCAGGCGTTTGCGCATCATAAAATGATGCCACAAGACTTTCTTCTTTATGTTTCATCCAACTGTCTTTCATCATATACTCCTTTCATACTTATACAGATGTCTTATTATTCTATTTTAGTATACTGGAAATTCGCACAAGTTTCATTGGATTAGAAAATATGCATTACTTAGTAATCATTTAGCACGTCTAAATAAACTTACAAGAAGTTACTCTTAGTGATAAATTACATTTATAAATTAATTCCATTGGCAACACCAAACCCCTCACTATCGCTCTAGTGAGGGGTTTTACTTATTTTATTCTTACTGGAATTGGTAGCTTTCATGTCCTTTGGCGAAGCCTTCTACGGTATAGATCATAGAACCGCTTTCTGAACCATTTTCAATATCATTCGTACAAATTAATAGTTGATTTGTACCTGGAATAAATTGTGGATGTGTTGAACGTAGCATTTTACCTTCATCACGGCCAGGCATTAAAATTTGTCCAATTGGATAACCACGTTTATTAAAGACTAACACACGTCCTTGTCCATACATTGCTACATATAAATTATCATCGCTATCAATACATACTGAGTCTGGTCCTTCATGGCCAGTAAAGTAATATGGAATCGTTGCGCCAAATGGTGCAATCGTTACGCCATCGTCTTCTAATTGGATACGATGAAGTCGATTAGTTGTCGTTTCCGTTACCCATAATACTTTCTCATCCGTACTTAACGCTACACCGTTCGCAACAGAGATATTCTGAATCACCGGTGTGACCGTCTTGAAGTCAGGTGACACATAGTAAACGCCACCTTTAGGATTTGTCGAATAACCTCTGAAATCTGTGAAGTAGAATCCGCCTTTACTGTCGAAGACCATGTCATCAATGCAGTATTCTGAGTTTAATTCAGAAATAATTTCTTCAAAATTGTCACCATGTTCATCCGTCGCAAAGATGCCTCCCGTAGATTCGAAGTCACCTAAATAACATGTGAATAGGCGTCCATCTTTATGGATTTTAACTGCAGCTGGATTTTGTTTTGTTGATTGGAATGCAGTAGATACTTCTTTCGTTTTCGTATCGACTTTAAAGATTTTGCCACCAAATACTTCACATAAAAACAGATTATGGTCTCTATCGAAGATTAATCCTTCCAATTGAAGTCCTTCATCTGAAATTTTTACCCAAGGTTCTGCGGTCACCGTTTGTAATTCACTTTCTGAAATAATCGGCACTGCACTTTTTGACGCTCCAGTATATGTAAGTTTCGGTAATGATTCGTTTGACATAAAATATATTTCCTCCTTTTTGAAAAGTAATATTTTAATATCTCAATTTCTAATATACGCTTTAATATCATGTTACTATATGTAATCGTTTTCAAAAAGAAATAATGCTCACTCACCTAGGTCTGTTGTCCTATTTTCAAAACTGAAATATTGAAAGTTATTGTAAATTTGGTAAAATAATATAATGTTGATTTTTATAAAAAACGAAAAGAACGACAATTTTAACTATTACGGCATGCCCTTACGATAAATTCAAAAATTTAAGAGGAGAATCAGAAAATGGATTATAGAGTGTTATTATATTACAAATATACAACGATTGATGACCCTGAAACATTTGCAGCTGAGCACTTAGAATTCTGTAAAGCAAACAACTTAAAAGGTAGAATCTTAGTTTCTACTGAAGGTATTAACGGTACGTTATCAGGTACGAAAGAAGACACAGATAAATATATCGAGCACATGCATGCGGATGAACGTTTCGCAGATATGACGTTCAAGATTGATGAAGCTGAAGGCCACGCATTCAAGAAAATGCACGTACGTCCTAGAAATGAAATCGTTGCATTAGGTTTAGAAGATGACGTTGACCCACGTGTAACAACAGGTAAATACTACTCACCAAGCGAATTTAAAGAAGCGTTAGAAGATGAGGATACAGTTATCTTAGATGCACGTAATGACTACGAATTTGACTTAGGTCACTTTCGTGGCGCAATTCGTCCAGATATCACACGTTTCAGAGACTTACCAGATTGGATTCGTGAGAACAAAGACCAATTAGAAGGTAAAAACATCGTAACGTATTGTACAGGCGGTATCCGTTGTGAAAAATTCTCTGGCTGGTTAGTTAAAGAAGGCTTCGAGAACGTTGGTCAATTACACGGTGGTATTGCGACTTACGGTAAAGATCCTGAAACTAAAGGGGAATATTGGGACGGTAAAATGTATGTATTCGACGAACGTATCAGTGTAGACGTTAACCAAGTTGAGAAAACAGTTATCGGTAAAGAACACTTCGACGGTACACCTTGCGAACGTTACATTAACTGTGCCAACCCTGAATGTAATAAACAAATTCTTGTTTCAGAGGAAAATGAAGAAAAATACCTTGGCGCTTGTTCATACGATTGTGCCAAACATCCACGTAATCGCTATGTAGCTAAAAATGACATTAGCGAAGAAGAATGGAATCGTCGTTTAGAAAACTTCAAAGACGTTCCAGAACATGCACATGCTTAATATATGAATTATATCCCTTATGAGTTTTAACAGCTCATAAGGGATATTTTTTATACTTACATAGTGCTATAATAGTGTAAAAATACGAGAAACATCAGGAGGGGAATGGCAACATGAAAAAACATAAACATAGTAAAGACTATTTCCATCTATTTTATAGTCAGTTATTTGCTAACACTGGCGATGTTTTAGCTGTTGTTGGTCTTATCGCTATTGTCTTCAACATGACTTCAAAAACGACAGCCGCTTCGATGATACCTATTATTTTTACTTCAGGGGTTTTTGTGAGTAGCTTCATCTCAAACTATATTTATCAATATTTTACGCAAAAACAAGTACTCTCTATATTTCAAGGTCTTAAATTAGTGAGTCTGGCATGTATTGCAAGTTTATTACTGTTTGAGATATCGCCTGTTTTTATTTTTGTTTTACTCTTCTTTAATGCATTGTTTGATGGTTTTACTAACCCAATTAAGAATTCAATGATTCCTTTTATCGAGCATAAAGATGCTATCACCTCAGCAAATGCTTTAATGAACATGATGAGCAGTATTGTTCAACTTTCTACATGGGCATTGGGTGGATTTTTAATGAGTCTTATAGGTGCAAAATACTTATTTTTACTAGCCTTAATACTTGAAGTTATTAGTTATTGTTTTATTTTACGCCTTTCAGAACGCCATATCTATAAACCCGAGAAAGAAAATATTTTTGGTAGTTTCAAAAGCGTTATTCGTGATAACTATCGCAACAAACTAAGTTTATACTTAAACATTTCTATCATTTTTGAATCTTTCGCGACCGCAATCTGGATAGCAGCCATCATTTTGACTTACACAAGAACCTATTTGCATGTCCCAGACTATTGGTTTGGGCTGATTAATGCCTTTTTCTTTAGTGGCACAATTATCGCAGGCTTATGGCTCCATTCTAAGGATCGCTTTTTCACTCAAATTAATTATCCTATTATTATCTACATACCTTTACTTTTAGCATTTATTAATTTAAGTTTTATTCTTCATCATTCAATAATGATTGTTTTATTGTTTTCATTATTTATGGGCATATTCGAAGATATGCGGTATATTTCTTTAAATTCACTTGTTCAACGTAATACACCTAAAGAGGTGCTTACTTCTACTTACATCATGAATAATTTATTTAGTAGCATCTTCTTTGCGATGGGAACTTTCATCATTTCTCTTATAGTAGATATTCATGGCATTATTTGGGCGTATATTATATGTTTTATTATGTATGTCATTACTTTTGTTTTGGGTCTATTTTTCCGAAACTATTTAAACATTGAAAAATATAACTTCTTATAATTAATAATCATTTTTTACTTATAAATGGAGGTTGATACATATGTGTACGGGTTTTACTTTTCAAGCAAAAAATGGCGACATCATTCTAGGCCGAACAATGGATTATGATTATCCATTAACGGGTCACCCTGCCGTGCAACCACGCAATTTCTATTGGGAATCACGCGTAGATTATAAAGGTAAAACGAAGTATGGCTTTACTGGCGCGGGCTCAGATATGGAAGGCTTTATCTTCGGAGATGGCGTGAATGAGCACGGCTTAGCGATTTCAAACCAATACGACCGTGGTTACGCCTCTTATGCGACTGAAATTCGTGAGGGCTGTATCAATATTTCACAAACCGAAGTTCTGACGTGGGCCCTTGGCTACAATCAAACAATTGAAGAACTCATTGATAATGCGAAACAAGTCAATGTCGTTGCGCATACATTAAACGATATTAACGAAGCACCTCCGCTTCATTATCATATTTCTGATGCTACTGGTCGTACGGCAGAAATTACATTTGTGGAAGGCCGTATTGTGGTGCATGATAATCCAGTTGGCGTGCTGACAAATAGTCCGGATTTGAATTGGCACTATGAGAACTTGAAGAACTATGCAAATGTAACGCCTTACAAACCTCAATATAAACGTTACAAAAATTTATATATTGGAAATGAAAGTGGCACATCTGGTTTGCCAGGTGGCTATACATCTGCAGAACGTTATGTCAGAGCAACTTATCTCGTGCATAATATGTTGCCTGACGATGGTGATGATGCGGTGCTCGATGCATTTAGAATTCTAGATAGCGTTAGCATTCCTAAAGGTGCCGTTCGCCCCTCTGAGAATGAGTTCCACTATACGCTGTATCAAACTGTATTCAATTTGACGACGCGTACGTTATATGTGAAGTATTACAATTCTAACCGCATTGCCGAATTACAACTAACCGAGGATTTATTAAATAGCGATGATTTAGTTATCTTTGATCCAATACCACAAGGCTTAACGACAGATAAAGTGAATTAAATATGTACAGTAGTTCTTAGATAGATGTTCACTCGTTTAAGTTGTTGCGCGTTCCTGTGGGAAAGGCTCAAGCCTGTAGTCTTGAGGCTCTTTCTTTTCCACTAGGAGTCTCCACAACTACACTTCGTAATCCATCTTAGAACTACTTATATAAGTACTTGAACACTCACACTTATCAAAAACGCTATTTACTGGTTGGGTAATTTCATTCAACATCTATATCTAAAATTTTAAACAAGTATTTATAAACAAAACAAGCGTGGCTGATTGAACAGTCACGCTTGTTGTTTATTATGCTTTAACGTTTTTAGGTATAAGAATAAATGCTGATATTAGGCCAAGTATCATGATAATAGCACCTGCTAAAAATGAAATCATGGCTGAGGTTTCTACTGTATAGAATTGTTGGCATACGGTGAAGATAGTAGTATTGAAGGCAATACCGAAGGCACCTCCTAAAGTAGCTCCCATTTTATATAAACCTGTCGCAAAACTTACTTTTTCTTCTGGCATGTTAAATACGGCAATCGTTAAACCTGGTGTGGCTACTAAGCCGTTACCAATTGCACAAACCACAAAAGCAAATGTCACGAGACCGATGTACCAACTTTGAGATAAAAATGTACAACTAATTAGGATAATTCCAATAGCCGGGAATAATGGCCCTGCAATTAACATGCTTTTCCCGCCATAACGTTGTATTGCTTTTTCACCTAATCGTATCATTGCGATGGCCATGAAGACGTATGGCACAGTGACCAGACCTGTTTGTACTTCACTCATACCAAATTGTTTTTGTGCATAGCCATTGAAGACGACAGTTGTACCTACACCAGTATTAAGTACAAAATTATTAATTGTAGAACCAAGAAATGCTCGGTTTTTTATAATTGAAAAATCGATAAATGGTGTGGTTCTGCCTTTTTCAAAAAAATAAAAAACGATGAGTGCGATGAGACCAAGTGCTACAACGGTTAGTGTGAAGGTGCTAGTCCAACCGTATGTGAATCCCTGTGTCATGACTAACATTAGGCAGGCGATAAAAATACCGAAGATAATCATTCCTACGTAATCAAATGTTTGATGCTCGCGTTGTGAACGAGGTATTTCTTGTCTGCGACTTAAAATAAGTATTGCAATAATTGATAAAATGATAGAAATAATAAAGACGGTTTGCCATCCTAAATAACTAGAAATAAGGCCACCTACATAGGATGAAAAACCAATTCCACCTACAGTTGCTATCATCATAAAACTATATGCTTTACGCAATTCTTGGCCTTTAAATTTATCTGAGACTAGTCCAATAGTAGATGGCAGTAAAATGGCTGCTGAAAGTCCTTGGAAAATACGGCCAATGACTAGGAACGGTGTAGCTGGGATAAGAATAAGACTAAGACAACCGATAATGCTTAAGACTAGTCCAATGATTGTCATTTTGAGATTTCCTATTTTATCAGCAATATCTCCTGCGCCGACCATGAATATGCCTGTGACGAATGAAACAAGGCTAATTGACAGGTTCATTATCGATGCTGGGGCTTCAAATATTTTTTGGACACTTGTACCTATATTTATAAATGATTGCGCGAACAACCAATATGTTAACACTGCAAAACTTGCTGCGATGACGAGTTTACCGTCAAACTTACGTTGATGTGACATCACATCATACACTCCCTTACTGTGATATATATTTATGCGATCCATTGAGAATGTTTCTCATTTATATAAATATTGTATCATGAAAGAAAAAGGTATACTACGTATAGTTTTACTAATATGTAAAGATAAACTCCCCTCTTCATATTGTTGAGGGGAGTTTTTGCTTGAAACTTAGTTCTTTAAACTTTTCAATTTTATATTCGGTTTATCTATACACTAATCCACCGTCTGTTAAGATGGCTTGACCTGTGATGTAGTCTGAATCTGGTGACGCTAAGAATGATACTAAAGCTGCCACATCTTTAGGTTCTTGATAGCGACCTAATTTAATTGCTGATGAGAATTGTTCGAAAGCATCGCCTGGTTTTAAGCTATCATCTAACTCAACCATAGCAGCATCGATACGATCCCACATTTCAGTTTTAGCTACTCCTGGGCAATAAGCATTGACTGTAATACCTTTTTCAGCTAATTCTTTCGCTGCTGTTTGAGTGAATGAGCGTACTGAATATTTTGTAGCACAATATGTACCTAACACTTCATAAGATTCATGTCCGGCGATACTACATGCGTTAATAATTTTACCTTTGCTATTTTGTTTAATAAATTGTTTTGCTGCTGCTTGAATTCCGAAAAGTGTTCCATAAACGTTAATATGGAATAATTTGTCTAATTCGTCTTCAGTAATTTCTAAAATTGAAGATACTGCGTCAACACCAGCGTTGTTTACAAAGACATCAATGTGGCCAAATTCTGCAACTGCGAATTGAACTAATTCTTCTTGTTCTTTCTTTTTAGATACATCGCTATGGAATGCTACAACATTGTATCCTTTACCTTTAAATTCTTCTTCCGTTTTTAAAAGTGTTGTTTGGTTAATATCTTGAATCACAATATTGAATCCATCATTGGCTAAACGCTCTGCAATCCCTTTACCTAAACCTGCTGCTGATCCTGTAATAACTGCTGTTTTTGTCATAAAACATTCCTCCTTTAGTTTACAAGTAAATTTTATCACATAAGTATAAAATTACTTTAAATAGATATTTATATCCACAAAATTTTCATAAAATATTATACATTTTTAAATAACTCTTCTCTAATATCCTCACATTTCAAAATATAATTCTTTTTATTTTAAATTCACTTCAATATCAAAAATAGTTATGCTAATATTAAGAAAATTAAAACTTTTTATCTTTTGTATTATCTAAATCTAGTTATTACATCAAAGGAGTGGTTTTATGGAATGGCTTAAATTAATTGGTATTTTAATTATCATTATTGGTTTCATTCTCAAATTTGACACAATAGCAATTATTTTAATAGCAGCAGTCGTTACCGGTCTTGTAGCTGGTATGGATATCATTGATGTTCTTTCTACACTTGGCAAAGCTTTTGTAGATCAGCGACTTGTGACTTTATTTATGTTAACTCTTCCAATGGTCGGTTTAATTGAACGTTTCGGTTTAAAGCAACAAGCTTCTAAACTAATTAGCAACGTCAAGAAAATAACGACCGGTCGTCTTCTCACTTTATACTTAATTATCCGTGAAATCGCTGGTGTCGCTTCAATACGTATCGGTGGTCATCCTCAATTTGTTAGACCTTTAATCAACCCAATGGTTCAAGGTGCTCTACGCACACGTTATAACCTATCTGAAAAAGATGTCGATGCTAAAGATATCGAAAAATTAAAAGCTGAAGCCTCTGCAATGGAAAACTATGGTAACTTCTTCGGCCAAAATTTATTTGTTGGGGCAGCAGGTATTTTATTAATGGTAGGTACGTTTCAATCTTTACATATCAAAGTAAATGCAATTAGCTTAGTACTCGCTTCAATTCCAGTCGCAATCATTACTCTTGTATTAGTTTGGATAAAAAACATCTTATTGGATCGTTATTTCAATAAAAAATACGGACAAAAAGAGGTGAATCACCATGAATGAAACAACTTTAAATCATATTTTAGAAATTTTTTATATCCTAATTGGGCTACAATTTCTATACACTGCTTATCGTGCTCTACGCGCAACTGACAAATCTAAAAGCCTAGGTACAGCAGCATTTTGGACTATTTTAGCCATCCTTTTCATAGGTGGTCCATACATTCCAAATGCGATTAACGGTATCCTAGTGCTCTGTATGGGTGCGTTGACCCTTTTCAAACAAGTTAAAATTAAAAATATTATTGAGGTAACGGATAAAGAAGTTGAAAAAGGTTCAGATAAATACGGTAATAAACTCTTTATTCCAGCCCTTGTCTTAGCTGTAGTAGCAGTCATCATTTCAAACTGGACGCCTTTAGGTGGCGCAATTGGTTTAGGCATTTCATCAGTCATTGGCTTAATCGCTGCACTGCTCATTATTAAACCTAAATTATCTTATGTTCTATATGACAGTGACCGTTTGACGCAACAAGTAGGTACCACAGGTATTCTGCCACAATTCTTAGCAGCACTTGGTGTGCTATTTACTGCAAGCGGCGTTGGTCAAGTTATTTCTAAAGGTATTTCATCATTTTTACCTGAAGGAAATCACTTAATTGGAGCCACAGCATACATTTTAGGAATGGTACTTTTCACAATGTTGATGGGAAATGCTTTCGCAGCCTTTACGGTAATTACTGCAAGTATCGGTATTCCTTTTGTTATAGCTCAAGGTGGTGATCCAATCGTTGCCGGCGCATTAGCAATGACAGGCGGTTTCTGTGGCACATTACTTACACCGATGGCGGCAAACTTCAACACATTACCAGTGGCATTACTTGAGATGAAACAAGAGTTTGGTGTTATTAAAGCACAGGCACCTATAGCATTAGCACTTATAGTTATTCACATTGCTCTGATGTATTTCTGGGCATTTTAAAAATTAAAGGAGGAAATGAATAATGAAAATTCTAGTTACAGCATTTGATCCATTTGGTGGCGAAAAGATTAATCCTGCATTAGAGGCAGTTAAACAATTAGAGGAGCACATTGGCGAACATACGATTACAAAGTTAGAAATCCCCACTGTCTTCCATGAATCTAAAGAGGCAGTGGATAAAGAATTGGCTAAAGGTGGCTACGATGCTGTATTAGCAATCGGACAAGCTGGCGGACGTTATGATTTAACACCAGAACGTGTTGGCATTAACATTGATGACGCACGTATTGCAGATAACAAAGGTAATCAACCAATTGATGTCGCTATTCAAGAAGACGGTGCACCTGCATACTTCTCAAACTTACCAGTTAAGAAGATGACAGAAGCGATTAAACAAGCCGGCGTTCCAGCAAGCTTATCAAACACGGCAGGCACTTTTGTCTGCAATCACATCTTATATCAATTAGGTTATCTAGCAGATAAAACTTATCCTGGCTTATTATTTGGCTTCATCCACGTGCCATTTATCCCAGAACAAGTCACAGATAAACCTGAAAAACCTTCAATGTCTATTGAAACGATTGCTAAAGGCTTAACAGCTGCAATCAAAGCAATCTCAAGAGATGAAGACGCAAAAATCGCATTAGGCGAAACACATTAAATTGAACATGCTTTAAATCAATAATTAGTACATCACACTATAAGTGCTTAAATTTATAACTATTCAAGATCAAGGGGGCGTATGCCCTCTTTTTTTCATGTCACAAATTCTAACTTGAATTTTCAAAGAAGGCTTTAAAGGTGTATCATATAATAATAATAAAATTTGTATATGAACTTAATACAAAAAATATATTTATGTATACAAGGGAAAGAAGGTAGTGTATTGAAAAAGCGCATATTTTGTTCACTTTCTATGTGCGCCATGCTCATGTTAAGTGGCTGTGCTCAACAACATCATGACGATAAAGAGGTTAAAGTGTCGTTACCCCGCGAATTTAACCCTAACAAATTAGATGCTCAAGCATTTGATGTTCCTATGCCCGTGTATAGTGCGGTGTACCAACCGCTTGTGACTTATGGCAAAGGTGGCAAAATTGAACCTGGTCTCGCTACATCATGGGAGGCTTCAGAAGATGGTAAAGACTATACGTTCCATTTGAAACATAATGTGAAGTTTAATGATGGTTCTGATTTTGACGCGTCGGCGGTCAAATTTTCAATAGAGAGAGCGAAAGCTACAGATAAAACGAATCCAATGGAAACGCTAGATAAATTGCAATCGGTCAACATTAAAGATAAATATACAGTTGAGATTAAATTGAAGGAATCGTCTAACCAAGTATTGCCTGAACTCACGCAAATTAGACCGCTTCGTATCATGAGTCCTCATGCGGTGAAAGATGGCAAGACGACTGGCAAGTTCGAGAAAGCGATTGGCACGGGGCCATTCAAAGTGGCTGGCTCAACGAATGAAACAGTAACATTTAAACCCAATCAGTATTATCACAATGGCCATCCTCTCGATTACAATCTAACCTTTCAATCGATTGAGGATAGTGATTCGAGACACTTAGCCATTGAAAGTCGTTCTATCGATATTACTGGCGGTTCATTAGGTCAGATGACGCCACAACAAGTCAAAGAATCTTATCGTAGCAATGATTTAAAAGTGAATACTTATCCAAGTACAGAAACTCAATTTATGGGCTTTAACCCTCAGAATAAAGTCTTAAATGATAAACGCATCCGTGAAGCTATCAGTAAGGCGATAGATACTAACGACCTATCTCCTAACAAGCAACTCAAAGGATTATTCCAAAGTGACGTGCCATATGTTAATTCAAATAATCAACACAATCATACATACGCGCCTTCAGATTCAGAGAAATTGCTCAAAGAAGCGAGCTACAAGAAGAATTCTAGCGGTTATTTTGAAAAGGATGGCAAAGTACTGTCACTTAAACTTGCACTTCAAACCCATGAATTTCCAGAGTGGAAAACGAAAGCTGAAATTATGCAACAAGCGTTAAAAAAAGTAGGTATCAAATTAGATATCAATATCCTAGACGCACAAACATATTACGAAACGCTAACAGTACGTAAAGACTTCGACCTTATTTATTACCGTACTTATACAAATGCCTTGATGCCATATAATATCTTAAATGCACGTTTCAAACAAGCGAAGCATCAACCTGGCGTCTTCGCAGATGATTCGAAATTAACAGAAATGATTAAACAGTTCCCTACAATTATTGATAAGCAACAACGTCAAAGTGCTTTCGACAAATTATCTAACTATATTGATAATCAATACTTAGCGGTGCCCATTTCTTACCCAAATGAAACCTTTGTAACGACACCTAAAATCAGCAATTTTGAATTTTCTGGCCAAACAGATGCACCTATAAACTTTGATAAATTGAAGGTAAAGAACCATGAATAATATTATTAAACAATTTATAAAATTAGTAATTTATTTAGTCGTCATTTCATTTATTCTATTTGTTCTTTTGGAAAATACAACCGGCAACCCTGCCGTTCAATATTTACAAGAACATGGTGTAGCACAAATTACACCAGAACGCATTAAAATGGCACAAGAAAAGTTAGGACTTAGCCAAGCGATGCCTATTCGCTACGTACAATGGCTTGGTCATGCCTTTACAGGTGACTTAGGCACAAGCTTTAGTAACGGTGAACCTGTTACTGACCGTATCACGCAAGCAATGGCACCAACATTGAAACTTATTCTCGGTTCAGCGATGATTTTATTCCCATTCGGCTATGTCATTGGTTATTTATGTGGTAATCATCCACGTTCTAAGTGGTCGCAATCAATTATGAGACTCTCTCAACTTATTACATCATTACCAGAGTATTGGCTAGCTATCATTTTCATCTATTATTTTGGTGTGAAATGGCATTTATTCCCATTCGTAGGTAGTAATAGTTGGGAATACTTTGTGCTCCCTATCACTATATTAGTGTTAGTAGAAGGTAGCCATATGATTTTACTCAGCAGTCATCTTTTCGAACGTACACTTCACAACCAACCTTATCAGTTGGCACAATTACGACAATTTAAACTGAAAGATCGCATTTATGTGCAAATCAAAGAAATATTAGCACCATTATTAACCATTACGATTAATAATTTTATTCACTTATTTAGTCGTGTCATTATTCTAGAAGTGATTTTCAGTATTTCAGGATTAGGTAAACTGTTAATCAATGGTATTAATTTGCGCGATTATCCGTTAATTCAAGGTATCTTAATGATTATTATTTTAATGATTATGGTACTCAATTTCCTTGGCGATATTTTACTAGAGAAAAGTGATCCGCGCTTAAGAATGTCTAAAAAGTTAGGAGGCCGTATAACTTATGAAGATTAAACACTGGATATGGCCCATTACCATTTTAGTTCTCGCCATGCTCGCCTATACCTTATATGATAACGCGAATGACATTCACCAATCGGATGCGTTAATTCCACCTAGCTTACATCATTTATTAGGTACAGATGACTTAGGACGCGACTTCTTAACACGTCTTTTTGTCGGCAGTATGGTCACACTTGGCTTAACCACGCTCATTTTAATTGGCACAGTCGTCCTTGGCCTCATCTTAGGATTGATGTCTGCACTTATAGGACGCTGGTTCGATTCGATTATGATGGCGGCAGCTGATATGTTAATTGCGCTTCCTGCGATTATTATTGCATTGGTTGTCCTTGGCTTTGTTAATAATTCGATTGTCGGTTTATGCTTAGCGCTTATTATTGGCTGGTTAGGTCGTTATTTACGTTATTTCAGAAATTTAGCCCGTGATGCACAAACACAACCCTTTGTGAAATATGCATCTTTAAGTGGCTTATCTAAAGTTCAAACGACTATCCATCATGTCATTCCACATCTTTTAAGTAATGTCATGGCACTCGTAACCGCAGATTTCGGTAAATTAATGTTAAGTATTTCTGGTTTGGCCTTTATTGGATTAGGCGTTAAACCACCCTTACCTGAATTAGGCGCTATCCTGTATGACGGTAAGAGTTATTTCTATTCTGCACCTTGGTTATTCTTCTTTCCTGGTGTGTTGTTAGGAGGATTCGCGCTCATATGTCAAATATTGAATCGACGCTTCATTCGTTAAAGTCCTTATTACATTTGGAAAATGTCTCCGTCTACGATGGCGACGTTGCACTATTAAAACATGTAGATTTAGACGTGATTGAAGGTAGTTTCCATTGTTTAGTAGGTGAAAGTGGTAGCGGTAAATCATTACTATCTCGTACTGCTTTACACATGCATCAACCTAACTTACGTTATGAAGGAAAGATTGAAATTAACCTTAATCAAACAGATGCTATGTTCCAAGATGCAAATAGTAATTTCTTTCAAAATGTGCGTATTCAAAAACATTTCGATGCCTTATTTGATTCATTTAATTCTAAATTGTCTCGCGATCAACAACGTGAATTTGTGCTACGTCAATTTAGGAATTTAGGTTTGACACAAGTAGAAGACGTATATCATTCCTATCCTTTTCAATTAAGCGGAGGAATGGCACAACGTGTGGCATTAGTAATGGCAATTATTAGAGAAGCCAAGTTCATGATTGCCGATGAACCTACAAGCGCGTTAGATTATGATAACCGTAATAACTTAATGCGCTTATTAAATCATGTCATTCAAGAACATGGAATGACCATCTTATTTATTACACACGATTTAAGTTTAGTTAGAGAATATGCCACGCATATTAGCGTTATGTATCAAGGCGAAATCATTGAAAGCGGTACGGCTCAACAAATTTTAGAGCACCCTCAGCATAGCTACACACGACAATTGATTGAACTTTCGAATAGGAGAAATCAATATGTTACAAATTAAACAGTTGAATAAATCATTTTCAGATAAAACAATATTTAGAAACTTTAATTATGAAGCTAATAGTCATGAAAACATCATTATTAGTGGAGTTAGTGGGAGCGGTAAGTCTACCCTCGCTCAAATCATTGCCGGTTTAGATGACAACTATCAAGGTATCATCAACTATAACGATTTAACTCTCGGAAAAGTATCACGCTATGAGTGGATGAAACATATTCAATATATTCCACAGTATAATTCAAATACTCTAGATCCTAGAAAGACTGTTGAATGGATATTAAAACAACCTTTGAAAAACTTTCATATCCCTGAACACTTGCATAAAGAAAAAATGCAGAACGCGATGACACTATGTAAATTAGACTCACAGTTATTAAATAAAAAAGTGAGTAATTTAAGTGGTGGCCAATTCCAACGATTATGGATAGCGAAAGCCTTGTTAGTTGAGCCTGACGTCATTATCTTAGATGAAGCTACAACTAACCTAGATGTGATTAATGAAGAACTGATTTTACAGACTTTGCGAGAAATTGAAAACTTGCAATTAATTATTATTACGCATGATCCGTATTTATTACACAGCCTTCCCGGTAAACATTTAAAAATTGGTAGTGATTAAGAAAAGGTTATTAAAAGGAGAGATCTAGTGAATACATTAGACCTCTCCATTTCTATATATTAATGTTAATAATGATTGCATATTTACCAGAAATAATTTTGAATGACAACAAATGAGTTATTTAAAATATGAATTAGTATTGCTACTTCTAAGCGTCCAGTCTTCAAATAAGCAAATACAAATATTAAGCCAGAAAATCCATAAACAAACCATTCTCCAATAGTAATTGGGCCATGGGCACCCGCAAATAATATGACCGAAACAATGGCTCCTATAATTGGCGCGCCTCTAAATATGCCTTTAATAAGTAATCCTCTAAATACAACTTCTTCTAAGATTGGTCCTAAGAGGCCAATTGATAAAAATTGAAGCAAGATTGGCACATTTTTATAATCTTCTTCTAATCCTTTTTCATTATTTGTCTCTGGCATGAAAAAAGATGAAAGATAATCTACACCGAACATTAAAGCAAAACCTATAATGATTAACATCCATTGTTGTTTGGTAATCTTGCTAAAATTAAATAATTTCAACTTAAATAACCATAATAATAAAAATGCGATGACAACTGGAATAATACTAACCCAGAAATATTTAGGGCTCTCTTCTGCTAATGCTAAAACCATCGATTCAGCGAAAAACATTACAACTATCATAAAAATAGATTGTAACAATAATTTCCAATACGCTTTATGCGAAATTTGAAAATCAGTTTGCTTAGTTTGTGAATCTACTTGTTCTTGTGACATTATTTACCTCCTCATTTCTCGGGAAATCTTTTGTTCTCTTAATTAAAACTCCACTTATTTTTAAAAAATAATTTTACTAAACTTATATAGCTTAAATGTCAAATATATGTTACATCCAAAGTGCAGTATCCGTTTTCAAAGTTCTAAATATTAAATAAAGGTGGGTTTAACATGCAAGAATATGAAAATGGGAATACATACGCTTCATCCGCTTCAAACCCTGAATACTCACATCAAGATAAAACTCCACAATCTCAAGAAGAACGTTATCCTAAGGGGAATAAGTTTTTAAATATCCTTATCTTTATTGGTTGGTTCATACTTGCTGAAATTCCAATCGTTACCTTAAGTTTCATTGTTGGATTTTCAGTTCATATAGACTTATTAACTGGCACAGTGTCTACATTACTTTTCCTTCTTTTCACTGGTATCATTGTGTGGTTTGTAAGACGATACTATCAACATCACACATACGAACAACCGAAGAAATTTAAAGGTAAAGACATTGCGATAAATATTGGCTGGGCTGTGTTACTACGCCTACTGGTAATTGGTATGTCTCTATTAATGTTAGTTGTCACAGGCTCAAGAACGACTAAAAACGACCAAATGTTACTTGGCAACATGGATGGACAACCTAGTCCGGATCAATTAGGCCAAGCCTTCCCAGTTATTGTATTTGCGTTAACCATCACGTTCATTGCTCCATATTTAGAAGAATTGATTTATCGTGGTATCTTTAAAGAAACACTCTTTAAACGCAGTCGTTTCTGGTTACCATTCATTCTTTCATCAATTATTTTCGGTTCTCAACATAATCCAACCAATTGGGTAGCTGCATTAATGTATATCTTTATGGGCATGATTTTTTATCTTGCGTATCACCGTAGAGGCAATGTTCGCGATAGTATGATGGTCCACATGATCCATAATGGCGTTACTGGTATATTGATTCTTGTTGGTTATTTCACCGTATTATTTAGTTAAATTATTTAAGTAGTCCGTTTTTAGGACTACTTTTTTTCTTGAAAATGAAGGACAACTGGCGCAGTCATTTTCAAAAATAAAATATCAAAATATGTAACCTACCTATAACATAACAAAATTCTAAGTCATTCAAGCTTAAATGTTTCTTAAATCGCAAAATAAAACAGGACCCCGAGTTTGCGGAGTCCTGTTTTTTTATTTATCAAAAGCGATAGTTTCAATATTTTTCTTTTTCAAGAATTTCTCAATTTTATCTTGTTCACGACCATTAACAATATCTATATTTTTGTATATATTCTTAAACTCTTTTAAATCATCTTCATCTAACTTTTCTTCAGCTTTTTTTGACATACTTCTAGCTTTATTATCCATGTCATTAGATGTTGTAATATATTGACTAATTTTTTTACTATATTTTTCATATTCTTTATTCGGTAATTTATTATTTTTTATGTATTTAGCAAAGTTAGCGTCATTTTGAACTCGTAAATTTAATACTTTATCATAATTTTTCTGCTGTTTTTCAGATAATTTTTTATCAGAATCTAACTTATCTTCATAAGGTTCAGTAGCATCGCTTAGCTTTCTGCTAGAATCTAAATATGTTTTTATATCTTTCTTCATAGTAGCTTCAGAAATTGTTTTATTAGACATTGTTTTATCAAAAATGTGTTCTGGAATTTTATGATTATGACTTTCATTGTTCTCAGTATGTTTATTTTCAGTCTCACTATCTTTTTTATGATTTTCCTCAGAAGATGAACATCCTGCTACTGTAATAACTAATATAAAAGTTGAAATTAATAATGCTATCTTTTTCATATCAAATCTCCTTTTATTTAATTTTTACATTACAGTTTAAGTATAGTGAACTTCTCAGTAACTTTAAACCTTTCTTAAGTAACTCAACTAAGTCGTGAGTTTCTTCTAACTCTTAGTAATAATAAGATGACAACAAGATAACCAAAAATAGAAATAAGTGAAGCTTCGAAGCCAAACTGGTTGCCTGATATAGCTATGTTGTTCGTATGTAATACATATTGCCATACGGCAGTGCTACTTTCTTTTTCAGTGATAAAGATAATTTGAGAAAGATTCCAAAAGAAATGCAAGGTAATACTTGCCCAAATCGTATTGAATTTATAAGTGGCTAAAGCAAACATAAGGCCTACTAGAGAACCACTCATCAATAATAGTAAGAAGCTACTTATATTGAGTGCCCCATTCAATACATGGATCACGCCGAAAAAGACAGATGTCGAAATAATAGCAACTTTAATATTCGTTTGCTTCTCAATATAACCCATTAAGAAGCCTCGACACACCATTTCTTCAACAATCCCGCCGCCAAGTGCAGTAACAAAGATTGACCAAAATATCATACGCATTGTTTCATTTAACGAATTAAAATGATGAATTTTAAATTCACCAGGGACAAAAATGAAATAAATAGCATAAACTAAAATTGGTAATCCTAAACCAAGTAGGACATATGTTTTATGAAATTTAGGTGCAGTAATACGGTACGATTCTAAACTATCTTTGAATATCCTTTTAATAAAAAATCGCACTACGAAAAAAGCGAAAATAATATAAAATATACCTTGTAAAATAACGCCAATTCCTAAAAACTCAATAAGATTATCAAATAATGATGTAATACCTTGGGTAACTCCCATAATTAAAATTGCTAGAATAAACATGCCAATTATTTTTAATAGTTTCATTATGTTACTCCTAATTCTTTTACTTAACAAATTTAGTTTAACACAAGCATTTAAACATAAAATAAGAGTTAGAAAGCGCACTCTCTAACTCTTTTTCACTATATACTATTTTTTCTCAGCTACTTTAGAAATATATGTAGATGCTTTGTCTTTATCAAATATTGTAAGTCCGGTAATATCTTTTGTATTTTTTGAAGGTACAACGAAACTTACTAAATATCCAAAAACAAATGAAACTAAGAATGAAATGATTGACACATAGAATGGTGAATTTCCGCCACCTACACCATTTAAAATGTAAGCAATAATTACGCCGGCAATTAATCCTACAAGCACACCTACTGTATTCGCACGTTTTGTAAAGATACCAACTGCGAAAATACCTGCTAATGGTACACCAAACAGGCCGGTAATAAGTAAGAATAGATCCCATAAGTTGTTAGAATCTGCGTAAATTAAATACATTGAGATAGCATAACTTAGTAAACCTGCTACAACAATAACTAATCTTGCGAAATTAACTTCTGATTTATCTGCTCCTTTTCCAAAGAAACGGTGTTTAATATCTTCAGAAATACAAGCCGAAATTGAGTTTAAACTAGATGAAATTGTTGATTGTGCCGCTGCGAATATTGCTGCGATAAGTAAGCCGCCAACAAACGGAGGCATTTCAGTTAAAATGAAGTACGGTACGATAGATGACGTATTAAAACCTTTAGGCAACATTTCTTCATGATGATAAAATGAATACATCATTGTTCCCATACCATAGAATATAGGTGCTGAAATTAATGCTAGCACTCCATTAGTCCATAAAGATTTCTTTGTCTCTTCCATCGAGTCTGATGCTTGATAACGTTGAACTACATCTTGGCTGGCAGTATATTGATGCAAGTTATTAAAAATATTTCCAAGGAAAATAATTGGGATCGCTGCTGCAGCTGAATTTAACTTCCAGTTATCAGCGCTAATAATCTTTTTATTAGCAATAGCATCACTCATAATCGTACCGAAGCCACCTTTGATTTCAAATGCTCCGATAATAATTATAAGTAATGCGCCCCCTAATAAAATTACGCCTTGTATAAAGTCACTCCATACTACCCCTTCGAAGCCACCTAAGAAAGTATATAAAATACATAAAATTCCTACAAGACTAGCTACGATGTATGGATTCATATCTGAAACAGCAGTAATTGCTAATGTTGGTAAATAAATAACAATTGCAATTCGTCCTAAGTGGAAGATAACAAATAATAATGAACCAATAACACGAATACTTGGTCCAAAACGTGCTTCTAAATATTCATAAGCTGATGTAACACGTAATTTTTTAAAAAATGGTACATAAAATGCGATTAATATTGGAATAATTGCGACAATCGCAATATTTCCTGCTATGTATGCCCAATCCGTTAAAAATGCTTTTTCTGGTGTAGACATAAATGTAATTGCGCTTAAAGTTGTAGCATAAATTGAGAAGCCGATAGCCCATGATGGAAGGCGCCCGCTGGCAGTGAAGAAACTATCTGTATCTTTACCAGCGCGTTTTGTGAAATACGCCCCTATTAATAACATCGTGATTAAATACCCAATTACAGCAACCCAATTCCACATCCCAAATCCAACCTGTTGCATAACTGACACCCCTTGCTTTACAAATTATGTTGTTTACTTGTTGTTATATTTATAAATCATATTTTTTAATTAAATTGTTTAATGCTTCACGATTATCTTCATTAAATGGTGCGAATGGGCGTTTTGGTAAACCACCATCAATACCACGAGATTTTAAGATTTCTTTAAGTGTTGGATAGATACCCATGCCTAACACTGTTTCAATAATGTCGTTTGTATCATGTTGAATTTTATATGCTTCTTCAACTTTGCCTTCACGTGCTAAATCAAAGATTTGACGTGCACGACGACCATTAACGTTATAAGTTGAACCAATTGCACCATCTACTCCAGAAATTGTTGCTTGAACTAACATTTCGTCAAAGCCTGATAAGATTAATTTATCTGGATACGCATTTCTAATACGCTCTAATAAGAAGAAGTTAGGTGCTGTGTATTTTACGCCTACAACTTTTTCATGATTAAAGAGTTCTCCAAATTGTTCAATGCTAATATTTACACCAGTTAAATCTGGAATTGCATAAATAATCATATTGTTTTGTGTAGCTTCAATTATTTCGAAGTAATAATTTTTAATTTCTTCGAATGAAAATGGATAATAAAATGGTGTAACTGCTGATAATGCATCATAACCTAATTCAGTAGCATATTTACCAAGTTCAATTGCTTCATTTAAGTCTAATGAACCTACTTGAGCGATTAAATTTACATCGTCTCCCACAGTTTCTTTAACTACTCTAAAAATTTGTTTCTTTTGTTCTTTACTAATTAAGAAGTTTTCACCAGAACTACCATTAACATATAAGCCATCTAATTTTTCAGTTTCGATAGCATTTTTAGCAATTTGTTTTAAACCTTCTTCTTTCACTTGACCTTGTTCATCAAATGGCACCAATAGTGCAGCGTATAAGCCTTTTAATTTCTCTTCCATATTTGATTACCTCCATTTATTTTTATATGAATTAATTTTTATAAAGTTTGATATAAATTCAACAACAATAATTTCTATTTACAATTTGAATTGTAAACGCTATCATTTCAATGAACAACCATTTTTGAAAAATTTTAACAAAATATACTAAATTTAATGAAAATTATTTTCAAAATAATTCAGAGAATATTCATTCTAGAAAATAACGAATATAATAAACGTTGTATGAGGAGGTTATTGCATGTATAAAATTGCGGTAGATATCGGAGGCACTAATATTAAAGTTGCTGTAATAGATGAAAATCTTGAAATGATAGATTATAAAAAAATTGATACTCCAAACAATATAGATGTATTAATCATTGATGAAACTTACAAAGTGATTCAATCTTTTATGGAGCAATATAATTTGAAAACACCTCATATTGGTATATCAAGTGCAGGTGTTGTTAATTCAGAATTAGGCCAAATTATTTATACAGGACCAACTATAAAAAACTTTGACGGTACTAACTTCTTTGAAGCATTCAAAGATTTATCAACAGATATTACTGTTTATAATGATGTTGATGCTGCTTTACTTGGAGAACTAACCTTCCATAATTATGAAGAAGATAATATCTTTTGTTTAACATTGGGAACAGGTATTGGGGGCGCATTTTATAGTAAAAGTTTAGGTATTTACCAAGGCTCTCGCCATCGCGCAAATGAAATTGGCTACTTACTTTACCGCGCTGAAGATGAAAAAACATTCGAACAAAGAGCTTCAACTTCTTCGCTGAAAGCATTAATGTTAGAGAGAAAGTTCGAATTTGAAACAGATGTTCCTAAATTATTTGATTTAGCAGAAGAAGGAAATCCACAAGCCGTAGATATTTTAAATGAATGGAGTAATCACGTAGCTGAGGGCATTGCTCAAATACAAATCATATACGATCCAGGTCTTATTTTAATTGGTGGCGGTATTTCATCCCAAGGCGATAAACTTTTAAAATATATTGAACCTAAAATTCATAATTATCTTCCAAACGATTATGGCATCGCGCGATTACAAACTACTAAAACAGAAAATCACGCAGCATTGTTTGGTGCTATAAAAAAATAGTATAAAGCCGTATCGTTAGTCTTATTTACTTATCGATACGGCTTATTTATATTTATTCTTTCTCATTATTTAATACAACTTGACGTGTTTGTTGATAAGTACGGTGCATATTAGGATCTCCTAGTAATATATAACTTACAAGATCTATTAAAAAATGAGTAGCTATTTGAGAATTAATGAATCTAGAGTCATTATTACTTGAACGAGCACTTGTTATTAGCACTAAATCTGCATTCTTAGTTAGTGCACTCCCTTCAAAATTAGTAATTACGACTACATAAGCACCTCGTATTTGAGCAATGTTACTCGCTTCAATTAATTCAGATGTTTCACCACTATTTGAAATCGCTACAAACATATCTTTAGATGATAATAATGAGGCTGAAATTTTCATTTGATGTGCATCTGTTGAAATGGAACCTTTGACTCCCATACGCATTGTACGGTAATAAAACTCACTTGCTGTTAATCCTGAACTTCCTAAACCCGCAAAATTAACTTGCCTACATGTTTTTAAATTATGTGCTAATCTTTTTATCTTTTCCTCGGAAATAAACTCACCAGTTTGTTGAATAATATTTTGATGATAACTATGAATCAACTGTACTAATGGCGCATTTTCAACCACTTTTTCTGACTTTTCATGTTGTAAACTAAATTTCATATCTTGAAAGTTATTATAATTTAACTTACTACTAAACCTAGTAATTGTGGCAGGTGATGTGCCGATAGCATAAGCTAAGGAATTAATCGTTGAAAAATTATCATCTAGTTCGTGTGTTTTTATATATTCAATTATTTTCTTATCCATTTTAGTTAATAAATGACTACTACGTTGTACACGATTATCAAATTTCATCTCATCACCTCTGACTTAAGCTATATAAACTTTATTATATATGAAAATATTTTTCAAATTATATTTTTAAATTGATAAATATTTTCTCGATGTTATGATATGAGTAAATAAATTTTAAACAACAATAATCTCAGAACAACACAAAATATTAAGTTGTTTTTGCTTTATAACTTAATAAGCTATTTACAAATTTTAAATATGTGGAGTGAATTTTTATGTTACCAAAAGGTCTAATCGTTTCATGTCAAGCATTACCAGATGAACCATTACATTCATCTTTTATTATGTCTAAAATGGCATTAGCTGCTTATCAAGGCGGTGCATCAGGAATTCGTGCAAATACTAAAGAAGATATCTTAGCTATTAAAGACGAAGTTTCTTTACCAGTGATTGGTATTGTTAAGCGTGACTATGATAATTCAGATGTTTTTATCACTGCTACTTCAAAAGAAGTTGATGAACTTATTGAAAGTGGTTGTGAAGTCATTGCTTTAGATGCTACGAAACAAGAACGACCAAAAGAATCTTTAAAAAAATTAGTAAATTATATCCGTGAAAAAGCACCAAATGTTGAAATTATGGCTGACATCTCAACTGTCGAAGAAGCTGTTCAAGCAGATAATTTAAAATTTGATTACATTGGCACAACATTACGTGGGTATACTTCATATACTAAAGGTCATATTCTTTATGAAAATGATTTTGAATTTTTAAAAGAAATCTTACAGAAAGTAAATGCTAAAGTCATTGCAGAAGGAAACGTCATCACACCTGAAATGTATAAAAAAGTAAGTGAGCTTGGCGTACACTGTACAGTAGTTGGAGGCGCTATTACACGTCCTAAACAAATCACTGAACGTTTTGTAGACGCTATTCAATAAGAGTAGTCTATTTTTAAAAATAGTTCTTATTCATTTACAAAGGGGAATAATTATCTTTAGTTGAATAAACGTATGGAGGCGTTTATATGATGAAATTGATTAATTTAAAAAATAAAGCGATTGCCAGTGATTATGTAGCTATTGAACTTTTGAAACTAATTCAAGACAACCCTAAAGCAATTCTCGGATTGGCTACAGGAAATACAATGACAGATATTTATCCACGTTTTTCTGAATTATTGGAAGCAAACGACACAGATTTAAGCGAAGTACAAACGTTCAATTTAGATGAATACGTGGGCTTAGAACCTGAACATTCTCAAAGTTATCACACGTACATGCATAAGCTATTGTTTGATCATAATTCTAGTTGGCAAGCTTCGAATATTCATATTCCTCAAGGTAAAGTGGATGATTTAGAAGCTGAGTCTAAACGCTATGAAGAATATTTAAAATCTATTGGCAACCCAGATATTCAACTATTAGGAATTGGGGAAAATGGGCATATTGGGTTTAACGAACCTGGCACGTCTTTCGAAAGTGAAACACGTGTGGTGGATTTAACTGATTCAACTGTTAAAGCCAATAGTGTGAATTTCGATAAGATTGAAGATGTACCGAAACAGGCTGTATCTATGGGATTAAAATCAATTATGCGTGCTAACCGTATTATTTTAATCGCATTTGGAGAACGTAAACAAGAAGCAATTCGTCGTTTATTAGAGGGAGAAACAACTGAAGATTTACCAGCATCTATATTGCATAATCACCCTAATGTAGAAATCATTATTGACGACACTATTTATAACAATTTGAAATAAAAAAATAGGACAGTATTCGAAGATTTAAAACCTTTGAATCCTGTCCTTTAATTATTTATTATGAGTGTTTAAATAATTTTAAAATTAAAGACATAATAATGCTTACAATTGCGATAATCGCAAACGTAATTGCGAAAATTAATTCAATTTGATGTAAGTTGAATTGTAAATTAAAATCATTAAAACCGTTAAACGTGCTATAAACTAGTAAGTTAAGTACAAGTACAGCGATTAAAGCTATAATAGACAACCATCCCAAAGTTGTGAAAAAGTTTTTTGCACTTGGAAATCTTAAATCATGTTGCACCGTAATAGCCCCCTTTCGTATCAATATGTCAATTTTTCACATAGTTAATATTTATATTCACTTATTTTCGCAATTTTAAACCTTTTAAAAATATAAATGTGCACAATATGTACGCATCAGACTATAAGTTTTAAAATTTATCATATTCTGACTATGCCGGTAGTCTTAAAAATGATGAATTGTGCCTGCTTTAATCGTTTTACTTATTTCAATTTCATCATTGGCGATAACGATATCTGCATCTTTGCCAATAGCCAAACTACCTTTAGTATCATCAATCTTTAATGCTTTTGCCTGGTTTAAACTAGCTACACGCCATAAATTCTCTAATGAATCATTTGTAAAAGTCATTAAATTACGTAAGCCATCATTCATTTTTAAAATACTACCTGCCAACGCACCACTTGCTAATCTTGCTTCTTTACCTTTTACGATAACATTTTGACCACCTAGGTCGTATTCGCCATCTTTCATACCTTTAGCACGCATAGCATCTGTAATCAAATACATGTGCTCATTACCTTTTTGTTTATAGGCAATATTGACTGAAGCAGGATGTGAATGTACACCATCGACAATAACCTCAGTGTTTAAACCTTTATTCGTCCATGCTGCACCAAAAACACCTGGATCGCGATGTTCGAATGGCGTTGCGGCGTTATATAGATGCGTAATATGCTTAGCGCCATGTTCAACCGCTTCATTTGCTTCATCAAATGTGGCTACTGTATGCCCCATTGAAAAGATAATATCGTCATGTAAAGCATTTAGAGTTTCATGCGCACCCTCTACTTCTGGCGCAAACGTTATAATTTTAATTTGTCCGTTCGCAATCTCTTGAAAATGTTGAATTTTGCTTACTGAAGGGCGTTGTACATATTTTGGATTTTGCGCGCCTACTTTGTGTTCCGAGATAAATGGTCCTTCTAAATGAACGCCACCGATTTCAGCTGCCTCACCTGGTTGCTGATTTGCTTGATAAGCCACAATATTTTTTAATGCTTTTTCAATATTCTCGTCTGATTGCGTCATTGTTGTCGCTAAGAACGTTGTTGTCCCTTCAGATAACAATTGTTCCGCTAAATGTTTCAATCCTTCATATGAGGCGTCCATAGCATCTTCACCGTATCCGCCATGAATGTGAATATCAATAAATCCTGGTAAGACATTTTGTCCTTGAGCATCTACTTGTTGTAAATCGCCTGTATACTCGCCTTCTTGAATATCACTTATTTTGCCATCTTTTACTACAAGATATCCATTTTCAATAACTTGTTCTTCTGTGTAAATTTTCCCATTAGTAATGACATAGTTCGACATGATATACCTTCTTTTCTTAAATATTGTTCTAAATTCATAACAATTATAGCATTTCAGATATTCAATTTATTGCTTTGTAAAAAGTTTTCAAAACAACTTATTATATCGCTAGTTTTCTTAAATTTTCAAAAAAATGAATTTTGAAAATAATTACAATTATAGGTATACTCATAACTAAATAACGTATAAGGGATGACTTAATAAAACTATGAATGACAAGCGTAAGAAAAACAATTATTTCGTTTATATCATTTCGGTAGCCATCATTATTCTTATCACTGCTATGGCAGGCATTTTCCCAAAGGGATTTGGAACTTATGCACAACACGTTTATGATTTTATTTCAAATTCATTTGGTTGGTTATTTTTACTCATTATTTTCATTTTAGATATCTTTTTAATTTCTTTAGCTGTTTCTCGTTATGGTCGTTTTAAATTAGGTGATGACGATGAAGAGCCTGAATTTTCATTTTTATCATGGCTGGGAATGCTATTTTCTGCTGGGCTAGGCGTAGGTATCGTCTTTTGGGGTGTAGCTGAGCCACTGACTCACTATATTCACTCCCCTTTTCCAGGAAAAGTTCCAGATCAATCAGCAGAATCTGCACGTGTCGCTATGGGATATACTTTCTTTCACTGGGGCATTTCGCAATGGTCCATCTTCGCTATGGCCGGCTTAATTGTAGCTTACTTCCAATTCCGTAAAAAAAGAGATGGTTTAATCTCTACTGCCATGGAGCCAGTCTTTGGCGAAGCTTACAAACGTCCGTTCCGCAATATAATCGATATTCTAGCGATTATTGCTACGGTCATGGGGATTGCAACGTCGATTGGCCTCGGTATTATGCAAATTAGTGGCGGTCTAAGTCACGTCTTTCATGTACCAAATAACAATTTCACTAAAATTGCAATTACTGTCTTAATGGTTTGTATTTTCCTAGGTTCAACGATTACTGGTTTAGATAAAGGCGTAAAATGGTTGAGCAATATCAATATTATTTTAGGTGCTGTACTACTCATCTTTATGCTCATATTTGGCGACTTAAAATTTATCTTTGAATCTTACACTTTAGCCATTGGAGATTACATACGAAACTTTGTAGAATACAGTTTACGTATTGACCCATATTCAGGAAAAAATGCATGGATACAGCAATGGACTGTCTTCTATTGGGCATGGGTGATTTCATGGTCACCGTTCATTGGTGGCTTCGTAGCTCGAGTGTCTCGTGGACGAACAATTCGTGAATTCATCATGTGTGTACTCATAGTGCCGCCACTTATTTCATTTGTATGGATTTCAGGCTTTGGTGGTATGGCTGTCAAAATTGCAATGGGTGGCGATAAAATCACTCAACTCGTCGACAAAGACTATACGGTTGCATTGTTCGAGTTGCTATCCAAATTCCCACTATCTGATATCACTAACGCATTAGCAATTGCTTTAATATTCTTACTGATTGTGACAAGTGCTGATTCCACAACACATATTGTAGCTGGTATGGCGACTGGAGGCAGTGAGAATCCTAAAAATAAACATAAAGTCGTTTGGGGTTTACTAATTGGAGCAATTTCAGTTGCGATGACGATTGCGGGTGGTTTAACAAGCTTACAAACCGCTTCAGTCGTAACAGGTTTACCATTCTCTATTATTTTATTACTAATGACAATTTCAATCATGAGAGCCTTACGCCGCGAACATACCAAACACTTCCAAATGTCATATATTGATGACGATAAAGACTACTCTATTCCTTTAGAACAACGTGAATCTGATAGCGATACTGTTGAAAAGGAGCAGAAAGATGACAAGACAGAAACGTAATGAAGAACAATATTTTAATTGATTACCTATCATAGGTGTAATAATAAGTGTATTTCTGTTTATACTCTTTTTCGTTATTTATAAAGTCGATGATAACTGGATGATTGTGAGTTTGTATTGTTTATTACCAATATTTGTGAATTGTTCCATGACTTTGGCATACAAATTCTTTAAAAAGTGATTATTAAAAATTAAATAAGATGTCTCTTGCTATAAGTGTAATTTTTAAATATTGTAGTAATAAGAACTTGAAATAATTAAGGGGATTCAAGGGGGATTAATTATGAATTACAAACAATATTCACCGGAAGCATTACGCCAACTTATTCGAGAAGGTAAATTAACAGGTCACACAAGTGGCATGGCAGAAGGTTATATCCAGGCCAATGTCGTTATCTTACCTTCCGCCTATGCTTATGATTTTTTAAAATTTTGCTTCAGAAATCCAAAGACATGTCCATTATTAGACGTTTCAGAAGTAGGTTCACCTTCTTTTCCTTATTACGGAAAAGATGCAGATATTCGTGCAGAAGTGCCCAAATATCGTATTTATGAACATGGCGAGCTCATAAAAGAAACAGATAATATCACTGATCTTTATACCGACGATATGGTAAGTTTCCTTATCGGCTGTAGCTTTACCTTTGAACATGCACTACTAGAAGCCGGCGTCCCTGTGCGTCATATTGAAGAAGAACACAACGTTCCTATGTATCGCACCAACATTCCAGCCGAACCTAGCGGACAATTCAAAGGCAACATCACCGTAAGCATGCGTCCAATGACCATCGCCCAAGCCATCCAAGCAACCGAAATCACAACGCACTTCAAGAACGTTCACGGTACACCTATTCACATTGGCACGCCAGAAGAACTAGGCATCAACAATATTAACGAACCAGATTACGGCGAACCCGTTACCATTAAAGCAGATGAAGTCCCAGTATTCTGGGGATGCGGCGTTACACCACAATCCGTGGCACTAGACACCAAACCCGACATCATGATCACACATTCCCCAGGCCACATGTTCATCACAGACATTAAAGACAATGAATTAAGTAATTAATATAAAAAATGGGAGATACACAGCATCAAACCCTAGCTGGCGTATCTCCCATTTTTGTATTCTTACTATCCTATTTGTATCAAAAGTTGATAAATTAGTGTGCCGGCATAGTTACCTATGACGTAACCTAAAGTACCTATAATAAGTATAGGCCCAATTAAACCTTGCCATCCTTTGCTTATAGCTAGTGCCGCTGCTGTAGTGGGACCTCCAGCAGTCGCATTACTTGCAAGTAATATTTCCTCAATTTTAAAGTTAAATAATTTACCAATAATCAAACTTAAACCTAAATTAAAAATTAAAATTATTATCACAAAGATAAATAGTAATGGCGCAGTCTTAATAATTGTAACGAAAGATGCTGGCGTACCGATTACAACAAAGAATATGTAAATAATAAATGTTCCTATTTCTGAAGACCCAGCCAACTTATCAAAGAAATCTCCCCAAATAGCTACTGCTAACAACGTTAGTGTAGTCAATAATAAGTATTGATCTCCAAAGAAAGATACTAATATAGTCAGCACTATATTAGACTGTGGAACTACATGTTGAATTAGCTCAGATAATTTAAAACTGATTGCTACTAAAGCAACCGCTATTGCTATCGAAAAAGCTATATCTAATAATTGAATATTTTTGGGTTGCCAATATGATTGTTGTGTTTCTGGAGTTGCTTCATCTTTATAGTCTGTCTTGAACCATTTTTTAATAAATGGCAATGATGGAATTGCAATTAATAACATAAAATACAATGCCATCACACTATTATCAGCAACTACAGTAGATGAAATCATATCACTAGGTGTTTTAAATTTTGTGCTTAACGCTGCAAAGTTAACGCCACCGCCAATATAACTACCTGTCATCATAGCGCCAATCTTAGCTAGATATGGAATCCAACGATGAAGTAAGATAAATCCTACTGTTGTTCCAATAATTGTACCTACCGAAGCGATAAGAAATATATATAATAATCGTCGACTTTCTCTCCATATTTTTAAAATATTAGAACTAAACAATAATAGAGGAATTGATATTGGCACCGCATAATTCCATACTGTGTCATAAACAGGTGATTCAGTCGGTATAACTTTAAAGTTAGATAATAACATAGCGCCGACTAAAGCTATAATTGCCCCTGAAATCGTACTTGCCCATTGATATTTCTGTTCTAGAAATATACTCACTGTAGCCCAGACGATAATAATGGCCCATAACACCCATGTATCGTCTTTAGCTATTAAAGCTCCCATTGTAAACATAAGCCCATCCCCTTCCTTGAGTAACATTTTATACTAAATATCAATTATTTTCGATGCTAGTATACATATTCTTAAGATAGAAAATAATGAGAAATATTCTCAATTAATTACTTACATCCTCTGTACATTCTTAAAAAATAGGTCTATCCTAATGTATGAAATATTGAAAAAATAGATTGAAAGAAGGTTTCATTATGGATAATCCTGTTCAGTATAAGAAGTTTATACTGCCTGTAGTTATCGGTGTCATTCTTGCCTTAACTACGCCTTTTAGACCTGAGGCATTAAGCGTGCAAGCATGGCTCATGTTCGTTATCTTTGTAGCAACTATCGTTGGCTGTATCACACAACCAATGTCTATCGGTGCCGTCTCTATCCTCGGTTTTACCCTTACCGTATTAGTTGGCGTCGTTGATACTAAAACAGCCGTTCAAGGTTTTGGTAACCCTAGTATTTGGCTAATTGCTATGGCATTCTTCATTTCAAGAGGTTTCGTGAAGACAGGTCTTGGTCGTCGAATCGCACTTCAATTCGTTAAACTTTTCGGGAAAAAGACGCTCGGCTTAGCCTACTCTCTTGTCGGCGTTGATTTAATCTTAGCCCCAGCTACACCTAGTAACACTGCACGTGCTGGTGGTATCATGTTCCCTATCATTCAATCCTTATCAAAATCATTCGATTCAGATCCTAAACAAGGTACTGAACGTAAAATGGGGGCATTCTTACTCTTCACAGAGTTCCAAGGTAACTTAATCACTGCGGCAATGTTCTTAACAGCTATGGCAGGTAACCCTTTAGCGCAAAACTTAGCTGAAAAGACTGCACATGTGCATATTACTTGGATGAATTGGTTCTTAGCAGCAATTGTCCCTGGATTAATTTCTCTCATTGTAGTGCCATTTATTATTTATAAAATGTATCCACCTACAGTTAAAGAAACGCCAGATGCTAAAAAATGGGCAGAAGACCAACTTGCAGAAATGGGTCATATTTCTAAAGCTGAAAAATTCATGATTGGCGTCTTCATTATCGCTCTAGTATTGTGGATGACAGGTAGTTATATTGGTATAGATGCAACATTAACAGCATTTATTGCTTTATCATTATTACTCATCACAGGCGTATTGAATTGGAAAGACGTTTTAAACGAAACAGGCGCTTGGAATACATTAGTTTGGTTCTCAGTACTTGTTATGATGGCCGATCAATTAAACAAACTTGGTTTCATTCCTTGGTTAAGCCATCTTATCGCTCACAATTTAGGCGGTTTAAGTTGGCCAATTGTACTTATCATCTTAATCGTATTCTATTTCTACTCACACTATTTATTCGCAAGTTCAACAGCTCACGTGAGTGCGATGTATGCCGCCTTACTTGGTGTAGCCGTAGCAGCTGGTGCACATCCATTATTTAGTGCATTAATGTTAGGTTTCTTCGGTAACTTAATGGCTTCTACAACACATTACAGTAGTGGCCCGGCACCTATCATTTACGGCGCTGGTTATATAAGCCAAAAACGTTGGTGGCTGATGAACCTTGCATTAGGTATCGTTTATTTCATTATTTGGCTTGGCATCGGCTCACTATGGATGAAACTCATTGGACTGATGTAATGGTAAGAAGGAATTCAATTTTAAATTGGATTCCTTTTTTTATCTCAAATATACTTTTATCTAAATTATAATTGTTAACAATATAAAATCGACGTATAATATATAAAAAATATCATAAAAAGGAGTTGACTCTTATGATTCCAGAAGAAAGAGGCTCTTATACATTATCCAAAGAAGAAGCAATGATATTTGCGACTGCAGAATTTAAACCATTTAACAATCACATTGAAAATGAATTAACTACAGCGAATCTACTTGAACTATATGAAAAAATTGAGAAAAGTAAATCATCGAATTTATAATCTTTCCGATTTTGATGACTACTCAAATATAAGTTATTCATTTTTTAAATTTCTCCAAGATAATATCAATCAATTTACTACTTCTTCTAACCCCTCTATAACATCTTACTTACAAAATAAAGCTTTACTTTTAAACCAACAAAATTCTCTACGTACTTATTTTATAGTTGATACAGACACTTTAGACATCATTGGTTATTTTTGTTTAAAAATAGTCAATATAAATACAAATATCTCAATATTGCATGATACAGATGAGTATCGCTTGAATACGCGATACTCATCTGTTGGCGCCGCCATTACCGCGTCTCGGTAATGGCGGTTTTTTGCGTTCTTTTTGTCTTCTTTCTCCCCTTTAATATTCCGTTCTTCGTAAGAGAAAAAAGTCGCCTTGGCAGGCGCCTTTAGTTTCCTACATGAAGAAACGGAGGTGAAACTATGCTTTATGACATTATTACTGAACAGTTAGCTAAATATAATGAAACACCTAGCAGTATCGTTTGCTATTACGAACAAATCGACTTCGGTCTTACTCAAGGCAATGAACAACATTTACTCGAATGCTATTTTCAGAGAATTTTCCATTATTTAAATCATTTAGATAATACACGTTATTTACTACAACAAATTGCGACGACGCCTCATGAATTGACAGAGTGGTACGTATTACATTCATATGTCCTAGGAAATGATTAGTTAGACATCATTCGACTATCCATTTTCAGAAAAAATGAATATATCGCACAAAATTAAATGAAATTAAGATTTTTATAAAATTAAAACTTTCATCTAAATGACTCATGCTGTCTAGGGTCGTTTTTTATAATGAAAATAGGTTTCGTGAAGGGAAGAAATGCGAATGGAACAGGCATATAGAGTACTTAATATCTACTCTAAATTGTTGAAAAAACAAACTGTAAATAAGGCAGATTTAGCCAAACAATTTGAAGTTAACCCAAGGACGATTCAAAGAGATATAGATAATATTCGATATTATCTACATGAAGCTAATCTTCACTCAGACATTGAAGAGGAAATCACTTTTGATCAAAGTAAAAACAGTTATTTTATCAAAAGTATGCATAAAAATATGGGAACGCCACTTCAAGCTACTAAAGTAACTTATGAAATCACACCTCATTTATATCAAAAAATGAAAAATAACTATGACATTAAAGTCTTACAACGAACTTCAAAGTCTCTCACTGTTGAAATTGAAGTGAGTGCGAGAGAAGCGATTGAGTTGTGTTTCAATCATAGAAAATCATTACGTCTTATATCTCCAACTACGTTACTCAATCAATTCACTACAGAACTCATTAAACTTCAAATGATTTATCTAAGACATGAAGTTTAACTATAAGACCAAGGGCAATGGAAGTTTATTTCTTACTTGCCCTTGCCTCTTAATAATCAACTACTTAAAGGAGAATGAAATATGAAGAAAATAAAATATTTAATCGCATTAATCATGATAGGCTTATTAATCCCCAATCTAACAGGATGTAGTAAAAGCATCGAACATAAAAAGAACATTTCAATTAAAGATATTATTAATGATAAGAAAGAACACCTTCTTTATATGGTTAGTAATAAAGATGGTGAGTCTAGAGTAGAATATTTATATTTAACAAAAAATGGACAAATGAAAATGATTGCATTAGATGGCGATTCAAATGTACCACCAGATTTTATTCGTAAGTTAGATGCTGATGAAGTGAAGAAGACACTTGATAGTAAACATGCATCTTATGAAGAAACACCTTATCGTGATGTTAAATCATATATAGAAGTAACCACTGATAACGGTAAACCTTTAATGACACTAGTAACAACAAAGGAAATATCTGAGAAACAAGCTAAAAATAATATTAGTAGCGCTATAGATTCCGTAGAAGAAGGAAAAGATAGTTTGTTAACTTACACTGACGTTAATACAGGCCAATCACAAGATCCTAGTAAAGATATAGAATATACAGGTCAATTCTCAGTTAATCCAGCAGCATTAAATAGCGATTCATCAGACGATTCAGATTACAAATATACGATGATTAAGCTTGATAATAAAGATCAAAAAATTGTAGATCTTTCTCCAAAAGATAAAGACGTTACACAAATCAAATTTTCTGACTTTAAAATGGAATAAGGAGAGTAAAAAATGAACAATTCAAAAGAACAACTTATGTCAGATATTGCCCTAATGATTAAAGGAAAAACTCAAATTCAAAATTGTAACAATACTATTAATAAAGAAAATAATAAACTTCGAAAAATGACATTAAATAATATAAAAAGAAAGAATATGTTATTTTTACTTTTACCAGCACTCGCGATTATAATTTTATCAATTATTTTATTTCAATCAGTTGGCCTACTCTTTATTGGAGTAATTGTATTTGGTGTTTGGTTTTTTCAAAATAAAAAAATTAAAAATCCAAGCAAACATTTCCTGACTTCTAATCGTTATGAAAATGCTCAAAAAGAAGTATTCGAACAAGATAGTGCTAAACTTGCTTTACAAAATATCCGTTCAAATCAAAGTACATTATCCGAAATCAATCAAACTTTAAATGCTTCAGGCGTTTATAATCGTATTCCAAATTCATACTCAAATATTGATGCTTTAAGCGCAATGTTTAATTATTTATATAATCAACGCGCTGATACGTTAAAAGAAGCGATTAACTTATTTGAAACAGAATCACATCAAGCACGTTTAGAAGGTCAACAGAAACATATTCTTTCAAAAGTAACAGAGACAAGTATCGATGCTAGAGCAGCTAGATACGCTTCTAACTTGGCAGCAACGAACTCTGCCGCTTCAGCTCATTGGGCAAGACAAGCAGCACACTACTCTGGAGAAGCGAGAGATTATGCAGCCTCAGCAAATTATCATGCATCAGAAGCAAGTCGTAAAGCAGGTGACGCAGCAGCCGATGCCCATAAAGCACGCAAAAATACAGAAAGATTATAAAATTTTAAAACCACTTATCTAGTCGCAATATTAGATAAGTGGTTTATTTTTTATTAATCGTTATCTTCTTCAAAAATTAAGGTTTTATGAGCTTTTTTTAATTTTAAATAGTGCTCATCAAATTCTCGCTGTTCTTCAAGTTCACGTTTTTCTTCTCTTAAAGGTATATTTTTCGCCTTATAATTAATATTGTTAATAAGCAATGCTCCGCCTGAACGACTTTTAGTATATTTGTCTTTTAAATAATAAAAATAATTATCTTCCAAGTATATTAATATCTCATCAATAAGTTCTTCGTTTAGAATATCATAGCTTTCTTTTAAAGTTCTTCTTATTAAATCCTTCCAAACATATTCATATCTTCTGAAAATAAAAATAGGAATATCTGGCTCAAAATTATTTTTATACTTATTTTCTTCGTTATGCTTAATACTTAGAGCTATTCTTCTTAAAATAATTCTCGGACTAAATAAAGTTGTTTTATTATTATAAGAAATTAATTCTTTGCCAATTAAAGGTGTATCCTCACTTTTTGAATATAATTGTGGATTTTGAGAACGAAACGGAAATACTTCTAAGTTACATAATTTAATTCTATCAATTTTTTCTTTTACATCTTGTAAAGTATTTAATTTTTCACTATTTAAATACGCTTTTCTAAATTGGTTAAAAGTATTTGTTTTAGGTGCTTTTTTTATTAACATTGGATAGTAGTAACGTGCTAAATAATAATGTCCATTAGCCAAATTATTTTGATTATTTATTAAGTTTATTCTTTCATCTTTATCCTTATTTATTAAGTTATTGAATTCTTTACTTAAGATAGAATTATTTAAATCGAAAAGATGATTTTTTACAGAATTACTATCTTTAAAATTAGATAAATCAGAACTAACATCTTCTACGTGTTCACTTTTGAATTTTTCGTAAAACTCGCTCAAATCTTTAGGTGAAGTTTTTTTATCTTCTAAAGCTATATTTGGGTTAGCTAAACATTGAAATATTGTAGCTTTACTTATATTCCCGTGAAAATGATTAGGTATGCCAAAATGAATATTTTTATAAAATGTCATTTTCGGTTTTTTAATAAGGTATGCATATTCATAGTCTTTTTCAATTTCTAACCATGAAAAATCATTTTCGTTGTATATTATTTTATTATCTTTACTTTGTTTAGAATCTATAGAAGAAGTTATTTTTAAAAATTTATTAATTAAATTATTAGCTCTTTCAGTTTGCCATGGATTATATTGTTCTAAAAATTCATCTTGGTCTACTATTAAATTTTTTAATAAATAACTTTCGTATTCTTTTCTTCTTTTCTCTTTCATTTTTCTCATCCCTATTCTTAAAAAGTATTAAGACGTTTGCATAGCTTTATGTCAGTCTCAACACTGATATTTAAGCATTTAATAGGGACACTATATGGGTTTTATTTTTATTATGGTGATATATATAAAAACAAACTATCTTTCCATTGAGATTAATCATCTATTATTTTCAAATATCTAATCTAATTATTCTTATCTATATCATTAATCTCTTTCAAATTAACCAATCCTATGACTACAGGCCCCCACATCAATAAAGATGCCATTAAGAAATTCGTACCCATAACAAAATAAAAAATACAAAAACTTAAAAATCCTACGAAGATTAACATAATATTAAACCAACGTTTTTGCGCTATTTTTGGTTTATTATTAGATTCCATCCTTATTTGCTCCTTTTTTATTTTTTCGCAACAATTATAAATAAACTCAGTATGTTTTACCCGTCAATTTCGAATCCTAAATCTTCAATCATTTGGTAATCGAGTTCGTTAGGTTGTCCGCCTGTAATTAAGTAGTCTCCTACAAAGATTGAATTGGCAGCTTTTAATGCGATAGCTTGTAATGAACGTAAATTAACTTCGCGACCTCCTGCGATACGAATTTCTTTTGTTGGATTAATCAATCGAAACATCGCTATGATTCTCAAACATTTCATTGGCGATAATAAATCCAATCCTCCAAATTTTGTGCCCTTAATTGGATGTAAGAAGTTAATCGGAATGCTGTCTGCGTCGATTTCTTTCAATGCGAAAGCCATGTCGATAATATCTTCATCCGTCTCGCCCATGCCACAAATTACGCCTGAACATGGTGAGATATTGTGTGCTTTCATTATTTCAACGGTGTGCACGCGATCTTCATATGTATGTGTGGTTACGACTTCGCTATGGTATCTTTCACTTGTATTTAAGTTGTGATTATAACGATCCACGCCCGCTTCTTTTAATTTTTCTGCTTGTTCTTCGTTTGTTAATCCTAAGCAAGCACAAATTTTAAGTTGTGGATGCACTGCTTTAATTTCTTCTACTGTGTCGCAAATGTGGTCGACTTCTCTATTCGTTGGTCCTCGTCCGCTCATCACGATGCAGTAGGTACCGATATGATTGTCTGTCGCTACTTGTGCACCTGCTTTAATTTTTTCTGATTCGACTAAGGCGTAACGCTGTTTTTGTTTGATTTTGACAGATTGTCCGCAGTAACCACAGTCTTCTGAACAGATTCCGCTTTTTGCATTTAATATCATATTTAATTTTACTTTCTTGCCGAAGTAATGTTTTCTAACAATGTACGCTTCATTTAATAATTCAAATGTGTCGATTGTCGGATTTTCAAATAATTCTAAAGCTTCGTTTTTGCTTAATAAATCATGGTTTAAGATGCGTTCTGCTAAATTTAAATTCATGTTGTTTCGTACTCCCTATCTTTTAAAATGGCCCAGTGATACGTTCGTGACTAACAATGTAAACTATTAATAATTATAAGTTTACATTAAAACGAACACAAATTAAACTTCTCCTTGAAAATAAAAGAAAACCACATTGATTCTAACTATAAAATCAATGTGGCTTTATAACATTATTCATCATAATTTTTCTCGAGTTTACGTAGTTCGTCGCGTGTTTTCTTCTGCAATCCTTCGCCATAATCCATCATCTGGACAATATCTTTAAAGGCGGCATGCGGAATCGCGAGTTCATCTAACTCCTCAGGGTGCACATGTAAATCAATTTCGTCTTCGCGTCCTTCAGCTAATTTGTGTACGAAGTCAGGTTCTGTAACAAATGGTGAAGACATGCCGACCATATCTGCGTTGTTCAACGCATCTAGCGCAGTTTCTGGAGAATTAATACCACCACTCGCAATTAACGGCACACGTCCATCTAAATATTCATACACTACTTGGTTAACACGACGTCCATAATGCTCGCCTGGCGTACGTGTCTTATTCTGATAAATGTTACGTCCCCAACTCGCAATTGCCAAATATTGAATATTTGCGACTTCTAATACCCAATCCAAATGTTGATTAAATTCGTCGACGGTATAACCTAAATCACTGCCTCTGGTTTCTTCCGGTGTCGCTCTATATCCGAAAATGAAATCATCCGGCGCTTCTTTATCAATCACATTTTGCACTGCCTCCATGACTTCTAAACCAAATCGCGCTCTATTCTCTAACGTATCTACACCATACTCATCATGACGTTGATTTGAAAATGTAGAGAAGAACGTTTGAATTAACAGGCGTTGTGCTACAGAAATTTCTACGCCATCGAATCCAGCTTGAATCGCACGTGATGTCGCATCGGCATATTGTTGAATGACTTCATGGATTTTCTCGACAGACATTTCCAATACGTGATGTTTGATTGGCGAATGTAACGTCATAGGACTTGGTCCGTAAACCTCACCATAGTTCATAATTGCCGTATTTGAGAATCTGCCTGCATGTGCAAGTTGAATAATCGCTTTATTGCCATCTTGCTTCATAGCTTGAGCCACTTTTCTCAAACCTGGGATACAATCATCATCAGAAATGTTAAAACCATATTCGAATAATTGCCCATACGGTTCAATATATGCGGCACCTGTCACTTGTAATGGCGCTGAACCAGCACGTCGCTTGGCATAGCGGATATCTTCCTCTGTAATATGGCCTTCTTTCGTAGAAGAATTGGTCGTCATTGGAGACAACACGAAACGGTTAGCTAATTCTATGCCATTCGGTAAAGTAATTGGTTGTAATAAGGGTTGATATTGTGTCATTATCGGCATCCTCTTTCGTACATGATGTATTATTTTCAAAGTAACACGCCACATCCCAATACTCAATTGACTTGTTTATGAACTTCTTTCATCCCCTTTTCAAAAATGAAAAACATTGCCTGGGAAATTCTTCCAAGCTAGCAAAGCAAAATTTAACAAAAATGGTACAAACACGTTAAAATAGGAGTGGGTATATAAATCAAGGGAATGGTACTTTACAGTTGGAGATGAGTGTCCGATGGAATTCAGTGTTTTAGATTATGCCTTGATAGACGAAGGCAAAGACGCAGCACAGGCGTTGCAAGATACGACAAGACTTGCGAAACTTGCGGACGACTTAGGTTACAAACGTTTCTGGTTAACAGAACATCATGATGTGCCAGCCTTTGCGGGTAGTAGTCCTGAGTTACTGATGATGTATCTCTTAGGACAAACTGAGCGAATCAAGCTAGGTTCTGGTGGCGTCATGTTGCCTCATTATAGTCCGTATAAAGTGGCGGAAAACTTCAAGATGTTGGAGGCGTTGTATCCTGGTCGTGTTGACTTAGGTATCGGGAATAATCCTGGCACTGCGATAGTGAAACGTGCCATGGATGAGGATAAAACCGATTATCTTGATTATAGACAAAGTATCGAGGATATTCGCGGTTATTTAACGCAACCACCTGAGGAACAGCGTGTGGGTAAAGTCATCGCGCAACCACAGATTACTCGCCACCCTGAAATGTGGCTCTTAAGTACAAGTCAGCGTTCTGCCAAGTTTGCAGCTACGCAAGGTATGGGCTACACGCTAGGTACGTTTTTACTACCTAGCCAGGATAAAATAGATGCGGCGAAAAACAGTGTTGCGACGTATCGCAGTCATTTTCAAAAAACGAAGTTAAACATGTCGCCTAAGGTGATGATAACGGCGTTTGTGATTGTGACGGATACGGAAGATGAGGCACAACAACTGTTGCATGCGCTTGATGTGTGGTTGTTAGGTAAACGTCAATTTGCGGAATTCGACCGTTTCCCATCTATCGAAACTGCGAAGAACTATCAACTGAATGATCGTGACAAACGACTCATCGCACAACACCGCGCACGCATCTTAGCTGGTACGGTAAAACAAGTGAAACCGCGCTTGGATGCGATGATTGAGACATTCGAAGCAGACGAAGTCTTGGTCGTACCATTATTACCAGGTATCGAGCAACGATGCCGTACCATCGAACTTTTAGCACACACGTATTTATAAATAGAGAAAGGATGTTATGAAATGGCTAAATTAGCTAATTATTTATATGTTGAAAAGGTAGGAAACCAATATATCTATAGAATGACACCTGAACTTCAAGACGATGTAGGTACAGTAGGTTATGTCGAATTTATGGGTGCTGACGATGTAAATGTAAATGATGAAATCGTAAGTATCGAAGCGTCTAAAACAGTATTAGATGTACAATCACCTCTTGCAGGTAAAATTGTTGAACGTAATACAAAAGCTGAAGATGAACCTTCAATCTTAAATTCTGAAAAACCAGAAGAAAATTGGTTAGTTAAATTAGAAAATGTAGATGAAGAAGCATACAATGCATTACCAGATCCGGATGATGAATAAATGGTAAACACTCAAGAAGAACGTCTGGCTTATTTAATCCGTGCGATGTGGAAAGAGGCGCACGGAAATAAGCCTTTAGACTACCCTGACACTGCCGAGGCACAATGGGAGCTTTACCGTGGATTAGCTAATGTGCGTCCACCGAAGCCTGTGTCTTCGGCATTTTTAGAAGTACAAAACGCATATTTATCTACATTGAATAACCAACAAGACATAACACACATTGAAGATTTAACACCTGTTTTAGGTGAGCAACTTTATTTATGGCAAGGCGATATCACGACGCTTGCTGTAGATGGGATTGTGAACGCTGCAAACAGTCGATTCTTAGGCTGTATGCAAGCTAACCATAATTGTATCGACAATATCATTCATACAAAAGCGGGCGTTCAATTGCGCTTAGCTTGTGCAGACATCATTGAGCAACAAGGCCGCAAAGAAGGCGTGGGTAAAGCTAAAATGACGTCTGGCTATAATCTGCCAGCTAAACATGTGATTCACACTGTGGGACCACAAATTCGTAAGCACCCTGTGTCTCAAATGAATAAAGAATTACTTGCACGTTGTTACCGCAGTTGCTTAGAACTTGCCGATGCACATGACTTACAACACTTAGCTTTTTGTTGTATTTCAACAGGTGTGTTCGGTTTCCCACAAGACGAAGCCAGTCGCATTGCGATTGATACAACGTTGAATTATTTGAGAGAAACAGGTTCACCGCTTAAAGTCATCTTCAATGTGTTTACAGATAAAGATTTAGCATTATATGAGGAGGCTTTCGCTGATGGCAACAGAGACTAATACCGACGCTAAATGGCAAGCACTCGAACTATCTCGCCATGATAACGCTGAGCAATACGAAGTGTTAGCTCAAGCTATAGATGAAGCCGATGCCATTGTTGTGGGCATAGGCGCTGGGATGTCTGCGTCTGATGGCTTCACATATATCGGTGAGCGTTTCACGAAACATTTTCCGGACTTTATAGAAAAATATAACTTCTTCGATATGTTGCAAGCGAGTCTACATCCGTTTGACAGTTGGCAAGAATATTGGGCGTTCGAAAGTCGCTTTGTAAAGCTCAATTACTTAGATCAACCTGTAGGCCCATCTTATGTCGCGCTAAAAGAGATGTTAGCTGACAAAGATTATCATATTATCACAACTAATGCGGATAATGCCTTCGCGGTGGCTGACTATGATATGGATAAAGTCTTTCACATTCAAGGCGAATACATTCTTTGGCAATGTAGCCAACATTGTCATGCGCAAACTTACCGTGATGACGATGCGATTCGTGAAATGGTGGCGCAACAAGAGGATATGAAGATTCCGTATGAACTTATTCCACATTGCCCAAAATGTGATGCGCCAATGGAAATCAACAAGCGTAAAGCACAAGTTGGCATGGTAGAAGACGCAGATTTCCATGCACAACTTGACCGCTACAACGCATTTTTAGATGCTCATAAAGATGGTAAGGTGTTATATCTAGAAATTGGAATCGGCTACACAACACCGCAGTTTGTTAAACACCCCTTCCAACGTATGACACGCCATAATCCAGATGCGATGTTTATGACTTTAAATAAGAAAGCCTATCGCATTCCGAAAAATATTCAAGATAGAACAATTCATTTAACTGAAGATATCGCCTCATTAATTATTAACGCACAAAGAAAATTAACAACTTAGGAGACGAGAACAATGTATTTAATAGAACCTATTCGAAATGGCAAATATATTGACGATGGTGCCGTAAACTTAGCAATGCAAGTTTATGTGAATAATCATATATTCCTAAATGAAGACATCTTGTTACCCTATTACTGCCAGCCAAAAGTAGAGATTGGTCGCTTTCAAAACACGGCAGTAGAAATTAACCAAGACTATGTAGACGACAACGATATTAAAGTCGTGCGCCGTGATACAGGCGGTGGCGCAGTTTATGTTGACGATGGCGCCGTGAATGTATGTTGTATTTTAGAACAAGATACGTCTATTTATGGTGACTTCCAACGTTTCTATCGCCCTGCCATCCAAGCGTTGCATAATTTAGGTGCGACAGATGTCATTCAAAGTGGTCGTAACGATTTAGCATTGAATGATAAGAAGATTTCTGGCGCGGCTATGACGATTCTAAACAATCGTATTTATGGTGGTTACTCTTTACTCCTTGATGTCGATTATGAAGCTATGGTGGAAGTGTTGAAACCTAACCGTAAGAAGATTGAATCGAAAGGTATTAAATCTGTGCGCGCCCGCGTCGGTCAAATTCGTGATTCGTTAGATCCGAAATACAAAGATATTACGATTGAAGAATTTAAAGATTTAATGATTATGCAAATTATGGGCATCGATGACATTAAAGATGCCAAACGCTATGAATTAACCGACGAAGATTGGGCTGGCATCGATCAATTGCTTGCTGAAAAGTATGATAATTGGGAATGGAACTATGGTCGTTCACCACGATACGAATACAACCGTAACGACCGCTTTAGTTGTGGCACAATTGATATTACTTTATCTATTGAACATAACCGCATTGCCGCTTGTCGTATTTACGGCGATTTCTTTGGCCAAGGTAATATTCACGATGTCGAAGAACACTTGCTTGGCACACGTATGGTCAAAGCAGATTTAATCGAACGCCTCAACGCTATTGATTTAAATTATTATTTTGGAAAAGTCACTGCCGAAGAACTAACCGACTTCATTTTAAGTTAATATAGTATATTTTAGAGGTCTGGCCGTCTAACTTCAGACAACCCTCACACTTACCTTTTATGGTTTGAAGCCTATGATTACGCACATTAGCGTAAATCATAGGCTTTTTTATTTGGAAAATTAATAACACACAATGTTTATACTGTTAGCACTTGAAATGTAAAAACAATTTGACATTTAATTTGAATATGTTAATCTACAAGTGTAAAAAACTTTTGACATTTTGAGGTGAGAGATATGACAACTATTTTATTATTCGTAACTGTACTTGTATTCGGAATATTATGGTCCATCTTTACTAATAAGTTTTTACCAAAGGAAACACTATACGAAAACACTTATGAAAAAACGTCAGATAATACTGGATATGATGAAAGACAGCGTGTGATGTTTTTAGAAATATTCTCTAAAACGTTTGTAAGTTTAGTTTATTCTTTTTTCTTTATAATCATTTTTCGAATTTTTGGTGCAAAGTTGGGTCACCATACAGTTTATCCATTCAATGAATTCCCAGAGCTAATTTATCTTATCATTGGTGCTATATTTTTAATTAGTAATTACTTTATAGTTAAAAAGAAATATTCTGGTTAGGAATTGATTGATAATGAAGAATAAAATAAGAGAATATCGGAAACAAATCGGTATGTCTCAAGATACATTAAGCAAAAATGTCAATGTATCTCGACAAACGATTAATGCCATTGAAAATAATAAATACGATCCAACTTTACAACTCGCATTTAAATTAGCGAAACAATTTGATACTACTGTAGACGACTTATTTAATCCTTAAAATAAAAACAAAGGGTGAGAAATATGTTAAAAAAACAAGATGAAATGGAACAACATCAATTTAATGTAGCAGCTAAATGGACTAATCTTTATTGCTTTACTCGTTTATAATTTATATATCAAAATTACAACTGGCACTTTAAATGTCATTTGGTTAATTATGCTTGTTGGTTTAGTTATTTACTGGAGCATTGTCACATATTTAAAGTACAGCACTCGAATTAAAGATTAGACCAAATAAGTGTTGTTCATTATATCGTATTTCTATTCAATGTTATATTTTTACACTAGTAGATGCTATTATATAATTAATAAGTATATGATATATAACAAGCACCAATCCCCTTACTACCGCTAATAGTGAGGGGATTTTTAAGCTCCCTTAATTTTCTCAAATCAAAAAAACTTGAGCTTAAATATGTAAATCACATATATTAAGCCCAAGCTCGTCTTATTTATTAAAAATATATAGGGTGTTATATATAATAACCTTTATTAATATTACTTCTTAATGAGTGTACCAATCTTTCCTTCTAAGGCATCGCCTAAATCTGCTAGAGATGTAATTAACACGCTACCTTCAGGGTTCTTTTCAATGAATTGTAACGCTGCTTCAACTTTAGGTAACATACTGCCTTTCGCAAATTGATTATCTGCAATATGTTGCTTCATTTCATCAACGGTTACTTCACCTAGACCCTCTTGATTATCTTTTCCATAATTAATATAAACATAATCAACCGCAGTTAAAATAATGAGTTGATCTGATTTTAAGTGTGCGGCTAATAAAGCGCTTGTTTTATCTTTATCGATAACAGCGTCTACACCTTTATAATTGCCTTGTTCTTTAACCACTGGAATACCACCGCCACCAGCAGCAATCACGAGCGTACCATGCTTAATTAATGTTTCAATACTGTCTAACTCGACAATATTAATTGGCAGAGGTGAAGGCACAACACGGCGATAACCACGTCCTGAATCCTCTACAAATTGATACCCTTTTTCTTGCATCGTTTTATCTGCTTGTTCTTTAGTATAGAATAAGCCAATTGGTTTCGTTGGATTTTGGAACGCTGGGTCATCACCCGCCACTTCTACTTGCGTAACTAAAGTGACCACTTGCTTATCAATTCCTAATGAATGTAATTCATTTAATAAACTTTCTTGTAATTGATAACCAATATAAGCTTGACTCATCGCACCACATTCAGGGAATGGGAACGGTGGTCCTTGCTCATGCTCAGCTGCATAGTTAAGACCTAAGTTGATACTACCTACTTGAGGTCCGTTACCATGACTAATCACAATTTCATACCCTTTGTTAATTAAACTTACTAAAGACTTAGCTGTTCCTTTTACTAATTCTAATTGCTCTTCAGGTGATTGTCCTAAAGCGTTACCACCTAAAGCTACGACGATTTTAGACATAGGCAGATCCCCCTTTGTTTATTCTCCTAAAATTGCCACCATCACTGCTTTGATTGTATGTGCTCTGTTTTCTGCTTCTTGGAAGACGACAGATTGTTCACTTTCAAACACTTCATCTGTAACTTCCATTTCAGTTAAGCCATATTTCTCTTGGATTTCTTTACCAATTTTAGTTTCTGTATCATGGAAAGAAGGTAAGCAGTGTTCAAAGATAGCACGAGGGTTACCCGTTTTTTCCATCATTTCTTTAGTTACACGGTAAGGTTCTAACAATTTAATGCGCTCTTCCCAAACTTCGTCAGGTTCACCCATAGATACCCATACGTCTGTGTAGATAACGTCTGAGCCTTTTACGCCTTCATCGATATCGTCTGTAACTAAGATTTCGCCACCATTTTTAGCTGCGATATCTTTGCAACGATTTAATAATTCGTCAGTTGGGTTTAACTCTTTAGGACATACAAGGTGGAATCTCATACCCATAATTGCTGCCCCTTGCATTAATGCGTTTGCTACGTTGTTACGTCCATCGCCTACATATGTGAAATTGATTTCGTGGTAAGGCTTTTTCAAGACTTCTTTTGCTGTTAAAAAGTCTGCCAGTACTTGCGTAGGATGATCTTCGTCTGTTAAGCCATTCCATACAGGTACGCCTGAATATTTAGCGAGTTCTTCCACAGTACGTTGTGAGAAGCCACGGTATTCAATGCCATCATACATGCCACCTAATACGCGAGCAGTGTCTTTTGCAGATTCTTTTTTGCCCATTTGGCTTCCAGTTGGTCCAAGATATGTCACGTGTGCGCCTTGATCATAAGCTGCTGTTTCGAATGCACAACGTGTGCGTGTAGAGTCTTTTTCAAAGATTAAAGCAATATTTTTACCTTTTAATTTCTGCTGTTCTATTCCCGCATATTTCGCTCGTTTAAGATCCTCAGATAAATTTAGTAAAAACTCTACTTCTTTTTGTGAAAAGTCTAATAGCGTTAAAAAACTTCTGTTTCTTAAGTTTTGCATCTTGTACAACTCCTTTGTGATTAATTTCACATTTATTGTAAGCGATTACATAAAAGAATACAACACATTATCAAATATATAAAAATATATTTTTGTGTAATTGACAAAATATTTACAATTACATGATATTTGAAATTTATTATGTATTTTGGCGTTACAATAAAAATGATAACCTGTATTTCTATGATTTTATTATTACACAAAATATGCAATAAATAAAAATAATAAGTAAACGTTCCCTGAAAATTTTTAATTTGTTATTAGGACTTTATAAATAGGAAATATTAGTTAATGTGTTTAATATACTTGAGGTCTAAGATAGATTTTCACTCACTTGAGTTGAGACGCTTGCCTAGGGTACAGTTTCAGCCAGAAATTCCTCACAGATAAATCTGTGGGAATTTCTAAGGTCTTCAACTTGTACTGCTCCCTCAGGCGTCGCTCAACTACGTTTCGTTATCTATCTTAGAGTTGTTTAAATGAACACTCTAGCAATTATATTCATAATTACAATACTCGTTGAAAGTCACACAACATCGTTTGTTATTCCTCTTACAGTCACTTAAATTTTTATATTAATATTTAATAATTTAACGTCCCTCTTTGTTGAATACTTCCTTATCACCTATCAAAACTTCCGTTAAAGCTATTTTCTAATTTTCAAATAATATTTGTATCTAATGTAAAGTTTTTCTTAATTTTTTTATGATTTATTAGGCACAAATTTGTATATGTTAATATAAATTATACGTGCGTTTACATTTAATTCATGCACAAATATATGAGAAAGTGGGTTATTAATTTGGAACAAGTTGATTCATCAAATGAGCAAAATAATCAAGTAAATGACAAAATAGTTAGACCTAAAGGAAATCGATTTCTTAATGTATTGATTTTCATCTTTTTTATGATTTTTATACAATTACCAGCTATTCTAGCTTTAAGTACATTAGGATTGGCAGTAACTAATAAAAGTTTAGGCTTAATCATCGGATTGGCTATAGGTTTTATAATTCTTTCAACATTGGTTATATGGTCAGTAAGAACATATTATCGTCGTCATACATATGAAAATATTCATCAATCTTTAAAAGGTAAAGATATTGGTATCAATATTTTATGGTTTATTGGTCTTCGAATTATGATCGTAATAATGAGTTTCTTAATGGTGGCAATTTACGGTCAACATCAATCTAATAATGATAAAGCATTAATGAAAAATTTAGAACGTATTGATACCTTAACACCCTCTATTGTTATTGCTTTAATAATATTTTTTGTAGCAATAACTTTTGTAGCACCTTATGTGGAGGAACATACTTTCCGAGGTATTTTCAAAGAAACTATCTTTAACAAAGGTTCATTTATTCTTCCGTTTATATTATCTTCAGTTATCTTCTCTGCCAATCATAGTGCGGGAAATATCATTGCTTTCTTAATGTACATGTTAATGGGGATGGGTTTGTATCTAGCATATAAACGTAGAGGAAGTCTAAAAGATAGTATACTTGTACATATGTTAAATAACGCTTATGCAAGCGTAGTCCTCATTAGCGCCCTAATTTCTATTATCATGAAATAACTTTCAATAATAATTATTCTTAAAAATAAATATTAAAATTATACTTTTTATCAATAAAAAGGTTTCAATTATTAATGGATGGGTAGAATTCAAATAGATACATAAATTAGTATCTGCATGGGGTCATTATCATATAGTCTTTGTAATATTGAAATGCGTATATTCCTCTCATTTCAAAAGAATTACTCCCTAATTTTCTAGTAAATTCTATATTGCTAAGCATCCCAACAAATAGAATGTGACTTTCCTGACATTTTATTAACACCCAAACATTTGTATTTTCCAAACCACCTATAATGGTGATTTATACACTTATAGTCCTCCCAATGCTATAAGTGTATTTTTATTTTCAAAAATAAAATACCAACACTAAGACAATTATCCTAATGTCGGTACTCACTAAATTTATATTTAAATGTCACCTTGCGCATCGGCAGTTTTAACAAATGCGATCACGCCTTCGACCATTCCAACAACTCCCGGAATACCTGTCCAACAAAATAGTAAATATAAGACTGCTTTCCCATACTGTTTTCTATAAAATCGATGTGCACCAAATCCGCCAAGGAAAAAAGCTAAAGCTGCATAAACATATTTATTCACTATTATTTCGTCTCCTTTAACCAATTGATTTAAAGAAACGCCAAAAAGTTCTGTCATCTCCACCAAAGAATGCATATCTGGAGAACTCACTTCTCGTTCCCAATTTGAAATCGAATGTCGAGAAACATTTAATTTTTCAGCTAATTTTTCTTGAGACATCTTTTTAGACTTCCTTAAGCTTCTAATTCGTTCCCCAACATTGTTATTTTTCAAATTGATCCGCTCCTTTTCGACCTCATCTTATGGTTAAAACCACGTTTATTCTAGCGAAAATTATGAACAAATAGCTATTTTTTGCAGAAATTTAGCTATAATATTAAGATTTGATATATTTTAGACTAACCGATGTAGTGAGACGTCTAAGTTAAAATGTTATTGAGAATTTGCGCGAAGTATTTTTAATAAAACAAATATTGCTATTAAAAATATGACTATTGAAATAACTGAAGCGCTATTACCGTAATCTCCTCCAGTTATTAATATATTGTTGGTCTCGGTAATGTATTGAATAAGGCCGTAGTTTTCATTATGGGTTGTGACGTGAACGAGATCTGCCATGTTCCAACATATATGTAAGAACACACTTGCCCAAATAGAATTAAATTTATACGCCGTTAAACCGTATAAAATACCCGCAATTGTTCCACTGGTTAGTAATAATATTAGACTTACTCCAGACATCCATCCATTAAACAAATGTACTGAAGCGAATAAGATTGATGTAATTATGATAGCTACGGTGATGGTTGTTTTCTTTTCAATATAACCCATTAACAAGCCTCGTACTGTTAATTCTTCAGCTATTGGCGCGCAAATCCCACCCAGGATGATAATTTCAAATAACATCTCAAGATATTCAGTCATATTCTTTGTTTTAGTCACTTCAAAATGACCAGGGACAAAACAAATAAATATCAAAAACATGACTATTGGTATTAGCAAACCTATTGATAAATAACTCATCTTAAATTTAGGCCAGTTAATACGATAGTCTCGTAAGTTCGCTTTAAATCCTTTATTGATTAAAAGTTTAATGAATAGAAATGTAAGCCCGACGTAGGTAAGACCATGTAAAACTGTTTCAAATGAATGTAAATTGATTAAGTGCCATAGAATGGCTATGTTTTGAGCCACTACTGTAATGATGAAAGTTAGGATAATAATACCAATGATTTTTAAAATTTTATTTAATAAAGACATACACAACCTCCTAAGTTATCTTAGGAAACCTATACTATTAACTTGCGAAAATTTGTGAAATTGTGCCACAAATAATAACTACTATAGCTAGTACGAGCCACCATTTTTGAGATAAAAAGTCCCAAAAATTTAAATGTTGAGGCGTTTGATTTACTTCCTCTTTATGTAATGGAGTTTCTTCTCCAGTTAATAATTCATCTGTTGATATACCAAACTTCTCTGCCAATTGAATAATCATTTGAACATTGGGTTCAATTGTTCCCTGTTCCCATTTAGAAATGGTTTGTCGTGTCGTATGTAATTCAGTAGCTAATTGATCTTGAGTTAGATTATTCTTCTTTCGATGCTTTTTAATCTGTTCTGCAAGTTTCATAATATAGGTCACCTCTCTTCAAACTTAGCAAGTTTAGATGTAAATTTCCGCATACAAAATGGTTCATTATCTTAATAATAGATAACATTTTGTCTCCAAAATTTAGCATATCATGATATTTATGTATTTAATCATTATTTATAAAATTAGATAAAAAATAACTCACTAAATGAACTTAATCATCTAGTGAGTTATACGAGTTATATATTATTTTTCAGTTTTTGATGATTTGCGTTTTCTGATGAATGCTAAGCCTAGGCCACCAAATAATACTGACCATAAGGTTGTATTTGTTTCAGTTTGACCTGACTTTGGTAGTTCATTTGTTGCTTTGGCATTAGAAGTATTTGAATGATTTGCTTTATCAGATACTACACTTCCATGGTTAGTTGTATCTGCGTGTTGATTTGATTTTGAAATACTTGCCACGCTTGAGTTATGGCTATTTGAAGTTGCTGATTGGTTATTATGACTTGCTTCTTGTTGATGACTTGTATGAACACTATGATTCACATTTTGAGAAGAACCTTTATCTTCTACTTCATTATGTGTGTTTTGTGCTTTTTCAGTATCTTGAGTATTAGGGTGTGTTTCCTCGTCTTCTTGAGTTGACATTGGTTTTTCATCATTACTATTTGTTTCTTCTTGCTTAGAAGTTTCATTGTCCGTATTTTCTTCATGCTCTGAAGTTCCTTCTTCATGATGAGATGTCTCGTCACCTTTATTATCTTCTTGATCTGAAGTTACGTCGTCGTTATCATTTTCAGAAGCATCGTCATCGTTTTCATTATTTGAAGTATCGTTGACGTTATCAGGTTGTTCTCCATTATCTACCTCATGACCTGTATTTGAGCCTTCATTTTCAGAAGAAGTGTTATCTGAATCATCTTTAGACTCCCCGCTAGTATTTCCTGGGTTATTATTATCTTCAACATCGCCTGTTAAGTCGTCTAATTCCCAAGCTGAAGTTGTACCTGATAATTCGAATGACGCTAATAATGTTGGTTTGCCGTTTGGACTATCTTCAGTACTTTCAAAAGTGATACCTTCTGGTGAAATATCTTTATTATCTGGATCGTATAAATATTTCACAAAATAAGGCTCATTAGGGTTCGTAATGTCATAAATCATGATACCGCCAGCACGTTCTAAACCAACAAATGCATAAGAATGTGCACCTACTTTACCGACAACGACATTCTCAACTTCTGGACCTTTGTCATCGCTACGTCCGTCCACTTCAATCTCATCTGGACCTTCATAGTTACCATTGAAGCGTTCTGGTAATAAATCTAGAATACGTTGTTCAATGTCATTACCACTGTCATAAATCATTTCTAAATCAGACGCTCTTAGGATAGAGAATGAACGACCACCGTATGAAACTAGCGCATTAAATTTGCCATCTTTATCTTTAAATGCATGAGATGTCGTAACTTTTAAACGACCAAGTTGCTCATCATCAAACAAGCCATTTTTAACCATTTCGTCTAACTCATCTTGTGTGAAGCCTTGATAGTAACGTGCATCTAACTTAATATCATCTTTCAATTTCTTCACACGTTTTTCTTCAGAATAACCGTCATAATCTTGTGAATCACCTTCATTCGCAATTAACAGATACGTTTCCCCGTTATATTCATACGTATCGATACCATCCGGTTGTAATAAGCCTAATACTGGAACGCGACGTAATTCTTTTTTATCATCTTTATCTGATGGATCCATTGAATTTTGAGCTAGTGAGTGATCTTTATATGGTAAGCCTTTCACTTGGACAATTTGTGCCTTTTCGATATCAAGCTTCGCAATCGCGCTTACTTCTTGTAACGTCACATAAGCGTATTTACTATTGTCATCTGCCGCAATGTATTCTGGTTCAATATTTAAATAAGCGTCATCGGCATTAGGTCCTAATGCACGGATACCTTTTTGATGTTCTTTCGTGAACGACGCCGTTCTCACATCATTCGCTGTTAAATGTTGAGGCCCTTTCGTCACATCAATGACCGACACTGAGCCTTGAGGATTCACAGTGTAATCATCATTCGGCTCACCTTCATTTGCGACTAATAAATATTTGCCATCTTTAGAGAACGTCACCATATCCGGAAGACTGCCGACCGTTAAATGATTTAAATAATCGCCATTTGAACCGTAGAACACCACGTGTCCGGGCTTAGTCTTATCCACTGCTGGCGCTGACACTGCGACGTAATCACCACTTGGATGTACCGTCACACTTGTTAAATCGCCCGCTTCAATTCCATTATCTTTTAAATACAAACGTTTCACTAAGTTAATTTCGCCATCTTTTCCAGGGTGCTTCACATCAATGATATCTAACGCTTCTTTATCACCATTCACCGAATATGCATAGCCATTCTTCGGATTGTACTTTACAATCTCCGTACCACCCTTATCGAAATCAGCACCACTTGTATAACGACCCTTATGCGTAATATTTAATTGATCTTGTCCTGTCTTAGAAGCATTCTTTGTACGTTGAGCCGAAGTCCACACAGGCGTTGTAGACAGAGTCGCTTTCGGTTGTTGATCTTGAGAGTTCGCATCCTCCTGTAATACTTTGTATAGTTCTTCCTTCTCCTTAGGCGTTAAGTCCTTAACCTCAGTCTTAGGGACATCAGTAATTGCCACACTACCTTCTTCCGTAGAAGTTACTTCATTATTTTTCACTTCTTCTTGAAAAGGTCGATCAGCCGGACTTACTTGAGTAGACTCCCCACCCTCTTGCGTCATGTTTACATGCTTATCTTGAGCTACTGCAGAATCTGAACTTTCGTTACTTTCTTGCGTGATTTTATCATGTCCAGTTTCTGCCTTTTCAGTACTTGGTTGTGTTGATTTTGTAGTTTCTTGGGTAGCCACTTCTTGAGTAGCTTCTGTTGAAGGTGCTTGTTTACTCTCATGTTGAGCTTGTTCTTGAGTCTTTGAAGTTTCTTTTGTAGTTTGTTCTTGTGTAGGTGTTTGTGTTGTTTTATCTTGCGATGATTCTGCTTCATTTGTAGATTGAACTTTTTCTTTAGTAGGTGCTTCTTCTGTTTTTACTTCCTCAATTGAAGTTGAAACGGTATCATTCTTAGTAGTTTCTTGAGTAGCTTGTTCTGTAGAAGGTTGCTCTTGAGTTTGTACTTCTTTAGTAGCTTCACTTTCTTGAGTAGATGAAGCCTCAGAACTTACTTCTTCAGTATTATTTTGTTGTGATGCTTGATTACTTTGAGCATCATTATGTATCGTTTCATTTGATTGAACTTGTGCCTCTTGAGTTTTCACTTCTTCAGTTGATGGTACCTCAGTTGTTTTTGTTTCTTGAGTCGCAACTTCATTTGACTTAGGTTGTTCTACACTTTGAGTAGTACTTTCAACACTAGCTTTCTCTTGCGTAGCTTGTTCTGTAGTATTATTCTCAGAAGATTGAACCTCATTACTCTCAGCAGCAGAAGCTTGTCCGCCACCTAAAAACAATAAGCTCCCAACTAAAATCGACGCCGCCCCAACCGAATACTTACGAATCGAAAACGCCTCACGCTTATTAAATAACTGCTTATTTCTCATAAAAAATCCCCCTGTAAGATGATATACACCACCATCTTACAAGAGGAATATTTATGAATTATTTGAGAGAAGTAAAATTAAAGTAAACTTTATTAATAACTATAATTCATTGTATTTAGAATTATTATTTTTACTCTTTTCAACTGGATATTTTTCGGCATTTTTCACTAATTTTTTTCGTATAATTTCGTTAATGTCGAAATCTAAATTATCAGCTAGCATATAACTGTATATTAAAACATCTGCCAATTCTTCAGCTAATCTTTCTCTTTTAGTATTCACTACTTCTTCAGGGGATTTCCATTGGAATAGTTCTAATAGTTCAGCCGCTTCTAAACTAATTGATAATGATAAATCCTTTTCATTATGAAACTGTCTCCAGTTACGTTCATCTCTAAATTGATTTATTTCTTTTAAAGTATTTTTTGTTTCATTCATTAATCTCACCTATCGATGCTTTTTTTAGTGCTTCTCTTAACTGATCGTCCACTGCATAAATATATAATCCATTTACTCCACGAGTTAAAAGAACATTTAGTTCATTTTTTAAAAGCATATCTGAAAAATATTGTTTTGAACCGTCTTCTAATGTTCTTCTTTGAGTGGCTTTTTTATTTGCACTACTTGATTTATCAAATATTATTTTTCCATCTCGATATTTAACAGAAGGTCCTATTACTACACCGGCATAATTTAAATCTAAACCTTGAATACTGTATGTTGAACCTATTTCATCTAATGTTTGTGATTGTTCAACCCATGGTAATTTTTTCTCTTTTCTATTTACCTTCAGTTGATAGTTCCATGGCATAGACCAATCTCCAATTTTTACTCTCCAGTAATCTTCATTTTTAGGTGCAGTTGGTCCGTATTTCCAGTCAAATGTAGCAAGCATTCGTGAAATACCACTTTCTGTGTTTTGTGCCTTATTTCTAATCTCTTTTTCTAACATATCTGGTGAATCAAATATCTTGATTTCATACCCTTTACTATCATTAGGAATATTATTTATAGTTTGCTCATCTATTAAATTTCTTATCCAATTAAATGTAATTTCGTCACTGTTAATACGCATTTGATTTCTTAATATAATATGATTATTTTTACTTTGTGAATCATTAAAATATTTTTCTAATTGGTCCTCTTCCCATATCTGTCCAGTTGTAAGTACTTGTTTTAAATCAAAAACTATAACTACAACTTTCGCTCTTTCTAATAAATCATCCAAATGATTTTTGCCTTGATAACTTTGTTGACCTTGAGTTAAAAGTAAATGTGCTTCATCTACAATAACTACATCCACTTTATTATTTGGATTATGTGTATTAATAAAACTCGTAGGTTTACCAACAATATTATTATTTTTACTAGAAATACCTAACTTATTAGCTATTTGATTATAAATAGTTACATGTTCATTATGATTAACTAATAAATGAATATCTAAATTTTGATTTAAGTCTAAATTATATTTGCGTAATTCAAAAAGTAACGTACTCATCAAAACTGTTTTACCAGACCCCGCTTCTCCTTCCACTATTATTAATTGACCTTCTTCATCTAAAAGAACCGCTTCTTTAATTTTAGTCAAAATTTCTTCTTTAGCGTTGATTTGTTCTTGAGTCAATTTATGAAATGGAGAAGCTTTAAATATTGCAGAATCTTTAATAATACTTTCTATTGGAAATAATACGTTATTTTCTTTATTTAGCGATTTCCAGATGTCAGAAAATATTTCATCTAACTTTTCAGAAGTATAATATTCGTTTTGCTGATTTGTTCTACTATTATGAACCCTTGAAATATTATCTACGCTTAATAAGTATTGCATCAATCTATTTTCAATATCTAGTGTCAACGACTTATTAAATAGTTCATGGCCAATAACATACATCGACGAATTATTTGATGTTGAAAAGTCTTCCCAAAAAGCTTTTGATTTAATATCTGCATTAAGATGTTGTCTTGTTCTATTTCTTATATCAGCAGTTTCACCGACATAAACTTCAAATTCATTTTTATTTTTTTCATCATTAATTATATATACAGTTGGATATCTTAATAAAAACTTACCGTCTTTAGAAGTTTCCCATTTTTGTACTGACTCATTAAGCCTATCCATTGAATATTGAATGTTTTCAATTTTTAATGATTTTCCCATAACATCACCTATATACTCTATCTTCTATCTATTATCTATTTCATTTTATCAATTTTCGAACTAATTTTATCCATTTTTTTATAAATTCTTAAAAATATACAGATTCTAACTAGGAGTAAAAAAAGATAACTCTATTTTAATTTCAATAGAGTTATCTTTGTCACTTTTCTGTATAATCTATTCCACTGAGTTCAGTGCGCTTAGCATGTCTGTTTTACTGATTTTGCGTGCCATGATGAGCATGACGATGAAGGCGAAGACGAGTGTTAATACGGTTGATAGGCCAAAGTTGGTCCAGTAGAGTGTCATGTCTGCCATGGCATTGTTTGGTGGTAGTGTGCTCATGATGAAGTGATGTAGGTAGTAACCACCTATGAAACCAACTAAGATGCCGACTATGGTTAACAAGATTGTCTCGCGATAGATGTACATGACGGTTTCTTTTTTATAGAAGCCTAAGACTCTTAAGGTTGCGAGTTCTCGCGTACGTTCACTAACGTTAATATTAGTTAAGGTAAATAGTACAACGAATGATAGTGCTGATGATGCCACTACAATAATCAAGACGATGTTGTCTAAGCCGTCTAAGATGGTATTAATTGCTGTTTTAGCTTGATTAGATTGGATGGCTGTTTGAGCTGCGTCTTGGCTATTGAGTTCTTTAGATACGTTGTTGATATTGCTTGCTGAACGATCTGATAAGTTAATAATTTTCGCGTTGTAATTTACTTTGTTGTCGAAGACTTTTTCATAGTAAGTTGGGTTCATAATCATATGATGTCCTGCATACATTTGTGTAATGCCATCTATCTTCACTTTGTGCGTTTTGCTGGCATTATCTTTAATCGTAATATTGTCACCCACTTTGTAGTGACCAAGTTTTGCTAACTTTTCAGTGATAATTGCGCCATTATCGCTTAAGTTCATTTGTTTACCAGTATCGTAATTTTTCAAGGTCATGAATTTGCTGAAATTATCTGTATGTTTAGGAATCATCATTGTAATTTGTTGGTTATCGATGACATTCTTCGGTTTGGCAGTAACCGCTTCATAATACATATCATCTTGGGCTTTAACGCCTTTCATGTCGCTGATTTTCTTTTCATAAGCGTCTTTATCGTGCTGACTGGCATTAGGATTATATACGCCGATAACATCGTAATGAATAATGTCCTTATATTGATTGTCGATAATACCATTTAATGAATCGCGCATACCGAAGCCTGTGATTAATAACGCTGTACATCCAAAGACTCCGAAAATGGTCATTAACATACGACCTTTGTATCTGAATAGATTTCGAGCTGTGACTTTCTTATTGAATGACATGCGTTTCCAAATGAATGGAATACGTTCTAACAGAATTTTAGATCCTGCTTTCGGTGGTTTCGGTAACAAGAGATATTTCGGTTTCTCTTTCAATGCTTTCCACGCAATCACCATTGACGGTACGACTGTGCACAGTAGCGCTAGGATGAAACTAATGATGATCCACAACCAATGTGCTGGTGTTTGAATTGCTGGTACGACCAAGTTAGCTGCGTACGCTTGATAGATGCGTTGTGGTAAGAGCCATGTACCAAAGAAACTACCCACGACTGTGCCGATAATCGCCGCACTCGTGCCATAGATTAAGAACACTTTCATTGTGTCGAACTTGCTGTAACCTAACGCACGCATCAAGCCCATGTTTGTACGTTTCTCTTCAGCCATGCGAGACATCGTGATAAATGTCACTAAGATGGCTACGGCGAAGAAGATAATTGGGAACGTATTCGATAAGACGTCGATACGTTTCGCTGATTCACCAAATTGACTATAACCTTGGTTATAATCGCTACGTGATTTAATTGAAAAATGAACATCATTCAGTTTTTTAATTTCTGATTCTTTATTTTTGAGCTTTTGTTCTGCTTGTGAAATATCTTGTTGTTTCTCTTTATATTGACCCGTTTGTTTTAAGATGGCTTCATTCTCTTTTAATGCCTCTTTTTGTTGGTCTAATTTCTTCTTAGATTTATCGAGTTCGCTTTGTTTATCCTCTTTTAATTGTGAGACTTGTTTGTCTGACCAGTCCATTAAATTTTTCTCATTTTGAGCAACATTTTTATTGATTTGTTTCTCGAATTGATCTGAATAAGCTTGGCTTTTTACATTGTCATATGTGATTTTAGCAACGTTTGCTTTTGTTGTTGAAAAGGCGCTCTTCGCAAGCACGCCAAATGTGTCGATTTGACCTTTACCTGCGCTCGTTACACCCAAATCACGTTTTTGCATGTAATCACTAGAGGTAACGAATCCGACCACTTTATATTTAGAATGTTTAAGTCCAGAAACGTCTTTGTCACCATCATTATTTGTTAACGTGATTATATCGCCAATATGATATTTTGAAGTGTCTTGTTCACTTAATGCAATTTCATTAGATTTTGTAGGCAAACGTCCTTCTTTCGCTTTGTATGTTGAAAGGTCTTCTGTCTTTTCATTTAATCTAATCGCTGTATCAGAATTTGAAATTATAGCATCTTTATAAATACTAAATTCTGTTTTATCAACGTGCTTCATATGCTTAATATAGTTTTTATCATCTTTATCAAAGCCAATGGGACTTGTGACTTGTGCATGCGCCATATGATGTTCTTTGAAATAGTCATCTCCTGTTTGACGCATATCATCCCCAGTCACTTTTAAACCAATCAGTATAAACGCACCTAACGCTAATAGAATTGTGATTGAAATAAATCGTGGGAAGGAAGATTTGAATTCTCGAAGTATATTTTTTCTTAACGTTTTCATATTCTTACCCCCTAATACTCAATTTCTGCGATTGGTTTAGGATTTTCATTAATATAATCTTCCTTAATCTTGCCATCAAAGATTTCAATCACGTGGTCCGCCATCTCTTTTAAAGCGGCGTTGTGCGTTACGATGATAACTGTTTTACCATTTTTGTGGCTCAAGTCTTGTAGTAATTGAAGAATTGTTTTCCCTGTTTTATAGTCAAGCGCAACTGTTGGTTCATCACATAATAGTAAATCTGGATTTTTCGCTACTGCACGCGCGATGGAAGCACGTTGTTGTTCCCCACCTGACAATTGTGATGGAAAGTTATTGATGCGCTTTTCTAATCCCACTTTTTGCAATGTCTCTTTTGGATCTAACGCCTTATCTGATAGTTCAGACGCCAATTCAATATTTTCTAAAGTCGTAAGGTTTGGTATTAAGTTATAGAATTGGAAGACGAAACCAACTGATTTGCGTCGATAACCTGTTAATTCTTTTTCGGAAAATTGAGCAATATCTGTGCCATTAATAATCACTTTACCTTCCGAAGCTGAATCCATACCACCAAGTGTGTTCAGCAAGGTAGACTTACCTGCACCTGACGCTCCGACAATCACCATAAGTTGCCCTTTTTCAAGTTCAAATGAAATATCATTATTGGCGTAGACTTTTTGATCGCCTGTGCCAAAAATTTTTGAGTAATGTTCTAATTGTACATATGCCATGTTCATCTCTCCCAAACATATATAGTTGCATTCTTTACGTGTATCAGTTAATTTTTAATAGACACGTTGTCTATTAGTAAAGTAACACATATTAATTTGTATTTCTTGCCCTATTTTTCTGGAAAATAGACTTAATAGACACATACAAAAGTAACGTTTATTAAAATTGAATTAATAGACATACGGGAGGTCTTAAAATGGATAAACGACAAATTAGAACTAATGATTATTTGAAAAAAGGAATTACAAAATTATTAAATGAAGTGGATTATTCGGACATCACCATTCAACAATTGGCAAATGCCTCAAATATTAATCGCAGTACGTTCTACTTACACTACAAAAGCAAAGATCAGTTCTTAAACTCTATGATTGAAGACACAATTTATGAAATGATTGAATATGTGAAAAAAGGCGAGGCCAAAGGAGACGAAATCTTTAATACAGAATTTAAGATTTCATTCTACAGATTATTAGAATATATAGAAATGAACTTTGACTTCGTAAAAGTACTTATACAGAATATGAACACAACTTACTTCAGAGCACTTCTTGTAGAAAAGGTTAGAGAACACATCTACTATCCATTACTTGAGAAGAACAACGTCGAACTCGATTTCGAAAAAGACATCATTTTAAACTACACAATCCATGGTCATATCGGAGTAATTGAACGTTGGATGAATAGCGAAATGCACTATAGTTCACATTACATCGCCAACATCCTTGTAAATATTTCTAAAAACTCAACCCACGAACTCCTGAATATCCAGTCAGAAATTGAATAAGTGCATAAAAAAGCCAAATGAACTCGGGATGTAGTTCATTTGGCTCTTGGACACTAAGTCATAAGATTATATATGAAGTCTGCTACGTATGTTTCTAAAAAAGCTGCTATGATGATTAATGGTAAGGCGATAAATATATATGATTTGATGACATTGATAAAATTAGTTTTTATCGCATAGTTTTCTTTTTTATTTTTCCTAAAAAGATTGGTAAAACGACGTGTGATCGCTTTGTTCAATAAATATAAAGCGCTTGCTAGAATACAAAAACCCATGATTTCAAATGTATAGTGAGGTATAAATGCAATCGATCCAACTATACCTTTATGTATATCAAAGTTAATAAGGAAGCCTAACATGATTCCTGGCAGAATAATTGTCACTACTAAATTTATTAGATAGAGATACGGTATAGGTAGTAAAGCCAAGATAAACATTTGTAATGGAACTTGAAAGCCATTATTAACAATATATTTCCATACTCTCTCTAGCCCATTAGCGTCACTAATTTTTTCGCTCGTACTTCCTAAATCTTTCAACTCATTAAATGAGGGATGGATAAAATAACAGATAATTGTTGTAATAATTAAGCAAATTGTAGCAATAATAAATATTTTTATAGCACGTTTAATAATATCCAAGTCGAATGATTTTAGCATAAGCAACCTCTCTTTCATCTCTTATACTAACAAACATAACATGAGCCTGGGACATAAATAATATGATGATGCTATTTTGCAAATTCGCAGTAGCTGACTGAACTGAAAAGGCGTTTAAATCAAGCTTTTTCCAGTTCTAGTCATCCTTGCGGGGGTGGGACGACGAATTTAAAAAGAATTCTGTCCCACTCCCCCTTTAACTATTTCTAGCAAAGGAGTCAAAATATATTTATCAGTCTTATTTGAAGAATTTTTCTACTATTATTTTAGAAGCGATGCCTTTTTCAAAGGTACAGAAACGATTGTAAAAAGCTTGATATTTCTCACTATATTCTTCTTGTACGTTAGCAATATTTTTTATTGATTCAATCAAGTCATCATTTGTTTTAATTAATGGACCTGGTGCTTCTTTTTCAAAATCGAAATAAAAGCCTCGTAATTTATTTTTATAAAATTCTAAATCATAGGTAAAGAATAATAATGGTTTCTTTGTATTTGCAAAGTCAAACATGACTGAAGAATAATCTGTGATGCATATGTCTGTAATTAAATACAAACCACTGATTTCTGGGTATTTTGCACCATCAATAACAAATTCTTTTAGTGATTCACTTAAATTTAACGCATTACTAATAATAATATGTGGGCGTAAAATGAGAATATAGTCATCTCCAATACTTTCTTTCAATTTATGTAAATCAAGTTTTAGATTGATGATATGTTTTTTGGCTTTATTAATTTCGTCATCCCTGAAAGTTGGCGCGTATAAAATGATTTTTTTATTACTTTCAATACCTAATTTTTGTTTGATTAATTTTTTCTTCTCAGTCAGATCTATGTTTTCAATATCATAAAAAACATCATTTCTTGGGTAACCTACCTCAAGAATTTCTTTATGATAATCGAATGCTGATTTAAAACACTTGCTTGCATATGGACTTGGGGAAATTAAATAATCCCAGTTTTTAATGGCATGATTAACTCTATTTTTATAATCTTTATCTCGTCCTTGGAATGTATCAACATCATTCAACATTTTCTTTAATGGTGTCCCATGCCATGTTTGTATATAAATCGTATCTTTATGTTTTCTAATATAGTGTGGGAAGTTTTGATTGTTTACCCAATATTTTGCTCTAGACAAGTAATAGAAATATTCAGGTGACAATCTCTTAACTGTTTTAACGTTTGAATCGTTGAATGGATAAAGTGTATTAGCAGCCCAAATGATTTGATACTTTTTATTTTGTTTCTTCAATTCATCATATATAAATTTTGGATTATCACTCACTAATTTCCCTACATTACTTTCAAACACAATTAAATCTTTTTTTACAGGTAATGAGTTTATTAATCCAGCATTAAATACTTCCATTGTTTTAAAATATTTTTTATTTTTTCTAAAACGATTCAGTAAATGTTGCGAAAGAATATCATACTTCATTTTACTTTTAACTTTACTAGTCTTTTTAAAGCTAGTAATTGCATCAAATATTCTCTCACAATTGTGTTGATCTTTATATGCAATAAAACGATTAATACGTTTCTTTAACGACGCATCGATAACAAATTGTTTCTTTTGTAAATTATCTAGTTCTCTTTCTAATGTATCTTGTGAATTAACAATGATTCCCGGTAATTCTTGTTCTATATCAATATGAGAGCCTTCTTTTCCTAGAAATTCATTTCTATCAAATTGATAATAGATGACTGGTTTATTTAAAAAACTAAAATCAAAAGCAACACTTGAATAATCTGTAATCATTAATTTACTTTCTTTTATTAGTTTCTGAACATTTACTTCTCCTTGCTTAATTCGCGTAACATAGTTTGGAACATTGAAATAATCAATAAAAGGTTGCATATTAGGATGTAAACAAAAAACAATGTCAGTACCTTTGTCAGCGATTTCTTTTAGTTGCTGACTATGAAGTAAATTGTTCATTCTTTTTAAGTATTCCGATGTTTTTAACTGATCAATACTTGTTAACCAATCTCTCCATGTTGGAATAATTAATATTTGGTTTTTAACTTCTGAATTAGGATTAAACAATTCATCAAATCTAGCTAGTCCTGTAACAGCAACTTGTTTACTGAAGAAATTCAGATCTTTTACAACTATTTCCTTTTCTCTATTAGAACTCGTGATGAATAAATCTACGTTAAAATCTTTTAACTGGTTACCATTGATATCGCACAAATTCTTTGTACCTAAAACGCCGTGTTGTAAAAATACTTTAATGGCTTTAATTTTACGTGTATAAATTTTACTAGTTGTAGGATAAATTAATTCTGGATGATGCGTAGTACAGATGTAATCTGCTTGAAGCATAATTTTAAAGTGTTCTGCTGAATTATAGAATATGACATTTCCTAAAGGCAAAACATTTTTAGCTTCTTTAGAATTTTTTTCAATAATATAATAAACAGGTTTCTCTGGGTGATGGGTTCTCATATATTTAAAGAAGTGATAACCATTGTCCTGTGCTTTATAAGATTTTTCACCAATTACCCACACTTTTTGTTTTTCTTTTTTTAAAAAGTTGAGACGCTTTGGTCTTTTTAACTCATCCACATATGTTAAATAACTATTAATATCGTATGTATTAATTCTAAAAGATAAATTACGGCCTTTCATAGTAAAATAAGGTGTCAGTGACACTATGTTCCCCTTAAACTCAGTGATGATTTCTCCTTTTAATAGCTTTTCTGCTAATATTCTAGGATTGCCGATTTTTATTTTTATATTTTCCGATGATTCTTGTACTTTGATGTTTAAGTAAATATCGATAACATCCTCATTTTCATATTCATACTTCACGAAGTCTATCAAATCTTGATAGATATCTACTGAAAAATTATAAGTGGATGTATTATTCGTTTGATTAATTTTTTCAAGATTGATATTTACGAATTTTTCTCTTGCCGTCAGTCTCGTTTTTATTAATAGTTGTACATTCTCTAATGTCGAGTTCAGTAATGCAAATTGGCCTGCTATAGATGCTTCCTTATTGTTTATTTTTATAGTATCAATGTGTCTTCTTGAAAAATATGTCTTATTTAAAGCAAGCTCATCCAGTGCTAAATGTAAAAAGCCGTTTCTAGTTATATATGGTTGTATTTTAATATTCTCATTGGCATCAACTACCACTTCAGATAAGCCTAAAACTTCAGTTTGGTTATTTATAACTTTTAAGTTGCGTTGAGTTGTTAAAATTGGCGTCGATTCTTCTACTATGATGTATATTTTTTTATTTTCATATTGATTAAACTTCTTAGCGACTTCTATTAAATCTATTTTAAAATGTAAATCATTTTTAGCGTTTTCTAAAGTGAGCGCATCAAATTCGTTTTTTATGTACAATTTTTCAATCTTATTAATAGGATTCTCAAAATAAATATGCAATATTGATCCATCTTGCTTAATAGTTTGCAAATAAACCCCTTCTTTCAACTAAAAAATCCAAGCAACATATTAATATTTTTCATTATCATCATATAAACCTACTTTTAAATCGATGTATGCGTTACAATATATAATATATTACTAAATAGTATCAATAATTTATAAACTATTTTAATTATATCATAATATATATAATGATTTCGTTGACGTTATCAAACTAAGTTTAGTGTTTACCACAATCAAAAAGGGATTGATAAAGTGAAAAAGTTATTTTTAATTTTTAACAGTGCCTTATGTTTAATGCTGTTCTTTAAAAATAGACAACTTAAGAAAGAGCACAATTTTTTCTTAACAAACATTGAATCTGAAGAAGATAAATTAGATGAAATGGGCTTATGTAAAGATAAAGATGGAAATATTCATCCAAAAGAAGAGGCATTTGAATGAACCAATTAATCTCACATATATGTAACTAAATTTTGTGTTCTAAAGTGGAATTTTTTACATAACACAAGTGGGTTAGCTAGCGTATTTTCGTTAGCTTTTTTATTTTTATGACTGTAGTAGTTAGAAAATACAGTGATTTATATTTTTATATATTATTAACTTCTAATGTTATACAGAAAACTCCTTTAACTATTTCTAGCAAAGGAGTTTTAGCAATGATTATTCAGGTCTTGGGCTACGTTTCATTTTCACATATTGAGAGATACTATAAAGCGCAATACCAATCCAAATAAAAATAAATGTGATGAATTGATGGATATCAAATTGTTCTTTAAAAACAAAGATGCCTAATAAGAAGATTAAGGTTGGGCTAACGTATTGAATAAATCCTGTTAATGATAACGGAATACGTCGTGCACCTGCCGAGAATAAAATGAGTGGTATGGCTGTAACGGCACCTGAGAACATTAACCAGAATGTGTCCATATTCGCACCCACAGATGTTTGGCTTGTTTGCCATAAGTAGATAATATAAATTAATCCGGCTGGCGCTGTTACGATACATTCAATCGTTATTCCACTAATTGCTTCGACTTGAACCAATTTTTTCAATAAACCATAAATACCAAATGAGAAGGCTAACATTAACGAAATAATTGGGAATTCGCCAACTCGAATGGTCATGTATAATACACCGATTGCTGCGCACAGAATGGCGAGAGATTCAAACTTATTAAATCTTTCTTTCAAGAAAATAAATGCTAATAAGATACTTACTAATGGATTGATGTAATAACCAAGACTTGCTTGTAACACATGCCCATTAGAAACTGCCCAAATAAAAGTTCCCCAATTAATTGTAATCACATAACCAGCAATGATAATCGCGACAAGTTGGATTGGATTTGTAAAAAGATGCGTTAGATCACGTTTAAAGGTTTGTGACTTTCTTAAAATGAAGACCATTAAAATCATGAACACCATCGAAAGTACGATACGATAGGCTAAAATTTCAAATGCACTAATTCCACCTATTAAACGCCAATAAATTGGAAGTATTCCCCATAATAAATGTGCCCCTAGCGCAAAGAGTATATCTTTTTTAAATTCAGCATTAGAATCCATCTTTCAACCTCCTAGCTGTATAACCCTGGAAATATGTAATAAGTAATATATCTATCGTATCAATAGTTAAGATTATTGAATACAAAAATTGCTCAAAATTTTAAAACTATATTATTATGTAAAATCGGGTAGTATGTAGTAAATGAATTATAAAGGAGATACAGCATGGATAAAATATTGAGTTTTTTAATTATCATGTGGATGTCAACGATTGGTTTACTTAAATTTTTATATGCTCATTTTAGTTTTCCATTATTAATTCTTTTAGTTATTTTGATATTTTATCCTCAAATTAAAAATATTCTAATGGATTTAAAGAAATTCACTTTTAATTGGAAAGATACAACTTTAGTATTTGAACGAGAAAAAAACGAAACAATAAATGACCTTAATAATCTAGTTAAACTTAAAATTAGTGAAGAAGGTAAATCCTTATTATATGAAGGACATAGAGGTGGACCCTTAAAATATCCAAATAAAAAGGATTATTTATATAAAGGTGAATTAACTATAAACAAAGACTTTTTCATGCATGAAGTTAAAAAAGAAGGTAAACTTCACGTAGTCAATGAATTATACAATTGGTATGAGATTAATCGAAATCAACATTACAATGATAATTTCAGAGGAGCAATTTTAGAAGAAAATAATCCAGTAAATATTAACGCTGATAGAGCTATAAAAAGATTTTATTTATTATGTAATGATGTAGATGATATAGACGATTTTATTAATTTAGATGATATTGATAATTATAGAATCGCTATTTTTACGTTCACAGATACTATTGAAGCTATGACAAAATATGCACAACAAATGGGTACTTAATATATTATATTTTAGACATCCCTACCTCTAACTTCACACAACCCGAAGTCTTACCCAGTGTTTTAAAACTAAAAAAGCAGTGACTTCGAGAGCCACTGCCATAAATCATTTTGTATTATTGATAGATTTTATTGCCTGATTTTCTAAACTCTTCAGCTTTTTCTTTCATACCTTCTAATTGCTCTTTATAAGAGTCACGAATGTCATGGGATAATTTCATTGAACAGAATTTCGGACCACACATACTACAGAAATGCGCAATTTTCGCAGCTTCAGATGGTAAGGTTTCATCATGGAATTCTCTAGCACGTTCAGGATCTAATGATAAGTTAAATTGGTCAATCCAACGAAATTCAAAACGTGCTTTACTAATTGCGTCATCTCGCACTGTCGCGCCTGGTAATCCTTTCGCTAAATCAGCCGCATGTGCTGCGATTTTATAAGTCACTACGCCATCGCGAACATCGTCCTTATTCGGTAAACCAAGATGTTCTTTAGGTGTTACGTAACATAACATCGCTGTGCCATGACTCGCTATTTGAGCTGCGCCAATAGCAGACGTAATATGGTCATAAGCTGGTGCGATGTCAGTAACTAAAGGTCCTAATGTATAGAATGGTGCTTCTTTACAATAGACATCTTCTAAGTCTTGGTTCTCTTTAATTTTATGCATTGGAATATGCCCAGGTCCTTCAATCATGACTTGTACATCATGCTTCCATGCAATCTCAGTTAACTCACCTAGTGTTTTAAGCTCTGCAATTTGGCTTTCATCATTCGCATCATAGATAGAGCCCGGACGTAAACCGTCTCCTAATGACACGGCTACATCATATTTATTTAAGATTTTACAAATATCTTCAAAATGGGTATATAAGAAACTTTCTTCATGATGTGCAAGACACCATTGCGCAATGATTGAGCCCCCGCGTGAGACAATGCCTGTTAAACGGTCGACAGTTAATGGAATATAATGTAACAACACACCGGCGTGAATTGTGAAGTAGTCGACGCCTTGTTCAGCTTGTTCAATAAGTGTGTCTCGATAGACTTCCCAAGTTAAGTCTTCAGCTATCCCATTCACCTTTTCCAAAGCTTGATAAATCGGCACGGTACCGACTGGCACTGGTGAATTACGAATTAAATATTCGCGAGTAGAATGGATATTCTTGCCTGTCGATAAGTCCATCATCGTATCTGCGCCCCAATGAATGGCCCATACCAATTTCTCGATTTCCGCTTCGATTGATGAAGACACAACGGAGTTACCAATGTTCGCATTAATCTTAACTTTGAAGTTCTTACCGATAATCATCGGCTCTGATTCAGGATGATTAATGTTATTCGGAATAATCGCACGTCCTCGCGCAATTTCATCTCTAACGAATTCTGGATCCACTTGTTCACGAAGCGCAACAAACTTCATTTCTTTCGTAATAATGCCGCGTTTCGCATAATGCATTTGCGTTACAACTTTATCTTTCATTGCACGTTTCGGTTGATAATGAAAAGGGTGCGCCACATAGTTCTTGTGTCCATCTTTCTTAAAGCCATTATCAATCGATTGAATCTTGCGTCCTTCGTAACTTTCAATGTCCTCACGTTCCACAATCCATGAACTTCTAAGTTTAGGAAGTCCTCGATTAATATTTACCTCGTAATTCTCATCGTGGTATGGACCTGCTGTGTCATATACAACGACAGGTTCATTCTTGAAAGAGCGATTCTCAAGTTGCGTATCCGACAATTCAATTTGTCGAAATGGTACTTTGATATCAGTGTCTTCTCCTTGTTTGAAAATACGTGTGCTTGCTGGAAAATTCTTTTTAAATTTAATTAATTCTTGTTTCATATACATAACCTTTCTAAGACGCTAGGGTTATCTCAGATGACTGATATAAAATTGCGCACAAAAAAACATTCAGCTAAACACTGAATGCATAAGAAAATAAGCGAAAGTATATTAAACAAATGTATGTATCTCAACGTATTAAAGTAGAACACGGAAGAACCAAGTTCCTTTAATACCTCTTAGTTTAAATGTACTCACTTGCTTCCCTACGCTAGTACTAACTAGATCAGGTAAAAAGGGTTGGAGCCTTAAACTCCTTTCAGCCACTTAAAGCACCCCTAGCAGATGATATTGTATTACAAGCATAATTATACCAAACGTGTCATATTACTACAAATTAAGATTTGTTGTGTACAGAAAAAACAGTGACTTTATTAGCCACTGTCAAAACTTCGCTTATCCACCAAAGAATAAGTCAATAATGTCACTTGTTCTATTATTATCGACTTTATAAAACTCTGTATAACCACAATTTTTACAAGTAATTGTCTTAAAGTTGTTATGTTGTACATCAAACATCTTTGATAAACCTGAACCTGTTGCAGATAACGTGCCTTCTTCCACTTCCGTATGACCACATTTTACACAACCATTACCTTGATTCTCAGACATAAAATCACTCCTTAAATGACTTCTTATCATTCTTATAACCTATAATGCAATGTTTAAGCATTAAACCTTAATACAAGTCTTTACGAACTCTTATAAAGCGCGATTTAATACTCTTTATTAAAATATTATCTTCAAATCAACGCTAGTAAATAATACTTTAATTCTTCTCTTTGCGATTAGTGTAATAAGCGTGAACAAAAAATGCTACTTGCATAAGCGCCAATAAAATGATTGATGCTGTGAGTGATACGATAATGAATTGGCTGTCTGAATGATTATGCGCTCTAAATAATTGGCCAATGATGTTGGGTAGGCAAACGATGAACGCAATAAGTGCGAATATTTTTTGTTTAACGATAAAGCATGCAATCATCACTATTGCGAGTAATACGATGCCTAATATAATACTTTGTGTTTGTGATAAAGTTGCAATTGTATAAATTGGGTAATGCTTTGAGATATAGGTACTTAAAATCATAAGTCCAAATATGATTGCGCCACCTATAAATGCAAATAGATAAACTTTCTTTTGCTCGCCGTATTTAATAAAGATTTTTTTCAAAAGAAATAGCGGAGCTATAATACTTATTACGAATATGAAAATCACGTTTAAGATATAGCTTACCGTTAGCGAGAATTCTTTATCAAATAAGTCCGGAATCGTGTAGATTGCGAACATAAAAATTGCGAAATAAGTAAGATACTTAGGTAAGCCTTTAGTAAAACTCATTTCTTTGGAAAAGTTATCTGCATACTCTTTCACAGGCGTGTTTAAAATACCGCTAACATCATCGCCATTTTGCTCTGCTGTTTCAAAGTGATCTTGTAATTCATCACCAATTGCATGTACTTCTTCTTCGTCTTTACCTCTAAATAATAATTCAGCTTTCAGTTTAAACAAGTAGTCTTCTTGTTCTTTACTTAGCATCTTCATCACTCTCCGAATAAATTATTCATTCCTGAGTTGAGATAACTCCATTTTTCTTTAAAACGTTGTAACTCTTCTTTGCCACTTTCAGAAATAGTGTAATACTTACGTTTTGGTCCGCCGTTGTCTGATTTGCGAGTAGTTGTATTCACATAGCCTTTTTTACTTAATCTCAGAAGCACTGGATAAATACTACCATCGCTTATTTCAGGAAACTGATTTTCTTTTAATTTCTCTAAAATTTCATAACCATACGTTTCGCCTTTTGCTATAAGTCCAAGTATTGCGCCATCTAAAAGCCCCTTCATCATTTGATTGGATACTGACATGTCATCACCTTTTTATTAACTATCTTATAATATAAGATAGTATATTATAAAAAAGAAGTCAACTATCTTACGTTAAAAGATAGTGACTCTTAAATAGTTGCTAAATTGCAGTTTATTAATTTTTATTGGCTCTTACTTTCAGTTTTTAAAAAGATGAAATAAATTTTATTTTTATCTTATAAAAAATATATACAAATGCGTTAATAGGATTATACTAGAAATGTATCACATAGAATTCCATATATGTGATGAATAAATATATGAAGGTGATGCCATGCTAGCAATGCTAGCCGTGTCCATTGTAGCTAGTATAATTAGTCATTTAGTGATTAAATTTTTAGATAGTTTAATCGCTAAGCTAATTAACACGTTACATAAGTGACACAACAAAAAACCCCCAGCAGCTTTGAGGAGCCTGGGGGCTTTTTCATGCTAGTAATGCTAGTTATGTATATATTATATTTCATGTTGTGTAATTTGTAAACTTAAAATCATAATATTATCCCAACTCACCCCTTACAATGAGATTTTAAAGGCATATTATAAGTAAAATAAAAAGGCAATTTCTATCGAAGCTCAATAGAAATTGCCTTGTGATATATATGCGTTTGTTATGTGTTTAGTTTTGTGTAAATGTTTCGATGACTTCTTTGATGGCTTTGTCCCAATATGCATAATCATGTTTCCCTGGGCTTTCTCTGAAGTCGTAGTTAATACCTTTGTCATCGAGATATTTTATGAAATCTAAGTTATCTTGATAAAGTTCGTCTTCGGTCCCACACATAATAAGTAGTTCTGGTAAATCTTGTTTGTTATTAACTGCTTGATCTACTAAATGATATGGATCAAAGTCAGTCCCTTTGACGTCTTTATTTTCACCGAGAATAGATGCTGGTGAGAAATCATAGTACTCATAATCTTTAAGCATTGTAACGTCAAACGGTGCAGAAAGGATGCCTGCTTTCGCGAAGCGCTCACTTTGTGTGAAAGCAAATTTTGTTGTACCGAAACCGCCCATTGAGTGACCAGCGATAAAGTTGTCTGCGCGATCTTTAGATAATGGAAAGATTTGATGAACATAATCATAGACTTCCATTACATAATCATAATAACTATGTCCATATGCCATATTTGTATAGAAACTATGATCGGCGTCCGGCATGATAATGGCAAGTTGATGTTCATTCGCATAGCGTTCAATGCTAGTATAACGTTTGTACGAATGTGTATCGCTTGATAAACCGTGTAACACTAACATTGATTTTAATGGGTTTGCCTCTTCATCTTTTTTAAAAAAGCTTTCATCTTCTGGTAAGATAACGTTTAATGTTTGATGTTTACCAATTGTTGTTGATAAATAATTCAGTTCAATTAATGCCATGTGAGGATTCCTCCTAATCATTCATTATTATGTTGCTGGGTCTAACTTTTTCTCAAGTAAGCGTAAAAGAACGTCGATTAATACAACGATTACGACAATAGGAAGTGCACCAGCAAGGATAAATAAGGTACCGTCTGTTGCGTTAGTACCACGAATGACCACGTCACCTAATGTTGGCGCGCCGATAAATGAACCAACGGCAACTACACCGATTGCAACGACTAATGCAATACGAATACCGCCAATAATAACGGATAATGATAATGGCAATTCAATCATTCGTAATACTTGGTTACGCGTCATGCCCATGCCTTTACCAGCATCTCTAATGTTGGCATCTACACCTGTTATACCCGTATATGTGTTTTTAATAATTGGTAATAGGGCATAAAGGAACACGGTAAATATAACGGTATTCATACCTAAACCAATACCGAGCATTAAAATCGCTAACATTGCAATGACCGGTACTGTTTGAATAATGTTGGCAATAGTGATGATAACACCTGATAATTTGCCAAAACGTGCAATTAAAATACCTAATGGAATACCTATTAAAGCAGCGAATAATACACCATAGACTGACATTAAGAGATGATTAACGAATAGTTCCCAAAGGTAGCCAAAGTTTGTTTGATAATAATTAATTAATTGTTGAAATAAATTACCTTCCATTATTTTTGACCACCTTTCTGTTTATTGTCTTCATCGTCGAAATAATTGTGTTTCTTCAAGAAGTTTTCTGCAACTGTAGCAGGTTCTTGACCTTTACCGTCTGCTAAGTAGTTTAATTTTTGCATTTGTTCAGTTGAAATTTTATCTTCTAATTTCTTAATGATTGGTTTTAATTCAGGTTTTTCTTTTAATAATTCGTCTGTTGCTAGTGGACTGGCATCATATGGTGGGAAGAATTTACGATCATCTTCTAAGACTTTTAAGTCATATGCTGCGATACGTCCATCTGTTGAGTAACCTACTGCAACGTCTAATTGTCCTGCATTTAAAGCATCATAGACTAAACCAATTTGCATTGGTCTTACTGTTCCAAAGTCCATGCCATATTCTTTCTTGAATCCAGGATAACCGTCACCTTTACGGCTCATCCAAGCGCTATCCATACCGATGCGTAAGTCTTTGGCATGTTTTTTCAAATCTGAAACCGTTTCAAGGTTATATTTTTCCGCTGTTTCTTTGGTTACCATTAATGCATACGTATTAGCAAATCCGTATGAGTTAAAGAATGTTTGATCATATTTATCTTTAAAGCCTTTTTTAGTTGCTTTCATTGCTTTGTCAGGATCTTTAATTGGATCTTCACCTAAGGCACCTGTCAAATCTGTACCTGTATAACGCGTACCTGACATATTTGCTTCACCACTTGTAATAGCATTATGTTGAATAACACTTGAACCTAAGTTGTTAATCAACGTTGGTTGAATTTTACCGTTTGTGTCATGTTCAATAAGTAATCTCAGCATATGTGAGATGATTTGCGATTCACTTGTGCCTAAACTTGTAATTCTAACATCGTCATCTGAATTACTGTTTTTCAAACCAGGTAAATTACATCCAGATAACACAGTTAGAGACAATATTAAAACTATGATATATTTTTTATAATTTTTCATAATGTCCTCCTTCATTTATTATCTGGAAACTCTAAGTCCTTTAGGGACCACCCATTTTTCAATAAGAGATAAACAGAAGTCTACAATTAACGCGAGTGCTGTAACTAAAATCGTACCGATAATAATCATTGCAGGTTCATATAAACTTAAACCGTTGAATATAAAGTCACCAAGACCACCTGCACCGACGTAACTGGCTAGTGTTGCCCAACTGATAACATAAACAGATGATAGACGAACACCACTTAGAATCATCGGTAAGGCTAACGGTAACTCTACGTCTTTCATTAATTGAACGCCTGTCATTCCCATACTACGTCCTGCTTCACGAACGTTACCATCAATATTTTGTACGCCAATAACCGTATTATTTAAAATTGGTAAAAGTACATATAAGAATAAAGCTATAATCGCTGGCGTCTTGCCGACACCGAATAACGGAATCATTAATGCTAATACGGCTAATGTTGGAATGGTTTGTAATATTCCGGCAATCGTTAATGCAATCTTAGAAAGGCGTTGTGTCTTTGATAACAAGATGCCTAAGGGTACTGCGATAATAATCGCGATTAAGAGTGAAACGACAGAAATGTAAAGATGTTCTAACGTTTTAGAGAATAATGTGCCTGCGTTGTCAGCTAAAAATTGCATCATTGTTGTTCAGCTCCTAAAGATTCAGGCTCAATAATGCCATCCTCTGAAGTTGACGCCGTTTCATCCTCTTCTCCCCAGATACTGTCATAAACAATATCTACTAAGTTTGCTCTAACTACTAAACCGACAAGTGTACGGTTGTCACTGTCTACTACTGGTACGTTTCTTACATTGCGTTTAAGAATCGTACGTACAGAGTCTTGCAATTTACTATCAATTCTGACGCTATAAATATCACGTTGCATTGTGTCGATTAACTCTTGTTGACGACGTAAGCCTTGGTTAATATCTTCAATATCAAGATAACCTAATAAGTGATTGTCATTGTTCACTACGAAAATGGTATCCACTCTACGTTCACGCATAATGTTTACTGCATCGTTTAATGATTGATCAACGTGTACTGTGACGGGTTTTACCATTGCATCTTCAACTGTACGGATATTTGGACGGTCTTGGATTAGACGATTTTGACCGATAAAGTCACGTACGAAATCATTAGCTGGGTTTCTTAAAATATTGTCTGGCGAATCATATTGAACGACTTTACCGTTTGTCATAATACAGATTTTATCTGCTAATTTAATCGCTTCGTCCATATCATGCGTAACAAAGATAAAGGTTTTACCCAGTTGTTTTTGTAATTTCTTAACTAAGTCTTGAAGTGTATCTCTTGTGATAGGGTCAAGCGCGCCAAATGGTTCGTCCATTAAGATAATGTCTTGTTCAGCGGCTAACGCACGAACAACCCCGATACGTTGTTGTTGACCACCTGATAATTCAGATGGATAGCGATCTAAATATTCCTCTGGTAAATCAGCTAATTTAATAAGCTCTTTTGCTTTCTCATCTTTTTTCGATTGTGACCATTTTAATAATTTAGGTACTAAAACAATATTATCTTTCACTGTCATGTGTGGCATTAAGCCAATTTGTTGAATCACGTAACCAATGCTACGACGTAACTCAACAGGGTTCATTTGACGAATACTCTTACCATCAATAGTAATGTCACCTTCTGTTGCTTCAATCATGCGGTTAATCATACGTAATGCAGTCGTTTTACCACTACCGCTTGTACCGATGAACGCAACAAAGTCTCCTGATTCAATATCAATATTCATATTGTCTACAGCTTTCTTTCCACCTGCATAGACTTTCGATAAGTTTTTAATACTTAACATTTGTCCATTCCTTTCTTTAAGATTGATAATGACCTAAAAAATGAGGACTTAATGTGGATGTTATACAAAGCGCACTAAGTAACAACAAGGCACAATAAGTCCTTCATATCGGGTGCTTCAACTTTTAATGCATGTCGTAGTCTTTCAACTACTTACGCTTAATTTGAATCTGGTGTCCTAACTGTTTAGGTGTTGTCTCTAATTCATGTGTTTCGAAATAGCGATGAATATGCTCAGCGATATGAGATGGGAAAGCATCAGGTTTACCTCTTTCAGTATTGATGCCCATTAACATCACTTCATATGTTGCGCATAGTTCGTCTTGTCCATCTCTTAACTCCATAAATGTGTGTAATCGTTTGCTGTCGTAATCGTAGAGATAAACATTGACTGTAATATCCTCATGCTCTTTCATTTCTTTTAAAAATGTGACATGGTTCTCTAACGTGAAGACAGTATAATTTAATGTCTCAATAGCTTCTAAATCAAGACCAAGATGTGCTAGCCAATCATCCGTAGCTTGGCTAAACACACGATTATATTCAGCATCATTCATATGGCCGTTATGATCGACCCACTCTGTCTTTACTTTTGAATGAAAAGCGTAGCGATTTGTCATTTAAAACACCGCCTGGTTAGATTTTTTCATCGCTGCTGTATCTTCTGGCCAATATTCTTCAGCTAATTTTTTAACTTTAATTAAGAATTCATTTCGTTTTTGGTCTAATTCTGACATTGTATAACCTTGTGATGATGCTTCACTACCGCTAACTACTTTTTCATATAAATCATCTGTAAGCTCTGGTGCGACTAATTTAGTCCATGGTTTCTTCAATGCTGGACCAAATTGTTTTAACATGTGACGCATACCGCCTTCACCACCAGCTAAGTGGAAGGTCATGAACGGACCATATTGCGCATAACGTAAGCCGGCAGCATGTGTAAATGCTTTGTCGACTTCTTCTGTAGTTGCAATACCATCATTGACGATATGCAATGCTTCACGCCAAAGTGCCTCCATAAGACGGTCAGCAATGTGTCCTTCAACTTCGTGTCTTACATGTAAAACATCCATGCCAATATCTTCATATATCTTCTCAGCTTTGATGATTGTTTCTTCTGAAGTTTGTTCGCCGCCTACAATTTCAACTAACGGTAAAATATAGACTGGATGGAATGGATGCGCTACAACAAGTCGTTCTGGATGTGATAAATTCTGTTGTAGTTCTGTAGGCATAATGCCAGAAGTACTTGAGCCAATTGTGGCATCCGCTTTAGCGTAGAAATCAATTTCTTTTAATACTGCGTCTTTAATTTCTTCTACTTCTGGAACATTTTCTTGAATATGATCTGCTTCTTTAACCGCTTCTTCTAAGTTTGGCGTGAAAGTCAGATTATCAAGTGAGGCATTCTCTGCTAAGCCCATTTCTTCGGCATATGGCCAATTTTGTTTAACTTGCGCTAGCATTCTTTCATACGCGCCTTCACTTGGATCTGTAGCGATGACTTCATGGCCATGAGCTAACATTCTAGTTATCCAGCCACTACCAATGACGCCTGTTCCTACAACTGCGAACTTCATTATTGGCCTCCTTTTGGATCTCTTAAATTAAATTTCTCTCTTGCTTCTGCTGGTGTTAATGGTTCGATATCTAATTCAGCTAATATTTTTTTAGCTTCTTCTACAAGTGCTTCGTTTGTTGCTTTAACACCTTTAGAAATATAAATATTGTCTTCTAAACCAACGCGAATATTACCACCGCGTTTTGCAACTTCTTTTACTGTTGGTAATTGCATTTTTCCAATCCCAAATGCTGACCAATGCGCATTCTCTGGAATACGTGATACTAAATAATCAATTGTTTCTGGGTCGTTCTCTGCGCCCCAAGGTATACCTAAACAGAATTGGAACATTGGGTCGCCGTCAATTAATCCTTCATTGATTAATTGCTTCGCAAAGCTGACATGACCTGTATCGAAACATTCTAATTCAGGTTTTACGCCTGCATCTTTGACCATTTGTGCTTGTTCTCTAAGCCATGCAGCTGGACTTATATAAATTGAATCTCCCATGTTTGCGCTACCACAATCTAATGTGCACATTTCTGGAAGTGAATCTTTAACTGGACGATGGCGTTCTTCAGGAGTTTGAATCCAAGTACCTTCACCGCCTGTTTCTGGGTGTTCTTTACTTGGCATGAAGTCTCCGCCACCGCCTGATGTAACGTTAATGATAATATCTTCATCTGCTTCTCTTATTAATCTTACTGTTTCTGCATAAAGTTCTGGATCATGACTGACAGCCCCTGTCTTAGGGTCTCTTACGTGAATATGAGCTACTGTTGCTCCTGCTTTCGCACATTTTATAGCTGAGTCAGCTATTTCTTGTGGTGTAACTGGTACATTTTCATTTTTTTCAATTGTATCTCCTGCGCCTGTAATCGCTGCTGTTAATACAACTTTTTGCATCGTTATCACCTCGGTTGATTTATTTATTACGTTAGTTACTATACCAACTGGTCGGTAAAGTTTCAACAGTCTGTCACATAAAAAGAGCCGAGTAATGTGCTATACACTACTCGGCTCTAAGGCTATAGGAATTTTAATTTTTTTCTTTGATATATTCTTTTAAGCGATTAAGTACTTCTTCACGCATATCTTCATCAATGGCACTAATCCCAAATATTTCTGATAACCATAAGCCATCCACAGCTAAGCGAATAATTGTGGCATCCGCTTTATCTAAGCCATCTTGTTCGATATGTTGTTGCCAATCTTGATAAGACTCTCTTAAAGGTACAAGTAAATTTCTATTAGAGCCTTGAGCAGCTAACATTCCAGACGTGATAGGCGCATTTTCTGTTCGGTGTTCTCGTGTCGCTTCAATAAATGCATTTAGCCATTGACCTTTTATCTCTTGATCTTGATTGATATGTTGATTGACATTATATTTATATAATTCATTAGCATAATTCACTAATTCTTGTATTAAACCATCTTTAGACTTAAAGTGGTATAATAAACCACCTTTACTAACGCCGGCTTTCTTAGCCACGGCATCTAATGTTAAATAATCTGCGCCTTGCTCATTAACAATTGACGCGGCACATTCTAATAAATATTGTTTTTTTGAAGTTCTTGCCAATTTTCCACCAACTTCCTAAATACGCTATATTACTTTGATGTATTTATAGTTATCCAACCATTTTTATATTAAACCTTTTTTAGAAAATGTAGAACAACTAATTTTTATTAAATTACTTTTAAACTAGACATAAAGCGTCTAACCCCATTTTTTATAATAGAGTCATATTCATAATATATAAAGGGGTTTTTTATTGATGAAAAAAGTAGGTATTTTAGCAACTAGTGCTTTTGCAGGAACAGGCTTTGAAGGAAATCAAGCTCACGCTTCAGAATATAGTGATAGTAGTGTGACATTGGCTACTCCACAGGAATGGCAAAAAACACATGATGCTTTATTACAAGCACGCTTAAAAGGCGGAGCTGGAGAAGGCGGTGGCTTTGGTAGTGTTAGTAGTTACCAAAGTTCTTATGCAGAATATGTTAACTATTTAGTAAAATTAAAAGAAGAGTACCCTGATACTTATCCTACTCCAGTTATTCCAACTGAAGGAAAAGCATTTTTAAACACACAATCTACATCAGAGTCTAATAATCAACAAGCAAATGCTAATATTGCTTCTAATGCTCAATCATCACAAGATAACTCAACTATAACTTCTCAAACTTCTCAAGATGCTAACCATTCATCTAACGAAACTACATCAACTAAAGCTTTACCAGAAACAGGTAAAACTTCAAACAGTGGATTAGTAACAACTATCGCGGCTGTATTATTGGCAACAGGTTCATTCTTAGTATTCCGTAGAAAATCTACTACAAAGTAATGAATATAATAAAACCCCCAGGCTCATTTAGAGTGCTGGGGGTCTAATTTTTAGTTATTGTTATTCAATTGGTTCCAAATTCATGATTGCGCCAAAGTTTTGTTGGGCATTAGTAAACGTAATAAATGCTACAAGTTCTACGATTTCTTGGTCTGTTAATCCTTCTTTAAGCACTTCAATAATATTGTTTGGAATTTGATCACCCATTTTAATAAATACCTCGGTAAAGCCAATGCAAATAGAAGATTTTTCATCTTTTAAACTGCCGGTAGGTTGACCTTTTGCTTTACAGTATTTACATCCATTTTTCTGCGCCAACATTCTTCGTATTTCTTCTTTCAATTCTTTACTTAAAGCGCCATCGTTCTCTAATAAATCACTAAGTTGTGTCCATGAAGTCATTAATTCAGGCTGGTGACCTAATAATTTTTGAAATGGTGTACTTCCATTATTTGATGGTTGAATGATTGTCATAATTTCTCCTCTATTTATACTAATGCGTTTTTTATTTTTTGTAGACCTTTTTTCATAATTTCTCGTGGAATGGCAATGTTTATTCTGACGTGACCTTCTGCATTATGAACAAATTGTTCTTCACCTTCAATAATGACACCTGCATGCTTAATAAAATATTTAGCTATAGGTTCGTCGATTTTTTTCTTATCAATGTAATAACTTAAGTCTACCCATGCTAGGTAAGTTGCTTCTGGTATTTTAAATTTTGCATGTGGAAGTTCATTTTCCAAGAATTCTGCTAAATATTTAAAATTGTCATCTAAATAATGATTCATTGCTTCCAACCAGTCTTCGCCCTTTTCATAAGCAGCTTGTGTTGCAACGATGCTCAAAGGATTCTCCGTACTAAAGTGACGTAACTTCCATGTCTTTAGTAATCTTTTATTAGGAATGATAATGTTTGAGAACATAAGACCTGCGATGTTGAACGCTTTACTTTGAGACATTGTGGTAATAATCTTATCGTAATCTGGCACAGCCCTAGCAAATGGAATGTGCGTTTGACCAGCGCGTTTAATATCACAGTGAATCTCATCTGAAATGACCCACACATCATTGTCTTGCATAATTTTTCCTAATTGTTGTAACTCATCTTCTGACCATACTCTACCTGTTGGGTTATGTGGATTAGCAAAGATACACAGTTTTATATTTTCTGTTTCTACTTTTTTACAGACATCTTCATAGTCGATTTCATAATATCCATTGTTATTAATAAGTGGTAAATAAACAGGCAACACATTATTTTTGTCGCATGCCATTTTGAATGGCCCATAACTTGGCGTAAGGATTAAGGCTTTGTCATCCTCGTCGCAAATATAATTTACTAATTCTATGAGGCCAGCCACAATGCCGTGAGAGAAGACGAGTTGTTCTTGAGGAAAAGTATAACCAAAACGTCGTTCAGTCCACGAAACGAAAGCTTCATAATACTCTGAGCCAAAAATATTAGTATAGCCTAGAATTTTTTTATCTAATCTATCACGTATAGCATCTAAAACTACCTCTGGTGTGGCAAAGTCCATATCTGCAACCCACATGCGAATCAATTCATCATTATCTGCTATATCTGAAACGTCAGCATCTCCAAATAAATAACCTTTGTAACCTTCCACATTCATAGCATTGGTATAGCGACGCTCTATAACTTCATCAAAATTGTAATTCAAAGTATCCCCTCCTGAAATTTATTTTCTTAATTATCATTTTAATACTTATTATTTTTAAATTCACTTTTTTAAAAAAGAGCATTATAGCCACCTATTTAAAAAAGCTATTTCCCCAAATACTGAGAAAATAGCTTTTTAGACTCTACTAAGCTAGGCCATCAATAACATAAGTGACGCCTAGTACTGCGAATGTGAAGGCAATCATTAATGATACGAAGATCATACCCATCATTGGATTAAATAGTAAGAGAATTCCTAAAATAAGACCTAGTATATTGACAATAATAGATAAAAATCGTAAGCGATTTTGATGAGAGATTGTAAATAAACCAATAGTTGAACTTACAATAAACCATGCTGCGAACATGAAGACGAAGAATTCAGAACTTGCGCCTACGTTAAACTTTACTAATAACCCAAAAATGATATCGATAATACCAATAATAATGATTAAACCTGTACCGCCTCCAGCTAACGCTTTCGTCGCGCGTCTGAATAACAGTTGGATGATACCGTTAATAAAAATAAATAAACCGATTAACCAAGTTAATGTATAAAAGTTCTTTACAGGATAGCTAAATATAATAATTGCTACTATAAGGAGCAACGTTCCCATAATCAAACTTGACCATTTCAATTTGCCGTTGTTTTGTGACAATATAATAACTCCTTCCAACTAACAAAAACAATAACTTAAGTATAGTCAAGTTATAACTTGGTAACAATAAATAATACTTAAATATTAAAGTGATATATTTTATAATGCATCAATATCATCTTTAGTGGAACTTCGGTATAGATTCGTCACCCCTGTTTTTTCTAGTGCTTTTACAATATAATATCCAAATGCACCTGACAAAAATGTTCCACTTAGAATTCTAATCGTGTACAGCAAAATTATATTCCAAGTTGCTAACTCTCCCAAATAATTGAATAACCAATCAACTGGTATAGTAAATATTCCAGCAGTTGCACCAGCTAACATAGCCACTGCTAGTTTAGTAGATTTATATTTAAAAATTAAAAATATAATTTCACATGCCAAGCCTTGAGCTAAACTATGTAATAATATAGACATATTGATATCACCTGATAAAATTGTCTCCCCAGCTCCTGCAGCTAATTCTGCTAATAAAGCTACACCAGGTTTGCGAATTATTAGAAATGCTACAACCGCAGCGATAAACCAAAGTCCATAGGCTATTTGATCTAAGTGTAGTCCTAAAGGCTTTAACGCTGCCACAGTTAATCCTACACCTTTATAAATTAATCCAAAAATAAAACTAATTAAAACAGTAACTAATATGTCTGCCAGACTTAACTTTTTCAACGTTTTCTTACTCCTTTACACAATTGTGCAGAGAATAGTACATAAAAAAACACAAACTTATCTAACTAGATAGTTTGCGCATATAAAAAAGTATATATTTTTATTATTGATATATACTTCCCTACGCTAGTGCTAACTAGTTCAGGTTCGAAGGGTTTGGATTGCTCCATCTCAGTTTAAAAACACCCCTAGTACTTATATCTGCCTTAATTTAAATATAGTTTTCTTTTATTTTTTTGTCAAAAATTAGTTTTGATATTTAATTCACATTTCAATATAATATTAATAAGACTAAAATTATATATCACTATGGGTGCTATTTGCTGAGAGAAGTTGATAACTTCAACCATTGAACCTGATATGGCTAAAACCAACGTAGGAAAGTGATTTTAGATAGATAATATCCACTAAAGCAGGGAGCACTATAATTGTGTCTCTCTGTTTTTATATTATAAAGGAGTAGATATAAATGACCTTTGATCAAATCAAACAGTATATTTATCAATTTATTGAATATGGAAGCTCAAATGATTTCCCTACAGTTGCTTTAAAGCTATTTGAGTTTCAATATAATGAAAACCATGACTATCAAAAATTTTGCTTATCTCAAGGTAAAACGCCTCAGACAGTTAACGATTGGAAAGATATTCCAGCTGTACCAATTAATGCTTTCAAACATGCAACATTTAGTGCTATACCACCTAAAGAAGCTCAATTTGTCTATATGACTAGTGGTACTACTAGCGGAATTAAAGGTAAGAATTACCATAAAGATTTAGATGTTTATGATTTAGCTATGACTTCCTTTTTCAAAAAAATGTTCCTTTCAGATTGTAGTAAAATTGAAATGTCTATATTATTCCCTACTCCTCAAGAATTACCGAATTCTTCATTAGCTCATTACCTTGAAGTTGCAAAGTCAACATTTGGAACGGTAAATAGTGCTACTTATATAGATAAAAATGGAATTCAATATTCTGAACTCATTAAAGCTTTAAGACAATCTGAAGCACATAAAACTCCGTTTGCTTTACTAGGAGCGAGTTACAGCATTGTTCACTTAATAGAATATCTAGAAGAGCATAATTTAGCTTTTAAATTACCTGTAGGTAGCCGAGTATTAGATACTGGAGGTTACAAAAATCGCTCAAAAGAGCTACCTCAACAAGAATTTTACGATAAAGTATCAAATCTATTTAATATTCCAAAAGATATGTGTATTAATATGTATGGCGTCACTGAGTTAAGTACTCAATTTTATGACAAAGGAAATGAAACCTCTCCATCAATTAAATTCGCACCTCATTGGTGTCGAAGTCGTGTGGTTAACCCTATGACCATGGAAGATGTTGCTTATAATGAAAAAGGTATTTTAATCCATTATGATTTAGCAAACTATAATTCTGTTGCAACAATAATGATGGAAGATGTTGGAGAGCCTACTCAAGAAGGGTTTATTTTACATGGAAGAACTGAAGGAGCATTAGCAAAAGGTTGCTCATTAGCTGTTGAAGAATTTTTAAATTCTAAAAATTAAGGAGATACATATGAAGCTAAAAGTAGGACATGTTCCTTTTATAGACAGTCACGAATTAAGCTATAAAGAAATCAAATTTCAGAATTATACTGCTTTAGTACCTGATTTGACTAAAGCTCAATTAGAATTCGTTTGTTCTAAAATAAAAGAAAATAGAATAAATTTACAAAATTATTCAACTACTAAAATTATTAATTTAATTGATACAGCTATTCATATTTTTTTAGATTCACAGTCTAAATGGCGAAAAAGTATTGATGAAATAATACCTCAAATTACTGGCTATAGTTCAGAAATTCTTAAAGTAGGATTTACTAAATACTTAACTACTTTCAGAAAATATGAACTTCAGCAGTTCATATCAGAAGATTTTTATAATCCTAATATTTTAGAGCAATTTGTTCCTAATCATAAAGGGGGATTCTCAAAGGCCATTGCGCCAGATATTATCACTCACATATGGTCCGGTAATGTTCCAGGCCTTCCTTTATGGAGTCTAATCAGCAGCTTAATAGTTAAGTCTGGAAGTATTTGTAAGTTACCTAAGTCTGAGCCTTTTATTGCTAGCTGGTTTGTTCAACTTTTAACTGAAATCGACCCAATTATTGGAAATAGTATAGCAATTATTTATTGGCCTGGAGGCAATACTGAACTAGAAGATATTGCCATCAATCATTCAGATATCATAATGGGATATGGAAATAATGAGATTTTAAATAAAATTTCTAAACGTATTCCTATTACTAAAAAGTTTCTTAGTTATGGCGAAAAAGTAGGTTTAGCTATAGTAAGCCCCGAAGCTTTAAAATCTAATAAAGTTCAAAAGAACGCTAAAAACTTAGCTTTAGAAATAATGCGATACGATCAACAAGGATGCTATTCTCCACAAATGATATTTGTACAAAAGAGTGCTCAAATTAGTCCTAAAAATTTTGCTCAAATGGTGAGTAGCGCCCTACAACAATTAGAGAAACAATATCCTTTACGTCCACTCTCTTTAGAAGAGAGTATAGAACGTGCTCAAAGAATTAAAGAAATTGAGACACAATCAATTTTTGAGGACAATTTAAAATTATACAAAAATCAAAAATCCTCATGGGTAGTAGTTTATCAAGAAAATCACCTCTTTTACCCTACCCCTTTAAATCGTTTTATTCGAATCATGCCATTTAATTGCATAAATGAATTAGTACAATTAATAACTCCTTATAGAAAATACATACAAACTATAGGGATAGCAGGTTCTAAAGAAACAGTATTTGATTGGTGTGAAAAGCTATCTTGTACTGGAGTCAGTCGTTTTACTAGTCTTAAATCAATGACTCTACCTGAAGAAGGATGGCATCACGATGGCGGTTTTAATCTAAAAGATTTAGTTTCTTATGTAGATATTGAACAAGATTTATTAAGTGACAGTGAAAACTATGTAGAATATGAAATTTAGTGAATGAAGGATTGAATTTAATGAATCATTTTCAAAATAAAGTTATTTTAATTACTGGTGGAAGTAGAGGCATTGGTCGTGCAATTTCGTTAGCATTCGCAAAAGAAAAAGCAACAGTCATAATTAATTACAAAACAAATAATAGTGCTGCAAGCCAGACAGTTCAGGAGTGCAAAAATCTTGGAGCTAATGTCGAAGTTATAAAAACTGACATTAGTAACAAAGATGAAGTTCAAGATATGGTTGAATGCATAATTAAAAAGTATGGTAAAATTTCTTGTTTAGTTAATAACGCATTTGCTCCATTCAAATTTGATGCTGAAAATCGCCTAATGGCAGATGAAGTTTCTTGGGAGGAATATGATTCACAATTTCAAGGTGCTATTAAATACGCTCATAATACTATTCAATGTTGTCTGCCTTATCTTAAAGAAGAAGTTGATAGCTCGATTATTAATGTTACAAGTAATTTAACTAAGCGCCCTATTATTCCATATCATCAATATAATGTTGCTAAATCAGCATTAGAAAGTTTTACTAAAAATCTAGCAATGGACCTAGGCAGATATAACATTCGAGTCAATTGTATAGCCCCTGGTTTAGTTTATCCAACTAATGGAACACATCATACGAAAGAAAGGCTAAAAGAAGATATAATAACTCAAACTCCCTTAGGAAGAATCGCCACTCCAGAAGATATTGCAGGTCCGACTCTATTTTTAGCATCACCATGGAGCCAGTTTATGACTGGACAAGTTTTATACGTTGATGGCGGTTTTACCATTTAATTTAATTTTATAATCACACATAACTCCAGTTTTTTAAGTTTTTAAATAGGGTAGATAGAAAAATATAAAAAATTAGGAGGCTAATTTATGAGTACAAAAAGAGCGTTAGTTGTAGTTACAAGTGTTTCGAAATATCCAGATATGAATCGTCCAACTGGTTTATGGTTTGGCGAAGTGGTACATTTCGCAGATGTACTATATAAAAATGGATATAAAGTACATTATATTAGTCCTGAAGGGGGCTACACAGCAATTGACCCACAAAGTTTACAAGAAGATATGATGACAGATTTAGACTGGAAATATTATCAAGATAAAGATTTCATGACACGTCTTGGTCATACTGTGACACCAGACGCAGTTAAAGCTGAAAATTACGATATTATTTATTATGCTGGTGGACATGGTACGATTTGGGACTTTAAAGATAATGAAGATTTACAAAAATTAACACAAGAAATTTATGAAAGTAATGGTATTGTTTCTTCTGTTTGCCATGGCGCTATCGGCTTACTAAACGTTAAAGACAGCGAAGGACGCAATATTATTGATGGCAAAACAGTCACAGGTTTCTCTAATAGTGAAGAACAAGAAGTTGGCTTAGCTGATAAAGTGCCTTATTTAACTGAAGATGAACTTAAAAACCGTGGTGCCAATTACGAACAAGGTGACAATTGGACTGAATTTGCAGTAGCAGATGGTCGTATTATTACAGGTCAAAACCCACAATCTGGTAAAGCTGTAGCTGAAAAATTCTTAGAATCGCAAAAATAATATTTAAGACTGCCAGCATAGTCAAAATATAAATATATGCCTACTTAAAATGAATGTTTCTTTTATTTTAAGTAGGCATTTTTGCTATTTATTTTCTATAATCTAATTACTTTTCAATAAAAAAGGTAGCTAAAGCTTCACTATTGCGAAGCTCCGCTACCCTTTTTATTATTATACAATTTATATTGTTTCAAACATTTTATTCTTCAACTTTTGTAATATCTTCTAATATTAATTCTGAAGCGATTAAGCCACGATATTTAGCCCAACGTTCACGGTTAACTTCGTGTACGCGATTGTTTTTAACCGCTTCTACTTGTTTCCAAGCATCAGATTCTTTAAGATTGTCATAATCTGTTTGATTGTCATTGTCTACCATGATAAAGATACGTTCTGGGTTAAAGCTTGAAAGTTTATCTGTTTCAACTTTTAAGTAGTCAGCACCCATGTAATCTGGCAATTGATTTTCATCATTTTCAGAAATAGAACTATTAAAGCCAACTTTATTTAAGAATTGACCTACATAAGAATCAGATGCATGTACATATAAGCCTTCTTTAGTTGGTACTGCTGCGATTGTTGTTTTATCTTTATCGATTGTTACATCTTTACTTAAATCTTCAACTTTAGAATTGTGTTGTTCTACAACTTCACGACCTTTGTCGTCTTCTGATGCAATTTCAGCAATTTGTTTGAACACTTCAACACTTTCTTCATAATTTGCGTCAAAGCTTTCTAATAATACTGTTGGCGCAATTTGGTTTAATTGATCGAAGATTTTTTCGTGTCTATTTTTATCCGCTAAGATGATTTGAGGTTCTGCTTTTTTAATAGCTTCAGTGTCTGGTTCTAAACGTGTACCTACTGAAGTATAGTTACCAATTGAATCTTTAATTGATGAATCTAAATTATTTGCGTCATTGTCGTCTGCGATACCAGTTACGTTAATATTTAATTTCGCTAATGCTTCTACAAATGAATATTCTAAAGCGACTGCTGATTCGATTGTATCTGGAACTTTTACTGTAACGCCATTTGTTTGAATTTCTTTAGTCATAATTAAAAATCCCTCCGATTGAGAATACTTATCATTTCTCTTACATTATTTATTATTTACGTTATGGATATTTTTAAACATGATTTATACATAAAAATAATTTTTCGCAATAAAAAACGGTTAACTTACAAGCGTTAACCGTTATATAGCTTTCATTATTATTTCAAATTCTTTGGTACATTTTTATATGTCCATTTACGCCACAACATTTCTAATGGACCTTGGCGATGGTGTGCTAGCCACCAATATGTTAATAGAGTGAACACTACTAGAATAGGTATGCCAATATAAATCGCTTGTAATGGCGTAGGATGTGGATAAGGGAATACAAAAGATAAGAATAAATCTAAGACAATCATTTGAACTAAGAAGTTAGTAAATGCTGTTTTTCCTAATTTTTCAAAAGGTGTCATAACACGTTGAACACTTTCTCTATCAGTAATAAATAGTAGAAGAATAAAGTAAATTATACTTTGGAAAGGCGTTACCATATCTTTAACACTATACCAAGCAAAATGTGCGTTTATCTGTTTTAGTGCCAAAGCGCCTATAATGATAATACTACTTATAGCCAACGTACTTATAAAGAACTTCTTGTACGCTTTAAATCTATAAATGATACCACTTTGTGATAAATATAAGCCAAAAGCCATTACCCCTAAAAACATAATATCAACGTGATTACTTTGAGGTAACCATATTATTATCGCTATATATGCTACAAGGAGTATTATTGAGACCCATAATGTATAGCGTGCTTTAGGTAGTAAAAATAAAAACATCAGAATAAAACCATATATAGCATATTCCGCGTATGGCAATATTAAGATTAATCCTGGAACGCCTACTACAAATAAGAAGATGAGACGGCGAAACATTAATTTAATGGGGGATAAATCTTTTTTACGTGCATTATTCATGAATATGCCCATGCCGATACCAAACAATAATGTAAATAGCGTAATAAAACGCATGTCTATAAACATCGCAAAGAATTGTTTAATAAAGTGATCTATTTGTGTGAAATGGGGTCGTTTCTCTCCTTCCACAATAGGCATAATTTCTCTTACATTGGCAAAGAGAACAATTGCAATCGCAAGTCCTCGAATAATATCTAACCCGATAATACGTTTTTGATTCATAAAAATAACCTCCTTACCTTTTATGGTAGGAGGTTAGAGATCTAGGCGCATTTATCTAATCTTACATTTGAAAGCCGCTTCTTTCACTTTTGAAAGTTATACTTTTTAAGTTTACTTAAATAAATGCATTGTATTTTGGCTAAAGATGTCTTTCTTTTCATTCTCACTAAAAGCATTAGTAGATTCAATATCTTGAATCATTTTAGCTATCCAATGATTAGGGGCATAGTGGGCATCAGATCCAAAGACGATATGTGGAGTAGTCGTTACTTCTTTTAAACTTGAAAAGGTCGATGAACCAGTAGATAAGCCTATATCATAGTAAAAATGACTCATATATTCAGAAGCCGTCTTCGTTAATGTCTTACTTGGTTGCAACCCATTACGGTACAAATTGAACATTTTCGCATATCTGACAGGATGCTTGATAACTTCTTTGACAATTTCAGTTTTACCATTATTCATGAATGATTTAAGTCTCTTTTTAGGATCTTGAATAATATATTTTTGAGTTTCTAAGGTATTATGAACACGCCACTGGATATAAGGTAATGTTCCTCCTGCATGTGCAAGTATAAATTTAATATTAGGATAACGTTCTAACGTCCCACTAAATATTAAATTTGTTGCTGCGCGTGTGGTGTTAAATGTAAATTCTTGAATAAAATCTGCCACGACGTATTGCGGTGGTTTGAAGTCAGCTGAATTAGAACTTGGATGAATAAATACCTTCGCATGACGTTCATTTAACGTTGCCATCACCTTTTCAAAAGCATCATTGCCTAAAAATTCTGTTCCATAATTAGAGAATAACCCAACACCATCTAATCCTAAGACATCAAGCGCGTATTCAATTTCTTTAATTGTTTCTTTTACATAAGGCATTGGCACTAAAGCGAAACTTTTAAACCTATCGGGATAGTCTTTCTTTAACTGTGCTTGGTATTCATTCACTTGACGCGCTACCTTAGCTGCTTTCTTCTTTTTAAATGGTATGGTCGCTGGTTCAGAAATTGACGTGTAACCTACATCAATATTTAATTCATCCATCATATTAATACTATCTTGAGGCTCCCACTTCCTAATCGGAAAGCCACCAGCCGTTGTTACGCCTATTGATTTTAATGCATCTCTATACACTTTCGGAATAATATGGTGATGAATATCTATAATTTGACGCTCATTTCCCATAAATTTAACCCTCTTCCGTCTTTTATATTCAAAAAATCGGGCAATGTCGTGATACTCATTTGCCCGATTTTAATTAACCCTATTATAACTTTCTTACTTTACTTATTAAATTGTCATAAATTATTTATCTAAAAAGCCGTTTGGATAAACCATCACTTTCAAGGCGTCACCTTTACTAGTACGTGTTAATTCCATCGCTTGTTTAGTATCATCAAGCTCGAATTGATGTGTGAATAATGAATCAATGTCTGCATCTGTTGTGCTTAAAATTTGAATACCTTGTGGGTACGTATTCGCATATCTAAATACACCGACAATGTTAATTTCATGATTTGCGATAAATGGCACGTTAATTTCGTTCATGTCTTCTTGAGGTAAACCAACGATTGCTAATGTACCGCCATCTTTTAATGAATCTAACGCGTTTCTTAAAGCGATTGGGTTACCTGCAGTTTCAATCGCATAGTTAACGCCTTTACCATCAGTTAATTCATTAATACGTTCTAATACGTCTTCATTTTTAATGTTAATTGCTGTCGTTGCGCCTAGACGTTTTGCAGCTTCTAAACGATTGTCTTCTAAGTCTGAAACGATGATGTTTGTAGCGCCATATGCTTTCGCAGCTACGACTGCCATTAAGCCTACAGGACCCATTCCCATAATTACTACTGTTGAACCTGGTTTAATATCGGCACGTTTACATGCTTGTAAACCTACTGAGAATGGTTCAACTAACGTTGCTTGTTCATATGTAACTGAGTCAGGTAGATGATAAATGAAATCTGCTGGATGACTTACATATTCACAGAATGCGCCATCGTATGGTGGTGTCGCCATAAATTCCATATGTGGACATAAGTTATATTTACCTGATTTACAGTATTCACATTCACGACAAGGTTCACCTGGTTCGATAGCTACACGATCGCCTACTTTAAAGTCTGTTACTTCATCCCCAACTTGAGCGACCATACCTGCACATTCGTGACCTAAAACGATTGGTTTTTCAACTACGAATTCCCCTACACGGCCATGCGCATAATAATGAACGTCTGAACCACAAACGCCTACTGCCATCATTTTGATTAAGACATCTTTAGGTCCGATTGACGGTATGTCTCTTTCAATAATTTCAATATCATAAGGTTCATGCATTAATGCAACTTTCATTTTTTCTGGAATTGATTCACTCATTTTAAACATCCTCCTAAGTTTATGTATCTCTCCTTTATTTTTCCATTGAAAATGGTTTGTGTAAACGATTTCACAAATATTTTGATAGTAATTTTAAACAAAAATAATTAAATCACAACATTTTTTGGGTAATAAAAATATACTAATCTTTAAAATAATGATTATCTTAATCTCTACCTGCCATTTGTAGCTGCCATAAGTGATAATACTCTCCTTTTAGTTGTATTAATTCTTCATGTGTCCCACTTTCTTTAACCTCTCCATCCTTAAGTGCATATATTCTATCAGCGTTTTTGATTGTGCTCAATTTATGAGAGATGATAACCACTGTCTTCCCTTTCATAGTTAGTTCATCTATATTTGAAATAATTTTATGTTCTGTTAAGCTATCTAACGCACTGGTAGCCTCGTCAAAAATATTAATATCTGAATTTTTTAAAAAATTACGTGCTAAGGATAGACGTTGTGCTTGACCACCTGATAAATTAGCTCCCTCTTTTTCTAACATAGTATTAAAATGATCAGGCAGTTTTTGTATGAATGATTGTGCTTCTGCTAAACGACACGCTTCAAACATTTCCTTATCAGTTTTAAATTTATTACTGCCATACAATAAATTATTTTTTATTGTATCTGCGAATAGAAATGTAGATTGAGATACGTAACCAATGTGTTCACGTAAGTTAGCGAGGCTGATAGAATGTAGAGGTTGGTTATCTATCGTTATTGACCTTCAAAATCCTTATAGTATCCATTTAATAATTTTCCAATAGTAGATTTACCACTTCCACTTTCCCCTACAATAGCTACCTTCTCTCCTTTAGAAATATTTATATTAATATTTTTTAACACTTGACTTCTAAAACCATATTGAAAGCTAACATTTTTCATACTAATATGATTTTCAAAATGAAATTCTTTTTTTGAGGAATTAAGCATTTGTTCTGTTTCTAAATCTGTTATTTCAGCAATTCGTCTTGCTGATACAAAGGAAGATTGCAATGATGGTTGAATATTGATTAAACGTTCAATTGGATCTAAATAATAAATAGTCAATGCATTAAATGCTAGTAAACTACCTAGAGTCATTTGATTATTCATAACTAAATAACTTCCAATCCATAAAATAATAAGACTAATCGTTAACTTTAAAAAGTTATTAATAGTTAACTGTGTATTAGAAAACCTTCCCAGTTTAAGCAAATTTTCAATTAATAATTTAAATTTTGTCGTTCCTTGATTAAAACGTTCATCTTCTGCTTGATAACTTTTAATCGTTGCATTGCCATCAAAAGACTCTAATAAATATGAACTTAAGTCTGCGTTATATTCTGCTACTTTTTGATTATATTTTTCAAAAGGTTTTCGTAAAACATAGCTACAAATAATAAATACAGGAATAAAGATAACAGTTATTAATAGTAACAATGGACTCTGCATATATAATAAAATAGCGCCAATAATAATCATTAATGTATCGACAAGCAATGTTACCGTTGAAGAAGATAGCGCTTCGCGTATTTTAGAGGTATCCATAAATCTTTGAAGAATTTCTCCTGATTTACGTGTATCATAAAAGTTCATCGGTAAATGAAGCACGTGATAAAAATAATCCTTCATTAAGTTAAGGTCTATTTTCAAGCTTAAACGTAAAATCAATTGATATCTAAAATAATTTATTAAAGCATTAACCATATATAACATTAAAATTCCTAAACTAACTAAATGTAAATGTTTCAAGATGTTAGATGGGATTATATCATCTGTTAACAGTTTAAAATACATCGCCCCTAAAATTCCGATGACATTAATAAATATGGACATTAATGCTACTAAAAGAAGTTTGCTATAATTCTTCTTGAAAATATCAACGAAAATTTTGAGATACGATGGTGATTCATCTTCTTTTGTAAATGTAGCCATCTTTTCGGTTAGTACTACAACATTAGTCCACATATATTGAAACTCTTGAGAAGACAATTTATATTTTCCTTTAGCTGGATCAACAATATGAAGGGTATCCTTTTTAATATGTTCGATTATTATAAAATGATCATAACCTTGATGATTAACGATGTGAGCTATAATCGGTAACTCTACCGTATGCAAATCATTAAACGATTCAGCTTGAACTCCCGTTAATTTAATACCTATTTGTTCTCCAGCTTTGACTAATCCATATAGATTTGTTCCTAATTTATCTGTTTTAGCGTATTCTCTAAGCCTTGGTATTGAAACACGTTTGCCATAATACTGAGAAATCATTGCTAAACAAGCAGGTCCGCAATCTTTTTCATCATATTGGTGAATATATTTAACTCCCATAATCTTAATTCCTCTCATTCAAGATGAACAATATCTTTTTAATATCTATCTTTATCGTACCTACTATTTTTTAACATTCATTTAATTCATTATTTGGATAATGTTAAAAAATAATTTATATTTAATTACTTAATGTAGAACAAATTCAGTAAAAAATAATTTTTAAAGGCTTAAATCTGACTTTTCTTCGAGTTAACTACTTATTTACATTCTCACGTTACAATGCAGTTGAAAGTTGATAAAGGAGGTGTAACAAAATGAAAGAATTAAACAACGCTGAATTAGAACGCATTAATGGTGGTGCATGTGCTCCAGATGGTGAAGATTCATTCATGTGTGATGTTGGTCAAAAAGCACATGAAATTTGGGATTCAGTAAGAGGTAATAACTAAATTTAATTTTAAAAAATATGACACTTTATTTTCATTATTACTAAAATGGAGGGCGCTTATATTGAAAACATTAGATATTGAAAAATTAAAAGATATTAACGGCGGTGGCATTATTAACATTGGCGCCGATGTGAGAGAATTAGGTCAAATGGGAAATAACGCTTGGAAAGATATTAAATCAGGTTGGCAAGGTAATCACGAAGAAGGCTAAACTAGTTTTAATTTAATCTTTAATTATATTTTCTAAAAACTGGAGGACTTTTCATATGAAAAAGTTAAATAACTCTGAACTTAAAGTAATCAATGGTGGCAAAGATTCTTTCATTGATATTAGTGGAGATATAAGAGAAATAGGCCAAATGATTAACAATGGCTGGAAAGATGTTAAAGACGGTTGGAATGGCAACCACGAAGAAGGATAAAAATAAAATATGAACGGATGAAACAAAATGAAAAAACTTAATATAGATATGATTAAGGCTTATAGTTTAATTGAGATTAATCTATAAGCCTTTACTTTACATAATTATATGAACTTTTTAAGTATAGTTTAAATTCATAAAACTACATATTGCCAATTGATAAATATTTCGTTTCTAAGTAAGGTTCAATACCTTCTGTACCACCTTCACGGCCATATCCACTTTCTTTCATACCGCCAAATGGTGCATGTGCCGCTGATGGACCACCATCATTCCAACCGATAACGCCATAATCAAGTGAATTATATAAGTGGAAACCTGTGCGATAATCGTTTGTAAAGAAGTAAGCAGCTAAGCCAAATTGCGTATCATTCGCCATTTGAATCGCATCTTCTAAGTCAGAGTACGTCGCGATAGGTACAATCGGACCAAACGTTTCTTCTTGCATTGCTAACATGTCTTGGTTCGCATTTGACACGACAACAGGTTTCAAGAAGTTACCGCCTAGTTCTTGGGCGTCTTCTAATGTACGAGATAATTTCGCCCCTTTAGATTCTGCATCTTTCAATTGATTAACTACTTTTTCTACGCCGTCCTTATTGATAAGTGGGCCAATTGTAACACCTTCATCCATACCGTTACCCACTTTTAAATCATGAACTTTTTGCGTTAATTGATCTACAAATTCTTTTTCAACCGCTTCATGTACATACACACGGTTTGCGCAAATACATGTTTGACCTGCATTACGGAATTTAGACGCAATGGTTTGATCTACGGCATAGTCAATATCTGCATCTTCGTGAACGATTAATGGTGCTAGTCCGCCTAGTTCCATTGTTACATTTTCAACAGATTCAGCAGCTTGTGCAATCAGTTTCTTACCGACATCAGTTGACCCAGTAAATGTGACTTTCTGCATGATTGGATGTTTCGTGAAAAGGTCTCCCGCATCTTTACCTGACATAATGACATATTGCACAGCGTCTTCTGGGATACCCGCTTCGTGTGCAAGTTCAATTAAACGAATGGTAGTTAATGGCGTTTGTGTAGCTGGTTTACATACAATCGTACAACCTGCAGCTAACGCTGGCGCAATCTTACGTGTAATCATCGCAGCAGGGAAATTCCATGGTGTAATCGCGCCTACTACACCCACTGGAAATTTCTTTACAATGATATTTTTATCAGGTGTATTGGCAGGAATCGTACGTCCATAAATACGTTTCGCTTCTTCAGCATACCAAGAGACATATGAATTAGCATAATCTACTTCACCTTGAGCTTCTTTTAAAGGTTTACCGCCTTCTTTAGTAATCAATTCTGCTAATTCATCTTTATGTTCATCAATAAGTGAGAACCATTGATATAATTTATCAGCACGTTCATATGCGTCTACTTCTCTCCAAGATTTAAAAGCCTCATGTGCCTTCTCAATTTGTTGCTTCGCTGTCGCTTCATCTGTGTAGTCCAACGTTTCGATTACTTCATTTGTTGCCGGATTTAATACTTCTAATGATGCCACTATGATCCACCCCTTTTAAAGTTTGAGAGTTATTGATACAAGTATATACCCGTACAAATAGATAATCTATCAAACCGTTTACATATATCAGAACATCGCTCTACTTCCTATGCTCTGTAATCCTTGATAAAATATGATAAATGCATTTAAATTACGAGTCTTTAAGGAGTTTGTTATGGATAAAAAGATTGTTGTAATCGGTGCTGGGCTAAGTGGTCTTGTTGCTGCGACAGAATTACTGAAAAAAGGTTATCACGTTACAATGTTAGACCAAGAGCCACGCCAAGCGATTGGTGGACAAGCGTATTGGTCATTCGGTGGATTGTTCCTAGTGAATTCTAAAATCCAACAACGTTTAGGAGTAAAAGATTCTTATGAATTGGCGTTAAACGACTGGCTAGGTTCAGCACAGTTTGACCGTCCCGATGATGAAGACTATTGGGCGAGACAATGGGCTGAAGCGTATGTTAGATTTGCGACATTTGAAAAGGAACAATATTTAAAAGAGATGGGCGTGCGCTTAACACCTATTTTAGGTTGGGCTGAACGCGGTGGTGCGTCGGCTTCTGGGCATGGCAATTCTGTGCCACGTTTCCACATTACGTGGGGTACAGGTCCAGGACTTGTGGAACCGTTTGTACAATACATTTTCCAAAAAGAGCAAGAAGGCAAGTTTCAATTTCTACCGCGCCATCAAGTAACAGAAGTCGGTATTGAGAATAATCAAGTGACGCATGTGGCTGGAAATATCTTAGAACCAAGTGACGTTGAACGTGGCGAGAAATCTTCTCGTACTATCATTGATACCTTCCATTATCCCGTAGATGAGTTGTTAATCACTTCTGGCGGTATTGGCGCAAATATGCCGTTAATTCGTAAATATTGGCCTAAACGTTTAGGTAATCCGCCTCAAACAATGATTCAAGGTGTGCCAGATTCTACAGATGGTCGTCTCATTCAGATTACAGAAGACGCTGGGGCAAATGTCGTTAATAAAGACCGTATGTGGCACTACACGGAAGGCATTCAGAACCACAGTCCAATTTGGTCGAATCATGGTATTCGTATCATTCCTGGTCCGTCATCTATGTGGTTCGATGCAACAGGTCGTCGTATGGACGCACCTGATTATCCAGGTTTCGATACGTTGCATACATTAGAAACCATCATGAAAACAGGCTATGATTATTCGTGGTTTATCTTAACGGAAGACATCATTAAGAAAGAATTTGTGTTATCAGGCTCTGAACAGAATCCGGATTTGACGGATAAAGATATTAAGTTGTTAATTCAAGAACGTTTGGGCAGTAAGGCAACTTCTCCTGTAGAAGCATTTATGAATAAAGGGCCAGATTTCGTAATGGCTGATGATTTAGGCACGCTTGTTCGAAAAATGAATGACCTTACAGGTGACGATTTATTAGATTACGAAGCCATTAAACACAAAATTAAAGCCAGAGACTTGCAAATTGATAATAAATTTAGCAAAGATCCTCAAATTTCATTTATTCATAATGCCCGCCAATTCTTAGGAGATAAATTAGTACGTACTGCAAAACCTCATAAAATTTTAAGTGGCAAAAATGGTAAGTTAATCGCAGTTAAATTAAATATTATTAGCCGTAAAACCCTTGGCGGTATTCAAACAAACCTTGATGGCCAAGCACTTAATCATGACATGCAACCTATTACAGGTTTATATGCTGCTGGAGAAGCGTCAGGCTTTGGTGGCGGTGGCGTTCATGGTTATCGTGCCCTTGAAGGTACGTTCCTAGGTGGTTGTATCTTTAGTGGTATCCGTGCAGCTGAAGGCATCCATCACCATATACATTAAAACTAATAAATATTCACACTATAAATTATCAAATTTTATTCTGCATAAAATATCATTCTTTATACATTTTAGTGTAATATGAAAGCGTATTGTGACATGTCTATTCATGACTCACAATACGCTTTTCTTCTATCACAATTATTTAATTTTTAATCCTCTATAACGATTTAACGTACCAATGAATTCTTGTTTGCGTGGTAAAGCTAAATTGCCTGGATGCCCTTCAAAGTGTGATACCGCTTCAAGGCCTTCCTTTTCAATCAACGCGTACATACGATTGGTAGCGTCAATAAGGTTAGTATGTTCATCTATCAGATGACGTCTAAAGTAATCAATCATTACCGTAAGCGCATTCGTCTGACTATCATCAATCAATTGCTCTAAACCAGAAATATTAATAGCCTCTTTACCATACATAATGGTATGCAAACCTTTCGCTTTCAAACGATCATCTTTCCCTTTTTTAGAAAATGAAGCCCCTAAAGGCACACGAGCTGGAATATCACCAAATTGCGCATTTGACTCAGCATCACGCTGATATCCATCTTCATCAGCAATTGCTTTAGCCTCGGACGTCACATCTTTCAAGTGATATTCATCCATCATCAAGACATGATCTGCTACATCAAAGTAATCGCCAGAACCACCAACAATGAGAATGGTAGAAACATTATAATCGTCATACAGCGGTTTAACTTTACTTGAAAATGGCGTAATCGGCTCTTTGTCAGGCGCAATTAACTTCTGCATGCGACCATCACGAATCATAAAGTTCGTAGCAGACGTGTCTTCATCAATTAATAATGTAGATGTTTGCGCTTCTAACGCTTCCATCACGTTCGTCGCTTGAGATGTACTGCCACTCGCATTCTCTGTTGAAAAGTGAGTCGTATCTTTCTTGCCTGGCAAGTTGTCGATAAATGGACTGATGTTTACATTTTGGATACTACGGCCATCTTCAGCGCGAATCTTCATGGCATCATGACGCGTAAGGACAAACTCTCGCCCATCATTAGGAATGTGGTTGTAAACGCCACGTTCAAGCGCTTCAAGTAGTGTTGATTTACCGTGGTATCCGCCACCGACAATGAGCGTGATGCCTTCTGGAATAGACATCCCTGTGACTGCCCGACCACTAGGTAAGTTAAACGTCGTTTCCACTGGTTCAGGACTTCTAAATTTAATGGCATCTTTCATAGGCGCATCAGATACACCACTTTTCCTAGGTAAGATAGAATCGTTAGCGACGAAAGCAACTAAGTTTTGTTGTTCAAGTTGTTCTCTAATATACGTTTGATCCAGTTTTAATGTCACTTGATTCTGAAGCGCTTGTTGATTAATATTTTTGAAAATGAGTGATTGGTCGACAATCGATGGAAGTCCTTGAATTAAAGTATGCGCGGCTGCTTTTCCAAGAATCTTACGCCCTGCAGCTGGCATACCTACTTCAATGCGTACTTCGATATCTTTATCGTTGATAACAACTGCAGTACGCTCCAGAATTTCTTGCCCACAATGGTCGATAAAGATTTTACCGTTTTTACCGGCGCCTTTAACCGTATGATTAAATTTCGCAGCTTGCTTAGCAAACGTTCTTGTTAGAAAGTCAGCCACTGCGATGCGTTTATCCTTCGTATCCAGTAAATTGTCTGGTATTTGAGCGCTATTACGATCAATAATCAAACGCATTTTTGAAGGTGGTGCGAAAGGATCTACTTGCACATGATCTATGGCTAATCGAAATTGATCGAAAGCATATGTGCCTTTTGTTCGTTTATACGCTCCATATTTTTGGCCATCTAGAGACTTCAATGTCTTTTCAAGTTCTGTCGAGCGTTTCATAGTTATTCCTCCGTTCAGTTAGTGTATATAAATTATTTACCCAACCTCCCCGGCCGCCATAACTTTATTCTAGAAATTCTTAATTTTAGGCATAAAAAATAACCATCCCTAACTTTGGCGAGTTAGATGGTTATTTTTTATCCCTAACTAAAAGCCACCGTCTTTTTAACGGGTTTGCTAGAGCAGTAGTGTTAGCGCACTAGTGCTCTTTTCATTTTTATAATAGCACTAGTGCCAAAAAAGTGCAAATTTTCCTTTCTCGTACGTTCAAAGAGAAACTATAATGCAGTGTAACCACCATCAATAGTGAAGACACTACCTTGTGCGAATGATGACGCATCAGAAGCAAGGTATACGACGATACCGCCTAATTCTTCTGGTTCACCTGGACGTCCCATAGGTGTAGCGCCCATCCAGTAATCAATCATTTCTCCACCAGTATTGAACATTGGTTCCGTTAACGCTGTTTTCATGTATCCTGGCGCAATTGTGTTCACTTTAATACCATATTTAGACCATTCCATCGCTAAGCTTTTCGTTAACATGATAACGCCTGCTTTAGAAGCGTTGTAAGATGCTTGTTCTTGTGGTTTGTTGGCGATTAAACCTGACATAGAAGATGTATTGATGATTGAACCATTACCTTGTTTAATCATTTGACGGCCTACCGCTTGTGCTACTAAGAATACGCCGTTTAAGTTTAAGTTAATAACTTTTAACCAGTTTTCGTATGACACATCTTCTGCTTTTTCATTGATTGTCATACCCGCATTGTTTACTAATACGTCAATTTTTCCATATTCTTTAACAACGTCTTCAACCATTTTGTTAACGTCTTCAGGATTTGTAACGTCTACTTTTAATGCTGTCGTTTTAACGCCTTCTTTTTCAGCGATAGCAGTAGCAGTTTCTTGAGCTAAGTCTAATTTAATATCGGCGATAACAATGTCTGCGCCCGCTTGTGCTAAGGCTTCAGCCATGGCTTTACCTAGCCCCATTGCGCCTCCTGTTACAATTGCAACTTTCCCATTAATTTTAAATTGATCAATAATGTTTGTCATGTTTCTCTCACCCTTCTAATTTGTTTGCGCATTAACTGCTGTATTTGATTGTGTGTTAACTGTAGTATTTACTTGTTTACTCGGTTGTTGCACTTTCATAAAGAACGTCAAAATAAAGCCAACAACGTAAAGAATTGCATAAATCCAAATAGTTACTTCTGCTGTTGTAAACGATAGTGCGACACTGGCAAGACCGTAACCAATAAAATTACTTAATCCAGCTGCTAAGTTATGTACAGAAACTGCAGCACCTTTATGATCAGGCACTAATGTTGGGAAGATAGCTGACATCGGCACATACGCTGCAACTGCAAAACCTAACATTAACGCTATTAATGTCGTGATGAAGACATTTGGACCACTCCATGATGGCAAGTAATAGAATGCCAACGTTGATATCGCCATACCAATACAACCGAACCAACGTACTTGACGTACCCAGCCAATCTTGTCACCAACGACACCCCAGAATAAGTTAGTAAAGATTGTGACAAAGTACATCAAGCCCCATACACGTAACCATTGTGATGTAGTGAAACCAAAATCAGATGTATAAACGTGTGGTAAGAATACAACTAAACCAAATAAAGACAATTGGTTGATAATACGTACCACAAAAGCAACAGCTACGTCTTTCTTACCTAAAATCGTAATACCGCGACCAAATTCTTTTAAAATTTCCCCTTTAGTCATGCGTTTAGCTTCAACATCTGCACCTTTATTATCTTTAACAAAGAACATGGCAATAAGACCGCCAATTGCGATAAAGATAATTGATGACCATAACGTACCTTCTTCACCAATAAATGGAATTGTGAAGCTTGGTAAGTATGAACCTAATACACCAATACCGATAGAATACATTGCCCAGAACCAACCCATTGCTGACGCAAGTTTATGACTAGGTGAAGAATATGTAATCCAAACTACAAAGCTATAAATAAACATTGGATACGCAAATCCACGAATACCATACATAATCATCATCATCGCGTAGTTATCTTGAGCTAAACCTAACGTTAAGAATCCAACATGGAAGACAATCCAAATAATAAATGCGATTGTCATGATACGTTTCGGACTGAAGATTTCAGCCATCACACCTGACATCCATGAGGCTACGGCTACGATTAAGCCGTAAACTGTTAATACATTCCCGGCTTCCGCATTACTGTAGCCAAGACTCATAATATATTTAGATAAAAATGCTTGTTCTACCCCATCACCAGTCATAAAGATTGCTACGGCGATATACCCCCAAATTAAAACCATAGGTAAACCTAAAAACTGGCGTTCCTGTTTTTGTAAATCATTAACCACCTTAATCCCACTTTCTACCTTTGTTTAATTGTTTATTTGATTATTTTGTACTAAATTGTTCATGTGCAAGACGTTCAAGCGGAATGCCTTGTTTGAAGCGTTCTGTGTAAGCACTGAAACTGTCGATTTCTTCTTTAGTAGGTTCAATCGTTAGAGATTCAGTACCTTTAAATGCAAAATCATTAAGATATGTTGCTAAATTCGTTGTTTCTTCTTCAATCATGTATCTTGCTAACACCGCGATACCCCATGCGCCACCTTCACTCGCCGTTTGCATCACTAGCACTGGACTTTGAAGCGCAGCCGCTAAGAATGTTTGTGCGACTTTTTCCGTTTTGAAAATGCCGCCATGACCGTACATTGAATCAATTTGAATATTTTCTTTATCTTTTAATAAATCAATACCGATTTTTAATGTACTGAAGGCACTGTAAATATGTGTCTTCATCAAGTTAGCAAGATTAAATTTACTATCAACAGAACGTACGAGCATTGGATAACCATGTTGTACATCTGTAATAAATTCACCTGATATATAGCCAAAAGATAATAATTTACCTAAATCTTGATCACCTTTTAAAGCGCTTTCAAATAACTTTGTAAAAAGTTCTCCTTTATCATATTTCACGCCCATGGTATCTAACACTTCACCAAATAAATCCGCCCAAGCGTTAATATCAGAAGTACAATTATTCGCGTGAATCATCGCAACTTCGTAACCATCTGGTGTAGTGACAATATCGACTTCAGGATATACAGCTTTAATTGGTTTCTCTAAGACAATCATTGAAAAAATACTTGTACCTGCTGAGATGTTACCAGTTCTTGGCGCTACACTATTCGTCGCAACCATCCCCGTTGCCGCGTCAGCTTCTGGGGCACATAAAGGGCACCCTGCTTGTAATTCACCATTTGGATCGATTAATTTAGCGCCTGTTTCTGTAAGACGTCCCGCACACTCACCTGCCACGACGACTTTAGGCAGAATATCGCGAATATCTTGGGTATACCCCTTTTCAGAGAACAAAGCATTAAAACGATCTAGAATATCTTGACGATAATCTTGTGTTTCGCTGTCAATTGGGAACATACCTGAAGCATCGCCAATACCAAGCACTTTCTCGTCAGTAAGATACCAATGAATATAGCCCGCAAGTGTTGTCATGTAACGTACATTCTCTACATGTGGTTCTTGATCTAAAGCAGATTGATAAAGTTGCGCAATACTCCAACGTTCTGGAATATTCACTTGGAAATCTTCACGTAAAATTTCTGCAGCTTTATTTGCATTGTTATTACGCCATGTTCTGAATGGAACGAGTAAATCATCTTTCTCATCAAAAGGTAAGTAACCGTGCATCATACCACTAATACCTAGTGAAGCGAGTTTAGTTACAGTAGCGTTGTACTTATCTTTCAATTCTTGTGTCATTGCGGCATAACTTTTTTGAATGCCAACCCAAGCATCATTCACTGAATACGTCCAATAGCCATCGCGATAGCTGTTCTCCCATTCAAAAGAACCAGTCGCTAGCGTTTGGCATTGGTCATCAATAGCTATGGCTTTAATTCTTGTTGAGCCAAATTCGATGCCTACGGTTAATTTTCCATCTTCAATATATTGCTTAACTTCTGTAGAATTCATCATCTCATCTCGCTTATCTTTTTATGAAAACGTTATCATAAATTAATCCTAGCATATGAAAATTTCATGAAACAAGGTAAATTTTACAATACTCACAACTTTTTAAAGTAAAAAAACACCTTTATTCTAGATTTACATCTATAAAATAAAGGTGTTGATTTTCACTCTATAAGTATTATTTTAAAATACCATATTTTTTCATACTATCAATTGAAGCTAGGATCGCTTCCTCTTTCGTATACATCGGATTCAAGCCTAACACTTCACGCACTTGTTGATTACTCACATTTCTATTCATTTCAAGTAACAATTTACCTTCCTGCGCTTCTCTATATAAGACGTCTTACCCTCTTAATTCTCCAAAGCAATTTTAATATGTTCTAAATGATGTCTTTCATGCCAAGACAACTTCGCCAATAACTCAGCCACTGACACATCACTACCATCAGATAATGTAATATTGCGTGATAAATCTTCTTCCGTAACATGATTACCCATCTCTACAATACGTTGATTTAAACCTTCTAAAATATGAAGAGAGATATCAATTGGTAAAAATGAATCAGGCAACTCTACCCATTTATTTTGATTGAACATAAATGCTGTCACACCTTGTTCAGTTAAAGCCATTTTCAAACGTTCGTATAAATTAATTTGTGAATCTGCAATATGATGAACGAGTTGTCTTACCGTCCAACTCCCTTCACGATATTGTTTCTTTAATTGTTCATCACTTAAATGATCGACTGTTTCTTTTAAATGATCGATATAAACCTCAATTTCACTCATCCATTGTTTTACATCTACTAAAGTTGGATCCTTAGGCGCTTCAAATTGACCAATTGGAAATCTAACATCCATACTGTAATCCCCCTTAAATTTTAATACTTACATTTACCCATTCCATCCCAATTTAAAAGTGGCTCACACCTTTAAGGGTGTAAGCCACTTCATAAAAATATATGTTATTGTTCTATGCTAAAAGTAATGGGCTTGAAAAAATAACAAAGAAAACAATTGTTAAAATCAAAGTTGCACCATTTAATAGTCTATTGCCACTCATCATACCTACGATACTAGAGATTACAGATAACAGAATTACAAAAAAGCCTGGTAAATACCAAAACATACTTGTAAACATAATTGAAACAGCTAATAAAAATGATAAAATACATAAAATACTAGAAACTAAATTAATACTGTTTAACCTCATTTAATCTTTTCCTTTCTATAGGTTTAAACAATATTATATAACATTTACACAAAGAAAAGGAATGACTTTTATATAAATATATTTTTAATAAATAAAGCGCAATTATAATGATTGAGGTGATAGCTAATGAAATGGTTTAGTACTAAACTCTTTATCATTTACGCGATTATACTCGTCGCTTTGACTTACTGTATTTATACATTCACTAATCTCTACACACATAAAGGTTTAGGCTTTTATATCAATATCTTTTTAATAAGTTTAGGATGTTTTGTAGGTACCATGAATCATATTTATCGTAAAAAAAAGAAGAAAAAATAAGAGTAGGTTCAAGACTATCATGTCTTGAACCTGCTCTTACTCAATTTAAAATTATAGTTTTAATTAGTGGAATCTCATACCACCGTCAACGATAATTGTTTGTCCAGTGATGTAATCAGAATCGCTACCTGCTAAGAAACTAACCACATTTGCAACGTCTTCCGGTTTAGATAAACGTTTTAATGTAATTTGATCAGTAAATTGTTTCCAACCCCACTCTTCAGGTTGATTATTTTCTTTAGCTAATTTAATCGCAATACCTTCCATCATTGGAGTTTCAACGATACCTGGTGCATAAGCGTTTACTGTAATTCCTTTTTCCGCTAAGTCACGTGCAGCAACTTGAGTTAAACCACGTACAGCAAATTTAGTACTACTGTATAAAGATAAACCTTTGTTACCTTCAACACCTGCTTGAGAAGTGGCGTTGATGATTTTACCGCCATGACCTAATTTTTCAAATTGTTCTAACGCAGCTTGGATACCCCAGAAGACACCACCAATATTAACGCCGATAACTTGGCTAAATTGTTCAGGTGTTACTGTGTCAATAGGTGTCATTGGTCCTAAACCAGCATTATTTACTAATACATTAAATTCACCGAAATGTTCTACCACACCACGTAAAACATTAAAGACATTTTCACGGTCTGAAACATCTGCTTTAAATGCAACTGCTTCTTGACCTTCTGCTTTTAATGAAGCTGCTGCTTTTTTAGCGCCTTCTTCATTAAAGTCAACAAGCGCTACACTAAATCCATCGTTAAATAAACGTTCAGCGATTTTAAATCCAATCCCTTGTGCAGCACCTGTAACGACTGCGACTTTTTTCGCATTACTCATAAAAAACACCTCTTAAAATATTATTCATTTATTATATTATCACTTTTATATAATAATATTTTGAACGCTTTATGAATAATCTTTGGCAGTTTTGTGAGGTGTCTTCAGATAAATCATTTTTACTAATGCTTTAAATACTTTATAAAAGCTTGAACAGAGCTATCATGATTGCGCTCCTTGTGTGTTACAGCAACAAAGTTAATAAAATAATTGAAAGGCTGACCCAGAGGAATTGCTTCAATTAATTCATTATTCAAGAATGGTTCATTTTCTAACATTAAACTAGAAACAATACCCACACCTAACCCTTCCGCTACTGTTCTCATTAGTACCACAGGATTATTAGTTCGAAAGACAATTTTTAGTTCCCCGCTTGTCTGTTCAAATTGTCTTAAATGATGATGGTAAAAACTACGATCGTATAGTACAAACGGATAATCTTTGATATCTTCTAAATCGACTGTATCTTTAAACGTCAACTTAGATTTAGCTGGGACAATCAATTTAAAATTCGAGGTTAAATTAAGTGACGTTTCAATAATATTCTTCGGGGTTTCATTGATGGTCGTTTGACCAGTTAATCCCAAGTCAATTTCATTATTCTCAACCATTGAAACAATATCTTCACGATCCGCTTCAATCACTTCAATATCTACATTAGGATAATCTTGTTTGAACTGTGATAGTGCTTTAGGCACTAATTTATGGAAAATAGTTGGTATAGTTGCAATTTTTAACTTACCGGCAATATTCGTCTGTAAGCTATCTATTTCAATCATTAAATGTTCTTTAGCTTCAAGTATTTCTAAAATTTTAGGTATCAATTGCTTTCCTATTTTCGTTGGGACAGTGCCTTTTCGGGAACGGTAAAACAATTGATAACCTAACTCTTTCTCAAGACTAGCAATTGACTGACTCATTGCCGATTGGCTAATATGCATCATCTGACTTGCACGAACAATCGATTCTTGTTCATAGACCGTTTTAATATAGCTTAATTGCTCAAAGTTCATTTCACACCTCTTCAATATTAGCTCTACTTATATTAACTTCATTAATTCTAATTATACATTAGTATAATTGATTACTATAATGACTTTATATAGGAAAACACATATTCAGAATGATGATTTAGGAGGGAGAACATGGCTCAACGTCTATGGACAAAAGACTTCATCTTTGTAACGTTAGTTAATTTATTTATGTATTTAATCCATTATATGCTTATCGTTACAGTAACCTCATTTACTATTGATGAATACCATGCGTCAGAAAGCATGGGGGGCTTAGCTGCCGGCGTATTTATTATCGGTATGTTAGGTGGCAGGCTCGGTTCTGGTCGTATTATCGATAGTTTACAACCGAAAAAGGTATTACTCGGAGGCGTCATCGCTTCAATCATTGCGATTGCATTGTATTTCACAATTAATAATATTTGGGTATTAATGTTAATTCGATTTATTCATGGTTTAGCTTTCGGTTTTTCATCTACTGCGACTGGTACAATTTCATCACGTATTATTCCCGAAGAACGTAAAGGGGAAGGTATTGGTTATTATGGACTAAGCGTGACATTAGCCTCTGCATTCGGACCATTTCTTGGGTTAGTGTTAGACAACAATTTAGGATTTTCTTCAATTTTTGCAATTGGCCTAATCAGTATTCTTATCGCATTTGTCTTTACTATTTTTATTAAAAAGTTACCAATGGATGAAATGGACACAAGTGAAGATGCGACACGCAAGCCGAAAGGGATTAACGCATTTTTACAAAGAGAAGCTCTACCTATCTCAATGGTAGTTATTTTAGTCGGTATTGCGTATGCGAGCGTTCTTTCATTCTTATCTATTTATGCTGATTTACTCGACCTAGTCACAGCATCAAGTTTCTTCTTTGTCGTGTTTGCCATTGCGACATTCATTACACGACCATTTACAGGTAAGGTTTATGATCGTTTTGGGGAAAATAAGGTAATGTACCCAGTGTTAGCTAGTTTTGCGATAGGCTTAGTTATCTTAAGCATGACAACTTCTTCATTCACTTTACTTGTAGCAGCAGCCTTTATCGGTATTGGCTATGGTACTGTGATTCCAACTGCACAAGCAATTGCTGTTCAACAATCACCATCTAGTAAAATGGGATTAGCCACATCAACCTTTTATATTTTTGTTGATTTCGGTGCAGGTATGGGACCATTCATCCTAGGAATATTTATCCCTTTCTTAGGCTATAGAAATCTTTATTTAGCGATGGCTGGTGTTATTATCATAGCTATCATTGCGTATTACTTCATACACGGTCGCCATCATAAACACCCTCACAAAGTATCAACAAATCATTCATAAGGAAATAATATAAAAAAGAGGAATTTGAGCCACTTCAACTTAAATTCCTCTTTTCTTATTAAAAGCTGATATAACAAGGTTTTTAAGACGTCCCTCCTACTAACTTCAGACAAACCTCAGTCTTACCTCATCGCATTTTAATAACCAATTACCAAGGCAATAGACATTGCAATGGCACAAATGATTACCCATAACAGAATTAATTTCCAAACAAATTTAATCCATTCTGTATATGAAATACGACCTACGGCTAAAGCTCCCATAAGAATGGCTGAAGTAGGAAATAAAATATTACTAATTGAATCACCATATTGAAATGCGAGTACTGTAAGTTGTCGATTAATATGTAATAAATCAGATATTGGAACCATTAACGGCATAGTTGTTAGTGCTTGTCCTGATCCAGATGGTATAAAGAAATTTAGCAAGAATTGTAAAATGAACATAGCAATGATGACTAAAGATGCCGGTACATTGGATAATAAAGTTGTCATACCATGAACAATCGTATCGATAATTTTTCCATTTTCCAAAATAACTACAATTCCCTTGGCAAAACCTACAATCATTGCTCCAAAAAGTATATTCTGCATACCTTCAATTAAAGCATCAAATGTGCCATTCATTCCTAAGCCACTGACTAAACCAGCGACAATACCAGAAAGTAAGAAGTTGGCACTCATCTCATTAAAAGTCCAATCAAACATAAAAATACCAAAGACATTAAATAAAATCGTCGCTACGATAATTAATAAACTGAAGGCTTGTCGCTTACTAAAATGTTGATATTCAACTTCTTGGTCGGCATGACCTTCTTCTTGTTCAAGATGATAAACGATACTTTTCGTTTTATCCTTTTTAACTTTATGTGCATATAACATGACAGTGGAAATTGCCGCCGTCAGAATAAATAAGTAGATAATTGTACGTAGCCCCCAACCTGAGAACATTGGCAATTCTGCTACCGTTTGAGCTACCCCAACTGTAAATGGATTGAGCATCCCGCCACTAAAACCACTTGCCGCACCTAAAATAACCATAGCCGCGCCTGTTAATGCATCGTAGCCTAATGTACGCGCAATAATAATCCCTATAGGTACAAATATAATTGTTTCTTCAGCTAAACCTATCGTAAATCCTAAAATTGAAAATACTGTCATTGTTAAAGGAATCATTAGAAAGTTAGCTTTACCTAGTGAACGCATTGCCTTATTAACTCCATTTTCAAAGGCGCCTGTTTTATGAATAATACCGAATGCTCCACCTACTAAAAAGATATAAAATACAATTTCTCCGCCACTGATCAAACCTTCAGGAATGGATCTAAATATTTCTAGAAAATTTAAATGTGCAGAATCAACAGTATGATACGTGCCAGAAACAACTAGCGTTTGGCCACCTTTCTTTTCTCTTGTATATTCACCTGCTGGAATAATATATGTTAGTAACCATGCGAGACCTACCACAAACATCAGTAACGCATAAGTGTGTGGTGTTTTAAATTTAAATCTTCTGGATTTCCTGTCTTCCATTTTTTATCAGCACCTTTATTCATATTTAAATTGATTGAATTTTACAAAAATTATTATTTTTATCATACCCTATTTAGAATTAATGCGTAAGACATAATTTAAAAGAAAAGATTCATTGCAAATCAAAAAAGACGGTAGCACTTGATTTAAAAGTGTTACCGCCTATAGAGGTATAGTTTGAATTTAAAACTTAGTCATGTTGTTTTAAATAAGTTGTAAGTAGTTCTGTATAATAATCAATAAATTTAAAGTATTTCTCTTTATCTACATGTTCGTTTACTTGATGAGGCACTGTTCCAGGACCAAACATTAAGAATGAGAAGTGTTCATCTTTACCTCGTAATAAGTTAGATGCATCTGTTACCGCGACAGTTGGTGATGCTACGATATCTTCATCAAAGATTTGTTTAGCGACCTGTTGTCCTGTCTTGATTAAATCATTGTCTCCAGTTGTTAAAACAGGATCTAAGTCTAAGTACATATTCTCTTCTAATTTACCGCCTTGTTTATTGATTTCTTCAAGGTATTTTTTAAATAATTCTTTCACTTTGGCATTATCGTATTCAGGCACCGTTCTAATATTAAACTCTGCAGTAGCTACGTCTGGCACTGAATTGACTTGATTGCCTCCGTGAATGATTGTATTGCTGATGACTAAGCCTGAGATGACACGTTTAACTTCATCTTCATCTAATTCACTATTTTGTTGTAATTGTGATTGGATACGTTCAATTAAATGAGAGAAATCTAATTTTTCATATTTTAATTCTTTCGAAATACGTTCATATTCTTCATCAATATTTTGAATAAATTGGATTAAAGGCTTAATCGCATTATGACCAATCACTGGCACTGAACTATGCGCTGCGCGTCCTTTAGATGTAATTCTGAAATCCATTGAACCTTTATGCGCATATACAAGGTTTTGTTCAGATGGCTCTGCAATAATTAACGCTTCAACATCATCCATATAACCTTTTTCATATAATTGAGCTGAACCTAACTGTTCCATTTCTTCGCCCGCAGTTGCCATAAATTTGATTGTACCTTTAGGTAAAGCGTCATTTTCTTTAATATCAATCATAGCGATAGCTAAGCCTAACAGACCTGCTTTCATATCTGATGTTCCACGCCCATATAACATGCCATCTTTTTCTGTAAGCTCGAATGGCGGGTAGTCCCAATCATCAGGGTCACCTTCAGATACGACATCCATATGTCCTGAAATACCTACGACAGGACTCCCTTCTCCGATAGAAGCAATTAAATTTACACGATTTTCTTCAACTTCATCAATTTCTGCTTGAATACCATGGTCTTCGAATAATTTTTTTAAATAACGTGCGACTTCAATTTCGTTATCATTTACTGTATTCATTTCAACAATATCGGCTAACATTTGAATTTTTTCTTTTTCTGAAAATATACTCATGAATTCATTACTCCTTTTAAAATAAATACAATTTTAATTATAAATTAACTGTATCATGTTAATTTAGCTAAAGAAAATCATCTAGTTTAAAAGAGAATTAATGTTATATATAAACCGAATAAAGTCATAAATAGCACAGGAATAGTAATAACAATACCTGTTTTAAAATAAATTCCCCAGGAAATTTTAACGTCTTTTTGAGCTAACACGTGAAGCCATAGAAGCGTTGCTAAAGAACCAATTGGCGTAATTTTAGGACCTAAATCTGAACCAATCACATTTGCATACACCATACCTTCTTTAAGAAAGCCTGTAACTTGCTATTGATGAATCGCAATCGCATCTATTAAAACGGTTGGTAAGTTATTCATTATTGATGACAGTATTGCAGAAATAAAGCCTACACCCATAATACTTGTGAATAATCCGTGTACTGAGATATTTGAAAAAATTTGTCCTAACACTGTCGTAATTCCTACATTTTTCAAACCGAAGACGACCAAATACATACCTAATGAAAAAATCACGATATTCCATGGCGCGCCTTTGATAACTTTTCCAATAGAAACCGCATGAGATTTACGAGCCAAGAGTAGGAAAATTATCGCGATACCCCCGGCAATGAATGACACAGGAATATGAAGGAATTCGCTACTTAAATAGCCTACAAGCAGGATCGCTAAAACAATCCAAGATATACGAAAGAGCTTTCGATCTTTAATCGCCGTGTTTGGACTTTGAATAGATTGCGTATCTACCCCCTTCGGAATAGAGGTTCTAAAATAAAGCCATAATACTCCAATACTTGCGATTAGAGAAAATAAGTTTGGAATAATCATTCGACTAAAATATTTAATAAATCCAATATTGAAATAATCAGCAGATACAATATTCACTAAATTGCTTACTGTAAAAGGTAACGACGTCGTATCTGCGATAAATCCACTGGCGATAATAAACGGAAAAATGACTTTCTTATTGAAACCAAGATGACGCACCATTGCGAGTACAATTGGCGTTAAAATTAGTGCCGCACCATCATTCGCAAAGAAAGCTGCCACAACGGCGCCAAGTAGCATAATGTAGACAAACATCCTAACGCCATTTCCTTTAGCACCACGCACCATATGTAAAGCTGCCCATTCGAAAAAACCAATTTCATCGAGTATCAGCGAAATTAAAATAATTGCTACGAATGTCAAAGTCGCATTCCATACAATTCCCGTCACTTCTACAATATCCGACCAACCTACAACGCCAGTAATAAGTGCCAATATTGCGCCTATAACAGCAGTAATGGCAATATCTAAACCCTTTGGCTGCCAAATCACAAAAATTAACGTGATGATAAAAATCGCAATTGCTAAAAATGTCATCATAGTTGATCACCCAACAAGATAACATTTTTATAATTAAATAAATTGAATGTTGATAATAATTGTTTATCTGTCATATTCATCAAGTCCTCCTACGTCACAACTAAGCATATCACGAGCAACATTTTGAAATCTATCAGGCTATATAATCGTAGGCTTCAATAAATAAAAAATAAGACCTCCAACATATACGATGTTCGAAGTCTTATTATCGAAAATTTTACAAATTACTTACCGAGTGACTTAATGCCCCTTTTTCTTTTGCTTTGTTTTTTGCATTTTAAGCTGTCGTTTGTGAGCTTTCGTCTTTTCTTTCTGTAATTTGTTTTTCTTTTTGCGCTCTAATTTTTTAATTTCTTGTTCTTTTTTAATTGCTTGTTGTGCATAAGTAGAATACTTAGTTTGCTTTTGTTCCTTAGCAATTTGTCTCTGTAACCGTTTAGGATTAACTTTTTTCGGTTTCTTTTTTATAACCGATACTTTAGTTTGATTCATCAGTTCATCTAAGCGATTATGAATGAAATTAAAAATATCCACACTATTCGGTTCAGTTCCAAAGGTGAATTTTACAAATTTAATTTTATCTTCTTCCCTATATTCAACCAAACCTATAAAAAATTGACCATCATGAAATATTGATAATTCCAATGAGTGCCCCTCCTCTTAATATATAACTTGAAATGAGGGACGACCTGAGGAGGAAGGTTACTGACAAATTATTACATTTGCATTGGGACTACCAACCCAATTGTGTTTTTACATTTCTCCTTAAGCATAACTGATTCATTCAACGAAACCAACTTCAATCTTCTGTAAAAGTATTGTTCTTTCCTCTGAGATCTTCGTCAGACACTCTCTTACTATTGTCATTTAATCGTTCTAAAACTATAAGTTCATCAAATTGATCTTCATAATCTTCTATCGTTTGAAGTAAATTTTCATACTGTTGTTGAGTTAAAATGACGCCTTCAATATTTTTCTTATTTAAAATGTAGACGCCAGTTTGTAGTTTTCTTGCCATTTTAAAAATATTTTTAAGGTTTGAATTTAATTCAGTCATAGATGCAGTAGGAACAGTTTCAGTAAAATAAGATATAAACATATTCTAATGCTCCTTCTCGATGTTTGATTAACTACATTATACTTCTAAATCATTCTTAAATCGTTTATACAAACATCTCATTTTAATTTATATTTTTTGTTAATTACATCTTATTATGAAATAATTATATAAGTGAATTAAATAATTAAGGAGTTAATTATGAATATTTATCAGACTTACGCACTTTTGGTATTAGGCATTATCATTTTAGGAATAATTGTTAACATTGTGATTTCAATTTCTGAGAAACGAAAGTTAATCTCTAAAATTCAATATTTGTGGCAGAACAAACGTCCTTTAGAAACATTTATACGTCCAAATGCTCGCTTTGATTATCAATTTAAACTTAGACGCGATACATACCCTGACCGCAATTTCATTGATGATAAGACGTGGTCAGACTTAAGCCTTGAAGACATCTTTCATCGAAGCAACTTTAACTTCACCGCAATTGGTGAAATGAAATGGTATGCCACTTTACGACATATGTTTCAAACAAATAATAAACAACTATTAGACCAGTTCAATACAAACACACAGTTTCGCAATAGCGTTTCATATCGCTTAGCCCTAATTGGTAAAGTCGTCTATCCGATCTTCCCAGATCAACTTAAGCCAATTAAACGCAATAATTTATTTATGATATGTCCTTTCCTGCCAATATTAGGATTATTAATAATATTCATTTCTCCATCAACTGGTGTCCTAATCACAATCTTTGCAGTTTTACTCAATATCATCTTATCAGGCACCTTAAAACGCACTTATGACCAAGACTTAAAATCATTATTCTATACAGCTAACGTCCTTAAACAAGGATATTATCTTGACCAAATAGAAGGCACGCCAGAAGTTAAAACCAACTTCAATCACTTCAAAGGCGCACGTTTATTTAGTGGCCTACTCGGCAAAGTTGGCGACCAAGATATCGGTGGCGCTTTCGTCATGATGTTGAAAATGGCATTCATGGTAGATTACTTCCTCTTCCATACCATCCAACACACATACTTTAAATATCAAGACGAATTGCTAGCTTGCTATGACTACGTAAGCACCCTAGACAATCATTATTCGCTAGCCATGTACCGACGCACCCTAGACACCTACTGTGAGCCGACTGCCTTTTCAGAAAAAAAGAAGATAGAATTTACCAATTTAGTTCATCCTTTATTGGAAAATGCAGTGCCAAACGACCTCAACATCGATCACAATATTCTATTAACGGGTTCAAACGCATCAGGGAAATCAACATTTATGAAATCTGTAGCAATTAACCTGATACTCGCCCAATCTATCGAAACTGCGACAGCCGACAAATTTAGCTATCAACCCGGTTTAGTCTATACTTCCATGGCAAATGCCGATGACGTGCTATCAGGCGACAGCTACTTTATGGCCGAGCTTAAATCAATCCGCCGTTTATTTGATATAGAAACTGACATGCCAGTTTATTGCTTTATCGACGAAATCTTTAAAGGTACAAATACGACGGAGCGTATTGCAGCATCAGAATCTGTACTTAGCTATTTAGATCAAGAACTTGATTATAGAGTCATCGCAGCAACACATGATATTGAATTGTCAGAGTTATTACAACCTGACTATCATAACTATCATTTCAATGAATCTATTGAAAATAATGAAATCTACTTTGACTATAAGATTAAAGAAGGCAAAGCTAATACACGTAATGCGATTGAGTTATTACGTATCACGCATTTCCCAAATAAGATATATAAAAACGCGAAACAACAAGTTGAACAACTGTAGTTTCACGTCTCAAACTTTAAAATGTTTCATGTAAAACATTTTTCTAGGAATTTATTAAATTACAATAAATAATGCCTATATAAGCTAATTTCAGCATTAACTTATATGGGCACTTTTAAATGTTTAGGCTTCTTCGTGATAAGGTTTTAAGTTTTTAAATTTAGGACTTTCACCGTATTTATTTTTTTCAATTTTACTATTAAAACAAGTGATTACAAGTTGATAAATACCTAAAATAAATGTAATCAAACTAGCTCCTAATGTGAATCCTAAACTCCATCCACTTTCAAGATTAGGGTCATTAATATCAATAAAGACTTGGCTTATAAATACTATAATATTTAAAACTACGACAAGTACTGGTACCAACATAGTGCGATTCGTATCATGGAAACGTCTTGTAGTTAATGCAAGTTGAGGGATGAGAATCGCTAGTACATAAATAATCGTATAAAAGCCTGCACAAAGAACTAAAATAACTCCTGCAATCATGAAACCTTCTTCATGTAAGGAAAATGCTAGTATAAAGAAAATGATACCTGTGATGTAAACAAGTAAAGAAGGAATATAAAAGATTAAGTGCCATAATTGCATAAACCAATACTCACTACGTCTTGAACGCCCTTTAAAATTGAAGTAATTCTTCCAAAATAGTTTAAAGGCTTGACCGAAACCTACTTTTGGGTTCATATTTAATGCCTCCTTTATCCACCTTTTCTTTTATCTTATCATATGTAAAATTTATTAAAAATGAATATAAATAAATAATTTTTTCAATATTATACATGTAATTATTTTTCTAATTTTACGGAAAGCATATAGATTAAATAAGCTCAGAAAAGCAATTAATCTTGCTTCTGAGCTTTAATACCTATTATTTTATTTTTCCTGCTTTATCACTTTGCCATTAGGATCAAGTTTAGATATTTTCCCTTTTTCCATAACATATGTACCTAAGATTTCCCCATCTTTATTACGGTAATTCACTTTCCAATCACCTTTATTGCCTATTGGTTTAACATCATCCCATATGTAATTCGTTTTACTCACAGGAATGTCTTCAAAATCAGAAATAAGTTGATACGCTTGAGTACGGAAATGTGTATTTACCACTCCAGATTTTTCTAAATTTTTATCTGAAAGTGGGTTTTCTCCATCTTCCTCATCTTTTGGAGGTGTAGTTGAAATGTTCATTTTACTGATTAACTCAGGCAACGCTTTATTTCCTTTGTTTTTAAGATACACGTCTTTTAAATCTACCTCTTCGCCTTTAGTTAACAATTCATTGTAATCTGTCACATCTTTTTTCAAACGCCCTATAAAGATTTTATCTTTATTGACTCCAATCAACGCTTTAAAATTTCCTTTATCTGGATATACTGTATAAAAATGCATACCGTCTGGGGCATTATCGATTGAATCTTTAAATTTAACCAACGTAAAATCAACTAATTTAAGAATCTTCTTACCTGTAGATAAACGATATTCATAAATTCCTGTTAGAATTTCGTTTTTAGTTAATGTATATTGTTCAGCATCTTCAACACAAAAAGCTAAAGCTAATTTTGTCTTTTCAGATAATTTAGCTGTATTAATCGTAGTTGTTTTTGCTTCACTCTTATTAGATTGTTTATCTTTTTGTTCTGTATGAGAATTATCTTTATCTTCTTTAGAAGGATTGCTTGTACTACAAGCTGTTAATAATATTAAAAGCGCTCCGCTTAAAAATAAAAATTTCTTCATTCATTACTCCTTTAACGTTCACATTATTAAATAAAAATATTATACTTTATTTATACAATAGTTTTAACTTAAGTTAAATATAAATTTTTCTTTTCCTACGCTGATTTATATTAACGACTCTATTATTTTATTTGAAGATACTTAGAAAGGGATATTAAAATGAAAAAATTTTTTGCAACATTAATATTCAGTACTTTATTACTCACAGCTTGTGGTAATCATTCAAATAATAAAGATGTTTCTGACAATGATCAAAACCAACAAAATGAAGATACTCAAAATAATCAACATATAAAGAAAAATCATAAAAAAGTAACAAAAAATGGCTGTACATACATAGATAATATTTTAATTGTTAATAAGGAAGTCAGTCTTCCCTCTAATTTCAATCCTGGAGAGAATCCAGAGTCTCAACAAGCACTTCAACAAATGTTCAATCAAGCGCACAAAGAAGGCCTTAATTTATACAAAATTAGTGGTTTTAGAGATTATCAAACTCAAGTGCAACTTTTTAATCAATATGCCGCACGAGATGGTAAAAAAGCAGCTGATAAATATAGCGCACGTCCAGGTCACTCAGAACATCAAACAGGTTTAACGTATGATGTGGGAGCCGTGGGTTCAAATAAAAATTTATATAAAAGCTTTGGCAATACTAAAGAAAGCAAATGGATTGCTAAACATGCACATGAATATGGCTTTATCGTACGCTACCCAAAAGGGAAAGAAAAAGTCACTGGTTATCAATATGAACCATGGCATCTGCGTTATTTAGGTAAAGATACTGCTAATAAGGTTTATCAGTCTAATCAAGCTTTAGAAGAATACCTAGGCTTAAAATAAAAAATACCCATGAAAGTAAAGGCACGAAAAGTTTGCCTTTATTTTCATGGGTTTTAAATTAATACGAACGTTTAATTTATAATAAATGATTTTCTTTTAATTGACTCAGTTCAGAGATGATTTTTCGACTATCTGTATTTAAGTTTTTGACTTGAACCGTATTATGTTGATCTTCATATTTTTTCACAATAGTATCAATCGCATCTACAGCGGAATCATCCCATAAATGCGCATCTTTAAAGTCTAATTCAATCGTTTCATTTTGAATACTAAAATCAAGTTGGTTCATCATTGAATCAATAGAAACGAAGAAGATTTGACCTTTAAATGATAGTACGCGTTTGTTGTTTACCTTTTCAGATAAAACTTCAATATTAGAAATCTTCGTTGCAAAGAATAGCGCACTAAAGATAACACCTACGACTACGCCAAGTGCTAAGTTACTTGTAAATAACACAATAACAACTGTCAGAATCATCACAAATGCGTCAGTCTTTGGCGCATTTTTAATATATTTAAATGAACCCCAATCGACCGTGCCAATTGAAACCATGACCATAATACCAGCTAATACAGGCATTGGCATTTCAACGACTAAATGGCCAAGTACCATAATCATAAAGATTAAGAAGATACCCGCCGTCAATGTTGATAATCTGCTATTTGCACCTGAACGCACATTGATACCTGATTGACCAATCATCGCGCATCCGCCCATACCACCAAATAAGGCTGTAATAATATTTGCAATACCTTGTCCACGTGCTTCCTTATTTTTATTACTATAAGTATTAGTATAGTCATCCACAATTTTCGCTGTAAGTAAGGATTCTACTAAACCTACAATAGCCATGGAAACGGAATAAGGTAGAATGATTTTTAAGGTTTCCAGTGTATAAGGTACATCAGGAATAATAAAATGAGGTAATGCTTGTTTAATCGTTCCCAAATCACCAACTGTACGAATATTAGCGCCAGTATATAAGTAAAGTGCTGTCAGTAAAATAATCGCAATAAGCGGTGCAGGAATTGCAGTGAAATATCTAGGTAAAATGAAGACAATAAGCAAAGTAACAATCACGTAGATGTAAGTTGCAATTGAAATTCCAAAAATATGTTCAATTTGAGATAAGAATATCATGATACCCAAGGCATTCACGAAACCAATCATCACTGAACGTGGAATGAATTTCATTAAGCGACCTACTTTTAAAATCCCTAATAGCAATTGAATGATTCCCATTAAAATTGTCGCTGCAAAAAGATATTGAACGCCATGCTCTTTGACTAACGGCGTCACAACTAATGCCACAGCAGCCGTTGCACCTGAAATCATCGCAGGACGTCCTCCAACAATCGCAGTGACCGTTGCGATGATAAATGCGGCATATAACCCTACCATAGGATCTACACCCGCAATAATAGAAAACGCTATCGCTTCAGGAATTAAGGCAAGCGCAACTACAATCCCAGCCATAATATTTTTACCAGGATTGACTAACCATTCAGACTTTAATCTTTCTATCATTTTTGACTCTCCTTTTTTAGACAGAGCCTATTATAACAGTTAAACATTAAGTTGTTGAAAACTTTTTTAAAATTTAGTTATTGTGGCATATTATTTTCAATATACTCCCAAACTTTGGCATTAACTTCCTTATATTGACTAACAGGTACGGGTTCCTCGCTATAGTTATATACAGTGTCACCATTTCTATAAACATAATTATTGTAATATTTAACTAATATATTATAAGTTCCACTATCTATTTTTCCATTTTTAGGACGTAAAGGACCGTCTGGTGCTGGAGGGCCTCCATCTTGTTCAATTACTTCTCCAGTATATCTATTTAGAATTATATGACTTTTTGCAGAACCATTAATTCCAAATAACGGACTTTCAATAAATATTTGATTATCATCGCTTTTATCTTCTCTATAATCAAGATCACCCTCCTTAAAAGACACGCCGCCTTCTTTTTCCATTAAGTCATAAGAGATATTTTTAGCCTTATCAATCGAAATGGGATTAGATTCTTGATTGTTACTCTGAGATGTTCCATTTTCGACGTTCTGATTTTGATTATTACTAGTCTGTTGCTGATTTTGTTGAGTATTATTATCATTATTTTTATTCTTATCTAAATTTATATTGATATCACATGCACCTAAAAATACTGATAATAATAATGAGATACTTAGAAGTTTCTTCAATCTCAATTGTAACCCTCCTCAAATATATTGTAGACTACAAAATAGTTATATGAAACGTTAGTATCTAAATTGAAAATTTCCTTTATTTCAACAAAATAAGAGACTGAGACAAAATAAAATGTCCCAGCCTCAGTTAGCATTTTGGCAGTGATTAGTTTGAAATAGGCTTAAATCAAGCTTTTCAAATTTAGTCATCATTGCCAGAGAGGATTTCCCAATATTTCTAATGATTACGAAGTAATTTAACTTCATTTGTGGCTTGATCTCTAATTGCTTGTTCATAGTCTCGTGCCCATTTTGGGATTAGGAACACATCAATTAGTAACCAAATTAAAGTTGGAATATAGAATATCCACCAACTTACAAGTAAGGTAACTAAAAGTAAACCTACTGCTGACCCTGTTTTACCAAAATAAAAACGATGTGCCCCAAAGCTACCTAAAAAGAACCATAGTAGAAATGCAGGTGTTTTAGATTTACCTCTGTTAGCCACTTGCTGTTCAATATAGTTTTTTTCATCTAAATCCATGATTTAACACCTCTATTATATAAATATTTCATTTTATATTTATATAATATAATACCATACTATTCTAATCAGGATACCTGTTTAAAAAGTTTTACTTCCAACTTTTTAAACTTTGCTTTTATTTAATTAGCGAAAAATTTCGAGGGAAAGGTTCGCATCCTCTCCCTCGAATTTCAAATACTAATTTTTAAGACTGCCGGCTCACTTAATTATTTAATAATTGTGCCTTCTTTTTCATGAATCATTTGAATAATTTCGTTCTTTTCATTCATAACAGCTACTTTTGGCGCATGATCAATTAATTCACGTTCATCTAGTTGAACATATGTCATGATAATAACGACATCATCTACTTCAACTAATCTAGAAGCTGCACCATTTAAACAAATCTTGCCACTACCTCGTTCACCCGCAATCACGTATGTTTCAAAACGGGCTCCATTATTATTGTTAACGATAGCTACCTTTTCATTAGGCAAAATATCCACCGCATCTAAAATATCTGCATCAATCGTGATACTTCCAACATAATTTAAATTAGATTCCGTAACACGGGCTCTATGTATTTTACTATTCATCATTGTTCTAATCATAACTTACTTTCCACTTCCTAAAATAATATTATCTATTAAACGTGCTTTCGAAAACTTAACAGCTAATGAAATAAATATTTGCCCTTCAATGTCAGTAACAACTTCTAATTCTGGATAGCTATAAATCGCAACTTCATCAATATGACTACTTGTATTTTCAGCTAAATATGTTTTAATCGCACCGACTATTTTATTACTACGACGTTCGCCTTCTTCATATAAAGACTTAGCTAATTTTAAACTTTTACTTAAATGGACAGCTTCTTGGCGTTCGTTTTCTGTTAAATATACATTTCGTGAACTACGTGCTAAACCATCTTCTTCACGTACAATATCAATTCCTATTATTTCAATTTGATGGTTAAAATCTTCTACCATTTTTTCAATAATTGCGAGCTGTTGAGCATCTTTTTTTCCAAAATAAGCTTTATCCGGACGTACAATATTAAATAATTTATTTACAACCGTCACTACGCCATCAAAATGGCCAGGGCGTTGGGCACCTTCTAAGACTTCCGCTAGACGTCCCACCTTCAATGTCACGCTTATTTCGTTTGGATACATCTCTTCAACTTCAGGATGGAAAACGTAATCAACATTAATTTCTTCCACTAACGCTACATCTTGTTCAATTTGACGTGGGTAAGCATCGAAATCTTCATTAGGACCAAATTGTAATGGATTCACAAACACGCTTATAATCGTGACATCATTTTCTTCTACAGAACGGCGCATCATACTTAAATGTCCTTCATGCAACGCACCCATCGTTGGTATAAACCCAATTGATTTCTCAGAACGTTTCAACTCTTGCGTAATTTGTTGCATCTCTTTCACAGTCTTAATTACTTGTGTCATCACTATTTACCTCATCCAATATTTTCTTCTTATACGTATGTTCTTCTGCTGGGAAAAGGCCAGCTTTTACCTCTTCGTCATATTGCTTAATACCTTCAACACCTACTGAGAAATCAGCAAACTGTTTCACAAATTTAGCATATCGATCAACGCCGTAATTTAACATATCGTGATATACCAATACTTGACCATCCGTATTTTTACCAGCACCAATACCAATTACCGGAATATCTAATTGTTGACTAATAAGACCAGCTAAATCACTAGGAATGGCTTCAAGAACTAAGGCTACAGCGCCGGCTTCTTGTACTGCATGCGCCTCTTGAATTAATTGTTCCGCAGCATCTTTCGTGCCACCTTGCAAACGATAACCCATGACGCCAACGCTTTGAGGCATTAATCCTAAATGTGCCACGATAGGAATACCGATTTGAGTAGCTTTTTTAATGAAACTTACTAAATGCGCACCTTCTGCTTTTAGCGCATTCGCATTCGTTGCTTGATATAAAGTAATCGCATTTTTCAAATCATGCTCATCACTTACACCAACTGCGCCAATGGGTAAATCCACAACTACAAACGTGTCATCTGCACCACGGCGCACCGCTTTACCATGATGAATCATATCATTTAATGTAACTTGCGTTGTTGTTTCATAACCTAGCACCGTCATGCCTAGCGAATCTCCAACTAATATCATATCCACACATGCTTCTTGTGCTTGCTTCGCACTAGGATAGTCATAAGCGGTAATCATCGAAATTTTCGTTTTACTTTGCTTCATTTCTACTAATTTCGCTAAATTTTTCATTTATTTAATATCTCCTATAGTATGAGTTCATTTATATTAAAATTCATTATATAGCCTTATACGTAATAATACTTTAAAATACTCTCAAAATTTAAAATTTCGCCATAAATAAGCTTATTTAAAATAGTTAATACACTATTTCAAATAATTATTAAATAACATAGTGTTTATTATTTCAATACAAAACTTTATTTTCAATAAAAGTGTAAATTCAATATCCATATAATTACAGTACTTAGTTTATTAAAATAACCACATTTTCTTACAATAAAAAATTGTATAATAATGAATATATTTTTTAGGAAAGGAACTTTATCCATGAATATTGCGATTATTGGTGCTGGCGCAGTTGGAACTATCATTGCACACGAACTCAAACAAACCTTACCGAACGTCACTCTTATTGGACGTACATCAAAACAAATGACTATTCAGCCGGCTAACCAAACCATCAAAGTCCACGACATTAAAGAAATAAAGTCGACTTTCGACACTATCATCATTGCCGTGAAGACGCATCAACTTGACGCCTTGATGCCACAACTTCACCATCTTGCACATAGCGAAACAATTTTTATTTTGGCTCAAAATGGCTATGGCCTACTCCCACAGCTTCCTTTCAAACACACTTATCAGGCTGTGGTCTATATCAGTGGACAAAAGACAGAAGACAAAGTCACACACTTCCGAGACTATCGTCTACATTTACAACAAGACGCACACACTACAGAACTAAAGAAAGTCTTTGATAAAACAAAAATCGAGATTGTTTTAGAAGAGAATATTGAAGAAAAAATATGGTATAAATTACTCGTTAATCTAGGTATTAATTCAATAACTGCACTCGGTAGAAATACCGCTCAAATTTTAAAAATTAATGAAGTAAATAATCTGTGTAGAAAGTTGTTAACAGAAGGAATACAAGTGGCAAAAGCAGAAGGGATTCATTTTTCAAATACTATTGTCGAAGATATCATGAACATTTATGCAGGCTACCCTAATCAAATGGGAACAAGTATGTATTACGACGTTATTGCGAATCAACCACTTGAAGTCGAAGCAATTCAAGGATTCATTTATCGCCAAGCAAGAAAGCATCAACTTAACACCCCACATCTTGATACCATTTATGCGCTTTTACTTTCACATCAATCACTTACTCAACAATAAAAAATAGTGGATAATTTGTGCTTAAACACTGATTATCTACTATTTCTATTTCTTCAATAAAATTCCGTTTAATCGCCACAATTTTTTAATTTTAGAATTATACACATCACAAAAATAATATGGTACGATATAAATAATTTTTAAAGTAAGTTTACTTTCGATATAAAGGGGACAACATTCTTGGATAAATCGAGTCGTATACTTAACCTACTCACATTACTTCTTAATGGTCGTATCGTTACACAAGATGATATACGTAACTTCACAGATGTAAGTAAAAAATCTATTCAACGTGATATTAATACGATCAATACTTTTTCTATGAAAGTCCTTATTGGAATCATACTAATACGCGTGTAGTATACAATCACAAACGTAATGGCTATGAACTTAAGCAAGAAACGAGTTCTAAACATAGCTTAGGTATTTTAAGTTTACTAATTAAATTACAAAGTTTAACGCCAATATTACATTATGACATTCATAAATATCTTTCGAGTTCTATTGCTGCGCTCAAACTTTCAGATAAACACATGCTAATGACAATGTTAAATCAGTTTAAAGTGCGACCAGAGGTTTTACCGGGCAAGTTATTAATGGCACTTCAAAAAGCCATAGTTAATAAAAACTTAGTTCGCATTGAAGTGAAGAATCAAAAATTTGTTATTAAACCACTCTCTATTTTATACATGCATTTCGATTATTGGTTTACTTATGAAGAAAAGCATAAGATTTATACTATATCGTTACGAGATATCCAATCATTTAAAGTACTTGAATCAAAATTTATCAAAGATTGTGCCTCAAACCCTGTTTTATTCGAAATAGATGAACAAATTTGGAACCAATTTCAACAACAATTTTCAATAAAAGAAGTAGTAGAACGCTACGACAAAAATTTACTCGTCTGGGTCAATTGCACAAGATACGATGCCTATTACATCGCTTACCAATTGGCACCATTAGCCAAAATGCTAGAACCCCAATCATATATCGATAGTTTCATCCAACGCTTAGATGAAATTAAACAAACCTATGAAAGTAAAACAGAGATCTAATTATATAAAATTAGATCTCTGTCTCATTTCTTCTTAATATCCGAATTTATTCCGGGTCTCCATTTTCATCATATTTCGTTACATCTCCATCAGCAGTAACAATATAAGAACCCGCTAAATCACCATTTTTATCAACAAACGAGAATCCCCAATCCCCATCAGAATTTTGTTCAGGCTCCTTATAAGTATAAGTAGACGTATCCAACTTATGACCCTCATAATCTTCAACCTTATCAATCACATTTTCACGCGTTACCTTTTCACTACTAGATTCATCAGTAGCGTCATCTTCAGGATTACTAGTCTGTGGTGCCTGACTAAATGAAATTTGGTTCGCTACCTCTTTATAATCTGAATTATTGCCATATTTTTCATATAAATCATGAATATCAAGCTCATTACCAGCTTGAGAATTTACAAAAGATTGATAATTACCAGGACTTTGAGTGCCTGCTATTAAAATCTTATCATTTCCAATTCCAACAAGCGTCACAAAATTACCCTTAGCAGGTCTCGCATTATAAAACTTCATATCACTTGGCGCACCTTCAATACCAGCTCCCGAATGTTCCATATAATAAGTATCAATATGATGTTGACGATCACCATCAAAACTTTTTGTCGTATATGAATGATTTCTCAATTCATCCGCTGTAATTGCATACTCTGAAATTGCTCCATCCTCTAACGCTAAAGCCAATTTCTCCGCTTGAGATAAATTCTGTACCTCATTATCAGTATTATTATTCTTTGATTCTTGATTAGAATTCTCATTCGATTTTGAATTATTGTCCGCTTTTTTAGATTCCTCAGATTTCGAATTGTCGCTACTCTTATTATCCGACTGCGACGTCTTATTACTATCCTCCGTCGACTTACCAGGCCCATTAATCGTCAAACTACAACCCGCTAACAACAACGTCCCCGTCAACGCACCAACCATTAAATAATTCTTTTTCATTTTCCCATTCCTTTCTCTTTTTGAAAATGCAGAACCAAATACCCCTTAATTAATCATACTTCCATTATAACTGTTAATACCGACATAATCCGTCGCTGCGCAAAATTTCCACAAAAAAAGCACACCCACTAAAACAATCACCTCTCGTAATTACTCCAGCAAGCATGCCCTATCAGTCTATAAACTTATATTATTTAATGTGCTGACGTACAAAATTCCCAGCATAACCTTTAAATGATTCCCCACCAGACAATTCTTGCTTCGCATAAGCATCTGATGAGCCACCCATTAAGTTATAACCATATGTTCTTAACCCGTACATTGTATTAAAACTACTATTTAACATTGGAGAACCTGAAGCACCTGATCTAAAGATATCTTTCGTTTGAATTTCTGTGCCATTTGATGAAAATTGTGTCACACGTAATTTATTAAAATATGGTTTCGTATTATCGCCATATTGCCAAGGATAACCTAACGAATAAAGTGGCGTATTGAATTTCAATTTATTAATTTCTGCATCTGTTGCAATGCGAACTGGTTTCACATATTTCGCCATATTTTCTTTTGTATGTACAATAGCAATATCATATTGAGGCACTTTAATAACTTCACTTGCTTGGAACGCATAAGGTATACGGTTTCCATCACGATTCATTTGAAACTTAATGTATTTAGGTGCCGCAGCTCTACCAAATTTATCATCAATAACATGCGCATTTGTAATAAATGTATGTGCGCCAATAACTGTACCAGTACCCATTGAATCCTGGCCTTTATATTCTGGTTTCCCTGCTTTCCAACCATTTAAGTTAGAAACACGTCCAACTGCTTTTAAATTATTTTGCGCCGCATTTGGGTAATATTGAATAGAAATATTATTATTGCTAATTTTTTTAGCTTTTAAATATGCTTGATAACTGCTTGATTGTATTCCATCATAATAATAGTTTGTTTCAACTGCCTTAGCTTCATCATGATGACCAGTATAGCCTAATACTGTTGCGCCAATAATAGCACTAGCAATTAAAGATTTACTAAATTTAGATTTCCACATAACCTATCTCCTAATTCCTTCCTTTTATAAAATGAACATTCCAACTCAATTGCATTATAATTATTTAAAAATTTTCACTATTATTATATTACATAACTGGGACATAATACGTCTTTTTCTTTAAAATTATAAAATAATTTGAATTTATTTAAAATTTACATTTAATTAATATTTATTTACAAAAATGAATTTATATAGTATGATACCTAAGTAATGACATGGAGGGGTACTCAAGCCTGGCTTAAGAGGCCAACCATTTATGGTTGGTAGGAGCTTTTAGCTCGCGTTGGTTCAAATCCTTCCCCCTCCGCTACTAAGAGACTTGTAAGAAATGATTATTACAAGTCTTTTTTTATGTACAAAAATAAAATCACCTCCTATTGAGAAGATCTTAAATCTTATCAATGGAGGTGAAATTTTTATATTTACCTATTGTGCAAGCAGCCAAATGTCCACTTCTTATAGTTACCATTAGTTGCGGCTCGCATTTTGAGTGACGTCATCTATCTCACTGGCGTCTTCTGTTGCAGTTAAGGTCACTTTTTTAGCATGATTCTTCTGATCAACTTCATGACGTAATTCACTATTTAAACCTAGTAAATTGTTTGCTTGTGTTTCATCACTATTATAATCTTCTAAGCCATTTACAATTTCAGTTGCTAAATATTCACACACATCTTCATTTTCAACATTTACTTTTTCATTAATAATACTTTGCATTACTTCGATTAATTCTGATTTTTCGATTTGAATATCAATCATCTTGTAAAACTCCCCTAATCTTCTATTGACATAGCAGAAAAACTATGTCTTCAAATTGTTTACCCAATTCTAATAAAGATATTCCAATAAATAATGTATGAATGATGCTATACCCTATCCAAATGAAATATAAGACTTTTTTCATAAAAATCTTAATGTAGAAAGTATACCTTAAACTAAGATAATAAAATATTAATATAACGATATTGTAATAACTAACAATAATTATAAATTATTAAATCTAATCATCGGCTGGGTTAGGAATAAACACATTTGCTTCACTATCATTCGGATAATAATATCCATTAGGAATGGTTTGGAGCTCGATTAAACTGCCCCATGGACTCTTAACATAAACCGTCTTATTGCCGTCTGTGTCCTCATATTTCGTGTTAACATGCGGCTCAGAAATAGGCTCTCCGCCCGCTTCTTTCACTTTTTCCAACACACTATCGAACGCTTCTGTTTCTATGTAAAATGAAATATGCGTAAAGCCAATATCTTGTAATGATTGTGGTTTACCTTGTTGCGCATCTTTAAACTCAAACATTTCTATATTAGGACCATTACCAAAGACCATCATACGTTTATGAATGATACTAGCCCCTTTTTCTAAGCCAAGAATATGTTCTACATGCGCTCCGCCACGAGGTTCATCTGTTTTCTTTTGACTGTCGTAAGCAATCTTGCCATTTAAACCGTTCTTGAAAAAGTCTGTAGCAACTTCCATGTCTGGTACTGTTAAACCAATATGGTTGATTCCTCGATTGGCATTCATCGACTATCCTCTCCAATCATTGAAAATTGTTTTACATCGTATTTCATTTTTATCTTTGAAAATACCTTTTTTATTTATTAAGTATTCTCACCATTACGAACGCGATCTATTATGTTTTGAAGGCGTTCCCTTTTGTCGTTTTCATTTTCAACAAAAAAGACTGAAGGTTCATCCTTAATAGCGACCCACGGCACAATAGCATCAAACTCTAAGTCACGAATCATCTCTAAACTCTTAATAGAGGCTTCTCTATCACTTGAACTTAGAATGACAGTGCGCCACTCGCCATTATCTACACAAATAAAGTCGCCAGTAAATAAATAACGGTGTTCACCATTATCCCATAAATACATTGTTGTACCTGGTGTATGACCTGGCGCAGGGATCACTTCGATATCACTATCTAACATTTCGCGCTTTGTAAACTGACCGGCTATATTTACTGTTTTACTCATTTCCTTAGCGTCATCTTCATGAATCCAAAATGGTAAATCAATCTCTGTCTTACCTCCTAGCGATTCATGTTCATGATTAATAAGGATACGTGTCGCTCCACCTAAAGCTTTAATATCATGTTGCGCTTTTTCAAGGCTTGGAGAATGGTAAATGATAACATTACCTTGGGGACGTACTAAAACAAAAGATTTAATCATATATCTTTTGTCAAAGGGAAGCACTGTTGTTTCTGTTTCATATAAACCTGGTGCCACAAGACGCAACGACGTTAAATTATGTTGTTTAGAAGCATTTGTCATACTTTTTCTCCTTATAAATTAAGTACTTTGTGCAATTCCTTTATAGCGTCACTCAATATAGTTATACCCGATTTTTATAAAATAAAAAATTTAAGGTCATACTTAAGAAATAAAATTCTTAATTTGTATGACCTCAAGTAAAAAAATTATTTATAATCTACTACTCTATCTACGGGCATTCTAAATGAAGTGTGTGCTTCTTTCGCTTTTTTACCAATAGCGACAATCATCACAGGTACATAGCGTTCTAAATCATACCCAAAGGCTTTACCAATTTCTTCATGATCAAAGCCGCCAATTGGATTTGTATCATAACCATGTTGTTTTGCTACTAACATAAGTTGCATTGCTGCGAGACTGCTATCCACTTTGACAATATCACTCATTGATTGGCGCGTACGACTTTTATAATTTTCAAGCACTATTGGAAGCATTTGCTCTTTCACTTCTTGAGGCATATGCCCATTTTTTACAGCTTGCTCATAAATATATTCGCCTTCTTCATAACATTGTAAGTCTCCAAATATAATAATCATTGCAGAAGATGTATCATTTTGATTGGTATTAAACTGAATTAATGGACGCAACTTCGCTTTCGCTTCATCACTTTCTACTACAACAAAACGCCAAGGTTGCATATTAACTGAAGACGGCGCTTTCGTCGCTTTAGCTATCATCTCGTTCATTTCTTCATGTGGAATTTTATATTCTGAATCAAATCCTTTAACAGATTTTCTATTTTCTAATATTTCATTAAAATCGTTCATTTATTCTTCTACTCTCCTTTAATTTCTATAATTTTTCGTATTCTAGATTATTACTGAATTTGAAAAGGATGAGAAGAAATATGCTTACAAAAAATTAATACTTATTTATTCAGAAAAAGTTTAAAGTTTTTATTAATAAATGTATAATATAGTTACCATTTATACTAAGAATTGATTATTATTAATTAAATAGGGTATCATTAATTTTGGTAAAATAAATAATTTGTATTTTAGAAAAATTATTTATGATATAACAAAGGGTATACAACTTACAGTCATTATATTCAGTCATACATGTACCCACGAAAGGGAAGAACATTATGGCAGATAAGCTGCAAAGAGAATTAAGCAATAGGCATATACAACTTATTGCGATTGGTGGCGCGATAGGAACAGGGCTATTTTTAGGAGCCGGTGCTTCAATTCATTTAGCAGGTCCATCAATCTTGTTAACCTACGTCATCGTAGGATTTATTTTATTTATGTTTATGCGAGCAATGGGAGAAATTTTACTTTCAAACCTAGGATTTAAATCATTTGGTGATATTGCTCATCACCACATTAACCCAATGGCTGGATTCATGGTAGGTTGGACTTATTGGTTAACATGGATTATTTCAGGTATGGCTGAAGTAACAGCCGTAGCTAAATATGTAAGTTATTGGTATCCAAACATTCCAAACTGGATTACAGCTGCATTTACTATTTTAGTATTAATAGCTTTAAATTTATTTAGTGCGAAATTATTCGGTGAACTTGAATTCTGGTTATCACTTATTAAAGTTATTACTATTTTAGCTTTAATCGGTGTTGGGATTGTCATGGTTATCTTCGCTATGAAGACGTCATACGGTCCTGCTAGAGTTTCAAATATTTGGGAATATGGAGGCTTTTTCCCTAATGGCGTATCAGGTTTCCTTATGTCATTCCAAATGGCTATTTTCTCATTTATTGGTATTGAATTAATAGGTATCACAGCTGGGGAAACGCAAAACCCTCACAAAACGATTCCTCAAGCGATTAATAACGTACCATTCCGAATTTTAATATTCTATATTGGTTCATTAGCGGTTATCATGTCAGTCGTACCATGGCACAAATTAAACCCTGAGGAAAGTCCTTACGTTAAATTATTTGGTTTAATTGGTATCCCATTTGCCGCTGGTATTATCAACTTTGTAGTATTAACAGCAGCTGCTTCATCATGTAATAGTGGTATCTTTGCTAATAGCCGTACGTTATTCGGTTTAGCTGGCAGAAAACAAGGTCCTGCATTTTTACATAAAACAAATAAAAATGGTGTGCCGTTTTACGCTATCTTACTTACATGTGGTTTATTAAGTATTGCAATTATTCTAAATGCTATATTTAAAGATGCGACGAAGGTATTCGTTCAAATCACCACATTCTCAACGGTTTTAAATATTATGATATGGACATGTATCATGATTGCTTATTTAGGATTTATTAAAAAGAATCCTGAATTGCATAAAGAAAGTAAATTTAAAATGCCAGGTGGTAAATACACAGCTTATGGTATTTTAGTATTCTTCGCATTTATATTCATTGTATTATTAATCAATAGTAGTACACGTTATGCTGTATTATTCGCACCTGTTTGGGCGATTATCTTAGTAATTATGTATCAAAAATATAAAAAAGAATCTGAAAAAGCGAAGATTGAAATGGATGATGAAGATCGCGAACTTCAAGATAACGCTTAAAATGATGTAAGGGAGAGATACAGAAATCTAATTTATAAATAGGTTTCATTGTTTCATCCTAATTTACTGAAAGAGGTTACGATATTATTAAATATCGTAACCTCTTTTAATCTTCTGATAGGAACTAACGCCCTTTCAAGTAAGCACTACTTATTACTTGAAAGGGCGTTTTCTTCTATTTATTTTTCTGTTAAACGGCCATCTTCCATATGAAAGACTTTGTCACAGAATTGAGTTAAGCGTTCATCGTGTGTAACGATAATACATGTTTTATTGCGTTGTTTAGACTGTTCTTTCAAAATTTCCATTACTGCCATTGCATTTTCTGTATCAAGTGATGCTGTAGGTTCATCGGCTAAAATAATTGAAGGTTGCGTATAAATTGCCTTTGCAATGGCTACACGTTGTTTTTGCCCTCCAGATACTTCAGAAGGTAATTTATTTTCAAGTTCTTTTAAGCCTAAATCTGATAATAATTTATTATATTCTTCAGTATTCAACACATCTTTTTTATAATTTTTCAATAAGTGAAACTGTTGTTTAATTGTTAAAAATGGCACTAAGTTGGTCGATTGTAAGATAAATCCAATTTCTTGCATTCTTAATTTGGCTAATTGTTTTTGACTTAACTTAGAAATTTTCTTGTCATTAATATAAATTTCGCCCGATGTTGGCGTTTGTAATGCACCTGCCATGGTTAGAAATGTACTTTTCCCAGAACCTGAAGGGCCAACAATCGCTATGAGTTCACCTTTATTAAAAGATAATGTAGTAGATTTAACCGCTTCAATAATACGATTTCCATCTTTGAATTCTTTTGTAACTTGATCAAATTTTAACATTGTGGCACCTCCCTAACCGATTGCCTTGAGTGGATCAATTTTGCGAATAGATAATACTGAGAATAAACTGCCGATAAGTGACGTCACAATCAATACAATTCCAAAGATAATTAGCGTGCCAATATTAAACTGTACAGGCACAGCATCCGGTAAGACGAGACTTGTAAGTAATGTAAGAATGAGACCGATCAATGTTCCAATTAAGGCTAGAATAAATGTCTGAGCTAAGACCATTTTCATTAAGAAACCATTAGTAAATCCTTGCGCTTTTAAAACGCCAAATAAATTCTTCTTCTGCAAAGTAATGACGTATAGAAAGACACCAATGACTGTTGCAGAAATGACAAACAAGAATGTTATCATAAAGTTCATTGTTAAATTTTGTGGTTTATAACCTGGTAAATTTTCTATAAATTTATCTATTCCTACCACTTCGAGATGATTATCTACTTTTTTATTTTTCCAATTACTGTCTTTTACGACCACCGCATTGGTTTTATCAGTTGATAATGCTGGGTTTATCTTTTCAATAGTCTTATTATTTGCGAAAATAACGGGCGAGGCATTGTATTTAGCACTTTCTGAGATACCTACAATATGTAATTTTTCGTCAGACTGCGATAATTTTATCGTGTCTCCTATTTTAAATCCTTTGTCTTTTAACGTTTGGTCAATGACTACATCATTATCCTTATGAAATTTCTTGCCATCAATCATTTTAGGCATTAAAAAAGAATCCTCAGTAATACCAAAAAGTAACGCATTCTCCTTACTATCACCATTTGATGCAATGACACCTATTTGTTTTAATGGTGCTTCTTCCTTAAAATCACCTTTGACTTTAGACGTCTTAAATACAGACTGTTGCACTGTTTGGTTCGCATCTTTATTTACGACAATCGCATCTGCTTTCCACTTTTTAATGCCTTCAGTATTCATATTAATCAAGCCATTCGCTAACCCAGATAGTAAAAAGAGTAAATAACTAATTAAAACGAGTATACCGATAATTAATCCAAACTTTAGTTTATTACGCTTAATTTCATTCCATGCTAAAAACATTTAACCCCTCCTTTATTTAATTAGTCATTATTATATCAATAATATGGAAATGAGGAGCTTCGCTTATCGATAATTTATCATATAATCAAGTTCTACAAATTGGTTATATTGTGTGACGTTACGCAATTTTAAATCTACTTTGTTATCAATTTCATTAAATAATGAAACGCCTCCACTCAAGATTGTTGGTGCAATGGTGAGTTGAAGTGACGTTAATAGATTTAAATTAATAAGTTTAGAAATTAAATTTCCACCGCCTACAATCCATACTTTCTCTTCAGGCTTAAATTGCTCGAATAGCTGGTTTAAATCTCCATTGTAAAATTCAATATCCCAATCTATTGATATTTGTTGTGAACTTATTACGACCACCCTTTTATCTTTATAAGGATTCTCTTTAACATCGTTATCAAGCAACCATCTAAATGTCTTACCACCCATGATGACCACATCTACACTTGCATAAAACTGCGCATAGCCGTTATCACCTTGACCTTCCACTTCTTCTAGAAATTGCACGCTTTCCGATTGGTTTGCGATATATCCATCTACCGACGCTCCTAAATAAGCACAAATCTCTGCCATCTTGATTCACTCACTTTTCTTTATTTTTTGAACTTTAATCTAACTATACTGGTAAATGCCAATTAAACAAAGAAAAAGGCCAGAAGGACGAATTCACTTTAAATCCGTTCTTCTGGCCTATTCTTCCTATGATATTTATTTTACACGTTGCCAAACTAATTTTTGGTTAGGTACATTGCCATTTACAATACTAAGTGTATCGCCTTCCAATTCAAATTCACGAGGTTGTATATCCCCTAACCAAGTAGGATTCATACTTACTTCCATTGTATGATAAACCGTTGAATTCTATTCATCTAATTCAAAGCGGCCAGCATATGCAACATAACCGTGTGCTGCCTCAGCCATTTCATCTTTCGTACCAGTGTGTAAATCTCCAGAAGCATAGGGTTTACGACCTTGTTACATTAATTGAGCTGACATATAACCATCTGGATTATACATAATAAATCCTTTTGCATCTTCGCCTAGTGGATAAAAAATATTGCCATCTTTATCTTCATCTTGATATCTCACTAATTTCCAAGTTCCAATTAATTGATCTTTAAGTTCTGCCATTCTAAATACATCCTTTCTTCATTTTTAATATATTTAATAATTATGCGTTTGAACCACCAGAAACACTAATTGTTTCTCCAGTAATTGCTGTAGCACCTCCTGAAGCTAAGAATATAACTGTAGCCGCAATCTCTGAAGGTTCTAATAAACGATTCATTGGCATTTTTCCTGTGATATATTTTTCCATTGCTTCTTGTTCTGTTGAGTCATCTTGTTGAGCAAGATGTTCTAATTGGTTTTCAATTAATGAGGTACGCACTGGACCAGGTAATACAGCATTTGCTGTTATACCATCTTTAACTGTTTCAAGTGCCACAGTTTTTGTAAAACCGATTTGCGCAAATTTAGAAGCTACATATGCAGATTTAAATGGATCTGCCATTTCTCCGTGTGCTGAAGAAATTGTGATAATGCGTCCACTTTGTTGTTGTTTCATTGACGGTAATACATGTTTCGTCATTAAGAATGTACCCGTTTGAATCACGTTAATTACTTTATTCCATTGTTCTAATGGGAAATCTTCTACTTTATCAATATGTTGAACGCCTGCATTATTAACTAATACATCCACTGCACCATATCGTTCAGTTACATCTTTAATAGCACTTGAAACTTCATCTTCATCCGTAATATCTACTTTATATGCCACACCGTTGTTTAATGAGTTAGCTGCTTTATCTGCCGCTTCTTGATTCATGTCGAAGATGAAGACTCTGTCATTCTCTTTATCAAATGCCTGTGCGATAGCATATCCTATACCTTGTGCTGAACCTGTTACGATTACATTTCTTGTCATCATTCATTACCCCTTTATCTTTGTATTGAATTTCCCTGAAAATGAATCACAATTTAAGGTAGTATAATATGTGTAATTTCTATTATTACGTCCACTTCTATTGTCTAACCAATTTCGAAGAATGTAAAAGACGTTTTCAACTATTAAAGCTATAACTAAAAAGTTATAGTTCCAAATATAAAATCTAGAAAGGAATGGAAGGTAATGTCCTATAAGCACGCCATCAGTTATTTAGAAGCAGTGCAACGTTATGGTAATATCTCGCATGCAGCGAAACATTTATACATTTCTCAACCCTATTTGAGTCGTTATATTAAAAACATAGAGGATGATTTAGGCGTCACTTTGATTAATCGTGACAGTAATCCATTAGAACTGACTTATTCGGCCGAACGTTTCCTTGAGTATTTACATGAAATTGAAGAGATTGATACTCAAATGCGTGAAGAATTGCAGACGATTTCTAATTTGAAAAAGGGGCGTCTCCGTATAGGGGTTAATCCAATTTTAGCAACACATACGTTATATAATATTTTGCCGAAATTCATTCAGAATTATCCTGGTGTGGAAATTGAACTTGTAGAGGAAGTTGCTCACAGAATCGAGCAAATAGTAGCTGATCAACAAGTGGATATTGGTGTCACTATCTTGCCTTTATATAATGAAGATTTATCTTATGATATTTTATATACTGAAAATATTTATTTAGCATTACCTCCGGGACATTCATTGCTTGATGAAGCTAGAACACATGCAGATGATGGCGCATTTCCTTTTCACTTATTAAATAATGAAAAATTCATTCTACTTAAACCTGAAATGACACTACGTCGCCTATCTAATCAAATCTTACAAGATTATAATGTTTCACCTAATATTATGCTAGAAACAATGAGTGTGGAAAACGCTCTACGCCTAGTCAATGAAGGCATCGCAATGACGTTTGTCCCTAAAAGCGTTAAAGATATGACTGCAGATCATTTTAATGGCACCTTTGTTCAACTTAATCCTAATCATTATTACAACCAAGTTGTATTAGCTTATAAAGAGAATGACAAAACATGCTTATCTAAAGCAGCGCAGACGTTTATTCAAATGGCAAAGTCAGAAGGCAACTGAAACTCGAGACCATATCTTGCTAAATCATTTAGATGAAAAGAAAAAATAGACCTCATCATCTAAATATAAATCTAGACATTGAGGTCACTACAAATATTATTTATTATATAAGACTAAATTCTTGTTAATTGTATTCATCTTCAATATCTCCGACGATTTCTTCCAGAATATTTTCTAAGGTAATAATGCCTTGGAACTCAGAATTACTATAAACTGTAGCGATATGAACTTTTTCTTTCTTCATTATTTCTAATATATGTTTCAATGGTGTTTCGATCTCAGCATTAATAATTGGATTAATAAAATGTTCTAAATCAGTAGGTTGTTCCACGTTAAACAATGATTTGGAATGAATAAATCCTATAATCTCATTATTCTTCGTAACAGGATATCTTGTATAAGCATTTCTTTTTATTTTTTGAATTGCCTCTTCGAAATGATCATTTATATCAAGCGTTTTGACATATTGTCGTTCAATCATTACATCTTTAGCAACTAAATTATCAAATTTGAAAGCTTGATTAATATGGTGAAGTTCACTTTCATTAATCTCGCCACCTTCATGACTATCATAAATCAATTGCTTCAATTCTTCTTCAGTGTGAAAGACTTCGCTCTCTTTCGCAGGTTTCATGTTAAACATCTTCAAGATAATGCGTGCAGCTCCATTTAAAATATAAATAAACGGATACATGATCTTATAGAAAAAGATAATTGGTTTGGCAAAGGCTAATGTGATAGCTTCCGCCTTTTGTATAGCGACCGTCTTAGGTGCCATCTCTCCAACGACAACATGTAAAAATGTCGCAATTACAAATGCGCCACCAATGGTAAACGGATGTATCCAAGACTCCGGAATACCCACGCTACTGAATAGTGGATGTAACATAAATTCAAATGTTGATTCACCAACCATACCAATACCTAAAGCGGTGATGGTAATACCTAGTTGACAAGCTGCTAAATATTCATCTAAATGTTCAATAACTTTCTTAGCCGCTACAGCTTTGTTGTCTCCAGACTTTGACAGCTGCTCAATCCTGGTCGATCTAACTTTAACAATCGCAAATTCCATTGCTACGAAAAATGCCGTTAGGACTAATAATAAAATAAAAGTAATAAGACTAAATGTGGTCCCCAAATATTTTCCTCCAAAAATTAAAATATTGTAGATATACTACTATACTAATTATATCTTTTTCATAAAATTATTCAAAATATTTAAATTATTATATTATTAACAAATAGTGCCTAATTAATTGGAAAAATAGAGACTTCATTTTTAATATTATTTTTACTTTTTAATGTTCATTGTATCCTGATTTAGACTTACCCCATGGCGGTCAGTCTCAAATAACTGTAATTCGTACATATGGTGATTCTCAGGCAGATGCTGTTCAAACTCATCCCAAATCCACATCGCAATATTCTCTGCTGTCGTATTCATGTCAGGTAATGTTTCATTTAAAATTTGGTGATCGACTTTAGGTTTGATGAATTGATTATAAATCGCATCTACTTCGTTAAAATCTAGTCCTAGGCCAAATTTCCCAATAGGCGATAACACATCTACATACAAACGATACGAATGATCAAAGAGGTCTTGATGTGCTGACTCACTAAAATAAATGCGATTATCACACTTAAATTCATAACTTTGTTTAAGAATCGTCTGACTTTCTTTATATTTGAAATGTGTCGGTGGTTGGATATGACTTAAATCTTTGTTCATACTCATCACTCCCAGAAAGCTTTAATCATGTCGGCATCTTGTCGGCCTTGATCTTGAGCTACTTTGAAAATGTCTGGACGAATGGCAGGGTTAACTGTATTGCCACCAAGTTCTTGTAATTGATTAAATACCGCTTTACTTGGTGTAATTAATTTAACTTCAGAACCATTTTGTTCCAATTCTTTAATAGCATCATCAAGCGTATAAGGGGTTGCTACTGGAAGATTTGTCGCAAAGATTAAGACTTTTTTTGCGCCTTTAGCTAGGTCAGCATTTTCCATAGAATGACAACCACCATCGAAATGTTTCTCTCCGTCAATTGTAGTCGCAGGCCAAACACCTGGTAATGAGCCACTTGATGCCATGGCTCTATGAATATCGACATTCGATTCTGATGTCAATGCAACGCGCTTTGCTTTGTTAGCATTTACCGCAGTAATCATCATATTAGACGGCCATTCTGTTACCTTAATTCTATTTTTTAAACGGTTAATATGTACACTTTCATCAAATTTATGATCTTCTAACGCATACTCACTATAGTTCTCAATCCACTCTTCTGGAGTTGAGGCATTCTTCTCAATTTCATTATAACGCGCAAATATTTTAGACATATCATTAACAGGAGGTGCTTCATTAGATTTAGGTGCAATTTGTTGGTCATAAATTTCTTCCCAACTATGGTCAGAAGTTAAGCTAGTACCAGCTTGAGCCCCACCTGAAGTACCAATGACTAAATCTGCATGTCTCACATCAATACCAGCTTCAGATAGTGCTGAAAGATAACCGAGTTCCCAACCAATCGCGAGTGAACCACCACCGCCTAATACAATGGCATGTTCAAATTTGTCTTTTTGATTATTCATGTTTGTTACTCCTTTAACTTATCATCTATAAATAACGATTGTTATGAATATACGGCGTTTCATTGCGAAACACAAATAAAAAACAGCATCCCTATTAAAATAGATACTGTTTTTTTAATATTATTTATCTAAATATTTATCAGCATGTTCAAGGCCAAATGTCTCATTCTTAGCTCTTTCTTCTCTATATTCTTCATCTGATAACTTTTTAATATCTTCTACTGCATAGCTTACTTTTTGTGCAAACTCTCTTACTTCGTCCTCACTATTCGCTTCCACAAATACAGTTAAAATATTATCGTCTACGATGTCTTTATAATGTTGGTATTGAAGTCTATAAATATTCATAAAAATCTCCTCCTTTAAGATATGCCCTATCATTTTTAACTTTTTACAACTTTCATGAATATATTTAACAGTAAATTTATCCCCTGTTTCAGCCATGTTCAAACTTAAATTCAATAACTATATAGAATTTATTTATGAAAATCCGTTATATCTTATACTTTTTCAGCGTCAAATCTATCTCATACCGAGGACATTTTAATTGTTTTGCCATTAAACGAATTAAGCACATATTGATCATGTGAAATAATGATGAGTTGCGTTTCTTTTAATGTTTTGAGCATTTGAAGTATGGTTTCTTCATTAACCACATCTAAATTGGTGGTCGCTTCATCTAATATTAATATTTGTGGCTCTACAATTAGCGCTTTAGCTATCCATATGCGTTGAAATTGACCCCCACTCAACGTGCCAACACGCTGATTTAATATTTCTGGTGGTAATGCACAACGCTCTAGCACCGCTTCGATTCTCTCTGAGTACGTTTCTTTTTGAAAATGATAATTCTTCAATGGCTCGGTTAAGATGTAACGCACCGTTTTACGTCCATTTAATGTATCACGTTGATATTGTGGTACATATTGAATAACCTTCATCCATTCTTTAATAGTATAATCTTCACGGAGGCTATGATTGAGATATAATTGGCCACTATAATCTGTATCTAATCCCGCTATAATCTTGGCTAACGTAGATTTACCACTCCCACTTTCTCCACTAATCAGTAAATGATGTTGTTTCATCTCAAAACTAATATTTTTGAAAATGATTTTTCCACCAAGATGTTTGGTCACATTATTAATTTCTAGCATAATCTCTTCTCCTATGTGCTATCTCAATTAACTTTTGCGTATAGATTTCAGATGGATTATTCAGAATTGCTTTCGCAGTACCACTTTCGATGATACGTCCATTTTTCATAATACTTATATGTGTCGCATAGTTTCTAACTAAATTAATATCGTGGGTGATAAAGATAATCGTCATACCATAACGTTGTTGCACTTTAATCAAATATGACATCAACCGCTCAACGTTATCTGTATCCAATGCGCTCGTCGATTCATCTAAAAATAAGACGTCCGGGCGTCTTATTAATGACATTATGAAGGCAATACGTTGTGCCATGCCACCACTCATTTCAAAAGGATAACGTTTAAGCAACCTTTCTCCTTCATTCAAACCAAGTAAGCGCATTTGCTCTATTACCCACTCAGTTTGTTGTTCAGAAGTCATTGTAGATTTTGTAGCTTCAAACAAATATTGAAAATGTTTGCCTATGGTAACGTTTTGAAACATATTACTGTAAACATCTTGGAAAACTGCGTCCGTTTTACCTAAATCAATCTTTATCGAACCTTGATATCGCAAATTATCTCGCTTCATGCCAAGAATGGTTCTAGTTAACAATGATTTACCGCTTCCACTTTCGCCAATAATACAATGAAAGTCTCCTTTGTTCACTTTTAAAGAAACCGAATCAATCAAGATACGGTCGTTATCAAACACACTTAATTGTTCAACGTTTACTATCGGGTTATCTTTTTGTTGATGATTTGAAATAATAAAGCATAACCTCCTAACAGTAATCCAGGGAAGAAGAATAACCATGGTGCGCCATTGAAATAACTCTTACCATCAAATAAAATCGTGCCTAATTCTGGTGTGGGTGGTTTAATACCTAAACCGAGAAAAGCAAGACCTGAAATACTAAGCATAATCTTGCCGAAATCTGCAGTAATTAAAGCAAAGATGTTACTACATAAATGCGGAATCACATGTGTGACTGTTGTTTTCACTTTCGAATTACCGCTTAATACGGCATATTGAATAAAAGGTTGTTTCTGAATATCACGCGTCAAATTTCTAAAGTAACGTAAGTAGCGACCCATCCATCCTAGTGTGAGCGCAAGAATCATACCTATCATGGAATTGCTGACCAAACTTAAGACAACTAAAGCGATAATAAAAGAAGGTATCGCCAACAACATATCTGCCATAAACATCACGATTTGATCAAGCCATTTTCTTTCTATACCTGCAATTAGACCAAGCATCAAGCCAATTCCAGCACTTAATATAATGACAATTGCAGTCAAACTAAGCGTTACCAAACTTCCCACACACAACCTAGCAAGGAAATCCCTTCCTAATTGATCTGTGCCTAATAAATGTTGCCAACCAGGAGATTGTAATGACGCAAACTGATGATTACTGCGCATAACGCTATAGGTAATTAATGCTATTAAGAGGATACCAGTCAGACTTACTATGACATATGTTTTACTGTGTCTCTTCATGTCAAATCTCTCTTCTCATCATCAACTTTTTCATAAGCATCACGACGACGTAATCTAGGTTCATTTTTCAAAATAATTAAGTCTCCTACATAATTAATAAGCATGATAATAACAATAATAATGACTACAATGCCTTGAATAAGCGGATAATCTCGCTGATTAATCGCATTAATAAGTAACTTTCCTATACCTGACATACTGAAGATGACTTCTAGAATAACTGCTTTTCCAATTAAATGAATAACGCTATTCACAGAAATAGTCATAAGAGGCGCAAAAACCTCTTTAATTTGCACCACAATACGCGCTTTTAACGGAAAGCCACGTAATAAAGCCAGTTGATAAGCATCATTAGCTAGTGTCCTTTCAATAAGATGTGCAGTCATTAATAAAATATGACAACCTTCAATCATGACGATGGCAATGATCGGTAATATAAAGTGTTGCCAAGAATCACTGCCAACAAATGGTAGGAGTTGCCAGCGAACGCCTAAATAATAGATAAGTAAGATTGCTAACCAATATTCAGGCATAGATGTCATCACTTGCGCGAATCCACGAATAACAGAGCTATAACGAGTTTGTGATTGTGTGCCAACCACATAGCCGATAACATATCCGACAGGCAACATAATACAGGCAGAGACAATCATCAACGTCAGCGTTGGAAGAATTGCCTCTATAATCATTGAAGTAACAGGCTCGTTGGTACTAAAGCTATAACCTAAATTTCCTGTAAAAGCATGACCAACCCAGTCTATATATCTAAGAAATAGATTTCGACCTAAACCAAGTTTATGTTGAGCTAACTCAATATTTTCTTGTGTAATTGAGGTATAACCATGACGTTGCAGATAAAGAATTGCTGGATTGCCGGATGTCTTTTCAACTAAGACAAAAATAATAAACGAACTCACTATTAAATAGAGCAATAATTTAAACGTGCGTTTTAGCATAATTACTCTTTAACTTTCAATGCTTTATAATCTATTGGCGCATCCGTTAATCCTGAGAATTTAAATTCTTTTACTTTATCGCTAACTACAAACGTTTCATTCGGATAAGCGATTGGCACACCATAATATTGCTTATTAAAGTGCTTAAAGATGTCATCAAAGGCGTGTTGTTGATTTTCTTTCGATATGTTTGCTGGATAATCATCTAATTGTTTGGTAAGCGCCTCATCATTAGCTAAGACACCCGATTTACCATCATCATTTTTAAACACTGAACTCATAAAGTTGTATGGCATTAACGCATCTGAATACGTTCTATAGAAAATGAGGTCATACTCCTTTTTAGTCCACAATGTGTCGTAATAAGATTGAGCATCTAATGTTTTAACGTTTACTTTAATTCCTGCTTGTTTCATATCACGTTGCACTTGTTCTGCTTTATCTTTCCAATTTGGAAACTCTGCCGTTTGAATGACTAAATTGAATGCTAATGGTTTACCATCTTTTTCAAAAATACCGTCTTTATTCTTGTTATAACCTTCAGTCTTCAACAGTTTCTCAGCACCGGCAATATCAAATACGTGAGGCTGCTGATTCTTTTTATTAACGTACTGCACATTATTCTGGAACAAACCTTCCACTGGTTTACCCGCAATAGCTTTCGCATTGATACTCTTACTTATCGCTTCACGAATCTCTTTGTTGCTCAATATTTTATTATTCGGATTAAAGGCCATGAAATGACTTACGGTACTTGGTCTATCCTCAACCGTTAATTTGTCGTTTTTCTTATCTTGTTTAATTTGTTGATCCGATAACATGCCTAGTGAACCACCGGAAATGTCTACTGAGCCACTTTGCACAGCAGAATTTCTAGAATCTCCATCTTCAATCGTTTGGAAAGCTAGATTGTACTTAACTGGATGATCATTATCGAAGTATTTATTAGGTTTCATCGTCGTCTTTTCTTTGCCCGTTTTATTAACTACGAACGCCCCAGTACCAATCGCTTTCTTGAATTTCCCAGTCACTTTCTCACCTTCTACAGAATGCGGACTCATAATGTGTAAAGGTCTTACTTGCGTTAATTCGTTCAACACTTGGTTCGACGGTGATTTCAATTTAATTTGAACAACATGATCATTTTTCACGACAACTTTATCTAATTTCTTCAACGTTTCCACTGTCGTTTCTTTATTCATTGCTTTGGCACGCTCAATGGAGAATTTAACCGCTTTGGCATCTAACTTTGAGCCGTCTGAGAATTTAACATTATCTTTTAAATGAAATTCATACACTTTACCAGATTTATCCACGCTCCATTTATCAGCTAAACCTGCTTTAATGCCTTTATCTTTATCGTATTTCACTAATGCGTCGTAAACCGCGCTATATACTGGCATTGCCGCGTCATAACCTTGTGCATCAAGCTTGTCTGCCTTTGCCTCAGTTGGTAATGACACTGTGATATCCTTGCCATCTTTATGGTTATTGCCACATCCCGCTAGTAAGAGTGTCGCACTTGCAGCCACTGTCATTATTAGTCTCTTGTTCATTCCCCAGTACCTTCTTTCAATCTCGCTTTTATTAAAAATGACTCTTCATACAGCGTGCGTAAATAATCATTTGGCGTTAAATAAAAATCACTATAATGTGTTAAATCTATGATGTCTGGAACTGGTTCTTTCATAACTGCGACTTCAAATCCAGCATCAACAAAGCTATCAACAATATGCTTTAACGAGTGATTCTGAGAAGGCGTCGCGCCATATTTATTAATCGTGTCATCCATAAATTGACGACTTGGATTATGTGTTAAATCTGCAAATGTTGCATAATAAACGCCACCAGGTTTTAACACCGCTTTTAAGTCTTGCGCATGCTGTGGCACATCTTCGATTAAATATAAGACTGATGTACTAACTGCCGTATCATATGTATACGATGTATCTTGTGGTTTGTCTGTTAAAAAATAGCTAAGCGGTCGTTGTCCTTTTAAGGCGTCTGCCTTTTCCAAAGATAAACGGGCTAAGTCAATACCTACGCCTGTTTTAAATTGAATCTTGTCGTATAACTGACGCAAAAATCCGCCTTGATTACATCCCACATCTAAAATCGTCTTGCCCTTAATATCTGAACTATCTAGTAGTTGTATCGTTCTCTCCCATGCTTCTTGGTGATCGCGGGCCATATCATCGTCTGTTTCGTCTCCCTTTTGCCACCAAACTTCATAACTCTTAGTCATCAAAATCTCCTCACTATTATTAAATCGTAATAATTACGATTTATATACTACTATAATATTTTTATTTGTACAATAGTGACTTTTTTAAAAGCATAAAAAATAAGTCATGATTAGCTCATACTAAATGAGTTAAACATAGCTTATAAATTGGGTAATTATTGAATTTGTCTGTGACCTCTAAAACGCACTTTATAAACAATGAAACCAATGATAAATCCGATAATTGCAGGGACAATCCATCCCATACCAATCGTAAAGAATGGTAAATATTTTTGAGCGAAACCGATTAATGCTTGCGCGAATGCTGTCTTCGCAAAGAATTCCGGACTCGCATTTATGCCATCAAAGAACGCCGCGAACATTGTGAAGAACGTTGTAAATTTATAAACAATCGTTGAATGATTGAATAACGGACTTGCCAATGTTAATAAGATGAGCGTAATCGCTAATGGATAGATAAACATCAATACCGGCGTTGAGTACATAATGATTTTTGTTAGTCCCACGTTAGCGAAGATACACGCTAGCACTGCCACACCTGTCGCTAACCATAGATAATTCATTTTCGGGAAGAGTTCTGTAAATGTTTCTGAAAATGCAGTAATCAACCCAATTGCCGTTTTTAAACATGCCACGATGATGATTAATGACAAGATGATAATGCCATAGTCACCAAGGTAATGTTGTGCGATTTGTGCAAGTGCGATACCACCATTTTCACTGACTTTAAAATGTCCTAAACTCATCGTACCCATGACAGCTAATAATGTGTAAATGACGCCCATCGCAATGATACTGATGGCACCAGATTTAAACGTTTCTTTCGCGATACCATTCGGGTTCGTCACACCTAACTTCTTAATTGTCGTTACAATAATGATACCGAAAGCAAGTGATGCTAAAGCATCAAGCGTGTTATAACCGTCGATAAACCCTTTAAGTAACACACTATTGCTATAATCCGCACTTACAGGCGCATGGCTAATGCCTCCCATTGGACGGATAAACGCTAATAGTACCACAATTCCTAACAGAATTAAGAATACTGGATTTAAAAATTTACCTATGTAATCAAGTATTTTTGAAGGTCTTCTCGCAAAGAACCATGCGATAACAAAGAACAAAATACTGAAAATGGGTAATAAAATTTTACCTGTACTAGGCGAAACGAATGGAGAAAATGCAATTTCATAAGATGTTGTCGCAAGTCTTGGTAAGGCAAAGAATGGCCCTATTACCAGATACAATGCGATAGTGAATAAGTAAGCGTATGTTTTACTTACTCTTGAAGAAATTTCAAATACGCCATTCGTTTTAGAGATGCCAATCGCTACAATCCCTAGGAATGGTAACCCAATTGCGGTAATTAAGAAACCAAGATTGGCGAGTAACACATTAGACCCTGCCGTTTGGCCTAGATGAATTGGGAAGATTAAGTTCCCAGCACCAAAGAATAAGCCAAACAACATTGATCCAATAAAAATATTATCTTTAATTGAAAGTTTGTGTTTCGTCATATGTCTGTTTCTCCTAATTATAATTTACTTGCTATTATACAAAATTTTCGGCTTTATTTGTTCGAAATATTCAATAAATTTTAAAAATTTTCTGATTTTAATGTATTTTAACGTTTCCGTCCATTGTTTATGACACTAATAAAACCTGAGACACCTTACCTTTGTCATAGGTCTTTACATGTAACTTCTTGATTGTCAATCTGACCTAAATTAATTAAATGTAGCCACAACCATGATTAAAGAGCGATTAAACCCATCTTTTCTCGAATAATTACATACACTATTCATATTTTTATTTACTATCTCAGCTTGACACATCTTATTTTAGGTGTTTATTATAAAATAAATTAGGTTAACCTAAACTTTTATTTAGGAGGTAGTTGGTTGATAGAAATTAGCAACATGAATTTGCATTTAAATCACAAACATGTCCTTAAAGATATTACTTTAAAGATTCCAATTTCTGGGGAAATCATCGGTATTATGGGGCCCAACGGTGCCGGTAAATCCTCTTTGCTGAAATGTCTAATCGGTGAATTTAACGCAACCGGCGAGATGCATTTATATGGCAAATTCATACATAAACAATTGCAATACGTTACATATATTCCTCAAAAAACACAATTAGACTTAGACTTTCCAATCAATGTGGAGAAAGTCATATTGTCAGGTTGTTATCAAACCATCGGCTGGTTCAAACGCGTCGATCACGCTTCAAAAATGAAGTTTCAAAAACTATTAAGGGATTTGGACTTAGCATTGTTACAATACAAACAAATTTCCGAGCTTAGTGGTGGCCAGTTGCAACGTGTACTTGTAGCAAGAGCATTGATGTCAGATAGTACTGTTTATTTATTAGACGAACCGTTTGTAGGCATCGATTTTAACAGTGAGCAACTTATTATGGAGAAACTTCGCCAATTAAAAAATCAAGGCAAGCTCATTCTTATTGTGCATCATGATTTATCTAAAGCAGAACAATATTTCGATCGAATCCTGTTACTTAATCGTACTGTTAGATTCTTCGGTGATAGTCATCAGGCGATGCACTCACAATATCTAAACCGAACTTTTCTATTTAATGGAGCTTCTACTATTGATGAAAGGAGAGCCCTATCAAATGACTGATTTCATTCAACATTTATTTGACTATCAGTTCTTAAACCGCGCGTTAATTACATCAATCATTGTAGGTGTTGTATGTGGGACTGTAGGGAGTTTGATTATCTTGCGTGGATTATCGTTAATGGGAGATGCAATGAGTCATGCTGTTTTACCGGGTGTGGCTTTATCATTCTTATTCAATATTCCCATGTTCATCGGAGCATTAGTAACTGGTATGATTGCAAGTTTATTAATTGGCTATATTTCAAACAATAGTAAAACAAAGCCCGATGCAGCGATTGGCATTAGTTTCACTGCATTTCTCGCAACGGGTGTCATCATTATCAGTCTTATCAATAGCACGACAGATTTACATCATATTTTATTCGGAAACTTACTCGCAATCACACGACAAACGTTTTGGACAACCATCATTATTGGCGTCATCGTGATGTTACTGATTGTCATACTTTATCGACCATTAATGATTTCAACCTTTGATGCTACATTCAGCCGTGTAAGTGGATTGAATACAACGATGCTACATTATTTTGTAATGCTATTACTCGCTTTAGTAACCGTCGCTAGTATTCAAACTGTAGGCATTATCTTAGTCGTTGCATTGCTTGTTACACCGGCCTCGAGCGCCTTTTTAATCACAAAGAATCTATATTCGATGATGATTGTAGCAAGTTTGATAGGCGTAATAAGTTCTATCATCGGCTTGTACTTTAGCTTTATTTACAATCTCCCTAGCGGTGCGACGATTGTGCTTGCAACATTTAGTATTTATATTTTTACTCTTCTCTTTTCAAAAATAAAAACAAAATTTAGAGGTGTACAAACAACATGAAAAAATTTATTCCATTACTTATTGCATTAATGCTCATTCTAGCAGCTTGTAGTTCAAATTCTAATAATCAACTTAGCAAACATCACGACAAATTAAAGGTCGTGACTACTAACTCCATTATTTATGATATGGTCAAACAAGTAGCTGGCGAGAAGGTAGACGTTCATAGCATCGTACCTGTGGGACAAGACCCTCATGAATATGAAGTGAAACCGAAAGATATTAAACAACTTACTGATGCAGACGTCATCTTTTACAATGGCTTCAATTTAGAATCTGGTAACGGTTGGTTTGAAAAAGCCTTAAAACAAGCAGGTAAATCTACTGATGATAAGTCCGTCTTCGCGGTGTCTAAAGGTGTTAAACCAATTTATTTAAATGGAGAAACTGGCAATAAAGATAAGATTGACCCACATGCTTGGTTGAGTTTAGACAATGGTATTCAATATGTGAAGAACATCCAAAAACAATTAATTAAAGCAGATTCATCACATAAAGCAGACTATGAGAAACAAGGTAAGACTTATCTTGCTCAGTTGGAAAAGTTAAACAAGGAGAGTAAATATAAATTTAGTGATATTCCGAAACAAGAACGTGCCATGATCACAAGTGAAGGTGCTTTCAAATACTTTTCAAAAGCATTTGATATTAAACCTGGCTATATTTGGGAAATCAATACTGAAAAACAAGGCACACCTTCACAAATGAAACAAGCTATACAATTTGTTAAAGACAATCACATTAAACATTTATTAGTAGAAACAAGTGTAGACAAAAAATCTATGAATAGCTTATCTGAAGAAACTGGCAAAAGCATTTACGGAGAAGTATTTACAGATTCAATTGGAGAAAAAGGATCTAAAGGAGATTCTTATTATAAAATGATGAAACATAATATCGAGACGATTCACGGAAGCATGGAATAATTATTAATAAAGTAGTGAAAGAGGTTGAGACACAAATCGTTTATGTCTCAACCTCTAATTTTATATGTTCTTATTATATTAATGAATTATTTCTACAAAGTCTTTATTTGCTGTTAAGAAGTATCCGTCTTCAGTTACAAGACGAGGTGTTGAGCTTTTAGTATAGATAATGTTCTTAATCTTCAACGTTTCTCCTACTTTAAGAGGCGCAACTACATTATCTTTAAATTGACGTGAATCGTATAACTTACATCCTTTAATAATCTTAACTTCATTTGGTATCTCAGTGATGTATTTTTCGCTATTTTTCGTTTTAATTAGCGCGATAAAATCTTTATTGGCCGTTACAAAGTTGCCGTCTTCAAGCACTAATCTTGGCGTACCATTTGACGAATTTTGAATTCCTTTCGGATTTATACGACTTCCTACTTCCAATCTTGCCACCTTTTCCTTAAAAGCTAAATCTTGATAAACATTAATCGTTTTAAGCGTCATCATTGGCCCACTAATATGCACAAAGTATTTATCCTCAATGGCAGTTTCTGAATTTTTCTCAGCTTCTGGATGAATCAGTTCCAATTTAAAACTTTGGCGTTTCATTGTATAGACATCATTGAAACTTGGGAACGAGGCATATACCAAGGAGTGATCCGCTTCGCCATATTCCACGCTAAGATTAATATTAGCTTTATCTAATCCTTTAAAATTGTCATGTAAAATATAGATTCTGTCATTCTCATATTCAAATTCTAATTCACAATTATTCGCCATGTTATTAATTTCTAGCATCTTCACAGCACGAATCTTAATCTCTTCTGGCTTCATTACACGTATCACTTCATATTTATTTCCATTAATGAGATGTGTCCCTTCATAAATAGGATAACAATCGACCCGAATTGGACTAATTGCGTCATAATGACGGACGAAATCTCTATAAATGACATTATCTTGAATAATATAGCGCCACTTATTATTGACCACATCTTTCGTAAAATGAATAAAGTCTGTTTTATCTTCTTTATGATATAACGTATACATCGCTTTGAACACAGGATTTGTTACTAGCGATGGCACGTCAATATTGTATTCAGTTAAAAGTTGTTCTAACTCATCAAAAATGTCATAAAACGCTTGTTTATCTTGAGATTTAATAAAAGTCTTTGTACGAAGGAAACGTGAAATGAAATCTATCTCAACAATTCGAGACATAATCATTTCTTTTAGAGATGACTCCATGTCCATCTCACAGATTCTTTTTGTGATTTCTAAGTTTAACTGTGCTTTCTCTAACATAGACGTTTGCTTCACTAATGATTCATTCGCCTCATATCGGTTCACATGATACATTGGCGCTACTGACATTGTGATGTCATTAACTTTCGAGAATAATTCAACGAAGAATAATTTATCTTCGCCATATTTCATATGTTCAAACTTAATTTGATTATCGATGACTAATTGACGTTTAAATACTTTCCCTGGTGGCCCTACTGCTCTGAACAACTTCTTAATCTCTTGAGGTTTCAGATATGACGCTTCTTTATAAGACGTGAATTTACCATGATACGATACACTCTTAGCTGTATGTTTGAAACATTGACCTAAACCAAAGTCCGCATCATCTGCGTCTACCTTTTCCATTAATTGAGGGAAGCCATCTACATCTAACCAATCATCCGCATCTAGTAGCGTAATATACTTACCTGTTGCTTTCTCGATACCCACGTTTCTTGGTTCAGAAGGACTTCCTGTATTGTGAGGCAATTGGATTAATTGAATAAATGCATGCTCTTTCGCGTATTCTTGAATAATCTCCACCGATTGATCCGTTGAGCAATCATCGACAAAGATTGCCTCGACTTGGCTCTTATCCATCTTCAAATCAATTAATGATTCTATACATTGCCTTAAAAATAACTCTTTATTATACACAGATATAATGATTGAAACTAATTTCTCCATGAATGCGCTCCTTTATAATTACTTTATTAATGATTAAACTCTCTCTACGCTTCACGCTTCTTGAAAATTAAACCCCATTTAGCGTTACTGTTATGTCAGTCAATATTCTTTAACATAATACTTTGCACTTTCATTTTATCTATTATATTAAATGTAATTTACATTGTACATTTTCTAAAGTATAGAGCTATTCTGCTGGGAGTCGTTCTACATATATTCTGACTTATTAAAAATAATATATAAAAATATCAACATTACAATTAAATAACCAATCATCCAAAAATTAATAAGTAAGAATGAAAAACTTAATACATCTGCTAGACTTTTATTTAATATATTAAGAAAATCACTAACCGGGGGAAAAATCCATAAAATATATTTTAAAATTGGAAATGATTGAATAAGAATTCTTCTTAACATTGATATTAAAAACATTAATACAATAAATAACCAAATAAGTTTATCAGAAACCTTAGTTAAAGATTTAATTAAAGTTGTCATAATTACGCCTAAAGCTATTATAATAATATGACTATATATACCGATTAAGACTTCTATTAATTTAGGCGAGTGTTCAAATTTAAAAGTAATAATAGGATAAATGACAGCCCATAAACCTAAGGGCAAAATTATGATAAAAGAGAATAGTAATTTACTAGTTAGGTAGTTCTTTTTAGATTTCAATTGTGTAAATAATAATTGTTTCTCTTTTATAGAATCTATATCAAAAATAATTACAGTTATCCACGCTGAAATAAAAAGCAGAAGCATTGAGGTACTAGCGAAACTAGATAGTATTGGCTGGCCTGAATAAGTATATAGAATTACTACCAAGATCAAAAAAATTATTAAAGGCCCAATCCACTTATACGATCTTATAAAGTTCTTAAAATGATAATTAATAAGTGCCATCTTCATTATCCTCTCTTACCTCTTTAATCAAGTAGCCTTCTTCAATCAACAGCATAATTAATTGGTTACTTTTAGCTACATTCACTTTAATTTGAACATTATTTATTGCTTGCGCTTCAAGTTTATTTAAATTTTTACATAGATTGGAATCTAAACTTTCTCTAGTTTTAACTATCATTGATTTAGCTTTAGCTTCATATTTATTCACTGCAAAAGAGTTTTTTTCTAAATTAAATTTATGGGTAACAAATGAATAATCCAACGCCTCTTCATGAGATGTTAGGACTACTGTTGCAGATTGTTTTAATTCAGAGAATATTGATTTTAATTGGACTATCGCACGCTTATCAAGACCAGAAAATGGCTCATCCATAATATAAATGTCTACTTTTCTCGCTAAGCATTGAATTAAATTCACTTTTTGTTGAGTACCTTTAGAACATTCTTTGATTCTTTTTTCTAAAAAAGGAGTTAAATTAAATCGACTAATCAATTCCTCAATATTCATACTAAAATGCGTGTTTGAATTTATATCTTTAATGAATTTTAGATATTCTTTAATAGTTAAGTTAATCGTTGATGGCAAGTGATCAGGTGCATAACTTACAATACCATTTACCTTTAATGTCCCACTTGATAGTTTTAATATATGAGCTAACATTTTCAAAGTAACACTTTTTCCAGAACCATTTTTTCCTTCGATTAAAACAATAGAATTATATGGAAAATTCATATTTATCTTTTTAATAATATGTTGATGATCTATTACTTTAGAAATATCTTGTCCTTCTATTACAAACTTTTCCATATCAACGCTCCTATGTATTAAATATCTTAAATTTCTCGTCGCTACTTTAACTTTTTAACAATAATGTAAATACCAATAATTACTAAAGGGATTTGGAAAAAATTACCAATTAGCATTACAACAATATAGAAAGGGATAATAAATAATAAAGATCCTAAAAAAATAGCTATAAATAAAATTAAAAATGACATACCCTCAGAGTCATCCTGTCGCAATCTATTACCTAACAAAATCCTAATTAAATCATTTACGAAAAAGACGCATTTCCATATACAATACATAAAAACTGCCAATAAAAATATTGAATAAGGTACGATTACTAACATTTGAAGAAACGCAATGATACCATCCATGTATTAATCTCCATGTTTTATTAATTACAATCAAGTTTTCACTTTCTTAATTAAATTATTTATATTCACTATACCATTGATAGAAATAGTTAGCTTAGGTAACACTAATCACCCTCAAACACACTCTCTCGACCTTGTCATTACAATATTCAGCGCATCTTTACAGAACTTTTGAAAATAAAAAATAATAGCTCTAAATAATTCGGTAAATATAGACAATATAATCGTTAACAAATTTAATATTTTCGATATATGTTACAATATTAAAATGTTTAAAAAAACACATTATATATATTAAGGAGTTATTATATATGAATATCATATTAGGGGTCGGCACATTAGTGATTGTGCTCATTGTTATGACGCTATTCTTGAAATTTGCGCCATATGGTCAAGAAGGATTGCAAGCGTTATCAGGGGCTGCTTGTGCCACTTTCTTACCACAGGCATTCTTAAGTTATGCTATTGGAGGCATTTTCCATATAAAATTCTTACAGGAAATCGGAGACTTGGCAGGGAGTTTAGGCGGTATTGCAGTCGGAATACTCGCGTGTATCAACTTAAAAATATCACCTGTATTCGCTGTTATCGTTGGTCTTACTTTAAAGGACTTTAGTTTATTACCTGCATTCATTGCAGCTTATTTAACCGCTTTCGTCATTAAATTGATTGAGAAAAAAATACCAGACGGTTTAGATTTAATCGTGGTTATTCTTGTTGCACCGGCTTTAGTCTATGGCTTAGCAACATTAATCAATCCAGGCGTTACCGCAGTCTTAAATTCAATCGCGAATGCCGTTAACTCTGTAGGAGATAGCAGTCCATACGCGTTAGCGATTATTTTAGGCTTAATCATTCCAGTAACAAGCATGACGCCATTAAGTTCAATGGTACTAGCAAGTATATTAGGTTTAACAGGGGTTCCAATGGCTATCGGTGCCATCACTTGTACAGGCGCATCATTTGCGAATTTCACATTATTTAATTTACTTAAAATTGGTAACAAGTCTAACCGCTTTGCCGTATTTATTGAGCCACTTACACAAATTGATCTTATCGTTAAATATGCGCCCGTCCTTTATGGGGCAAATGCGCTAATCGGTATGTTTACCGCATGTATTATCAATTTCAGTGGCTTGAAAATTGATGTAACGGGCATGGCGACACCAATGGCTGGTGCGATTGTATTATTCGGTTTCAACAACCCAATCACTTCAATTATTACAATTGTAGCAGTCGCAATTACAGCTGTTGTTTTAGCGTTTATTATCGGTTTCATTATTAAAAAATTCGACTTATTACATTTACACATTCCAATGCCTTGGAACAAAAATAAAGAACAACATTCAGAAGCATAATGTAAATACACAGGGAATTTAAAGAACTTTTCGGGAATGATTATTTTCTCGAAAGTTCTTTTTTTATTGCTTAACTTACAGAGTTGTAATTTAAGGCTTTTATCCTTAAATTCAACCTTATTATATGTTTATATAGAGTTGAGGTGAAAAACATGGCAAATTACGAAGATAGATATAACGAACGAAGCGGTAATATATTAGGCGCGTTAAGTTACCTAAGTGTATTTTTTGCGCCAGTCCTTTTCCCATTGATTGTATGGATTTTCGCATCACCACCTGGATCAACGCATTCTAGAAACGCTTTATTTAATCACATTTGGACATGGGTACTCATTGGCTTAGGTTTCGTAGCATTAATGATTGTCCCAGCATTAGTCGGTTCACATCATGGCATGGGCTGGTTTGTAGGTCTTGTACTTGCTGTTATTTTCTTTATTTGGGCAGGTATATTATTCTTATTAAATATCTTTAGAGGTATTAAATTACTTCTTGTATAACGATTTAAAAACGAGCTAGACGACAATGTCTAACTCGTTTTTTGTATGATTTATTGGAAGTATTTGTAACTATTGATTCTTTGATTGTTCCAAATGGCTTCTGCATTTGTTTCTAAGAAATGCTTAAAGTCTTGGTCTTTAATTTTCTTAAACGCTTTGGCAGTGACGAATGGCCGATTAGCATCATTATGGGCGTCACTACCGATAATATGAAATAATCGATGCTTTACCATATATTTGGCAGCTTTTTTAGCACTTCTACCATGATTACCTAAAATCGAACCTCCATTTAATTGCAAGATACATCCTAAATCTACAAACTTTTCAAGCAAGCTAAAATCTGTCTGTACAGACTTATATCGTTCAGGATGCGCGATAATAGGGACATAACCCATGTCTACTAACTTAACAAGAAGTTCAAATATAAATAATGGAATATCATTAAATGAAAACTCTACTAATATGTATGTTTGATTATCTAAAGATAGCGCAGTTTTTGATTCAATTTGTTCAAAAGAAGCGGGTTCTAAATAAATCTCTTCTCCTATTTTAATCGAAACAGGAAGACTTAATTCTTCTAATCGTTTTTCTAGCAAAGCTTTCTTCTCATATAAATCATCTTTATTCGGTTCATAAGTATCAATATAAAAATGCGGTGTCGCTATAATTCTAGTAACGCCTTGTGCGTATGCCGTTTTAATCATATCGAGTGTTTCTTCTATATCCTTTGCGCCATCATCTACGCCCCAAATTAAATGATTATGAATGTCGATCAAAATTATCACCACGCTTAATTAAATTCTTTAAAATTAATAAAATAAACTCATGTTTTAACACTAAATTAGTAATCAAATAAACTAACATTCCGACTACAAGTAAAAGTATAGTTGAGTATACTGTTGGAGAGAGATAGGCATTCAAAAACATCAACACAACGACCATGACAATAGACGCAAATACTGTTTTACTAAGATTTTTAACATCTAATTTAATGCCTGTCCCAGAAATATCAATTACTCTCCATAATAAAATAAGAAGTTCGGAAGTAATTCTGGCTATCCCAGCACCATAAATTCCGAAAAACGGTATAAATATAATGCAACAAATGAAGTTAACAAAAGCGCCTATAATTAACGACATATTATACACTTTCATCTTGTTTTGAATAATAAGATATTGTCTGCTTATCGTCATATTAAGCGGAATAATAAATAGTAATATCGCTAACACAGTCATTAGTGAGACGGTACTTTTAAATTGCTCCCCAAAAAACCAGATATAAAATGTAGGCATAATGGCAATAATACCTAGCACCATCGGAATTGTTAAAATCGGTTGCATATTTATATTAAGTTCTAGCATTTGTGTTAAAGCGTTATCTTGCTTGCGTGCTAGTTTAGTAATTCTCGGAATCATGACTAAATCGATTGTATTCACGAGTAAAATAGCTACCGATAAAATATTAAATGTATTCGTAAAGATACCAACATCACTATAACTTCCAATTAATCCTAGAACTACACAGGCAATACTTGTAAAAAAGTTTAATTGGCCATTAGGTAACAAATAGACTAAGGAAGAATGAAAAATATGCCATACATTTTTCCAATTAATCCGTTTTAAAGTAATGTATTTTCTCAAATAATAATAAAGTGGCACTTGGTTAAGCACAGTCACAATAGATAACGTAAAAACATATAAGGGTAAATCTGAAGTGTCTCTAATAAAAAATACAACAATTACTAAAACAATCAATGATGCTACGATATTACTTAAACTTGGAATTTTAAATTTCTCAATTCCTGCATAAAACCATGAAATATCAACTGCAGCGCCAATAATATATATTCCTTGAAGTAGGAAAATTAAATAATACTCATGAATAAATATACTCATCGTAACAACGTAAAGTAATAAAACGGTTAATGAGAGGAGTAATTTACTCATAAAAATATCGCTAAACTGTTTCGATAATTGTGTTTTTTCATGCGCTACTTCTGCAATCAAACGATTAAAGTATAATTGCACCCCGACACTCGCAAACATTAAAAAATATTGAACCATACTAAATGAAAACGAAGCGACCCCTACTCCAGAAGGCCCAAAGGCACGTGAGATGATTGGAATCGTGATAATAGGCGTAATCGTTCTAATGACTTGATATAAACTCTGATAAATAATGTTTGTTTTAAGTGAGTCACTCTTCATGGGTATGTCTACCTTCTGTCTTATTTGATTGAACTAAATAAATCAGTATACCTATCACAAAGGCTACGTATCTTGAGTTATTAAAAGATACCGTCATAAAATAAACCATTAATATTAAAAGAATTGCTATCCATACAATGTTACGTCCATTTTCATTAAATTTAATTAAACTAAATAACAAGTAGATTAGGTAGAAAATAAACACGAGTCCAAAAACTATGCCCCATTCTGCAAATATTTGTAAATATGTATTATGGGCAACAAGACTAACCCCATTTAAATATGTACCGACATGAACATAGTCGAATAAGCCTAATCCAAATCCAAATGTATATTTGATTAAACTAATGGCGTTAAGCCACACAAGACTTCTGTCCGATCCACTCTCATTGATAGAAGCAGTTCCTTCTTTAAAGATGGAAGTCATTCTATTGAAAGAGCCTCCTAAATCCACATCATATGTGTGCCAATTGCCAAAATTAATCATATAAAATGTGCCTAATAATAAGATAGAAAAGACTGATAGTACGCTAACAATACTTACAACATTTCTATTAAATAATTTAATGGCGCAATAGCCCATGATTAATAATAAAATGATAATCGAAGCGGTCTTTGAACCCGTTGTGAAAATAGATAATAAAATAATAAGTGACAATACTAACCTGTAAAAGAAACGATGTGTCAATTTAAATACTAAAATCAAACTGATAATTTGTGTCATCGCAAAGTAATTAGGATCGTTCATTAATCCTTTAGATCTAAGTTCATCAAAGAATAGTAAACGCATCAATAATGGTGTTTTAAAAACACTCGTAAACACACACAATATACCAATCATAGCGCTACTGATAACATAAGATTTCAGGAATATAGTTCTACTATTACTTAATTTTAAAATAATAGAGCCAATTAAAAGATAAATCACAACAAATGCAAATTTAATTGATGTTGCTAAAATTTCTTTTAAATTAATAATGAGAATATCATCAAAGACCCCTAAAATAACCGTCATTAGAATGCGATAAATATATAAAATAAGAATAAATATCAAGATAAAGTTAACTTCTATTATTTTGCTGTGATTGATTAAGATATAAGCAAATAAGATTAAAATAATAAAATCGGCAATTGAAATATTAATGCCACCAATAACAAAAGATTGTTGAATAAATATTGCTAAGCCTATCAATAATATATTTAAAAATGTGCTATTTTCTTGAGTACGCATTATAAACCATTTCCACTTCTTTTAACATTTTAGTTTCTGTAAAGTGCTCAAGATATTTCTCTCTAGAACGGTCACTTTGTTTAATATAATCATCATTCTCTAATTGTTGTTTTAAAGCCAAAGCAATAGTATGTGGTTCATTATCTTTAAGAATCTTTCCATTATTGTCTACTAACTCACTTATCCCACCTACGTCACTCGCTATAATTGGTAATCCATATGACATCGCTTCAATAATACTGATTGGCAAGCCTTCATGTTTACTCACTAAAACAAATGTATCGTAATGAGGTAATTCTTTTTGTGCATTAATCACATTACCTAAGAAACTCACTTCTTGTGTTACTTCTACAGATTGAGCCAACTCTTTACATTCATTTAAATTAATGCCATCTCCTATAAGGGTAAAATGGAAGTGTTTATCGGTCATATTTTTCAGTAGATTTAAAGCATTGATAATGTTCATCTGCAATTTAGGATAAGCAAATCGGGCTATCATAACGAATTGATGAGCGTCACCTTTCTCATGTGACAAAGACGTAAACTTGAATGGATCTTTAATTCCGTTATGAATAGTTACAAGCTTTCTAGGATTGAAGTTATATTTGATAGCTAATTGCTTATCAAACTCCGAAACACAAATCACGCGATTAGTTACTTTGAACATCATCTTCTCAATCAATAAATATAAATATTTCTTAAGTGGCGCAATACCGTCTGTAAATGACCAACTATGCGCTGTAAAAACAACTAAAGACTTCTTCCCCTTAGATAGTTTATAGGCTAGTCTTCCAATTGTGCCTGCTTTAGAAGAATGTAAATGAATAACGTCTGGACGAATTTTATTAATGAGGCGGGTTATTTTTTTAGTTGCTAAAATGTCTTGCTTCACATTGATAGGTCCGATTAAATTTTCAACTATGGTCACTTTAATGCGAGCATCTAATTGTTCTAGCATCGGCCCTTTACATCCTACTACTACGTAGACATCATTGTTTTGACAAAAGTAATTTGCGAGTTGAATTAAATGTGTTTGTGCACCGCCATTATCAGCCTTGGTAATAAGATATAAAATCTTCAAATTGATACAAGCCCTTTCTAATAATAGCCTTTAGTATTAGTATGTTTTACTTGATTTAGCACCACACCGAAAACAGAAATTTTCAAATTATCTAATCGTGTTTTAGCTTCAATAACTAATTCTCTCGGCGTTTTTTTACTATTTGCCACTAGGATGGTTTGATCCACTAATCTACCAATAATTAACGCATCAGTAACAGGTAAAATAGGTGGCGTATCAATAATCACATAGTCATACTCATCTTTAATATCTTCTAAGAAATCTTTAAAATTAGGCGAATCTAAAAGTTCTGAAGGATTGGGTGGTTTTGTCCCAGCAGGTATAATATCTAGATTTGAATCTTCACTATAATAAATGCCTTGTTCATAAGGAATTTGATGACTAATAATATTTGATAAACCATAATTATTAGGCACATTAAAGCGTTTATGTACTTGAGGTCTACGCATGTCTGCATCGATAAGTAGCACTTTATAGCGCGTATTTGCTAGTGACTCAGAAAGTGATTTGCTTACAAATGTTTTCCCTTCTCCTTGCCTTGAAGAAGTAATCATATATACTGTGCTATTTTCGCCAGTAACGTTGAAGGTTACATTTGTTCTAAGCGTTTTAATTTCCTCGTTGATTAAATCTTGGGCTGTGCTTATATTACTCATTTTTTATCACCTAAGTCGCTAATCTTTCCAATTGTAGGAAGATGTAAATAGTTTTCAACTTCTTTTTCAGATTTAATTTTGTTATTTAATAAATATTTAGTGAACATAATTAAGAGCGCAATCACTAACCCGAATATCACACCGAACACTACATTAAGTAAGATATTAGGAGATTTTGGCGATTTCACTTGGCTACTTGTCGCTTTAGATAAAATCGATAAATTATCAACGCCCATTACTCTTTCAATTTCTTCTTTAGCCGCTTTAGCTACTTCATTCGCATAGGCTACTGCTTCTTTAGGATGTTCACTTAATACATTGATTTTAATAATTTGTGAATTCTCTACAGAATCTATAGAAAGCCCTTGATAGAGACTATTTTTATCTTTCACATCTATTTCATCTAATGCTTTATTTTTAATTTCTTCTGAATTGATAATTTCTGAATACGTTTTGATTAATTGAATATTTGTTTGAATTTCATTTGGATTTTTATATAAGTTGTCATCATTTGCACGTTTTTGATTAATAATGACATTTGAAGTTGCTTGATATTTTGGCGTAATGATAAATTGTGAAACTACAAAGCTAATAGCTCCAAAAATAACAATACACAAAATAATTAACCCAATATGTTCTTTTAAAATTTTTCCAAATTCACTTAAATTAAGATTTTTTCGCATTTTATCCACCTATCTTGATCCTGATCCTGTGATGATGATGTTAATTGTTTTCAAACAGATATAAATTTCGGTAAAAATATTACCTTTGTAAATGTATTTCAAATCATATTTCAATTTTTCTTCAGGAGATAAATCGTAACCTCCTTTGACTTGAGCAAGACCAGTTAAACCAGGTGTTACTAAGCATCGTTTCTCAAATCCTTGTATTTCTGAACTAAATAATTCAACAAATTCTGGTCGTTCAGGTCGTGGTCCTATAAAACTCATTTCTCCTTTTAAAACATTAAGGAGTTGAGGCAATTCATCTATTCTTGTTTTTCTAATGAATTTACCGACTTTTGTGATTCTAGGGTCATCTTTCTCTGCCCATTGCGCACCATTATGTTCTGCATTGAGCTTCATAGAACGCAATTTGTAAATCGTAATTAACTTGCCGTTTTTCCCGACTCTAATTTGCTTATAGATTGGGTTACCAAATGAATCAATAACAATTAATACCGCGAATAAGACCATTATTGGAAAAGTAAAATATAATAAGACGATACTCATCAATACATCCAATAATCGTTTCAATGGGTCATACCATTTCTCTACTGCTTTATAAGTGTTTAATTTCTTTTGGTAATCATATCTAACGATTCCAAATTCTGGCTTAATCACGCCATCTTGTAATTTAAGATCTTCAGTCTTAAAATTTTTCACGTTTATCACCTACGAAATAAAGCGTAAATCGCATTGATATATCCCATTTAGTTTTTCTCTTTTTTAGCTTTTCTAGGGTATCTTGTTGCGTTTAAGTCTTTAAATGTCCTTTACATGTTGTTAGAAAAGCGTCAAAGTCTGCCACCTTAACGTTTGATTACTTAGAATATATCATTAAACCGAAAAAGATTGTACCCATTCTATGAATAAAAAAATACTTTTTTATTCCAACTTTTTAATATTTAAAAACATATAAAATTATAATATTTTATCAGTGTAATAAAAAAACGCCTAGTTGAATGAGCACTTACACTCATTAACTAGACGTTATAATTTAATATTATTGTTTGAAAATAAATACATCGGGACTGTACAATTTCAATACTTTTCCAAATAAGAAATTGAAAAATAAAGCAGAAATGAATGGTACCACTCCATAAGCAATAATGACCATGAACAAACTAGTCATTGTACCTGTATTTAAAAGTCCCATAGATTTAATAGGTCCTACTAAACCGATTAATCCAAAACCTGCAGAGTTGGGTGAGCCTTGGATATTTAATAATCCACCCACAAGACCTGAGACTGCTGCTGTACACACAACCGGCAAGATAATGATAGGATGTCGAATTAAATTAGGCATCATTACTTTAACCGCGCCTAATAATACAGTAATTGGAATACCGATTTTATTGACGCGCCAACTAGCAACTGTCAACGTAATCGCACTAGCAGCTACTCCAACAGCAGCTGATCCTGCGGCTAGACCAGAAATTCCTATCGCAATACCAATTCCAATAGCGGAAATTGGAGATACAATTAAAATTGAAAAGATAATCGCAATCAAGATAGTCATGATAATGGGTTGCATGTTAGTCAAACTATTAACTAATTCACCTAATCCCACAGTGATTAACTTGGTAAATGGTAATAATAAATAGCCTATTAGTCCTGCTACTCCGGCCCCAACAAGAGGGAGTGCAATCATATTTAAACTACCAAAACGGTCTTTAATTAATAACATAATTCCAACCGCAATCGCAGCAGTAATCATTGTATTGATTAAATCACCAATTCCAACAATCATCCATTTCTGATCTGAAACTATAGCTGCACCAGAACCTACAAAAGCAGCTGCACCAGCTGATGCTACTTGAATTGGCGCCATTCCAAATTGCACTGCAATGAGTGCACCAGTAAGAACTGGAATTGTATATTGAATGCCTTGAGTTACAAATGCAATCTTTAAGAAGAAGTCATTGTATTGGCCTAAATATTTACAGAGCTCGCCTAGAATAGCATTGGGAATCATCCCTACCACGATAGCTAATGCTACTCCATTTAATACATTAAATAAGAATGATCTGGGTGTTATTGTTTGTGTCTCGCCCATAATTCATATACCTCATAATTTCTATTATTTTTACATGATTTTATAGCATTGCATGAATAATTCAATCCTATTAAGTTTAATCCATAAAATTTAATATGTAATAATCATTATTTTTTCACAAATTGTTCACATTTTAAAGCGTTTTCATCATTTTTTGGTAAAAATTATTAATTTTTTGAAAAATAAAACTATTATCCTGTTTATTTACAATTTTCAATAGAGATGAAAAAAGGATAATACAAACATGAATTATGTTTATATTATCCTTCATATATTTATTAACTAATTTTGAGCGCATTAAACTTATCCACTACTTAGTTATTTTCATAACTTTCTTCTATGTATTTTTTAGCTTTTTCAATATCCTCTTTATTACGTATTTCTATAGCTAAATTTCCAGTTCCATAGTGTCCTATGTTAGTTACATCTCTAATAAATCCTTTTTCGAAAGCTACATTTTTCACATCGCCTTTAACATAAAGTAAAAGTTTTTGTTTGTTAGGAAGTATTTCCATACAAACAAAGTTTTTTATTCTTTTAAAGGCTAAATACAATTTTAATTCTTTAAATTGTACATCATCCCCCAAATTCATTAAATACTCTTTTAATTCTTTATATAAGTTGGTGAGATGTTCACTAGAAAATTTAAGTTGTTTATTTAAATATGTTTCTTTCTCTTTATTTACATCTATGATATTTTTCACTTCAAAAGTAGTATTAACCAAGTCCAACATTAAATATGTATTTTCAAAATATTTATAACGATATAACTCAATATTACGGTTAATTTGTTTAACCGCATGTTCGTCATATCTTGTAAACCCACCAGCAATACATAATAATCTTGGAGATGACCAATCTATCTTATCCGAAAAATCCTTACCCAATTTTTTCATTACTATGAGTTCAAATTCTGCTTTATGATCCAATAACCAATCAAGATAAAATAATCCTTGATTAATTACATTTTCATTAGTTGTACGCTTATATTCTATAATTACGGGACAGTAATTTTCATCAATAGCTAAAGTATCTATTCTTCCACCGTGATTTTTTCCAGTTGTATACTCAGTTTCTAAAAACTTAATACCTAATAGCTCTTCAGAATTTTCCTCAATAATATTTTGCAATGATTTCTCAATTGCTAAAGATTCTCCTTCTAATTCATGAGTATTTCCATCCTCAATTCTAAAAAGTTTTATATCTCCCAAAAGTAATTCATCTCCAAATTATTTTAACTAATTATTCATTATTATTTTAACTAATTATTCATTTTACCTTTAAACTTATTTAACGACAAATCAATATTTTCTAAATGCTTTGGATATACTCAATCATTTTCATCAAAATATCTTTATTTTGCGACGGAATTTCATAATTTATTATAGATTGCTCTGTATTACCTAATACATTACCCTCTATATAAGCACAATCCGCTTCCACTATATCTTTCAACGTCTCCTTGGTAGTTTCCATATGGAACTGCAAACCTATCACATTATCATTATAAATAAACGCTTGGTTCTCACAATGCTTCGAATCATACAGTCTCATAGCCCCTTTTGGTAAATTAAACGTTTCTCCATGCCAATGTAGCACATCTAACTTTTCCGGTAAGAAATCATACTGATTTGTCGCTTTCTGAATTTCACCAAATCCTACTTCTTTCCCCTCTTTATTTTGGAAAATGGTAGAACCCAACACCTTCGCAATTAACTGTGCACCCAAACATATACCAAGCATCGGCTTATTATTCTCAATCATAGTTCGAATTAACTTCTTTTCTTGTAATAACCACTCAATATCATCATTTACGCTCATAGGTCCCCCTAGAATGATAAGTAAATCTATATCTGCGGTATCAGGCAACCTATAATCAGTCTCATATAACTTAATTACCTTCGCGTCTAACGCCTCTAATATACCCGGTTTCTCAAATGGGACATGTTGTAAAATATAAATGCTCATTCTATCCCTCCGTATCATTTTATTTTCATTATACTTAATATTATGAACTAGAAAAAGCACCCGACAAGACCATACATGTCAGATGCTTTATGTTAAATTGAAAGTTTTCTCTACAATTTGATTCAACTGTTTTGTTATTACTTTGAAATCCTGGTTTAAATCTAGTGTCTTTACGCTTACTTGATTCCCACTCATTTGAAACGTATCATCTGGAATGACGTTCTCATCAGTTTTAGCATAAAGTAACATGCCAGAAACTGTAATATCTTTCTCTTTTAAATTCACAGATTGATTTTTTACATAAGTAAATATTTGATATAAATTAGCAGAATGAAGTTTCTTAGTTTCAAAATAGTTATTTAACGTGTTTTTATAATATTTAGCATCAATTATTAAACATCGCTTATTATACGTTATCATGATATCACTTTTCATAATGGGTAACATTTCAAGACTGGAAGCTTCCTCAATTGACCAAGGGATGTGTGAAGCCGTTACCGTTAACTGTGGAAATTCCTTTTTATAGTATTCAAGTATAAACTTCTCGTATAAACGCGACATTTGTTGCTCATCTTCAAATGTCATTAACTGTTTATTGCCACTCTTTTCAGATTGAAGCACGCCGTCATAAATCAACTTGCATATAGATAACAGCATCTTATATGTCTGATTATTACGCGTAAAACTGAAATTCCATTGAATATTACGATAATCTATCGTATCAACTTTATCAAAATATAATAGCAATCTTTTAAGATTCTTCTTTCTCTCTTTCGAAATTTCCACATTTAGCAACGTAATCATCGTTGTTTTTAATATTTGGTTCATGTACGTATTAATAGAGAATTCTTCATATGTACAATTCATTCTCTTGTTCATCATATCTAGATTCTGTATAGATTGAGTGACATTTATTTTCCCTCTTAATACTTTTAAACTATCGTTGTATTCTACATATTCGTGATGCAAACCATTTTTTAATTGAGTTGAAACACCTTTAATCAGAATGGCTGCATACAAATCAGCAATATTCTCAAATTCTTCAGTCGCTAATTTTTGATAACCCTTTTTATTTAAAATGGTGAACGCATACGACAACATATAATAAATATTTTGAATCTTGATCATAACTCAATCGCATTCCTTAACTTCTCCGCCCACATGTCGACTTTCGACGGGTCATCAAACCAATATTCGTTGAGTAATGGTAAAATTTCAAATTCGATAATATCCGATAACTCAGTAGTAGTAACATTTTCAAAGTTACTAAAATAACTGTGACCGATTACGAAGCTTTCGCCCAACATATCATCTTGGACAATGTCATTGTTCAATGCTTCAATACATTGAATTAATGCATCAAACTCTGCGCTATTTAAGCTTTCTTGATAGTCTTTAAATTTCTCATTTTCAAAGGCAGGTTTCATATCATAAAATGCAAATCTTCGACGCAATGCATAATCAAGAATTGCTAAACTACGGTCAGCCGTGTTCATCATCCCTATAATATAGAGATTCTCAGGCACAGAAAATGATTTGTTCGTATATAACAACTCTACTTCTAAACCTCTCTTGTCGTTCTCGATTAACATGAAAAGTTCGCCAAAGATTTTACTTAGATTACCGCGATTAATTTCATCAATAATAAAGAAATAATCATTATCTAAATCTTGTTCAGCAACTTTACAGAAATCATAAAAAGCCCCTGTAGAAAGCTCAAAACCTTCATTAGTCGGTCTGTAACCCATAATAAAATCTTCATAAGCGTAACTTTGATGAAATTGAATTAATTTAACACGTGACGCATCTTTAATGCCCATCATTGAATACGCTAAACGCTTCGCTACATACGTTTTACCTACACCCGGCGGTCCCTGTAAAATGACATTTTTCTTTCTTTTCACTAGACGTACGAGGCGGTCATAATTGCTTTCAGTCATAAATACGTCGTTCAATAAGTCGTCTTTTGTGTAAGGTGGAGATTTAGGCGGTGGGTCTGGCACTATAGGTTTTTCTTTTGAATAAACCCAAACTTCATGGCTGAAATCAATAAAATTGTCTACTGCTGTTTCGCCACTAGATAAAAACGCTTTTAACATATCTATAATGGCTAAATAGTTCTCACCACTCAACTTACCTTTAGGTTCAAGCTCTTTATTAATAAATTGAGCTGGTATTTGATTCGTTTCAAAGATATAACTTTTTGTAAGAGAATCATAATTCGCAAACGTTTCTGGCGCAATCCAATACAAACCACTCGTTAGCTTGCTATTACCAATTTCTGGTTGAACAATAACCATATTAAACTTTTCAATAAAATTAATTCTCTTATCGTCGTTCTGTTTTTGTGCATATTTCAAAGCACTCTCAAATAACGCCCACAAATTATCGATATCATCGGCATTACGCTTTCCATCAAACGCATAAAATGTCGCACTCATATTATTAACTGTAGGAATACTATAAAAGCTTGTTGGTACCTGAGTTTTGATATCAAAATAGAGCGCCAATTCATTTAAGATCTTAATCTTATTCACATCTCGCATAGATGCTTTATTAAATAACGCAAAAATTGTAAACGGATCAATATCAATCAGCTCATTGTTTTTCTCAAGCGTTGGCAGTTTGATTCCTGCTCTTTCATATATCATCTCTATCATTCTTATTAACTGACCACGACGATGGCGATAATTTAATAATTCAGAAGCTAATGTTTTATAAAAAGGAACCCATGTTTTATCTATATTATTCAAGGTCAAAACCCCTTTAAATTTCAAAAATTACAAATTTAGATGTTAAAAATTTTTATATTTGGCGCTTTATGGTATGAGGTTAATCTCATAAAGTAAGCCAATATGAACAGTGTTTAGTTAATAATATCTAAACATACAAGTATATAGAAGAAAAATGTTTAAGAAATGATTTGATTTCTCTACATTTCTTAGAATTAATTTAAACTCCTATGCAAATAAATTTTAATATATTAAATCTAACTATGAGATGAATATTTACTTCTAAATATTTGATGTATGAATTAATAATTCAAGTTAATCTATATTAAAAATTTTAAAAATAAAATATATTTAATTGTAAATCTTTTGTAAAATTTTAGAAATATTATTGAAATATATTTGTAATAATGAAACGATATAAATGTAACAAAACTATAAAAAGGAGATGGAATTAAATGAACAATAAATTCAAATTAGGTACATTTGCATTAACAACTACATTATTAACAGGTGTTTCGACTCATACTACATATGCAGCGACTAATGATGCAGCAACTGATTCTACGACGACTCAAAGTCAACAAACTACCCAAGGTGAACGTCCTTATGGCGGTATTCCACCTCAAGGCATGACAAATGAACAGTATGCAGAACTTGAACAAAACGTTCCTAATCCAAACAGTGTATCTCAACAACAATATCAATTGGCTTTAAACGATGCTACTCAAGATATTGCTGACAAATATAGCACTACAATTACGGTCCCAGAAGGTTCTTTCAAACCAAATGCTGTTAGAGATAATAACGGACATGCTTTACCTTTAACTAAAGACGGCAATTTCTACCAAACAAATGTGGATGAGAACGGCGTTAACCACGGCGGTAGCGAAATGTTAAACAATCAAACTGAGAATCAAAGCCAACAAACTAATCACGCTCAACAACAAACAACTAAAGAACACAAACAAGCTCTTCCTAATACAGGGGTTAAAGAAACTTCTATTTTAGCTACTACAGCTATTGGCGCACTTATCCTAGCAGTTGGCGTATTCTTCACATTTAAACGCAAAAATTCATCTCATTAATAACATAATAAAGAAGTAAGCTAATATTATTTAAAAAGCATCCAACACTTTTTAATTTGTGCTGGATGTTTTTTCTTAATGTAATAATTTCAAGCTCTACACATGAAATGGAATGAATATGTTTAGTAAAGGAGATTTGTCATGAATAAAGAAAGCTTAAAAGTTACTATTGAACAACTATATGAAGATATATTAATCAACCTAGATACTAAAAAAATTAATAGTTATTTCGCTCCTAATTATATACAAACTACTGATCATCAAACTTCAAATATTAACGAGTTCACCGCTCATTTAGAAAAACTTAAAGAAATAGTAAGTACATTATCAATCGACTCTTTTAAAACAATGCTTATCGATGAAACTCAAAATATAGTTTTTCTTCGTTATGATGTTGTTGTTGAGAAAAAAGATGGTTTTATCGGGAAAATAGAGGTATACGCAGAATTTACTTTTAATGAAAATGGAAAAGTTGTCTCATGTAATGAACTAACACGACCATATCATGAAACATTAGAAGGCATAGGTAGTATTAAATAGCTAAGATACTAATTTATAGTACCTTAGCTTATTTTATATCATAGTAAATTATTAGACATTAGTATCTTATATTTTCTTTTTCATATAAGTACTAAAATTCATATTTTAGACTACTCGTAGACGCCCCTCTTCAACCTTATTTCTCATAAAATTCCTTTTGTATAAGTTCACCATTTGTGGTAATATCATCATGCATAAAAATTAGAGATATTAATAAAGAAGAAGGTTTAAATATATTATGAAAGAAAATTTTTGGAGTGAATTGCCACGTCCATTTTTTATTTTGGCACCTATGGAAGACGTGACAGATATCGTCTTTCGTCACGTGGTTAGTGAAGCAGCTAGACCAGACGTCTTCTTCACTGAGTTTACAAATACAGAAAGCTTTTGCCATCCAGAAGGCATACACAGCGTTAGAGGTCGCTTAACATTTAGTGAAGATGAACAGCCTATGGTCGCTCACATTTGGGGCGACAAGCCAGAGCAATTCCGAGAAATGAGTATCGGTTTAGCAGAAATGGGCTTTAAAGGTATTGATTTAAACATGGGATGTCCCGTAGCCAATGTTGCAAAAAAAGGTAAAGGTTCAGGATTAATTCTACGACCTGAAGTTGCAGCTGAAATCATTCAAGCCACTAAAGCAGGCGGCTTACCAGTAAGTGTTAAAACACGTCTAGGTTATTATGAAATAGATGAGTGGAAAGAATGGTTAAAACACGTTTTCAAACAAGACATCGCAAACCTATCTATTCACCTTCGTACTCGTAAAGAAATGAGTAAAGTAGATGCCCACTGGGAATTAATCGCCGCTATTAAAGAAATGCGCGACGAAATCGCACCAAATACATTATTAACGATTAATGGTGATATCCCAGACAGACAGAAAGGTCTAGAACTTGCCAATAAATATGGCATTGACGGTGTAATGATCGGTAGAGGCATTTTCCACAATCCTTTTGCCTTTGAAAAAGAACCCCGCGAACATACAAGCAAAGAACTACTAGACTTATTCAGATTACATTTAACATTATTTGAAAAGCATTCCACTGAAGAAACACAACAATTCAAAGCTCTACGCAGATTCTTTAAAATCTACGTACGTGGTATTAAAGGCGCAAGCCAACTACGCCATCAATTGATGAGCACTGAAACAGTAGAAGAAGCTCGTGCATTATTAGACGAATTTGAAGCTCAAATGGATGAAGCTTAAAAATATGACAAAACACCTTATTAAGTTTGATTAAATTCAACTTAGTAAGGTGTTTTTATTTACTTACATTATTTCAAAAATGCCCTTTATATACACAGGATATTTAAAACTAATGTATCTATTCTTTTTTCATAGTTCTAGTCCACTAAATTTTGTTTATAACTTTGATAGAATTTTTCATACTTCATTTTCCCAATACCGCCAACAATATACTTGCCGTATTTACTTAAATTCATAACATAAGCTATACATACAGAGAAAGTTACAGTTAATGTAAATGTAAAAATAATATTAAAAAATGGATGCTCATGTAACAATCCTAATCTATGTACAAAGAAATAATGAATTAAATAAATTGAAAATGAATAATTACTAATAAAGATAACAAATCTTGGAACATATTTAATATACGACGATAATAATAAGAATAATAAAATAACCATCGTTATATAAATAGGTGTATCAAAACGTTTAGAATCAACTAATGTTAAAATACCAGATAAGTAGTTAAATATAACAATTATCGTTACTACAATCGTACCAATCACAATATGTAAGGTGTATTTTTGAATTCGGTTCATCATTGTTTCATAATAGTATCCCATATAGAAACCTAATAAGAAGTAACTTAGCCATCCAATGAATAACATCCATCCTTCTCTTTGCCAAAGCCAATTAAACCAAATATTTTCGGGTGCATCTATAAAGTTTCTCATAGCCCAAAATAAAGACGTAATCACTAATGAATATATAATTAACTTTATTGGATTAAGTTTCACGAGATACTTGGCAAATAATACATGTAATAAATAAAACTGAAAAATGATAACAATAAAATATGTTAACGTGCCCCCATGAAACATCATAAAACCAACAGATTCTAAATAATCTTGGAAATTTTTCGGATGGCCATATACATAAGCAAGACCCATATTAATAATGATGTATGGTATTCCTAAAGTGAATAATTTTTGTTTAAAGAAGTTTTCTTTAACTTTAGTTTTATATTGTTTAGCTAATAAAAATTCTGAAATGAAAACAAACATTGGCGTAGCATACAATAACAATAATTGAAAAACTCTTAATAAATAACCTTCATTTGGCATATCAAATTTATAAAAAGTCGTTGTTATTGTATGAATCATCACAACACTTAAACAAGCGATTGCCCTCATCCAAAAAATAATCGATGTATAAACTCTCATCTACATTCTCCCTTTTACATACTAAACCATGAATTTTTATGTTTAAATTTAAAAAATCATAGCTAAATTTCATTATATAATATATTTTTATGTAAATTCAAAATAATTCAAATACTTACTTTTTGATATTGCAACTATTAATTTTTATGTATTTTAGATTACGCATTGAAATTTTTATATGATAATTGGAGTGAATAATGACCTTCCTTTTTTATTTTAAAGATTATAGAAGAAATGGCAGATATCATCTTTTTAAGAGAGAGTATAGATAATTAAATAGATGAAAGTGTAGCAGCTTAAAAATATGAAAAAATTGGACTAATGATTTTGGCATTAGTCCAATTTATTATATATATAATATTAATAAAAGTTTTTTAGCGAATGATAATACCTTTATTAGTCGTCTCAATAGTTGAATGTTTAGGCGCCTTAATCATTTTCCAAACCCAATAAAAGTCACCTATGCAACATCCTGCATGAAATGTAGCAAAGAAGAAAAAGAGACCTCTTGGAAACCATCCTAAAAATAAAGTGACTATGAATATAGCTGTGATAATTATAAAAGGCGCAATACTACTAATTGTAAAAGTTAATGGCGTAAATGTGCCTCCTGGTATCGCACAATAAATCATACCTTTAGTTGCCCCAAAATAAACCTTATTCTCAGGTGAGAATATTTTAAAAAATATGCCATGAATACATTCATATATTGCAAACATAAGTATTAAGAGAATAATTACAAAAAGTGCATTGAATAATATTGAATCAAAGAATCTAGGGGCATCTGCAAATTTCATAATTATATAGAATATAATCCCAAAAATTACAAAACTAATATAAGAGTATATTGCAAGTTTATTCGCTAAATCTTTATCTTCTAATATATTAATTTCTTCCAAAAGTAACGCTCCTTTTTTTGAACTATGTTAATACTATAATTACCCTTCAATTCCTTAGATTTTTAAACTTTTCTTAAGAATAATTTAGTCAGAACATAGTAAATTTTATGTTTTAGTACTAATCCTTCCAGTGACTATGTCATCACTAAGTGGACTCTTTAAATTTTCAAATTTAATTTTCTTTGATAAACAATCCTCACTCAATAAAGGTGTAGTCATCACTTGAAAATGGATATGTGGTTCAGAAGAATGACCTGAATTACCGCACCTACCTAAAAGGTCACCACTTTTAACGCTTTGACCAGGCGTCACTACTATAGAGTTAGGCATAAAATGTGCTATTAAACTATACTCTTGTTCTCCATGACGTATAATCACATAGTTTCCTAATAACTGTTTTTCATTCATTACTCCTGGTTGATTGTCTTTAATATTGCTACGTACATCAACAACTACGCCGGCGTGTGGGGCAACAATATTTTGATTATATGCAAAATAGTCTTCGTTATGTTTGCCTTCATCAGAATAAGTTTTATTTTCTTTCTCAATCAGTAAATCATAAGCATATTTTTGAGATGAAATGTTGCTATGATAATTAGTTAATAAGGTATCGTCGCCCCAAACAACTTTCCATTCTTTATCAATAGGCATGAAATAGTTCAAATCAGTAAAGAATTGCTCTTTTTCTTTATTAATAGGTACGAGTAATAAACCTAATATTTTTTTAGTTACTTTATGAATGGTTATGGCAATTCTCATTTATAATCTTTACTTAAATAAATGCAACGAACTGAATTATTTAGCTCTAGTTGATTGAACAATTCATGGGAATGACCTTTATAATTCAAGATAATCTTTTTTAGCTGGCGTTTTTTTATTTTACTTTTAAATTCTTTATCTAAATTTCGATATAACAGTTTGTATTTTTTATTTTCAATACAATTTATGTAATCACTTACTTTGATAAAATGACCTCCTAAAATCATTCTTTAGAATATCCATTTGAAACTACTCTTATAATAAGAATTGCCTTCCCCATAATAACTGTTACTAAATAAGAGATGCCTCCTTGATTTTTTAAAGGGCGCTACCAATTTTTGAAAGTGATTTAACCTTCATCTATATAAATCTTTATATTACGATCTATTAGAAATAATAAGCTATTATCTCCAATATATTAGAATCGAAAACACTAACACTAAAAAAGCTACGAAGAAATCTATAGTCATAGATTTTTCATAGCTAATTTTTATAGTTGTAGAGATCCGCACTTTAAACTTATACTGCAAAATGACCAATCATAATATTTTGAACTTTACCATTGTTAGTGTAGAAAGCAATACCATAATGTTGTTTGTTAGGATTATATACATACACTTTTACATCTTGAGAACTATTTACTAATTTCAATTTATTTCCATATGCATTCATTAATTGTTTCGTTGTCAATTTACCATTTGCATTAAATGATACAAATCTTGCTACTGTTCCATTAGAGTTTGTAATTGCAAATGTTTGGTCATATTTTTGAACATTTTTAATTTCATTAGGAAGCGCTTTTTTGCCGGTTGTGTAAGGGATTTTCACACCATTGATTTTAAAATTGTCGTATTTTAAAGCATTAATAAACGCTGGATCTAAAACGAAAGAAGGCGTACCTTTTGCTGCATAACCGTTATAATTATAATAAGGTTGTCCAGTTTGATTTTGAGCTGCATATGCTTCATTTACATGAAGGTTATCAACTGAATATCCTACTCCAAATAATGTTCCAAGGGCTACTACAGATGACAATGTAATTTTTGTAAGTTTTTTCATAGTTCTTCTCCTTTTGATATAAATTGAATAGTAGCAAGTCCAAAATTCATATTACCCTTCGATTACAATATTACAGTTATATTACAAAATATGCAATGTTATACTATATAAAGTTTTGTAAACTTTATATGAAAACTGTAAATAAAAAAAGACATCATCAAAAGACTTAGTCTTTTAATGATGCCTCGCATAAATTATTTAAAATCAATCTTAAATTTACTCACTCTACACAATATTATCAAGGATTTCCTTACGTAAATTTCCTCTAATTTCCGCCATCGTGTTTAAATGATATTTCTTATACTCTCCTGAGTCCACTCTAAATGCATGAATACCTAACACTTCGTTCTTATCATTTAACACAGCAGCTCCAGACGAACCTGGTTCAGCCATCATTTGATAATAACCAATAGGATTAACATTACGTGCGATCATAGAGTATTTACCTTTAGAATGGTACATCGTTCCTGCAGGATCGTTTTTATACTGCCCTGATGGCGCACCATAATGATACATATGAATAGGTGTATTTGCTTTCAATGACTTAATTGTCTTCTCAGATGCAATTTTGCGTATCGGCATGTATTTCGAAATATCCTCGTATGTATACACTAAAGCTACATCCCCATTTTGTAACATCTGGACACCAAAAACCTCAAGTGTTTTCGCTACTTTTGAACCCTCTTGTAATAAATTCACTCGCATATTCTGAGGCTGTGACGGTGATAGAGGTCGATGCGCACGTTGATCATTCACGACATGATTAGCAGTTAAGATAGTATGCTTCCCAATCGCAGTGCCTGTTCCGTACGTTAATGTTTTGGCCGTTGGATTCCAGTTATATACTGTCGCAATGTTAACATCCTTTGGTTTGGCATGTTCAATTGTCACACCTTTATTCCCAGATTTTTTCATGATTTTTAAAGCATCATCAAGACCTGACTCTTTCGTCGTTTGACCGAAATCTCGTACATTCTCACCGCCGGGTACATTTGAAGGCCATCGCTTAGGCGGTTGGTTATAATAATTTTTATTAGTTGATGCTGTTGTTTTTGGTAGTGTCTTCGCTGTCGTTTTAACGCTTGGTTGCACTGGCTTACTTTTAGTGATTGTAGCTATTCTAGGCGTTTTCTCATTCTTTGAATTACTTGCAGTCTTTGTCGTTTGAGCAGGTAATTGTGATTTTGATGGTTTTGGTACTACGCTCTTTGATACTTGACTAGAAGTTACTTTCTTATTTTGTGGCAGCGTTGTAGAACGCTGAATAGATTTAGGCGCATTTATTACACTTTTGCCTTGAGGTTCAGCAACCTTATGTAACGTGTGGTGAGTAGCCTCTAAATTGTCTTTAGTTAAAGCCTGTGCTTCATTTAATTGGAAAAAGAAGGCCAACCCCATCATTACGAATAACGTAACAACTATTTCAATATATCTTTCTAATCCTACCCCTTTATTCACTATATTTATCCCCTCTTACTTTGAAAATATAAATAAATTATCTTTTAATAATATTTATTATATACATTTATTACCAAAATCTACAATATTTTATTAATCAAACTTTTTATTTAACAAAAAGGAATTGATGTTTAATTTCATATTTGTAATGTTAACTCATAAAAATACACCCCAAAAGTTAGATTTTCAGTTTAACTTTCGGGATGCACACCAATGAATACTTTGTCTTTATTTCAAACACTAAATTTTATTATAAAACATTTTTACTTTTTTCTATTTATTTGGAGAATACTTTTTTCATTTTCAATTATGCACATCTAATAAAATAAATGAATCAACTAAAAACTTAATCAATTATATTTCTACTTGATAATGCATTTGAAATAATTTTCAAAAAACAAATCATGATTATAAGTTGAAACTTTAATTACTTCTTAATATATCCTAAATTACCCCCAACTGTTTCATAAAAATCAAAACGCATGCCAGATTTGATTACTGAACCATTTAAATCTTTATCTAAAACAGTAAGCGCTAATTTCCCTTTAGGTAGGTTATCAGTTTTAAACTGAACACTATATTCTCCGGATTTGAAACGATTTTTCTTAACATCTATTACAATAAACTGAGTTGGATCTTTTCGATTTTTAACTTCTAGATATTTTAAATCCGAGTTTTTAGAAAGTAATTTTAAGAAAATCTTATCGTTTTCTTGCTCGATTTTTAGTAATGTAGGGTGCATTCTTTTTTTATAATTTGACCCTTTAAATGAATAATAATAGATGTCATTTTTCTCATGAAGTGACTTATCATCTTTATTAAGATAGAATTTAACGAATTTTATAATCTCTTCTTTATTGCCTTTACGTATTAATTTTATTGCTTGATGGTTTAAATCATCATCTACATAATCTAAAGGATTGAAATTTTCTTCTATCATATGAATAATATTTTGAAAAATAGGAAGTAATTCATCAATGTCATTAATAAAGCGCTTTTTATAGAACTTAGCTTCTAAAATATCTTTATTAATAATACGGTATAGCAAATTAGGCATTAGCTTATTATTTTTATACTTATCCATTAAATGTCTGTAAGCTTCGCCTTGCCATTTCATTCTATTAATACTTGTTGAACTTTCTGATTTAACTAAAGAAATATTATCATCGTATCGATTAGCACAATAAACAACCTCTTGTGTCGTACTAATACGTCTAGTATTGAAAAATACTTCTGCAAAAAATTGTAAATCTTCTCCATAAATCATTTCTGGAAATTGAATATGATTCTTTTTAATTACGCTAGCTTTAATCATACGGCCAGCAGGCGCTAGATGATAAAACGCTTTTCTAAAATATTTTAAATCTGTTTTTTTATATGCAATTTTAGATAAAGCAACTCCACTTCTAGCAATACGGTCACTATGCACATATTTAGTTAACCCAGTAGCATAATCTGTCTTATTTGTTTTTAAAAGTGTGTATAGCTTTTCTAAAGCACCTACAGGTAACCAATCATCCCCATCTATAAACATTATGTATTTTCCTTTACTTAAATCAATAGATAAATTACGTGGCTTTGCCGGAGTACCTGAATTGGCATCTAATTGAACAAACTTATAATTAGCAAAGCTATCTATTTTTTTAGTAACAATATCGAATGTTTGATCAGTAGAACAATCATCCACCACAATTACTTCAAAATCTTTCATATCCATTGTTTGTTTTAAAATACTATCTAATGTAGTATCAATAAACTTCTCTTTATTGTATGTGCTAATTAACACACTTACTTTAGGCCTATGATTGATTTCTTTACTCTTTACAATCTTCATTTCTATACTCCTTCAATTAATAATGTAATGTATTTTTAAATAATAATGAAAATACAAACAATAATATAATTATACATAATAAAATATATTTTTATATGTCTTATTTATTGTAATAATATAATTATATATTATATAATGTATTTCTTTATTTAATATTACGGAATACAACATTAATTAATAGCATATTATCAAGCGCATGAAACAATATGTCTATCAGAATGATACTAATTTAATGACATCACTATATAAAAGGGACTTTTTGAAAAATGATTGTGCTTTTCTACATTTAAGGTAAATTTAATCAACCTAGATTAATTTCTTACTTATATAATTAAATATATTAAACGGTCAAATAATGGCCGTTTAAAAATGTAGTGTGGAGTTTGAGGTGAAGTAAATTTGGAAAAAGAGAAACGTCTTTTATATATTTTTTTACTATTAATAAATGGTGAGAATGTAAATCGATCTAAATTACTTCAAGATACAAAAGTAAGTATTAGAACATTAAGAAGAGACATAGAGGCAATTAATAATTTTTTTAAGGATTTAGATTCTCCTTGGCGTAGTATTAACTCAAAAATTAAATTGAAGCTTAAAAACAATAATGCATTTTATTATTTAGAAAACAACTCATTCACTAGTGATAGTTACGCAATATTAGGGATGTTATTAAGTATTAAAAGTCTAACCCCTAAGTTACATAGAAGTGTTTATGAATTATTCGAACAACTTATATCAAACAGTAAAGCTGAAAATATAACAATTTTAAAAAGTGTGTTAAATCACTTTTCAATACGTGAAAAGGTATATGATAGTAATTTTCCTGGGCAAGAATTAATGATTTTACAAAAAGCAATAACAACTGGGAAAATGGTCGATTTTAAAGTTAAAGAAACAGGAAAATATGAGTTTGTAACCCCTCATTCTTTAGTGTATATGAACTATGACTATTGGTTAACCTATGAAAAAAGAGATAATTTCTATAATATCAGAGTTCGTGACACATTTGATGTTCACATAGCAGAACAGTTTTCAAAGAAAAAATCTGAATCAAAAGAATTAGTTAAATTTAAAATACATAAAAGAATAGCCAATGAATTAAAGCAAATATTTAACGTTCAAAGTAGTCGTCCATTAAATCAAGAAGAAGCAAAGTCTGTTGAAAAAGAAAACGATTGGCTCATTTTTGAAATTGCTTGTACTAAATTAGATGCTTATTATATCGCTTATCAACATGCACCATTTGCTCAAATACTCGCACCTCAAACATATGTAAATAGTTTTACGGATAGAATGAAAGAGATAGTTAGTCAATACGATAAAGCTATTTAGCAAAGATAGCTACTATATGAAAATTAAATAAGCAAACTCATGTATAATTTATTCAAACGGGGCTTAATACCACTTGAAATAAAGAAATGTGAGTAAAACTCTACGCATTACTCACATTTCTTTATTCAATTTATATTATAAAAATTTTACTAATCTTTACTCTCTTTAACATACTTCGCAGTTGGTTTATCATTGCTTACAGTTTCTACTTTATCTCCAACTTTAGTGACTAACTTAACCTTTGAACTTTCAGTGCTGTTCATATAAGCAAAGTTAGTGTCATATATTTTCTTAACTCCACCTCCACTATATGATTCATAACTATCATGAATAGGAGTATAATTTCCGCTTAATAAATCTAATACATCTTGTTTGCTACGTGCACCGGCACTTTGGAAAAAGTTAAAATGGCTATAACCAAATGTACCAATATTAAATTGTTCTTTAGTCGTTTCATTCCCTGAACTATCTGAAGTTACCTTAATATTTAATTTATATGGTTCTGTAGTCTTTTTAAATATATTGTCTGCTTCTTTTTGTGCCTCTTTCACATATTTCATACTCTTATCATAATCATTTTGAGAAAATTCAATAGTATCTCCATCTACAGTATGTTTTCCAATTCTGTCTTTTTTCGTTACAAACTTATACTCTTCAGTAATAGCATGGTCATCAGAAATATTTTCACCTTTGATATATTTAGATAAAGCTAGAGAGTATATTGCTTGATTATTAATTGTTCTTTTATGACCTTTTTTAGCCGCTTCTTCTATCTCTTTATCCGTCATCTTACTAATCTTACCTAACGTAATGTCATTCATTGTTTCATCGTCAAATAAAGGTGTATTATTTAAATTGTAAGTAGTAATTTCTCCATTATGAGACTTTATAATTGTTTGGACTAAATTATCTTTACCAATAGAATCATCTTCCCCACTAACTACAAAAAACCATTTTGTATCACTATTCATCATTTCTCCAAATGATACTTCTTTCTTATTACTCATATGTTCTGCTTTATTTCCACAAGCAGTTAATATAAATATCATAGTTAAAATAATTGTTACTATTTTTTTCATGTAGTTCCCTCAGATCACTTTAAATTTACTATATTAATATATGAATTTAGAGTGACATGATATGACCGTTTTAAAACTATTTTTTAAAACAAAATATAAAATCACATAATTATTTATAATAATTAATTCAAAAAGCCCCTTCACTATTTCTTTAATGAAGGGTAAACTAAATTACTTGTTTATCATTTATTTGAATTGAATATAAAGATACATATTTCTTTAAAAATACTGTATTTTACATTAATGGTGGACCTATAGGGGGACGAGTTATATCTGCATGGTTATAGTAAATATTATTATTAGAAAATGTGTGGAGAATAGCAATTGTAAATAATTTATGTTTTTCCACAAAAGATCCTTTAAGTTTAAGATAAATATAATCTCCTCTTTGATTCCAACTAGCCACTTCGTTATTGTCTTTTGTATCTATCATTTTGCAATGTTCTTTTTTATCTACACTCACTGTAAAAAGGTGATTTTCATACTCGAACAATCCTATTTTTTCTCGATTAAACTTTTCTTTTTTATTTAGATATACTTCATTGTATTCCTTGTAATTTGCATCGAAATAAGACAATATATATTTTCTTTTTTGTGATAATACTAATTTTCTAGACTTTACTATGATTTTGTCTTCATCATCTTTAAAAAGGTATCTCTCAAAAAAGTATCCAAAAGTTATATTGCCTATAATTTTTTCAAATATATTATTATAGTACTTTTGAACAACTCCTACTTTTTTCCCTTTAGAATCAAATATGGTAGAAGATTTAGTCGAGTTAATATATCTTTTTTTATATTTATACATTATATTCCACCTTTAATATAAAATGGTTTAACTGATTTCTTTAGAATTTATAAGCATTTATATAATAACTACATTTTAAACATTAAATTTTATTCATCGCTAATAATTAAGTTATAAATATCGCATTTATAAAACATTATCCTTTTGAAATTTAAATTTTCTTACATTGCAAACAATTTACTTTTTAGTTATATTTAGTAATGACTTACTACCCATTATTTATAGAGATTTATATATAGAAAAAATTTATCGGAGGTAATAAAGTTACTATGAATCAACTAAAGAATACATTGTATAGGTTGTTTGAACCTATGACAGAAATTGAATTTTATCAAAGTGTGTTAATTAATATTTTAATTATCATTGCTTATATCTTAATGGGTATGATTGTAATTGCTATATTAAGAAAGTTAGTTACTAAATTTTTCACCGTTAATGGAAAGAAAAAGAATCGTCATAAAATTAAAAGAAGCGAAACACTATCAAAATTACTTCAAAATTTAATCAGTTATGTCGTATGGTTTATTGTACTTACGTCAATACTCTCACGCTTTGGCATCAGTGTATCAGCGATTTTAGCCGGAGCTGGAGTTGTTGGTGTCGCTGTTGGTTTTGGGGCACAAACGATTGTTAAAGATATTATTACTGGTTTCTTCATTATATTTGAAGGACAGTTTGATGTAAGTGATTATGTTCAAATTAATTCATCTGGCGTAACTATTGCAGAGGGTACAGTTAAAACGATTGGTTTAAGATCAACAAGTATACAATCAGATACTGGAGAAATCTATACATTGCCTAACGGTACGATTAGTGAAATAGTAAACTATTCAACAACAGACGTTTCTCCAATTGTAATGATACCACTTTCTCCTAATGAGAATTACGAAGTCATAGAAGAAAAATTATTAGAGTTTTTACCAACATTGAAAAACAAATATGACATGTTTGTAGCAGCACCTGAATTGCTTGGTTTAGATAGTGTTGATGGTAATGAAATGATTATTAAACTTTTAGCACATGTTAAGCCAGGAATGCACTTCCCAGGTCAACGCTTACTTCGTAAAGAAGTAATCCAGTACTTTAGTGAAGAAGGCATTCATATTCCTAAACCAACACTCGTAAAACTTGATGATGATTTGAAAAAATAATCTGCAAATAAATTTTATATCGAAATGAGTAAAGCATCCCTCACTTTGTGTGAAGGATGCTTTTAATTTTAATCAAAGTAAATATTAATTTTATAGTTAATAACTGAGAAAGTCTTGTGAATTGGTATTTAAAAGCATCGTGATATAATCATCAACGGTATTTATATCACGATGGTTTGTTTTTTACCATTACTATCATTTTAGTAGTTATGATAATAGGATATATTTGTACTAAAATATTTATTCGTTAATCACTAGAGAAACATAAGTAAATAATTATTCTTCTAAACTAATACTACAACTACATTTAATTTATTGTGTTTGCTTGTTTATAATACATTGTAAATAAACTGCTATTAATATTTCTTTTTTTTAATTTAGTACTGAGAATTTGTATATTGTGTTTTTCACCACGTTTTTTAGTTCTTTTACTTTTTGAAATATCTAAAAAACTGCGCTTTGCAGTAAATAAAGTTTCATTTCCAGATGTGATTTTGGTTTCATTACTAAAAAATGGGTTACTTACATCAAATAAATCAGATTTGTAATTAAGTGTATAAGGAATTTGTTGTTTTCCCCCACTTTTGAAGAATTTTTTCATTTCAAGTGTACCTACTTCTTCATTGTTCAAATAAATCGTATATTGGTGTCTATTAGCTGCAATATTTTTACGAATTACTTTCACGCTATTATTACGAGAATTCATGTGCAAACTATATTTTGTTTGAACACCAAAAGTACTCATTATCTTATGCAACATATTATCAAAAACAGGTTTATAAGTTATAGTCTCATTACCGTATATAACATTGCTTTGATTCTCAATGATATATAAAGGCATTTGCACGAAGAACTCTCCCTCTTTAAATTCTTTATTAATATCGGAGTTTATATTAGTTAGAGAATCCTTTTTTTGTAGATATTTTCTAAAGAGCAAAACACTTATTATAATTATTGTAACAATTCCCCATAATAACCATGTGCTCCATAAAGGTGCTTTAAACAATTGTGTTTTTCCTATGAGTACTAAGAATGTGTTTATTAAATTAAATACTAGAAGTAAAATCCAAATCAATGCCTCACGAAACATAGTCATTACCATTTTCTCCTTTATTCAATTAATGATTTCACAATATATATTACACACCTTATTTCTTAGTTTTATTTGTGGTACGCTTCTGCGTATCGGTTAATGATGCGGTTTTTAATTAACGTCTTTTTGTTATAAGTCTTAAAGAATATTAAATAAACAACATCATTTTTCTTAACTGAAACGAAAGAACGACAAATTCCATACTATTACATTGGAATTTGTCGTTCTTTTATTTATTAGAAGCATATATTTTACAGACTTCTAAATTAATTGTTACAACAACAATTATTATCCTGTTGCTCTTTTTCATTTTTTTCATTTTTTTCTTCAATTTCTACAGAACAACAAGATTGTTCCTGAGGTTTTAATTTTTTTAATACGTCTTTGACTCCCATTATCTCACCTCCTTTAAATAACGATGTTCACCATCAAACCTGTAGAAATAGCTACAACTAAAATGGCGATAACGAATGAGATTACAAATTTTTTCTTGAATAGTTTCGATAATAATACAACTTCTGGAATACTTGCACCAGCACCACCAATGATCAAAGCAACAACTGTCCCAAGCGACATTCCTTTTGAAGCTAATGCTTCAGCTATAGGTAACATGGTTTCAGGTCTAATATACATAGGAATACCTATAATAGAAGCAATAAATACGGATATAATGCCACCTCCACTCGCATATTTAGTAATAAATGTTTCGGGTACAAAGCCATATATAAAAGCACCAATAAATACACCGATAAATAAGTAAGGAATCATTGGATATAAGAATGCCCAAGCATCATTTAATGCTTGTTTAAAACGAGATCCATGTTTATTAGCGAAAAACCCATCGCCTTTAACATTTACACCTTTATAACTTTTAGATAAATTCATTTTTGAAAATACTAGACCCGTTAAGACACTAAAGATTGCTAGTACAATAAAATAAACAACAGCAACTTTCCAACCTAATAAGGCCCATAACATAAATATCATTAAGGGATTCATTAAAGGTGACGCAATTAAAAAACTCATTGCAGGACCAAATGGAACTTTAGAATTTAATAAACCTGCAAGTATAGGAATTGTAGAACAAGAACAAAATGGTGTCATCGCACCAAAAGCCATTCCCAAAATATAATTAATAGCTTGATTAGGTTTACTTAAAAAGTATTTTATTTTTTCTTCTGAAACTATCTGCTGGATGATACTTACAATAAAGCTCACGATGATAAATAGTATGAATAGTTCAAAAAACAACATCACAAATGTTTTTATAAATTCCATAATTGAATCTAACATGAGTATAACGCCTCCAAATTTAATTAATCAATATTTCTTGATGTATTAATCAAAAAAAATTGATTAATACTACATTAAAAAAGATACTTAAAGTATCTTACAACAAGTATCTTCATTTAAAACAACCTGTATTTGCTGCTCATTAATTTTATAATAATTCCATGTGCCATGCTTTTCAGCAATAAGAACATTTGCATCTACTAATTTTTTTAAATGATAAGAAAGTTTAGATTGTTTTATATCTAATAACTCTTCTAAATCACATACACATAATGATTTATTGAAGCTTTGGCTAATTTGATTTAGTATTTTTAATCTGATTTTATCGGCAAGTGCATTAAACATATTTTCATAAAAGTCAAATTGTTGATCTTCACTCATATCAGTCTTTGCTTTAATAACTTCCATAAAAGACCATCCTTTTTATAATATTTCATTGAGTTTATATTATCTTTATTTCAATTCTTGAATTGCTTGTTTATAGTTATTTTTTGTTGATTCGCCATACTGATTAATGTTCCCTTTAAAAAACTCCTTTTCCATATATATTGTAGCTTCTTTTAAATTGATTTCTCTTGATAGCATAACAAGATTTAAATAACTTACAAAATAACCAACAGTTAAAGTACTTGCATGGTTTACTCGCAATCAAGCACGCCTCCTTATTGTCAACGTAGTTTTATATCATTTAATACATCAATTTTTTTTGATGTATTAAATGTAAATCAATATCCATATTATCGCAAGAAAAAAACTATAATTTTTACATAAACTTAGGTATTGCTCACAGAAATACTAAAATAATTTTTTTATAAATTGTATTATTAAGAATTAAATTTAGTAAAATTTTTAAAACTCAAATAAAAACATAGACACCCATCTATATAGATGTTAGTCTATAATCGTAAATTAATTAATGAGGTGAGTATAATGTTAAATATTGAAATATACGAAGAAGCTATGTGCTGTTCTACTGGGGTATGTGGTCCAGAACCGGATGAAACACTAATAAAAGCGAACCAAATCAATGAATATTTAAAACAAAATCAAATAGAAGTTCAACGTTATAATATGAATAATAATCCGAATGAATTCATTAAAAATCAAGAAGTTATTCGTTTAATTCAAGAAAAAGGTGATGAAGTTTTACCCATCACTTTTATAGAAGGCGGTATAGCTAAAACGGGCGCTTATATTACCCAAGAAGAAGCTGATGAAATCATTACAGTTAATCAAATGAGAAATGGAGGATGCTGTGGTGGAGATGGATGCTGTTAAATACTTAAATAAATTGAATTTAGATAACATTGAGTTAACAAAATATTTGTTTTTTACTGGTAAAGGTGGCGTAGGCAAAACAACGATATCAAGTTTTATTGCTTTAAACTTAGCAGAGAATGGAAAGAAAGTAGCTTTAGTAAGTACTGATCCAGCTAGTAATTTACAAGATGTATTTCAAATGGAATTATCTAATAAATTAACTAAATATCAACCTATACCTAATCTCTCTATAGCCAATTTTGACCCGATTGTTGCTGCAGACGATTATAAAGCACAATCTATAGAACCTTATGAGGGTATTCTACCAGAAGATGTGCTTTCTGAAATGAAAGAACAGTTAAGTGGTTCATGTACAGTTGAAGTAGCAGCATTTAATGAATTTACAAATTTTTTATCCGATAAAACTTTAGAACAAGAATTTGATTTCATTATATTTGATACAGCTCCCACAGGTCACACCTTGAGAATGCTTGAATTACCTTCTGCATGGACAGATTATTTAAATACAACGAGTAATGACGCTTCTTGCTTAGGTCAATTATCAGGTTTAAATGAAAATAGAGTTAAATATAATTCAACACTTGAAAAACTACGTAACCAAGATGATACGACCATGATGTTAGTTGCGAGACCTACTCACTCTTCTATATATGAAATTCAAAGAGCGCAACAAGAATTACAACAACTGTCAATTTCTAAATTCAAAGTAATCATTAACAACTATATAGAAGAAAGTCACGGTTTAATTTCGAGTCAGATGAAATCAGAACAAGATAAAAACATTAATCATTTTACTGAATGGTTAAATAACAATCATGCTTATTACGTTCCATATAAAAATCAGAAAGAAGAAGGTATAGAAAGTTTAACTAATCTATTAAATGATGATAACTTAATTGAAAATGATGACTTTATTGTTGAAGATCATCCGCAATTCAATAAATTAATCGATGAAATTGAAAATAGTAAAGTTCAATATTTATTTACAATGGGAAAAGGTGGCGTTGGTAAAACGACAGTAGCAACGCAATTAGCTACAACGTTATCTAATAAAGGATATCGTGTTCTTTTAGCAACTACTGACCCTACTAAAGAAATTAATGTTGAAACTACAAGTAATTTAAATACTGCTTATATTGATGAAGAACAAGCATTAGAAAAGTATAAAAAAGAAGTACTAGCCACAGTGAATGATGATACACCACAAGACGATATTGATTATATTATGGAAGATTTAAAATCACCTTGTACAGAAGAAATAGCATTTTTCAAAGCCTTTAGTGACATTATGGAGAATCAAGACGACATGGATTACGTCATTGTAGATACAGCTCCTACAGGCCATACCTTGCTGTTACTTGATTCTAGTGAAAATCATCATAGAGAATTAAAGAAAAAATCAACTCAAACTACCAGTAATGTTGAAACATTATTACCTAAAATTCAAAATAAAAATTTAACACAGATGATAATCGTAACACTAGCAGAAAAAACACCTTATTTAGAATCTAAACGTTTAGTAGAAGATTTAAATAGAGCTAATATAGGCCATAATTGGTGGGTGGTTAATCAATCGTTAGTTACGCTAAATCAACGTGATGACCTTTTTAGTAACAAAAAAGAAGATGAATCATTTTGGATAAACAAAATTAAAAATGAAAGTTTTGATAATTACTTTGTTATACCTTATCGAATATCAGAATATTAATGTTATTGATTATAATGAGACCTAGAGTCTACTTTAAACCAGTTAATAATTTAGGAGTTAAGCAAGTATATAATTTATCAAGTGACAATAAAAATTATTAACGAAATAAAAGATTTCAAGTAGAAAGGGAGAAAAAATTGAATTATAGTGAAATATCGCAATACTTGAAAGTGATGGCTGATAGTAGCCGTCTTGAAATATTAGATTTGTTATCTTGTGGTGAATTATGCGCTTGTGATTTATTAGAGCATTTTTCTTTTTCTCAACCCACATTAAGTCATCATATGAAAGTATTAAAAGACAATAATTTAATTACATCCAGAAAAGATGGTAATAAAATTTTATACAAATTGAATCATGACGTATTGGATAACGTTACATCACGACTCACTCTATTGAGTTCCTGTACTGTCCCATGTATATGTGAAACAGTAGAGAAAGGTGAGTGTTAACAATGACGATATTAGCAATCACTATTTTTATATTAACGTTGATTTTTATCATATGGCAACCTAAAGGTTTGGATATTGGAGTTACAGCTTTAATCGGTGCTGTTATTGCTATCATTACAGGTGTCGTTAGCTTTTCAGACGTATTAGAAGTTACAGGGATTGTTTGGAATGCGACATTAACCTTTGTCGCTGTTATACTCATTTCATTAATTTTAGATGAAATTGGATTTTTCGAATGGGCAGCTATACATATGGTCAGAGCTTCAAATGGTCATGGGTTTAAGATGTTTGTCTACATTATGTTGTTAGGCGCTATTGTAGCAGCTTTCTTTGCGAACGATGGAGCTGCATTAATTCTCACTCCAATCGTGCTCGCTATGGTAAGAAATTTAGGGTTTAATCAAAAAGTCATTTTTCCTTTTATCATTGCAAGTGGATTCATTGCAGATACTACGTCTCTTCCATTAATTGTAAGTAATTTGGTTAATATCGTTTCTGCTGACTACTTCCATATTGGATTTATTGAATATGGAAGTCGCATGATGATTCCCAATCTATTCTCTTTAATTGCAAGTATTGTTGTATTATGGCTATATTTCAGAAAAGTTATTCCTAAGCATTTTGAAATTAAAAACCTTAAAACACCTGATCAAGCCATTAAAGATCCAAAATTATTCAAGTTTTCATGGATTGTTTTATCAATCTTACTCATTGGTTATATAGTTAGTGAATTTATTCAAATTCCAGTATCGATAATTGCTTGTTCAATTGCGTTTATATTTACTGTATTGGCCTATCAATCAAGCGTTGTAAATACGAAACAAGTGATCAAAGGTGCACCTTGGAATATTGTGCTCTTTTCTATAGGAATGTATTTAGTTGTATTTGGTCTGAAAAACGTGGGTATTACTGCATTATTAGCTAATATTCTATCAAGCATATCAAACTATGGGTTGTTTAGTAGTGTGATAGGTATGGGCTTCATATCCGCATTCCTTTCAGCCATTATGAATAATATGCCTACCGTATTAATTGATGCCATTGCTATTGGACAATCTGCAACTACCGATTTAATTAAAGAAGGCATGATTTATGCCAATATCATCGGCGCAGATTTAGGACCTAAAATCACACCTATCGGCTCCTTAGCAACACTACTATGGCTACACGTTTTAACACAAAAGGGAGTAAAAATTTCGTGGGGCACATATTTTAAAACGGGTATTGTTATCACGATTCCTGTTCTTTTTATCACATTAGTTGGTTTATACGTTACACTTATTATATTTTAAAAAAGAGGTGTCAATGATGACAAAGAAAATAATTTATTTTATATGTACAGGTAATTCATGCCGTAGCCAAATGGCTGAAGGCTGGGGTAAAAAAATCTTAGGAGATGAATGGCAAGTATATTCTGGCGGTATTGAGGCACACGGTGTAAATCCAAAAGCAATCGAAGCTATGAAAGAAGTTGGAATTGATATATCAAATCATACTTCTAATTTAATTGACAAAAATATACTAAACCAATCCGATTTAGTAGTAATTTTATGTAGTGATGCTGACAATAATTGTCCTATATTGCCGCCGAATGTAAAAAAAGAACATTGGGGATTTGATGATCCAGCAGGCAAACCTTGGTCAGAATTCCAACGTGTTAGAGATGAAATCAAAACCGCCATTGAATCATTTAAAACTATATAAACTTTAAGCGTCTCAATATAATTGGGACGCTTTTTTATTATTAATTATTTTATACTTTTTGATTTATCTCCAGGATTAGTCATTTTTCTTATCTATTTATTTATAGTTTATTGTATATTTAGAGAAAAATAGAAAGGAATTTAAGAATGTTTAAAGTTAATAAAGATGAAAAGCAGCTAGTTAAAGCAATAGTTCAATTACTTAATATAGATTCTGAAAATTTAGAATTTAACGAAGAAGTATTCATTAGCTCAAACCAAATGCTAAGTGAGCCATTTATCACTAATAAAATAAGCATTGAAATAAAAGATGATTTCAAACATGTTATCAATCAATATGGCGCACACGCTGGTTCTGTCTTAATACTTAACCGATTATTCGACGCTTTATATCAATTTTTGAAATATAATTACGATCAAGAAATGCTAGATGAACAATTCGAACAGGTAAAAGAAGAAATCGTATCATATTTTATTGATAAAGAAAGCGTTACTCGTTACTTAGAATATTGCTTACTACAAGATAACTTAATTAATTTAAGTGATAAAGAAATAAAAAATATAAAGATAGCCATTACTTTTGGTGGATCAAAGGAATTTTTAAACCATCGATTTCATTTAACTCCTATTGTAAATAATATTGAATCTGTTGTTGCAAGATTAAAACAACTCCCCCAATCTAATAAGAAAAACGCAAAAACTTACAGCCAATATGAAAATATTCGATTAAGCAAATTAACTAAATATTTAGCTGATACTAGTGAATTCAATCCAAATGGTCATTTCTATAGCGATACTAAGCTTAAACGAAAAGATATTCAAATAAGCTATTATGCGACGATGAAAAGTTATATTAGCTCAACCTCATCAATAGAAATGCCTACTAAGAAAGACCTGGATAAGGATATTGATAATTTAATGAAGCATGTTGCTAAAGAACAAGATAATGACTTTACTAAAGCATTTTATACATTTAATGATACTTTACTAATAATAACCAATTGTATGGTCAATAGGTTATTACCTTCTAACACGTATTGGCAATTATTAAATCACAATAAAACGCTTTTATCTAAGTATGACAATTCTAAAGCATCACTCAATCATACTTTATCAGAAACATTTATTGACACATTACTTACTTCTAATAACTCTAAAGAACTACTCAATAAAGATTTTTCTAAAGTAGTTGAGCTACTCTCAAATGTAATACCTAAGCATTTAATTATTTTAATAAATAGTGCTACTTATAGTTTAGAGGAGCTTTTAGATGAAGATTTTCTTGATAATTATAATCATAATTTAATATTTCATTTCAAAAAGAGACCCTCTTACTATCCTTTACATCAAGTGTTTAAAGATTTTTATATTTATTACTTTAAAGGATTCAATGATTTAAGAACATTAGTAAATTACACTCGAATTTTAATAAAAGAGGAAATGTACAACAGTTACCAACGTATCTAGTCGACAAATAGAAGTTAAATCAATACCTAATGCGTCGTCAATGTAAGAGAAGGTTTGTGCAACAGGTACCGGTTCAGATATCCCTGTAGATTCAATCACAATATAATCAATATTTCCTTTTTCTACTAGACGCTCAACTTCTTGCAATAAATCGTCTCTTAACGTACAGCAAATACAACCATTAGATAATTCGACTAATTTTTCATCTGTTCGAGATAACCCGCCCCCATCAGCAACTAAGTCTTTATCAATATTTACCTCACTCATATCATTCACAATAACCGCAATTCGACGGCCTTCATGATTATTTAAAATGTGGTTAAGTAATGTTGTCTTACCTGATCCAAGATAACCACTCAATACCGTTACAGGTATCTTGCCCATAAAATCATACCTTTCTTTTTATAAATCGTAATTATTACGTTTTATATTTTATATTTAAATTTTTAATTGTCAATCAAACTAATGATAATCAAATGTAGCTATATCAATGATTAACGCTCACTCTAGAACTTATTTACCGAAATGAATTGATACTATTTCCACACTTTTATTGACTACCTCGACTTGACACGCTCTATTTTCGGAAGCTATTATAAAATAAATTAGGTTAACCTAAACTTTTATTTAGGAGGTAGTTTGTTGATAGAAATTAACAACATGAATTTGTATTTAAATCATAAACATGTACTGAAAGATATTTCTTTAAAGATTTCAATATCAGGGGAAATTATTGGCATCATGGGGCCCAACGGTGCGGGTAAGTCTTCATTGCTAAAAAGCTTGATCGGAACGTTTAACGCTAGTGGCGAGATGTATTTATATGGCAAATCCATACATAAACAATTGCAATACATTACATACATTCCTCAAAAAGCGCAATTAGATTTAGACTTCCCAATCAATGTTGAGAAAGTCATTTTATCTGGCTGCTATCAAACTATTGGTTGGTTCAAACGTGTCGATCATGCGTCTAAAACAAAATTCCAAAAACTATTAAGAGACTTAGATTTAGAAGCGTTGCAATACAAACAAATTTCCGAGCTCAGTGGCGGTCAATTGCAACGTGTTCTTGTAGCAAGAGCATTAATGTCTGATAGTACAGTTTATTTATTAGACGAACCGTTTGTAGGCATCGATTTTAATAGTGAGCAACTTATTATGGAGAAACTTCGCCAATTAAAAGCGCAAGGTAAGCTTATTCTTATTGTGCACCATGATTTATCTAAAGCAGAAGACTATTTCGACCGTATTCTTTTGCTGAATCGTACAATTAGATTCTTCGGTCCTAGTCATCAAGCAATGCAACCCCAATATCTCAATCACACATTTTTATTTAATGTGACTTCTACTTTTAATGAAGGGAGTGACATAGCAAATGACTGATTTCATTCAACATTTATTTGATTATCAGTTCTTAAATCGCGCTTTAATTACATCTATTATAGTGGGCGTAGTTTGTGGGACTGTCGGAAGTTTAATCATCCTTCGTGGATTATCGTTGATGGGAGATGCGATGAGTCATGCCGTTTTACCTGGTGTGGCGTTGTCATTCTTATTCAATATTCCGATGTTCATCGGCGCATTAGTCACTGGCATGATTGCAAGTTTATTAATTGGATACATTTCTAACAATAGTAAAACAAAGCCAGATGCAGCGATTGGCATCAGTTTCACTGCATTTCTCGCAACGGGTGTCATCATTATCAGTCTGATAAACAGCACGACAGATTTACATCATATTTTATTTGGTAACTTGCTCGCGATTACCCGACAAACATTTTGGACAACCCTTATTATTGGTGCCATCGTGATGTTACTGATTGTCATATTGTATCGACCATTAATGATTTCAACGTTTGATCCAACATTCAGTCGCGTAAGTGGGTTGAATACTACAGTCATTCATTATTTTGTAATGCTCTTACTCGCCTTAGTCACCGTTGCTAGTATTCAAACTGTTGGCATTATCCTAGTCGTCGCATTACTTGTTACACCGGCATCGACCGCCTTTTTAATCACAAAGAATCTTTATTCAATGATGATTGTAGCAAGTTTGATTGGCGTAGTAAGTTCGATTGTCGGATTGTACTTTAGCTTTATTTACAATCTTCCAAGTGGGGCAACGATTGTCATTGCAACATTTAGTATATATATCTTGACCCTTCTCTTTTCAAAAATAAAAACAAAATTTAGAGGTGTACAAACAACATGAAAAAATTTATTCCATTACTTATTGCATTGATTCTAGTTCTAGCAGCATGTAGTTCAAATTCTGGTGAACAACATTCTAAAAATCATGACAAATTGAAGGTTGTCACAACCAATTCCATTATTTATGACATGGTCAAACAAATCGGTGGTGACAAGGTAGACGTTCATAGTATCGTACCTGTAGGACAAGACCCGCATGAATACGAAGTGAAACCGAAAGATATTAAACAACTTACTGATGCAGATGTTATCTTCTACAATGGTTTCAATTTAGAATCTGGTAACGGTTGGTTTGAAAAAGCTTTAGAACAAGCAGGCAAATCTACAGATGATAAGTCAGTATTCGCGGTGTCTAAAGGCGTTAAGCCTATCTATTTAAATGGTGAAACAGGTAATAAGGACAAGATTGATCCACATGCATGGTTAAGTTTGGATAATGGTATTCAATACGTTAAGAATATTCAAGAACAACTTGTGAAAGCAGATGCCTCACATAAAGCAGACTATCACAAACAAGGTGATGCTTATCTTGCTGAACTTGAAAAGTTAAACAAAAACAGTAAAGATAAATTCAATGATATTCCAAAACAAGAACGTGCTATGATTACAAGTGAAGGTGCCTTCAAATACTTCTCAAAAGCCTTTGATATCAAGCCAGGCTATATTTGGGAAATCAATACTGAGAAACAAGGTACACCGTCACAAATGAAACAAGCTATCAAGTTTGTTAAAGACAATCACATCAAACATTTATTAGTTGAAACAAGTGTAGATAAAAAATCTATGAATAGCTTATCTGAGGAAACTGGTAAGCGCATTTACGGAGAAGTCTTTACAGATTCAATCGGAGAAAAAGGCTCTAAAGGTGATTCATATTATAAAATGATGAAACACAATATCGAAACAATCCATGGAAGCATGGAATAGACTTAATTAAAACAACGCAATTAAGAAATTAAATTAATATACTATTATCATCTTTCTATTAAAATAGCTAGTAAATGAATTTTTAGGAATTCATTTACTAGCTTATTATTTTTTATATCCTTAGTTAAAATCTAAATCCTAAGGCAGCGGTCTAAAGAAATTCTTAGATGAACATTTACTCATTCTATTGTGATGTTTGCTACGGGTAAGCTGGGTCGAACCGCCATCTCAAAACTTATCCTACTTCCTCAGGCGTCATACAACATCATTCGTAGTCCATCCTTAGAACTACTAGAGCCTAGGACATAAATAATTTATTATCGTATTATTTGATTATCTCAATAAAATCTTTATTTACTGTTAAGAATAGCCCTTCTTGTGTTACTAATTTTGATGTTGGGTTCTCAGTATAAATAATGTCTTTAATAGTCAGTATATCATTTTTTTAAGTTTGCCTTCTACATTATCTTTGAAATTACGTGAGTCATACAGTTTACAAGCTTCTATACTTTTCACAATTTCAGGCGCCTTAGTAATATACTGTTCTAAACCTGCTGTGTTAATCAAGGTAATAAAGTCTTTATTCGCTATTATAACACTATCATCTTTTAATATCAGGCGATGTGTACCATTTGATGTATATCGCTCAGCAACTTCTAACAAATCTTTTTTCTTCTTCGACATCATTACCACTTACCACTCATTTAAAAAAAGAATAGTCATTATACTTTAAAGTATCAGAGATATTTTCTTCTGTCAAAAGAAATTTTTTAGTTTATTAAAAAAAGACCTCATGATACTTGTCATGAGATCTATCCACGAAGGTCTGTCACCTTGTATTTTAAATCATATTATTCATTTTTAAGGGCTTTTTCAATTGCTTTAACGTTCTCTTTCATAAATGATTGATACGTATTTTTGTCGTCATCTTGTTGTTTCGTATGTGAGCCCATATTGTAGAATTTGATTGTTTCTGCATTTGTTTCTTTTCTCACTGTCTCTGCAACTTTGTTCGATACATTTTCTTCAGCTAAGATATATTTTACTTTATCTTCTTTAATTTGTTTAACAATGTTTGTTAAATCTTTTTGGCTAGGTTCTTCAGCATTCATATTTTGAATACCTTCTTGTTTGAAATTGTATCTATCTACTAAGTAACCGATAGAATCATGTGAGATATAAACTGTTTTACCTTCATTACCTTTAACTGCTTGTTTCATATCTTTATCGATGCCTTTTAAGTCTTTAACTAATTTTTTATAGTTATCTTCATAGTAATCTTTATGTTCACTATCTTTCTTAACTAATTCATCTTTAATTTCTTTAGCAAATTTTTGGCTAATGACAGGATCTAACCAAATATGTGGGTCATATTTACCATGATGATGATGTTCATGGTCTTCGCCATGATCATGTTCTTCACCATGTTCATGCTCATGTTCGTGTTCTTCACCTTTTAATAAGTCACTATTTTTGTCTAATGATGCTTCTAAAGATAATGTTTTATCTTTGTCGTTAATTGCTTTGGCAATCTTCTTAGCTACAGGGTCTAAATTGTCACCTGTGTATACGAATAAATCTGATTTGCCGATATCAACCATTTGTTTTTGACTTGGGTCATATGTATGTGGGTCTACTCCGTTTGGATAAACTGATTCAACATCAACATATTTACCACCGATTTGTTGTGCAAATGATTTTAATGGATAAACTGTCGTCTTAACTTCTAATTTACCTTTATGATCAGATGACTTTTCACTATCGCCTTTGCCACATGCTGCAAGTGATAACGTTAAAACAGTCACGAATAATAAAATAATACTCTTCTTAAACATGTACACATCTCCTAAATCAAAATCGTTACGTTTTATTATTTACATTAAATGGTGTAATTGTCAATGCTAATTTTTAAAATCGCAAAACTCTGACAACAGTAATAGGTTTAATTTATCTTTATCTATTCATTTTATTTTGAAAATGATTATATGTTTGATATATTTTTTAAATAGTAGTAATTACGCTTTGAAAACTTACCTTTATTTCTTTTATCATAATAGTTATTTAAAATCGTGAATAAAATCGCACATCTCATTCATAGTTAGGAGACTATTATTGTTGGGGATTTCTTAGGTAGCGGCAAGACAACGACATTAAATCATCTGATTACAGAGGTCTTGGATCATAACCTAAAAACCGAATTCATTATATATGAATTCGGAAAAATGGGCATCGATAGTCAACTCATTCATCCGGCTATCCCTATAAGTGAAATTGTTGAAGGCTGCATTTGTTGCGCTATAAAGTCTGACGTATTTCAACAACTACACGAATTATATTTAGCGCATCAACCAGATCTAGTATTCGTTGAATGTGCATAGGTGTGACAGAACCACTGGTTGTTGTCGATATCTTTTTAACACCCGCCTTAGCACCAATCACTACAATAAGAAGCAAGCTTGGTATTATTAATGCGAAACTATATGTGCAATTGGAAACATACTCCAGAGATATTCAAACGTTATTCTATGAACAATTAAATCACTGTATTCTCTACGAAGTGTTTTTTAGCACTTCATTTTATTTTTCCTCAAGTATTTTTTCTAACTATTTCTCCATATACTTATACATTTTCTTATTTAAATTCTATGGCATACCAATTTTATGTGAAAATTAGTATAGATGTTAACTAAAATAATAAAAAATAAAAGCGGAGATATAGGTAGTCCTAAACCTGTATATTCAGATGATGATATCGACTCTAGTGAAGAAGATTAATAATACCAATTGTAATATTAACGAAGTGCCCTCAAGCACTTCGTTTTTTCTTTCTGTAGTATTTCTAACTATGCTTAAGAATTCTCTTTATCAATTTCAATAACACTTATCTAATGAGATAGCGAATTGACATCATCTATCTACTACTACACGAAGCTTATATTGAAATTGCTAAAGAACATCCCATGATGATTTTTATCGGGAAATGACTGGGATTTGCAGATTCAAAGAAGCAGAAGGATTGTGCAAGCACAATCCCAAAATCCCGTTATTTTTTATAAATAAATAATATATATAAGGAAGCAGAGACCTCACCCTATCATTAATACGTATAAATAATGAGTTGATTGTTCGTCAAAATGAGTGGGATTCCGGGATTTCCTTGTTACACCAACGTTTGTAGCGGGTTTTTATATGGAATTTTCTCATATTGTCAACGGGATCCGTAATAAATGACAAATCAAATATATATTATCTCAGTGATGTATATGAAATACATCACTATCACACTATCTAGGAGGCAATGATATGAAAACAACCACTCAAGAACTCAAACAATATATAACTCATCTATTCCAACTATCTAACAATGAAACGTGGGAATGTGAAGCACTGGAGGAAGCAGCAGAAAATATTCTACCGGAACGTTTTATTAATAATTCTCCACTTGCACATCTTACACTTGAAACTTATACCTACTATAATGATGAGCTACATGAGCTAAGTATCTATCCATTTCTAATGTACGCCAACAACCAACTCATCAGCATTGGTTATCTGGATCACTTTGATATGGACTTTCTATACCTCACAGATACTAAAAATATAATTATTGATGAACGTCATCTATTACAAAAAGGAGGAAAAGACCATGAATAATTGGATCAAAGTGGCACAAATATCTGTTATAGTCATTAACGAAGTGATTGACATCATGAAAGAAAAGCAAAATGGAGGAAAATAGTATGCAAATCAATCGATATATCACAAGAGGCATTAGTGAACACTTATCTCTAGACCTTCAAATCTTACTTTGGAACATGGTAAAAGAACGGGACAATCAACCTCAGACAGATTACCTACACATTTTTAAACTGCAAGAAGATGAGAATATACTCTCAATCACACATGAACAAGAACAACCTGCATACAAATTGGAATATCACTATACAAACTATGTAAAAAATCAAAATGCATTACCTAAGAAAGTCTACGTCATCCGAGAAGATGATGTAGACGTTTTTTATTATGTGATGCTTTTACCAGAAGAATACTAAAGGAAGTGATGATATATGAATACAATTAAAAGTACGATACACACAGAAGCGATTTTTAGCGATGATGAACAACATCGCTACTTACTCAAAAAGACATGGGATGACAAGAAACCGGCTTGTACTGTGATAACGATGTATCCTCATTTGGATGGTGTATTATCACTCGATCTTACTACGGTTCTCATCCTCAATCAATTAGCTAATTCTGAGCAATATGGCGCTGTTTATCTCGTTAATCTTTTCTCTAATATTAAAACACCTATGAGTATAAAGCACCTCAAAGATAAAGAACCTTACGATAAACACACGGACATACATTTAATGAAAGCAATTAGTGAAAGTGACACAGTGATTTTAGCCTATGGTGCCTATGCGAAGCGCCCTGTTGTAGTCGAACGTGTAGCGCAAGTGATGGAAATGTTAAAACCTCATAAAAAGAAAGTCAAAAAGCTCATTAATCCAGTAACGAACGAAATCATGCATCCACTTAACCCTAAAGCACGTCAAAAATGGACATTGAAATAAAAGGAGGATTATCTATGAACCATGAAACCACACACTCAGACTGGCGAACGGTTGCTAATTGCTTAGCATCGCAAAATTATATTTCAATTGTAAAAGGACTAGTACATCATTTCGCAGCAATTAAAGATGAGGAAATATTGGATAAAATCTATGATGATTTTATGGATGATGACTCTATAACAACGGTACTTAATAATGATTTACAGACAATTATTAACCATTATCTATTAAAATGAAAACTATATTCTAATAAAACTAGAGCATCCTTCACTTAGCGGTGAGGGATGCTCTCAATTTATTTTTTTGCTATTTTCAATTAACATAATAGGACGTTATCAGTATTAGATAAACATTTTTTGTAGTAACCCTTTTTTTCGTTGTTTTAATACTTCAATTTTAGCGTATTGTTTTCTTATTAATTTATCTAATTCATTGAAAAAGTATGCTATTTTATTTTGTTCTTGTATCACTGGTAACTTTACTATAATACTATTAATTGAATCGTTATTTAATGTTACTCCTTTAACCGCTTGTGCACCAAAAGTACTTATATTTATAGAATTTAAATAGTAGTACATATACTCAGTATTAACATTACTTTCTTTCCATACGAAATGACATATAGCTTCATTTGTATAGATAGGCTCTTTTACTATAGCTAACTTACCTAAAGTCAATTTAAAACTCATTATTAGAGTATCTTTATCTACTTTTACATGCTTTGATGCACCTTTTTTTGTAATTCCTTTATTTCCTTTATACAAATATTTCTGTGTCATACCTGCTATAGATAACCAATTTTCATTTAATTCATCCCAGTATTCATCATTTTTTGTATTTGGAGTAAACCCTTTATTAACCTTAGAAATATCTTCAATCTTTTTAATAGACCAATCAGGATAACTGTTTCCATTTGCATCTTTAAATCTTAACTCTTGTGAAAAAAATTTTTGTATATATCCACGCTTTTGTTGCTCTAAAAGTTCCAGTTTCTCTTCTTCTAACTCAATTTGGCGGTCGAGTTTGCTAAAGAAATTTCCTATTTTCTTTTGTTCAACCATATTAGTAGGGAGATAAAAATTTAATTTTTTTATATCTGAATTATATAAATGAACTACTGATTTTCCTTGAGCATATTTTGCTAGGTTATATTTACCTTTACCGTTAATATATAAAGAAATAAATCTTCCATCAGAATTAATAGGAGTTATTATATTTAAGTCACCTCCTATTGCTATTTTTACATCAGTATCAATAGCAGTTGCAGTTGCTATATCGATATCTGTTTCTCCAGAAGAAGGTATTAAAATCTGATTTCTTTTTGAGAATACCAGTGAATCATTTTGAGTAGAAGTTTTACTATAGACCTTATTTAAGATAGCTCCATACTTAGTATATAATTCTCCATATAAAATGCAGGGATTTCCATTTATATTTAAATCTTTTTTTGATAATGATTTGCCCTTTGAAAATTGAGCTAAGTTTCCTAATTTTTGAAATTTCCATTCTTCTTTAAACTCTGGAAATCTTAATTCTGGAGTATTTTTATGTTCAGTCATGTTTTAACACTCCTAGTTCTTTGAGATAATCGTTAATTTCTGATTTAATATTACGTATATTTACTCGTTTATATCCTAAATTTTCAAGTTGTTGAAGTACCTCATTTTCTAATGCATATTCACTTTGGTAAGCCATTCATTCACCCACCCTAAACTTAATCTTTCTTTAAATATATCAAAATTTAGTAATAATTAATATTGCATACTTCATTTTTTAGCAACTAATTAATAAAAACCGCATCACTTATGATATGCTTCTGCGTATCGGTTAATGATGCGGTTCTTTCTATATACTAGGAAATATTGGATAACTATTACTACTTACTTTAAATGTTATTAAGGAAATCTTTGACTTCATCTTTATGAATCATATTTTTAATTGGTAATGCATCTAATACTGCTTCTTTATGCTTATAAGTGGGTTTATTCATTCTTGAATCTAATAACACTAATAAACCTTTATCCTGCTTTGTTCTTACTAATCTTCCTACACCTTGTTTCAGTTTAATTATCATTTCAGGAACTATAACTGCTTCATTACTATCATTTAATTTAGTAATCTTATATTTTGTAATTGGATCAATCGTAGGAAAAGGTAATCTGACAATAACTAATAATGTTAATAATTCATTTTTTAAGTCTATTCCTTCCCAAAATACTCCCGTACCCAATATTACACCTTTAGTCTTTTTAAATGATTCAATAATTTCATTTTGACTTTTACTACCATCATCTACATAGATATTTTTATTAAATTTCCTTTTTGATAAATCATTATATACACCGTCAATGTCATCTTTAGCAGTAAACAATATCAAAGTGCCTCCCTTATTTTGGCTTGCCAATTCAAAAATATGTTTACCTATTTCTTCATAATATTTAACATCACGTTTATCAAATTTTGGTAAGTTTGGAGGTATGTAGAGCCTGCTTTCCTTGTACGGAAAATCATTATACTTAATATCTTCCTCATAGCCTTTAAAACCAATTATTTCTTTAATGTACTCATAGCTATTTTCATTATTAGTTTTATTAGTAATTGTTGCAGAAAGACATACAACTGGGTAACTTGTACTAAAAACTGTTTTTCTAAGTGTTTCAGCAATATTATTGGGACAAAATGAAATATCAATTTGGTCTTGCTTAGTTATTTCAGTCCAAAATATATATTTGTCACTGTTATTTTGAAGATTTTTAAATAATGTTAACAGATTATTAGCTATTTCTAATTGTTCATTACTAACTAACGAAGATTGTTTAAATACAGCAATATTATTAACATCGAATTCTTCGACTATTTCCTTTGTCATACTAATTAATTTGGCCATTTGATGATGACTAACAGGTTTTATATCAACTCGTCCAGTAGATAAACAATTACCATTTTTGTATATCTCACTTTTGGCACTATCCTTTTGAAGATTAAACCAATCTTCAATCATTTTTATATTTTTTAAATACCGAGATCTACTACCAACTCGGTTTGCGCCTTCTTTTATTTTATTTATCACAGTTTTAGAGTTAATAGTTTTAGTCATGTTAGCACGTTGTTTCTCTTCTAAGTTGTGAACTTCATCTATGATTAGCATACAAGGATCATCATAGATTAAACTCTCTTTTCCAAAGGTTAACTTTTTAAAGTTCATCATTAACATATCTTGATTAACGATTATGACTTTCGGCTTATATTCATTGAGTCTAATATATCTATTTCCTTCTTTTAACTTATTTCTCATTTTAAAATAAGCGCATTCATTTTTATAGTGACATTTACTCATAATACAATTATTGGTAGATATTTGATTCCATTTTAAATTAGTCTCACGTACAGTTTGTTTTGTTAAACCTTTATTTGCTATATCTAAAGCCTCCATTAAATTTAATTTACTTAAATTTTTACGATGAATTTCTTTAAAACAAGGATAGTTAGTTACACCTTTACCTACTATACAATCAACAGATATATGTAAAATTTCTTCAACTTGCTGTATATCATTGACTAGTTGTTCAGTTAATTGAATTGAGGAAGACGTTACAATTAAAGGTTTTTTAGTACTTTTTGAAATCAATATACCAGGAATTAAATATCCAAATGATTTTCCTATACCTACTTGCGCTTCTACTATTAAATTTTCTCTTGAATCATAAGCATCAAATACATCATACATTAAAGCTTCTTGCCCATACCTTGTTTCCCAGCCTTTATTTTTCATATTTTCAATAGTCTTTGTTATATGATCGAATATAATTTGATTACTCTCATTCATTACATCACCCCAAAATCAATTTAAACTAATTATACCCTAATTAAGAACACATGTTCTTTTTATAAGTTTTTACTTGTAGATAACGTATTTAAGTTAGTTATTGTATCCAATGAGATTAAGAGATATATCTTTAATAGCTCTATGAAGTGTGTTCCTATCTTGATCATTAAAGTCTCGACCTCTTAACCATCTAATTCCAAATTCATGTTTGAGTAAGGTAAAATATTCTTTAATACTATTTCTTTTATATCTGTTTTCTATAATTGCATCTAGATAAGGAACCCTACCATATTTCACATTCATTAAATCTCTAATTCCTTCTTCAATTTCTGCTCGTTCAATCCACTGTTCGATTTCAAGTAACGTATAATTGATAATATGACTAATATCGTTAATCAATGAATTTATATCATGATATTTTTTTATATTATCAATAAAAGCTCTTAGAACTACTAATCTTAGCCATGGAAATTCTATATTTGCTAACTTCATACTAATTTCACCTATTGCTTTTTCTATTATCTTGCTATTAGCAGCTAGTTTACACTTTTTGATTAAATGTATCATCCTTAATAATTCGTTATAAAGTACAAATGAGTAATCTAATTCTAAATATAGAAGCGCTCGTAATTGCTCAAAGTCGTTGCTATAGTTTTCTATTTCGTCCATAAAATAATTGTATAACTCATATAAATTTTTATAAGCAATCAACTTTGGTTCCAATTTTATGTCAAATGTATTCTTACTTATTTTATCTAAAATCTGTTCAATATTAGAATTTAGTTGTTTATAAGTTTGGCTTAAGCTTTTAATATTGGAGTCAATGTATTTAGTTCCAGCCATCAATTTTGTTTCACCTAAACGTATTGCTAAGATACTTTTAAAAGATTCTGGATGAATGACTTTTTCTTCTTCCCAAGCTTTTTTTGGCTTTAGTTTTACCCGTAAGTAATTGTGAATATTGCTCGTTTTATAGAATCGATGAAATGTCTCATAATCATAAATAACTATGTCCTTCTGTATTAGATTATGGTAAAACTCTTTAATGTTCTTATATTTATCTATCGAATTACGTTCATGTTTCCTAATCATTAGATGTATTGCAATCTCAAGTTCAATAATGTCTCCTAATCGTTCGTACAGCTTATTTTTCCAATTATTCATTTTATCTCTCCTTTTATACTTTATCGCGTTAATATATTAATGCATTAAATCGATAAAAAGTATCATTAAAACTCTCTATGACTTAAAATTCTGATCCTTGCAATAATTCAAGTGTAAAGTTGATTAAGTAATTAGTCACTTTACTAGCAATTAAGTAAGGAGTGATTTTTATGACTTATAAAAGTCAAGAATTTATAAATTTAAAAAATGCAGATTTAGCTATTGCAAATAATTTACAGAAAGGCACTGAATTTACAATTGGTGATTTAACTAAAAAATCAGGCCTTAACTGTTCTAGAGATGTTCAACGCGAGGTAGGACGTTGGTTCGCTTATTTCGTAAAACATACACCTAGCATTCCTTTTATTATTATTGGTAAAAAAAATGGTAGTTTATTGTATAAAAAAATAGGACCTAATCCACTCAATGATAGCAACCCTTCGAAAGGAGGTGTTCGCTAATGGCTCAAACTAACTTTTCGTTTAATCCTTTACCGTATTACGTACCAAAAAAAGGTTGGTATGAAGATAAGCCTCCCAAAGAAAAAGGAGGAATGCCTACTGAAGTTGAAATCGCAGGTCCTATCGTTATCGAAAATAAATTTATTGACCCTAAAACTAACACTGAAAAAGTAATTATTACAGACGAGGATCAAAAAGTAATTGTTGAATCTAGTGATATTTTAACAACACAAAAACTGCCCTCTTTAATGAAATATGGATTTAGTATTAATGAAAAATATACAAAAGATTTAGGCTATGCGTTGCAACAAATGCGTAATCAATTACCTATTTCCTACTTATATGAAGGGGTAGGCATACTGGAAACACCGTTTGGTCCTATTGTATCGTTAAGTGAAATCTATACTACTGCGGAATTTGATAATAAATCTCCATATGACGCCATTTGTGAGAATACTTATGACTTAGCATCTAGGGGCACATTTGATAATTGGTTTAACATGTATATTGACGAGGTTAAAGGTCATCTTCTTCTAGAGTTAGCGGTCGTATTTGGAATTTCTGCCTTAGTGACAGCATTTCTGAAGCATAAACATGAAATCGAATTTGCAGGAATTATCTTTAGTTTTACAGGTCAATCCTCAACCGGTAAGTCAACCGCAGCTGCATTAGCTGTATCAGTCGCTGGTAACCCTACCAAAGGTAATGAAACTCTCTTTAGAAGTTGGAATGCCACACGTAATGCACTTGAAGGTTACTTGAGCAACAATTTTGGTATACCTATTGTATTTGACGAGCTCTCATCAGCAACTTTTAAAGATACAACAGGGTTATTGTACTCTATCGCTGAAGGTCAAGGGCGTCAACGTTCCAATGTACATGGAGAAGTTAAAACGCCTAAGAATTGGGGCACTTCTGTGATTTCAACCTCTGAATACAGCATCTTTACTGATTCTGCTCAAAATGATGGTTTACGCGTGAGAACTATTGAGATTAATGAACAGTTTACTAAAGATGCAACAAATTCTGATAATATTAAAAAAACTGTGGCACTAAACTATGGTCATGTTTTACCGTTAGTAGCTCAATACCTTATAAATCGTGAAGATGAAGTTATTCAATGGTTTCACAAGGAAGTTGCTTGGTTTGAAGCTAAATTGAAGAGTGAAACAAACAATACAGGTATTCGTATGTTTAAACGTTATGCAGTCATTACAACATCTGCGAAAATATTAAGTCGTGTTTTAGCTACAGATATTGATATCGCTAAAATAAGAGACTACTTTATTGATTATCATGGTCATACAGTCTCTGAACGATCACTAGCAGATAAAGCGATCGAAGTCATTACGCAATTTGTAGCACAAAACCGGGGTAAGTTTTCTGATGATACAGCATTAAAGAATATGATCGAGAACTATGGACTAATTGTCTTAAAAGATGATTATATCGAAGTCAAAATCATTGCGTCTGTATTTAAAAATATGTTGATAGAGAATCACTTCCAAGATGTTAATAATGTCGTGAACGCACTAAGGGATAAAGGATTTATCGAATCTGACCGTGATCGAATCACGACAAAAAGAACTGTCAAAGATGACTATGGCAAGAAACAGTCACTTGTCTTTTACCATTTAAAGTTAGATTCAGAATATGCGTCTATTTTTGGTCTAACTAAAGATGCTGAACCTATTAAAGCTAAAATTAACTTGGATAACAAAAAGATTCTTGAATCATGGAAAAAACAGAATGATGAGTCAATTGATTTTTAATAACTTAAAGATGTAATCGTACAGGAGTAGATAAAATGGATGAATTGATTGAATTACTAGCTGATTTAGTCGTTGAAGAGTTGCAGAATGATAACTAATCATGGCGGTCCAACGTGTTAAAAGCACGTTGGACCTTTCATTCGAATTTACTCACAAATATATATTATCTTTTTGGAGGTGTATAACATGGAAGAAGCGATTGCTTACGTACGTCAAAGTACACTAAAACAACAAAGCTTAGCCACTCAGAAATCCCTCATTATAGACACCGCTAAGCAATATGGATGGGTCAATGTAACATTTTATGATGATAAGAAAACAGGTCGACATACAAAACGGTCTGGCTATCAAAAAATGGTAGAAGCGATTACATCTGGAAAATGTAAAGTATTGTGTTGTTATCGCCTAAATCGGCTCCATCGTAATTTGAAAAATGCCATACAATTCTTTGAAATTTGTAAAAAGCATCACGTCACAATCATTAGTGTGAATGATGGCTATTTTGACTTATCTAAAGAGTTTGATTGTTTTCGCTTGAACATACTTATGAGTCTAGCAGAAATGGAATCGAACAATATTAGTGAACAAACACAAAATGGTCTAAGAGAAAAAGCCAAACAAGGTAAGTTGATTACAACACATGCCCCTTTTGGCTATCGTTATAGAAAAGGCCGCTTTATTGTACACAAAGAAGAAGCTTATATAGTTAAAATAGTTTATCGTTGGTATTTACAAGGCCTGGGTTATAAGAAAATTTCTCAAAAGTTGGATAAAGATATGAATTTTATTTCTCGTAAGCCCTACCAAGTTAGAAATATTCTCTTGAATCCTAACTATTGCGGTCGTGTCATCAATAAGTATGGCACGTTTAATAATATCGTTCCACCTATTATTGATGTTGATACGTTTGAAGAAGCACAGGAGCGTCGTATTCATAAGCAATACAATCGATCCCATTCTAGAAATAAGCTAAAACGACGAATCAAATGTCCTTACTGTCAGTCAACATTAACAAACTTAACGATAAAAAAAGAGAATCATTCTCTACATTACTATATCTGTCCTAAAAATATGAATGAAGCTTATCATACGTGTCCATTTAAAGGTATCAATGCCCAAATGATTGAAACAGAGGTCCTAAACATTTGTAAAGCATATTGTGACAATCAGTCATTTCATGACAAATTAAATGAGACAATACTAAAAGCTCTAAAACACCAACAAATGAAACACAGACAATCACATCTAACACAAGAACAACTCATCGAAAAGCTGGCACAAAATCAAATTGATATCGAAACGTTTAAACGTTTATCCGCTGGCTCTGAAAATGAAGAACGTTACTCTAATTATTCACATAAACAAATTACCGAAACAATCTGTCATGTACTCAAAGATAAATTGACATTAGAAACCATAGCACCTTTGATTGATGACATTACAATAACTCAAACTAAACAATTACAAGGAATCTACTTTAAAAATAGTCCCCTCAATATCGTTGAACAATCACGTTTAATAACTCCTGAAAGGAATGAAGTAATATGAAACAACTCAAAAAGAAACGTATTGGATTATATGCCCGTGTATCGACTGAAATCCAGACGAACGGCTACAGCATTCAAAGCCAGTTAAATCAACTTAAAGAGTATTGTCAATTTCAAGGATATGAAGTCGTTGATGAATATACCGATCGTGGTATATCGGGTAAAACCACGCAACGTCCTGAACTACAACGTATGTTAAAAGATGCAAACGACGGTAAGTTAGATTGTATTATGGTCTACAAAACCAATCGTTTAGCTAGAAATACCTCAGATTTATTAACTATTGTCGAAGAATTATATAAGATTAATGTCGAATTTTTTAGTCTAACTGAAAAAATAGAAATTGCCAGCTCAACAGGTAAATTAATGCTCCAAATCTTAGCTAGCTTTTCTGAATTTGAAAGAAATACAATTGTAGAAAATGTCTACAATGGCCAAAGACAACGTGCTATTGAAGGTTATTACCAAGGTAATTTACCTCTAGGCTATGATAAAGTACCTGACAGTAAAAAAGAGCTCATGATCAATCAACATGAAGCGAATATTGTTAAATATATTTTTGAGTCATACGCTAAAGGTCATGGTTATCGTAAGATTGCGAACGCATTGAATCATAAAGGTTATGTGACTAAGAAAGGTAAACCTTTTAGTATTTCGTCCATTACCTACATCATCTCTAACCCTTTTTACATTGGAAAGATACAGTTTGCGAAGTATAGACACTGGAGCGATAAGAGACGAAAAGGACTCAATGAAGAACCAATTATTGCAGATGGTAAGCATGCACCTATTATTGATAGAAACTTATGGGATAAAGTGCAATTTAAACGCAAAGAGAGTCGTAAGAAACCACAAGTTCATGGTAAAGGGACCAATCTACTGACTGGGATTGTAAAATGTCCCGAATGTGGTGCAGCCATGGCGGCAAGTAATACGACCAATACATTAAAGGATGGCACTAAGAAAAGAATCAGATATTACTCATGTAGTAATTTTAGAAACAAAGGATCAAAAGTATGTAGTGCTAATTCTGTTAGAGCAGATGTATTAGAAAAATATGTTATGGATCAGATATTGGAAATTATCAAAAGTAAAAAGGTATTGAAGCAATTGGTTGAAAAGGTAAATGAAAACAGTCAAATAGACGTATCTTCTTTGAATCATGATATCGCCTATAAACAGTCACAATGTGAAGAAGTCAAAGCCAAAATGCATACACTAACGAAAACCATTGAAGACTCACCTGACTTAGATAGCGTATTGAAACCCACAATACTTAGCTACCAAGATGAATTGAATCAAATAAATAATCAAATACATCAACTAGAACAAGATAAACAAGCGGAAGCTCCACATTATGATACTGATATGATTGCCAACATACTACAAAAAATATTTAAAGATATAGACAAATTAGAGAAATCACAGTTGAAATCATTGTATCTGACGGTCATCGATCGTATTGACATAAGAAAAGATGAGCATCATAAGAAGCAATTTTACGTTACGCTCAAACTGAATAATGAGATTATCAAACAACTATTTAATAACCATCCACTTGACGAAGTGCTTCTTAGCACTTCGTCTTTATTTTTGTCCCAAACACTATATCTTATTATTTAGTAAATAAAGTGAGTATAATTATATTTTAATAGAATAAAAAATAAAACCCTTCAAGAAAACGTTTACACAAAAATGTATATATGTTATTATCTCTTTGAATGAAACAAACAAATGTTTTGTTTATGAACTATTGTTTCTTTAAAAGGAGGTGCTATTTTGAAAAATAAAGAGCAATTTATTTTAAACGAAATTAAAAAAAATCCTTTTATTACTCAACAAGAGTTAGCAGAACGTATTGGTTTATCAAGGCCAGCCACAGCTAATATAATATCTGGTTTAATAAAAAAGAAATATATATTAGGAAAAGCATACATTGTTAATGAGGAAGATTCCATAATCTGTATTGGAGCTGCTAATGTTGATAGAAAGTTTTATTGTGATACTGATCTACAATCTATGACTTCCAATCCAGTAAAATCAACAAAATCGATTGGAGGCGTAGCAAGAAATATTGCTGAAAACTTAGGGAGACTTGGTGAAAATGTTACATTTTTAACAGCAGCTGGAAATGATAGCGAATGGAGTTTAATTAAAAAACTATCTGAGCCTTTTATGAATACAAATTATATTCAACCTATAGAAAATGCAAGTACAGGATCATATACAGCCATTATAGATAAAAAAGGTGATATGCAGTATGGTTTTGCAGATATGAATATTTACGAGGAAATTACACCTGAATTTCTGTCAAAGCAGTCATCTATCTTATTAAAAGCTAAATGTTTAGTAATAGATTTAAATTTACCCAAAAAATCTATTGAGTACCTCACTTCATTCGCAGAAAAAAACAATATTAAGTTAGTAATTGTACCAGTATCTTCACCTAAAATGATCCATATGCCTAATTCACTACATTCAATTGATTGGTTAATTATTAATCGCGATGAAACCGAAACTTTTTTAAAAATGAAAATTGATAGTAATGATGACATGAGTATTGCTGCTGAGAAATTAATTAATCTTGGTGTGTCTAACGTCATTATTACAAATGGACTAAAACCACTCATTTTCAAAGATAATAGTTCAGAATCATTTCACTCAGTAATTTCATCTAAAAATGTAGTTGATGTAACTGGTGCTGGTGATTCATTTACTAGCGCAGTAATATATAGTTGGCTAAAAAATTATACTAATGAAGACATTATTAACTTAGCTTTGTTAAACTCGAAGAAAACTGTTGAAACTAATTACACTGTTAGACAAAATTTAGATCAAAAACAATTAGAAATTGAATTGGAGGAATTTAAAAATGAAAAAATTTCTTGAATTTTCTACAGAAGTTGAAGAAGCCAAAAAAAACAATAGTCCCATAGTAGCTTTAGAATCTACAATAATCTCTCATGGTATGCCCTACCCACAAAACATTGAAATGGCAAAAAAAGTTGAACAAATAATACGAGACAATGGCGCCACACCTGCTACTATTGCCATAATGGATGGGAAAATAAAAATTGGTTTAAACGAAAATGACTTGGAGACTCTAGCAAATAGTCCTAATGTCGCTAAAGTATCTCGTCGCGACTTAGCAGAAATAGTTGCTACTAAAAAAATTGGGGCTACAACTGTTGCTTCTACTATGATTTGTTCAGAATTAGCTGGGATACCATTTTTTGTCACTGGTGGAATTGGTGGTGTTCATAAGGGCGTAGAAACTAGTATGGATATTTCAGCAGATTTAGAAGAACTAGCGCATACAAATGTTACAGTTATATGCGCAGGAGCAAAATCTATTTTAGACTTGCCTAAAACGCTTGAATACTTAGAAACTAAAGGTGTTCCGGTAATTGGATATCAAACAACTGAACTACCTGCTTTTTTCACTAGAGAAAGCGGTTTAAAACTAAATAGTTCAGTTGAGGAACCTACAGAAATAGCTGAAATTTTCAAGACCAAAATGGAGTTAAATTTACATGGTGGAATGGTCATTGCAAATCCTGTTCCTAAAGAACATGAACTTTCTAAAGATTATATTGACACTATAATTGAAGAAGCTGTTAAAGATTCTATTGCCAATGGAATTAGTGGAAAAGACTCTACGCCTTTCCTTCTTAAAACAATCGTTGAAAAAACAGATGGCAAAAGCTTAGAAACAAATATTAAGTTGGTAGAAAATAACGCTGTTTTAGGAGCTAAAATAGCTGTAGCTTTCAGCAAAATGTAGGTGCTTGACTATGTCAATAATCTTCACATTTTTAGGAATAGTTTTTGCTTTATTAGTTGCATATATTTTTAGTTTTAATAGAAAAGCTATAGATATAAAAAAACCAATGATTATGATAGTAATACAAATTGTTCTTGTTTTATTTATGATGAATACATCAATAGGTCTTAATTTATTAACCGCAATGAGTACATTTTTTGAGGGTTTAATGAATATTAGTAAAGAAGGTATTGAATTCGTTTTTGGAGATTTACAAAATAAAAACGGCTATAATTTCTTTCTAAATGTATTACTACCTTTAGTTTTTATTTCGGTTTTAATTGGTATGTTAAACTATTTTAAAATTTTACCTTTTCTAATTAAAATTATAGGTTGGATAATTAATAAAATAACTCATATGGGGCAACTTGAAAGCTATATCGCAATATCTACTTCTATGTTAGGTCAACCAGAGGTTTATTTAACAGTTAAAAATATTATTCCAAGCTTGTCAAAAGAAAAGTTATATACTATTACTACTTCAGGTATGAGTGCTGTCAGTATGGCTATGCTAGGCTCATATATGCAAATGATCGATCCTAAATATGTAGTTACTGCAGTTGTTTTAAATATTTTCAGTGCTTTGATAATTGCTAGCGTCATTAATCCTTACAAAAATGATAATAAAGAAGTAGAAGCTGAATCAGAAAAAAATGTTAAAAAAACAACTTTCTTTCAAATGATTGGTGAAAGTGCTATTGATGGCTTCAAAATTGCTATTACTGTAGCAATAATGTTGTTAGCTTTTATATCTTTAATGAAAGGAATTACCATTGTATTTGATTTAGTCGGTCTAGATTTTAAAAAATTGATTGGTTACATATTTGCTCCTATCGCTTTTATTATGGGTGTTCCATGGAGTGAAGCTATACGTGCTGGATCAATTATGGCAACAAAGTTAATTACAAATGAGTTCGTAGCAATGTTAGATTTTCAAAAAATTGCCTCTTCTCTATCTCCAAAGACTCAAGGTATAATATCTGTTTATCTTGTAAGCTTTGCTAACTTTGGTACTGTTGGAATTATGGTAGGAGCTATTAAAGGTATTGATAGTAAACAGGGAAATAAAGTAGCTTCTTTTGCCCTAAGATTATTATTAGGTGCAACATTAGCATCAATTATTTCAGCAAGTATTATTGGCTTAGTTTTATAAATAATAAATTTTTAAGTAAAAAGTCTTCACTAAAATTTAATAGTGAAGACTTTTTATTATAGAAAGTTCTTTATTTTCTTCTTCTGATTACTTTTTCTAACTAAGTTTAAGAATTCTCTTTATCAATTTCAATAACACTTATCTAACATGGTAGCAAATTGCATTATCTATCTACTACTACATGATGCTTATATTGAAATTGCTAAAGAACATCCCACGATGATTTTTTACCGGGAAAGGAATGGGATTTGCAGATTCGAAGAAGCAGAAGGATTGTGCAAGCACAATCCCAAAATCCCGTTATTCTTTATAAATAAATAATATATATAAGGAAGCAAAGACCCAACCCTATCATCAATACTTATAAATAATGAGTTGATTGTTCGTCAAAATGAGTGGGATTCCGGGATTTCCTTGTTACACCAACGTTTGTAGCGGGTTTTTACATGGAATTTTCTCTTATCCCCACCGGGGTTCGTAATAAATGACAAATCAAATATATATTATCCCAATGATGTATATCAACTACATCACTATCACACTATCTAGGAGGCAATGATATGAAAACAACCACTCAAGAACTCAAACAATATATAACTCGTCTATTCCAACTATCTAATAATGAAAAATGGGAATGTGAAGCACTGGAGGAAGCAGCAGAAAATATACTTCCTACTCGCTTTGTAGACCATACTCCACTTGTGCATCTTACACTTGAAACTTATACCTACTATAACGATGAACTACATGAGCTAAGTATCTATCCATTTCTTATGTACGCCAATAACCAACTCATCAGCATCGGTTATTTGGATCATTTTGATATGGACTTTCTCTACCTCACTGATACTAAAAATACGATTATCGATGAACGCCATTTACTAAGAGAAGGAGGGAATGACCATGAATAATTGGATCAAAGTCGCGCAAATATCTGTTACAGTCATTAACGAAGTGATTGACATCATGAAAGAAAAGCAAAATGGAGGAAAATAGTATGAAAATCAATCGATACATTACACGAGGCATTAGTGAACAACTATCTCTAGAGCTTCAAATCTTACTTTGGAATATGGTAAAAGAACGAGATTATCAATGGCATACCGATTACCTACACATTTTCAAACTACAAGAAGATGATAATATGTTGTCAATTACACATGAACAAGAACAGCCCGTATACAAGTTAGAATATCACTATACAAACTATGAAAAAAATCAAAATGCATTACCTAAGAAAGTCTACGTCATTCGTGAAGATGATGTAGACGTTTTTTATTATGTGATGCTTTTACCAGAAGAATACTAAAAGGAGTGACGTTGATGAATACAATCAAAAGTACGATACACACAGAAGCTATATTTAGCGATGATGAACAACACCGCTACTTACTCAAAAAGACTTGGGATAAAAAGAAACCTGTTTGTACAGTGATAACGATGTATCCTCATTTAGATGGCGTATTATCACTCGATCTTACTACTGTTCTTATCCTCAACCAATTAGTGAATTCTGAACAATATGGCGCTGTATATCTAGTGAATCTATTCTCTAATATTAAAACACCAGAGAATCTTAAACATATTAAAGAACCTTATGATAAACACACAGACATCCATTTGATGAAAGCAATTAGTGAGAGTGATACAGTGATTCTAGCTTATGGCGCCTATGCAAAGCGGCCTGTTGTCGTCGAACGTGTTGAGCAAGTGATGGAAATGTTAAAACCTCATAAAAAGAAAGTAAAAAAGCTCATAAATCCAGCAACAAATGATATTATGCATCCGCTTAATCCTAAAGCACGTCAAAAATGGACATTGAAATAAAGGAGGATTATCTATGAACTATGAAACTAAACAATCAGATTGGCATACAGTTGCTAGTTGTTTAGCATCGCAAAGTTATGTATCAATTGTAAAAGGATTAGTACATCATTTCGCAGCGATTGAAAATGAAGAAATACTTGATAAAATCTATGAAGATTTCACGTAATAATGATTTTCAAAATATTATTAATAATTATTTAACAAAATGAAATGTATATTTCAATAAAACTAGAGCATCCTTCACTTTTACGGTGAGGGATGCTTTATTATTTATTTTTTTATTGTTACTATCGACGTATTTATTCTTAATACAAACAAATGTGAGAATTTTATAGGTTTCATAGTAAGAGTAATAAATCGAGAATAACAAGAAAATGAGAATTAGTATGTGGTGAATTGTTAAAATAGAGTATTCACAGTGAATGATGACTTATTCGTTATTTATATTTATAATGCAAATATATGAGAAAATTTTGGGAGTGGAATTATGAAACTAAGAGCATTAGAGTATAGTGACTTACTTTTTGTTCATGAATTAAATAATGAATATTCTATTATGTCTTATTGGTTTGAAGAACCATATGAATCCTTAACGGAACTTCAATATTTATTTGATAAGCATTTATTAGATGAATCGGAAAGACGTTTTATTGTTGAAGATGAAAATCAAGTCGTAGGTATTGTTGAATTAGTAGAAATTAATTACATCCATCGTAATTGTGAAATACAAATAATTATTAAACCTGAGTTCAGTGGTAAAGGTTATGCAAAATTCGCATTCGAAAAAGCGATAAATTATGCATTCGATATATTAAACATGCACAAAATTTATCTATATGTTGATACAGATAACAAAAAAGCTGTGCATATATACGAGTCACAAGGATTTAAAACAGAAGGATTACTCAAAGAGCAATTCTACACTAAAGGTAAATATAAAGATGCCTATTTTATGTCATTATTGAAATCTGAATATATTTTGTAGCATAAAAAATAGCTCATATATTCATTTAGGTAGGTTCAAACCTAAATTACTTCTAATAAAATTGAAATGGGCTTCACTCGAATGTCCGTAAGAGGAATAAATAAAGTTAAAAGAGAATTGGGATTTGTATGAACGGCACTCAATATGAGAAAAGTAGTAGCTCAACCAGCTGAAAATAATCAAAAAATTTATAAAAAAGACAATTTCTATATTAATTTGATAGAAATTGTCTTTTTTATTTATTCAAAAACTTTATGTCTTGGGCTCGCTTTCATAATGTTATCTCTATTTAATATTTTACATAATAGGACTTTATCAGTATTAGATAAACATTCTTTGTAGTAAGCCTTGTTTACGATGTTTTAATAACTCAATTTTATGTATCTGCTTATTAATCTTTCTATTAATTATCTGAAACAATCGTCCTATTTGTTTTTGTTCCTTTAATATTGGAATTAACAACTTTATTTGTTCCATCTGTTTTCTTGACACTTCAGAAAATGTTGATCCTGCTCCTACTTTTTCAGCTTTTCTTTTTAAAATACTCGTCATTGAATATAAAAAATATGAATCTAAATCGTTCTCTTTTGGCACTATTGATTGAAATCCTTGATTAGTAGTCGCTTCTTTAGAGAGTATAGCTGTTTTTCCTATGCCTGCTCTTGAAGTAAATAACACCGTGCCTATTGGAAGCATCTTTGCAGAACTTTTTTCTAGTCCTTTTTCAGTTATTCTTCTTTGACTAGTACTTACAAATTCTTTATCTCCTATTTCAACTGGCGAAAACCAATTTATATCGCCATCCCAATATTCACTTTTTTTAGTACTTGGTGTTCCTCCACCTATAATATCAGCAACATTGCTTAACTTCTTCAATTTCCAATCAGGATAATCATTTCCATTTTCGTCTTTAAATCTTAACTCCTGAGAAAAAACCTTTTGCATATATCCTTTCTTTTGTTGCTCTAAAAGTTCAAGTTTCTCTTCTTCTAGCTCAATTTGGCGGTCGAGTTTGCTAAAAAAAACACCAATTTTTTGTTGTTCTTTTAACGAAGGTAGAAATAATTTCATTTTTCCTAATTCTTTTCCCGATATTTCTAAAAATGTTGATCCAGCAGCATGTTTTAATGCATATTTTTTTATATGGTTACTGATAGTGTAAATAAAATAACTATCGATTTTCTCACTATTAGGTATAATCGATTGGAATCCTTGATTAGTACAACCTTCTTTTGCTAATATAGCTGTATTTCCTATACCTGCTCTTGAAGTAAATAAAATTGTATTAATCGGCAATAATTTAGTAGAGCTTTTTTTATAACCTAAATTTGTTATTTTCTTCTTACTACCTCTAGCATAAATACTTTCCCCTATTTCATTCGGCGTATACCAATCAATTTCTCCATTCCAATATTCTGATACTTTTGTACTTGGCGTACCGCCTCCTGTAATTGTAGCTACATCACTTAACTTATGAATATGCCACATATCTAAAAAATTCGAAAATCTTAGCTCTGGAGTTTTTATGTGTTCAGTCATGTTTTAACACTCCTAGTTCTTTGAGATATTTGTTTATTTCTGATTCCACATTATATATTTACTCTTTCACTTCCTAATTCCACAAGTTGTTGAAATATTTCTAATGCATATATCTTTTGATATATCATTCATTTATACATCTTAAAATTTAATCTTTTATTAAATATATCAAAATTTGGTATTAATTAATATTGTATACTTTACTTTTATAAATTAATAAAAACCGCATCACTTATGATATGCTTCTCCTCGCATTATTTTAAATGCTCGATATACTTGTTCAATTAAGACGACGCGCATCATTTGATGTGGAAATGTCATTTTACTGAAAGAAAGTGCATAGTTGCTGCGTTTTAAGACATCCTCATGCAATCCGTTAGATCCTCCAATGACAAAGACAAAGTCGCTTTGTCCCTGAGTCATGCGTTGTTGAAGTTCTTGTGCTAATCCTTCTGATGACAACATTTTCCCTTGTATTTCTAAAGTGATGACAGTCGCTTGTGGTTTAATTTTGGCTAGAAGGCGTTGTCCTTCTTTTTCTTTTACTTGTTCAATTTCTTTTTCGCTCATATTTTCTGGAGCTTTTTCATCGGGTACTTCAATAATTTCAATTTTGGAATAAGCACCTAATCTTTTTTCATATTCTGCAATAGCCTGTTTCCAATATTTTTCTTTTAATTTACCCACAGCTAAGATAGTTATCTTCATATAAACCTCCATAGATGATAATAGTTATCCCACTTATCCACAAGTTATTCACTTGTTAACAGAATTCCCTCTAATTATAACAGTAATGTATATAAATTCTGTGGAAAAATTAAGAAATAGTACTAAAATATGTTATTAACACCTTTATTTTGTGGATAACTCTGTGAATAATGTGAGTATTTCTGTGTGTATTATACACAATAGTGGATAACTTCAATTAATTTTGGGGATAACTCAAAGTGAGTCTTAAATATTTATTCACATATTTTATCCAAATCCTACTTTTATAGGGTTGCTTATGAATATTAATGTATAGTTCAAATTATTAGATAACTACATCAAAATATAAAAAAAGACCTACTTACAATTACTAAAATTATAAGTAGGTCGACTGTCTAAAATATTATAATGTGTAAATAGGTGTAGCTTGTGCTTTATCTGTATCGCACAATAATACTTCTTTTTCTGTATCAATATCATGTTCATTTAACACTTGTCCCACACTCATACGTGCTAACTCTTTCATATTGTTATCTTGAGATAAGTGAGAAAGATAAATGCGCTTTGTGTTACCTGTAATAACATCTGTCATCGCAAGTCCAGCATCTTCGTTTGATACATGCCCCATATCGCTTAAAATACGTTGTTTCGTCTTCCATGGATAACGGCACATACGTAACATATCTACATCATGATTACTTTCAAACATAAAGGCATCACTACCTTGAATCATACCTTTCATGCGGTCAGAAACATAACCTGTATCTGTAATCATTGTAAATTTTTTATAATTATTATGGAAAATATAAAACTGTGGATCAATCGCATCGTGAGATACATTAAATGACTCTATATCAAAACCTGCAATTGATTTTGTTTCATATGGGTTAAAAATAAATTTTTGGTCCATTGGAATCTTACCGTCTTTTTTATCGATAGCTTTCCAAGTATTCTCATTCGCATAAATCGGTAAACCATATTTACGTGCAATTACGCCTAATCCTTTAATATGATCACTATGTTCATGAGTAACTAATATACCGTTCAAATCTTTCATATTTCTATCTATTTGGCTAAATAACTCTTCCATCTTTTTACCAGTGAGTCCAACATCTACTAAAAGACTGCCTTTGTCACTTTCAACATAAGTGGCATTTCCCGTACTGCCACTAGCCAGAACACTCATACGTATCAAGCAGCTCATCCTTTCTACTTCTGACAACCTATTCTATATGTTAGAGTGCCTTCAGTGTAAAATATTTATTCTGCACTCTTTTTATCCTAAAAAATGATGTTTCGAACAACTCACATCATCCGAAACATTCCAGTCCTTTAAAAATACCTTTATATTATACTATACCAACACAGAAATTAAAGTTCCAATTCCTTGTTTATGTATTAGCCATCTCCACACAAACATAAAAAAGTAAGTGCATAAAACCTAGGCCTCACACACTTACTATACTTCCCACTCCTAACCCTCTTCCTCTCTTAGATAAGAGAGAGGAAAGGATGAGGATAGTTATTTATTATTGAAAAAGTTTATTAAACTTAATTTCAGTAAAGAATTCTGAAGAATTGATTCGAGCAATCGTTTTGTTTTCTTTCTTCATTAATTAATAAAAACATAAATATTAGCGAATGAAGTAGCGCGACTCTTGGCGGAAAAGAAAGAGCCTCAAGACTACAGGCTTGAGCCTTTCCCGCAAGAAAGCGTCGCTACGAAATGAGCTAAGAGTATAAAACCTATTACAAATTCAAAGAAGCGAGAATAATTCGTAAGAATTATCCTTTTAACCAACACACTAAAGTAACCCTAGTTATCAATCACCTTAGGATTGGTTGATGTCGCCTCAACATAATACGTCTTCGTATCATTTTTACCTTTATGCTTCACCTTAATCTCCCAGTTCGCTTGCAACAACTGCACATTTGTTTCCCTCACGACTGAGTAATAACCAAGTCTCGCATCCAATACTTCATCACCCGATTTTAAATAACGATTAAAATACAACGTCTCAATCGCCTTACGTGGCGTAATCACCTGCTTCTTAGGATTATTATCACTCTTCGCAGGCTCAATCTTACTCATCACTGTCTGCTTATAACTCGTCGCCTTACCATCACTCACATTAAAACGTAAACGCGCCTTATTATTATTCATCAACGGATAACCATCATACGTTTGCTCATATGTCACCGAATCTCCTGACACACTTCCTAATTGATACGCCTTGCCATTATAAATATTATCCATAATGTAATTCTTCAAATCACTTAAATTACTATCACTTACATTAACCGTACTATTCATCTCACCTGTCAACGTATAACCTGAATCATCCGCTTCCAACGACGATTTATCTTCTGCATAATTATTGAAGTTCTTCGTCGTCGCAGTAATCATCTGCATCTTCGTACCGCTGACATCTTTATTCAACACATCTTTCGAAATCTTAATTTCTTCTTGCTGAAAATTAACCTCATTATCACTCTCTGACTCGTTAATCTGAGACTTCGTCACCTTGTTAATGTAAATCATAACTAGCAGGATGTTAACAAGAACAAATACGAAAATAAACAATGTCTTCGTTCGTTTCCAGTTCATTTATTCAAGCCTCCCATCCTCATATGCATACCAATCTCCATCATATTCAACATACCACGTTGGAACAAACTCACTATTACGTTGTACTTCAATATCATCTTTCGTAGGTTGATCATCTTCACGATAGCCAACCGCCATATTCGTTACTTTTTGGAAATCAATATTATGATTGTTAGCTAAAGCTGAACGCACTGTTTCTGCACTATCGAGAGAAACACTTTCACCTTCTAAAGGCACGCTAGAACGCAGTAATGCCCGTTTATAATCATAAATACCTTTCTCTCCCCATGTGACTTCAATATCATTCAACTTCTGATCATTGAATGTTGGATGGCCGTTGAGGAATAACTGATAGGTTAATTCACCTGATGAATTATCTGTGCTAAATAGACGGAAATCATCGTTAAAGAAGCCACCATGACCATTAATATATTCAAAAGTACTTGGAATCGTGGTATCCATATCACTCAAACTTGATTCATCTTCTGATAAGTTCTTATAATGATATTTTTTACTCTCATCATTATAGTTCGCTACGCCTGTATTGTTGTTATAGGTCGTAGCGCCACTTTTCCCGCTTCGAATAATAACAGAATCATCAAATAAAATTGAATTCATCGTTTCTACAGGAATAGTATCATACACCATACGATAAGAACGCATACGTTGAGGGTGATTTGGCGCAAAAACGTGTGTCGCTTTATCAATGGTATCCTTATTCGTAATAATCTCTGAATATTTCTGCATATCCTCATTTAATTGATCCATCGTCTTAGCAAAATTCTTAGCTTTCGCATTCATTGTTACCTTCATCACTTGATGTCGGTCTTTACTTATCGCATATAGCTCTAAATTACCTTTTGAATTCTCATCAACCAATAAACGATTAAAATTAAAGTTTTTAGGCACTTTCGCCGATGTATTTAAGACTTGTCCTAAATATGTAGTTAAAGGCATATCATAAGTAAAATCTAATACAGTAAAACGGGTATTTAACGTCGGAAGCGTTAAATTATAATCGCGCTGTAAATGCTCAATTTTACTTACTTCATGATTCTTTAAAGCCTCTGACACTTGTGATAATTGCGCACGTGACGGCGCCATACCTTTAACTTTATCATCTTTAACCTCGACGATTTGATACGGCGCAATTACATTCTCAATATGCGCTGCCATAGGTTTACCAATCGACTTTACATTACCTTTTTTACTCTCTGCACTATCGATATTCGTTAAATCAGGCGTAAAGTTCCACACCATGTACGTTAAGACAATACTCATCATGACTAATAAAATCAGAATAATAGATTTAATATACTCCTTACTCTTCATCCCAATCACCATCGTCTATAACTTCACATGGAAGCGTAATAAATATCGATGTACCTTGACCTTCAACGCTGTTTGCCCAAATACGCCCATTATGTGCTTCAACAATCTCTTTTGAAATCGCAAGACCTAGACCAGTACCACCCATTTTACGCGTACGTGCTTTATCTACACGATAGAAACGATCAAAGATTTTATCTACTTTGTTAATAGGGATACCAATACCGTTATCCTTAATACGAATGGTCATACGATTGTATAACGCATTCTGTTTCACGTGGAACTCGACACGTTTCTGACCGCGAGAATATTTCATCGCATTAGTAATAACGTTGTCGAACACTTGCGTCATCTTATCGGGATCAATTTCAGTGAAAATCGTATCTGAAGGAATTTCACGCACGAAAATGGTATCTTTCGCTGCCATTTCATGGCGATTAATAATTTTATTAATAAACATATTGAAGTCGACAATTTCTTTAGTGATTTGTTCAGATTCGTTATCCATTTTCGATAATTGAAGTAAATCGTTAACTAAACGAATCATACGTTCCGTTTCTTCACGTGTCACTGATAAGAATTGAGGCGCTAAATTATCATCTTTCCACGCGCCTTCTTCTAACGCTTCAATATAACTGTTCATTGACGTTAATGGTGTACGTAGTTCGTGAGACACATTGGCTACGAATTCGCGACGTTCACGTTCTACTTGTTGTTGCTCTGTAACATCGTGGAGCACGGCAATATAACCATTTACAAAGCCCGTTTCCTGAACAATAGTACTAAAGTTCACACGCGCAATAATGCCTTCTTCTTCATTTATATCAAGTAAGAAACTATCATTGTTCTCTTGAATCTCATCTAAAGAGAACTCGTCTTCGATATTCAAGACATTTAACATATAATAACCTATTAAATCTTCTCGTGCCATGCCTAACATTTTAAGCGCCATATCGTTAACGATACGCACACGTCCGCGTCGGTCCGTCGCAATAATCCCGTCACTCATATGCGTGATAACGGAATCTAGACGACGTTTTTCACTTTCCGTATTGGCTTGTGCTTCTTGTACACGTTTCGATAAATTGTTGAATGCTAAGGCAAGTTCACCAATTTCGTCATTCCCGTAAATCTTCACACGTTGCGTATAATTCCCTTTCGACATTTCAACCGTTTGGTTACGCATATCCGTAATCGGACGCGTAATTGTTCGCGCAATGAAGAAACCAAGAATTACCGTTATGAAAAGGGAAATAGCCGTACCAATAATGAAGATTTGGTTAATATTATTCAACTGATTATATACATCATTAATATTCGATTCTATGTAAATATTACCAATCGTCTCGTTACCATTCTTCACGGGCAAATTATAAATCCAAATTCGCTCTTTACCACTACCATAATCTTTCAATACATTGTGATTATTTGGTTCTCCTAATGATAAAGCTTTCTGAACGGAATTATCATTTACTTTCTGATTAATTAAATTATGAGACGATAACTTCGCCGTTGCCATAATAATTTGATCCTTATCAATAAAACGAATCTCTTCTATTTCTTGACGATTGGCATACTCATTTAATAAACTTTGCACTTCTTTTTGTGCATTAGACGGATCATCTCGATAAATCCGTTCAATATTAACTTCAAGCTGCGTCGCATATTGTTTAATATTCTTCATGAAGTTATTCGTTAATTCTTTTTCCAAACTATTAGTGAAATACAGACCAATAATTTGCATCCCAATAATAATCAGTAACACATAGACAATAACAAGCTTTGTGTGAAGGGATTGTAATTGCTTCAGCCACTTCATAACCTTAAACCCCTAATCATGTTGTTGGAGGAAGTATCCAACGCCTCTACGTGTCACAATATATTCTGGATGAGAGGGATCATCTTCAATCTTCTCACGTAAACGACGAATCGTTACATCCACTGTACGCACGTCGCCGAAGTAATCATAACCCCAAACCGTTTGTAATAAATGTTCACGTGTCATAACCTGACCCATATGTTTAGATAAATAGTGGAACAATTCGAACTCACGATGTGTTAATTCGATATCCTCACCACGTTTCTTAATAGAATACGCGTCTGGATAAATGACAATATCCTTAATTGTAATTTCATTAGAAGTACTCGCCACTTCTTGAGCAGGTTGTGAATAGTGACGACGTAAGTTCGCTTTCACACGCGCAATCAATTCACGTGTACTAAACGGTTTCGTTACATAGTCATCCGCACCTAATTCAAGACCCAACACCTTATCAATTTCAGAGTCTTTCGCCGTTAACATAATGATAGGCATTTCATATTTTTTACGTACCTCACGACATACTTCCATTCCGTCGCGTCCAGGTAACATGATATCTAATAAGACGATATCTGGTTCTTCTTCATAAATTAAATCCACTGCATCATTGCCATCATAAGCACAGTAAACATCATAACCTTCTTTTTTTAAGTTAAATTCCAATATATCCGCAATTGGCTTTTCATCATCAACTACAACAACTTTTCTTGCCATATCTATAAACCTCATTTCTCAAATTGTAGTTCTATATTTCATTAAATATTTATGTTAATTAGTAAAGAATAAACAGTGATTTGATGCGTTAAATTAAGTTTATAGCGCATATTAATCTATTATATAATTTACCATTAATAGTCACTTAATTCTATTTTCATAATTAAATTTATAGAATAATATTAGTTTCAAGTTTACCACTCTAATTTAATATTACAAATAAGTTGAATGCTTTTGAAATGAGACAATAGTCGTAGTGACGCATGATTTGAAGATTATTACAAATAGATAATCGTCTTTAAAGTCGGTCTATCAACATTTGTCAGAGTATTCACATTGAAATATTAAGAATGTGTTGCACCGTCACACACCTGTAACGCATTGAATATAATTGAGGAATATTTAACTTTTAGACTATGCCCGTAGGCTTATTTTTTGAAAAGGGTGTATAAAGAGGACCGCCACAAAAAAGAAGGGGTTATGAAGCAAAAAAAGCATAAAAAAAATGCCTACCCTTTTGGGTAAGCAGTACGGTCTCGACGGGAATCGAACCCGCGATCTCCTGCGTGACAGGCAGGCGTGTTAACCGCTACACTACGAGACCTCCTAAATGGTGACTCCTACGGGACTCGAACCCGTGTTACCGCCGTGAAAGGGCGGTGTCTTAACCGCTTGACCAAGGAGCCGTTCTTAAGCACAAGATAGATTATAGCATAGCTTTTAATTTAAAGACAAGACTTTTTTTACATAATTTTAATATTTTTTTAGAAATCTTAATTTTCCTTAGAGAAGCCTATGATATCAAGGGTTTCAAGTTTACATATCCTTCATTTTCAACCCTTTTACACCTCGATTAAAATAAAAAAAGCAGACATTGAATAATCAATGTCTGCTTTTTGATGAAAATCATCTTTAACCATCATTCAATTTTTACATTCACAATATGATAGACATGCTCCGATAAACAGGTTTTTCAACAGAGACTTTCAAAACCTAAGCGCTTATCTTCGCACCTTGTGATAGACGGGCTACAGTGAGCAGGTTTTTCGGCAGAAATACTCAAAGCTCAACAAAACTTGAGAAACAGTTTTGCTCACTTTTCGGTTCTGCTCAAAACCTAAGCGCTCACTTTCACACCTTTTTTTACCATAATTGTTCTAATAAGTTTGTTTGGTCACGGTCTGGACCAACTGAGAAGATTGAAATGCGTACGCCACATAATTCAGAAATACGTTCTAAATATTTACGTGCATTGTCAGGTAGCTCTTCTAAAGTACGGCAACCTGTAATATCTTCTTTCCATCCTGGTAACTCTTCAAAGATTGGTTTACAACGACGTAATTGATCAAGGTTCGCAGGATATTCTGTGATTTCTTCTCCATCTAATTCGTATGCTGTACAAATCTTCACAGTGTCTAAACCTGTAAGCACATCGATAGAGTTAATAGATAAATCTGTAATACCACTTACACGACGAGAGTGACGTAATACAACTGAGTCGAACCAACCTACACGACGTGGACGACCTGTAGTTGTACCATATTCACGACCAACTTCTCTGATATGGTGACCATCTTCATCAAATAATTCAGTAGGGAATGGACCATCACCTACACGAGATGTATAAGCTTTACATACACCAATCACTTTAGATACGAAAGTTGGGCCTACACCAGTACCAACTGTTACGTTACCTGCAACAGGGTTACTTGAAGTTACGAAAGGATATGTACCGTGGTCGATATCTAACATTACACCTTGTGCACCTTCAAATAATACTTTTTCCTCAGCTACAAAAGCATCGTCTAAGATTTTAGCTGTGTCAGTAACAAACTCTTTTAAGCGTTGACCTGCAGCATAGTATTCATCAAAGATTTCATCGAAACGTGGACAAGATTCATTGAACATACCTTTGAAATAAGCATCTTTAATTTCAATATTTTCTTTTAAGCGTCTTTCAAAAGTTTCTTTTTCCAATAAATCAGCCATACGAATACCAATACGTTGTGCTTTATCTACATAAGCTGGACCGATACCTTTTTTAGTTGTACCGATTTTATTATCGCCACGACGACGTTCTTCGTATTCGTCTTGTGCTAAGTGATAAGGAAGAATCACTTGCGCACGGTTTGAAATGCGTAAGTTTGATGTAGACACACCACGTTCATTTAAACCGTCTAATTCTTTTAATAATGCAACTGGATCAACAACTACACCATTACCAATCACTGCTAATTTATCTTTATAAAAAATACCTGATGGCACTAAATGCAATTTGTACGTTTCTCCGCCAAATTGAATTGTGTGGCCTGCGTTATTACCACCTGAAAAACGTGCAATAACATCTGCTTGTTCCGCTAAGAAATCTGTAATTTTACCTTTACCTTCGTCTCCCCATTGTGTCCCAACTACTACGATTGATGACATGTGAGCACCTCCAAAGTTTTCTCAATTAACCATTAAGTATTCTATCAATACGAACCTCATAATGCAAATAAAAATCGAACGTTGAGTTTTACACTTATCACTTCTCTTTTTGAAAATGAATTTAATCGATAAACTTTGAAAGTTCCTGTAATATCAACATTTCATAGCACATTTTTCAAAATGAAGAACACATACTTCAAAAAATGTGATTAGGTCTAAACAAAATAAAAACCGTACATTGAATTATAATTAATAAAAAATGTACGGTAAAAATATTTTTTAATTTATTATGTCATTTCAGCATGAGCATAATCAATATCTGTAAATTTATTGTATTGTTTCATAAAGTGTAGTTTCACGGTTCCAGTTGGGCCGTTACGTTGCTTAGCAATGATAATTTCAATTTCCCCATTATCATCATTAGATGGCGGTTCGAAATCTGTACTATCATCGTCATCTTCGCCTTCACCACGATTATAATAATCGTCACGGTATAAGAATGCAACAATATCCGCATCTTGCTCGATAGATCCAGATTCACGAATATCACTCATCATCGGACGTTTATCCTGACGTTGTTCTACACCACGAGATAACTGACTTAAAGCAATAACCGGACATTCTAATTCACGCGCAATCGCTTTTAACGTACGTGAAATTTCCGAAACCTCTTGTTGACGGTTATCTGAAAAGCGTGACCCACTACCTTGAATCAATTGTAAATAGTCAATCACAATCATGTCTAAACCATGTTCTTGTTTTAAACGACGACATTTAGAACGTAAATCTGTAATTCGAATACCTGGTGTGTCATCAATAAATATCTTCGTACGAGATAACTTACCAACTGCAATCGTAAAACGATTCCAGTCTTCTTCCGTCATTGTACCTGTTCTTAAACGGTTTGAATCTACATTCCCAGAACTACAAATCATACGCGTCGCTAATTGGTCTGCACCCATCTCAAGTGAGAAGATGCCTACAGTGTAGTTATCCTCATGCGTCGCTACCTTTTGAGCAATATTAAGAGCGAAGGCAGTCTTACCTACCGAAGGACGTGCTGCTAAAATGATTAAATCATTACGGTTAAACCCTGCCGTCATTTGGTCTAAATCACGATATCCTGTAGGAATACCAGGAGTCTGACCACTGTTTTGGTCAAGTTCCTCTGCTGTCTCATATACTTGCCCTAGAACATCTCTAATGTCCTTGAAACCATCGCTTTGACGGTTAGCGGATAACTCAAGTATACGTCGCTCTGCATCACTTAGAATTGCATCTAATTCTAGTTCATTATTATAACCATCATTGGCGATACTATCCGCCGTTTGAATTAATCTACGTTTTAACGCCAAATTAGCAACGATATTCGTATAATACTGAATGTTTCGTGTCGTCGGTACATTATTAGAGAGTTCCGCTAAATATTGAGGACCACCAGCTTCACTTAATGTACCTTCTTTCGTTAATTGATCCATTAACGTAACAACATCAATTTCGCTACTATCTTCATTCAAGTTCATCATTGCTCTGAAGATATGTTGGTGGGCACCTCGATAAAATGACTCAGGAAGTAGGGCCTCCTGAGTCGTTCCAATTAATTGTGGATCTAAAATAATTGCACCTAAGACAGATTGTTCAGCTTCATTATTATGGGGCATTTGTTTTTGATCATACATATTATCCATCAATCATCACACCTCTAAATCAATCCATCTCAAATTTCACAAATACAGTGCAACATTGTTCAATTATATTTTAATTCTTACTTTGATTATTTCTTATAATCATTCACTCATTCTGTTGTGACGCTTTCTTGCGGGAAAGGCTTAAGCCTGTAGTCTTAAGCTCTTTCTTTTCCGCCAAGAGTCGCACAACGTCATTCGTTGTCTATCTTAATCTATAAAAATTTATTTCCTTACCATGCTAATGCCTTGATTAGTTTAAATTCTAAAATCATTTACTTTATATAAGGATATTAGAAATTCTTTTAGAAACATATCGAATAAAGTAGCGAGACTCCTGTAGAAACAATACAAGTCAAAGACCTTAGAGTTACCCACAGACTTATCTGTGAGGTAATTCTGGCTGAGACTGTATCCACGGAAAGCGAAGCTAACTGAATAAGATAAAAGTTTCTAATTAGAATTTCTTAATAAAATATATGAGTACGTAAGTTAGATAATAACTCTGTTTCTAAAATTACAATTTCGAGTAATTCCACTTATGATAAAGTAATAAATTCTTTTTTAGAAAAAGAGAAATTTTGTGGTTGGCTAACGTAGCGTAGTTGAGCGACGCCTGAGGGAGCAGGATGAGTGTCGAGACCAAGGCTCGACCCAGCCCCCTAGGCAAGCGTCTCAACTTAAGCGAAGTTAAAAACCAACCTACAAAATTTCTTTCCGCTAGGAAAGTATTTGAAGAAGTATTATTTTTCTACTGTATGAACACGAATAGTTCCTTCAACCTCTTTGTCTAATTTTACAGGAACATTTGTATAACCTAACGCGTGGATACCGTGAGGTAAATCCATTTTACGTTTGTCAATCTTGATATCATGTTGTGCTTTAAGTGCCTCAGCAATTTGCTTAGTACTTACAGAACCAAACAACTTACCGCCTTCGCCTGTTTTCGCACTTACTTCAACTTCAATTTCTTCTAATTTAGCTTTTAATGCTTTCGCGTCATCAATCTCTTGTTGTCTATCCGCTTCAGCACGTTTATTTTGTTGTTCCAATTGTTTTAAATTACCTGGAGTTGCCTCAACAGCATAGTTATTTTTTAATAAAAAGTTATTAGCGTAACCTACTGGCACGTCTTTAACTTCACCTTTTTTACCTTTACCTTTAACATCTTGTGTGAATATTACTTTCATGCGTCTTCACTCCTACTCATTTGTTCAGTAATTGCTTGTTGTAAACGATTAATTGCTTCTTCAATTGTAAAGCCTTTAAGTTGTGTCGCTGCATTCGTTAAGTGACCACCGCCACCTAATGCTTCCATCGTTAATTGAACATTGATAGAGCCTAATGAACGTGCAGAGATACCAATTAAATCATCTTCACGTTTCGCCACAACATATGAAGCTTCAATACCTTCTAAACTTAACAACTCATCCGCAGCTTGTGCAACTGTAACGGGATGATAAATTTTTTCGTCAGAACCATGGGCAATCGCAATACCGTTATCTTGAACTTCAACCGTTCTAATCAATTCTGAACGATTAATATACGTATCAACATCATCTTTTAAGAAGTGTTGCGTCAAGATAGTATCTGCGCCGTGAGCACGTAAATAACTTGCCGCATCAAATGTTCTTGAACCCGTACGCAATGTAAAGTTACGTGTATCTACGATGATACCTGCGTACATTACTGTAGATTCTAAACGTGTTAAGCGTTGTTCAGTTGGTTGATATTCAAGTAACTCAGTCACAAGTTCTGCAGTCGAACTTGCGTATGGTTCCATATATACCAATAATGGGTTTGAAATAAAGCTTTCGCCACGTCTATGGTGGTCAATAACCACTTTACGGTTTGCTTTATTTAGAATATTTTCATCTAAAACCATTTCAGGTTTATGCGTATCTACGACTACAATCGTGGTTTTAGATGTCATCATATCCCAAGCCTCATCAGACGTTACGAAACGTTCTTTCAACTCGGGTTTCTTATCGATTTCATCCATCACACGACGTAACGTTGGATCGATATCTTCTTCATTTAATACAACGTAGGCTTCTAAATTATTCATTAGTGCGAAACGAGAAACACCAATTGCGGCACCAATCGCATCTAAGTCAGGACGTTTATGCCCCATAATAATCACTTTATCGCCTTCAGTTAAGATATCTTTTAATGCATGAGAGATAACACGCGCTCTTACACGAGTACGTTTTTCCATCGGGTCAGTCTTACCGCCGTAGAAACGCACGTTACCATTCATATTCTTAATAGCGACTTGGTCCCCACCACGTCCTAATGCTAAATCAAGACCTGATTGAGATAGTTCACCAAGATCGATTAAGTTCTCAGTGCCTTCCCCTACCCCAATACTTAGTGTTAATTGAGCGCGGTAACCGACACTCTTTTCACGTAACTGACTGAGAATTTCAAAGTTAGATTCTTCAATTTCAGCTAAAATCTTTTGATTTAAGTAAGCAACAAATTGATCTGAATTATAACGTTTGAAATAGATATTATACTCAGAAGCCCAACGACTAATGACACGCGTCACCATTGAGTTAATCTCAGAACGTTGTGTATCGTTCATATTTTGCGTGATTTCATCGTAGTTATCTAGGAAAAGCGTTGCAATAATTGGTTTCGATTCTTCGTACAATTCATTTGTATGTACTTGTTCAGTAATATCGAAGAAGTATAAACAATTCTCTTCTTCAGAATGACGTACATGATAATGATATTGACCATGTTCGATTTCAATTTCTTGAACCTTTTCAAGTTGCTTTAAAATGTTAGGAAACACTTCATTAACTGGTTCTGAAATGACATTTGTTTCTAAGTGTTCAGACATGTATTGGTTAATCCATTCAATATGATTGTCCTCATCAAGAACAACCAAACCAATCGGCATACGCTTAATTGCTTTATTACTTCCTGCCGACACATGACCACTCAAGTTATCCACATAATTATCCATTTTTAATAAGGCTTGTCTTACTAAGACGATACTGATAATAATCATGACTGCTAAGATTGCAGCCGCAATCGTTGCGACTAATGGCTTAAAAATAAACCATACGACAACAAGTGCTATCGCAGTAAGTACCATTAAAATGTAAGGTATCATTAATGCCTTTTTAGTGGATTGACGGTTCATTGTTCCACCTCTATTCGCTTTTTAAAGTCATTTTTTAATCATTCGTTTTAAATTAATTCCTAAATCAAGTACCCCAAGTAATGAAACAATATGTGTAAATGGCGTTATAATTGTCCCCACGACCATTAATAATATTGAAACACCGTCTGGCATACGTCTTGCTTTACCAAAGAAATGAATCAAGCTCAATCCTTGGATATACATCAATAATGATAACACAACTTCGAAATTTAACACGATACTTTGGAAAATACTTGGTTCAGTTGCCACCATGACACATAGCAATACAACCATATATATCCATAGTAATGAACGATTCATTTGCCAAGCAAATAGCGGTTTAAAAATAGGTGTTGCTACTTTAAATTTACGAAGAATTGGAAATGTAATAATTAGATTAATTAAAACAAAAATAAAGATTAAAATGATGATAAAACTTGGAAGTTGAACTGACATTTGTCGGAAGCCTTCTTCTAAAATCGTTTTATAATCTGATTCCACGCCTGCGGTTACAATCGCTTCATGCATTGTATCTTTAAATGGTTTAATTAGTGTTGAGGCACTTGGAATTTTTTTAAATACTTGTAATAACATCATTGCGACTAAAGTAAATATACTTAAATAAGCTGTGGCTATATATAAGATACGTTCTTTAGAAGCACGTTCTTTTAATAATTGGCCAATTACGAAACTAAATAATAAAACTAAAATCATGGCACTTAATACGAACGTATTACCTAATAAAGTGGTTAAGATTACGGTTACTAAAGCTCCAATTCCAAACGATGGTATCGATTTGTTCCATAGAATCACACCGGGAATGGTAGCGAATAGACATAATATTAAACCAAGAACTGGTAATACATACGTTACTAAAGCAACAACCACAAGTGCTAACGTTCCTAGAATGGTTGCTTTAGGATGTACTTTTGAAAACACATTCGCCACTCCTATACTTTTTTGACTATAACCTCTATTTTAACCTCTATGGAAGATTAAAACAAATAGCGCGAATGCTTCTTATTAGAAGTCTTTCCCATTATTTACGTTTGAAATGAGTGACCTTTAAGAAATGATAGAGTTTTGGCGCCCAGTCATTAAAGTTTAATAGGAAACCATCATGGCCGACATTATCTGGCACAAAGAAGTGACGATGATATTTAAACCGCTCCCCTACTGCTCTTACTTGATCATCTGGATAGAGTAAATCGTCTGTAAAGCCCATTGTTAAGACTTTCGTATCTAAAGACTGCAACACTTCATCTACATCATCACGACCTCGATCTAAATTATGACTATCTAATACATTTAACATAGTTAAATAACATGTTAAATCGTAGCTTTCTTTAAATTTGTCGCCTTGGTAGCGTTGATAAGTAACCACCTCATCTGGCGTAAAACGTTGATCGTAACTTTTAGAGGAGCGATAAGTAAGAAAGCCAAGTTGGCGTGCGATACTCAAACCTTCTTTGCCACCTAACTGAATGGCTTCACGTGCAATTTCATTAAAGGCACGACTATATGACGATGTTTTGTCCGTAGCAGCTAAGATGACTGCTTTATCTATTTGAAATTGGTTGTTATAGAGCAATTCCATCGCTTGCATACCACCAAGACTGCCCCCGATTAAGATATTAATTCTATCGAAGCCGAGTGCCTGAATGCCCTTTTCAATAGCTTTAACTATATCTCTTAGGGTTAATTGCTTTGGAAAATGTGGGTCCGTTAATGGCGAACTTGAACCGAATGGGCTACCAATTACGTTAAATGTAAGAAATTGGTAATCATAGATGGGCATGTAGCCACCATCAATGATTTCACGCCACCATCCTGGATGTTCATCTGTGCCATAGGTTAAATGATTACCTGTAAGGGCATGACAAACCACGACAAGTGGTTGACCTGAATAGCCTACATGTTCGTATCGTAACTGCAAATTCTCAATGGTTTCTCCTGATTCTGTCGTAAAAGATCCTAGGTTCAAAGTATCTACGGTATAATTTGTCATGCGATTACCTCCTTTAAAATAAAAACCGCTTCCTACTCTTGTTAGAAGAAGTAAGAAGCGGTTGTGCTTTAATACTTATCATTCGAGTAGTGTCTCGTTGGTTTTAGCACCGTACGTGAAGTTGCCGGTTGCTGAAGCTTCTTTGGGCCAAGTCCCTCTGCTTCTCATAATAAGGTTTCATGTTATTTTATTTATTTACACGTTAACTTTAGTTTGAATTTATTTTATCTGATTGTCGGTATAACTTCAATCGTCAGCTATTTGGGACTGCCTTTTAAAAGAAGAAACGTATCCCGGCAATAAGTGCGATGCCGACGAGTATAGTTATAGTCAGACTGCGTGTAACGAGTGCAATGATGACGGTTGGAATGGTTACGATGATATACGGGATGTTAAGTGTGTAACCTTGAACGCCTTCTTGTTGCACGATGATACCGTCTAGGATGAGTGCTGTGAACAATGTGATTGGGATGAATGATAACCATTTAATGACGGTTTCTGAGAGTTGTATTCGTGAAATCATCAAGAATGGTAGGATTCGAATAATTATGGTTACGAGTCCACATAAGACGATTAGGATAAACATATGCCAAGATGTTGTCATCGGTCCATCACCACCCCTAGTGTTGCTGCAAAGATGGATGCGATAAGGATAGCCACGTATGATGGCATGAACCAGCTTAAAATGAGCATCATCACAATGACACATGCGATTAATACGAGATATATTTTAATCTTTGAGCCTCTAATAGTTTCAAATTGTGCCATTGCCAGGAAAATGAACATGGCCGTGATGGCGAAGTCTAGCCCAAACATTTCTGGGTTAGAAATGTATTTACCGAATACGGCACCTGCTATGCTTGCGAGTGCCCAAAACGTATAGGCTGTGAGATTTAGACCGTGTAACCAGCGATCGTTAATCTTTTCCCCTTTTAAGTGAGGCGTAATGGCTACACCAAATGTTTCATCAGTAAGAATGGAAGACATGGCTAAACGATTCCAAAAGCCGTAATCTTTGTAGTTTGGTGCGAGTGTCATTGATAAGAGAAAGAAACGTGAATTTACAATTAATGTCGTTAAGACAATTGCAGACATAGGTGTACCTGTAATTACAAGTGCGCAAATAATAAATTGTGCTGCGCCTGCGTAAACGAGTAAGCATAGCAACAGAATTTCTAAAACACTAAAATGTTGGGAAGCCGTCACGATTCCAAATGACAATCCAATTCCGATATATCCTAATAATGTAGGAATACATTCTTTAACCCCTTGTTTAAATGTCACATGTGACGTCATCTAAGTACCCCCTTTGTTTAAATTTTGTATTAAAGAAAAAATGAATCTATAAGTAATTAAACTTAGTCTAATACACGCCCTGAATAGTAGCAATAGTCTTAGACGTAGGGTTGTGTGAAGTTAGACTGAAAGATGTGTTAAAACGTTGATATTAAGACATTTTAAAATGTCAGAATTTTAGAGAATCAAAGTAGAGTTACCTCTATAAGAGTGGTCTTATTTGATATATTTTACTGCGCTACTTTAGCAAGAAAAAGCAGTTTGTAGATGTAAAAAGGAGCGGGACAGAAATTAAAATAATTTCGTTGTCCCGCCCTGGCAAGGATGACTAGATTTGATTGCATTTTCAAATCAGTCAGCTACTGCCAAAATGCTAAAGTAGGCTGAGACATTTTATTATGTCCCAGCCACTTTTCTTAATAAACCTCTATTTAAATTTTAGATTAGTCATTTACTGGACGGATTTCAGTTTTACCACCCATGAATGGTACTAATGCTTCTGGGATTGTAATTGAACCGTCTTCGTTTTGATAGTTTTCAACGATAGCTGCGAATGTACGACCAACTGCAAGACCACTACCATTTAATGTGTGTGCTAATTCTGGTTTAGCAGAAGCGTCACGTTTGAAGCGGATGTTTGCACGACGCGCTTGGAAATCAGTACAGTTTGAGCAAGAGCTGATTTCTTTATAGTCGTTGTAACTTGGTAACCAAACTTCTAAGTCGTAAGTTTTACTTGCACTGAAACCGATATCTCCAGTACATAAGATAACACGACGGTATGGTAAACCTAATTCTTCTAAGATAGCTTCAGCATTTTGAGTCATATCTTCTAAAGAATCCCAAGAATTTTCTGGTTGTTCGAAACGAACCATTTCAACTTTGTCGAATTGGTGTAAACGGATTAAACCTCTTGTATCTCTACCAGCTGAACCCGCTTCACTACGGAAACATGCAGTTTGAGCAGTGAATCTTTCAGGTAACACGCCTGGTTGGATGATTTCGTCTCTGTAGAAGTTTGTTAATGGAACTTCTGCAGTTGGGATTGTGTATAAACCTTCTTTTTCAACTTTAAATAAGTCTTCTTCGAATTTAGGTAATTGACCTGTACCGAACATAGTATCTGCATTAACTAATTGAGGTGTCATCATTTCAGTATAACCGTGCTCAGTTGTATGTTTAGTAAGCATGTAGTTCATTAACGCACGTTCTAATAACGCACCGTCTCTAGTTAAGTAAACGAAACGTGCACCTGAGATTTTTGCAGCACGCTCGAAGTCAGCCATTTTTAATTCTTCAACTAAGTCCCAGTGTGCTTTAGGTTCGAAATCGAACTCACGAGGTGTACCCCATTTTTTGATTTCTACGTTATCTTCATCAGAATCACCTTGTGGTACATCGTCTGCGATTAAGTTAGGGATGCGAATTAAGATGTCTCTAATTTTATTATCTACTTCATTTAATTTAGCGTCGTTTTCTTTGATTTCATCGCCAAGTTCACGCATTTCTTTGATAACGTCATCAGCATTTTCTTTGTTACGTTTCTTTTGAGCGATTTCATCACTTACTTTGTTACGACGGGCTTTCATTTCTTCAGTCTTACCAATTAATTCACGACATTGGTTATCTAATTCTAATACTTCGTCGACAACCTTTGGATCGTCTCCACGTAACTCAATTTTACTCTTAACTTTGTCAGTTTCATCTCTAAATTGTCTGATATCTAACATTTAACATTCATCCTTCCCATTTTTGAAAAAATTATTAAGAATGGTCGCTACTTTTAAATAAATAAAAAAAGACCACATCCCTCACAAGGGACGTGGTCTACGCGTTGCCACCCTATTTAACAATTTAATACATAGATAATGTACTAAATTGCACTTTACTAAAATAACGGTTATTACCGATTGCTCACAATTGTAGGTAGATTCGCATAATCATTAATTACTTGTTCACACTCAACACAAGCTCTCTGAAATTAACGTGTTATGTTACTTGGCCTACGAACAATAACTTATTAAGTTATTTTTAATATAGCAAAGTCTTTTAGAATTTTCAAGCAATTGCTAATGTTAAATTTTCATTTAAGTAAACGCTATCATTTTCAATAATTCAGACTTTTAATTATTTCTCAGAATAGTGTTGACGAAAGTCTCTAGCAGGTATAGTATTTTCTATTGTATTTAAAGCTCATAAATGGCTGATCTTTCGCTACAGATTTAGAGTTCAGACATTGAAAATATAGGTGAAAACAGGGGCTTGGACGTAAAGAATATACACATTGTCCGGACCTCATAGATAGGGAGGGTTTTGTTCATGGAAACATTAACTACTGTTAATATTCCAAAACGTAAAGATGAAACACATAAAGGCGATTACGGTAAAATCTTGTTAATCGGTGGTAGTGCGAACTTAGGTGGCGCTATTATGTTAGCTGCTCGTGCTTGTGTATTTAGCGGCAGTGGTTTAATTACAGTCGCTACACATCCAAATAACCATGCAGCTATTCATTCACGCTGCCCAGAAGCAATGGTAACAGATATTAACGATACAAAAATGTTAACAAAGCTCATTGAAAATACAGATAGTATCTTAATTGGTCCGGGACTTGGCGTAGACTTCAAAGGTAATAATGCGATTACTTTCTTACTACAAAATATTCAACCTCACCAAAACTTAATTGTTGATGGAGATGCGATTACAATATTTAGTAAGTTGAAACCAGACATTCCAACATGTCGTGTTATCTTTACGCCACATCAAAAAGAGTGGGAACGTTTAAGTGGTATTCCTATTGAAGAACAAACTTATGAACGTAATAGAGAAGCTGTAGACAAATTAGGCGCTACAGTAGTCTTGAAAAAACATGGTACAGAAATCTACTTTAAAGATGAGGATTATAAACTTTCAATTGGTACACCTGCCATGGCAACAGGTGGCATGGGTGACACACTTGCTGGTATGATTACAAGCTTTGTAGGCCAATTCGATAGCTTAAAAGACGCCGTAACAAGTGCTACTTATACACATAGTTATATTGGCGAAAAGCTCTCAGAAAAAATGTACGTTGTACCACCTTCACGCTTGATTAGTGAAATACCATACGTCATGAAAGAATTAGAACACTAAGACTTGAAATCAAAACGCTCTGAACTTCTTATTTGAAAGAAACTCAGAGCGTTTATTTTATATAAAACTAGAAGTCGTAAATTTGAATCCATTTTTCCTTAACTAAATAGTTCAAAAATGGATAATGAAACGTAGTTGCATAGACTCCTATATTGATTGTTAATGAACATAAGTGCTATGCACTTATGTAAGTAGTTCTAAAATAAATAATGAAACGTAGTTGAGTGACGCCTGAAGGATTAATTTATTAATGAACGTAAATGCTTCCTCACTTACGTAAGTAGTTCTAAGATAATAACGAAACGTAGTTGCGTAGACTCCTAGGGTAGCAGTGCCAGTCGAAGACTACAGGCTGAGACGGCACCCCAGGAACGCGTAGCAACTTAAGTGAGTTAATATCTATCTAAGAACTACTTTACAAGACCAAGGCTCAACCCATCCCCCTAGGCAAGCATCTCAACTTAAGCAAGTAGACATCTACATAAAAACTACATAAAAAATAAGACTACCTTCATGAGAGGGTAGTCTTATTTTTTAAATTATTATTCGTTATCACTGTCGTTTTCTGAACTATTTTCAATATCTTCATTCACACGATCCATGAAGTCTTGTCTAAGTTCAACGCGTTCATTACTATTATCTTCTGTTGTTTCTGTATGAAGTGCATTACCTGGCGTAGCATCATCTACAACATGTTCACTTGGGCTTTCTGTACTTTCCGCATTAGATGTACCTTCTGCTTGAGCCGCTTCTGTCGTATCTTCATCTTCTGTATTGTCTTGAACCTTAGCTACAGTTGAAACAGATTGATCCTCGCCTAATTTCATTAGACGCACACCTTGTGTTGAACGACCAGTTTGTGAAATGTCGTCTACTTGTAAGCGAATAATAACGCCACCATTTGTAACCATCATTAAATCTTCATCGCCAGTTACTGTAGTGATACATACGATATTACCGTTACGCTCTGTTATAGTAGCGGTTTTAACACCTTTACCACCACGATTAGATAAGCGGTATTCACTTACTGGCGTACGTTTACCGTAACCATTTTCAGTAACAACTAAAACTTCATCTTCACTGTCTGCATGCGCGACGTCTAAACCAACTACAACGTCGTCTTCACGTAATGAAATACCTCTTACACCGGCAGCTGTACGACCTAATGGACGTAAACTATTCTCAGAGAAGCGAATCAATGATGCATGAGATGTACCAATTAGGATATCTTGGCTACCATCTGTTAAGCGTACCGCAATGAGTTCATCATCTTCTTTGAAACCAATCGCAATCTTACCATTCTTATTAATATGTGAGAAATTACTTAACGCAGAACGTTTCACAATACCGTTCTTAGTCGCAAATACTAAGAAACTATCCTCATCTTCAAGATCTCTTACCGCAATCATTGTACTAATTGTTTCGTCATTCTCAAGTTCAATCGCATTGATAACTGGAATACCTTTAGATTGACGAGAAAGTTCTGGCACTTCATAACCTCTAAGTTTATAAACACGACCTTTATTCGTGAAGAATAATACATTGTCATGTGTACTTAGCGTAACTAATTGGCTGACAAAGTCTTCTTCAAGCGTGTTCATACCTTGCACGCCACGTCCGCCTCTGTTCTGAGAACGGTACGTTGAAACAGGTAGCCGTTTAATGTAGTTATTATGACTTAATGTAATGACGATTTGTTCTTCTGGAATTAAGTCTTCATCTTCTAAATCATCTAAACCACCTAATTGAATTTCTGTACGACGTTCATCGCCGAAACGCTCTTTAATCTCAGTTAATTCATCGCGGACTAATTGAAGTAATACTTCTTCGTCTGCTAGAATCTCCTCTAATTCAGCAATATAGCTTAATAACTCATTATATTCTGATTCAATCTTGTCGCGTTCTAAACCTGTTAAACGTCTTAAACGCATATCAAGAATAGCTTGTGCTTGGCGTTCTGAAAGCTTAAAGCGTTCTTGTAACGTCTCCATAGCGATTTTATCTGTGTCAGATTCACGAATGATAGAAATGATTTGATCGATATGGTCTAACGCAATACGTAGACCTTCTAAAATGTGTGCACGATCTTTCGCTTTCTTCAAGTTATATTCAGTACGACGACGTACCACGATTTTTTGATGTTCTAAGTATTCTACTAACGCTTCTTTTAAATTAATTAATTTAGGACGGCCGTTTACAAGGGCAATCATATTCACACCAAATGATGTTTGTAATGGTGTTTGTTTGTATAAATTATTAAGAATAACATTCGCATTAGCGTCTTTACGTACATCAATCACAACTCTTACACCTGTACGTAAACTTGTTTCATCACGTAAGTCTGTAATACCTTCGATTTTTTTATCACGTACAAGTTCTGCAATTTTTTCAATCATACGTGCTTTATTCACTTGATATGGAATTTCAGTGACTACGATACGTTGACGACCGCCACCACGCTCTTCGATTTCTGCACGTGCTCGCATTTGAACGGAACCACGTCCTGTTTCGTAAGCACGTCGAATACCACTTTTCCCTAAAATTAAGCCCGCTGTAGGGAAGTCAGGGCCTTGGATATCTTCCATAAGTTCAGCGATTGTAACATCTGGATTCTTACTTAAATGTAATACACCATCAATGACTTCAGTTAAGTTATGAGGAGGAATATTAGTAGCCATACCTACTGCGATACCTGAAGCACCGTTCACTAAAAGGTTAGGGAAACGAGAAGGTAAGACTTCCGGCTCTCTTTCAGTACCATCATAGTTATCTAAAAAGTCAATTGTATCTTTATTGATGTCGCGTAACAGTTCCAATGTAATCTTTGTCATTTTGGCTTCTGTATAACGCATAGCCGCAGCACCATCGCCGTCCATTGAACCAAAGTTACCTTGACCATCTACAAGTGGATAACGATAGCTAAACGTTTGTGCCATTCGGACCATGGCATCATAAATTGAAGAGTCACCGTGAGGGTGATATTTACCCATTACGTCCCCAACGATACGAGCTGATTTCTTATAAGGTTTATCAGGTGTCATCCCTTGTTCATTTAAACCGTATAAGATACGACGGTGTACAGGTTTTAAACCATCACGCACATCAGGTAAAGCACGTGAAACGATAACGCTCATTGCATAGTCTAAGAATGATTCACGCATTTCGCTGGTTATATTTCGTTCATTAATTCTTGATTGAGGTAAGTCAGCCATCAAGATATCCTCCTTCTATCATCACTTAAAAATGAATAGTCAGACTGTTAATACGTACGATTGATTAACAGCCTGTGCTATAACTTATGCAAATAGGCAATCAATTAGAAATCTAAGTTTGCGTATACTGCATTTTCTTCAATAAATTGTCTTCGATTCTCAACAACGTCGCCCATTAACATTTCGAATGTTTGGTCGGCATCTAAAGCATCTTCAAGTTTTACTTGTAACATCATGCGGTTTTCAGGATTCATCGTTGTTTCCCATAATTGATCCGCATTCATCTCTCCTAAACCTTTATAACGAGAAATTTGCCATTTAGGTGTAGGATTTAGCTCTGATTTCAATTTGTCTAATTCACGGTCGTTAAACACATAGTATTTTTGTTTACCTTGTGTCAATTTGTACAATGGTGGTTGTGCGATATAAACATATCCCGCTTCAATAAGTGGGCGCATGAAGCGATAAAAGAATGTTAATAATAACGTTCTGATATGTGCACCATCGACATCGGCATCTGTCATGATAACGATTTTATGATAACGTGCTTTAGAAATATCAAACTCGCCACCAATACCCGTACCAAATGCTGTAATCATTTGACGAATTTCATTGTTATTTAAGATACGGTCTAAACGTGCTTTCTCTACGTTTAAAATTTTACCTCTTAACGGTAAAATCGCTTGTGTTTTAGAGTCACGACCTTCTTTCGTAGACCCCCCGGCAGAGTCACCCTCAACTAAGAAGATTTCACTTTCTTCCGGTTTTTTACTAGAACAATCTGCAAGTTTACCTGGTAAGCTTGAGATTTCTAAGGCTGATTTACGACGTGTCACTTCACGTGCTTTTTTAGCAGCTACACGTGCGCGTGATGCCATAATTCCCTTTTCAACAATCGTTCTAGCCACATTAGGATGTTCGTATAAAAATCTTTCAAAGTGCTCTGCAAACAATTTATCCACAATTTGACGCACTTCAGAGTTACCTAATTTCGTTTTAGTTTGTCCTTCGAATTGAGGATCGCCGTGTTTAATTGAAACAACCGCAGTCAAACCTTCACGTGTATCTTCACCAGATAAGCGTTCTTTATCATCTTTAATGATCTTACTTTGTGTACCATAACTATTCAGTACACGTGTTAACGCACGTTTGAAGCCATCTTCATGTGTACCACCTTCGTACGTGTGAATGTTATTAGCGTAAGATAATAAATTCGTCGCATAGCCACTGTTGTATTGCATCGCAATTTCAATTTCTACGTCATCTTTAGTTTGGTGAATATAAATTGGCTCATCATGGATAGGCTCTTTATTCTCATTTAATAATTCAACGTATGATTTAATACCACCTTCATAGTGATATGTATCTTCACGTTGTTCTTCTTCTTCACGTTCGTCTCTTAAAGTGATTGAAATGCCTTTATTTAAGAAAGCTAACTCTCTGATACGCTTTTGAAGTGTATCGTAATTATAAATTGTCGTTTCAGTAAAAATTTCCGCATCGGCTTTAAAGCGAATTACCGTACCTGTTTTATCAGTTGTGCCAACTTCTTTAAGATCAAATTGAGGTACGCCTCGTTTATAAGCTTGATGATAAATTGTATCGTTACGATGAACGTATACTTCTAACTGCTCTGATAAGGCGTTTACTACAGATGACCCTACGCCGTGAAGACCACCAGACACCTTGTATCCGCCACCGCCGAATTTACCACCGGCATGTAATACAGTTAAGATAACCTCTACTGCTGGGCGTCCCATTTTTTCTTGTATATCAACAGGAATACCACGGCCATTGTCAGTTACTTTAATCCAATTGTCTTTTTCAATAATGACTTCTATTTTATTAGCATAACCAGCAAGTGCCTCGTCGATACTGTTATCCACGATTTCCCATACTAAATGGTGTAAGCCTCTTTCTGAAGTTGAACCAATATACATACCAGGTCTTTTACGAACCGCTTCTAGTCCTTCTAATACCTGTATCTGTCCAGCACCATAATTATCTGTGTTGTTTACATCTGACAATGTATTCACCATCACTTTCTATTACTTAATAATTTCACCTTGACTGATTCGGTAGAGTTTCGCATTATTCATAATCTCATGATCAATACCCTCTACTGACGTTGTTGTTACAAAGGTTTGTACTTTATGTTGAATCGTACTTAGTAAATGAGTTTGTCGTGAATCGTCTAACTCACTTAGTACGTCATCTAATAACAAGATGGGATATTCTCCTACTTCAATATTCATTAATTCTATTTCTGCTAACTTGATGGATAACGCCGTCGTACGTTGTTGCCCTTGTGAACCATACGTCTGAGCGTCCATTCCGTTGACGTTAAACCCTAGATCATCTCTATGTGGGCCATATAAACACACGCCACGCTCCATTTCGCGTTTAATATTGTCATTTAACAAAGTAAGCACTTCATCTAACAATTCGTTTTCATCTTTCTCCGCATCACTTAACTTAATACTTGGTAAATACTTTAACGACAGTGTTTCACGTTCATTTGTAATACCTGCATGAATAGGTTTAGCTAGAGATTCTAGCTCTTTTATAAAATAATCGCGTCTTAATGTCACATTAAGGGCATACTGTGCAAATTGATGATTTAACACTTCCAACATGGTTGTGTCTGTCTTCTGACCAAGTTGTAACTGCTTCAAATAGTTATTCTTTTGCTTAAGGATACGTTGATACTGAGCTAAATCGTTCAAATAAACGGCAGATATCTGACCTAATTCCATATCTATAAAACGACGACGTATTTGAGGAGAACCTTTAACAATATTTAAATCTTCGGGCGCAAAAAGAACCACATTAAGATGTCCAACATATTGCGTTAGACGACTTTGCTCTAAGTGGTTCACTTTAACTTGTTTACCTTTTTTAGTTATAAACATTGTCAGTGGCATTGTTCCGTGTCTATAACTTAGCTCACCCTCTATTTTAGCATAATCAGCGTTAAATCGTATGAGCTCCTTGTCATTAGAAGTACGATGACTTTTTGCCAAAGCTAGCGTATAAATTGATTCAAGTAAATTTGTCTTCCCTTGGGCATTTTCGCCAATAAGAATATTCACTTCAGGATGACAATTTAACGTAACCGCTTCATAGTTACGATAATTTTCTAGTTGGAGTGTTTTAAGCTTCATTGTTCACCTTGATGAATAATGATTACAGAATCAATTTCAGGAATATCAGGGAAATCAATTCGATCTTGGTCAGCTAGTTTCTTACCGCGACGTGTTTCACGTTCTCCGTTAATTAAGACTTCATAATCTTGTAAGAACCATTTGGCTTGTCCACCAGACTCTATGATGCCTTCTGTTTTAAGAAATTGACCTAACGTGATGTCGCCATCAACTATGACTTCTTGAACCAAAATAATCACTCCGTTTCTTTATGTGTCATTAATATATTATACCTTTTTTAGGATTAAATTTCATTTAAAATGGAATGTGAAACCGCTTACTTTATTAAAGTTTTTTACATTCTGATTTTGATTGAATTTTATCTAGAATTTAAGGCGTTTGAAGCGGCTTTTTTACTTTTAGAAAATGCTAATTTCATGTCTTGAGGATTTGCACATATCCAATTTTTAATTTTAAGGCCTATTTTAGCTTGAAAATGAGAAAAACAATATTTATCCACAAGTCACTAACTCTTTAGCCACAGTGAACGGCTGAGAGGGCTTAAAATGAATTTCCAAAGATAAATAAAAAGCAGGAAGGAAATCTATTTTACTAAAAAGATTTCACTATCCTGCTTTGATTATTTCTAATATGTTCTGATTGGTAAGATTAATTGTGTTACTGAATCATCTTCCTTAGGTTTAAGGATGAATGGTTTCATTGTGCCAAAGAATTCAACTTCAACTTCGTCATTGTCGATTGCTTTTAAAGCGTCCATCATGTAGCGAGAGTTGAACGAAATCTTTAAGTTGCCACCTTCAACATCCGTTGCTCTCACTTCTTCTTTTACAGTACCAATTTCAGGTGATGTAGAAGATAATTCTACTACCTCGTTACCTGTACTTAGTTTAATAACATTATTGCCGCCTTCACGTGCGAGTAATGAAGCACGATCAATTGCATGATAAAACTCGCCATTGTCTAATCCTAATTTGATTTCATAATTCTCTGGGAACAGACGTGTCGTATCAGGATAATGTCCCTCTAGTAGTCGAGAAATGAAGTTAACGTTGCCTACTTTGAATAACACTTGGTTAGATGCAAAGAAGATATCGATGTCTTCATCGCTGTCACTCATAATTTTGTTTAATTCAGATAAAGCTTTACCTGGAATAATCACATTTTTGTTTTCAGATGCATCTTCAAGTTTTAACTTTCTTACAGCCAAGCGGTGTGAGTCAGTTGCAGTGCATATTAATTCATTATCTTGTATAAGCCAGTTCACACCAGTTAATACTGGGCGTGTTTCTGAGGTGGACACTGCGAAATTCGTTTGCGCAATGATGTTTTTAAGTACTTTTACTGATAATTGAATCGCGTCATCGCGTGAAACTTGTGGCAATAATGGATATTGATCAGGATCTAAACCACTTAAGTTAAACTCTGAATGACCTGATGTAATTAGTGTTTGGAACTGTTCATTTGTTGATAATTTAACGTCTTTACCTGGTAATTTTTTAATAATATCTACGAAGAAACGACCAGGAAGTACTACAGAACCAGTTTCAGCAATAGTGACAATATCTTCACCATCTACTTGTTTAGGAATAGTGATTTCAATAGAGATTTCAGAATCTGAACCAGTTAGAATCACTTCATTATCTTTAGCGTCAATCTTGATACCTGTTAAGATTGGTAAAGTTGTTCTTGGTGAGATTGCTTTTAATGTGTCATTTAATTGAGTAATAAAATAATCTCTTCTAATTGTGAATTCCATTATTAATTAAACTCCTTCCAGTCGTTTATATATAAATTATATAGGTTTTAAAATCATAGTAATAGTAGTAGGGCTTGTGGATTAGTGGATATCTTATGAAAAGCCTGGAATGGCAAAGTTATACACATGTGGATAAACTGTTGATGGTGTGTATTACTTTTAAACATTATCCACATATACCACTTTATATTTTAAAACAGCGAAATCAATTTTTAACTACAAAATTTAATTTCTTAGCCCATTTTTTATTTCTCAGTTTGTAAGCATGTAATCTGTTATATAACAGTAATAACTTATTGCTTACGAATCTCTTTCTCCAGATCTTCCACTTCTTGTTTGAAAATGCTATCCGCTTTAATATCATTAGCAATTTTTTCATGTGCATGAATTACTGTTGTATGATCGCGGCCACCAAATTCTTCACCGATTTTTGGTAATGAAAAATCAGTTAGCTCTCTAGATAAGTACATTGCAATTTGGCGTGGATAAGCGATTGATTTCGTACGTTTCTTCGCACTAAAGTCTTCAAGGCGCACATTGTAGTAGTGACCAACAACTTTTTGAATATCTTGAATTGAAATCTTTTTAGATTTAGGGACTTGAATAATGTCTTTAAGTGCTTCAGCTGCCAATTCAGTTGTGATAGGTCTTCCTTGAAGTTTTGAATAAGCAAGTAAACGCGTTAAAGCGCCTTCTAATTCACGGATGTTAGATTGAATTTGATTTGCGATATAATTTAGCGCTTCAGCAGGAATTTCTAAATTCTCTTCTTCGATTTTCTTCTGAAGAATAGCCATACGAGTTTCATAATCAGGTGGTGTAATATCAACAATCAAGCCCCATTCAAAGCGTGAACGTAAGCGATCTTCAAGCTTTGCAATTTCTTTAGGTGGACGGTCACTTGAAATAACAATTTGTTTTTTATTTTGATGTAACTCATTAAAAGTATGGAAGAATTCTTCTTGTGTTTGCTCTTTATTCTGAATGAATTGGATATCATCAATCAGTAAAACATCGATATTTCTGTATTTCTCTCTGAATGCTTCAGGTTCATTGTTACGAATAGATTTAATGAAGTCATTAGTAAATTTCTCACTAGAGGTATAAAGCACTTTGGCATTAGGTTGATTGCTTAATACATGATGTCCAATCGCATGCATTAAATGTGTTTTACCTAAACCAACGCCCCCGTAAATAAATAAAGGGTTATAGGCTTGAGCGGGTGCTTCTGCAACAGCTAAGCTTGCAGCATGAGGGAAACGGTTACCAGGTCCGATGACGAAAGTATCAAATGTGTTGTGAGTATTGAATTGATCAGTACCCTCATGAGGATCTTCAATCGTTTGAGTCGTAGTTTCTTTACTATGAGAAGACTTACGATTACTTTCATCGAGTTCAGCTAACTGTGCAGCAGTGAAAAATTTGGGATCAACTTCATAACCGATAATATCTTTCATAATGTTTTGAATAACATCTTTGTAATTTGCATTTAGCCAATCGGCGTAAAATTCCTCAATAACAAAGATGTATGCTACATTATCACGAATTTCTTTGAGTTCTGTATCTTTTAAAAACGTATTAAAAGTAGTCTTTGAGATTTCTGTTTGAGCAACCTCTAATACCTTTTTCCAAATTTCTTGTTCTGACATATATAAACTCCATCTTTCTATAAATTTAAGACTTATACACAGAAATTAGAATGAGTGGATAAAAATAATCACAGCATGTTAATAATTATCCACAAGTTAATAACAATCGGTGGATAACTTTAGAAATGCTATGATTTATTCACACTAATTATGTCTATAAAATCTATAAATAAATCCTGTAAAAATAATGAGTTAGACGACTTATCCACACAATTATACTTTTTAACCGGGACAGATGTCAATTGGGTGTGAATATGTTGTTAAATTAGGTATAAAGTTGTGAATAATGACTTGATTATCCACAATATTTTCAATACTATATGTGAATAAGTGGATAAAAAATGGGCACTATTTTTCAGAAACTAAAAATGTACTATAACAGTTTTGGGAAATAATTTATAAACGTGTATTAAAAATGAATAAAACCGGCTCGATGATTCGAAACTACAAATGTATAAATATTAATAATGAAGAAAATGCAAATTTTATTAAAAAAATGTAGGCTTGCTTTTAAATGCTGCTTGCTTTATAAATGGTAATTTGTTATATTGTAGTAGTTGCTTGAATTATGACTAGATAAAATTTAATTAAATCAAGAATTCTGATATCAGAAAGTATAATTTATCTATTAAAATAATCAGGTTCATTCAGATTAATAATGAACTGGATAATAAGTAGATGGAGGTGTTTTGCATGGTAAAACGTACTTATCAACCAAATAAACGTAAACATAGTAAAGTTCATGGTTTCAGAAAACGCATGAGCACTAAAAATGGCCGTAAAGTTTTAGCGCGTCGTCGTCGTAAAGGCCGTAAAGTTTTATCAGCATAAGATCACTGACTTCTCAGTGGTCTTTTTTTTCGTTTGAAAGGTAGTTTGAGGCGTCTCAAGTATGAATTCAAACGTAAATAGTTAACTAGATAGATAAATTTAAAGTAGAGAATAAAATAAGCGAGTGATGTAAACGTGGAGAAGGCGTATCGTATAAAAAAGAATACGGATTTTCAAACTATTTATAAAAAGGGTAAATCCGTAGCAAACAGACAGTTCGTAGTTTACACCTATAATAGTAATAATGAACATTTTCGCTTAGGAATTAGCGTATCTAAAAAATTAGGAAATGCCGTAACTAGAAATAGAATTAAAAGAGCTATCAGAGAAAATTTTAAAGTACACAAACAAGATTTCATTGCTCGCGATATTATCGTAATAGCAAGACAACCTGCGAAAGATATGTCGACATTAGAAATACAAGGTAGTTTAGAGCACGTGTTGAAGATTGCGAAAGTATTTAATAAAAAGATAAAGTAAATCGCGAATACTACACAGACTTCAGTCTAACTTCAGACAACCCGAAGTCTTACCTAGATGCTATAAATCAAGATATTCGCATTTTCAAAAGAAACAAATTACAATGTTATAATGAAATTTTACTTGGATAAGGAGGCGAGGATAATCATGGATTTTGATACAATAACTAGTATTTCAACGCCGATGGGTGAAGGTGCTATTGGTATTGTCCGTTTATCTGGACCACAAGCAGTAGAAATTGGAGATAAGCTATATAAAGGAAAGAAAAAATTAGAAGACGTAGATTCACATACGATTAACTATGGGCATATAGTAGATCCAGAAACGAATGAAGTTGTCGAAGAAGTAATGATTTCAGTGTTACGTGCGCCAAGAACATTTACGCGTGAAGATATTATTGAAATCAACTGTCACGGTGGTATTTTAACGATCAACCGTATTTTAGAACTTACAATGACGCATGGTGCTAGAATAGCTGAACCAGGTGAATACACTAAGCGTGCTTTCCTTAATGGACGTATTGATTTATCTCAAGCTGAAGCGGTAATGGATTTCATTCGTTCTAAAACAGATCGTGCTTCAAAAGTAGCAATGAACCAAATTGAAGGTCGTTTAAGTGATTTAATTAAACGCCAACGTCAATCTATTTTAGAAATTCTCGCTCAAGTAGAAGTGAATATTGATTATCCTGAATATGACGATGTTGAAGATGCGACAACTGAATTCTTATTAGAACAGTCTAAAAAAATAAAAAACGAAATTAACCTTCTATTAGAAACTGGTACGCAAGGTAAAATCATGAGAGAAGGACTTTCAACAGTTATTGTAGGTAAACCAAACGTAGGTAAATCTTCAATGTTAAATAACCTTATTCAAGATAATAAAGCCATTGTAACGGAAGTCGCAGGAACGACACGTGACGTCTTAGAAGAATATGTTAATGTTCGCGGTGTGCCGTTAAGATTAGTGGATACGGCAGGTATTCGTGACACTGAAGATATTGTAGAGAAAATCGGTGTAGAACGTTCGCGTAAAGCATTAAGCGAAGCGGACTTAATCCTTTTTGTACTTAATAATAACGAACCGTTAACACAAGAAGATCGTACATTATATGAAGTCATTAAAAATGAAGATGCGATTGTTATTGTTAATAAAACTGACTTAGAACAAAAATTAGATATTGCAGAAGTGAAAGAAATGATTGGCGATACGCCACTTATTCAAACGTCTATGTTGAAACAAGAAGGTATCGATGAATTAGAAATTCAAATCAGAGATTTATTCTTTGGTGGCGAAGTTCAAAACCAAGATATGACTTATGTTTCTAATTCAAGACACATTTCGTTATTAAAACAAGCAAGACATGCCATTCAAGATGCCATTGATGCTGCTGAATCAGGTATTCCAATGGAGATGGTTCAAATCGATTTAACACGTACTTGGGAGTTACTTGGTGAGATTATCGGTGAATCTGCAAGTGACGAGTTAATCGATCAATTATTTAGTCAATTCTGTTTAGGTAAGTAGTTATTAATAAATATTAAAAAATCGAGACGGTAGGGTGTCTTAATTTTCATAAATAAAAAAAGTAGGAATATATGAAGGAGGTCAATAAAGTGGTTCAAGAATATGATGTAATTGTCATTGGAGCAGGTCATGCTGGGATTGAAGCAGGCCTAGCTTCAGCAAGACGTGGCGCTAAAACATTAATGTTAACAATTAACTTAGACAATATCGCCTTTATGCCATGTAACCCATCAGTAGGGGGACCAGCTAAAGGTATTGTAGTACGTGAGATTGACGCATTGGGTGGCCAAATGGCGAAAGCAATTGATAAAACGCATATCCAAATGCGTATGTTAAATACTGGGAAAGGCCCGGCAGTACGTGCATTAAGAGCACAGGCAGATAAAGTGTTATATCAACAAGAAATGAAACGTGTGATTGAAGATGAAGAGAATTTAGATATCATGCAAGGCATGGTAGATGAATTAATGATTGAAGATAACGAAGTCAAAGGTGTGCGCACAAATATTGGAACAGAATATCGTGCCAAAGCGGTTGTCGTTACTACAGGTACTTTCCTACGTGGTGAAATTATCTTAGGTAATATGAAATATTCAAGTGGACCGAACCACCAACTTCCTTCAATTACTTTAGCTGATAATTTAAGAGCGCTTGGCTTTGAAGTCGTGCGCTTCAAAACAGGTACACCACCACGCGTGAATTCTAAAACAATTGATTATTCTAAAACAGAAATCCAACCTGGTGATGATGTAGGACGTGCGTTTAGCTTTGAAACAACAGAATACATTTTAGATCAACTTCCATGTTGGTTAACGTATACAAATGATAAAACGCATAAAGTCATTGATGATAATTTACATTTATCAGCTATGTACTCAGGAATGATTAAAGGTACTGGCCCACGTTACTGTCCATCAATTGAAGACAAATTTGTGCGTTTCAATGATAAACCTAGACACCAACTTTTCTTAGAGCCTGAAGGTCGTAATACGAACGAAGTTTACGTTCAAGGTTTATCAACAAGCCTTCCAGAACACGTGCAACGCGAAATGTTAGCAACGATTCCTGGTCTTGAAAAGGCAGACATGATGCGTGCAGGTTATGCCATTGAATACGACGCAATCGTGCCAACGCAATTATGGCCAACATTAGAAACTAAAATGATTAAAAACTTATACACTGCGGGTCAAATTAACGGTACGTCAGGATATGAAGAAGCGGCAGGTCAAGGTATCATGGCAGGGATTAATGCTGCAGGGAAAGTTTTAGGTACAGGCGAAAAAATCTTAAGCCGTTCAGATGCATATATCGGTGTATTAATCGACGACTTAGTGACAAAAGGTACGAACGAGCCATATCGTTTATTAACGTCTCGTGCTGAATATCGTTTATTACTTCGTCATGATAATGCAGACTTACGTTTAACAGATGTAGGTCATGAATTAGGAATGATTTCAGAAGAACGTTATGCACGCTTTAACGAAAAACGTCAACAAATTGAAGACGAAATTGAACGCTTAAAAAATATTCGAATTAAACCTAATGAGCATACACAATCTGTTATTGAAGCAAATGGTGGTTCACGTCTTAAAGACGGTATCTTAGCTATTGATTTACTACGTCGTCCTGAAATGACTTATGATACAATCTTAGAAATCTTAGAAGAAGACCATAAATTACCTGAAGCGGTTGAAGAGCAAGTCGAAATTCAAACGAAATATGAAGGTTATATCAATAAATCATTACAACAAGTTGAAAAAGTAAAACGTATGGAAGAGAAGAAAATTCCAGAAGACTTAGATTACAGTAAAGTGGATAGTTTAGCGACTGAAGCGCGTGAAAAATTAGCTGAAGTTAAACCGTTAAATATTGCGCAAGCATCACGTATATCAGGCGTAAATCCAGCAGATATCTCAATCTTACTTGTGTATTTAGAACAAGGTAAATTGCAAAGGGTGAAAAGTTAATGAGTGGCGTAGAATGGCTATCTAAAGAATTAAGTGAACATGGAATTGAATTATCAGATAAACAAAAAGAACAATTTGAAACGTACTATAAATTGCTTGTTGAATGGAATGAAAAAATGAATTTGACAAGTATTACGGATGAACATGAAGTTTATTTGAAACACTTCTATGATTCTATTACACCAAGCTTTTATTATGACTTTAACCAACCACTGACTATCTGTGATGTAGGTGCAGGCGCTGGATTCCCAAGTATTCCATTGAAAATTGTTTATCCAGAGTTAAAAGTAACCATCGTTGATTCTTTAAATAAACGTATTCAATTCTTAAATCATTTAGCTGCTGAACTTGGTTTAACAGAAGTCAGCTTTGTCCACGATCGCGCCGAAACATTTGGTAAAGGTGTTAATCGAGAAACTTATGATGTGGTGACGGCACGTGCCGTAGCAAGATTAACTGTTTTAAGTGAATTATGCTTACCTTTAGTTAAAAAAGGCGGGCACTTCATCGCGTTGAAGTCTTCAAAAGGAGAAGAAGAGTTAGAAGAAGCGCATTATGGGATTGGTATTTTAGGTGGCGTCTTCAGTGATTCGTATACATTCGACTTACCTGAAGATGCTGGCGAAAGACAAATGATCATTATTGATAAACGTCGCCAAACATCTAAGAAGTATCCTAGAAAGCCCGGTACGCCTAATAAATCTCCTTTATTAGAAAATTAATAGTGAACTCGTGTTAAAATTAATTTTAAGAGGAGTGAATGGATAATGAAAAAACCTTTTTCAAAATTATTTGGATTGAAAAATAAAGATGACATCGTTGGATACATTGAAGAAGATCGTAATTCAAGCGTTGAATCCATTCAAATTGAGCGTATCGTACCTAACCGTTATCAACCACGACAAGTCTTTGATGCGAGTAAAATTACAGAACTTGCTGAATCGATTGACGAACATGGATTATTACAGCCGATTGTTGTACGACCTATCGAAGAGAATATGTATGAAATTATCGCAGGTGAGCGACGCTTCCGTGCGTTACAATCTTTGCATAAAGCTCAAGCAGACGTGATTATTCGAAATATGAATGATGAAGAAACAGCAGTAGTTGCGTTGATTGAGAATATTCAACGTGAAAACTTGTCTGCGGTAGAAGAAGCGGAAGCTTATAAAAAGTTACTTGAGATTGGCGAAACAACGCAAAGTGAACTTGCTAAGAGTTTAGGTAAAAGCCAAAGCTTTATTGCGAATAAATTAAGATTATTGAAATTAGCGCCGAAAGTCATTACGCGCTTACGAGAAGGTAAGATTTCAGAGCGTCATGCCCGTGCGGTGCTATCTCTTGAACATGAAGAACAAGAAAAGTTGATTGAACAAGTAATAAGCCAAAAATTAAATGTTAAACAAACAGAAGCCCGTGTAAAACAAAAAATCGGACCGGAAAAAGTTAAAGCTCAGAATTTTCAATTTGAGAAAGACTTAACGCAAGCTCGAGATGAAGTTGGAAAAAGTATACAGGCTATCGAATCATCAGGTATACGCGTAGAACAACGTGATAAAGACCATGGTGATTATTACGAAATTAAAATTAAAATTTATAAGAAGTAAAACTATCCTCCTTTCACAATATGCTAGATTTAGCTAAGCGTGAAAGGAGGTTTTTGTGTTTTGAGAAAAGAGTGATATACATGAGAACAGATGTAATAATTTGAAAATTAATGATATTTCATTCGATATTTACAACTGAGTTGTTTAGTTTTACAATATTATTAAACGAAACGTTTCGTTTAATAATTAATGAAGAAGGGTTTCAAAGTGTTCTCAATTTCAAGTGCTATACTTCATTTTGTGATTGGCGGATTGGCAGTCGCCTTTGCTTCTATTATGGCTGAAAAAGTTGGAGGTAAAATGGGAGGTATTATTGCAACTATGCCCGCAGTCTACCTCGCAGCTATCATCGCATTAGCTATAGACCATCGTGGAGACAAGTTAGTTCAAATGTCGATTCATTTAAGTGCTGGTGCGGTTATCGGCATCATTTCATGTATTGTTACTGTCTTTTTAACTTCTCTCTACATCAGTAAAAGAGATTATAAACGAGGAACGATTTTTGCATTAATTTGCTGGGTCGTTATTTCACTTTCTATTTTTGCAATTAGACATATTTCGTAATAGTTGGAGGCATTTTCAATGAAATTAGCATTTATCAAATTTCTTGTTGGTGGCATGGCAGTCACATTAAGCTATATTATTTCAGTTATTTTACCTTGGAAAGAATTAGGTGGAGTATTTGCTACATTACCTGCAGTCTTTTTAGTTTCACTATTTATTACGGGCATGCAACACGGCGATGTCATTGCGAAGCACGTGAGTAGGGGCGCTGTTTTTGGAATGACTGGTGTATTATTTAGTATCTTAGCCACTTGGGCGATGCTATACTATACTAATCAATGGTTATTAAGTATTGTAGTAGGATTTATCGTATGGTTTGTTAGTGCGGTAATCATATTTGAACTAGTAGAATTTATTGCACATTTAAGAAGGGGAAAACATGGCTGGAAGACCGAAAGATCCAACAATCAATCATAAAATATTTAATGAAATAGATAAGTTATTAGAAACGACACATTTTAGAGAAATTACAATTGATCAACTTGCAGAGAATACAGGTATATCTAAAGCTACAGTATATCGACGTTGGAAAGATAAATCCTCAATTATTGTAGATATGTTTGTCAGTCGAACTCAAGTTTTTGAACATGAATATGAAGATTTATATAGCGATTTATATTCATTTTTAGTAAGAATTATGGAAGTTTATAAAACAAATTTGGGACGCGCAGTTATTGAAATATTGATTAGTAATCAACAAAGTGAAGCACGCGAACTTTTTATGAAAGGTTACTTTGAAAGTAATCGTAAGAGTTTAAAAGCTATTGTGGCTAGACATATTAATGAAGCAGATCAAGATATATTTATTGATTTAATTTTTTCGCCAATTTATTTTAATATTTTAATTAAACCTAATGTACTAGATGAAGATTATATCGAAAAAATGTTAAATATTGTTTTGAAAGCTTATGAGAAGTGATACAAGGCTAAACATGTCTTGTGTCACTTTTATAGTATAAAAAAAGACCTAAGAAGAGCAAAGTCTTCTTAGGTCTTTTGGCAGTTAAAGGAGATTATTTATCTTCTTTTTTTCTTCTTCTACCAAATAATAAGATGCTACCTAAACCTGCAAACATTGTAGCTAATAATGGTGCGTTAGTGTTAGTTTCTTCGCTACCAGTTTTAGGAAGATGTTTAGGTTTATTTGGTTGTTCAGGTGTAGGTGGCACGTGATGTGTCGGTGGTACACCTGGTGTTTTAGGTGGAACCGGTGGTTTACCCGGATGATGTGGCGGATGAACCGGTGGCTTACCTGGATGACGTGGTGGGCAATATGGTGGTTTGTCAGGTTTTGGTGGTACTGGTGGTTTAACTTTATTGTTAAACTCAGTATCATCTAATCCAATTGCTTTACCACCTGTACTGATGTAACTTACTTTCGCTTGTAAGTCACCTGTAGTTGGATTTTCAGTTACAACTACAGTAGCTACGATTGACATTGTATCGTAGTCGATATTTTGGTCTGTACCCACTTTTTCAGTGATTAGGTAAGAGTAAGTTCCTACTTTATCGAATTTAATTGGTAAGAAGTTCACTTTACCATTAACATCGTTTGTTGCTAATTGAACTGGGTGATCAGGACTATTTAAGTCAGTTAAGATGAATGTGTAATCTCCACCTTTAAGTTGACCACCTTCAAGTTTCTTAGTCACTTTGAATTCGAATTTTGCTGGTACTGGTTTGACTTTGTTAATACGTTTTTCAGTTGTTGGTGGAGGTGGTACCTCATTGCCACCTTTAACTGGGTTAAAGAATTGAACAGATTGGTTAGCCACGTTAGTGATGTCTTTATTAGCTTTAGCATCATTTCTAATTACACCAACAATGTCAAATTTGTAGTAACGTCCAAATGGCATTTGTGCGTTATCAATCACATGGTCTTTTACTAAGTTTTCTTTAGTAGTTGCTGTGATGACACCATTTGTATCAACAATATCGAATAAGTGAGTCACATCTTGGCCAGTAACACCGTCATAAGCTTTAATGTGCTGTATAGCTACGCTTGATTCATCGTAATCATCAGTAATACCTAATTTATTAATTTTATTCGCTTCAGTTAATTTCGTAGTATCTAACCATACTTGGTAAACGATTTTATCTCCACGATTTAATGCTTTTGTATTAATATTTTCAGGTTCATTGTTACTTGTTTGATCAGCGTATGGGTTTTTATTTGTATCAGCGTATTTATTCGCTAACTCACTATCATCGTCTAATAATTTCTTACCAGTTAAGTCGAATTTTTCAACTGATAAATCAAATTTCTCAGGTTGTACCACTGGTGTTGGCGGTACTGGAGGTTTAACTGTGTTGTTAAATTCAGTATCATTTGCACCAATAGATTTACCACCTGTACTGATATATTTCACAGCTGCTTTAAGATTACCTGTAGTTTCATCTTTAGTTACATTAACGTTAACTAAAATGTTCATTGCATCGTAATCTACATTTGCATCTGTTCCAACTTTTTCAGTAACAAGGTAAGAATGTGTACCTACTTCTTTATATTTCATTGTTGAGAATTTCACAATACCATTCGCATCATTTGTTACTTCTTGAACGACTTGGTTAGGATTATCCAAATCAGTTAATACGAATGTGAAGTCTCCACCTTTAAGTTGACCACCTTCAAGTTTCTTAGTCACTTTAAGTTCGATATCAGCTGGTGCTGGTTTTACTTTGTTTACACGTTTTTCTGATGGTGGTGGAGGTGGTACCTCATTGCCACCTTTAACTGGATTGAAGTATTGAACAGATTGGTTCGCAATGTTAGTGAAATCTTTTCCAGCTACTGCGTCAGCTTTCACTGTACCGACGATATCAAATTTATAGTAACGTCCAAATGGCATTTGTTCGTTATCGATGACATGATCTTTCACTAGGCTTTCTTTAGATGTAGCTGTGATAACACCATTATTGTTAACGATGTCGAATAAGTAAGATACATCTTGACCAGTTACGCCATCATAAGCTTTGATACTTTGTACATCTACGCTAGACTCATCGTAATCATCAGTAATACCTAATTTATTGATTTTATTCGCTTCAGTTAATTTCGTAGTATCCAACCATACTTGGTAAACGATTTTATCTCCACGGTTTAGTTCTTTCGTGTTGATATTTTCAGGTTCATTATTATTAGTTTGGTCAGCGTAAGGGTTTTTATTTGTATCAGCGTATTTATTCGCTAATTCGCTGTCATCATCTAATAATTTATTACCAGTTAAATCGAATTTTTCGACTGATAAATCAAATTTTTCAGGTTGATATACCGGTGTTGGCGGAACTACTGGTGGCGGTGGAGTAATTGTATTGTTGAACTCAGTATCGTTTGAGCCAATAGAATTACCGCCTGTACTTACATAGTTCACATGTGTTTTTAAGTTGCCAGTAACTTCGTCTTTAGTTACATCAACATTAACGATGATTGACATTGTATCGTAATGAACGTTAGCTTCTGTACCAACTTTTTCAGTTACAAGGTAAGAGTGCTTACCTACTTCGTTATATTTAATTGGTAAGAATTTTACATTACCATTTGCATCGTTAGTAGCTTGTTGAACTGGTTGATCAGGATTTTCTAAATCAGTTAATACGAATGTAAAGTCGCCACCTTTAAGTTCTCCACCTTCAAGTTTCTTAGTGACTTTAAGTTCGATGTTCGCTGGTTCAGGTTTCACTTTATTGATACGTTTTTCAGTTGATGGTGGAGGTGGTACTTCATTGCCACCTTTAACTGGGTTAAAGAATTGAGCAGATTGGTTAGCTACGTTTGTAATTTCTTTTCCGCCAACTGCATCAGCTTTAACAGTACCAACGATATCAAATTTATAGTAACGTCCAAATGGCATTTGTTCATTATCAATCACGTGATCTTTTACTAAACTTTCTTTAGTAGTCGCAGTGATTACACCATTATTGTTAACGATATCGAATAAATGAGTCACATCTTGACCAGTTACGCCATCATAAGCTTTGATATCAGAAACTTCTACGCTTGATTCATCATAATCATCGGTAATACCTAATTGATTAATTTTGTTAGCAGCAGTTAATTGAGTTGTGTCTAACCATACTTGGTAAACGATTGTGTCACCATGGCTTAATGCTTTTGTATTAATATTTTCAGGTTCATTATTATCAGTTTGATCAGCATAAGGGTTGTTAGCTGTATCAGTATATTTGTTTGCTAATTCACTATCGTCGTCTAATAATTTATTACCAGTTAAATCAAATTTCGGAACAGATAAATCGAATTTTTCAGGTTGGAAGTGTGGTGTTGGTGGTACTGGTGGAATAACAGTGTTATTAAACTCAGTATCGTTTGCACCAACAGATTTACCGCCTGTGCTTACGTATTTAACGTTTGTTTTTAAGTTACCAGTAACTTCGTCTCTAGTTACCTCTATGTTAACTGCGATAGTCATTCTATCGTAATCCACATCAGTTTCTGTACCTACTTTTTCAGTTACAAGGTAAGAATGAGTGCCAACTTCATTATATTTAATTGGCAAGAATTTCACATTACCATTTGCATCGTTAGTAGCTTGTTGAACTGGTTGTTCAGGATGATCTAAATCAGTTAATACGAATGTGAAGTCTCCGCCTTTAAGGTCTCCACCTTCAAGTTTCTTAGTGACTTTAAGTTCGATATTAGCTGGTTCAGGTTTCACTTTATTAATACGTTTTTCAGTTGTTGGTGGAGGTGGTACTTCATTGCCACCTTTAACTGGGTTAAAGAATTGAGCAGATTGGTTAGCTACGTTTGTAATTTCTTTTCCACCGACTGCGTCAGCTTTAACAGTACCAACGATATCAAATTTGTAGTAACGGCCAAATGGCATTTGAGTACTATCGATGACGTGGTCAGTTACTAAACTTTCTTTAGTAGTTGCTGTGATGATACCATTTTCATTCGTAATATCGAATAAGTGAGTCACATCTTGACCAGTTACGCTATCGTAAGCTTTAATATCGCTTACTTCAACAGTTGTTTCATCGTAATCATCAGTAATACCAAGTTTATTAATCTTATTCGCTTCAGTTAATTTCGTAGTATCTAACCATACTTGGTAAACGATAGTATCTCCACGATTTAATTCTTTCGTGTTAATATTTTCAGGTTCATTATTATCAGTTTGATCTGCATATGGATTGCTAGCTGTATCAGCATATTTATTTGCCAATTCGCTATCATCATCTAATAATTTGTTACCTGTGATATCAAATTTTTCTACTGATAAATCGAATTTTTCAGGTTGGAAGTGTGGTGTTGGCGGTGTTGGTGGTACAAAAGTATTATTGAACTCAGTGTCTGCCGGTGCAACAGATGTTGCAGTAAGGACATGTAAGTCTTTCGTTACATTCACTGTTACAGTGGCTTTCATTGTATCACTTGTAACACCTACTTCTGTACTTGGTACTTCTTCAACAGTGTAAGTAAATGTTTTACCAGCATCTGCATTTGTATAAGTAGGACGTTTACCATCTACAAATGTAAATGAGATTTTACCTTCTGCATTATTAGTACCAGTCGCAATGACTTCGCCATTCGCATCTTTCATATTGAATTGGAATTCTTGATCTTTTAAGTCGCGACCTGTTAATGCTTTAGTGAATTCTACATCAAAGTTTAATTCTTTAGGTGCAACATAGAAGTTATCGAATTCAGTGTCATCAGGTGTAATGACAGTAGCTTCGTAGTTACCAGTTGTGCTATTTTTCGTTACATTTACTGTAACTGTTGCTTCCATAGGATCATAGTCGATATTACTATCTGTGCCAGTTACCTCTTTAACGGTATAAGTATGAAGTCCTTCTTCGTTGTAAGAAATTTCATCGAATGAAACTTTGCCGTCTTTGTTAGTAACGGTTTGAATTACTTCACCATTTTCAGAAAGTGTGAATTGGAATTCACCGTCAGTCAATGCTTTACCAGTTAACACTTTAGTCAATTCAATTTTCGCTTTTATAGGTGTTGATGTGAATAAGTTATTGAACTCAGTATCTTTAGGTGCAACAGATGTTGCAGTAAGAACATGTAAGTCTTTCGTTACATTCACTGTAACAGTTGCTTTCATAGGGTCGCTAATCATACCTTGTTCATCACTAGGCACTTCTTCCACAGTATAAGTGAATGATTTACCAGCATCAGCATTTGTATAAGTAGGACGTTTACCATCAACAAATGTAAATGTGATTTCACCAGCTGCGTTGTTAGTACCAGTCGCAATCACTTCACCGTTTGCATCTTTCATATTGAAGTGGAATTCACCATCTTGTAATGGACGACCAGCTAGTTCTTTAGTGAATTTAACACCAAAGTCTAATTCTTTTGGTTTAACGTAGTAGTTGTCGAATTCAGTATCGTCAGGGTTAACGATGACAGCTTCTAAACCACCAGTTGAAGGATCTTCAATTACATTGACTAATACTACGGCTACCATCGGATCATAGTCGATATTTGTATCAGTACCAACTACCTCTTTAACATTGTACATATGCATGCCTTTTTCAGTATATGTGAGGTTGTCGAATACTATTTTACCGTTTTGGTTTGTCACAGTTTGAATGACTTCATCATTTTCAGAAAGTGTGAATTGGAATTCACCGTCAGTTAATGCTTTACCAGCTAAAGTTTTAGTCAATTCAATTTTCGCTTTTATAGGTGTTGATGTGAATAAGTTATTGAACTCAGTATCTTTAGGTGCAACAGATGTTACTGTAAGTACACGAAGACCTTGGTCTTCAGATTTTGTTACATTAACGGTAACAGTGGCTTTCATAGGGTCACTTGTAATACCTAGTTCATCACTTGGCACTTCTTCCACAGTATAAGTGAATGATTTACCAGCATCTGTATTTGTATAAGTAGGACGTTTGCCATCAACAAATGTAAATGTAATTCGTCCATTTTCATTGTTTGTACCTGTGGCAATGACTTCGCCAGCAGCATTTTTCATGTTGAAGTGGAATTCGCCATCGCGTAAAGGACGACCAGCTAAATCTTTAGTGAAGTCCACGTCAAAATTTAATTGTTTAGGTGCAACATAGTAGTTATCAAATTCAGTATCTTGAGGATTGTCAACGATTGCTTCAAGATTATGTGTAGATGGATCTTCGATAACGTTAACGTTTACAGTTGCCACCATTGGGTCATAATCGATGTTTGCGTCTGTGCCTCTAACTTCTTGGATAGTGTAAGTATGGTTTCCTTCACTACTATAAGAAATATCTTGGAATGTTACCTTACCATTTACATTTCTAACTGTTTGAAGTACTTCTCCATCTTCAGAAAGAGTGAATTCAAAAGCGCCATCTGTTAATTTTTTACCTGCTAATACTTTAGTGAACTCAATTTTTGCTTTAGCAGGAGTAGGTGTATAAACGTTATTGAATTCAGTATCTCTAGGTGCTACAGAAGTTACAGTGAGCACATGTAAGTCTTGGTTTTGAGTTTTAGTAACATTAACAGTTACTGTAGCTTTCATCGGATCGTAAGTTACGCCTTGTTCGCTACCAGGCACTTCTTCAACTGTATAAGTGAAAGTTCTACCTGCGTCAGTATTTGTGTAAGTAGGACGTTTACCATCGATGAATTCAAAGTTAATTTGACCTTGAGCATCATTTGTACCTGTGGCAATGACTTCACCAGCAGCATTTTTCATATTGAAATGGAATTCGCCATCAGTTAATGGACGACCAGTTAAATCTTTAGTGAAATGTACATCAAAATTTAATTGTTTTGGTGCAACATAATAGTTTGTAAATGCTTGGTTCCCATCAGTATCAGAATTATAAGCATAAGCTACATTTGATTTTAAGACACCGTTTTCTTCAGTGACTGTAACTGTTGCAGTCACTGTTAAAGGCTCAGCATCATAATCTGGACTTAAGTTAGTTTTATTTTCAGTTATTGTATAAGTGTACGTACCTGGTTTAGTAAATGAAATTTTATCAAACGTTACCGAACCGTCTGCTGCATTTGTTTTAGATTGAGATGCAGCTGGGATGGCTGGTGAATTTGGTCCAGCTACGATATTGAATGTAAATTGTCCATTAGTTAGTTGCCCGCCTGGTAAAGAAGTATTACGTTTAACTACTTTTCTAGCAGATAATGTTACCTCTACTGGTTCAATCTTAGTGTAATAGTAGATAACAGGGTGTGCTTTCGTTAATAAGTTTTGTAAACGGAAGTTACTACCACGACCTACTTGAACACCTTTAATTGTTTGGTCAGGTACGAAAACGTTACCTACCGCACCATCACCTTGGCTAGCGTCAAGAATTTTAAATGGTTTAGAATAACCAGGAATCGAAATTTCCTTACCTAAATCATTCATATTTCTTTGACCAGGCTTTAATGTTGTTTCGTATACTTTGACATAATTTGTTGTATCGATACCTGTGTTTTTAGCTGATTCAGACATATGGTCCGCCGATAATGTCCAAACTTCTACGCGAGTTGTACCATCCTCTTCAACGATTTCTTTAATACGTTTAACCCCACCATTATTAGTTTCGGCATCTACGTATCTTAAACCTACTTGATAAGGACGCGTAATAGGACCAGTCATGTTAGCAGGATCTGCCATTTGATATAAATGATAGCCTTCAAATTGTCGCACGTTTGATGCATTGTATGTTTGACCATCCATACCTTTTATTACATAACGCGCAAGTTCTGTTTCAGTCTCATTTGGTTCGTATGTTTGCGCATTAACATCGGTTTTATTCGCTTGATAAGTAGGGTTGTTTTTATTTACGACACGATAGTAAGTAATTTGAGGGACAACCTCAGGCACATAGTATTGAGGGTCCGTGATTGTTGTACCTTCATTTGCTTGGTTAAATACGTCATAGATTTGCATACCACTACGTTCATTCTCTAAGCTACCTTGGTCATCTATTGCGAAACGTCCTCTGATTGTTGAAAGCGTCTTGTTAAATGAGTCTAACGTTTGTAAAAACGTAAAATTAATATGACCGTATTTCGCTTTTTTAGGATCACGTGCAGCGACAACTCTTGCTAAAGAAGTTTCACCTATTGATACAGTTCCAGGTGAATTAATACGTTTAGTTTCTACTACGGCGTTTGTTTCACCATCTACTAATTCAATCGTTACATTTTTAGAGTCATCAAATGGTTTTGATAAACGATAATAATATTTTGTATGATACGAAGCGTTAAAGTCTTTCAAGTCAGTAATCGCAAAAGTATATTGATTAGGATCTGGATTTTTTTCGAATAGTACGTTTTGTGTAGGAATTGTGTTAGGATCTTTAGCTTTTGGAATCTTAACAGGTCTACTTTGAATTGTTGCTCCATTAGGATCATCCATGTTTGGTGATGCTGTTGTAGCATTATTTTCTAATATACCTTCCGATGAGAGTGGTGCAGTAGCTGAGCGACGTGAGCGTTTATGTACTGCTGGTTGACTTGTTGTATCTGAAGCGGCTGTAATTGTATTTGTTTCAGTTTGAGGAGCAGCTTCCGTTTTTGCTTCTCTGTCTTCACCTTTAGTTGTTGAAGAAGGGGCAACTTCAGTTTTAGGCGTCGCTGAGTTATCAGCAACAGTGTTATGTTGAGTACTTGACTGTTCACTAGCTTGCACTTCAGTTGTCGGAGTTTCTGTAGCAACTGTATTATCTTTATTTGTTGTTTCAGTTTGAGAAGCCTCTTTCGTAGGTGCTTGAGTTACTGGGGCTTGAGCATCAGCATTTGCTGAGCTATTAGCCGTTGTTGATTTCGTGTTGTTAGTGTTCAATTCGCTCGCATGAGCTACATCATGAACACTCAAAATTAGAAACGTTCCTAATAAGACAGAACCAGTACCGACTGTGAACTTTCTAATAGAGAATTTCTGTTTCAAATGTTGTTTCAAATCTTGATGTCCTCCAGTATTAAATTTTAAGCTTAGGCCTAATACATATATTATAAATGAGTTAAAAGAAAATACAACATTAAAATAAAATATTTATAAGATGAGATTATAAAATTTTAATGAATAAATAAATGTTGTTTGCATGAATTATTTATATTGAAAATATAGCTTTGTAAAGGTAAGTTTATTTCATTTGAAATATATAATTTTGCCATGAAAAACTAATGATAAGGTCATTGGGAAAATGTCATTATTAAGCACTACATAAAAATACCAAGAGAAGCAGTTGAATCTACTCCTCTTGGCATTTAAATACTAAAATCATTCAATTTTAATTTAATCATTCTTTTCTTCGTAGCGTTTTAAGAAGTAACCGCCACCAAGTAAACCAACTGGAACACCGACAATCGGCGTCGCAACACTACTTAAAATAAAAACGATAAGAACTAGCATGAAACCGTTAAACCAATTCACTTTTAAACTTAATAAATCTTCATAGGATTTATGAATTAATTCTTTAATGTTCATTTAGATACCTTCTTTCTTTACGTTTGACCAAGCACCTTAGATAGATTGTTTGATAATGCGATTAGCATGCACGAATGAAATAGCTGCAAAGATAAGGTATACCAGTGAATAAATAACCATGACAACTAGAATTGCTACTGGTGCGTATTCGCCAACGAATTTCATGAAGGCCATAGCAGCAAATAGTGCGTGTAACAATGCGACAATTAGTGGTAAACCAAAGTTGAATAGAATCTTCATTGCTAAACCTTTCATCATATCAGTGTGTGTAAAACCGATACGTCTTAAGATACGGTAATTATTCACTTCATCTTCTGTTTCATCCATCTGTTTAATATAGATGATACAGCCTGCCGCAATTAAGAATGCAAGTCCTAAGAATGAAGAGACAAACATTAATATACCCATATTTTCATCAATCAATTTTTTGATTTCACTTTGAAGAGGAACTTGAGGATATATTTTTTTAGCTATCTTTTCAGCTTTAGGAAGATCATGCTTATCTTTAATATTGATACCGTATTGATGCATTATTTTATCTTTTGATTTTAAGGCTTGATAATTTTCTGGACTTACTTTTAGTACTGGACCACCCATTGAAGCATTGCCTGGGATGATTCCAGAGTCATCTTTTTTATCGACATGGAATGTTTTTTTCGTCTTACCAATAAGTGTAATATCTTTGTCTATATGAACATCTACCATACCTTCGATAGGGCCTTGTAAGTTCGTAATAGTCGCATGATTGCCCTTAATATTTTTATCTGGCGTTATTCCCATTTCAGCATGTGAAAAATCATCATCCGTTTTACTTGTTAACACATCATTTTTACCCATGCGCATATTCGCACTTTCATAATGTTTCTCATCATAATTAATATGACGTTGATCTAAAGAATGTTTTAACTTTTCTGCTGAACTTTTTTGAGCAAAGTTAATATCTTGTGGTGCCATAGATTGGATTGAATAGTCAGCATTAGCTTTGCTTACTACGCCGAAACATAGGACTGTTACTGTTACTGCTGAAATAACTGCGATAACTGTTAATGACATCGCATTTTTCTTCATTCGGTGCATAATTGATGATGTGAAGACGACATCTGTAATAGATACGCGTCCATGTTTAGCTTTCTTAAGGGATTTAAAGATTATTGAAACAGAGCTTCTAAAGAAGAGATAAGCGCCTACTACAGTTAAGAATAGAATAATAAATGGTGTAAGTAAGCTCATTGTTAATTGTCTAAACGTACCAAACAGCTCAGTAGACATGTAATAACCAAATGCAATCATCACGATGCCTAGAATACCTGCAACTAATTCGGCCGGTGTAATCTTAGCTTTTGTTGCTTCAGTCTTCGTACTATCCTTCATCATTGTAAGGATAGTTCTTCTTTTTAGGAAAAGGGAGTCCTGAATAATAATCAAGATAAATGCAAGTACAAGCATTAAGATAGTTTGAATTAACGCAGGTAGCTCAAATCCGATGGCTACATGGACCGATAAATGCATCATCTTAACTAGTATATTGAGTAAGCCAACTGACACTAAAGTACCAATGAGAATGCCAATGATGCCAGTTATAATGAAAAATGTTAGTTGTTCAATGGCTAACATTCTTAAAATATTGCCACGCGTTAGCCCAATTAATTGAAATAACGCAAATTCACGTGTACGTCGCTTAATAAATAAGTGATTTGCATACATTAAGAAAACAATGATAATAATGAATAAAAATACAGAGCCGACTTTAGCGCCATTACGAATAATCCCAGGTGATTCACTACTATTTAAACTATGTGTATATTGCAAAGTGACAAAGCTAAAATACAAAATAATACTGAGCACTAAAGAGAATAAATAAAGTGCATAGTTCTTTATATTACTTTTTAAATTTTTGAGCGTAATTTGATTAAACGTCATTTGCGACACCACCTAGGGATGACTGTAATTGAATAATTTCCTTATAATAATCTTGTTTAGATTTATTCTGTTGATGAATTTCTGAATGAATATTACCGTCTTTTAACATAATAACGCGCTCAGAGAAACTAGCTGCTGAAGGATCATGCGTAACCATGATGATAGTACTATTGAATTTTTTGTTCATTTCTTCTAAGCGATTTAATAAATCTTTCGCACTTTTAGAATCTAGAGCTCCGGTTGGTTCATCGGCAAATATAATAGAAGGTTTGTGTACAAAGGCACGCGCTGCAGCGGTACGTTGTTGTTGCCCACCTGAAATCTCACTTGGGTATTTATTGCTTAAATCATAAATGCCGAGCGCTTCCGTCACTTCTTTATAATGTTTCTCCATATCGTCCTTACTTACTTTTTGAACAGATAACGGTAACATAATATTTTCTTTAACGGTTAAAGTAGGAAGAACACTGTAATCTTGGAAAATGAACCCAAGTTCCTTTTTACGAAATTGAGCTAATTTTTTATCAGATAATTTATTAATTACATTGCCATCGACTTCTACAGTGCCACCAGAAATACTGTCAATTGAGCTAATCACGTTTAAAAGCGTTGTTTTACCTGAGCCAGAAGGCCCCATGATTGCTACAAATTCACCTTTTTCTACTGAAAAGTTAATATCATTAAGTGCTTTGAATTTTTGTTTACTTCCATATACTTTAGATAAATGATTCACATTTAAAATTGTCATTGTTGCAACGCTCCTTATCTGATTTTATAGTTTTTCTTTAGCTTTATTAGGAATATCTGATTTTTTAACTTCTTCATATGAAGTAATAGTATGTGATTTTTCTTTTACAACTAGATAATGATCTGTTTTTAATTTTTTAGGTGCTGTATATTCAATTTTTTTAGATTTACCATCTTTTGTGTAGCCTTTTTGATTGTAATGATAGAGATAAAAGTCTTTTTCTTTATCTAACGTTTCAACTTTTGATGGTTTTTGGGTTTTAACATAATATGCATATGTTGGTGCTAGGGGGTTGAGTTTATTCCAATCATTGACTGAACGATTATTAGGATGTTTATCTGAATATGCATTTAATCCGAATAGTCCTCCTACAGCAATAATTGCAATAATAACGACTGCAATTAGAATATTTCTTAATGTTTTCAATATCCTCACTCCTTTTTCTATTACATTTATAATTGTAGGAGTGTTGCGTTATCACTGCCTTTATCTAATCTTACAAAGTAGGAGCCATATCTTACGGATGTGAAAGGTTAGATTATTTTTTGGAAAAATAAGTAGTTGGGCATTCTTAAAAGTGACAACTTGAATAGTAATCATGTAAGAGGTTTGTTACTATGAAGCCATCGAGACAATAGAGAGGAAATCATATATAAATCTCAAGGATTTTATGATGAGAAGATGTTCTATTTTGACTGACAAAAAATGTGGTCGCAGGACACTATGTGAAACATACATATTTTCCAAAAGAAGATGGAAGTCAAGAACGTTATCATATTTAAAAATAAGTGAAACGACTTTGCAATGAATTTGTGATAAAGTAAATTATGTTTATAAAAGATGATAGGCGGGGTTAACTTGAAAAAAGAAATAATTGAATGGGTCGTAGCCATTGGTGTAGCCCTCTTAGTAGTGGGGCTAGTATGGAAATTTATTGGTGTTTCTTATACCGTATCAGGTTCTTCCATGTATCCAACGTTCCAAGACAGAAATAAAGTAATCGTAAGTAAAATTTCAAAATCATTAAATCATATCGATAATGGAGATGTCGTGGTCTTTCATGAAGATGCACAACGCGACTTTATCAAACGTGTCATCGGTACACCTGGTGATAAAGTAGAATATAAAAAAGATCAATTATACGTAAATGATAAAAAAGTATCTGAACCGTATTTAGATTACAATAAAAAGCACAAACAAGGTGAATACTTAACAGGTACATTCAAATCTAGCCAACTTGAAGGTGCTAATGGAGAAACTAAAATTCCTAAAGACAAATATTTAGTTTTAGGAGACAATAGACAAAATAGTGTGGATAGTCGCTTCCCAGAAGTCGGTTTAATCGATAAGAAACAACTTGTAGGTAAAGTTGTATTAAGATACTGGCCGTTCAATGAGTGGAAAGCAAATTTTAATCCAGGTACATTTTAATAATATAGGAAAAGTTGCTTAATGCGTTATTGCGCGTAAAGCAACTTTTTTATGAAAACTGTTATGAAGGCGTGTTTATAGGTAGTTATTGTCATTATATTGATTGAAAAGCTGTTTAATTCGAGAAGAGAATTAAACAGTTTTTCTTTTTCACGAACTATTATATAGATTAAATCTATTTAAACTTCAATTTTTTATAAATTTTTTTGATATACATTAATAATATATTCAATTAATATAAACAACCTTTTTTTATAGTAAATATTGAAAAGAGGTGAAAAGATGACATTAGAGTTAGTAAATATTAAAAAATCGTTTGATAAAAAGAATGTAATTAAAGATGTGAGTTTAACAATTGAAAATGGAAAGTTTGTTTCTTTATTGGGAGAATCGGGTTGTGGTAAAACGACGTTATTACGACTCATAGCAGGGCTAGAAAAACCTGACTTCGGAAAAATCATACATGACGAGAATACATACTATTCTACAGAAAATAAACGTTTCATTTCTCCAGCAAATCGAGATTTAGGGATGGTATTTCAAGATTTTGCTTTATGGCCTCATATGTCCGTATTTCAAAATGTAGCCTATCCGTTAAAAGTAAAAAAAGATACAAAAAATTTAAAACAACGTGTCATGGATGCTTTAAAAGAAGTTCATCTAGAAGAACATTGGGACAAAGCGATTCATCAGTTATCTGGAGGACAACAGCAACGTGTCTCATTAGCACGTGCTATTATATCGCAGTCAAAATTGATTTTAATGGATGAACCTTTATCTGCACTTGATGCCACTTTACGAGAAGATATGCAAATACTCATAAAACGATTAATTAAAGAAAATAACATGACAGCTATATTTGTGACTCATGACCAAAATGAAGCCATGACAATGTCTGATGAAATTATCGTACTATCTCAAGGTCAAATTATTCAAAAAGGTTCGCCGGAAAACCTATATTACCATCCAAAATCTAAAAAAATCGCTACATTTATTGGAAAAGGTACATATATTGAAGGAGCTATAGATAATCAATATTTCAAAACGTTGGATGATTTTAAATTTGAAGTTCCTAATTCATTAAAAAGTGGCGAATGTGGCGTACTTGTACGTCCAGAAAATATTAGTATTTCAAAAAATGAAAAATCGCTACCAGCTACAATAGAAAACATTCAATTTACAGGAGAACGTTATCAATATTTAGCTCGCATTAATAATACAAAAGTTATGTTTTACGATATTAAATCTTATGCAAAAGATACACAAGTTAATTTAGAGTTTAACATTCCAGAAAATTATTTTATTTATTCAAATTCGGAGGAGAATAAAGATGAAGCACGTTACTAAATATCTTTTTTTATTACTTGCATTAGTTGTCGTTTTAGCCGCATGTCAAAATAAACCTGAAAATAGTAATAGTAGTGATGATAAATCGAAATCATCTAGTAATGGAAAAGGTAAGCTTGTTTTATATGCAGCTGGACCTGACAACTTAGTTAAAGATATGGTCAAAGAGTTTGAAAAAGAAACAGGAAAGAAAGTAGAAGTCTTCCAAGGTACAACAGGTGAGGTGTTAGGACGTTTAGAAGCTGAAAAAGATAACCCAAAAGCTGATGTTGTACAGCTTGCTTCTTTACCTGCAGCTTTAGATTATAAAAAGAAAGGTTTAATTGAACCTTATAAAGTTAAAAATCATAACAAGTTATACAAGGACTGGATTGATAAAGACGGTTATTATTACGGATTTAGCGGTAGTGCTTTAGGTATGTCTTATAATACTAAAAATGTTAAAAACCCTCCTAAAGATGATAAAGATTTAACTAAGTCACAATATAAAGATAAGATTGCAATACCTGACCCATCTGAATCTGGTACAGCTTTAGATTTATTATCTATTAAAGTAAATAATGAAGGAAATAAAGCATGGGATGAATATAAAGCATTAAAAAACAATGGAATGAAATTAGCTGGGGCTAATAAGCCAGCATTAGAATCGGTTATTAAAGGTGAAAATGACGTTGTATATGGTGGCGTAGATTATATGGTTTATGCAGCTAAAGCTAAGGGAGAACCAGTTGATATTGCTTATCCTAAATCAGGTACTGCTATATCTCCACGACCTGCATTTATTTTAAAATCTTCATCTCATAAAGAATTAGCAAAACAATATATGGATTATGTAACAGGTTCAAAAGGACAAAAACAAGTAGACGATCACTATTTAATTCCAGCAGATAAGTCAGCAGAAAAGAAAAAAGATAAAGCAAAACGAGCAGATATTAAAGAATTTAAATATGATTGGAATAATTTAAGTGATAAAAGTGAGAAAGTATTAAAACAATTTACGGAATTGATGAGATAGAATGAATAGCAAATTAATAAATAGATTTAATCAGATTTTAGCATTCATTGTATTATTTATTTTAATCATCATGCCTTTATGTCTCATACTGTTGAAAGGCTTTGTTCCAGAAGGTGATCAAACATTTTTTGATCACCTTAAACAACTGGGACAATCGTACCATTTGAAGATATTATTGAATTCCATTCTATTAGGTGTTTCTGTAGTCATTTTATGTACGCTCATTGCCCTTCCTTTAAGCTATATTATGACTAAAACGACTTTAGCAAAACACCAATGGTTGGATTTATTAATTATGGTGCCGTTTATGACGCCTCCCTATATTGGATCAATGGGATGGATGCTTACGATGCAACGAAATGGGTTGCTAGAACAAATTAGCCCTATTTTCTCTCATATGACGCCTTATTTTTTCAGTTTTTTTGGGATGGTACTTATTATGAGCTGTCACTTGACGCCATTTTTATATATTATTTTAAAAAATGCGCTTATGAATATTCACCAGTCTCAAGAAGAAGCGGCTGAAATTTACGGTGGGACATTCTTTTATCGTTTTAAAAAAATTATCGCGCCATTATTTATCTCGGGTTATAGCATGGGTGCCCTATTAATATTTGTGAAAACAATAGGAGAATTTGGGACACCAGTTACAATGGGTAATCGTATAGGGTTTAGAGTACTGACTTCTGAGATTCATCATAGTGCGTCAATATGGCCGATTGATTTTCAAAGAGCAGCGTTATTATCAACCTTATTATTAGCTGTAAGTATGTCGGTATGGGCTTTTCAACAATGGTTTCAGACTAAAACGAATATCAACTCTAGTTCTGGAAAAGGTCGGAAAATTAAAATTCATCAATCAAGTAAATGGAATATATTATGTTACGTATATGTGATTTGTGAACTGATCGTAACGATTGTTTTACCTTATGCGAGCATCTTCGCTAACGCATTTATGAAAAAGATGTCGCAAGGATTTCATTTAAATAATTTTACAATTCAACATTTTATTGATGTTTTATCGGGCAATGGAAGCATCGCACTATTTAATAGCTTTTTATTGGCTACAATATCAGCCACATTAGCGAGTTTAATTGGCTTATGGGTTGTATTGATTACAGAAAGAGGGAATACGTTAGGTCGCTTTATAGATTTTACAAGTTTATTACCTAATACAGTACCAGGGATTATTGTAGTAATCGGTCTGATACTTTTTTGGAATAATAAATACAATGTATTACCTATCTACAATACGATTGCCATCTTAGCTGTTGCTTATACTGTGCTCTATATTCCATATGCTGTGCAAAATATTAAAACAGTAAATCAACAAATAAGTAAAAACTTGATTGAAGCTGCAGAAATATCTGGTAGTAAGGGATGGACATTATTTAGAACTATTACATTACCATTATTAACGCCTGGTATTCTTTCGGGATGGATTTTAATATTTTGTATTTCGATGAGGGAACTTGTTGCTTCTTTAATGTTGAGACCGCCTAATACAGATACGTCTTCTACATTTATTTATCGACAATTTGAACAAGGCGATTCTGCACAAGGGATGGCCATGGCACTTTTATCTATAGGATTAACTTCTATTATTTTAATGATACTTGAAATATATCAAAGAAAGAAAAAACGAATTGAATAAGGGGGTACAATGCCGTTGAAGAAAAGAATTTTAGCTGTTTCTGATATTCATGGCCACGTAGACTCCTTATCACAATTACTAGAGGTCACAAAATATAACTCGAAAAATGATCAACTTATCTTAGTAGGTGATTATGTGAATAAAGGCCCTGACTCAATAGGCACTTTGAAATTAGTTAAGCAATTACAAGCAGAAGGTGCCATTGTGTTAATTGGTAATCATGAAATGAGATGGTTGGAAAGTGATGAGGAACAAGCTTTAGAGTGGCGCCATTTTATTGAAGAATTGCCACATATTAAAATATTAGATAACTACATCTTTGCCCATGCAGGCATTGATACTAACAAAGATTTACAACATCAAGACCGCAGTATCGTTACGGGACATCAACCTAAGGAATTAAATTTCAATTTACCTGAAAATAAAGTTTTAGTTCATGGGCATGTACCGAATTTTAGACTTGGTTATGAAGATGACGAACTTCTTTTTGAAAATAGAATTATCGGCATAGACACTGGAGCAGGTCATGATAAATATTTAACGTTAGTAGATTTAACGAATCGAATAAAGTATTCAATTGATGTCTTAGATGAAAAGAAAGAAGTCGTTATTAAAAAATTGAGTGGAATTTTATAAGGAAACTTGATTTGGGTTCGAAATCATAAGCCTGTATAATATAAATGAAACATGGCGATAGTTAATATTTAATAAGGAGTTTCAATAAATGGACAATAAGAAGATAAATGAAGAACCAGTTTGGTGTAAAACGCTTAATTATATTTCAAATTTATTTATTTTTTTAGGTCTAATCAGTTTAATTCTTATTCTTTTTCTAGATGTGATGAAAAATATTGCTCCGGCGTTATTTATGATAGGATTTTTACTCAATATTATTCCCAATTTTTATAAGAAAAACTTTTTCATTGTATATGTAGATATATTTATCTTTGTTCTAATAATTATTATTAAAGTTTTATAATAAATTGGACTGATGGCTAAAAATCATCAGTCCAATTTTTATGTTTTGAATACAAAAATAGCGCAATTACCTCTATAATTATTAGCTACCACACCAAATAAAAAAGAAAGGTAATGCGCCTATGTGTAAGTCTATATTAAATACATTAAGAATTAAAGATAAAAATCTAAATTTTTCAGATGAAGTGACTGAGAAAAAATATAAAGGACGAAAGAGTTTGTTTTACTATGCAGAGCTTACTTATCAACCTACACATTGTGAAAACTGTTTAACTAAAAACGAAAATTTCTCTATAGTGAAAAATGGGAAGAAAACTTCAACGATTACTTTACTTAAAATTATGGAAATGCTGCTTATTTAAAGCTTCAAAAACAAAGATTTTATTGTAAAACATGTGATAGTTATTTTACTGCTAAATCTAATATTGTCGACGATTATTGTTTTATTTCTAACAAAACAAAACTTGCAGTTTTAGATAAAGCACAAGAATACCGCTCTCAAAAATCTATCGCTAAGTCATGCTTAGTATCATCAATGACTGTATCTAGAGTGATTAATCAAGCGGCAAGCGACGTAGGTCAGTCTTCTTTTGATGCTTTACCTGAACACTTAATGATGGACGAATTTAAAAGTGTTAAAAATGTAATTGGAAAAATGAGTTTTATTTATGCAGATGCTGTATCACACCGCATCGTAGATGTGGTAGCGGATCGTAAGTTAAAATCGCTGAAAGATCATTTTTATCGTTATTCTTTGAAACTAAGACAAAAAGTCAAAACTGTAACGATTGATATGTATGAACCCTATATGTCGCTAATCAAACAATTATTTCCTAATGCGAAGATTATTATTGATCGTTTCCATATTGTTCAATCTTTAAATCGAGCGTTAAATATGTCTAGAGTTCATATAATGAATTGTTATAGAACCTCTAATAGACCGCTTTACAATAAATATAAAAGTTATTGGAAACTATTTCTTAAACCTTTTGAAACGCTAGAGGCATTTAATTATCGTAAAGTCCGTTTATTTAAAGAGTGGAAAACCGAAAAAGGAATTATGAATTACTTATTAAGTGTAGACGTTGAATTATTTAATACATATCACTACGTTCATGAGCTAAGACGATTATTAAAAGAAAACCAAATAGAGAAATTTACTCATAAACTCTTTTCTATTCATCTTTCAGATGTGTGTCCTAGATTACGCCCAGTCATTAGAACTTTAAGAAGATTAACAGCTTTCATTGAAAACTCCATGATATATTCTAACCTGACCAACGGTCCGTTAGAAGGAATTAATAATAAAATCAAACTCATTAAAAGGGTATCTTTTGGTTATAGAAATTATGATAATTTACGTAATCGAATTATTATAACTTCGCGACTATTTGCCTCAACAACAAAAAAAGAGATTAAACAACATAATGTTGCTTAATCTCAATAGTATTGAAAAGTTTATTTTGTCCATTGATCTACTTTATCACGGTTATTATCAATCCATTCTTTAGTTGCATCTTTAGGATCTTTACCGTTTTCAATTTCAAGCATGATAGATTCCATATCATCTACTGACCACTTGAAATTATCTAATATTTCATAAGCTTCTGGCATATCTTTTTTAAGCCCTTTACGTGCCATTGTATTAATGTTTTCTGATTTCCCCATGGTACCTTTAGGGTCTTTTAAATATTTTAAATCATAGCGTTGGAAAATCCAGTACGGGTTCCAACCTGTAATGACAATATCTTTTTTACTTTTAATCGCACGTTTTAATTCGGCATTCATTGCGCCTGTTGACGAATTGATTTGTTTCCATCCTTTAAGGTTTGGATATGATTTCAATGTTTTATTTGTAGCTTGAACGATACCAGCGCCTGGTTCTATACCTGTAATTTTTTTGTCAGCTTGATTGTTTAAATCTTCAATTGAATCTACGTCCATATATTTTGGAACGACTAAACCAAGTTTAGCTTCACCGTCAATATGTGGACCTAGATTATCTAAGTCATCTTTATATTCATCATATTGTGCCTTATGTGTAATTGGAATCCATGCCCCTGTCATAGCATCAGCTTCGCCATTAGCTACAGCTTTCCATGTCACAGGGATGTCTAAAGAAGTCATTTTAACATTGTAGCCTTGTTCTTCTAATACTTGAGCAATAACATTTGTTGAAACTACTTGGTCGTCTTGTTGTGCATATGCTAACGTGATTGTTCCCTTACTTGAACCTACATTACTTGGTAAAAACAGTGTAATCAAGATAGCAAGTATAGCTAAAATTGCTAAAATAATACCAATAATTAATTTTTTCTTTTTAGATAATTTGTTTTTATTTGGTCGATTCATAGCTTGTGTAAAACGATCGATAATTATAGCTAAGATAACTATACCAATACCAAATACAAAGCCATTACCTACTTCTGAACGTTGTACAGCTGCTAAAACGCCTTCACCTAAACCAGGCGTACCTATCATTGAAGCAATGACTACCATAGATAGTGTTAACATGATAGTTTGGTTAATACCAGCGAAAATATTTTCTTTCGCCATAGGTAAATCTAGTTTAAATAGTCTTTGCCAAGGTGTTGAACCAAATGAATCAGAGGTTTCGACTAGTTCTTTTGAAATAGAACGAATACCTAAATTTGTCATTCGAACAGTAGGAGGTAATGAGAAAATGACTGACGCAAATACACCAGGCACCATACCTATACCAAAGAATGCAACAGCAGGTATTAAATATACAAATCCTGGCATTGTCTGCATTAAATCTAATAACGGTTTAACTATTTTTTCAACTGTGTCACTTTTAGACATAAGTATACCTAGTGGCACACCAATAATAATTGCTATCATACTTGAAATAATAACTAATGTGACCGTATTCATTAAATCGTCCCACATATCTTGATTATAGATAAACAGTAATCCGATTAGAACAAATATTGGGAAACCTAATTTACGATTAAATACGAAAAATGCAATGATAACTAATAAGGCTATCATTAAAAATGGTGGGATTGCCGTTAAGATATCAGTCATAAAGTTCATGATTGAATTACCAATTGTCTGTAAGAATGAGAATAGGCCAGAAAAGTTTTTAGTTAGCCAATCTACAATATTGTCAATCCAATTGGAAAATGGTAATTGTGAGATGAGAAAGTTAAACATTTGTTGTCACTTCCTCTCTATTATTAGAATTTGAATTTTTATTGCTCATAGCTCCTATGACACTACCACGAACAACAACACCAATAAGATGATTATTTTTGTCAGTTACTGCTAATGGCGTTGGTGAGTCATAAATGATATTAAATATATCAATGATTAGCGTATCTTTTTGTATCGTTTTTACGTTTGGTTCATAAATATCTTTTATCGAAGTGCCTTCTTCTCTCGCTTTTAATGCATTTTCAGCAGTAATGCTTCCCTTTAATTGTCGCTTACTATCTATAGCTAATAGCATACTGACTTCTTCTTTTCTCATTCTTTGTAAGGCGACATTAGGTCCTTCCGTTTCAATATTAATAGTTAACGGCGTTTCCATTATATTTTCAGCAGTGAGAATTTTAGAACGATCCACATCTTCAGTAAACTCACTAACGAAATCATTGGCTGGATTTGTTAGAATTTCTTCACCAGTACCAATTTGTATAATTTTGCCATCACGCATTAATGCAATACGATCTCCGATACGTAATGCTTCATTTAAATCATGTGTAATGAATATAATTATCTTTTTCATTTTTTCTTGTAATTTTAATAAATCATTTTGCATATCTTTTCGGATAAGCGGATCCAACGCAGAGAAAGCTTCGTCCATTAATAATATGTCTGAATCATTAGCAAGCGCTCGTGCTAAACCAACACGTTGTTGCATACCACCAGATAATTGGTCGGGATATTGATTTTTAAATGATAAGAGACCTGTATCATCTAATGCTTGTTCCGCTCGCTTTTGTCTTTCAGCTTTATTTATCCCTCTAATTTCTAAGCCATATTCAGTATTTTCTAAGATAGTTCTTTTTGGAAAAAGACCAAAATTCTGAAAAACCATATTTACCTTGGTACGACGAATTTCTCGTAATTCCTTTTTTGACATTTTTGATATTTCGTCATCGTTGATGTAAATACTGCCGGAGGTTGGTTCGATTAAACGATTAATCAAACGAATCAATGTTGATTTACCACTTCCTGAAAGTCCCATGATGACAAATATTTCCCCGTCATTAACATCAAAGTTGACATCGTAAACACCAACTGTAGCACCTGTTTGTTCAAATATTTCTTTTTTAGATTTGCCTTCTTGAACTAACTTCAATGCTTTTTGTTGTTTTCTCCCAAACACTTTCGTTAAGTGTCGTATTTTAACTTTGCTCAACTTAAAACACTCCCTATAAAACTGTTTGTACATATTTGACTGTATCATAGGAAATAAAAAAGACAACTTTATTAAAAGTAAAAATAATAAATTTCACATTATTTTAATTACTAAAATTTACAATTAATTAATATCTTGGAATGTTATTTAGAGTTAGAATTTTTAGCACAATTGTGGACACGTATTAAAATTGATATGTTTCTGGATTTTTTAATTTATTAAATGAGTTATCGGTATTTAAGACTATTTAAATTTATTTTTAATAAACATAAAACTACCTATAAAGTTTATTAATAAAATTTTTTGATTTTTTGTAGAAAGCAATACAAATAAAATGATATAATTTTTAAAGATTATGAAATTTAATATTGGGAGGTAACATTATGCATTGTCCAAATTGTGGGAATCCGGTTGAGTCTAATGACTTATTTTGCGGAGAATGCGGACATAAAATTGACAGACAATCACAAACCGTAAACTCTGCCAAAGAAGACATTTCTAATGCAACTTCAAATTCCACGTCTAAGACAACCAATGAATCACATTCAGACGCTAACCATACGTCATCACAAATGTCATCTAAAGAAACATATTCAAGAAAAGGTAATTTACATTCTGAACAAGATAATCATTCAGCTTCTCTTGAAAAATCACCTCAACATGAGAATCAACAAAAGACTCCGCAGGCTAATCAACCAGGTAATTCAAAACAGCAACAACAATCTCACACACAAACATCTTCTACATATCAGAATGACACCCATCAACAACAACCTGCGCATCATCAATCAAATCAACAACAAAATCAATTGAGTGAACATGCTAAAGAAGTTACAGAAGAAAGTAAAGGTTTCTTTAAAAGTGCCTTTGTTGCACCAGACCAAATAATTAAAAGTAATCATGCCTTTAGTTTTAAATTATTATTATCACTTTTAGTTATTGGCTTTTTAGTGGTAGCTATCTTGCTCGGTACGATTATTCCAGATGAAATCTATCAATTAGGAACATCTAAAGGAAGCTTTGTTTCATCTCTTGTACTTGGTATTATTCTATTTTTAGCAGTCATTGTAGGGGCTACTTACGCAATTACTCGTTTAGTGGTCAAACAACCTATTTCATTTAGAAAAGTACTATCAGATTATGTGCTTATTAACAGTGTAACTGTAGCACTTTTAGTCGTTGTATTTATTTTATTCATAGTAAATTCATATAGCTTTGGTACTGGCGTCTTTATGTTATCTCTATTTTTATTTGTGATATCAGGCGTTTATATGATAGCTAAGTATAGTGCTCAGTATGATACTAAATTTTCTAGTTTTTACGGAATTATTTTATTTTTAATCATTATCTTCTTATTTACTAGCATTTTTGGAGAGTCATTATTTAACCAATTATTTAGAAACTTATTAGAAAGATTAGGAGACATATTTGATGGGGGAGGCTCAATGTATTAATGAAGTATTGTAGTAACTGTGGTCAACCACTACGTGAAGGTGTAAAAGTTTGTACTAATTGTGGAGAACCAGTTCGTGGAGCTAAGCAACATTCATCACAGACTCATCAAAATAAAAGTCAACAAACTCATTCAACGCAACACTCTCCACATCAACACCATCAAAAAGGGTCTCAACAACATAACAATAATAAAAAAACATGGATTATTTTAGCAATCATTGCTGTAGTTCTTATTGCTTTAATAGTTTTATTTTCAATTCTAAAAAGTCAATTTTCACCTGAAAAACAAGCATCAACGATAGCACAGTCAATAAAAAAAGATGATGCAAAGTCCTTGTCTAACAAGTTAACAACAGAAGAAGGAAATCAGTTGAATGAAGAAGAAGCACGTGCTTATTTAGATTATATTAAATCTGAGGATAGTTTAGATAATGTTGGTAACAAAGTAGAACAAAATGCGAAAGATTTAAAACATAATCACTATAATGACGTATCAGTCGATGCTAATGGTAACAATGTACTTAATATCAAAAAAGATGGTAAGAAGTATATGTTCTTCGATAACTATCAATTCAATGTACCTCAACATTCTGTAAGTATCTATCCAAGTGATAGTGGGAAAATAACTTATGAATTAAATGGTGAAAAACACACTACTGACGTCGAGCAAGACAGAAATAAAACACTAGGCACATTTCCAATTGGTAATTATAATTTGAAAGCTACCAAAGAAATGGATGGTAAAAAATTTAAAGGTGCGCTTATGATTGATATGGGCAAAGATGCTTCTACTGCATATGAATCATTTAAACAAAAACGTTTCACTGTTAATATTGACGGAGACTCTATGTTAGATAATGTGAAAGTTTATGCCAATGATAAAGAAATTGGAGATGAATCATCTTATGATACATATGGTCCTTATGATCCAGATGAAAAAGTAACTGTATATGCACAAGGAACTTATGAAGGTAAATCATTTAGATCTAATTCTGTTAATGTGACAAATCCTACTGATGAAGACAATGACGTAACGACAGTTGATTTATCATTTGATGAAGATGAAATTGATAACTATATTGATGAAAAAGATAAAGCATCTGAAGAAGATGAAGATGACGATAGCGATTCTAGTTCAGAAGAAGTAACACGTGATAATGTTATTGATAAAGTAGAATCTTATGAAGGTCATACATTAGATACTGATACGTACACCTATAAAGAACCTGAAATAACAGACGATGGTAAATGGGGATTCTCATTTACAGATAAAGATGGTGAATTAGCAGGCTCATATACTGTAGATAGAGACGATGGTTATGTTACGGAATATGATGAACATGGCGATAAAGTTGGTTCAGGATATTAGAATATATAACTAATTAAATAAAATTTAGAAGTGGGATAGTGAATCTATTAAATAGCTAGCTATCTCACTATTTTGTTTATTAAAATACTTAGTATATTAAAAATTAAAGTAAATTACATAGAAAAATGTGATAATATAAATATAATTTACTGAATAATTAGAAATTTTTGACTGGAGGGGATAGGGATGATGTTTGGGTACGAAGTCAATGAACATGTGAAGTTAAAGATTTTAGAAGAACGTGAAGCGGATCAACTTTTCAAATTAGTAGATAGCAATCGTGAGTATTTAGGGGAGTTCTTGCCATTTGTAGCGTACACCACTGAGGTTGAACACAGTAAGAAGTTTATTCAGTCGGCGTTGCAACAATTTACACGTGGCGATGGCTTTCCATATCCTCTTTAGTAGCGGTTTTTTTTAAGGTTCATTAATAATTATATAAGCGGGTGGGATAGTTATGATCTTTGGATATCAAATTAATGAACGGTTAAAATTAAAGATATTAGAAGAACGAGAAGCAGGGCAGTTATTTAAATTAGTAGATAGTAACCGCAAATATCTAGCGGAATTTTTACCTTTTGTCGAACATACAAAGAGGGTGGAAGATAGTAAACACTTTATCCATTCAGCGTTACAACAATTTATCGATGGTAATGGATTTCATTGTGGAATATGGAGTGATAAAGAACTGATTGGTGTTATTGGATTACATTATTTAGACTTAGTTAATAAACGTACCTCGATTGGTTATTACTTAGCTGAAGGTTTCCAAAAGAAAGGCATCATGACTAGATGCACTAAAGCACTTATTCAATATGTATATGAAGAATATGATATTAATCGAATCGAAATACGAATGACTACTAAAAATAAGAAAAGCCGAGCTATACCTTATATAGACTGAGATTTACACAAGAAGGCATATTGAGAAGCGATGAGTGTTTATTAGGGGTATTTTCAGATAGTTATGTGTATAGTCTGCTCAGAGAAGAATATTACAAATAATCAATCATCTAATTTACAAAAAAATTTAGTTTATTCAATAACTTTAAACATGAAATCAACAAAGCCTCCGGCATTTCATGAGGGAGGCTTTATTCTTTCATAAATAATTATTTAATATCAATAAAGGTAGATAAATAATTAGCTTTCAATTAAATAATTAAAACAGGTTAGACTATTGATTTAGACTAACCTGTTAAAAGTAACAAATTTAAGAATAAATTAAAACTTGTGTAATCAGTAAGCCACCGCCAAATAGTAAGACAAATGCGACAACAGGCCATACAAAACGTAACCAGTGTGAGTAACGCATATTTAACATTTGAAGTGTTGCCATCACAAGTCCAGTAGGTGCTAAAAATAACATAGCATACTGACCAAATTGATATGTTGTAACAATAACAAATCTTGGTATACCTACTGTATCAGCTAATGGTGCAAAGATTGGCATAGATAGTACTGCTAATCCAGATGAGGATGGAACGATAAATCCTAAACAGAAAAAGATAAAGAGTAGAACAATGATAAATAATGGACCACTCATATTTTCTACGATAGATGATGAGAAGTTCAAAATTGTATCAGAAATCATTCCTTTATTAAGTACTAAATTGATACCTCGAGCTAAGCCAATAATTAAAGATACACCAACTAAACTTGAAGCGCCATTAACGAATGCGTCTACAGTACCTTTTTCTCCTAATCCGTATTTACCAGTACCAGCAATAAACATGATAATGATGGTAAAGATTAAGAATGCAGATGCCATGATTGGAAACCACCAACCTTGTGTCATCACACCCCAAACCATAATCGGGAACGGTAAAACAAAAAGTGTAAGAATGATTTTTTTACGAAGTGAAAACGTAGATGAACTATTATTATTCATTACAGACCATTGCTTTTCAAATTCTTTCTTATCTTCATAAGCGTATGAAGCTTTAGGATCTTTTTTAATTTTTTTACAATACCAGAATAAATAACCAACTACAAAGATAGCACCGACTATACAAGCCCCTATTCTCCAATATAATCCATCTGTAAAAGTTGTACCTGCTGCATTTGAAGCAATAACAACTGAGAATGGGTTGATTGTTGAGAATGTACTACCAACTGAGCTTGCTAGGAAAATTGCACCAACTGAGACGATAGAATCATATCCAAGTGCAATAAAAATTGGCACTAGTACAGGATAAAATGCAACGGCTTCTTCTTCAATACCACAAAGCGTACCACCCAGAATCATTAAAATTGAAACGAACGCAATTAACATAAATTCATGGCCTTTAGTCTTTTGTGTTAAAGCTAATAATCCAGACTCGAACGATCCACTTGCTTGAACAACACCAATGAGTCCACCTAGTACAAGAATGAATACCATAATATCTACAGCTTCAATCGTTCCTTTTACCATACTACTGGTAATTTGATCTAGACCAGCGGGATGTTGTTTTAATCGTTCATAAGTATTAGGAATAGAAACAGGTTTGTTAATAGCACCTGATTTAAATTGTTCAATTTTTATTTTTACTCCCATTTTATTGAGTTCTTTTTGTGTTCCAGGAACTTTTTTAACTTGATTATGTGGATTAACTATTTTCAACTCTTGAGATGAAGGCTCATAAGAGAGCTTTGAATAAGCCCCAGCGGGAATAATCCAAGTTGCAATTACAGCTATAACAGTTAATATAAAAAGAATCATAAATGCTCCTGGCATTCTGAAGCTAAAACGCTTTTTCTTTTTGTTTTTATTGATTACTTGGTCCAACAGTTTCATCTCCTTCAACAACTAACGTATGATGTAAAACCACTTAATAATAAAAAAACAAAAGAGCCTCCTGGGGCTATAGGCTCTTTTGTTTGTAGCAAAATGGAGTATAGTATTATAATTTTAATTTTTAATTAATGTTCCAATTTTGCCGTCTAATGCGTCTCCTAATCCTGCTAGAGAGGTAATCAAAACACTGCCTTCAGTATTTTTTTCAAGGAATTGAAGTGCAGCTTCAACTTTTGGAAGCATACTACCTTTAGCAAATTGGCCATCAGCAATATGTTTTTTAATTTCATCAACAGTTACTTCACCAAGACCTTCTTGGTTTTCTTTTCCGTAATTGATGTAAACATAATCTACAGCAGTTAAGATAATGAGTTGATCAGATTGTAAATGTGCTGCTAATAAAGCGCTCGTTTTATCTTTATCAATAACTGCATCAACGCCTTTATAATTGTTATCTTCTTTAACTACTGGAATACCGCCACCGCCGGCTGCTATAACTAGTGTTCCATTTGTGATTAATGTTTCAATACTATCTAATTCAACTATATTTATAGGTTGAGGAGATGGAACGACACGACGATAACCGCGTCCAGAATCTTCTACGAAAGTATAACCTTTTTCTTCCATAGTTTTATCGGCTTGCTCTTTTGTATAAAATAGTCCTATTGGTTTCGTTGGATTATGAAATGCAGGATCATCTTCAGAAACTTCAACTTGTGTCACTAATGTGACCACTTCTTTATCAATACCTAATGCATGTAATTCATTTAACAAACTTTCTTGCATTTGATAGCCAATATAAGCTTGACTCATAGCTCCGCATTCAGGGAAAGGGAATGGAGGGCCTTGTTTGTTCTCAGCGGCATAGTTTAAACCTAAGTTAATACTTCCAACTTGTGGACCGTTACCATGACTAATTACAATTTCATATCCTTTATTAATTAAACTTACTAGAGATTTAGCTGTACTTTTTAATAAATCTAATTGCTCTTTAGGAGATTGTCCTAAGGCATTTCCGCCTAAAGCTACGACGATTTTAGACATTGTATCTCCACCTTTCATTTATTCTCCCAAAGTTGCTACCATAACTGCTTTTATTGTATGTGCTCTATTTTCTGCTTCTTGGAAAACAACTGATTGTTCACTTTCAAATACTTCATTTGTTACTTCCATTTCAGTTAGACCATATTTTTCTTGAATTTGTTTACCGATTATTGTTTCAGTATCATGGAATGATGGTAAGCAATGTTCAAAAATTGTATGTGGATTACCTGTTTTTTTCATTAATTCTTTAGTTACACGGTATGGTTCTAATAATTTGATACGTTTTTCCCAAACTTCATCAGGTTCACCCATAGATACCCAAACATCTGTGTAAATTACATCAGATCCTTTGACACCTTCATCAATATCGTCAGTTATAAGGATTTCACCACCGTTTTTTTCAGCTATATCATTACAACGATTTAATAATTCATCAGTTGGATTTAGCTCTTTAGGACATACGAGATGGAAAGTCATGCCCATGATTGCTGCTCCTTGCATTAAGGCATTTGCAACGTTATTACGTCCATCTCCAACATATGTGAAGTTAATTTCATTATATGGCTTTTTCAATACTTCTTTAGCTGTTAAAAAATCAGCAAGTACTTGCGTAGGATGATCTTCGTCAGTTAAACCATTCCATACTGGCACTCCAGAATATTTTGCTAAGTCTTCTACTACTCGTTGTGAGAATCCTCGATATTCTATGCCATCATACATTCCGCCTAATACACGAGCTGTATCTTTAGCAGATTCTTTTTTACCCATTTGAGAACCTGTAGGTCCAAGATACGTCACATGTGCACCTTGATCATAAGCGGCTGTTTCAAATGCACATCGTGTACGTGTTGAATCTTTTTCAAAAAGTAGAGCGATATTTTTACCTTTCATTTTTTGTTGTTCTATTCCTGCATATTTTGCGCGTTTAAGATCTTCAGATAAATTAAGTAAAAATTCCATTTCTTTTTGTGTAAAGTCTAACAAAGTTAAAAAGCTTCTATTTCTTAAATTTTTCATTTTGAATATCTCCTTTTAAATTAATAGTTACTTTTTTTTATAATCCAATTTCTTTTATCTTGATATATAATATTTTCCATTTTTAATTCTCTAATTATTTCACCAGTAGTTTTTCTGTTAAGTCCAGATAAATTACTTATTAATTGAATAGTCATAATTTGTTTTAATTCATAGAATTCTCCATTATCATCTCCAATTGAAAGGCATAAAATTCGTAGTATTCTTTCAATTCTTTCTTTAGCTGAATTAGCTCTTAACGCCATAATATATTCTACTTGAAATTGAATAGTCTCATTAAGTTTCTTGAAGAGACTTTCAAATATTTCATTATGCTTTCTACATAAATACTCAAGTAAAACTTTCGGTAAAGTTAATATTTTACAATCTGTCAAAGCTGTACATATTTCATATGGTGCAGGGGTTTCATTAAATATGAAGTTCATTGGAAATATATTTTCATCTTTACTTAATCTTAAATAATTGTCACCAGTAATATTAGAACATTCATGTAAAATACAACCATTTACTAAAAAGTATACAAATTTTATTTGATCAGTTGAATGATATATGACTTGTCCTTTTTTATATTGATAAAGTGTAAAATCCTCTTTATAAGGTCTAATAATACTAACAGGAATATTTAAGTATGATGCTAATTGTTTAAGATTATTATCCAATTCGTATTCTGAATTTTTAATATAAATATTTTCTTCATACATAACTATAAGCCCCTTGAAAATTGCTTCGTTTTAATCATAACTTAAAACACAGAAATACTACCTGTAATCAAACGAATTAGTCCTATTATTGCAAGTACAATAATTAATATGAATAACGTATAATCTAATTTTGTCAAATTTTTATTATTATCTTTTTGTACGTAGCTATATACGAATAATCCAGGTATATATAACAACATCGTTAATAGTAAATAATCTAATCCAGCTGCATAAACCAACCAAATTGTGTAAATAGATGCAATAATTCCTATTATCCATTGTTTCAAACTAGCTTTAGATTTATTTTGAATAGTATATTTGACCTGGTAAAAAGCACTGAATGTATATGGAATTAAGATTGCACTTGAAGCAAGTGAAAACGCAAACTGATAGGCGCTATCTGTAAACAACATACTAATTAAAAATAACTGGACTAGTATATTAGTAATAATTAAAGCGTTGACCGGAGCTTTATTTTTATTTTCTTTAGCAAACCATTTCGGGAATAGTCCATCTTTAGCTACAATAAAAGGTAATTCACCAGCTAGTAATGTCCATCCCAACCAAGCCCCTAAAACAGAGATAATTAAACCTATATTAACTAGTACTGAACCCCAATGACCTACAATATGTTCTAATACTTGTGCCATTGATGGATTAGCAAGTTTTGAAATTTGGTTCTGTTGAATTACACCTTGGGCTAGTACAGTCATTAAGAAATAAATGACTAGTACAGAAATCAAACCAATAACGGTAGCAGTTCCTACATCTTTTTTAGACTTTGCACGTCCAGAAAAGACAACGGCTCCTTCAATCCCAGTGAATACCCACACAGTTACTAACATAGTACTTTTTACTTGTGCCATTGTGTCTCCCCAACTAAAAACACCAACACTTCCGCTAGTCATACCATAAAAACCAGATTTAAAAGTACTGAAGTTGAATACAACTATCATGCATATAATAACTAGAAATATAGGTATTAATTTAGCTACTGTAACAATACTATTTATAAACGCTGCAGTTTCTACACCTCTAAGTATTAAAAAATGTACACCCCATAATAAAATTGATGCTATGATAATACTTGGAAGTGTGTTACCACCTTTAAATATAGGGAAAAAGTTACCCACAGCTGACATTAATAGGGTTGCATAAGCCACATTACCTAGAAATGCTGCAAACCAATATCCCCAAGCACTTGAAAAACCAATAAAATCTCCAAACCCTGTTTGAGCATAACTATAAATTCCTCCATCAAGATCTGGTCGCTCATTAGTTAAATTTTGAAATACGAAAGCAAGAGAAATCATACCAATAGCAGTTATTATCCAACCTATAATTATTGCAAGTCCACCAGCTTGGCCACCCATATCTGAGATGATATTGAATGCACCACCGCCTATCATAGAGCCTATGACTAAACCAATTAAGGAAGTTTTACCTAATTTATTATCCATATTAATCTCCCCTAATAAGAGTGGTAAAAATCTTGTTATTTGATTTAATGAATGAATTACTTGTGACTTTTACCACCTTTCAAATTTAAATATCTTCTCTAAATAACGGCTGACTCATACATCTTGGACCTCCACGTCCACGTACAAGCTCACTACCAGTAATTTCAATCACTTTAATTCCTTTGTCGCGTAAAAGTTGGTTTGATACATAATTGCGATCGTATGTCACCACAACCCCTGGTCGAATACATAATGTGTTTGAGCCATCATTCCATTGTTCACGTGCACCATCAATAACATCGCCATTACCTGTTGGAATAAAGTCCACTTTTTCTACTTCTAGAACTTCAGCAAGTGTTTTACGTAACTTGCTAGAACGAGTAATTTTTATATCGTCCTTACCATCATTTTGTTCTATAGTAAATATATTCATATTATTTTCTTCTTTAAATATTGCTGCATGTACTGTAAACTTATCGTAGTCAATCATAGTTAGTACTGTATCTAGATGCATAAATGTACGTGTATTAGGTATTTCAATAGCTACGATTTTTTTAAAACTTGTGTTTGCATCTTTGAAAATATTACGTGCTAACTTTTCTATTGCTTGAGCTGATGTACGTTCTGATATACCAATAGCTAAAACATCTTTAGATAATACTAATTCATCTCCACCTTCAATATTAAATGGTGAGTTACGATCTAACCATACTGGCACATCTTTATCTTTAAATCTTGGATGATGTTTCAGTATATATGTCATAAAAATAGATTCTCTACGTCGTGCTCTCCAATACATTCTGTTAATTGTCATTCCTCTACCAATTGAAGCTTGGGGATCTCTTGTAAAATAAAGGTTGGGCATTGGATCTAAGTAAAATGGATATCTATCATCCATATACTCTACTAAATGAGTTGTTTCAAGTTGAATTTCTTCTTTACGTACGCCAGCCATGATTTTATTAATAAGCTCTTGGTCAGATAACTTTGAAAAGAATTCTTTAATTTCAGTTTCATGACCCAGTATTGTCTTTTTAGATTCTGCTAATATGTCGTTTATGAAGTTCTCGCGTACTTCTGGCTCAGTAATAGATTCTGCTGCAAGTTTTTCTAAATAAACTACTTCGATTCCTTCATCTCTCAAAGTTTGAGCAAATTTGTCATGCTCTTCTTGTGCAACTTTTAAGTAGGGAATATCATCGAATAATAAACCACTTAAATGATCAGGTACTAAATTTTCTAATTCTTTTCCTGGTCTTTTTAACAACACAGTTTTCAATTTGCCTATTTCACTATTTACTTGAATGGGTCCTTGTACCATTTCAAATTCCTCCTTTGATTTATTACATTTACATTATAAAGCGCTTTCAAAAAGTATTATGTGATTTAATTCACAATTATTTAGGGAGTTTTTTCACATATATAGATTTATTCAATGCAAAATTTTGTATAAATATATACTTCTTTACTAAATAATAGTGAAAAATTGAAAAATCTAGTAATGAAATATTATCTTATTTGAATAAAAAAGTTTTTTATTCATTTTTTTGTATTGGTAATCATTACTATATATTTAATTTTGAAGAGAATAATTGATAATAAATAAATTGTGCTATTTCACTAGATGATGTCAAAATCATTAAGTTATCATTGCCTCCAATAGTTCCTAGTATTTCTTTTAATAGTAATTGATCTATGTAATAACCTATACTTTGAGCAAATCCAGGGGACGTTTTTATTAAAATATAGTTACTTAGTATTGTGATTTTAAGAATTTCATCACTTAATGTTTCTAATTGTTTTTTCGCGTTTAATTGGTACGTTCGATTTATTTTTTTGTAAATATACTTTTTGTTTTTAGTAGGAATTTTGTAAATTCCTAATTCCTGTAAATCCTGAGAAATAGTAGTCAAGCTATAACAAACTCCAAAATGTTTTTCCATGTAGTCTAATATTTGTTTTTTTGTATTAAATTGATTCTGTTTTATAATAGTTAATATAAGATTTAAACGTTTTTCTTTTTCCATTTTTATTACTCCTTTACTATTTATTATATGTAATAGGGTTTAAATAACTGTATAAGAGTTACTTGTAAATTTCGATGTATAAGTATTTCGAAATAGCAGGATGTTTTAATAATCTTTTATATAATACTAACTTTTATAATACAATACTTAATGTTTTTTGTAATTTCACTGCATTTTACTTAAAGTAGAGATTGAAAAAATTCTTGAATTACTGAATAGTAAATAATTAAAATGGAAACTATGTGTTTATAAGTAGATTGTTTTACGGTTAAAAGAAATGGATGATTATCTAAGATTATATTCAAAATAATTTGTATGATAATAGGAAATATAAAGAGTATGTAATAAAAACTAGTCAAATTGAGATGGTTTGAAATTAAGTTTACTATGTATAAATAAAATGATCACAATATCTTATCAAAGAAATTTGATTAAATGAATTGAAAAATGAAAAAATTAATGAATAAAAGATATGGAAGTACTCATTGAAACATATTGGAAAGATACTCTAGTTTTTATGACTTAAATTAACATTACAAGTTAAGTAATGTTTAGTAAAATTATTAGTCGGATTTACAGATAAAAAGTAATAAATATACTATCTTTTAAAAAAGTTCGTTATTTCTCTAGTATAAAATAACGCGTCCAATATTAATTATTACTAAATTTTGATATATTTAAGGAAAGATTAAGTTTAGGGTGGATGAATGAATGGCTTATCAGAGTGAATATGCATTAGAAAATGAGGTACTTCAACAGCTTGAGAGTTTAGGATACGAACGAGTGAACATACATAACGTTGAACAATTACATGATAATTTTCGTAATATAATTAATGAACGTCATAAGGATAAATTAAATGGGAAACCCCTAACAGACCGTGAATTTGAACGTTTAATGACGGGGATTAACGGCAAATCTGTATTTGATAGTGCGATGCAATTACGCGATAGTTATGTACTTAAACGTGATGATGATACTGATTTATACCTAAATTTCATGAATTTAAAACAATGGTGTCAGAATAAATTCCAAGTAACTAATCAAATTAGTGTGAAAGATAAGTATAAAAGTCGTTATGATGTGACGATTTTGATTAATGGTCTACCATTAGTTCAAATAGAATTGAAGCGTAGTGGGGTAGCAATCACGGAAGCATTTAATCAAATTGAGCGTTATCGTCGTCAAAACTATACGGGTTTATTCCGATACATACAATTATTTGTCGTTAGTAACAAAATGGAAACACGCTACTACGCCAATAGTGATCGTGAAATCTTTAAGGGACAAATGTTTTATTGGAGTAATGAACAAAATGAGCGTATTAATTATCTTAAGGACTTTATTGAAGATTTCTTAGAACCATGTCACATTGCTAAGATGATTAGTCGTTATATGGTCGTCAATGAAACAGACAAAATTCTAATGGCATTACGTCCATATCAAGTCTATGCAGTGGAAGCTATTTTAAATCGTGCTTTAGAAACAAATAACAATGGTTACATTTGGCATACAACAGGTAGTGGTAAAACGCTGACTTCATTTAAAGCGAGTCAATTATTATCGCAAGAAGAAAATATTAAAAAAGTGATTTTCTTAGTCGACCGTAAGGACTTAGATAATCAAACGTTAGCTGAATTTAATAAATTCCAAGAAGACTCGGTTGATTTTACGGATAATACACGTAAATTATTGAGACAGTTAGCTGATCCAACTTTGCCTTTAATTGTAACGACGATTCAAAAAATGGCGAATGCAGTGAAGTCCAATCACTCAGTAATGGAATCGTATAAACAAGATAAAGTCATTTTTATTATTGATGAGTGTCATCGTACACAATTTGGAGATATGCATCGTTTGATTAAGCAGCATTTTGAAAATGCACAGTATTTCGGATTTACGGGGACACCACGTTTTGAAGAAAACAAGAGTCAGGATGGGCGTGCTACAGCGGACATTTTTGATAAATGTTTACATCACTATCTCATTAAAGATGCTATTAGAGACCATAATGTGCTTGGATTTTCCGTTGAATATAATCAAACATTTAATTCACATGACGATTTAGATGAAGAGTATATTTCTAAAATTAATACGTCGGAAATTTGGATGGCAGATGAACGTATTGAAGCTGTTTGTCGACATTTGATTTCAAATTATCACAAGAAAACAGATAACGGAAACTACACGTCTATGTTTGCGGTTCAAAGTATTCCAATGGCGATTAAATATTATGACACATTCCAAAGACTAAAAAACGAAGGTGTTCATGATTTAAATGTTGCAACTATTTTTACGTATCAGGCTAATGAAGATGCACAAGAGGATGATAATCATGTTCATTCAAGAGAAGTTCTCGATCGTATTATGAATGATTATAATCAAACATTTAAAACGAATTATAATACGGATAATTTCGAAGGCTATTTTTCTGACGTATCTAAGCGTATGAAAGAAGTGGTTCGTGATGACAAGATTGATATTCTTATCGTCGTTAATATGTTTTTGACTGGTTTTGATAGTAAGAAACTGAATACCCTTTACGTCGATAAAAATCTGAAACATCATGATTTAATTCAAGCTTATTCAAGAACCAATCGTGTTGAAAAGGAACGTAAGCCTTACGGTAATATTGTATGTTATCGTGATTTAAAAAAACAAACGGATGAAGCCATTGAAATTTTCTCACAAACTGACAACACAGATACAGTGTTAAGTTTATCTTACGAAGAATATTTAGAAAATTTCAAAGATATCTTACAAGATGTTTTTCAATTAGCACCAACACCTTTAGATGTTGATAAACTAGAGGCTGAAGATTTAAAAAAAGAATTTGTTATTTCGTTCCGTGATTTATCAAATACATTAATCAAGTTAAAAACCTTTGATGAATTTCAATTTACAGAAAACGAACTCGGTATTGCAGAACAAACGTATGAAGATTATAAAGGAAAATACTTAAATATTTATGAAGAAGTCATGCGTGGTAAAAAAGTGGATAATGAAGAAGCTGTTTCCGTTTTAGATGATATTGATTTCCAAGTTGAATTAATGCGTAATGATTTGATTAATGTGAAGTATATTATGGATCTCATTGGTCAAATTAATCTATCTGACGCAAAAGCACGCGATGAAAAACGTCATCAAATTCATAAGTTATTAGATAAAGCCGACGATCAACAATTACGTTTGAAAGCTGATTTGATTCGTAGCTTCTTAGATAAAGTTGTGCCGTCACTAAAAGAAGATTCCGATATTAATGAAGCCTATTATGAATTTGAAGACAAAGAAAAAACAAAAGAAATTGATGCATTTGCAGAACAAAAAGCCTTTTCTGCTATGTTACTTAACGAAGCTGTTAATGAATATGAATATAGTGGTAATATCGATCGTAAATCTATCGGTCAAAATATTTCAGAGCCTTTTATGAAACGTAAGCGAAAAACCGACGAAATTATACGGTTTATTGAAGATACCGTTGAAAAATATGGTATGGTCGAATAAATCTCACAAGAATCCTTGTATTTTTTCTTTACTACAAGGATTTTTTGTTATATACTCAATTTGTAGTAATAAAAAAATACAAATAAGAAGGTGAGTCAAATATCTCAATTATTTACGTTTCATAATGGTTCTTTAATCAATCGACTTGAGACTGTAGAAGCTTCTCAGGGTATAACATTACCTATCTATGATCAACGTATGATGGAGTTTGATGGTGGAGTGTTTCAACCGACAACACATCAACCTAAGCATGTAACCTTAAGCACAACACATCAAGCCAAGATAGTTCATACGGGTGATATCGTGATTAATATGATGACGAGTGAGTGTGTCATTGTGAGTCAACAACATCATGACAGTATTCTCCCTTATAATTATACGCATATTGAGATTGATACTGCACGCATTGATGCCAATTATTTTGTCTATTGGATGAATGCCTCATCGCAAGCAAAAAGTCAGTTAAATCAATTTAAGCAAGGGGGTTCCTTAGTTAAAAAATTAACATTGAATCAACTTAAACAACTTAAGATGGCTCTACCTCCATTAGAACAACAACAACGTATAGGAAAACTTAATGAACGACGTAGACATTTAAAGTATTTACAAGCGAAACGAACTTATTTGATGGACCAATTTTTATCAGAATATTTATTTAAGGAGGACATTTAGATGTCAACAACGGAAAAACAAAGACAACAACAAGCCGAATTACAAAAGAAATTATGGAGTATTGCGAATGATTTACGTGGAAATATGGATGCAAGCGAGTTTAGAAATTATATTTTAGGACTCATCTTTTACCGCTTCTTATCAGAAAAAACAGAAGAAGAAGTGGCTGAGTTATTAAAAGAGGACAATATTTCATATGCAGAAGCTTGGGAAGATGAAGAATATCGTGAAGCGTTACAACAAGAATTAATTAATTTAATTGGCTTTGTAATTGAACCTCAAGATTTGTTTAGTCACTTAATTCAGAAAATTGAAACTCAAACATTCGAAATCGAAGATTTGCATAAAGCGATTAATAAAATCGAAGAATCAACACGTGGTGAAGACAGTGAAGAAGACTTTGACCATTTATTCGCTGATATGGATTTAAACTCTACACGTTTAGGTAATACCAATGCAGCACGTACGAAACTTATTTCGAAAGTCATGGTTAATTTAGCTACACTTCCGTTTGTGCATAGTGATATTGAAATTGATATGTTAGGGGATGCTTATGAATATTTAATTGGCCAATTTGCAGCCAATGCAGGTAAAAAAGCGGGGGAATTCTATACGCCACAACAAGTGTCTAAAATTTTAGCTAAGATTGTCACAACGAATAAGCCTAACTTAAAAAATGTTTATGACCCAACATGTGGTTCAGGTTCATTATTATTACGTGTTGGACGTGAAGCCGATGTCCGCTTCTATTACGGTCAAGAATATAACAATACTACATTCAACTTAGCACGAATGAATATGTTACTGCATGATGTAAACTATACACGTTTTAAAATAGATAATGATGATACCTTAGAAAACCCTGCTTTTAGAGGAGAAAAATTTGATGCGGTAGTAGCCAATCCGCCTTATAGTGCGAAATGGAGTGCCGACCCATCATTTTTAGATGATGAACGCTTTAGTGGTTATGGTAAATTAGCACCGAAGTCAAAAGCAGATTTTGCCTTCATTCAACATATGATTCATTATTTAGACGATAATGGCACAATGGCTGTCGTTTTACCTCATGGCGTACTATTCCGTGGTGCAGCTGAAGGAACGATTCGTAAATATTTAATAGAAGAAAAGAATTATCTAGATGCAGTCATTGGATTACCAGCGAACCTATTCTTTGGGACAAGTATTCCAACAAGTATATTAGTATTCAAAAAATGCCGAGAAGATAGTGATAATGTATTATTCATTGATGCTTCACAATCATTCGAAAAAGGTAAAAACCAAAATCTATTGACAGATGAAGATGTCGATAAAATTGTCACAACATATCGTAATAGAGAAACAATCGATAAATTTAGCTATGTGGCTTCCTTAGATGAAATCAAAGATAACGATTATAACTTAAACATTCCAAGATACGTCGATACATTTGAAGAAGAAGAACCTATCGACTTAGACCAAGTTCAACAACAACTGTCAGATATTGATAAAGACATTGCAGAAGTTGAATCAGAAATCAACGAATATCTTAAAGAACTAGGAGTGTTAAAACATGAGTAAACACCGTAATACTCCAGAACTAAGATTTCCAGAATTTAAAGATGAGTGGAAAAATAATGAGCTTGGTAAATTATTATCTATAATTTCAGGTCACTCACCTTCTTATTATAGTGAAGGTTCTGAATATCCATTATATAAAGTGAATGATTTAAATAATAATAGTAAATTTCAGGATTACTCGGATTTGTATGTGGAAAAAAAACATACTCCTTTAAATAAAAAAGTAATAATTTTTCCTAAAAGAGGAGCTGCTATATTACTTAATAAAATAAGAATTATAAATACTCCTGGCTACATTGATACAAATCTTATGGGACTCGAGTTTAACGATGTAAATGACACTGAATTTTATTATTATGCCATATTAAGAGAAGGTCTCTATAGGATAGCGGATACATCTACTATTCCCCAAATTAACAATAAACATATTTTACCTTATAAAATTTATTCGCCTAGCTATATTGAAAAAAATAAATTAGGTAATTTTTTTAGTAAACTCGACCGCCAAATTGAGTTAGAAGAAGAGAAACTTGAACTTTTAGAGCAACAAAAGAAAGGATATATGCAAAAGATTTTCTCTCAAGAACTGCGATTTAAAGATGAGAATGGCAAAGATTATCCAGCATGGGAAATTAAAAAATTGGGAGACCTCTATAAATACCAACAGGGACAACAGATACCAGTGGAAAATCAATACAAAATACCAATTAATAATATGAAAAGATTTATAAGAATAGTAGATATTACTGAAAATCCAAAAAAAAGATATATAAAAGACCGTAAAGAAAGTGGTTTAATAAATCAAAAAGATTTAATCATGATTCGGTATGGAGCCTCAGCGGGCACGATATCAATGGGTTACGAAGGAGTTATAGCTAATAATTTATTTAAATTTGTAAAAAAACAAAATGTAGATAATAGATATTTCTATTTCTTATTAAAGAAAAGTCACTTTAAAATAAAATCTTTATCTAGTCAATCAGCTATGCCTGCACTAAATTTTAATGCTATGAATACATTAAAATTTAGTATACCGCAGTACTCAGAACAACAAAAAATAGGTGATTTTTTTAGCGAATTAGATAAATTGGTTGAGAAACAGGTTTCAAAGATTGAATTATTAAAACAACGCAAACAAGGCTTACTACAAAAAATGTTCGTTTGATACTGATAACGACCTATTATGTTAATTAAAAGGAGATAAGTATTAATGAAAGATGAAAATTTAGACATTGTTATGTCGGTGCTAATTGACATTTCTTTAAAAGCTAAGCAATTTAGATTTTTAAACCAAGAAAAAGAAAAGATAGAAAAAATACTGAAATTATTGGTTCGTGAAGAACAAATTATATTTTTAGGAAATACTTCTGCAAGTAACCAACCTTATTTGTATCTTATTCCTGAATATTATTCATTAACAAAAGAACTCATAGATGAGATAAATACAAATTTCGACTTGTACACTGAAAAAAATAATAAGTATTATAAAGTTCGTTTGAATGATTTAGGAATATTAGTGAAAATTCCTATTAGCCGTGATAGTTTTAATAAAACAGAAAAAAGTATATATGTCTCAAATGAACTGGTAGTATAACAAATTGGCCTTTATCTATAATTGAAAAATACTGTAAATATTGTTCATAAAAATATAAGAAATTAAATATAAAAAAATAATTTAAGAGCATCCCTCACCACAAAAGTGAAGGATGCTTTAATTTTAATGTACATTTCATTTTATTAAATAATGATCAATAATATCTTGAAAATCATTGTTAAGTACCGTTGTGATAGAGTCATCCTTCATAAAATCGTTATAAATCTTATTAAGAATTTCTTCATCTTCGATAGCTGTGAAATGATGCACTAATCCTTTTACAATTGAAGTGTAATTATATGATGCTAAACAACTAGCAACTGTTTGCCAGTCTGATTGTTTAGTTTCACGGTTCATAGATAATCCTCCTTTATTTCAATGTCCACTTTTGTCTCGCTTTAGGATTGAGTGGATGCATGATCTCATTCGTTGCTGGATTAATGAGCTTTTTTACTTTCTTTTTATGAGGTTTTAACATTTCCATCACTTGCGCTACACGTTCGACTACAACAGGGCGCTTCGCATAGGCACCATAAGCAAGAATCACTGTGTCACTTTCAGATACTGCTTTCATAATATGAATATCTGTATGCTTATCATAAGGTTCTTTTATATGTTTAAGATTTTCAGGTGTTTTAATGTTCGAAAATAAATTAACAAGATAAACTGAACCATAATCGTTTTCAGTTGATAATTGATTTAGAATTAGTACAGTTGTTAAATCAAGAGATAATATTCCATCTAAATGAGGATACATCGTTATCACTGTACAAGTTGGCAATTTTCTATCCCATGTTTTTTTAAGTAAATAACGATGTTGTTCATCGTCACTGAAGATAGCTTCAGTTTCTATAATACTTGTAATTGCATTCATACTCGCCACTCCTTTTAATATTCTTCTGGCAAAAGCATCACATAATAAAAAGCGTCTACATCATCTTCACGAATGACGTAGACTTTCTTAGGTAATGCATTTTGATTTTTTACATAGTTTGTATAGTGATATTCCAATTTGTATGCGGGTTGTTCTTGTTTATGTGTGATTGAGAGTATATTTTCATCTTCTTGCAGTCTAAAAATGTGTAGGTAATCTGTATGACTTTGATTATCTCTTTCTTTTACCATATTCCAAAGTAAGATTTGAAGGTCTAGAGATAGTTGTTCATTAATGCCTCTTGTGATATATCGATTGATTTTCATATTATTTTACCTCATCTTGAATTTCTTTCATGATGATAATCGCTTGGCTAATAATCGTAACAGATATTTGTGCGACTTTGATCCAATTATTCATGGTCATTCCCTCCTTCTCTTAGTAAATGACGTTCATCGATAATCGTATTTTTAGTATCTGTGAGGTATAGAAAGTCCATATCAAAATGATCCAGATAACCAATGCTGATGAGTTGGTTATTGGCGTACATAAGAAATGGATAGATACTTAGCTCATGTAGTTCATTGTTATAGTAGGTATAAGTTTCAAGTGTAAGATGCGCAAGGGGAGAATTATCAACGAAACGAGCAGGAAGTATATTTTCTGCTGCTTCATCTAGTGTTTCACATTCCCATTCCTCTTTATTAGATAATCGAAATAAGTGAGTCATATATTGTTTGAGTTCCTGAGTCATTGTTTTCATCATATTACCTCCAAGATATTTATAATGTGATGTAGTTGATGAGCTACGTCATTGAGATAATATATATTTGAAGGATGACTTGTTACGTTAGAAATAGTGACAGAAGTGACGATAGTGATATAGAAAAAATGGTTTATAGACTAAATTCGAGGAAGAATGTTTCAGAAGATATTTGAGATAAAAAAGAAGACGAACAATTGAGTAATTGTTCGTCTGGATTAATATTATTTAATAAGGTTGCTACGATATCTTTGTTGAATTTAAAAGTAATGTAAAACTGCTTTTTATTACCTTTATCTGCTTCAACATAGATATGATCGATGACTAAGTGATAAATGTTTTTTAAAGAAGTTTTATTTGTGCTTTCTAGATTTTTAAATAAAACAGCAAAAATATCAATCACTGTATTTGTATCTATTTTTGGATGTTCCACTAGTTGTTTACGTTCTAGGTGCGTAATACTGTTTTCTAATTCGCGTATTTGTTGAGTATATTTAAGTAACGCTGGCTGAATTGATTCGATAATGCTGCTATCTTGTTCAGTAGCTTCAATTAAGTTATCGTATTTAGATCGCAATTCTTCTATTTGGAATTGTTTATTAGCAATTTCATGTTTAATTTGGGTAGTATCTGGTGTTCTTTTTGAGTTAACAGCATTGACCACTTTTTGAATTAAATCAGGTTTACGAATCAAATTCTTAATATTTTGAAATACATAGTCTTCTATGAAGTCAGCACGAATATTTGGAGCTTCTTTACAATCAGAGCCTTTTTGTTTACGTGTTCGGCAGATATAGTAACGAAAACGGCGTTTACTCCCATCCTTAAGCGTATTTACAGTATTTGAAATGACGTAGTTCGCATTACAACTTTTACATTTTAACAAACCAGTAAGAAGGTTGTCTGTTTTGTTATTACCACGTTTATAACATTTTCTTGCTTTATGTTGTGCTTGAACTTTATTCCATAGTTCTTGAGACACAATGGCTTCATGCTTACCTTCAGTAATAATAGGTTTATCATTATACCCTTTACGACCTTTTTTCTTCCAATCAACATATTGATTATAAACAACTAAGCCACGATATACTTTATTTTTAAGAATATAAGATATAGAATCTTTGGAATGTGGCTTACCTAATTTTGTGACTTCGTGTCTGTCATTTAACATTTTAGCGATAGCAGTATAATTCATACCTTGACTATACATTAGGTATATTTCTTTCACAATTCTACTTTCATGTTGATTAATAATTAAGTTACCATCAATACGATCATAACCGTATGGTGTTTGACCACCGACTGATTTTCCTTCGTTAGCTTTATTAGAAGAGGCAAGGCGAATATTATCTTTTAATATAGCTCGTTCATATTCACCAAGAGATCCCATGATATTCAACATTAATTTGTGCATATCACTGTCTATGCCGAGGTGTTCACTCACTGAATAAAAAGATACATTGTTTTTTTCGCATTCTTCAACAATTTGAAGTATGTCCTTCATACTTCGCCCAAGACGAGAGAGTTTCCACACAACTATTTTATCAAACTTATTCATTTTTAAATCTTTAAGCATTTCTTGTAAAGCGGGTCGGTTATTCATTTCGGCACCACTTATCCCGTTATCTATATAAGGAGATGTCATTTCATAATCATGTAATGTACAATACTTTTCTACTTCAGCAAGTTGAGCGGCAATAGAATAATTATCAACTTGTTTCAAAGAACTTACTCTAGCATAAGCGGCTACTCTAATTTTATTTGTGACTGTGTTCATTTTATCAAACCCTTATTTATTAATATTTTAACTATTTATCAAACTTTGAAAGTGGGAAGCGTATCAATATGTGAATAATAATTCAGTTGTAATTGTTCTAAACTTGGATAATCTGAAATGTGACCCCACACTATGATGGGTATATTAGCAACGATTCCATATTTTATGTCGTTAATTAAGTGATCTACAGTAGTGTAAGATTTAGTAACTTTAATATTTAAATTTTGACACTCTTTTTTTAACATATCGATATTATCGTCAGGCATTAGGTGTCTTTCATCTATTTCATTTTCATGAGCTAAAATAAGTACTTCACTTGGTTTTTGATACAACATTTATATCATCCTTTTCTTTTAACAGGTTAATTGGGTGGTCTTTTAGAAAGACACCTGTGATATTTTTATCTTGACCTATGGTTACTCGAGTAATCATTTCAGTTAGTTGGTCAAGATACAATGTATAATTATTTAAAATATTTTTTGTGATTTTGTGAACGTTTATATCAGAATTAGATTGTTGATAGTAGTTCATTTTATATTGCCAGATTTCCAGCTCGTTGATTTTCATTTTATAGTCCTCAATGCTGATTTGTTTTTTAGACAATTCTTCAATAAGGGTAGCTTTACTAAAATTAGGCTTACTTCGATAAATTTTAGTAGCCAATCTCTTTTGAACTATAGATTCTAAACATTGTAGTGTAGGCTTAGTTAGAATGTTATCTTCAATAACGTCAATCGTTTGTTGATCTATCTCAGAGGCTACAAGATATCCCATATCACACTTTTTATAACCTACATTTTCATTCAGAGGACAAATGTAATACGTAATAGGATGCGTCATATGCTTTCTCTTCATACGTATAGGTGTCATTGTTGTGCCACAAATGCATTTGATTTTCTTACGAAGCAAAACCATAGGGTGTTGATGTTTTAGTGTTTGTTTAGAAACGCGTATCGTTTCAGCTTGACGAAATATTGCCTCATCGATAATAGGTTTAAAGGTTCCTTTATATTCACCAAATTGATTGCGTATTAGGCCAGCATACTTTGCATTAGTAAGAATACGCTTAACCTGTTTAGGTGTTCTATCAAACAATTCGATATGGTTATTAAGTGCTTGGGATATTTTTTTATAACCCCAACCTTGTTGAATATAGGAATTAAAAACAAATTTAATTGTAGTAACCTTAGATGAATCGATATAAAAGGACTTATTTTTATATATATAACCAAATGGCGCGTTTGTACCTAATAATTGATGATTCTTAGCTTTCAGTGCATTAGCTGAACGGACGTTCTCTGAGATGATTTTACTTTCTGTTTCTCCAAGAATTGCTAAAAACCTTATCTTGAAAGCTTGAGTTTTATCAGATAAATCAAACTGACCATCACATAACGAGGTAATTAAAACTTGGTGCGTTTCACATAATTCCTGGAATTCTAAAAAATCATGGTAATTTCGATTCAAACGATTGATACGAAAAACAATAATATGTTGGCATTCATTGTTTCGTATCATATCTAACATAGACTGATAGCCATCACGTGTAGTAGTACGACCACTTTTTACATCGCTTAGAAATGTAACATCTTGAAGATGATGTTTATTTGTATAGGCTTGGATTGCTTTTATTTGAGATTTAACAGAATTTTCTATCTTCTTTTTATCTATGGATTGACGTGCATAACCAATAATTTTACCCATTGTAGGGCCTCCTTTCCAATATGATAATATACATTTAAATTTACATTTAATGAGCTCTAACTCCTTCTAAGAGAGTTAGAGCGACAATTTTATTCAGACTGTTCGTCGAGATATTCAATTATAATATCCGCTAACATATTTATAAGTTCTTCCACTTTTATCACCTTTCTTAGTTAGTTATTTTTAACGTCACTATCATCACTACTGTCACTTTTGAACTTAATACCTTTAACGACTGTTTTACCAGAAGATTTAGTTTTAGTATAATTAATACCTAGTTTTTGCATTTCAACACTAAATTCACGCCAGAATGCAATAGGTGATAATAAATGAGTTACATTATAGTTATGCATCTCTGACCACGATTTGAAAGTGGCTATCAATTCGTTGCCCAATATATTACTATTATTAGAATTAATGTCTAAGCAATTTCTTATGAAGTCCATCATAGGTGAAATTGCGTTAAAATATTTTTGCTTAATTACATTCATACTTTTAGAAGTTGTAAATTGATAATCGTTTTGATCTAAGCGACGTAACCCTTCTAAAGCCCAATTAAATATACCTGATAACTCTTTTTCAAGCTGCTGAGGTAAATTTTTATTTTGCGAACTTAGAGGTATTGGTTTAGTCATGGGTAAGATTAGAAGTCTACGTTGGAGTCCATTGCTTTTATCTTTAAGTACTGGTAAATCATTTAATAGGAATGTCATTTTAGCAGAGATTACAGTTTCGATTTCTTTAAGTCCTTTGCGATTAACCGTTATTTTTTCACCAGCTGTAATAGCTTTGAGTTTATCTGTACTAAATTCAGTGTTTGATGATTCAGTAGCTAAATTAAGTTTTTTGTGTAATAAAGGCTCAAGTCCAAAACTTTGATTGAAGTTGCTCAACGAAATGGCAGTCGTGTTAGGTATACCAACAATATGTTCTAATAAACCAAATAATGTCGATTTACCTTCTCCTCCCTGGCTATATACTAACAAGAAAACATTAGCTTTAAACTCTTTGGAGAGTACATAGCCAAACCATTGTTGGACAAATGCAATATCATCTTTATCATCAAACCACTCACGCAAAGACTGTTGAAATACTGGGGCTTTAGCCTTTGGATTATATTTTACATGTGATTTGATGGTTGAAAGGTGCAGGGGCGATCTAGGTTCTATTTTTAATGTATTATAATTAAAAGCACCATTTTCTAAAGTGAGTGCTTCCTGATTAAATTCACTAGGCTCGTAGACCTTAATACGTCGTTTAATTTGGTCTAATAAAGCAGTTTCAAGATTTTTCGACCAACTTGTCTCTAATGTGTGGCAAAGTTCATAGATAAATCTTTGCAAGGGAAGATCGGTGATTTCCCACACGCCTTTTTCATAATTGTAAATCCTCACTTCATTTGGATCATCGGATGTACTAACAATGTTAAAACAAGCATCGATGAATTTTGCCGTTCTTCCTTTTTTTATACGTGTTTCTCCCTTTTGCGTTTCGTAAGACAGAAACTCTTTTAATATATTTTGAAGAGATTGATCAAAATTACAACTTTTTTGTGATAATGCTGTTTTCGAAATTGATGGTACATCGGGGCTTTGGTTTGCATGATACGTGTAAAATGGTTTATTTAAGGTATGTCGCAATATCCATTCTCGATCTTGACCATTAAGGTCTGATAAATGATAAATTGGAGAAGACGCAGTAGTAGCGTCTTCCAATTTGTTAATTAAGGTAGTTTTATCTGGATGTTGCTTGATAAATGGATTAACAATGTTTAAATTTTCCAAAGATTTCACTTTAAACATTTTATTCATCCTCCTCAGCATTAGCCCAAGGGTTGAAAGGATTCATTTGAGATTGGTTAGATATATCTTGCTGATTATAAATATGCTCTTGAATCATTTGAACACTTCTATTTGAAGGAATATCAAATTGCCAATTATTCAATCCAGGAAAGTTATTATTTTTAATAAAATAATCAGCCCTACCAGTTAAACCATTTAAATCTTCTGTGGTAATATCTTCTATTCCAAGTGATGTACTTACGGCAGTTAAAAATTGACCGAACTGAGACATTTGACGTTGATCGATAAATATTAAAAGTGGGTTAATAGTACGTTCATTTCTGTTATCGTCAGTGATCGTCACATTTAAATTGAGGACATCTTTTATCTCTCCCGACTTAAGCGAGACCTTATCATCCATCGCTTTATTTATTTTAAAATTTACTGTCCCTGTTTGTACTTCATTTATTAAGTTTCTTACGCTATAGTTAGCCATTTTATTTTTCCTCCATTTGTTTAAAATTTAAAATATTATTTAACGGAAAATCGTTGTGATAACGATTGATTGTTTTTTCGAAATTTTGTTGCAAAAGCTTTTGCCAATTTGAATAACTTGGTTTGACTTCAATCCATAGCTCATCATGAATGACATGAACGATATCTAAATTAAGTTTGTATGCTTCCAACATGAGTAACTTAATCGAGGTCGCTACTGATGATTGAAGTGCGAAGTTACGTTTAGTACTCTGTTTCATTTTGACAAGTGGCATAACTCTTCCGAAGAAGGTTTGCACTTCATTTTGATTTGAGCATAGGTCTAAATAATAAACTGCTTGTGGTATTGTAAGCTCTAATTGTTTCAATATGTGATTTACATCAACTGAAGTAATATCAAAATCATTCTTCCTTAATTTTTTCAGCAATGTGTTAGTACTTGCTCCATAAAGCCAAGCAAGGAAGAAGGTTTTACATACATTACGCAGTCGTTCAGGTTGTTTATTACAATTGTACGGGGTAATCAATCTACCGATATAGCTGTACATATCCTGATCAGTACTAAAATGCCTTAGTAAAAACTGATCGTTAGCATAATATGCTAGGAATCGTAGCTCTGCTTGGTTTATATCAACAGACCACAACTCTTTATTAGAATTGCTTGCCATAACATATTTTCGCAAATTTTTAGGCATGGACGTTAATGGGCTCTTTTTAGCAGTCATTCGCCCACTGTAAGAAGAGAAAAGATTCCAATGACCTCTAATTCTGAAATTAGAAGGTTGTATTGCCAATTTCTCAACATATGGTGCAACCCACAACGATAAATGAGATGCTAGATTCCTAGCTATCTCATTACCTTGTTGCTTTTCTTTATTTAGCACATTGATTAAGTTACTCAGGTCCAAATCCACCTTGAATAACTGGTTAACGCGCTTGATCTCATCAGTTATCCATTTCGAATCAATAATTATGCCATTCTCTTCGATAGTTGAAATGATAGGTTGTATTGCTTTCTCTAACTCATAAAGTTGTTTGAAAACGAATGAAGCATTAAGTAATGAATCCAAGTTATTTTCAACGGTAATTGAATCAATATAACTTGGCAGCAAAAACAAAAATAGAATATTAATGTTCATAATTTTTCTCCTTTCAAATTTTTTTACAAATCAGAGTCTATAAAATGATTGGCATTTTAGCGATTGAATTTTTCACAATAAAATTTAAAAAGTTTAAGTAAGAAAAATAGCGCAAACACAACGTTTAAGAAGTATTTGCGCTATTAGAATTATTTAAGATGATAATGTGAAATTTCAGCCCTTATTTACAGGTATAATAGTTATTAGGACAATAAAAAATTTCTTTATTATTTATTTTTACGATTACTGATGATTTTCGTTTGGTACTCACCTAAGAAATCAATATCGTCAAATAATGAAAATGAACTTTTGGAATGTATATATCGAATAGAATTTAAACTCTTGGATAGATTTTCATTAGAAATACTGAGAGATTTAGAAGAATTATTGTTATTATTACTATATTCGATATCTTTGAATTTAAATATATTAATGGTATTTTTCAATGAATTATTAAATGCAAATATATCAAAATGCTCATTATTAGTATAACTATTGTACATATTTTCTTTTATCAATTTTCGAGTATATTTCATAAGTACTCTTAAGTCGCTAAAGCCTTTAAAGTAATAAATGTAAAAGTCTTTGAAAACCTGATGTAGTGGATAATATGATGGGGTGTTTTCAAAGTGAAACACTAAATCATTATCATCTTTGTAATCTTCCGGCGAATAATTATCCAAATCATTAATAGGGTCATTCTTCAAAATAACTAAATGCTTAGGTATAACATTAGAAATTACTTCGACTAGTTTAGCAAAATCTTCATTAAGGATTTCTTTATCTTTATTACGAGTAAATAATTTCTTAATTATCTCGTCTGAAAGCATGTCATTGGTCATATTTTTAGGCATTTGATAACGTGATAATACTTTTTTATCATGATTTAATAACTGCCAATATTTATTCGGATCAGGGAGCAACCGTTTTAAAATACAGTGAGCAATGATTAATAATGTGTCATTGAATGTATAATAAGATTTATTAAAATTATGATCCTCTTCTTTCGCCACATTTTTTAATAAATTCTCTACATCTTTATTTAATTCTTCTTCTTTAGGATGTATTTTAAATTGATCTGTAGCTTTAGCATAGCTCTTCATGGTAGCATAGAAACTTTTTTTGATGTCTTTTGGCTTAAATTGAATATCATTGAAGGACTTTTTGTTAGGATTGAATCCATTAGAATCAGCTAAATATTTAGTTAATTCGCTTAAATTGCCTGTCTCATAGAGGAGGTGATTTCTAGCACTCTTTTTTCTAGAACGCTGTAATTGTTTTAATCTTCCCTCAAGTGGCTTCATTTTATTGTCAACGGGATTTAAATAAAAATGATTATGTAGAGGTTTAGTAGCACTACCAAAAGCGAGAGCTATCTCAATATTTTTTTCTTCTTTCTCACTTCTATTAATTAAGTTGTCTTGAAGTAAGCAATATTCTAATTGATTGGTAATATCTTGATTAGAAATAAATCGTGATACAATTTCTTCTTTAACTTTATAAAATTGTTCATTGAGCATTACTTCATCATAATTCTCTAATAAGAATTCATATAGAGCATTCATTATCCTATTAATTATTACTACTGATCCAGCATACGTACCATATAAGTGTATTAATTGACCAAAATCATCTTTTATTTCAATACTTGTATCATTAGTAATAAAAGGTGATTTTAGATTTTTATCAGACATCACTAATATCTTATTTTTAAACTTTAACTTTTCAGACGCTATATTAAAATAATGGACTAACGATTTAATTAATTGCTTTTCTTGCTCTCTAAATTCAAACATTTAGAATTCCTCTTTTCATTATTATTTTATTAACTAAAGTGTACTTAAAAAATAAGTGGATATAAAGTTAATTAAATACTACAAGATAATAATTACAAAGTATGTTTAAACTTCTAAAGTGGGGGAGGAGATCATTTGTTTCTAAACATTAAAGTGTATATTTGATGAAAATACATTAATAATTTTATAGTAAATATCTACGAAATGTATGACAGAAAGATCTTTGTAGAGGAATATATATAAAGACGTACTGATGCGGGTATGGATTGAAGAGTGTCATTTGAAAACCGCAGTGATGCGGAGGTGAATTGAAGTATGGTATTTAGAAACCGCACTGATGGGGAGATGGATTTCATTGTGGCATATGGTATGACGATGAATTAGTAGGTGTCATCGGTTTGCATTATTTGGATTTAGTTAATAAGCGTACGTCTATTGGCTATTATTTGGCTCAGCATTTTCAGAAAAAGGGTATCATGACGGCATGCACAAAAGTGTTAATTCAATACGTATTCGAGGAGTTCGACATTAATCGGGTGGAAATTCAAATGTCAACGCGTAATCCTAAAAGTCGCGCGATACCTGAAAGATTGGGGTTCACTCAAGAGGGCGTGTTAAGAAGCAATGAACGTTTGCGTGGCGAGTTCTCGGATAGTTATGTATATAGTTTGTTGCGCGAAGAGTACTATAAATCACTAACTATCTAATTGATAAAAAATCAACAGAGCTCCCGTCATTTTATGAGAGAGCTCTGTTCCTAAAATCAAGATAATTTTTTAAATATTTAATTTAATATGTGCCACCATTTCCATTTGCATTAGCTTCTACTTGTCCTCTTAAAAAATTAATATAATCATCAGAACCTGCAGCATTTTTATCAACAGTAGCTGCTTCTTTTTCTGACATACCTTCTTTATAAGCTTCTAAGAATTCATCATCAGTCATATGCTTAGCATCTTCTGCTGTATACTTAGGTTGCCCTTCTTCATTATTGTTCTCTGAAGTATTTACACTTTCGCTAGATGCGCCACCACCAGCTGGCTGGAACTTACCTGCTATTGCAAATTTCTGTAAAGTAGGAGTCATTTCATTTGTTGTGATAATACCATCTTTATTAATATCTGCATGATTAATTTCATTCGCTAAAATTTGAGCTTCATTATCATTAATATTATAACCTTCTTAAGTTGGTTTGCTAAATCACTATTATTTGTCTCGTTGGTATGAACATTCTGTTGTGTATTTTCTATCGAGTCTTGGTTATTTTGATTATCAACTTGTTGCTGATTTTCATTTTCTGAATTTTTATTTTTTTTGATATTATTTTTATCTTCATGTTTAACTTCTTTTGTAGTTTCTGCTTCTTTAGTTTTTAAGTTTTTGTAATTACTGTAACTAAATCCACCTGCAAATCCCAATATAACAACTAGTAAAATGACACCAGAACTTATTAAAATTTTTTTCAATTAATTAACCTCATTCTTTTTGATTTTTATTTTGTACTATAATATTAATGTAATTTTTTAGTTTTTTCTAATATATTTTTATAATATGTAAAATTAAATTTCAAAAAATTGATAAAAATACTATTGAAAAATAGTTATTCCTAACTATTTTTTTGATAGCAATATAAAAAACGCTTAACAGTTCTTAATTTAAATTAGCTGTTAAGCGTTTGAGTTGTTTAATTATTTATCGATAATTTGAATTAAATTGCCACATGTATCATCAAAAATAGCCATATTATTTTTACCTACTTTAGTAGGTTCTACAGTGAATTTAACACCTTTTTGACTTAATCGCTCATATTTTTTATGAACATCTGAAACCCCAAACATAGTAATAGGAATGCCAGCTTCAAATAAGCGGGTTTGAAAGTCTTTAGCAATCGGGTCGCCATTTGGTTCTAAAATAAGTTGTGCTTTGTTAGAAGAATCGGGCGATCCTAAAGCAATCCAGCGATAACCTTCACCTACGGGCTCGTCCTCTTTCTTTTCAAATCCTAAAATGTCTGTGTAAAATTGTAAAGCTTCTTCTTGATTCTCTACAAAAATACTACTAGCAATAATTTCCATATTTATCACCTTTAACTTTAATAATTTAAAAATTAATGCTGATGTTGCTCTCTAAGTACACGTGTCATTTCTTCAATTTTACCTGCATGTAATGGCACATGGATGGCATTTAATACTAGTAATTCATCAAGTGTTTTGAACCCAGCTACGGGTTGGTTTAATTCTTGTTGTAAATCTGCATCTGTTAATTTTTGAGCGCGTTCAGGAAGTGTTTTTAAATCTTTTTTAATGTCTTCAATTGAAGGTACGTCTTGCTCTTTCCAATCTTTAGGGCTAGAGCCATAGCCAAATAATTTATGGTATTTTTCAACGTCTACTACATTTTGATTACCTAATGCAAGAGCTTCTTCAAAGATAGTTAAAACATGACCGTATTGCCAATGTAATGTATTTGGGAAGAAATGATCTTCTTTATCTAATACCTCTTCAACGTTCCAACTATCGTACACAGATAATATATAATTCACGCCAGTTTCAATAACGTCATAAATTGTTTTATTAGTCATTTGATTACTCCTCCTTATTAAATACGATATAAGTAAGATATTATTGAATTACCCGTTAAAGCTTTAATTAATCTAAGAGAAAATGAGAAGGATTTATAGCACGCGCTAGTTTGTAACGGGTATGATGTAAGTGAAGTATATAAAATGAATATATTGCAGAAATCAAATAGATTGATTAGAAGAATTTGGACTTTGAATTTGAGATATAAAAGATGATGGATTAATAATTTTAAAAGGTGAGTGAAGCATGGAAACATTACAAGACATTAGTCAACGAATGGAACAATGGATTCAAATGATTGCGCTTAAAGTGGAAAGAATGCGACAAGATTTTTACGTAGAAACGAAGAAAAATGAACTGGATTTAGTGACAAACATTGATAAAGAAGTTCAAGCTGATTTTACTAAGTTATTAAATGAATATTATCCAGACCATCAGTTAATGGGGGAAGAAAAAAGTAATGTTGATGTCGATATGTATAGCGGTTATGCATGGGCAATAGATCCAATTGATGGCACGACGAATCTTGTGAAACAAGGGAAAGATTATTGTTTAATCTTAAGTTTGTTTTATAATGGGGAGCCATTATTAGCGTATACTTATGAATTTTATCAACAAAAATTATACAAAGCAGTGAAGGGCGAAGGGGTTACAATCAATGGTGTGCCACTTCAAGTTAAGAAGTATCAATCTCTTAAAGATGCTTTAATTTCAATTGATTCAAAACATTCAAGTTCTGACCTTTTAAAAGCGTTATTATCTAAAGCTCATGGATTTCGTTTTATTGGTGCTGGAGGTATCGGCGCATTAAGAACAATCACAGGGGACTTTGGCGCTAGCATTGATGTGGGAGCAAACCTTTGGGACATGAGTGCTCAACTCCTTTATGCTCAAGAACTTGGGTTGGAGGTAACAGATATTGAAGGAAAGGCTATCGATTTAAATCACGTTAAAGGCGCTATCATTGCGCATCCTGCTATTCACTCAGAACTTGTTGAAATAATCAAAATGTATCAATAAAAAAATCCTGTCATGTACCGGAGATACCGGCTTACATGGCAGGATGTTTTAGTAATAGAAGAGGTTTTTGATCGCTCATTATCAAGCTCTAGGGGGAGCTCATCTTCTAATTATATATTGAATAGGGGTCGCTTTTATTTTAAGTATTCATTAAGGTTTAATCGCAAAAGCGCGCACTGGGAATCCTGGTGCGTCTTTAGGTTTCGGACTAATTGCATAAATAACTGCACCGCGTGTAGGCAATTGGTCCAGGTTTGTTAATAACTCCAATTGGAAAGTATCTTGTCCGAGAATATAGCGTTCTCCGACGATATCTCCATTTTTAGCTGTATCTACAGATGCATCTGTATCGAATGTTTCATGTCCGATAGATTTCACGCCACGTTCTTCGATTAAGAATTTTAAGGCATCTAGACCCCAACCTGGTAAATGTTGGTTACCCTCAGCATCTTTATTTTCAAATTTTTCAATATCCGGCCAACGTTTAGACCAATCTGTACGTAATGCTACAAATGTTCCTTCTTCAATTTTACCGTTCGCAGCTTCCCACTGTTCTAAATGATCTCTGGTAACAATGAAGTCAGCATTTTCTGTTGCTTCTTTTGAAAAGTCTAAGACAATAAGGGGCAAGACTAATTCTTTTAAATCTAATTCTTCTAGATAGCGTTTATTCTCAACAAAGTGAATTGGTGCATCAATATGTGTGCCGTATTGTGTCACAATATTCCAACGTTGTACATAAAACCCATGGTCTTTGACGTTAAATAGTGTTGATACTTCCCCTTTTTCAAATTCACTGAAGCGAGGGATTTCTGGGTCAAAGGTATGTGTTAAATCAACCCATTCACTCTCTTTTAATGTAGATAATTGATCCCATAATGGATAATTTGTCATTTATAACACCTCCAATAATAGTAATTTATAACTATCACTTGGCAGTGGCTGACTGAACTGAACCATCGCTTTAAAAAGCTTGCTTCAGTTCTAGTCACCTATGCCAGGCAATCCTAAGAAATTTATCTAAACGGATTTCAAGATTGTTCCTTATGCTGGTTTATTTTGGCTTGTTTCTTTTCGTTTTTTGCGTACTGTGTTGACTAATACGGTTAAAGCGTCTTTCACTTCGTCTTCTTTACGTGTTTTCAAGCCACAGTCTGGATTAACCCAGAATAATGAACGGTCAATTTGTTGTAAAGAACGATCAATCGCAGTCGCAATTTCGTCTTCAGTAGGAATACGTGGGCTGTGAATGTCATAAACACCTAAACCAATACCTAGATCATAGTTAATGTCTTCAAAGTCTTTGATTAAATCACCATGACTACGTGATGTTTCAATAGAGATAACATCTGCATCTAAATCATGAATTGCATGGATGATTTGACCAAATTGAGAATAACACATATGAGTATGAATTTGAGTTTCATCTTGGACTGAAGATGTTGCAAGTTTGAATGAATTCACTGCATCTGCAAGATATTGTTCATGGTATTCAGAACGTAATGGTAAACCTTCACGTAATGCTGGTTCATCTACTTGGATTACTTTAATACCCGCTTCTTCTAATGCTAATACTTCTTCATCAATCGCTAATGCGATTTGATCTTGAACGACTTTACGTGGAACGTCTACACGTTCGAATGACCAGTTTAAGATAGTGACAGGACCTGTTAACATACCTTTTACAGGTTTGTCAGTTAAACTTTGTGCGTAAACAGTTTCTTTTACAGTTAATGGTTCAGTCCATTTTACATCTCCATAAATTACTGGTGGTTTTACGGCACGTGAACCATAAGATTGAACCCAGCCAAATTTAGTTACTAGGAAACCTTGAAGTTTCTCACCAAAGAATTCAACCATGTCATTACGTTCGAATTCTCCATGCACAAGTACATCTAAACCGATATCCTCTTGGATTTTAATCCAACGTGCAATTTCACTTTCTAAGAAGTTGTTATATTCTTCATCTGAAATGCGATGGTTCTTCCAGTCAGCACGATATTTACGTACTTCACGTGTTTGAGGGAATGAACCAATAGTTGTAGTTGGTAAATCTGGTAAATTTAAACGTGCATCTTGTACTTTTTTACGTTCAGGGAATGCTGATTTACGACTTGTTGGCACGCTGTCAAAGTCATATTCTAAGTTTTTGAATGATTGACTTTGGAAACGTTCATAACGTGATTTTAACTCGTCATATTTTTTGCTGTCGTTGTGATTAAATAAGCGACGAAGTGCGTCTAACTCGTCTAACTTTTCAGTAGCGAAACTTAAACCTTCTTCAATAGATTCATCTAATGTTTCATCATCTAATGACACAGGAACGTGTAATAATGAAGATGATGGTTGAATGACGATCGTTTCAGCATAGTTTTGTAATGTTTCAATTAATTCTTTCTTACCTTCGATGTCAGCTGCCCAGACATTACGGCCGTCGATAATACCAGCATATAACGTTTTAGCTTTATCAAAGTCACCAGCTTCAATTTGTTTTAAGTTATAGCCATTATCATGTACGAAGTCTAAACCTAAACCACCAACTGGTAATGAACTTAAGAATTTAACATTTGCACGTTCGAAGTACGTTTGGATAACTAACTTATCCGCTAATCCAGCTTCAGCAAAATAGTTATAAGCTTCTTTCGTAATGTCTTCATAGTTTGCACTTTCATCTGTCACTAAAATAGGTTCATCAACTTGAATGTATTCAGCGCCAGCATCTACAAGTGATTGAAGCACTTCTTTATATAATGGAAGTAAAGTTTGTACTTTCTCTTCAAATGATTGGTTGCCACCTTTAGATAATTTCACAAAAGTGATTGGTCCAACGATAACAGGATGCGCATTAACGTTAAGAGATTTTGCATAGTTAAAGCGGTCTAATAATACGTTACGATTCACTTTAGGTTCAACGTTATTCCATTCTGGCACAATATAGTGATAGTTCGTGTTGAACCATTTAATTAATGCACTCGCGACATGTTCTTTATTACCACGTGCAATATCAAATAGTAAGTCGTCATTTACTTCGCGTCCTTGGAAACGTTCAGGAATGATGTTGAATAATAATGATGTATCAAGAATGTGATCATATAATGAGAAATCACCAACTGGTACACTATCTAAGTTGTAATTTTTTTGAAGTAATAAATTTTCTCGATGTAAGTCCGTTAACGTTTGGTCTAATTCTGCTTTATCAATTTTTTTAGCCCAGTAGCTTTCAATTGCTTTTTTCCATTCTCTTTTTCTACCTAATCTTGGGAATCCTAAATTTGAAGTTTTAATTGTTGTCATGATATTGCCTCCTTGTTTTGGGTAATTGCTTTAGAATACGCTGCGAGTTCTAATGAATAATCAATGCGTTGGAAAGGGGTAATAATGTATAAACCATTAAAGTACTCATGAACTGTATCGATTAATTCTTTAGAAAGTCTCAAACTTAATGCTTTTGTTTTTTCTTTATCATCTTTTACTGCTTTAAATTGGTTTAATATATCTTCCGACATCTTAATACCTGGCACTTCGTTATGTAGGAAAAGTGCATTATTATAGCTCACGATTGGCATGATACCTATAAATAGTGGTACATTGAGGTATTTCGTTGCCTCATATACTTCTTTAATTTTCTCCTTACTATAAACAGGTTGTGTGATGAAGTAACTCATGCCCGCTGCTATTTTTTTCTCTAGGCGTTTGACTGCGCCGTCTAATTTACGAACGTTAGGGTCAAACGCACCAGCGATGTTGAAGTTTGTGTGTCTCTTCAGCGCATCACCGTCTGTATTGATACCTTGGTTAAATCGTAAAGCTAATTCTGTTAATCCTTTGGAATTGACGTCATAAACATTTGACGCTCCAGGTAGATGACCTACTTTTGAAGGATCGCCAGTAATGGCCAAAATTTCATTAACACCTATGAGTGATAGTCCAAGTAAATGAGATTGTAAGCCAATTAAATTTCTATCACGACAGGTGATATGAACGAGTGGTTCAATATCATAGCGCTGTCGGATAATGCTTGCTGCTGCAATATTGCTGACACGCACCGTAGCAAGTGAGTTATCGGCAAGTGTTACGGCATCAATATGAGCTTCATCCAGCTTACGAATATTCTCGAAGAATAAATCAGTATCCAGATGCTTTGGCGTATCAAGCTCAACAATCACTGTTGGCCCATTTTTAACTTTGGTAGTTAAATTATGTTTATAAGTATGAGTAACCGAATGATTTGTTTTACGATTTATCGGGACTACTTTTTTAGTGGTCACAGGTTTCAAATCTTTCACAGAAGATTTGATGTAGGCGATATGTTTAGGAGTCGTGCCACAACAGCCTCCTATTATTCTGACCCCTTCATTAATCAATTCTTGCGCCACGTCTCCGAAATACTGTGCGTTATCACTATATCTAAATTCACTATTCTCGATATCGAGAAGACTTGCATTTGGATAACATGAGAGATATGCATCCTTTGGCAATTCGATATGAGAGAAAGAACGTTGCATATGGTGAGGACCATGATGGCAATTGAGTCCGACCACGTTTGCGCCACATTCTACTAGTTGCTTCAAAGCTTCATTGATTTCAGTACCATCGACTAAATAATTTGTATTTGAAGCGGTAAGTTGAGCGATTATTGGAATATCATACTTGCGACGTGTACTAGTAACGATATTAGTTAACTCTTCTAGATCGTAATAAGTTTCGAAGAGTAAGCCATCTACGCCTTCCTCTACAAGTGTGTCAATTTGATTTTCTGCATGATATTGTATGGTAGATAATGGTAATTCTTCTTGTTTTAATCCTCTGAAACCACCAACTGTACCTAATATGAAAGTAGTAGGGTCAGCTGCACGCTTTGCAATTTGTACAGCCGCTTTATGAATTTCTTTCACTTTGTGTTCTAAGCCAAAGGTTTTTAACTTTTCAAAATTAGCTCCATAAGTATTGGTTTGAATAATGTCGGCACCTGCTTCTATATAGGAGCGATGGATGCGTTCAACTTTGTCTGGATGAGTAAGATTGTAAGCTTCAGGACAAGTGTCGAGCCCCTCTGAATAGAGGATAGTTCCCATTGCGCCATCAGCTACTAAAACGTTGTTCTGTAATTGGTTTAATAAGCGACTCATTGAAAGCCTCCTTTAATGCGTAGTTGATGTCTGCAATTAATTCTTGCGGTTGTTCTAAACCTACACTTAATCGGAATAAGCCGAATGTAATACCTCGTTCATTTCGAACATGTTCAGGCACGGCAGCGTGTGACATTGTAGCAGGATGCGAAAGAATCGTTTCTACACCGCCTAAACTTACTGAAACTAAAGGTAAAGTAAGTGCGTCTACAAAAGTTTGTGCCTTTGTTTCATCTTTTAATCTGAAACCAATAACGGCGCCACCACTCTTAGCTTGAGACAAGTGGAGTGAGCTGTTTCCGGGATAATATACTTCAGCAATTTCTTCTTGATTACTTAAAAATTCAACAAGTTGTTCCGCGTTTGATGTTGATTGTTTAAAACGTACGGGTAAGGTTTTTAAGTGTTTAGCTAAAGTCCAACTATCGTGTGCAGAAAGGGCAGTGCCAGTACCGTTTTGAAGTAAATAAAGTGCATCTGCAACATCTTTACGATTTGTAATTGCAGCGCCAGCTATAATATCGCTATGTCCTCCTAAAAACTTAGTGGCTGAATGAACGACGATGTCGGCACCTAAAGCAAGCGGTGATTGTCCTAAAGGCGTCATGAAAGTATTATCAACCGCGAGTAGTAACTCATGTTGACGCGCAATGTTAGCAACTGCTTTAATATCGGTAATTTTAAAACATGGATTCGAAGGTGTTTCTACATAAATTAATTTAGTGTTTTCTTGAATCGCGTGCTCAATTTCAATAGGGTTGGTCGCATTAACTGTAGTAAATCGAATATTAAAACGATTAAGGATCTGTTCAGTTAGTCTAAACGTTCCACCGTAAACATCATCTGGAAGAATGACGTGATCTTCGGCTTTTAACGTAAGTAGTACAGCTGAAATAGCAGCTATACCTGATGCAAAAGCGAAAGCATATTGGCCACCTTCAAGTTTGGCTAACTTTTCCTCAAGTAATTGGCGATTAGGATTACCACTTCTTGCGTAATCGAATTTAGCGTTACCACCTAGGATACTTTGATGAAAAGTAGAAGAATCGTACAGTGGTGGGTTCGCTGAATCGTAATCTACGCCTCTATGTTCATCAAAAATAACTTCTGTTTCTTTGGATAAACTCATGAAATCACTCCTACTTTAGAATTCTCTAGTGCTTGAATAATATCTGCTTCAATATCGTTGTAGTCTTCAATACCAATAGATAGTCTGATTAAGTGTTCGTCGATACCACGTTTATCTTTTTCTTCGTCAGGCATATCAACGTGCGTTTGTGTGTAAGGGAAGGTAATAAATGTTTCAGTTCCACCTAAGCTCTCTGCAAAAATACAAATTTCTAAATTTTCCAAAAATTTAGCGACGCTATAAGCCTTATTAAGTCGTAAACTTAACATTCCTGTTTTACCGCTATAAAGTACTTCATCAATTGATTCTGACGTTTGACACCTTTCGGCTAATTTCTTTGCATTCTCTTGAGAACGATCAATTCTTAAATGTAATGTTTTTAAACCACGTTGTAGTAAATAACTATCGAGTGGTGATAACGTTGCGCCAATCATGTTGTGGAATTGACCAAGCTGTTCAGCTAAAGTTTCATCTTTCACTGTGACTACGCCCGCTAATACATCATTGTGTCCGCCTATATATTTTGTAGCAGAGTGAAGAACGATGTCTGCGCCCTCCTCTAATGGAGTAGATAGATAAGGTGTTAAAAACGTATTGTCGATAATAGTTAATAAATTATGCTTTTTACCCAGTACGTAATATGGTTCAACGTCTATTTCAATCATTTGAGGATTTGAAATAGGTTCGATGAAAAGTGCTTTAGTATTAGGTGTAATATGAGTCGTGACTTCTTCGTAATTTAAAAAATCTACATAAATGAATTTAATGCCATATTGCTTTTCATAAAAATCAAATAGTCTAAATGTGCCACCATATAAATCAAAGGCTACTAAAATTTCATCACCCGGTTTAAAAAGATTACAGACTAATTGAATAGCAGCCATTCCACTGGATGTGGCGAAAGATGCAAGTCCACCTTCTAACTTGGCGAATGATTCTTCGAATGCTGAGCGTGTAGGATTCTTTGTTCTCGTATAATCGTATCCTGTTGATTGTCCAAGATGAGGATGTTGATATGCAGTAGACAAATATATTGGATTAGCAATTGCACCAGTCGTATCTTTAGTTAAGGAAATTTGCGCTAATTGAGTATCTTTCATGTCAAACCCTCCAAATTTATTCTCAATAAAAAAAGCTTCCGTCCTTTAAACCCGATATGTATCGGATGTAAAGGACGAAAGCTTGTTTCGCGGTACCACCTTTGTTTATTACTTTATTACTAAAGTAACCTCAAACAGTACGCCAAATTTGATTTTAATTAGTACTGAAAAAGGGAACCACTTCATTATCGTTATTCATAGTTAATAACTTCTAATAAAAAAACTCATTTAACTTATATAAGTAAATGAGTATTAACGATAATTTAGTGACGTCTAACATTCCAGTACGCCATTAAACAAAAATGTTAATACTGTATCGCTGTAACGGGCGAACCCGTTGACACCTCATATTGGCATCAACACTCAAAGGCCATTTTCAAACTTTCTTTCTATGTCTCTTCTCAGCTTACGAGACTCTCTGTATCAGCAGTGTAAGTTTTACTTTCCTTATTGCCGTGTGTAATTTGTGTTTTTTTAAGTTAATTCATAGCTTACAGACAGAAATTACATTTGTCAACAACTTTTCTGAAAATTTAGATTAAACAGTTATTTTGGAAAGCGTTTAATACATTGATGCGATTGAGTTAAAGCTTTTAAAAAATTTTTACAATCTTTAAGATAATATGATAAATAGTTCTTGTGAAAATTATGAAATATTTTTTAAAATTAAAGCTAAGTAAGAGTCATAACATCAGATACTATATTATGATTTGAAATATTAAAGTTTTAATTAATAAAAGGGAGGAGGCAAAATTCATGGCATATGAACAAGACGAGCGATTAACGTTAAATCAAAATGAGCAAGTGCAAAAAATAGCTATCTCTGAAATAAAAGCCAATCCTTATCAACCTCGTAAAACATTTGATGAAGATAAATTGCAAGATTTAGCAGATTCTATTCGCACGCATGGCATCTTGCAACCTATCGTTTTACGTAAAACGATTCAAGGTTACTATATTGTGGTGGGTGAAAGAAGATTTAGAGCTTCACAAATAGCTGGATTGGATGAAGTACCGGCTATTGTAAAAGAGTTATCAGACTCTGACATGATGGAACTAGCCATTATTGAAAATTTGCAGCGTGAAGATTTAAATGCGATTGAAGAAGCTGAAAGTTATAAACGACTTATGGATGATTTAGGTATCACCCAACAAAAAGTTGCAGAAAGATTAGGTAAATCTCGTCCATATATTGCTAATATGTTGAGACTACTAAATTTACCTTCGGAAGTTTCTAAGTTAGTAAAAAATGGGAAATTATCAGGTGCTCACGGCCGTACCTTATTAGGTGTAAAAGAGACTTCGACTATGAATAAATTAGCGAAACAAGCCATTCGAGAAGCATGGAGTGTAAGGTATTTAGAAAATGTTGTAGCAGAATTACAAGACGGTAAGGAGTCTAAAAATAGCTCTAAATCAACGCATTTAAAACCGAAATTTATTCAAAAACAAGAACGTCTTTTAAAAGAAAAATATGGAACGAAAGTAGATATTTCTACTAGTAAAAGTATCGGTAAAATTACATTTGAATTTAAATCTGAAGAAGAATTCAAAAATCTAATAAAAAAATTAAGTGATAAATAATTTGAAATTGCTTTCAGGAACTAAGTAATTTGTTTACGAATTAATTGATGTGTTATCTTTAGCCTTTCTGTGAGAAAAAGCGTTAATGAATAAAGCTAAAGACCGATATATTATCTTATTGAAACACTGTATAATTATTAAATTATGATGAAAATTCAAATTAAAAAGGAGGAAAATTTTGAATGAATCAGGTTAAAAATGTGTTGTCTTCACTATTTGAGCCTTTGACAAAGCCAGAAACATATGAAAACTTAGGAATTAAACTTATTTTAATACTTATTTATATTCTGGTAGCCATAATAGTGATTGCTATATTGAATAAAGTCATTGAACAAGCATTTAAACTTCAAAATAAAAGTAGTAAAGGAAATAAGAAACGTTCTAGAACGCTAGTGTCACTCGTTCAAAATGTAGTAAAATATATCGTATGGTTTATCGTTATTACCACAATTTTAAGCAAATTTGGTATTAGCGTAGAAGGTATTATTGCCAGTGCTGGTGTTGTAGGTTTAGCCGTTGGTTTTGGTGCTCAAACAATTGTAAAAGATATCATTACTGGTTTCTTTATTATTTTTGAAAATCAATTCGATGTAGGTGACTACGTTAAAATTAATAGCGGTGGTACGACTGTAGCTGAAGGTACGGTTAAATCAATTGGTTTAAGATCGACACGCATTAATACGATTACTGGGGAATTAACAATTCTGCCAAATGGTAGTATGGGAGAAATTACTAACTTCTCTATTACAAATGGTTTCGCTATTGTGAAAATTCCAGTTTCTGTAGAGGAAAACTTAGATAAAGTTGAAAAACGATTAAATAAATTATTCACTGCAATGCGTAGTAAATACTATCTATTCATTACAGATCCTGTAGTGGAAGGTATTGATTCGATTGATGAAACGAAAGTAATATTTAGAATTTCTGCAGAAACGATTCCTGGTGAAGGTGCCTCAGGTTCAAGAATTTTACGTAAAGAAATTCAAAGAGTTTTCGTACAAGAAGGTATTAAATTACCACAACCAATCTATGTTAAAAGTATGGACGCACAAGATAAAGCTTAATTATCATTGGGGGCAATTTCATGACGTCAAATTATGGAATAAATGATATAGTAGAAATGAAAAAACAACATGCATGTGGAACAAACAGATTTAAAATTATTCGCATGGGTGCAGATATTCGAATTAAATGCGAAAATTGTCAAAGAAGTATTATGATTCCACGTCAAACGTTTAATAAAAAATTAAAAAAAATATTAGTATCTCAACAAGATACAGAAAGTTAGGAGAATGATTAATGGCTTTAACAGCAGGTATCGTAGGGTTACCGAACGTTGGTAAGTCTACTCTATTTAATGCAATAACTAAGGCAGGCGCATTGGCTGCGAACTATCCTTTCGCAACAATTGATCCAAACGTAGGTATTGTAGAAGTACCAGATACACGTTTAAATAAATTAACTGAAATGGTAGAACCTAAGAAAACAATTCCAACTACTTTTGAATTTACAGACATTGCAGGTATTGTTAAAGGTGCATCTAAAGGTGAAGGTTTAGGTAATAAATTCTTATCTCATATTCGTGAAGTAGATGCAATTTGCCAAGTTGTTCGTGCATTTGATGATGAAAATGTTACGCACGTATCTGGGCGTGTTAATCCTTTAGATGATATTGAAGTTATCAATATGGAATTAGTATTAGCTGATTTAGAATCAGTAGAAAAGCGTTTGCCTAGAATTGAAAAAATGGCACGTCAAAAAGATAAAACTGCTGAAATGGAGTTACGTATTTTATCTAGAATCAAAGAAGCTTTAGAAAATGGTAATCCTGTTCGTAGTTTAGAATTTAATGATGAAGATCAAAAATATGTTAATCAAGCTCAATTATTAACATCTAAAAAAATGCTTTATATAGCTAATGTTGGCGAAGATGAAATTGGTAATGAAGATAATGATAAAGTGAAAGTGATTCGTGAATATGCTGCGAAAGAAGATTCAGAAGTTATCGTTATCAGTGCAAAAATTGAAGAAGAAATCGCTACTTTAGATGATGAAGATAAAGAAATGTTCTTGGAAGATTTAGGTATTGAAGAACCAGGTTTAAATAGATTAATCAGAACAACTTATGAGTTATTAGGATTATCAACTTACTTTACTGCTGGTGTACAAGAAGTTCGTGCTTGGACATTTAGACAAGGTATGACAGCGCCACAATGTGCAGGTATTATTCATACTGACTTTGAGCGTGGCTTCATTCGTGCTGAGGTAACAAGTTATGATGACTATGTTGCAAATGGCGGAGAACAAGGTGCTAAAGAAGCCGGTAAGCAACGTTTAGAAGGTAAAGAGTATATTATGCAAGATGGTGACATTGTTCACTTCAGATTCAACGTTTAGAATTGTAATTCGTAATAAATGATAAAAATAAAGCAATGTAAGTTTCATGTGGCTTAGAGTGACAAGGAACTTACATTGCTTTTTTATATATTTTATTTCATTATATCTTAAAAGAACGGTATAACTTTACTTGCTTCAATAATATCTTTGGTGCTGAAAAACTGTTTACCTTCTCCAGTGTAGGCAGGTTCGAGTACCATATTGGCTTTCGCACAATATAACCATTCTGGATTGATACCGCAATTTAAGACTTCTTGAAATTCTTGGAAATCTTTGTCCCAATCTAAATCTAATTGCATGTTTTACACCTCGCCATCATTATAGAACATTTGTTCTGTTTTGAAAAGTACTTTTACATCTTCTTTGTTCAATTCATTGTTTTGATGGTGTTTATTGATATTATTAAGGAGCATATGAGCATTATTTCATGTTTGGGACTGCCTTTTCAAAAAAGAAAATTGAGAGAGTGAAAATTTATTGTAAAAAGTAATACTCTATGCTATAATTCTTGATTGTGAGTAATGAAAATTATTCCTTGCTTGTCGACAGGAGTCGATAGGCCGCATAGACCACAAGGAGGTGCAAGTATAAAATGAGAACATATGAAATTATGTATGTCGTACGTCCTAACATTGAAGAGGATGCTAAAAAAGCTGTTGTTGAACGCTTTAACGGTATCTTAGCTTCAGAAGGATCAGAAGTTTTAGAAGAAAAAGACTGGGGTAAACGCCGTCTTGCTTACGAAATTGAAGATTTCAAAGAAGGTTTCTATAACATCGTACGCATTAAAACTGATAACAACAGAGCTACAGACGAATTCCAACGTTTAGCTAAAATCAGTGACGATATCATCCGTTATATCGTTATCCGCGAAGACCAAGATAAGTAATAATTTAATGGGGGCGTTTTAATGATAAACAGAGTTGTATTAGTAGGTCGTTTAACTAAAGATCCAGAATACAGAACCACTCCCTCAGGCGTAAGTGTAGCGACATTTACTCTAGCAGTTAATCGTACTTTCACGAATGCTCAAGGGGAACGCGAAGCTGACTTTATTAATGTTGTTGTGTTTAGAAGACAAGCAGAGAATGTGAATAATTATTTATTCAAAGGTAGTTTAGCTGGCGTTGATGGTCGCATACAATCACGCAGTTATGAAAATCAAGAAGGTCGTCGTATCTTTGTTACTGAAGTTGTAGCTGATAGTGTTCAATTCCTTGAACCTAAAAATGCTCAAGGTGGCCAACGTAATCAAAGTAGTAACAATGATTTCCAAGACTACGGTCAAGGATTTGGTGGTCAACAATCAGGACAAAATACGTCTTATAACAATAATCAATCATCAAATAATAAACAATCAGATAATCCTTTTGCGAATGCAAATGGCCCGATTGATATTAGTGATGATGACTTACCATTCTAATAATAAAATGAACGTATAAAAACTATTTCAAAAGGAGGTAATTAACCATGGCAGGTGGACCAAGAAGAGGCGGTCGTCGTCGTAAAAAAGTTTGCTACTTCACAGCAAATGGCATTACACACATCGACTATAAAGATACTGAATTATTAAAACGTTTTATCTCAGAACGCGGTAAAATTTTACCACGTCGTGTAACTGGTACTTCAGCTAAATATCAACGTATGTTGACTACAGCTATCAAACGTGCTCGTCATATGGCTTTATTACCATATGTTAAAGACGAAAACTAATATATAAGTATTGGTTAAACCCCGTAAGCTTAAGGCTTGCGGGGTTATTTTTTGTGTTGGAATTTAAGGGAAGGGTAGAAGAAGGGCTGAAGCATCAACTTACTGATTTATTTTTGTTTTTGATTTAAATGATTATAAATTTTATTATAGTTATCATCTTGAAAGTATTTAAATACATACCAATCATTATTGTAGAATATGCCTAATGATTTTATAAAGATACCTTTTTTTAATTTAACTTTCTTAATATCTTCAAGTGGAATTTGTATATTGAGTGGACTATTGGTTAAACTAAAGGACGCAAAAGTTAAGTGATGATTAGTTAAAGTAAGACTACCCGGTACACTAACCCGTCGATAAATAAAAGTTTTTAAACTACAATTTGTAGTTATTTCCATTGTGTAAAACCTCCTTTTCAAAAAATAAACTGTATATATCAATACTAAAATAATAAATATACTTAAAAATTACAACGTAAATGATTTTTAAAGTTTGTAATAAGTTGTACGATATTGTTAATAAAATGAATATTAAATGTTATGATTTAAGTAGATATACATAAGGAGTTTTTAAATTATGAAGGGTAAATATTTTTTAGCAGGTTTAACGGCGTCAACATTTCTATTGGGAGCATGTAGTTTAAATATTGGTTTACCGGGTGGAGACGACGAGAATTCAAACAATAACAAACAAGAGCAAAAGAAAGATAATGACTCAGATTCTGGAAAAAAATCTAACGATCCTAAAAAATCTGGAGATGAATCTAATAATAAAGAGCATTCATCAACAAATGATAATGCGCAAAACGATAGCAATGACTCAAATGGAGATACTGAAGCTGGTGGAGAGTATATGACTGGCTCAGCACAACCTCAAGACCAAGATAGTACTAATGACGAGGGCTCAAACGATGATCAAGAGGCCAACTCAGACAATAATGACGAGGCGAACTCAGACAATAATGATGATGCGAACGCAGATAATCAAGCTGAAGATGACGCATCTGAAAATAGTGAAGATAACGCTAACGAGGCTCAGGTTAGTGAAGATGAGGCTATTCAAATCGCCAAAAGTCATGTTAAGGAAAAAATAGGTGGAAGTAAACAACCTGATTGGAATTCGTTCCACATTAATAATGATAAAACAACCGATGATAATTATTATATTAGTTATAGAGCACAAAGCGTGGTATCTACTCCAGTAGATGTGGGCGTTGCAGTAAGTAAGAAAGATGGCTCTATAGTGGGTGATTACTCAGACATGACTGAGGAACAAAGAGCACAAGCAGAAGCTAAAGGAAGAGAACAACAAAGAGCTGCTGAGGAAAGAAACGCTAAACATCAACAAGCTGAAGAAGAAAATAATCAGCAAGACAATAGTGATGAACAACAAAATAGTGACGATAATCAACAACAATCTGACAAAGGACAAACTATAGCAAATAGCCAACAAGCGCATGAGAACGCTGTAAATACACCTATTCAAAATGCTGCAGGTAGTCAAGATAACGAAGAACAAGAAGACCAAAGCCAACAACAAGCTGCAGACAATGGTAACCAAGACCAAGCGCAACAACAAACAGAGCAACAACAAGCTTCGGACCAACCACAAGAACAACAAGCAGATCAAACACAACAAGACAGTAGCGATAACAACACTGAAGAGGAATAATTAAACCTCGCACGGCAGAAATTCCGAAAACGTTATATCTAACTATAAACAAAAATCCGGCTTCTTTATCGAAGTCGGATTTAATCATTTTTAAATTATAAACGAATATCTATATCATCAATATGTTGTTGATATTCTTTATATTTACTTTCAACTAACATTTGATAAGGTGTATCAAAGAAGTCTGCGAGAATCATCGCATCTTTGAAACTAGGTTCATGTTGATGGTTTTCCCATTCCCATAATTGATGTGGTTCATAGTGTGTACCATATTTTTTATTTAATAACTCTGTTAATTCATTAATTTCAAGATTTCGTTTTGTTCTTAAGTTAAAAAGTGTATGTGAACTCATGATACATAACCTCCCTGTATATGCTAAGTCTGGAATGTAAGATAATCTTATTTTCCCTGTTAAATTATCTTCCTAACAAACTTATAAAGTCTTTTATAAAAATAAACCCACGTTATTTAATTATACTATTCCTCTTCACAAATTTTATCAAGTCTTTTAAGTCATTATTCATAATTATGTTATTTTTAATTTATAAATTGTAAACAAAGGGGTTATCGTTATGAAAATTTTTGATGCACATTTTCATATTATTGATTTTAATTTCCCAGTTAAAGAGAATAATGGTTATATGCCACCTTCCTTCACTACACAAGATTACTTAAATCGTACTAATGATTTAGAGATTATTGGTGGTGCAGTTGTTTCAGGTTCATTTCAAGAGTTCGATCAAGATTATTTAGTGGATGCCCTTCATAAATTAGATGGCAAATTCGTAGGAACCACTCAGCTACCGATAACTACTAGCGATGCAGAGATTCGCAGATTAAATACTTTGGGAACTAAGGGGATTAGATTTAATGTAAAACGCGGTGGGTCAGAAGATATTTCGAAACTTAAAGCATTTGCGCAACGCGTTTATGATTTAGTAGGTTGGCACACAGAAATCTACATTGAGTCGAAGAAATTAACTAAATATAAAGAGGTTATCCTTCAACTACCTCAAGTGTCTATTGATCACTTAGGTTTAACTGAAGAAGGATTTGAAGACTTGAAAGACTTAGTTAGACAGGGCGTTTATGTAAAAGCAACTGGATTCGGTAGAATTGAAATTGATCCTTTATCAGCTATTCAAGAATTAATCAACATCAATCCTAATGCTGTCATGTTCGGTACTGATTTGCCTTCCACACGTGCCAATCGCCCATTTAACGTAGAAGATATTCAACTAATCCAGGATCATTTTAACCAAGACATTCAAGAAAGAATTTTTTATAAGAATGCATTAGAATTTTATAGACTTTCAGAATAATGTACTTTTATGATTTTTATCTTTGGAAAAGGGAATAGATTAATACCTAAATAAAAAATATTAATTGGAGATAAGTAGATGAAACTTTCATGGATTTTGTGGTGGATCGTTTCTGCATTTTGGATTATCTTATTCATTAGCAGTTCAGTAATGATTTGGGAAAGACGTACAGACGCAGCTGGTATTGTTCAAACACCAGAATTAAGAGCAATATCTATTATTATTATGGCAATAGCATTTCTATTACCTATTATCATACAAATCGTATGGCTAGCAATTAACTTAGTTATGTCACGTAAAGAAAAAATTCAGAAGTATTAAAAAATGAATTCAAGTAAATTTCTTATAAAAAGTTAATTAATTTTTAATAAATATGTTTAAAAATAATTAATGGTGGTATAAGTAAGAAGCAAATAAAAAACAAAAAGATAAGGAGAATTCTGATTATGAGCTTTATTATTATGTTAATCGTCGGCGGATTAATCGGATGGGTTGCCGGTATGATTATGGGTAAAGATATCCCAGGCGGTATTATCGGTAACATCATCGCTGGTTTAATCGGTTCAGCAATCGGTAGTAGAATCTTCGGTATGTGGGGTCCTGTATGGGGCGGCGTACCAATCTTCCCAGCATTAATTGGTTCAATTATTTTGATCTTTATCGTAAGCTTAATCTTACGTGTTATCAGAAAATAATAATATTTGAAGAGTTAAAGAGGGCTATGTTGAATGGCTCTCTTTTTTTATTAGGAAATTAAATCTTAAAAAAGGGCATAAAAAGAGGGTGACGTCGGGTTAAGGCGTCACCCAGGAGTATTATGTTCATGAATATAAAAGACTTTGTAGTTATAATTTAACTACACGTTAATATTATCATGTAATGTAATGGTATGACAATCATAAACTAATAAAAACTGAAAAATTATAGATTGATATTAAAGTAGTAAAAATAATTAATAGCTTGTAAATATAAATAAGACCTTTTACATAAGTTGCAATTACTCTTTTTGACTTTAAGACGTCTGGATGACTTACCTTCCTCACACTTCATATGGCATAATTAATGTAATATTTTACTTAAGGAGGGTGTCATATGGAAGGTATTGTAACTTTCATCATTATTACGCTTCTAATTATTATCGTACCAGGTCCTGATTTTTTAATTGTTATGAAAAATACGATTCATTCTGGTAAATTAAATGGAGCAATGTCAGCATTTGGAATCACTTCGGCACATATTGTTTATTCGTCCTTAGCAGTATTTGGAATTATTTATTTACTGACTAGTTTGTATTATGTATTTTTTATTATTAAAATTTTAGGAGCTTGTTATCTAATATATTTAGGAATCCAAAGCATTCTTAGTGCACGTCAATCTATGGATTTTACTTCTGCTAAAAGTGGCAGAAATAATGTAAGCCGTTTTACTTCTTACCGTCAGGGGTTTTTAAGTACTATTTTAAACCCTAAAGCTTTATTATATTATGTCAGTGTCTTACCGCAATTTTTATCAACTGGTGGTATTGAAGTTAAATCACAAATTGCAATGTTATCCGTTATTGTCATTTTAGTGATTTGTGGTTGGTTTTTATTTTGTGTTTTTGTTTTTCAATATATCAAATTACTATTTAGTAATCCAAAAATTAAATCGATATTTGATTATGCAGTCGGTTTTATTTTAATTGGACTTTCGGTTAATTTATTATTAAGTAAGAGTACTTAATTTTAAAAAAGAAGGAGAAATATTAAGGTGAAACTATATTTAGTGAGACATGGAGAGTCACAATCGAATTATGATAACAAACATCATCGTGCTTATTTCTGTGGCCAATTAGATGTACATTTAACTAAAAAGGGTGTTGAAGGTGCACAAAAATTAGAAAGCTACTTTAAAGATATGGATATTGATTATGTCTATGTATCTGATTTAACACGTACGATTGAAACTTATAACAATATCTTTCCATATGATATTCCTACTACCGTTACACCAAGTCTCAGAGAACGCTCATTAGGTGTATTTGAAGGCGAATATAAAGATAAATTAATGCAGGATAATCAGTATCATCAATATTTTAACCACCCAGAATATAAAGATTTCCGTCATAGTTTTACACAGAAAGCGCCTGAAGGGGAGAGTTATGGGGATGTCTTAAATAGAATTCGGTTATTTTTTGAAAATGAAGTATCGCAAGACGCTGAAACAATAGTGATAGTAGCTCATCAAGTAGTAATTCGTTGCATGCTCGTTTACTTTGGAATGCTTACTAAAAAAGAAGCGTTGGATTATAATATTGAAAACTGTAAGCCAATATACATAGAAATCTAAAAAGCCACACTTTAACGAATTGAAAATACTCGTTAAAGTGTGGCTTTTTTCTATTATTTATCAAAAACGTCTGTTTTGATATTTTTATCTTTTAAGAATTTTTTAATTTTATTTTGCTGTTTACCATTTACGTCTCCAGCATAATGTGTAGGTACATCAACAACGTTAATTGTATTTTGAGGCTCATAATTAAGTTGTTCTAATTTTTCGTCTATATCCGAAATTGTACTATTTAATGCGTTAAAATAATTAATAATACGAGTTATGTTGTCTTTGTAACCTGCAGGGATAGTATTATTTTCAACAAATTTCTTAAAGTGTAAGTCATTTTTAACTGCTACATTTGATAATTTACTCAATTTGTTTGCTTGAGCTTTTGTGACTCTTGTTTGACCGCCACTTTGTTTATCTATCTGACTTTGTAAAATATATTTATTATCTAGAATATCGCTATTAACATCTAAATATTTCTTTATCGCTTTATTCATCTCATCTTCACTAATTTTTTGGTTAGTTTTATCTGAGGTGAAAATATCCTTATCTGTTAAGTTTCTAGCGTGTTTGGGAGCCGAAATACCATTACTTTGTAGATGATCTTCATTTTTTTCATTACTATCATCATTATGAGGTGCACATGCACTTAAAGTTAAAAGTAGTGTTAAAATTCCGCCAACTATAATACTCTTCTTCATAGATTTTAATAATCTCCTTTATAAATAAAACATAATAATAGATTATCATTTATAGGCAAATATTTGAATGATAAGAACTTAAAATAAAAATTATCTATGAACAATTTATGGCAAGTGATGACTAATTTATCTATTTGAAACAAATATATAATAGATTATTATACGTAAAAAAACCGAGATACTAATAAGCATCTCGGTTTAATATGAAGATATTTGATAGGTTAAGTGACAAACTAGAAAAGTTCTAGTTATTAATTTCTAATTATATAATCAAAGGCATTTAGTGCCGCATTAGCACCTGCGCCCATTGAAATAATAATTTGTTTATTTTTTTGATCAGTAACGTCTCCAGCAGCAAAAATTCCTGGAACATTTGTATGATTATCGCGATCGATAACTACTTCTCCACGATTATTTAATTCTACTGCGTCACCAATCCAGCTTGTGTTTGGTACAAGACCAATTTGTACGAAGATACCATCTAAGCTTAATTCTTTCATTTCGCCAGATTCTAAGTCTTCATAGCTTAATCCAGTTACATGATCTTCACCTAAAACTTCAGCAGTTCTAGCATTTGTATGAATATCTACGTTTGATAGAGAACGTAAACGGTCTTGTAATACTGTATCTGCTTTAAGTTCAGATGAATATTCAAATAATGTAACATGGTTTACAATACCTGCTAAATCGATAGCTGCTTCAACACCTGAGTTACCGCCACCGATAACTGCAACGTCTTTATTTTCAAATAAAGGACCATCACAGTGAGGGCAGAAAGCAACACCTTTGTTGATTAAGCGATCTTCACCAGGAATGTTTAATTTACGCCAACTTGCACCTGTTGAAATAATAGCAGTTTTACTTTCAAGAACTGCGTCATTTTCAAGTGTTACACGAATAGCTTTATCTGTTTTCTCGATACTTGTAGCACGGATGCCTGTCATAGCGTCAATATCGTATTCTTCGATATGTGCTGCTAAGTTAGCAGAGAACTCAGAACCAGTTGTTTCTTTAACAGTAATGAAGTTTTCAATACCAGCAGTATCGTTAACTTGGCCACCGATACGGTCAGCTACAATACCTGTACGTAAACCTTTACGTGCAGTATAAATTGCAGCACTACCACTTGCTGGTCCACCACCAATGATTAAAACATCATATGGTTCTTTATTGTTAAATTCAGAAGCATCTTGTGTACTTCCTAATTTAGTTAAGATATCAGAAATAGTCATACGACCATTGCCAAATTCTTCACCATCTAAGAAGACTGCAGGGACAGCCATAATGTCTTCTGATTCTTCACGGAAGACAGCCCCATCAATCATTGTATGAGTGATATTAGGGTTAATAACACTCATTAAGTTTAATGCTTGGACAACGTCTGGACATTTTTGACAAGTTAAACTTACATAAGTTTCGAAGTTGTAGTTACCTTCTAAACCTTTAATTTGATCAATGATTGATTGTTTCTCTTTAGGAGCACGACCACTCACTTGTAAAATTGCTAAAACAAGTGAGTTGAATTCGTGGCCTAATGGAATACCAGCAAACGTAATGCCTGTATCTTCTTCAGGTTTACTTACTGTGAAACTTGGCGTACGTTTTAACTCTTTATCTACAATCGTTATATGGTCTGACATTTCAGCGATTTCATCTAAAAGTTCTTTTAACTCTTTAGACTTATCATCAGAACCGATACTAGCTCTGAATTCAACATCGCCTTCCATAAGACCTAAAAGCTGTTGTAATTGTTGTTTTAAATCAGCATTAAGCATTCTATAATGCCTCCTTAAATTTTACCTACTAAGTCTAATCCTGGTTGTAATGATTCAGAACCTTCTTCCCATTTAGCTGGGCATACTTCACCTGGATGTTGACGTACATATTGAGCTGCTTTGATTTTGTTAACTAAAGTGCTAGCGTCACGGCCGATACCGTCTGCATTGATTTCAGCTGCTTGAACTACGCCATCTGGGTCAACGATGAATGTACCACGTTGAGCTAATCCAGCTTCTTCATCTAATACATCGAAGTTACGAGTAATAGTTTGAGAAGGGTCACCAATCATAGTGTATTGGATTTTGCTGATAGCATCTGAATGATCGTGCCATGCTTTGTGTACAAAGTGAGTATCAGTTGATACTGAGAATACGTTAACACCTAAATCTTGTAATTTTTCATATTGGTTTTGTAAATCTTCTAATTCAGTTGGACATACGAATGAGAAGTCAGCAGGGTAGAAACAAACTACACTCCAAGAACCTTTTAAATCATCTTGGCTTACTTCTTTGAATTCATCATTTTTAGGATCATAAGCTTGAGCTGTGAATGGTAAAATTTCTTTATTGATTAAAGACATAACTTAAATTCCTCCTGATTTTCGAAAAAATTTTTAGAATTACATAAGAATAATTGCTTATTTATAATAATTCTAATTTCTTGAATATTATTATTACACTTCGTTTCCATTTCGTCAACTTAATAAGCTTGCAAGAAATGGAATGTTGTTTAAATACTGTTAAATAAGGGTTTTTATATAATTTGTTAAGATAGTTAAGAAGTATTTAAATTTATATTTTTTAAATAAATATTGTAAATTGCAAATACCTCTTACTATCATTTATCCTTTATCATTCTCAACTAAACATCTGTATTTGATAATGGAGAAGATTTATTTTTGAAAATGAACAAGTAAAACATGGACAAAAAACGTTTATATATAGTGAAGGGGATAGGAAGTTGTCATAAGCATTTAGTTCTATTATTAGATGTTCATTTTAAACAGCATCAAGGCCAGGAAGCTACGCTATCCTGACCTCAATATATAATTAATTTACTACTTTGACTGTTACACTACCAACTTTGTCATATTTTGCAGTGTAAGTGCCTTTTTCTAAATGTAAAGGAGAAATAAATGTGCCTGAAGAAATAAATTGTCCTTTTTCTAGTTTTTTACCATGAGCATGTAATTTTTTATTTAACCATTTTACTGATTCAATTGGGTTACCTAATACCTCGCTTGAATGACCAGTTTCAATTTTTTTATCATCTTTAAATAATTCTAAATTAATATCTGCAAATTCTTTATATTCTAAAGGTGTAACGCGTTCCCCGACGACAATTAATCCTGTAGCAGTATTATCTGAAATTAAATCGCCTAATGTGAAATTAGGGAACCAATCTTTGTAACGCGCGTCTGGGATTTCAATTCCTGCTGCGATTTTAACACTTTCTAAAATAGTTTGATTAGAAGCATCTTCAGGTAAATCAGCAGTTAGTTCAAAAATAATTTCTGGTTCTAATAATGGATCGAAAAGATTTGATAAAGATACTTTGGCGTCACTTTCAACCACCTGAGTAGACAAGATTGTACCGTAAGCAGGCTCGTGCGTTTTAGCTATGGCTTGAGTAGCAGCACTAGTCATGCTCACTTTATAACCTTTTATAGTAGCTTTTTGATGTTTTTCAAGTTGTTCAATCAAATCATCTTGAGTTTTATATGCTTCTTCTTCACTAATGTCATGCGTTTTACTGACAAATTCAATAGGTTTCTTAGAAGTAAAAGCTTTGTATAGTGCGTTTGAAATTTCTTTGTTAGCTTGAGGCATAGTATCTCTCCTTAAATATCTGAAAATTATTACTATTATGATAACTTTAAACATACAAGCATGCAAATTTTTTATTAAAGAGAGAAAGGTGACTTTGAAGACAAACATAAGTATAAATTGTTACGATATATTCAGTAGATGATAAGGAGTGAATTAAATGTCGAATCATGTTTATGATTTAACTAAAAAACACCATTCAGTAAGAAAATTTAAAGATAAACCTTTAAGTGAAGAGGTAGTAAAAAAACTAGTTGAAGCTGGTCAAAATGCGTCTACATCTAGTTATTTACAAACATACTCAATTATTGGTATTGATGACCCACAAATTAAAGCGCAATTAAAAGAAGTTTCAGGTCAATCTCATGTAGTAGATAATGGTTACTTATTTGTATTTGTTTTAGATTATTATCGACATAGCTTAATTAATGAAAAATTTGATTATAATATGGAAACATCTTTTGAATCTGCAGAAGGTTTGTTAGTAGGATCTATTGATGTTGCACTTGTGTCTGAAAATATTGCTTTAACAGCTGAAGATATGGGCTACGGTATTGTATATTTAGGTTCTTTACGTAATGACGTTGGTCGTGTGCGTGAAATTTTAGACTTACCAGAATATGCTTTTCCTTTATTCGGAATGGCAGTAGGTGAGCCTGCTGATGATGAGAATGGGGCACCAAAACCACGTCTACCATTTGAACATGTCTTTCACAAAAATGTTTATAATAGTAACCAAAAACAACAAAGTGAAGAATTAAGTCAATATGATGAAACTGTTAGTAACTATTATAAAGAACGTACAAACGGAGAACGTTCTGAAACTTGGTCACAACAAGTGGCAGGATTTTTAAGTAAAAAAACACGTTTAGATATGTTGGAACAATTAAATAAATCAGGTTTAATGAAGCGATAAAGCTATTATAAAAAAAGAAGCGTAGCTCAATCATTCTAATATATTAACGATACTAGAATGTTGGCTACGCTTTTTAATATCTATTATTTATTCAGTAGATAAGTCACCGTAGTGATTTGAATTAAATTTCTCTTTATCGAGGTTACCAGTTAACTTAGCTGTACCAGTACCTGCTAATATTGAATCATTAACGTTCAGAGCTGTTCGTCCCATATCAATAATTGGTTCAATTGAAATTAGTACACCGGCTAAAGCAACTGGAAGGTTAAGCGTTGATAATACAAGAATAGATGCAAATGTTGCACCGCCACCTACACCAGCAACACCAAATGAACTAATAATTACTACACCAATAAGAGTCAATATAAATGGTAAATCAATATCAACTTTAGCTACTGGCGCTACCATGATAGCTAACATAGCTGGATAAATTCCTGCACAACCATTTTGACCTATTGATAAACCAAATGAGGCAGAGAAGTTAGCAATACCATCTGGTACACCTAAACGTTGTGTTTGTGTTTGGATGTTTAATGGTAATGCACCTGCGCTTGATCGTGAAGTGAAAGAAAAGATAAGTACTTCGAACGTCTTTTTAACATAGCGAACAGGATTAATTCCCATAATTGTTAAAATAATTAAATGAATAATATACATTGTTATTAAAGCAGCATATGAAGCAATCATAAATTTACCTAATGTCCAAATCGCTGCAAAATCACTTGTAGCAATGGTTGAAGCCATAATCGCAATAATACCATAAGGAGTTAAACGTAGAACAAAAGTAACGATTGACATTACTAATGAATAAATGGCATCAATACCACGTTTTAACAAGCTACCATTTTCAGGTTGTTTACGTGCTACACGTAAATATGCAAAACCTACAAATATCGCAAATATTACTACCGCAATTGTAGAAGTAGTTCGTTGACCAGTGAAGTCTAAGAACGGGTTGCTTGGTAATAATTCTAAGATTTGTTGAGGTAGCGTATTAGCTGTTATATCTTTAGCTTTACTACTAATTTCACTTCCGCGAGCATTTTCAGCACTACCTAAATCAATACTTGATGCGTCTAAACCGAATACAATGGCATAAAAAATCCCGACTATAGCTGCAATAGCCACAGTGCCGATTAAGAACATAAAAATATAAGAACCAATTTTAGCGAATTTATCCCCAATTTGTATCTTACTAAATGCTGAAACGATTGAAATAAATATTAAAGGCATAACAATCATTTGTAATAAAGCAACATAACCGTCGCCTACGATACTAAACCAATCTGTTGTGGTTTCAAGTACTTTTGAATTTACGCCATAAATTAAATGTAAAGCAATACCAAACACAATTCCTAAGCCTAAAGCTGTAAATACACGTTTAGGGAAGGAAACATGTTTTTTCGCCATAATAAATAAGCCAATAAGAAAGGCGAGCATTATGACAATGTTAATAACTGTAAAAAAAGTCCCCATAAAGCGAATCTCCTTTGATGAAATTTAATTCCGATTTACTTAATAAGGATAGTATTGTTTTGATATTATTTCAATACTTTATAATAAAAAATAAAATTATATCTATTAAAAATGTAGTTTGAATAAATTTAAATAACTAAAATTTTAATTTTAAAAAAGAAAAAACCACAGTCCTTATAGACTATGGTTTGAATTTAAACTATATATTAAAGGTTGAATAATCTAGCTAAAAATCCTTTTTTCTCTGTTGAAGGTCTACTCATTGAAGCTGTATTTTTTATCGCTTGTTGGTTATTATCGTTAATTTCCTTAACTAAATCATTTTTAGTGTATTCAGATTGCTCTTTTTGAGCATTTTGAATTGCTTCTTGAGATGTTTGAATCGCTTGTAAAGATTGATTGTTAGCCTCAAGTTTATTAGTAATTTGACTTTGAAGTTCTTTCAATTCATTTTGCTGTTGATTAACTTGATTAATCATTTGCGCAAGCATTTGACGTTCTTCACGCATTTTTTGAATTTCATTACGTAAATCGCCTACTAATTGAGCCACGTTGTTATCAGTAGGTAATTGTTCTTTGTCTTCTTTAACAATGACTTGTAAAAAATCTTTCTCTTTCTCTAATTCTTCAAACGCTAAATCATAACTACTAGTTTGTTTAACTTTCTCCGCGATATCTTGGAATAATTCGATATCTTCTTCTTTAAAATCAGTGGCTTCACGACCACGATATTCTGTCTTGCTAAGTTGATAACCACGTTCTTCTAAATGCTGTACAATTTTACGGACTTGTTTTTCACTTAGGTTGACACGTTGAGCGAATTCTTTAGTTAACATAGCTGAAAGTCCTTTCGTTTCTATATTTATCTATACTTATTTACACTGACGTCGGTCTTCGGCCAGTAACACGTCAGTCTAACCTCGCTATTCAGTTTAACCCTTTATATCGCTCATTTCAAGTGTTCTTATAAAGGAAGGCGTAAATTCATACGTTCTAAGAGTGGATAAATAATATCTCTAGAAATGCCATTTGCAAAGACATACTTAAGAATATAATTTGATTTAACACTTGCTGGGTAAATATCCTTAGTTAGTTCAATATTTGATTTAATAAATAGATCAACTTCAAATGGAGAAGTTTCATTCGAATAGTTTGGATGTAAGTATTCGATTTCACTTTGCTTTTTAAAACCATTAGTTAGAAGCGAATTGACACGTTTCTCTAATAACTCTTTATCATGACCATTACTATTTGGTTCTTTAGGGACTTCGACCATTATAAAATTAATATCTCTAGAATGAACTTTATTAGAAAGTTCGTTTAATTGGATTTCAATTTCTTGAAGCGTTTCCGATATCATTTCATCGTGGTTAGCATTATTGATAGCTAGTAAATGAATTAGGAATGCCGAGTTTGTTGTCGCTTCATAATGGGCAGTCGCTACGCTAACTACTTCTTCTTTTTCGAGACCTACAATGACGGCATAGTCATTTTCAGTTTTGTTATTTTGCAAAGATTTTTTAACTATCGAGCTGTCTTCATAAAAATCGATATCGAGCTGTTTGTTGTAGAAATCTACTGCCTTATTAAAATAGTCATCGTTAAAAGATTGGATAGTATGAAATTTCATAATGTCACCCCCACAATTTTTTTGTTTTAGTATAGCACATTTGTAAAGTAGGCTATCATTAAGAAAAACATAAAATAGTAATGATAATTAAAAAACACCGTAAAATAGACTTAAATATAAGTTTATTTTACGGTGATGAATAATTAAATTTTTAAATTGCTTTATGATTTTGGACCTTTAGATTCATTTGCATAATGTGTGATATCAACTTCTTCATAAGCAGAATTATTTTCTTCTACTTCATCATGAGAACTATTATCTTTATTAGCAACAACTAAAATTCTATCGTTAAGTACTTCTTTTTTATACTTATCTAATTGATCCTCAGATAATTTATAGCGAGTCAACACTGCTTCTTCTCCGTCTTCGCCTGTAAGTAATCTAGACATACGGTCGCTGAATGAACCACTTGTAGCTACTAATGAAATTTGAGAATCATGTAAGTCGTCTAAATGCAATTTACTTTTACTTACAATAGTCAATTCATTTTCTGAATAACCTTCCGCTTTTTTCTTGTCAATAACGTTATAAATTTCATCTTGATTATCTACTACTGTAATATCTGGCATATTTCTCGCCCTCCAATTTCGTCCTACTTTTAATAAAAATATACCCTAATGAATGTTTATAAAACTAATCTATAATAATTATATAATTAAATGAGAATAGTTTACAAATATAGGTAGATATCATTTAATGAAACGCTTACATCTATAAATGCTATCATATAAGGCTTTATCTCATTTTCAAATATTGAAAAGAATGTAAAAATTTGCTATTATCAATAATAATTTATATCACTCATATAATCTAAAGAATATGGCTTTAGGAGTATCTACCATGTTGCCACAAACGACATGACTATGAGTACAGAATAATATAATTTAAGGAAAGACTTTATTAAATGGTCATCTAGAAATACTACATATAACATTGTTTGACTTTGGAGGTAGGCGTATAGCTACAGTTTCTCTATGTGATTGAACAAATAATATATTTTAAAGTGTTTTTAGACTGACACATTTAAGCTAATCGCTATTTAAGTGTTTATCCTACGATGTATTGTCTGTTCACTCATAGATCCTGAAACTTTTTCAAAGTTTTAGGGTTTTTTTGTATATATTTTGAGGAGGTTTTAAAGTGGAATCGCTTAGACAGAAAGTCAAAGAGGATGGCGTCGTAATTGATGAGAAGATTTTAAAGGTTGATGGTTTTCTTAATCATCAGATTGATGCTAAGTTAATGCACGAAGTTGGTAAAACATTTTATGATCAATTTAAAGATAAAGGTATTACTAAAATTTTAACGATTGAAGCATCAGGTATCGCGCCAGCAATTATGGCTTCGCTACATTTTGATGTGCCTTGCTTATTTGCCAAAAAAGCCAAGCCAAGCACGTTGAAAGATGGATTTTATAGTACGGATATACACTCATTTACTAAGAATAAGACGAGTACGGTTATCGTTTCTGAAGAATTTTTAGGTGAAAATGATAAAGTCTTAATTATCGATGACTTTTTAGCAAATGGTGATGCCTCTTTAGGTTTATATGATATTGCACAACAAGCCAAAGCTGAAACAGTAGGTGTGGGCATTGTTGTTGAAAAGAGTTTCCAAGATGGACGACAAAGATTAGAAGAAGCAGGTTTAACAGTTTCTTCATTATGTAAAGTGGCTTCTCTTAAAGGGAATAAAGTTACTTTACTAGGTGACGACGAATGAAAAATTTTATTTTAAGCCTTCAACATTTATTGGCAATGTATGCAGGGGCGATTCTAGTACCTATTATCGTAGGAACTAGTCTTAAATTTACACCTGAAGAAATTGCTTACTTAGTCACTGTAGATATTTTTATGTGTGGGGTCGCTACTTTTTTACAAGCGAATAAAGTAACTGGAACAGGTTTACCTATTGTTCTGGGTTGTACTTTTACAGCGGTAGCACCAATGATATTAATTGGACAAACTAAAGGATTAGGCGTCCTTTACGGTTCATTATTTTTATCAGGTATTTTAGTAGTTATTATTGCACCTTTCTTTTCATATCTAGTTAAATTCTTTCCTCCTGTTGTGACAGGAAGTGTGGTTACGATTATAGGTATTAATTTAATGCCTGTAGCTATGAATTATTTAGCTGGAGGAGAAGGTGCAAAAGATTACGGCAATCCTAAAAATTTAATTTTAGGTGGCGTAACGTTAGTCGTCATTCTCTTATTACAACGATTTACGACTGGCTTTTTAAAATCTATTGCTATCCTTATCGGCTTAGTGATAGGTACTATTTTAGCTAGTGTGTTTGGATTAGTAGATATTAATCAAGTAGGCCAAGCACATTGGTTTGGTATTCCTCGACCATTCCGTTTTTCAGGATTTGGATTTGATTTAGGAGCGACATTAGTGTTCACTATTGTGGCTATTGTCAGCTTGATAGAATCTACAGGGGTGTATCATGCGTTAAGTGAGATTACTGGTAAACAACTTGAACGCAAAGATTTCCGTAAGGGTTACACTGCGGAAGGTCTAGCGATTATCTTAGGATCGATTTTTAACTCGTTTCCTTATACTGCCTATTCTCAAAATGTAGGCTTAGTATCTTTATCAGGTGCTAAGAAAAATAATATTATTTATGGCATGGTGGTTTTACTCTTAATTTGTGGTTGTATACCTAAATTAGGTGCCTTAGCTAATATCATTCCTTTACCTGTATTAGGTGGCGCAATGATAGCTATGTTTGGCATGGTAATGGCTTATGGAGTAAGTATCTTAGGTCATATTGATTTTAAAAATCAAAATAATTTATTAATTATTGCCGTATCTGTTGGTTTAGGAACGGGTATAAGTGCAGTACCTCAAGCTTTTAAAGCATTAGGTGAGCAATTTGCTTGGTTAACTCAAAACGGTATTGTATTAGGCGCAATTTCTGCAATCATTCTTAATTTCTTTTTTAACGGTATAAAATATAAACAAAACGAAGAAAATGTGAAATAATAGGACTAACTATACAAAAATGGAGGCTGTATTACAAATGTGGGAAAATAAGTTTGCTAAAGAATCATTAACGTTTGATGATGTTTTATTAATTCCAGCTGCATCAGACGTATTACCGAGCGATGTTGATTTAAGTGTTGAATTATCAGATAGAATTAAATTAAATATTCCAGTGATTTCAGCTGGGATGGATACAGTAACTGAATCTAAAATGGCAATTGCTATGGCACGTCAAGGTGGATTAGGTGTTATTCATAAAAATATGGGTATTGAAGAGCAAGCTGATGAAGTACAAAAAGTTAAACGTTCAGAAAATGGCGTTATTACAAACCCATTCTTCTTAACTCCAGAAGAAAGCGTGTATGAAGCAGAAGCATTAATGGGTAAATATCGTATTTCAGGTGTACCTATTGTTAGTGATGAAGAATCAAGAAAACTTGTAGGTATTATAACGAATCGTGATTTACGCTTTATTGAAGACTTTTCAATCAAGATTTCTGATGTTATGACAAAAGAAAATTTAATTACAGCTCCAGTTGGTACAACATTAGATGAAGCAGAAGCGATTCTACAAGAACATAAAATCGAAAAATTACCTTTAGTGGAAAATGGTCGTTTAGAAGGTTTAATTACGATTAAAGATATTGAAAAAGTACTTGAATTCCCTCATGCAGCAAAAGATGCACATGGTCGTCTATTAGCTGCGGCTGCTATCGGTACGTCTAAAGATACTGAAATTCGTGCGCAAAAATTAGTTGAAGCAGGTGTAGATGCTCTAATTATTGATACTGCTCATGGACACTCTAAAGGCGTAATCGAACAAGTTAAGAAAATGAAAGAAAAATATCCTGAAATTACAATCGTGGCAGGTAACGTTGCTACTGCTGAAGCGACACGCGCATTATTTGAAGCGGGCGCTGACGTAGTTAAAGTAGGTATTGGTCCTGGTTCAATTTGTACAACACGTGTCGTAGCAGGTGTAGGTGTGCCTCAAATTACAGCTGTCTATGATTGTGCGACTGAAGCACGTAAACACGGTAAAGCTATTATCGCTGATGGCGGTATTAAATTCTCTGGTGATATTATCAAAGCATTAGCTGCTGGTGGACATGCAGTAATGTTAGGTAGCCTTTTAGCTGGTACTGAAGAAAGTCCAGGTGCGACTGAAGTGTTCCAAGGTAGACAATATAAAGTTTATCGTGGTATGGGTTCTTTAGGTGCTATGGAAAAAGGTTCAAACGATCGTTATTTCCAAGAAGATAAATCTCCAAGAAAATTTGTTCCTGAAGGTATCGAAGGACGTACTGCTTATAAAGGACCATTACAAGATACAATTTATCAACTTATGGGTGGCGTAAGAGCTGGTATGGGTTACACTGGCTCACCAGACTTAAAAGCATTACGTGAAGAAGCACAATTCACACGTATGGGTCCTGCTGGTTTAGCAGAAAGTCATCCACATAATGTACAAATTACTAAAGAATCACCTAACTATTCATTCTAGTTTAAAGTGAAATATCTAGGTAGTCTTGTTAGATAACATTAAGAGAACGCTTTTCTCTTCTCATGCGTCTGTAAAATAGGTTGTTCATTTTTCAAAATAACTAAAAAACGCGCGTGGGGGAAAGCGTTTCTCTATTATTTACATAAAAATCAATTAAAAGGAGCTTCACAATTATGGAAATGGCTAAAGAGCAAGAGTTGATTCTTGTCTTAGACTTCGGTAGTCAATATAACCAACTTATTACGCGTCGTATTCGTGAAATGGGCGTTTACAGTGAATTGCATGATCATGAAATTTCTATCGAAGAAATCAAGCGTATGAATCCTAAAGGTATTATCCTTTCAGGCGGACCTAATTCAGTTTATGAGGAAGGTTCATTTACAATTGATCCTGAGATTTATAATCTAGGCATTCCTGTGCTTGGTATTTGTTACGGTATGCAATTAACGACTAAACTTTTAGGCGGAAAAGTAGAACGCGCAAACGAGCGTGAATATGGTAAAGCAATCATTAATGCTAAATCTGATGAGTTATTCTTCGGTTTACCAGAGGAACAAACGGTATGGATGAGTCACTCGGATAAAGTTATTGAAATTCCAGAAGGTTTCGAAGTGATTGCAGATAGTCCAAGTACAAATTATGCAGCGATTGAAGATAAAGAACGTCGTATTTATGGCGTACAATTCCACCCAGAAGTACGTCACACTGAATATGGTAATGACTTATTAAGAAACTTCGTACGTCGCGTTTGTAATTGTACAGGCGAATGGACGATGGAAAACTTTATCGAAATCGAAATTGAGAAGATTCGTGAACGTGTTGGAGACCGTAAAGTGCTATGTGCCATGAGTGGCGGCGTAGATTCTTCTGTAGTTGCTGTGTTATTGCATAAAGCAATAGGCGATCAACTTACATGTATCTTTGTAGACCATGGTTTACTTCGTAAAGGTGAAGGAGACATGGTAATGGAGCAGTTCGGCGAAGGTTTCGATATGAATATCATTCGTGTGAACGCTAAAGATCGTTTTATGGAGAAATTAAAAGGTGTTTCTGACCCTGAACAAAAACGTAAGATTATCGGTAACGAATTTGTGTATGTGTTCGATGATGAAGCGGCTAAGTTAACAGACGTAGATTTCTTAGCACAAGGTACACTTTATACTGACGTGATCGAATCAGGTACTAAAACAGCACAAACGATTAAATCTCACCATAATGTTGGTGGTTTACCAGAAGATATGGAGTTTGAATTAATCGAACCGATTAATACATTATTTAAAGATGAAGTACGTGCATTAGGTATCGAACTTGGCATTCCTGAACATTTAGTATGGAGACAACCATTCCCAGGTCCAGGTTTAGGTATTCGTGTATTAGGTGAAATTACTGAAGATAAATTAGAAATCGTGCGTGAATCAGATGCGATTTTACGTGAAGTTATCCGTGAGGAAGGTCTTGAAAGAGAGATTTGGCAATACTTTACAGTGTTACCAGGCATTCAATCAGTAGGTGTGATGGGTGATTACCGTACGTATGATCATACGATTGGTATTCGTGCAGTAACATCAATTGACGGTATGACAAGTGACTTTGCGCGTATCGATTGGGAAGTCTTACAAAAGATTTCTAGTCGTATCGTAAACGAAGTAGACCACGTTAACCGCGTTGTCTATGATATTACTTCTAAGCCACCTAGCACAATTGAGTGGGAATAGAATATACGAATGACAAAACCCTTTAACCGCAATGGTTAGAGGGTTGTTTTTATGCTTTGAATTGAGAAAAAAGGGCAGAATAAGGGCATAAGGTGGAAGTTTTTGAGATTTAGGCATAAAAAATAGGTCAACTGTTGCAACAGTTGACCTCAAGTACACTCCGTAGATTCAGGTTTCTTATTCGCTTTCTATTTTCCTACCTTTTCTAATTTATTCACCATATCTTTATCCATTTGTTCAGTAACATGGCTGTATATCTGTAATGTAGTTTTATGGTCTGTATGCCCTACACGATCCATTATTGCACGCAGTGACACGCCTAATTGTGATAATAAGGATATGTGACTGTGACGCATGGTGTGGCTTGTCACGTGCTTTTCTACCCCTATATTTTGTGTAGCTAGTTGTATGTTTCTATTAATGGATGTAAGAGGTAAGGGATTGCCTCTATGACTTGTGAAAATAAAGCCCCTATCCACATACATATTTTCCCATTGAACTGCTTTCTTATTCTCTAACATAACCTTACGTAAAATATCACAACTTCTAGTAGTTAAAGATATAGTACGGTAAGATGATGCTGTTTTTGTGGTATCTTTGAAACCTATTTTGTTACCATCTTTGAGCCAGTGTATAGTGCCATCTATAACAAGTTTCTTATTTTCAAAATCAATATTATCGGGTTGAATTGCTAAGAGTTCACCAATTCTCATACCATTTAATGCTTGAAATTCAACTATGTAAGCAGTAAATAAGTATGATCTTTTCATATAACTAGCACGCTTTTTATTTGCTATACGTTTTAATTCTTCAACAATAGCTAGAACTTCAGTCATTTCTAAATAATTCTCACGTTTAGCTTTAACTTCTTCTCTTGTAGTCGCTTTTTTAGGCATTACAACATTATCTATGTATGATATATCAGTGATGTTGTATTTTTTTTGAGCAAAACGGAGTATATTTTTAATAATACTTAAATCATCTTTAACTAATTTATGGCTTAATCCATCTTTTAACGAGGAGTTAATTAAATCTTGTATAACATCAGCATTCATATTCTTAACAAGAATATCTTTATCAATATTTCTTTTGATGTGAGCCACTTTATAGCTTTTAGTAGTAATAGTTGATTGTTTAGATCCAGATACTAATTTATAACGTTCAAACCACTCAGCACATGCAGCATGAAAAGTTAGCGTCTTAAGTGTAGTAGGTGTCTTGTCATTTAACTTTGCCTCTATACGCTCATTTAAGCGTTTCTGAGCCTCTTTCTGTGATTGCTTACCATTTTTATTAAGCACAACGCTAGTACGTCGCCATTTGTTAGTGAGTGGATCTTTGTACTTCTCATAATAGCGATATTTAACTTCGCCATGCTTATTAGTAAATTTCTCATGCCACATATGATCACCTCCTAAAATTTTAAAAAGTACGTGAGACACCCTAGTATTAAGTATTTGTTCTATTAACATTGAGTTCTAATCGATTAGGAAGATGTTTATTTAAGTACTATACTCCATCTAAAGTAATTTTATTTAGTTTTATTTTGCAATTTAAAATTCTCAAATATATTCTCCTTAATAAAATTTTCGTCTTCTATTTAAAGTTATATAGCAATATTAAGATGATTATTATACATATACCATACAATATACTCCAGGTAGAATAAGTTTTTGTAATGATGCTACCATCTGTTTTTATAAACATATAAACGTTATATAAGAACAATATTAAGCATATGCACCATAAAATCATAAGACAGCTTATAACGAAAATCACTTTTTATGCATCCCGTATATTTAGAACCATTAAGATGATGCTAATTAAAATAGTCCAATTCATAAACGCTTAATGGTTCAAGTGTAGTTATTCAAATATTGTAATGCTATATTAAATTCCTAAATAGTTTGAAGATATATAATTTATAAGATAGCCCATCAAACAAAGTACTCCGATGGCTAATATAAGCACCGAGATAGTCCTACAATTCTTCTTATAATACAAACCTTCGTTTTGTGCTAAAAAGAAACTTAGTCCATATAATATAATGCTAATTAAAAATAAAATTATGATAAATATTAGCATAACAAACTCCTTTTTGAATGATTGTAGTTGATAAGAAAAGAATTTTAGTAACTATTTATCTAGTTGTTTTGCAACTTTTTCTAATGTGTATCTAATTTCTTTTAACGTATGATTTTCTGAAAATGTATAAGTAAAAGTTTTCCCTTTATTTGTTTTTGCAGTAACGGTATATAAATCACTATCATATTCATAATTTATTTTATAGTTTAAAATTTTCATGATATAACCCCTTTTTAATTTAAAGATTTTTATACCAGTATGTAACTCCCCAAAATTTATTATCTTCTTATATATATATTATGGTGTATTAGACATTGTTCGATAGCACCACCACCTTAATTATTTTTGTTGTGCCATATGTGAGTAGACCTCCTAAAAAAGTAACGCTTTATTGTGTTTCAATAGTTATAAATTTATCAAAAGAAACGATATTTTTATTTTTTTTATTTATTTCCATAACTCTAGTATTAATTTTATTTTTATCTATATTTTTATTTTTAATAGATATAGGGATGACTTTTGTATAATGACCTCTAGCACGAATATATACAAAAACATCATTATACAAATCTTCAGATAGTACACTATTCATATGGTCGATTAAATATGTTTCGTTTTCTAAAACTTTTTGACTAAAATAATATGCAAAAATAATAGAAAAATCTTCCATGTTATTAAATAGTGAATTGAGTAGATCGTGAAATTCGTGTTCTCTAAGATTAATGTCTATTTGAACAGAACTATGTGCACCCATGTTGAATATAAGTTCATAAGGAATAAAACTTTCTTTTAGATTTTCATCTTCTTCAATTGAACATTTAATAGCCCAGTTCTTTTTTTCGAAATATCCCTCTGACAATTTCTTATATGTAGAGAAATCTTTTTTCTTATCTTGTAATTTTATAATAAGTTTATCAAACTCAATTTCAAATAATTCACTTATATTAACATTCAAAGCTGTTGTAATTTTATCTAGTGTATCGTATTGAATACCTCTCGACTTACCATTTGCTAGTAAAGTTAATGAATTTCTAGATATGCCTGTTTTTTTATGTAAATCAGTAATACTCACACCTTTTTCATTAAGGATTTTTTTAAGTTTAAAATTTAGCATTTTTTCACCTCACTCAAAAGAATACCATATAAATAGTTCGGAAAGTAATTTTAAAAAACTGATTATTATTACAAAAATGACATAAATATAGTACAAAAAAATAATTTTAAACACATATGTTGACATATGTCAGTGTAACATATATAATTCATTTATACATTGATTGTAATGTAAATATTTCAAAAGGAGAATGAGTTATGTTTTTAACTGTCAAAGAAACTGCTGCTTTATTAAGAGTAAGTGAAAGACATGCTTATAGATTGATTAAGCAAAATGTAATACCCCATACCAAAATTGGTGGAAAAATTCTTATCAACAAAGAAAAGCTACTTAATACATTAGAAAAAGAGGAGGCTTAAAATATGCCACATGTTAAGCTGCAAGATTTACCGACTAAGCAAAATACAGCACTTGAAGAAAAACAAATAGTATTCCCAGTTAAGTATGCAAAGCCGAAACTAATCTGTGAAATTTTCAACATTAGTTACTCAACTTGCTACCGACTTCTAAAGTCTTATGAAGATGACAATTTAGGCATTGAAGATATGTATATCGACATTAGTAGCACGCTAACGCTTGTGAACGTAGGACAGTTTGAAAAGTATTTAAAAGCAAAACACAAAAAATATTTATAAAAACGATGGAGGTGTTAAAATGGCTAAATTTATATTCAAATTAATATTAATTTCAGCAATCTCATTCCTTAGTGGTTGGCTATTAGGAATACATGTAGCTTTTGCTATTCACATGTTAGGTAGCGTGGTTGCAGCATTTAATATTGAAGAAAATGGAGGAGTAGTAAATGAACATTAATAAAAAATTAAACACAAAAAATAATTTCAGAGAGGAAAATGAAAAAATGAACAATTTAACTAATCAAGATTTTAAAGATATTGAAAATAAAGTGAGCCACGATCTAATTTTTAAAGACAAAAAGCATATTAAAAAAATGACGAAACTATTACAAAAACGTCGTAACAAAGATATTTCAATTATTAAAAAAATGTACCCTTATTTAAATAATAATGAGATTTTAGAAATTACAAATGATTATCAAGAATACAAAAATGTTGTTCAAGCTACTGAAACTTTTACAGATTTTCCTATCATTTATGAAGATTCTAATATTAGTAAATTCTTAACTGAAGAAAATATTGAAGATTTAAAAATGGCTGTTGAAGAAATGCTAGTTTTTGTTGAAAGATTGGAGGAGTAATAAATGAAAAATTTAAAGTATCAAATTCATGAAATCAAAGATGAGGTAATAAGTGCAGATTTAACTTCTAAACTCAACGCACTCAGAAACTTAGTAGCAGATGAAAAGGAACGTGCTGAGGAATATAAAAAAATGCTAGTTGCGTCTAACGATCAAGTAGCAGCATATACTGCAAATGAAAGCATTCAAAATCATTTTGTTTATCTTGCAGTAATCAATTCAATCTTTACTGATGTGAGTTCAATGATTGAACAAATGGAACATCACTATAACAATGCAATAGAAGAATTAAAAAATGCGTCACTTCCAACTGACCAAAGCGAAAGTAACGCATAATATATAAATTTTATTAAATACAAGAGCAATAAGAAAATACTCCATTTGTATTATAACATCTTTGCTCTTGTTTTAATACATTGGAGGTCAAAAATTGGATTTTCAAAAAGTTAAGTTAAACAATAACTTTAATATTCATATTGTTCAATATAAAAACTTGTATTCAAATTCGTGTAGTAGTTTTGATTTATATAATTGGTCAGATTGGTTGAATAAGCTTCAAATACCAATGATTAATGAAGATAAATATAAACGTGGCCTATGCGTATACGGTGATTTTGAAGATATAGAAAAAGACAATCAAAACATTAGTAAATATCGTAGTGATGCTACTTTAATTAACCGAAGTGCAATCACATTAGATTATGATGAAATCAAAGATTTTAGAGGTCTATATGAAGTGCTGAAAGCTAAATTGGAACATGTATCTTGGGTATTTCATACAACGTATTCATATACTGCCGAAAAGCCTCGTATTCGCCTTATAGTACCTTTAAATGAGCCAGTGAGTGCATCAGACTATCGGAAATATTCAAATGGATTAGCACGTTATATTGGTTATCCAGTAGATGAATCTAGTTTTGTACCATCACAATCTATGGCGTTACCAGTCAAAAAATCAAAGGATTCAATTTACATTTTTAAATATAATGACGCACCAGCAATAAAAAAAGAAGAATTAAACAAGATGGTAGTTAATGATGAACCTGTAACAGTGAAGTATTCAAATCAATTTAATAAACGTGATAGTTCATATTGGCGCGAAATTGCATTTGGAGTAGGTGAAGGTGAACGCAACCAAACATTAGCTTCTTTAACAGGGTACCTATTGCGTCGTTATGTAGACGCTAATCTTGTTTACGGATTGGTAAGTGCATGGGCGATGACTTGCAGGCCACCAATTGAACAAAAGGAAGTTAATCGTACGTTTAAAAGCATTTTGAAGAAAGATAGTAAGAACAAGTAGGGAGGTTTTTATTTGGAAGATGTAACCAACGAAGAAGTATTTGAGTTGATTGATGAAAATAATTATTTGGCCAATAGTGATGATTGGCGTAGTAAATTAAGACGATCAGCCACAACACAAGCCCTTAAAAAGACCACTGCAAACGCAGAATTGATAATGGAAAATGATGAAAGTTTAAAAGGGTTAGTACAATACGATTCCTTTGAAAAAATTACTAAACTAAAACGTCTACCATATTGGCGTACCAACGATGATAATAATTATTATTGGGCTGATATTGATACAACTCATGTCATTTCTCATATAGATAGATATTATAATGTGCAATTTAGTCGTGACATTATGGATAGTGTCATTGAAAAAGAAGCTTATCATAATAAATTCCATCCTATTAAGTCGATGATTGAATCTAAATCATGGGACGGCATTGAAAGAATTGAAACATTATTTATTGATTATTTAGGTGCAGAAGATAATCATTATAATCGTGAAGTGACTAAAAAATGGATGATGGGTGCGGTTGCTAGAATTTATCATCCTGGTATCAAATACGATTCCATGATTATTCTATATGGCGGGCAAGGTGATGGCAAGTCTACGACAGTAAGTAAGTTAGGTGGTCATTGGTATAACCAAAGTTTAAAAATGTTTAAAGGTGATGAGTCCTATAAAAAAATACAAGGTTCCTGGTTGTGTGAGATAGAAGAGCTCGCAGCATTTCAAAAGTCTACTATTGAAGATATTAAAAGTTTCATTAGTGCGATTGTAGATATTTATAGAGCTTCATATGGTAAACGTATTGAGCGACATCCACGCCAATGTGTGTTTATAGGTACGACAAATAATTATGAATTTCTAAAAGACCAAACAGGTAACCGTCGTTTCTTTCCTATTACGACAGATAAAAATAAAGCAACTAAAAGTCCATTTGACGATTTAACACAAGACATTGTTCAACAAATGTTTGCTGAAGCTAAAGTTTATTTTGATGATGATCCAACCGATAAAGTATTGTTATTAGATAAAGAAGCTAGTGAAACAGCATTGAAAGTCCAAGAAGAGCATTCTGAAAAAGATGCTTTAGTCGGTGAAATTGAAGAGTTTCTTGAGCGTCCTATTCCATCTGACTATTGGTATAGAACATTAGAAGAAAAAAGAAGATATGCTCACGATGTTATAGACCAAGATTATATTAAATTATATGGTGACGGTAAATTGATTGAATTACCAAATACAAAACCAGGTGCTCATGTATGGCGTGACAAAGTATGTAGTATGGAAATTTGGAAAGTGATGATGAAACGAGATGACCAACCACAACCACATAATTTAAGGAAGATTGATAAAGCATTAAGAAATACACGATATTGTGGACAAAGCAAGTCGCGTTATAGATTCGGTGAAGGTATAGGCAGACAATATGGTTTTCAAATTGATTTGTCCTCTTATTATCGAGATTTAAAAAATGAAAATGACGATAAAGGGACAACGGGACAGTAATAGGACAGTTGTAGGACACATTCAAGCTATTGTGACAGTAAGTGCCATGCTACAAGTGTCCCTGTGTCCTGCTAACTTTAAGTTAAAGTTTTATAAAATATATATATCAAGAACCCAAAAAATATATATAAGTGTAGACCTAAACCGGTGGGACAACGGGACAAAGAACCTTAATACATTGGGAGAGTAGCAATAACAAGTGTACTAAATGCGTCCTGCAACTTACTAATAATAGGACGGTAGGACACCTATACAATTTTAGGAGGAATACAATGAATAAGAATGAATTAAAATCAAAAATTTTAGAATATATAGAATCACACGATGGAACTACTTTTGTAGAAATAGAAAATGTATTCGAAGAAAATAACTTTAATTATAAAGGTGATGGGGCATATACAAGCGGCCAACATCCAAATGTGGTGTTTTGGATTGGATGGAACCAAGAAGCATTTAATATAATTGCTGAACTTAAACGAGATGGATTAATTGAGATGGATATTTGTCCACCAATTATTTATCTAGTTGATGGTAAAGGGTTGGACTTACCGATAGTGAAGTCTAAATATATTAAAACAGATCATTGGTTGCCCATTGCATTTAATATTTGTAAAAAAGAAATGGAGTGTGTCTAATATGAACGTTGAAATTATAGCAAATGAATTTGAAACTAGGGCAGCAACATTATTAAGATATTTTACGGGCTTATGTGAAAGTAGTTATAAATTACCTTTTGCATTTAAGATTTATAATGATCCATTTAATACTGTGTATCTAGTAAGCAAAGGGAAGATGTACGCTCATGTGTTAATAAAAGATTGTGAAGTGAGAAAAACTTTTGAGATTGCCTCAGAAAAGCATACTGAGAAGCTTATAGAGAGCATTGAGGGATATTATGCTGGTTATGATTTACATGATGGTACACATGACACTATAAGCGATATGATGGCTAGTTTCATGTTTGATAATGAGTATTTCATGTATGGCCTAGAAACCTTTGCAGAAAGTAATAATACTGATATGTTCGACTACATGAGTAAAGATTTCAATATAGATGAACTTGAGGGCGTTCAATCTAGTAATGCTGATGTTATAGGTAATATGGAGGCATTGTATCAGTTAGCTACTGGAATTAATGAACCAGCACCAGAATTAGTTGAGGGTTTGAAAATCATTACTGAGTTTATCCAGAATGAGAAAGCGAATGAAGATGATAGTAAGGCATTGATTAAGCGATTGAATGAATTGAAACAGTCTTATTATGATGGTGTGAAAGCGTAAATTTTTAGGTCATGCACTTAGTAGGTGCATGGCTTTTTTATATGTAAATCGTAATTGTTAAGATTTGTTAATGATTTCGAATTGAGTTTAGGTAAAAACGAACATTAGTTCTATAAAAGAAAGTGTGTGAAATTGTATGAAAAGTAGTATAAACGCTTTATTTATAGTGTTAAATGGAATGTTAAGAAGTTATATAAACGTTACTAAAATAAGAACATTTGTTTGTTATTTAGGTGTAAATTTAGTATAATAGTGTTATAGAAGTAATTATACTTTTATATAATTTGATTAGTTTTCTTGTTCTCTGAAACTACGAATACAATAGTTGAAAAATGTAAATTCACTAGATTTTCATTTATTACCTCCTCATTTACTTAGGTCTGCTCAATTAAGAATGAAATGAGGATAAAACAATGACAATAACAATTGAAAAAGAATTAACGAACGATCATATCAGAGTATTAAATGTATTACGCAACACTAAGCACGAGATTATTACTAAGCAAAATATATTTAATCAATTGAATATGGAATTTAACCGAAACAACGACAGATGGTTAAGAAATACGATTAATAGCTTAGTAGTTGATTATGGTTATCCAATCGGATACAGCTATAAAAAAGATGCAAGAGGTTATTTCATGGTTAAATCTGAGGAACAGAAAGAATTAGCCTTAAGAAGTATAAAGCGTCATATTGAGGGCAGTATGAAACGATATGAGGCTTTAAAGAAAACTGAGATTTAAGGTGATGTAGTGAGTGCAGCGATTGAAATTATCCAAGAGAAAGTTAGCGATTACGAATTGTTCACTAGATTTAATACTTACTACATTCAATCAAGAATAGCACTCATAGAAAGTGATATAGAAGATATGTATGACCGAACTACACCTAGTTTATGTAGTGATACGGTATCAGAAAGCATTTACTATGAGAGTTATTCCGTTGAAAATTTAGTAATCGCTATATTAGAAGAACGTCAGAAATTGGAACGGTATAAGAGTAGAAGTCAAAGAGATTTAAACGCCTTTTATACTGTTCTAGGGCGTTTCTCTACTAAAGAACAAAAGTATATAAAAAACTATGTTAATACACACTCAGAGGCTCATATGAATGTGATAGAGCGTTTTAAGATTGAACTATACAAATATATTCAAACAAATAGAAATGAGCGTAATAAAGGTATAGAAAACAATTATTCATATCTAAATGACAAGCATCAAAAATTAAAGACTTATCCTCATAAGTTGACGCTTAACCAAGAGAAAGCACTCAGGGAAAAAGAAGATGGTGCTACTGAAAAGAATATGAATAATGATGAGTTTGTAGCAAAGTTGAATGATCTAGATAAGAAATCATTTAAAGAATTTATTTATAACAGAAATGAAAATAATATCGACTTTGAGAAAGTCTTAATATTACTGCAAACTATACCGAAACGATTACCACAAAAAGAGATTAAAAAGCCATATAACTACATAAGAGAAATAGGCTTAAAAACTAATTGAAACGAGGGACTTAATTGAAAACTGCAAAATATTTTGATGAATACAACGAATATGTCACAGGTCAAAGAGAGAATATCAATAAAATTGAAAATGAGCGTCAAGAGTTATCGCAACGAATTAAAGAAGATAAAGCAAAATATAAAGAATTAATTGCTAACTCACAAGATGACGAGGCTGACGCACTCTATACTACATTTGATAGTAATGAGAAGAAATTGAAAGCCTTAGAGAAACGCTTATCGACTAAAAAAGAAGTATTTGATGAAGCTAGACGTAAAAAGGCAATTGAACTTATTAAACATCAAGCAGATTTACCTCATTTGTACAAAAAAGACAAAGAACGTATATTAGCAAAATTTGAGCCAATCGTTGAGGAATATAACAAAGTAGTAGATGAAATCGCAGCATTAAATGATGAATATGAAATAGAATTTGATAGATTTGTTCGAGTTTATGATAAAGAAAACTTTGAAGAAGATAAAGAAGTAAGAGCAGAAATTAAAAACTATTTCAGTCCTATTAAGTATTCAAATTATGTGAGCGGAAATGAGCTACCAATCATTGATATTAGAAATAAAATGAAATTAAGAGGTGCTAAATAATGGCTAGAAAATACAATTTAGATAAGATTAGTAATTATCTTTTAACTGAAACAACATTATCGGCAGATGAATGTCACAAAGTATTAGATGTAGTAGAAGAACAATTTTCCCAAAATATTCAGCAACAACGAAAAGATGAACTAACTCAACAGTCACAAAGAGACAGAAACCTTATGAAAATGTTCGAAGAAAATCGAATAGTTAAATAATAAATATCTTGCCTATCCTTAGCGGTAGGCTCATTTTATTTGTGAGGTGCATACATGAACCTTAAAAGAGTGAAATATCCACTAATCTATCATGAAAATAAAATATCTGAGTACACATTGCTAACGGAATATAACCCTAAGTTTATCAATACTAAAATTAAGGCTATCACTATGCAAATAGAGATGATGTATCACCTAAACATCTCCCACATGACTACTAGTGAAGTTCATGGCGTTATAACTATCTCATATCCCTTAGAGAAGTTAGCAATTACTATTATAGAAGAAAAGGAAAAGTTAAAGTATTTCAAAATGAAATCTAATAGCAATATGCAGCAATTAAAACAAGTTATTAAGCGATATACACCAGGTGAACAAAAGGAAATCATGTATTATATGCAGTCCAATGGTTCGACAATAGATTATGACCTCATAGAACGCCTACAACGTGACTTATATAAGATAAGACGAAAGTAAGTGTAAGGGCATGAGTTACGATAGAGAGGCTATCAAGCAGTTTATAAGTGACTACTCAAAAGAGAACCATGATACTACATATAATGATGAAAATACCAATATAGATGATTTCTTTTCACTGAGTGATGAAGTCGAACCCTTTGCACTAAACGAGAATACTGGAAACCAAGTGTTTTTTAATGAATTAGATCAACTTATTTATGCAGTAGGAACTAGAAGGGAATACTACATATTTTTCTTACTATGTGAAGGAAAATCAATGAATGAAGTTGCAAAGATATTCAATTTAAGTAGGGAAAGAATACGTCAGCTATTGAATGGTTTATTAGACAAATTAGAGGAGGGATAACATGAGTGATTTAAACCCTAGACAAGAAAAGTTTATATCTGAATACCTAAAGACGTTGAATGTAACACAAAGTGCAATTAAGGCTGGTTATAGTCCTCATACTGCAAGTGTACAAGGTAGTAGATTGCTAAAGAATGAGAAAGTGGCTAAGTACATTGATGAGCAACGTAAGAAAGTGATTGATGAGGGCGTACTATCAGCTAACGAACTACTTCATATTCTAAGTAATGCAGCAGTAGGTGATGAGAGTGAAGTGAGAGAGGTTGTCGTTAAACGTGGTGAGTTTCAACGCAACCCCGATACTGACAGAATGAACCTAGTTTATAACGAACATGTAGAAATGGTAGAAGTACCTATTAAGCCTAGTGACCGTTTACGGGCTAGAGATATGTTAGGTAAGTATCATAAGCTATTTATTGATAAGAAAGAATTATCTACGGACACACCGATTTTTATTAATATAGGTGAGTGGCCGGAAGATGAGGGAGAAGAAAAACGGAAAGCATTAGATGAATTACATGAGCAACACCCTAACAGAACAATGATTATTAATGATTTACCATTAGAGGACTGATAACCATGAGTGATACTGCCGATAAATTAAATATGATAAGCATTGAAGATATGTATAACAGAGCGATGTCGATAAAGAAATGTTCCGTCATCTATTACGATGATCTGATGAATGATAAAGAGCGTACAGTGTGGCATACATTGAGTAAAACGCAAAAAGGATTAGGAGTAATACTACCGTTTAACTTAATGATTGCTAGAAATGGTGCAGATAGGCGCATAGTACCATCTATAAAATTGAATGATGATAGGATATTTATTTATAATTAAAAAAGTTGAATAGTGGTATAAGTGAAGTAGAGATATTAAAGGGGATATGTCTATGGAATTGATAGGAAAATTAGTAAACTTTATTATGAGTACTATTTCTAATTGGATAGGAAGTAACGAATTGATAAGAGATGTTTTCAAGATTAAAGATAATAAAAAACAATAAATAATGAGATAGTTCAAACGTCACTTATTAAGTGGCGTTTTTGTATTGATAAAATACTTTTTAAATACATATTGTAATAAATTTTAACTCGGGTTAGCCTATTGTTGGAGGTGCTAAAATGAACTATAAAATCGAAGTTTTAGATGATTGTAATGTGATTTATGTTAGAAATAAAGGTAAGTATGGTAGTAATAGGAATTATGAAATGATGAAAAATTTTAAAGAGTGGATTAAAGAAAATAGTTATTGGAGATATGTTGAAACTAACGGAATATTAGGTGTAGCATTAGACGATCCGCAAATTGTCGAAGAAGAATCATGTAGATATGATTTAGTATTAAAAATAGACGAAGATGTAAAGATAAATGATTTTATAAATTCTCGAAGTTTTACGGGAGGAAAATATGTTGTTTTTGCAATACCTCATACAACAAAAGACGTGAAAGACTTCTATTCTAATTTACCAGACATTATAGATAACAATAAGTTAAGAGTAAAAAATGAACCTATATTAGAGCGTTATAAGGAAGAAGAGGGAAAAGATAAGTATTGTGAAATACTAATACCAGTTTTATAATTCTGAGAAGCGTCCTGTGTTGCAGTGGGAAATACATTGTAAATTCATCTTTACATACTAGTAAAAACTTTTAACAATTATTTAATAGACATTATCTACAAAAAAAGAGATAATAATTTCCAGAGGCTAATATAAAGCCTCAGCTGTCCTATTTTATTAAATGAAACCCTTAGCTATACGTGGATATGTAATGGTTAAAAGAGGCTAACCTTAATGGTTGGTCTCTTTTATATATACAAAAAACCTCATTAATCAATTGACTAATGAGGAGAGTTTATTTTATGAGCATAATCTATTATACCCATGCTTAAATTAATATAAACATGTTTTATCTTGTTATTCTGTGATTATTCATGACGAAACACATTTTTTAAAGACGCTGAGAGACGTATTCTAATGCAGCGAGAAATAGGAATACGTACAAATATATTGATCGCTACAAATACAAGAGTGGAATTTTACATGTAAAATCACTATATGTAATCAAATATTAATAGTAGAAAAACAATAATGAATATGTAATAATTAACAAATGAGGTTACCTTTGTAATAGACTTTTCTTACATTATATCCTTTTCGTCTATTGATACAATTCATTCTTACTTAGGTAATCTCTAACTTTGTTAAGTATACGGCATAAGACTCGAGGGGCTGAGTGCCCCTTTTTTATACTATGAATATTGACTATGATGGTGAGTATACATTGATTGAAATATAAAAAATTGGTTTTTAAAAATATGATTATGTGGTAAAGTATATACACGTTGAAATTCCCTTCAACATATTGAAATGTTTATCTTAAGACATTTTAAACTTTTCCTTTTATTGAGGCAAATCTTAGTGATTGCTTCAATTTTTATGTTATAATTTATCTACTCTCGAAATGAGAGTTTTGTCTTTTAGATAAGTTTCTTAAAAAAAGGTGTAAGTGCAATTACAATCTTTTGAAAACATTCTCCTTGAAAGATACTTTCCAAACCCCTTTCGCCACATCTTAATTGATGTGTTTTTTTAGTTTAAATGAGAATGCAAATAATGTAATATTTAAAATCAAATTTATTTAAAAAACAGAGGGCAAAAAAAGGGCATAATTCTGAAACAAAAGGCAAGGTTATGAAATTAAATCTAATGAATAATCAGCTATAATAAGCGATATGATAGTCTTTTTATAGTTTCTGATGTATTATAAAATTAAATCTATGATTGAGTGGGAATAAGAGATAAGAATGATGAAACCCTCTAGCCGTTGCGGTTAGAGGGTTTATTTTGGTTTTATTCAGTTGTAGGTTTGGTCCATTTCATTAAAAGTTCTTTATTATCTAGGGTGTCAATATTGGTATCAACCGTAACGAAACCGAGTTTTTCATAAAAATGAACGGCTTTTTTATTCTCGGCGAATACCTTTAATGTTAATTCTGCATGTATTGTCATTAAATGATGCATTAACGCTGTGCCAATGCCTTCATTTCTATGTTCAGTTTTGACAAATAATCCTTTAATGTAATTACCTTCTAATCCGCAAAAAGCTACAATAAGATTATTCTTCTTATAGACGTATATATTGGCTTCTTTTACTGACTTCAACATATTGCTATAGTTATCAATCCAATAACGACTATTTATAAAAGTATGAGAATCTATATTTGCGTTTAACCAGATATTAGCTAATACTTTCAAGGTTTTCCGCTTTTTCTTTTCTAAATGTTCTATCAATATTAACACCTACTTTATAATATGTATGAATTTCGAACGTATGGGTATGTATATGCGATCAATATAAAGTCTTCATTAGACAAATACCCTTTTTCATAGGTAAATAAATAGAACATACATTAATTAATGAAAATAATTGAGGACTATAAAACAACGCATTTCATTATTAGTGAAAATAAAGCGCGCAGTAAATTTCTATAATAGAAGACATACCACGCGCTTGTTATAATTATGAAAATTTAACTCAATAAAAATGGTGAGGTAAATATAATTAATAAAATAATGTTACAAATAAACAAAATGATATTAAGTATAAGGCGCATACCTAATAATAAACATAATGTATTGAAAATAAGTGTAAGGAAAATGATTAAGGCGCCAGGCCAATACCAAAAATTGAAGATAGTTTGATTATATAAATTGGTAAAAAGGGTAGTGTAGACAATAAAGACGTTCACAATTGTCATCACTACAGAAATAAAAGTAAAGCGTGTGTGGTGCTGCATATAGATGTCCTCTCTGTGATGTTGTTTAGTTATATTTTTTAATATAACTTTTCTCTAAAATGTTGTTGGTCTATTGCAATAAAGTGTTACAAAGTATATTATCAGTGAGAGTGATTAGATTTACAACCTTTAATTAAAGGTTAAGTATCATTTATGTAGAATTAAGCACTTTTTTTAAAAGATTTAAGCGTTTTCACAGAATTGTTACATGCACACACTCAAAAATGTGTTATTTTATAGATAACTAAAAAATTCATTTTATCCACTAACGTTTAATCGAGTTATTTCTCGGTTAAACGTTTTTTCTTCAGCAATAAAAAAGTAAGTTAGCTTCTTAAAAAAACTAACTTACTTTTAATAGATTCTATGTGCGTTATTTAGGACTTATTTTTTAGTTAAGTCGATGATGAATTTAACAAGATCAATAATACCAGAAATGATTCCCATTTTGAGTACCTCCTTATTAAATGTTAAATACAGTATAACGTGCGCTTTTAAATAAAAGGGTGATAATCCCTAAGTTGTGGAAAGCGCTTCATAACCGACCATTTTCTGATAACTTACGACAGTGATTCATGCCTAAGTGTAATAGTTTAAGAATTTAAGGTTTACACTCTATTATATTCATCAATAACGTCAAAACCTTAATATTACTCAGCCTAGCCACGATAAATGTTTGACATTTAGGTATTATTTTCATATATTGTAGGTATTACGCGAATTTTTTTACATAAGTCTTTATCAAGCAATTATGCAAGGATGTTTCATACTATAATACATCCATTGTTTAATTGAAGGATAAGAAATATGTTATATAGAAATTATCGGCACAACCACAAATTCTAAAAGACTAAATTAAAATAATAGATAACACTAGATAGTCTTATATACATAATCAGAAGGTAGCTTATAAAAAACATTTATAATATATTCAAATGAGTTCTAAAGAAGCCTGCGATAGTTAGTTGAAACCTTAAATGATAGGAACCAAACTAGTCTGTTGCAGGTATTTTCGTATATAAATTTAAATATTAAATTAGTTTGAAAAATGGAGGATTAGCAATGTTAAGTTCAAGTTTATTATTAACATTATTTTTTATAACGCTTGTCATTGCAGTGCTAAGTGGACTGATTTTTTTAATTCCTTCGGTCCCTGTACAATACATACGTTTACATTTAATTTTACTCTTATTACCTGTCATCGTAGGAGTGATTGGTTTAATTACCATTCAAGATAGAGAAGTGGTAGGCATATTTGCATTAGATAAACTTGCTTGGTTAGTAGGTGCTTTTGTATTAGCCTTAGGATTTATCATTCAAAAGTTCTCAATGCGTTATTTACTAGGAGATCGTAACTATCGTAAATATTTCACACTCTACACCTTTACGACAGTATTTGCTTCAATTGGTTGGCTAAGTAATGATTTACGATTAATGACATTATGTTGGGGACTTACGTTATTTTGCTTAACTCAATTGATTCGTCTTAACCGCTCATGGAAAGTGCCTGCAGAGGCAGCCAAAGTTTCTGCGCGTTCATTTATTATCGGTTGGCTCGCTTTATTATTAGCAGTGATCTTATTGTATGTAGGAACTGGAGAATGGGCGATTAATCCAACGCAAAATTACGATTTCGCAATAGGTTATGGCATGAAGTTGCTAATAGACTTATTGCTTGTGCTTGCCGTCATTATTCCAGCAGCGCAATATCCATTCCAAAGTTGGTTAATTGAATCAGTAGTAGCGCCGACACCTGTATCTGCCATTATGCATGCAGGTATTGTAAACGCTGGTGGTATTATTTTAACTCGTTTTTCACCAGTATTTGATAACCATATTGCGTTAACAGTATTGCTAATTATCTCAAGTATTTCCGTATTAATTGGTTCAGGAATTAGTTTGGTCCATGTAGACTATAAACGCCAACTCGTAGGTTCTACGATGAGCCAAATGGGCTTTATGCTTGTGCAATGTGCGCTAGGTGTTTATTCAGCTGCGATTATTCACTTAATTTTACACGGTGTATTTAAAGCAACTTTATTCTTACAATCAGGTTCAATTGTGAAACGCTTTAACATTCCTACGCCGCCTAACGTTAAGCGCTCATATGCTTGGACAGTATTAGGACGCGCACTTGCGATTATTATTGCAATTATCTTTTTCATGACAAGTAAGCACAATGCTTACACTTTAATTAGTGCATTCATTTTAGCTTGGTCATTATCTGTATCTTGGAACCAAATGGTAGCATTAAATCGAGGCGTTATGGGACGTATTATCGGTATTGCTATGCTCGTTATCGTAGCATTCGTTTATGTCATCACACATCAAGTATTTGTGGACATTTTAGATAGTGTTTACATGGTGCCATCTCATCCACCATTATTCAGTGCCATTCTTTGTATCGCAATTCTAGTATTAGGTAGTGTCTTCAGTATTTGGGTCGCACGCCGTCGTACATCGACTGCTTTTGCCAAAGTTTATTTATGGCTCATTAAGATCGGTGAAGCTAAATTTAAATCCGTCGAAAGCCATCCTAACTATTTGAAGAAATATTTATAAGAGGTGAAACCTGACATGACTATTACCAAACATAATATAGATGAAACAGTTAAATCAGCACGTCGTGTGATAACGCCACTTTCACCTATCTCAATTTTTGCAGCACGCAACCCTTGGGAAGAAATGGAACATCAAACCTTCGACCAAGTCGCACAGTGGTTTAAACACGTACGAGATATTGATTTATACCCTAGCCACGCCTCTGTGATGACTGCTTTGGAAAAGGGCGAGATAGACCAATTTATCGTTGAAGAAGAAGTCAAACAAGCTGTGCGTACATACGAGACAACTGTACCTCAACAACATATCGACACTTATTGCAAAAATGCAATGCGCATACAAGATGTACCGCAAGATTTAATCACGAAAGAAGCATACTTAAAACTGGAAGTATCCAAACTTAAAGGCGTCTTTGAGAATGAACCATTTAAATATGCGCGTTCTAAAAGTGCCAATGCCTTTAATGCTAAAGGCGAATCCCTAATGGATGAGCTAAATACACATATTATCAAGTGGTCAAAACTTTATCTTGATAATTTCCAATCAAGTTGGACAATGCCTAAACGTGAAGAAGGATTCTATGTGGCATGGTTACACTTAGCTCAACATGATCCTATGTTGACGAAAACACAACGCAAAATGATTAAAACCTTGCCTCATGACTATAGAGAAGCACTTGTTATGGCATTAAATCATTTGGATATCGCAGAAGATGAACGCGAATTCTATTTAACAGGACATTTCCTATCATTGCCTGGATGGGCAGGAATGATGTATTATCGCGCAGAACAGAATGAACACGAAGAAGACTTACTCACACAATATCTTGCGATTCGTTTAACAATGGAATGTATCTTTTTAGATACTGAAAAAATGAGTCGCCCGGCAGTCTTAAATGTGGAAAGACGTATTAAAGAATTAGTGAGTAAATGGTTGTATTATGGTGAAATGTCTATTGATGAATGGGCAGCGATGTCGATTGAAGAACAAATTGCTCATTTGAGATTTGCACATGATTTTAATCCGCTTTATTTTAAAAAATTATGGCTTGAAGCATGGGAAGAAACACATGAACGTGAATTAGTAGATAGTATTTATGATAAATCGACGAAACAAGATACACCACAAACGCAAGTTCAATTAGCATTCTGTATTGACGTACGTTCTGAACCATTTCGTCGTCACTTAGAAAGCGAAGGTCCATTTGAAACAATTGGTATCGCAGGATTCTTCGGCTTACCGATTCGTAAAGAAGTATTAGATGAACAATTTAGTCATAATTCATTGCCAGTCATGGTACCACCTGCATATACAATTAAAGAATACGCAGATCGACATGCTTTAAATACGTATAATCAACAGCAACATTCAGTCACATCAATGTTTTACACATTTAAATTGATGAAACATAACGTGCTACCAAGTTTACTTTTACCAGAATTAAGTGGCCCATTCTTAAGTTTGAATACATTAGCAAGCACGCTGATACCAAAGAGCACACGCAACTTTGTTCGTAACTTCACGAAGAATTGGTTGAAGAAGCCAGAAGCTAAGTTAACAATCAATCGTGAACATGAAGTATATAGCGATTTACCAATTGGCTTCACTGAAGAAGAACAAGTCGCTTTCACGAGACAAGCATTACAACTTATGGATTTAACCACTGATTTCGCGCCACTTGTCGTTTTAGGTGGACACGGCAGTGAATCGAACAATAACCCATACCACGCTTCATTAGAATGTGGTGCTTGTGGTGGGGCATCAAGTGGCTTTAATGCTAAGTTACTTGCGATGATGTGTAACTTACCGCATGTGCGTCAAAGCTTAAAAGCAGAAGGTATTCATATTCCGGAAGAAACGGTATTTATTGCAGCAGAACATAAAACGTCTGTAGACGAATTAGAATATATTTATATGCCAGAGTTAACAGCGTCAGCTCAAAAAGCATTTGATATGTTAGAAGAAGCGATGCCACGTGTAAGTTATAAAGCCAATACTGAACGTTTAGCTAACTTACCTGGTTTAGATCAAGGCAAAGTGAAAAATCCGATTGCGGAAGCGCGTCGCTATGCGAGTGACTGGAGTGAAATCCGTCCAGAATGGGGTCTTGCTCGTAATGCAGAGTTTATTATTGGGCAACGTAGTATCACAGAAGGTACCAATTTAGAAGGTCGTGCATTTTTACATAATTACGATTGGAAAAAGGATGCAGACGGTCAGATTCTTAATACGATTATTTCTGGCCCAGCGCTAGTTGCGCAATGGATTAATTTACAATATTACGCTTCAACGGTAGCACCTCATTTTTATGGAAGTGGGAATAAAACAACACAATCTGTAACGTCAGGCGTTGGCATCATGCAAGGTAATTCAAGTGACTTGTTAGCGGGCTTACCATGGCAATCGGTGATGGCAGCGGATAATAAAATTTATCATTCTCCGATTCGTTTATTAGTGGTCATTCAAGCGCCTGATAGTTATATTGAAGCGTTACTTGAGAATAATATTAAATTTAAGCAGAAAGTAGATCATCGTTGGGTACGTCTAGCAAGTATCGATGAAGATGGCAGTTGGAAAGACTGGTAGGGAGTTCGGTTTTTCACGAAAAAGTGATAAAATAAGGTTAATCAATCAATAGGAGAGTTAGGATTAACCATGGCTAAAACTAAAGGTGCGTATGAAGCGGAAATTAGTAAAGCAATCACTCAGTGGGAAAAGGACTTTCTTGGGAGAGGTTCGCTTTCAGTTAAAACAGATATTTTAAGAGATATGATTATCGTCAATTTACAAGGTGTCTTAACTCCAGCAGAATACCGTGTATGTGAAACACAAGAAGGCTTACTTAATATTAAGCGTACACGTTCTGAACTTGTTGAATCCGGACAAGATGATTTAATGCAATTAATATTAGATATTACAGGCGTGAGCGTGAATAGCTTTCATAGTGACTTGAGTACAATCACTGGAGAACGCGTGATTGTCTTTAAATTAGATGATAATTTAGAAAAAACACTCCAAAAATAAATAATAACGTGCATAAACAGGATAAGAATCTTTCGAAACGAGATGGATTTCTGTCCTGTTATTTGTTTTATAAGCTAAATAGAGCGAATTAGTGTACAATTTACACAAGGAAATATATGAAATTAGGAACTGGTGAAAGTGGCATGACGAGACAAAAGAAAGAATTTACATCTGCGATAACGGTACCTATGTTCATGATTGGGTTAATTATTTTTATATTTTTAGCGATAAATGTGAGCATGAATACATTGTTTGTTCAAAACATTGACTTAGGTTCACTACATTGGCTCACTGAACGATTTGGAGAACCTCAAAGACAATTTGGAGACAATCTTTGGCAGGACTTTATGACTTTTTGCGCTGAAATTGGCGAAGTGAAATCGGTCATGTACATAACTGCATTTTTAGCGCTTATTTTATTATTTAAAAATTATAAAGTTTCGATATGGCTCATATTGAGTATCTATACAGGCACGTTAATGAATTATTTGATTAAACAACTGATTGAAAGACCACGTCCATATAATCATTTAATGAGGGATCATGGCTATTCGTTTCCAAGTGGACACTCAAATGCGAGTACATTATTAGCCTTAGCTTTACTTATCGTCATCTTGCCTATGATTAAGGTGATGGCTATAAGAATCATAAGCAGTGTGCTTACTATCATAATATGGATGGGCATTTTAGGTTGTCGTCTATATTTCCATGCTCATTATATTACGGATGTCGTGGGCGGTGTGTCGTTAGGTGTGCTATGGATAGCGTTGTTTTTAATGGTTGTTCCATTGTTTTATCTTAATTTTCCAAGAGCTAAAAGAAAGGTTGTTCAACGTCGTTAAATAAAGGAGAGATATCAATGACAAATGAACGTACATTAGTATTAGGCGGAGGCGGTATTACGGGTATCGCTTGGGAAGCTGGCGTGTTAGCAGGGTTAATAGATAATGGTATCAAATTAAATAAAGCGGATAAGATCATAGGTACGTCAGCTGGCTCATTTGTGGGAGCTGTGTTGGCGAATGGTTATGATATGAAGGATTATTATTATGAATTAGATGAGCGACGTGATGAGAATGATCGTGCTTCTATGTCGTCTGATGTTTATCGTTTATGGCAAAATGCCTTTATCGTAGGACGCGATGATGCTGAGAAAGTCGGACAAATGATGGGCGATATTGTGTATACGCGTCCTTCTAAAGTAGATTTAAATGAGCGTAAACAAGCGATTCGCCAACGTTTAGGTGATGTTGAGTGGAAAGATAATTTGGAAATTACTGCGATTAATGCTAAAACTGGAGTAACTGGTACATTTAATTCGCAAAGTGGCATAACGCTGGAAGAAGCGGTCACAGCGAGTGGTGCTGTGCCTGGTATTTGGCCACACATTCGTTTGAATGACAATGACTGGATTGATGGTGGCATGATTTCACCAACCAATGCGATGCTAGCGGAAGGCGCTAAGTCGATTATTATTCTAGCACCGTTAGCTGATGGCTTAAGTATGATGCCAAGCGCTTATGATGATGCTGAAAAGTTAAGCGCACACAGCCAAGTCTTAGTGATAAGTCCTGATAGTGATAGCCAAGCAGAAATTGGAGATAATATTTATAATCCAAATAATATCTTAAATATTGGTAATACAGGTTATCAACAAGGTCAAGCATTGGCTCAAGAAATTCGAAATCATTATAAGGAATGGGTAGACTAACACATTTTTAGATTTAAGCCTGCGGGCAGTGTTAATAAAACTTAATTTGCATTTGATTAGGGGGAGTTAGAATGAAAGTAAAATCACCACGTCCCATCCATCTTAAAGGGACACGAGAAGAAGCAGTATTATTATTACATTCTTTTACAGGCACGATTCGTGATGTTAAACATTTGGCGACCGTACTTAACGAAGCAGGTTATACGTGCTATGCACCTAATTATAGTGGGCATGGTTTACCTTTAAATGAATTCACTCAATTTACGATTAACGATTGGTGGAATGATGTTCAAGAAGCGTATCAATTTTTAAAAAATGAGGGCTTTGAAACGATTTATGTCACTGGCGTATCGTTAGGTGGTTTATTTACATTGAAATTAGCTGAAACAGTTAAAGTGGATAAAATCGCAGTGATGTCTGCGCCAAGTGAGAAAGAAGAAGCGGGTATTGCATGGCGTATGGAACGCTACGGTCAACGTATGAACGAATTATTGAATTTCGACGAAGAAACATCGCAACAACAATTAGAAAGTATTCAAGCATATCAACCTCATATTACGACATTTAAAAACTTTATTACTGGTATAACAGAAAATTTGAGCAACATTGAATTACCAGCAAGAATTTTATACGGCGGTAAAGATGAAGCATCTTATCAAGATGGTGCCAAATACATTTATCAACACATTAAGAGTGAAGATAAAGAATTAATGTGCCACCCATTATGTAAGCATTTGATGACCCACGGTGATGGTAGTGACAAAGTAGAAGCTGATATCATTGAATTCTTTAATGCATAAATTAATGGAGGAATAAGATGAAACGTACTTTTCTATTAACATATACAACAGTTTCTGGGAAATCATATACTGAATTTAAAACATTTCAACATGGGCCAGATTATGATACATGTGTGCAACGTTTAATTGATGAATTCGACGAACTTGCCTATTTATTTCTAAAAAATGATACGCAAGTACATTATATTAATATTGACCATATTGAAAGTCTAAGTATTCAAGAAGTCACTGAAGGACAAGCCATCGCATATGATTTTAATGGATAAAAAGTAGTAGAAGGTATAAAGAAGTGTGAGTTAAATACTTCTATCTTTAGGAATAAGAGAGTGGGACAATATGTTCGTAATGAATTCTGTCCCACTCTTAAATATATTAAGCTTTCGTATCGTTAAGAAATTGAATAACATTTTTTTGTTGGTAGACTACTAATTTATGTTCATTATCGTCTTTATCAATTACTTTTACTCCATTAGGAATAATACCTAGGCTTCTATATGGTTTTACTTCTTTTATATTGTCATAAGACACAAATACTGACTCTTTTTGAATATTCAAAGCGTGCGCAGTAAATTTGAAACCATTGTCCTCAAATAATACATGACCACCAACGGCCTCTTTTCCTTTCCAATAATTAGCTTTAATATTTTCATGAAGTAAAGACATAAATAATCCTCCTTTATAGACTCTTTTATACAAATGTTACTATATAGAGTAATAAATAAAAAATATATGTATATTGCACTCTTTAACTAGACGTGATAGAGTAGTACTTAAGTGCATAAACGCTTTAACGCGTTAAAGGGAGTTGGTAAAATGAGTAGCCAATCGCAATGGAAGACTTCAACTGGATTTATTTTAGCAAGCGCTGGATCCGCAATCGGGCTAGGCGCAATGTGGAAGTTTCCTTATATGGCAGGGATTTACGGTGGTGGAGCTTTTCTACTCTTATTTTTATTATTTACGATATTTGTAGGATTACCACTATTAATTATGGAATTTACAGTAGGTAAGATGGGAAGAACTTATACTACTCAAATATATAGCAAATTAACTGGTAAGAAATGGCTAAATATCATTGGTTGGAACGGTAATTTAGCTGTATTTATTTTATTTGGATTTTATAGCGTTATCGGTGGCTGGATTATTATTTATATTGGTAATGTCATCTTACAAATGCTATCTATTGAAAAAGCGTCACTCACTCAAATTAACTTTGAAAAAATTATTAGCAATCCTTGGTTAACAGTATTGGGACAAGGTATTTTTATTCTGTTGACTATGATTATAGTGATGATGGGTGTTGAAAAAGGTTTAGAAAAAGCGTCAAAAGTAATGATGCCGCTATTGTTTATCTTTTTAATTATTGTAGTAGTAAAATCTTTAACTTTAGACGGTGCGCTATATCTTACAACCTAGAATGGAAGATATTTCTATGAAAGGTGTGCTTTTCGCACTAGGTCAATCGTTCTTCACGCTATCTTTAGGTACGACAGGAATGATTACATATGCGAGTTATGCCCCTAAAGCAATGACAATTAAATCGTCTGCGATTTCAATCGTTATTATGAATATTTTAGTGTCAGTATTAGCAGGATTAGCAATTTTCCCAGCATTAAAAACATTTGGCTATGCGCCTCAAGAAGGTCCAGGGTTATTATTTAAAGTGTTACCTCTAGTGTTTAGCCAAATGGGCTTTGGAACAGTATTTTATTTTATCTTTTTAATCCTGTTTTTATTTGCAGCCTTAACGTCATCTATTTCATTATTAGAACTTAATGTTTCTAATTTTACTAAAAATGATAATACTAAGCGTAAATCAGTTGCATTTGTGGCAAGTATTCTCGTATTTATTATAAGTATTCCAGCGACACTTTCATTCGGTAGTTTAAGTGGATTGAAGTTTGGCGCAGGTACTATTTTTGATAACATGGACTTTCTCGTATCAAATATATTAATGCCATTGGGCGCCTTAGGTACGACGCTTGTAGTTGGTCAATTATTAGATAAAGATACTTTAAAAGAAAGCTTTGGACGCGATAAGTTCAAATTCTTTGCGCCATGGTATTTCTTAATTAAATATATTATGCCAGTTGTTATCATATTAGTGTTTATCGTACAGTTATTTTAATATATATAAAAATGAGGTTGATTCCTACAAATTTATAGGAGTTCAACCTCATTTTTTATTTGAATAAAGTGTCTAAATAGTCACGTTCTATTTCTAAACCATGCACATAGTCATCTGACATGATTTCTTTACTGATTTCAATGTTTTTAGAGTTAATAAATAATACTAATTCATGATTTTCTTCTGTAGAATCAAAGAATGTCATTGCACGATGAATTATTTTTTCTTCTGAGAAAAGGATAAGCGTACGTCCGTACACTAAATCTTCTTTACCTCTTTGGTAAGAGGCTTTTAAGAAATCATAAACTTTTTCACCATCGTTATACTCAAATCCTGCATTAATATCACTATGGACTTTATCTGCTATATTAGAAAGTCTTTCTTTATCAGTTGTGTCTTCAGGTTTATATTGATCTTTGACATACATTTTCCATTTACTAAATTCGTCATTAATACGTTCTTTTAATTGTTGATCGTCACTATTATTTTTAAATTTTTCCACTAGTTCTTTTAATTCATCTAGTTCCATTAATTCTTCTCTAGATATGCCACTAGGTTCAAATTCTTCATAATGTTCATCTGCATGTACTGACATAGTGATTCCTCCTCGTTTTAAATACCTAAATCATTATTCCTTTAAATGATGTATTTAAAACATGGCAAGAGAGGATTGTATTTAATTTCAAAAATAAGGAATTACATATTTTCAAAAGTGACATCTTGCTTACGCAATTCATTCATCACTTTTTCAGGAATAGCAGAATTATTAATTGATACATTGATAAATGTACAATCTTTCATTTTTACATTATCAAGATGACATAAATCTAATGCAACATTCTCAAAAATTACTTTTTTAAACACGACATCTTTAAATGTTACATTACGTAAACTACAGTCTTTAAAGTAAGTATGCTCTATTGTTAAAGAATTGAATTGACTGTCATCAAACGTCGTCACACTATAATCAATTTTATTAATTAATGTTTTGAAGAAATTAGTATTTACAAAGATACTGCTACTAAAGTCACAATTTATCAATTTAGAATTAGAAATAGTATTGATATTTTTAAAGATACCTTCGCTGAAATTACAATTTTTAAAGCGACTTTTATTCACTTCCAATTCATCATACATAGCATTTCTAAAATTACTATTCGTATAAGTTAATTTTTTGTAATTTTCATTTGAAAATACGGATAAAGATAAATCTGCTTTTGAAGGCATAAGTAAATTCTCCTTTGTGTCATATTAGTTATAAAATATACGCCCTTTGTGTGTTTATTACATTAATCGTAACACGATTGTTAATAGGAACGATAGTTATTAATTAGTAATAGTAAATAGTCTAATTTTTTAGTTAATATATAATTTAGCTTTTTGCATTAATGCTAAGGATAGCGTATAATCCATAGTGGTTAAGTAAGAATTGTAGATTGTAAAAATTTTGGAAATGAATATTATTAAAAGAAAGTAGGTTATATTCAGACGGTTATCAACGTACTGGATACTCAACATGATTGCATATGATTTAATAGGACAAACACCACTAGTATTATTAGAAAGTTTTAGTGATGACAACGTTCAGATTTATGCTAAATTGGAACAATTTAATCCTGGTGGTAGCGTGAAAGATCGCTTAGGTAAATATTTAGTAGAAACAGCTATCAAAGAAGGACGACTTCATGAAGGCGATACTATTGTAGAGGCAACAGCAGGAAACACAGGTATTGGATTAGCAATTGCGGCTAATCGCTACAATTTAACATGCGTTATTTTCGCTCCGGAAGGCTTTTCAGAAGAGAAGATTTCAATTATGCGCGCGCTTGGTGCAGATATTAAGCGTACGCCGAGAGAAAACGGGATGATTGGTGCGCAACAAGAGGCACGAGCTTATGCCGAAGATGCAGGCGCTGTTTATATGAACCAGTTCGAAACAGAACATAATCCAGCTGCTTATACACATTCGCTAGGTAAACAACTTACAGATGCTTTACCGCACATTGATTACTTTGTGGCAGGTGCTGGCTCAGGCGGTACGTTCACTGGCGTCGCACAACATATGAAACAGTTCGATGTAAAGAATGTCATCGTTGAACCTGAAGGCTCAGTGCTTAATGGCGGTGAAGCGCATGCACATGATATTGAAGGTATTGGTTCTGAGAAATGGCCCGTCTTCTTAGATCGATCGTTAGTGGATAACATTATTACCGTGAGTGATAAAGATGGTTTTGAAAATGTGAAACTGTTGGCGAAACAAGAAGGCTTACTTGTAGGAAGTTCTTCAGGCGCTGCGTTACAAGGCGCGTTAGAGATTAAAAATCAAATCGATAAAGGTGTTATTGTAACCATTTTCCCAGATGGAAGCGATCGCTATATGTCGAAAAAAATATTTGAATACAAAGGAGATAAATAAAATGAAGAAAAAAACACAAATGATTCATGGTGGACATACGACAGATGACTATACTGGCGCAGTAACAACGCCAATTTATCAAACAAGTACGTATTTACAAGATGATATCGGTGATTTAAGACAAGGTTATGAATATTCTCGTACTGCGAATCCTACGCGTACATCATTAGAAAGTTTAATCGCGAACTTAGAGAACGGTAAACATGGTTTCGCATTTGGTTCAGGTATGGCGGCGATTAGCGCAGTTATTACGTTATTAGATAAAGGCGACCACATTATCTTAAATTCTGATGTGTATGGTGGTACTTATCGTGCATTAACAAAAGTGTTCACACGTTATGGCATCGATGTTGATTTCGTGGATACGACTCACATTGAAACGGTTAAAGACTATATTAAACCAGAAACTAAAATGTTATATGTAGAAACACCTTCAAACCCTTTATTACGTGTAACAGATATTAAACGTACTGCAGAAATTGCGAAAGAGCATCATTTAATTTCTGTCGTAGATAATACATTTATGACACCTTATTACCAAAATCCATTAGATTTCGGTATCGATATTGTCTTACATTCAGCAACAAAATATTTAGGTGGACATAGTGACGTAGTTGCAGGTTTAGTTGCTACTGCTGATGATGAGTTAGGCGAGCGTTTAGCGTTTATTTCAAATTCAACTGGTGGCGTGCTTGGACCACAAGATAGTTATTTATTAATTCGAGGTATTAAAACATTAGGTTTACGTATGGATCAAATTAACCGTAACGTTGAAGGTATCGTTGAAATGTTACAAAATCATCCAGCCGTACAACAAGTCTTCCATCCAAGCATTAAAGATCACTTAAATCATGATATTCATGCAGCACAATCAAGTGGTCATACTGGTGTTATCGCATTTGAAGTGAAAGATACAGAAGCTGCGAAACAATTAATCCATAAAACAACTTACTTCACATTAGCGGAAAGTCTGGGTGCTGTTGAAAGTTTAATTTCTGTACCAGCTTTAATGACACATGCGTCAATCCCAGCTGATGTTCGTGCTAAAGAAGGTATTACAGACGGATTAGTACGTTTATCTATTGGTATTGAAGATACAGATGATTTAGTTGAAGACTTAAAACAAGCTATTGATACTTTAAACGCGTAAGTAGATAGAAATTGATGATATAAAGAATAGTGAATAACGAATGCGCCACCGGAGGGCATTCGTTATTTTTTTATCAATTAATATTGAAAATTGTTAAAAATTACTATATAAGTAAATAAACACTAAAAATTTCAGAAATTTTTAATTTTTTAAAAAACTGTAGTGACGCTTAATTGAGTATCCCCTATAATTCAATTATTCTTATATGTATAATCAGAATTAGATGAGGGTGAAGATGTTTGATTGAATTTCGAAATGTGAATAAAGTTTTTCGGAAAAAGCGAGAAACAATACATGCTTTGAAAGATGTGTCTTTCAAAATAAATAAAAATGACATATTCGGTGTCATTGGGTACAGTGGCGCTGGTAAAAGTACGCTCGTTCGATTAGTAAACCAACTTGAACATACTACAGAAGGCCAAGTGATTGTAGATGGCCACGAAATCAATACATATAGTGAAAAAGATCTTCGTAAAGTAAAAAAAGATATCGGTATGATATTCCAACACTTTAATTTATTAAATTCTAAAACAGTCTTTAAAAATGTTGCAATGCCACTTATTTTAAGTCATAAAAGTAAGGCGGAAATTAAAGAAAAGGTAGAAGAAATGTTAGAGTTCGTTGGTTTAGCCGACAAAAAGAATCAATTCCCCGATGAACTATCAGGTGGTCAAAAACAACGTGTAGCTATTGCGAGAGCACTCGTCACAAATCCTAAAATTTTATTGTGTGATGAAGCAACAAGTGCGTTAGACCCTGCAACTACGAGTTCAATTCTCCAATTATTAAAAAATGTAAATCAAACTTTCGGTGTCACAATTATGATGATTACTCATGAAATGAGTGTGATTCAAAAAGTTTGTAATCGTGTAGCTGTGATGGAACAAGGTAAAGTAGTAGAGCTTGGTACAGTTAAAGATGTATTTAGCCATCCTAAAACGAAGACAGCTAAAAGCTTTGTCTCTACAGTAATTAGTACTGAGCCATCGAAAGCGTTACGCAAATCATTTAAACGTGCAGATAACCATTACACAGATTATCAATTGTTTTTAGATAAACAACAAATTGAACAACCTTTAGTGAATGAACTTATTCGTCAATATCAGGTTAATGTGACGATTTTATTTTCATCTATGTCGGATATTCAAGATGAAACGGTGTGTTATTTGTGGTTACGTTTTGAACATGACCAACATTTTCAACGAGATAAGATTGAGGATTACTTTAATGCACATCATATTCAATTTGAGGAGGTGCGTTAGATGTTTGGTTCAAGTATAGATTCATCTCAATTACTTCAAGCACTATACGACACTATACGAAACGTTATATATGGTGACAGTCGCACTGATTATTGGTGCGTTAATTGGTATACCATTAGGGATTTTATTAGTTGTTACACGAAAAAATGGGATATGGCCAAATGTCATTATTCACCAAATTCTTAATCCAGTTATTAATGTTTTAAGATCTATTCCATTTATTATTTTATTAATCGCGATTGTACCATTTACTAAATTGTTAGTAGGTACATCGATTGGAACGACTGCAGCGATTGTGCCACTAACAGTATACGTTGCACCTTACATAGCAAGATTAGTAGAGAATTCATTACTAGAAGTAGATGACGGTATTATTGAAGCGGCAAAAGCAATGGGAGCTTCACCGTTTCAAATTATCCGTCACTTCTTATTACCTGAAGCATTAGGCTCACTCGTTTTAGCGATTACTACTGCCATTATTGGATTAATTGGTAGTACGGCGATGGCTGGAGCTGTCGGAGGTGGCGGTATTGGTGACTTAGCTTTAGTGTACGGTTATCAACGTTTCGATACACTTGTCATCATTATTACAGTAGTAGTTTTAGTGATTATCGTCCAAATTATTCAATCATTAGGTAACTTTATTTCTAGAGTTATTCGAAGAAATTAGTTATTTAAATATATATTTTTTAATTAGGGAGGCATTTTCAGATGAAAAAAATTATCGGATTATTATTAGCGTCGTTAATTGTCTTAGCGGCATGTGGCGGAGGCGGCAACGATAAGAAAGTAACGATTGGGGTTGCTTCTAATGATACTGCTGCTTGGGAAAAGGTAAAAGAATTAGCTAAAAAAGATGGTATCGATGTCGAAATCAAACACTTCTCAGACTATAATGTGCCCAATAAAGCGTTAAGTGATGGGGACATTGATATGAACGCATTCCAACATTTCGCATTCTTAAATGAATATAAAAAAGCACATAAAGACACAAAAATTGATGCAATTAGTACAACTGTATTAGCACCATTAGGCGTTTATTCTAAAAAAGTTAAAGATATCAAAGATGTTAAAGATGGCGCAGAAGTCACTATTCCAAATGATGTGTCTAACCAAGCTCGAGCTTTAAAATTATTAGAATCAGCTGGATTATTAAAACTTAAAGACAACTTCGGTTTAAGTGGCACAACAAAAGATATTAAAGACAATCCAAAACATTTAAAAATTAAAGCAGTTGATGCACAACAAACTGCACGTGCATTAGATGATGTAGATATCTCAGTTATCAATAATGGGGTAGCGACTAAAGCTGGATTAGATGCTAAGAAAGGTCCAATTTATTTAGAAAAATCTTCTTCAGACTCAGTAAAACCTTACATCAACATTGTTGCGGTGAACTCTAAAGATAAAGATAATAAAACAATTAAGAAAATTGTAGAGTTATATCATGGTAAAGAAGCACAAGAAGCATTGAAAAAAGATACTAAAGACGGAGAAAAAGCCGTTAATTTATCACAAAAAGAAATTAAAGAAATTGAAGATAGCTTAACTAAATAAAGATAATCAGTTTGGAAGGCCAATTAAGTATTCATATTCTTAATTGGTCTTTTACATTATCGTATAAATGTAAATTTTAAAACGCGTAATAATATATAAAATTTACATTTTATATATATCGCACTAAAAATTCATACATCTGTAATCAAAATGAAATGGAATATTATGTCAATTTGTATTAATTTAATATACGTAAACTACTCGTTCGGATTAAAATGATTAAAATATTAAATACAAAAGCGTTTAATTCAGTTTCGAAATATTAATGAATAAATAACTCACGTATATTTAAGGAGGCATTATTTCATGAATAAAAAATATCTTGCGACAGCTATTATAGGAACAGGGGCTTTAAGCTCAACGTTCTTCGGACATCAAGCTGAAGCATCGACAACCCATACAGTTCGTAGTGGAGAATCAGTATGGTCAATTTCACATCGTTACGGTATTACAATAGCTAAACTAAAATCACTAAATGGTTTATCTTCAAACTTAATCTTTCCAAACCAAGTATTAAAAGTTTCTGGCTCTGCATCTACGAATCATTATTCAAATCAATCATATCAAAGCAATTCAGGAAGTACATATACTGTAAAAGCAGGGGATAGTTTATCATTAATTGCTAGTCGCTATGGTACGACTTATCGTCATATTATGGACTTAAATGGTCTTAATAGTTTCTTGATATTCCCAGGCCAAAAGTTAAAAGTTTCAGGTTCGGCAGCAACGCATACATATACAAACAATAACAATTCATCTTCAAACGCTAATAGATCAACTAGTACATATACAGTACGTTATGGAGATTCGTTATCATTAATTGCATCACGTTATAACACAACGTATCAACATATTATGCGATTAAATGGATTAAATAACTTCTTCATTTATCCAGGGCAACAATTAAAAGTAAGTGGTACAGCACCAGTAAGTGCTCAAAATACAAGTACTAGAAGTGTAACACCGTCACAATCAAGTTATAATTCTCCAACATATCATCACAGTAATTTATATGATTGGGGTCAATGTACATGGCATGTATTTAATCGTCGTGCAGCTGTAGGTAGAGGAATTAGTACATATTGGTGGAACGCTAATAACTGGGATAATGCAGCAGCAAGAGATGGATACAGAGTTGATTATAGCCCAGCAGTAGGTGCTATCGCACAATCAGATGCTGGTTATTATGGACACGTGGCTTTTGTGGAAAGAGTAAATAGTAATGGTAGCATTTTAGTATCAGAAATGAACTATAGTGCAGGCCCAGGAATTGTTACGTATCGTACTATTCCAGCATATCAAGTACGTAATTATAAATTTATCCATTAATATATAAATAGAAAGGCTAGTCATACGTGAGTTCAATGTTGAACTTTTGAGTATGGCTAGCCTTTTATTATTATTGGAAATTGTAGTCTTCTTTAACTTTTCTGAAGCTTGAAGCTAAACGTGTAACGTTAATGATGAATGAACCAAATGCCGTTACTTTACGGAATTTATATGGTGATCTCATTGAAACGATGAAATCAAGTAATGTACCAAATGCACTTAATCCTAAAGATAAATAAACTAAGTTTTTATTTTTAGCATTAAATTTAATACCGTTATAACCATCAACGATAAAGCCAGCTGTACTAACTAAGCTAGATAAACGTGCAGTTTTTGATTTTTTTGCCATGAATAATACCCTCCGAAACGTTAGAATCTGGATAAAAGCTTTGAGGCTCTGGGAAATCGCTTAACGGCGTCCCGAAAGCAGAATTTTCGGCAGACACTCTCACGATTCGACAAAATTTGAGAAACAATTTTGCTCACCGTTCGGTTCTGCTCAAATCCTAAGCGCTTTTGTCCCGACCTTCTTTACTATTATATGTTAACATCATACTAAATTGTGTTATTTTTTTGAAGTGTAAAGCTATAAATGGAGGAATAATATCCTATGATTAAATGTGTGTGTCTAGTTGAAGAAACAGAGGACAAAATTTTATTAGTGCAAGTACGTAACAGAGAGAAGTATTATTTTCCTGGAGGCAAGATTGATGAAGGTGAAACCTTACTTGATGCTATTCAAAGAGAGGTAAGGGAAGAACTAAGTTTAGACTTATCACAAAGTGATTTCACTTATATAGGTACAGTTGTAGGAGAGGCTTATCCTCAACCCGATATGTTAACTGAATTGAATGGCTTTAAAGTTAACGTAGATATTGATTGGGATCAAGTGACAATTGATAATGAAATCACTGATATTAAGTGGTTTGATAAAGCTGATACGTCATTAATAGCACCTGCTGTAATTAAATGGATTGAAACATTTTCGACAAGAAAGTAGGAGAAAAATGCAAATTCGACGTTTTACAAATAATGATATTAAATGGATTGAATCATTTGAAGTACTTAAGGAAGATAGAAAATTTACAAAAACTCCATTGCATAATATTGAATTAGCTCAAGAGGATAGTGAAAGGCATCCAATTATTGTTACGCAAAATGACAGATGTGTGGCGTATTTCACTTTGCATGAAGGTCGTGGTGTTATCCCGTATAGTGATAATCCCCAGGCGATATTCTTTCGTTCTTTTAGTGTGGATGCGAAACATAGAGGCCAGGGTATTGGAAAATCAATTATTGACGCATTACCTCATTTCATCGAACAAGAATTTCCAATCATGAATGAAATTGTACTTACAGTCAATACTGACAATCATAAAGCAATGAGGTTATATGAGAACGCAGGATACAATTATACTGGTGATGCTTCTTTAGAAGGTAGGCCAGTCTATATCATGAGCTATAAAATAAATAAAACGTAAGCGTCACTACAATGTTTGAGAATGGTAGGATGCTTACGTTTGTATATCTTAATCACGTTCAATTGGTGCTTCATTTTCAAGAGAAGACGTATCAGAAGATGATGAATGATTAAACTTAGGGTGTTTAATCAACATCGCGGTTATCCACGCTGTAATTGGAATACTGAGGGCTACGGCAATGCCACCCAATAAAATAGAAATGAATTCTTGGGCGAAAATCTTCGAGTTAATAATATGTCCAAACGAGTAATGAAGTTGGAAGAACCAGAAGAATAAAGTTAGCTGACCGCCAAAGAATGCTAAATAAATCGTATTTGCCGAAGTAGCAAGAATTTCTCGACCTACACGCATACCTGATTGAAATAATTCCTTACGAGTTAAGTTAGGATTCGTAGCATTGAGTTCATAGATCGGTGAACTGATGGTAATCGTTAAATCGATAACTGCAGCAATAACTGCAAGAATGATAGTGAATACTGAAAATTGGACCATATCAATGCCAATATTCATTGAAAAAATATACGTTTCATCTTGTTGCTCAGTCGCAAAACCTTGTAAGTGACCTAGTTTAACCGATAAATAGATACCGATAATTAAAATAATAGTGGTAGCAATGGTACCTATAAATGCAGCTTTTGTCTTAGTATTATAACTATTTAAAATAAATAGATTGCAAGCTGCTATAATAAGGCAAAAAATGAATGAGACTAAATAAATAGGGGTACCAAACATAATGAACACAATACTAATGATTAAAATAATAAAGTTTAAAAACAGTGTTAAGTAAGAAACTACCCCTTTTTTACCTCCGAAGATAATCATTAGTGCAAATAAGATAAGTGCGAGTATAAAAATTGCATTCATCGTGTCATCACACCCCTTCTTTTAACCCATAGCACCATAAGGCCAATAGTAATTGGAATCGTTAATACTATACCGATGCCTCCCGTTAGCGCGCGGGCTATTTCTAACGACCAATTCATTGAAATCGTATAGGTAAACGTATTAGCATTTTTTAAATAAATTAAAAACATGGCTAAACTGCCGGATAAATAAGAGAAAAGTAAAATATTGATCATTGTCCCCATGATATCTTGGCCGATATTACGCCCTGCTAATGCTAAACGAGATGTAGTGATGTCAGGTGTACGCTGAACGATTTCATACATACCACTAGAGATAGTAATGGCTACATCCATAACAGCGCCTAATGAGCCGATCAATACGGAAGCCATAAATACATCTTTAGGAGGTAAGGTTAAAAAGCTCATTGTTTCATATTTTACGCCCGAACCACCCGTAAGTTGAATCACTAATTCTGTAATACCGATACATAAAAATGTACCTAATAACGTACTAAGTGCTGTAATCCATGTACGCATGTGCCAACCGGTCACTAATAACAATGTAACGATTGTAGAAAGAATGACCGCAATACTCATTAATAAAAATAAATTTGTAGATGTCAGTGCGTTATGAATTGCTATCGCTGAAATGATTGCAATCGTATTAAATATTAATGATAAGATGGATTGAAGTCCCACGTGTCTTCCTACTAGAAGCAACGTTATGATAAAAATGCCTACAATAGCGACAGTCAGACTATCGCGCTTTTTCTCTAATATGGTCGCATCTTTAGGACTTTTTTGAATATGCAATAATACTTTGTCATTTTTACTGAAATGTTCAGTATCTGCTTGAGATTTTACATATGTGTTATCAATAGTTGTGGTCGCATTTTTAAATTGACCGTTGAGTATGGTTAATGTTAAATGCTGTTTGTATTTTAAGTCAGAGTTGTGTTGTTCGTCTGTTATTTTTTGTGCTTTGCTTGTTTCAACTTGCGTGATTTTACCGATAGGTGTGTGATAAAAAGACGCGTTAAAAAATGTAAAGACAAACAAAGCTATCATTACAATAGTGATGATAAGCGTTATCCAATTAAGAACGCGCCGTTGTAATGGTGTTTGTTTCTTTATATTCATAAATCATAAACCTCGTTCATTTTTTATTTCTATCCTTTATTATGACAGAGTGATTATACGCCTCCATAAAAGATTGTTCAAATAGTAACTATTTTGATTTACAGATTTTTAATCAGCTTCAGTTCTGGTTGATGAACATACCTTTATTTAAGGCTAATCTTTAATGATAGGTTGATATTTTACTTAATAGTTGTTGTATTAAATTCAGTAAATTAAGCACATCTATTTTCTTATTATCTTTTTTTGAGATAGCGCAAAATGAACGTTTTAGCTCTGTATGGGCTAGCGAAATATTATATATGTCTTGATTAGCATTATTAAGCGTTACATAGTCAGGAACTATGACATATCCTCGTCTTTGCTTTAATAAGTATTGCGCTAATAATTCTGTTCCTACAATAATAGGAGACGTTTTTAAAGTGTTTTTTAATTTACGCTCTATGCTAGGGGCAAGCGACGTCAATGTATATAACTCGTGTTTCTCAAATTGAGAGAGAGGTGGCTGAGTTGCTAAGGCCACCGCATCATCTTTTGGCACATATATATGATATGTTTCTTCAAATAAAGGTTTCAATGATAAACGTCTATCTTGTTGTAATTCTGGAGTTATCTCAACTAATCCTATATCTAATGCCCCTGTATGAACCTTCTCTATAATTTCTGATGTTGTCATTAATGATGGCATCACCATGCTCTCATAATTTTGCTCAAATGATTGAATGAGAGACGTAATCATCTTCGAAATATAACTTTCTTCAAATCCGACATTAATAATATGTGCATTTTTAAGTTTTTCTTTTTGGAAAAGGGCAACAGTTTCATCTAATTGTCCTAAAATTTGAGTAGCTTGAGTTAATAAAGCTTTGCCCTGAGAGGTTAGATGGATATTACGTCCTTGTCTATTAAATAGGGTCACTTGTAACTCCTGCTCTAATAAGGTAATTTGTCTACTTATAGCAGATTGAGCAATATTCAACTCTAAAGCTGCTTCAGAAATATGTTCACGTTTTGCGACTTCAACGAAATATTTAAGTTGTTTAATCTCCAACACGTTCCCTCGCTTTCAATAGTGCTTATTATCGTGGTATCATTCATCTATTTTTTAGAACGGTATCATCTAATTAATATATTGTTCAGATAAATATTTTACATTATATTAATTATTATTAACAGTAAATTTTCTGAAAATTCTCAAAAGTAGTGGGCATCGTGTTTGAACATAGATTAAAAAGAGGGTTGTATGATTTCCGTGAGGAACATGATGCATGTGGTATCGGTTTTTACGCCAATATGAATAATGTAAGGTCTCATGACATTATTGAAAAGTCTTTAGAAATGTTGCGACGATTAGATCATCGTGGGGGCGTTGGGGCAGACGGAGTTACTGGAGATGGTGCAGGTATTATGACAGAAATTCCGTTTGAATTTTTCAAAAAATATAGCGACTTTGACTTACCTAATGAAGGGGAATATGCGGTAGGTCTTTTTTTCTCTAATCAAAAAATTGCTGGCACATCACATGAAACAATATTTAATCAAATTATTGATCAAGAAGGTCTAAGTGTTATCGGCTATAGAGATGTACCCGTTGATACTCAAGCTATTGCCCCGCATGTTGTGGCAACTATGCCTTATATTCAACAAATCTTTATCAATTTAAACTCACATAAAACAGCTGTGAAACAGCTTTTCCTAGCAAGAAAGCAAATTGAACAATACGCAGAATCACAAAAGTTAACACTTTATTTCACAAGTTTATCTCATAAAACGATTGTGTATAAAGGATGGCTGCGTTCAGATCAAATTAAAAAGTTTTATTTAGATCTAAATAATGAAGATTATAAATCAAAGCTAGGGTTAGTTCATTCAAGATTTAGTACGAATACATTTCCAAGTTGGAAACGTGCCCATCCGAACCGTATGTTGATGCATAATGGAGAAATTAATACGATAAAAGGCAATGTCAATTGGATGCGTGCGCGTCAACGCAAATTAATTCATACATTGTTTGGAGAAGAAAGTTATAAAATTCAAAAGATTGTGGATGAGGATGGTAGTGACTCAGCCATTGTAGATAATGCGTTAGAATTCTTAACATTAGCAATGGAACCTGAAGAAGTAGCAATGTTGTTAATTCCAGAACCATGGTTATATAACAAAGCAAACGATAAAAATGTGCGTGCGTTTTATGAATTCTATAGTTATTTAATGGAGCCATGGGATGGACCGACAATGATCTCATTCTGTAATGGTGATAAAATTGGTGCGCTAACTGACCGTAATGGTTTACGTCCTGGTCGTTACACGATCACTAAAGATAACTTTATTGTATTTTCTTCTGAAGTGGGTGTCATCGATGTGCCTGAGGAAAATGTTGCTTTTAAAGGACAATTAAATCCAGGAAAATTGCTACTTGTAGATTTCAAAGCTAATAAAGTAATCGATAATAACGAGTTGAAAGCACGTATAGCGAGTCAGCACCCATATCAAACATGGCTTGAAAATTATAAAGTTGATTTAGGGTTGGATGATGTAAAGTATCACCGTCGTTTATTAGAACCATCTACACTATTTCGATTACAAAAACAGTTTGGTTATACTAAAGAAGATATTTATAAATATATGACTGCGTTAGTGGCAGGCAAAAAGGATCCAATTGTTGCGATGGGCTATGATTCACCACTCGCAGTACTAAATGAGCGCCCTGAATCATTATTTAATTACTTTAAGCAATTGTTTGCACAAGTAACTAATCCGCCAATTGATGCGTATCGTGAAAAGATAGTCACAAGTGAACTTTCTTATTTAGGAGGAGAAGGAAACTTATTACAACCGAATCCTTCTGTGCTTAATCGCATTCAATTATCTAAACCTGTGTTGACGTTGAGTCAATTAGAGAAGATTAAACAAAGCAAGTTTGACGTGAAACATTTATCAACGTTATATCATGGTAGTCTTGAAGAGGCATTACAACGTTTAGGTAAAGCCGCCATTCAAGCAACACGTGAAGGTTACACGATTCTAGTTCTTGATGATAGTTATCTCATTGAAACAGAGAGTAAAACAGAAGTTGAAGGTCAACGTTATGCGATACCAATGTTATTAGCAATCAGCCATATTCATCAACTATTGATTAGAGAAGATTTACGTATGAATACGAGTTTAGTCGCTTTATCTGGTGAAACACGTGAAGTTCATCATGTCGCTTGTTTACTAGGCTATGGTGCCAATGCGGTGATTCCATATTTAGCACAACAAACGATTGCGCACTTATCGGAGAATGGACATCTTACAGGTACTATCTCTGAAAATGTAGAAACCTATACGAATGTTTTATCTGAAGGTGTCATTAAAGTCATGGCTAAAATGGGTATTTCTACTGTTCAAATTTATCAAGGTGCTCAAATTTTTGAAGCAGTAGGTCTTTCTCAAGAAGTCATTGATGCTTATTTTACAGGAACACAATCTAAATTATCAGGCTTGAGTATTGAACAAATTGATGAAGAAAATAAAGCACGTCAAAGTAGTCATAGTGAATATTTAGACTCAGGAAGCCTTTTCCAATGGCGTCAGCAAGGCCAACATCATGTGTTTAATCCGACAACGATTCATTTGTTACAACATGCGTGTCGTGAGAATAATTACGAACAGTTTAAAGCTTTTTCAAATGCAGTTCATGACAACAGAAAGGATCACCTACGCGACTTATTAGAATTTAAGACGCAACCTTCTATTCCTATTAGTGAAGTGGAATCTGTAGAATCTATCGTTAAACGTTTTAATACAGGAGCAATGAGTTATGGCTCAATTTCTGAAGAAGCGCATCAAACATTAGCGAAAGCTATGAACCGATTAGGCGGAAAAAGTAATAGTGGTGAAGGTGGAGAGAACCCTAAACGCTATGAAATTCAAGAGGATGGTAGTTATTTATCAAGTGCGATTAAACAAGTAGCCTCTGGACGTTTCGGTGTTACAAGTGATTACTTACAACATGCGAAAGAATTACAAATTAAAGTAGCCCAAGGTGCTAAACCAGGTGAAGGTGGCCAATTGCCAGGCACTAAAGTTTACCCATGGATTGCTGAAACACGTGGATCAACGCCAGGAATCGGGTTGATTTCACCACCCCCACACCATGATATTTACTCGATTGAAGACTTAGCACAATTAATTCACGATTTGAAGAATGCGAATAAAGAAGCGGATATTGCCGTGAAGCTTGTATCTAAGACAGGCATCGGAACGATTGCTTCAGGGGTAGCTAAAGCATTTGCAGATAAAATTGTAGTAAGTGGATATGATGGTGGAACTGGTGCGTCTCCTAAGACAAGTATTCAACATGCTGGTTTACCGTGGGAGCTAGGGTTAGCTGAAACACATCAAACATTGAAGTTAAATGATTTGCGCAGTCGTGTACGTTTAGAAACAGATGGTAAATTACTAACGGGTAGAGATGTAGCCTTAGCTTGTGCATTAGGCGCAGAAGAATTTGGATTTGCTACTGCACCACTTGTCGTTTTAGGTTGTATCATGATGCGCGTATGTCATAACGATACATGCCCGGTAGGTATTGCAACTCAGAACCAAGACCTAAGAGCTTTATTCAGAGGTAAAGCTGACCATGTAGTCAACTTTATGCATTTTATTGCAGAAGAACTTAGAGAAGTTTTAGCTTCTCTTGGTTTGAAAAAGGTCGAAGATTTAGTGGGACGAACAGATTTATTACAACGTTCTAGTGAGATTCATTTCAAATCTAAAGCTGCATCACTCGATGTCACTAAATTATTACATTTAGTAGATGGACCAAACTCGAAACAAATCGCTCAAGACCATCATTTAGATATTGGTTTCGATTTAAATTATCTATATAAAGATGCTAAACAAAGTATTGAAAATGGAGAAGCATTTAAGGGACATTATGTTGTAAATAATGAACAACGTGATGTGGGCGTTATCACAGGTAGTTATATTACTCAACAGCACGGTAGTAAAGGTTTACCAGAACATACAATTATCGGTGAAACAACAGGTCATGCGGGTCAAAGCTTGGCAGCCTTTGCCCCTAAAGGATTATTGATTCATCACACTGGTGATGCAAATGACTATGTAGGTAAAGGGCTATCAGGTGGTACTGTTGTTGTAAAAGCACCTAATAAAGCCCGAGAGAACGAAATTATTGCAGGGAATGTTAGTTTCTATGGTGCTTCACAAGGTAAAGCCTATATTAATGGTAAAGCTGGTGAACGTTTCTGTATCCGTAATAGTGGTGTAGACGTTGTAGTTGAAGGTATTGGCGACCATGGCTTGGAATACATGACTGGGGGCCATGTCATCATACTAGGAGATGTTGGTAAGAACTTTGGACAAGGTATGAGCGGTGGCGTCTGCTACATTTTCCCAAGTGATATTGAGACATTCAAACGCGTTAACGCATTGCCGACATTAGCCTTTAAGAAAATCAGTCATGACGAAGAAAGAAACTTATTGAAAACGATGTTAGAAGAACATTATCACTTTACTCAAAGCACTAAAGCAGCGGCTATTTTACAAGATTTTGAACATGTAGCCGATAAAGTAGTCAAAGTCATTCCAAAAGATTACGAGTTAATGATGCAAAAAATCGAGTTACAAGGTCGTCGTTTGCCACAAGAGGAAGCGAAATTGGCTGCCTTCTACGATGAAGGTACTTCAATTGATCAGAACTTACAACCGGCAGTTATTTATTAAAGAGAGGAAGAGCAATTATGGGCGAGTTTAAAGGGTTTATGAAATATGAGAAACAGTCGTTATCCGAATTGTCGCTTGTTGATCGATTAAAAAATCACGATGCATTTCAACAGCGCTTTTCACGTGAAGAAGCCTCAATACAGGGCGCACGTTGTATGGATTGTGGAACGCCTTTTTGTCAAACGGGTCTTCCTTTTGGTCGAGAAACGATCGGGTGTCCTATTGGTAACTATATTCCGGAGTGGAATGATTTAGTGTATCATCAAGATTTTAAAGGGGCATACGAACGTTTAAGTGAAACGAATAATTTTCCAGATTTCACTGGACGCGTTTGTCCGGCTCCATGTGAGAACTCTTGTGTAATGAAGATTAACCGTGATTCCATTGCAATTAAAGGGATTGAACGTACAATTATAGATGAAGCGTTTGAACATGGATGGGTCAAACCAAAATATCCAAAAGAACGTAAACCTCAAAAAGTAGCTATTGTAGGGAGTGGTCCGGCTGGACTCGCGGCCGCTGAAGAACTTAATTATATAGGCTATCAAGTTACAGTGTTCGAAAAAGCTACTGAGCCCGGTGGATTACTCATGTATGGCATACCTAACATGAAGTTAGATAAAGATGTTGTACGTCGACGTATTGCCTTAATGGAAGAAGCGGGCATAAAATTTAAAACGAATGTGAACATAGGGGTAGATGTATCAAAAGACGAGTTAGAAGCGCAATTTGATGCGATTATCTTATGCACAGGTGCTCAAAAAGCACGCGATTTACCTTTAGAAGGACGTATGGGACAAGGCATTCACTTTGCGATGGATTATCTTACAGAACAAACACAGCTGCTCAATGGTGAAATTAAAGAGGCCACTATTACGGCAAAAGATAAAAATGTCATCATTATTGGTGCGGGAGATACAGGCGCCGATTGTGTAGCAACTGCATTACGTGAAAATTGTAAGTCGATTGTACAATTTAACAAATATACTAAAGCACCAGAAGAAATTACATTTAAAACTAATACATCATGGCCACTTCCTTTACCTGTCTTCAAAATGGATTATGCGCATAAAGAATATGAAACACGTTTCGGCAGAGAACCACGTGCTTATGGCGTTCAGACTATGCGTTATGACGTGGATCATATTGGTAATATCCGCGGAGTTTATACTCAAATATTAGAAGAAACGCCTGAAGGCATGGTAGTTGTGGATGGTACTGAAAGACATTGGCCAGCCGACTTAGTCTTACTTTCGATTGGATTTGAAGGTATTGAACCTACAGTGCCAAGAGAATTTGATATTGCTACTAAATTTAATAGAATTGTAGCAAATGATAAAGACTATCGTACAAATCAAGACAAGATTTTTGCGGCTGGAGATGCACGTCGAGGTCAAAGTTTAGTTGTATGGGCAATTAAAGAAGGACGTGCGGTTGCTAAGTCAGTCGATAGTTATTTACAACAAAAAGTGCTGGTGTAAACATTTGTTTTTGACCATGTAATAGAATTCATTTGTAAAGAAATAATTAAAAAAGTTTTAATACAGTAAAGAAAATGTTTGACTTCCAATGAACCATGTTATAAGATAGTTATTGTGTTCATTGGAGGAATACCCAAGTCCGGCTGAAGGGATCGGTCTTGAAAACCGACAGGGCCTTAACGGGCCGCGGGGGTTCGAATCCCTCTTCCTCCGCCATTATAATTAAAATCCAAGACTAATAAATATAAAAAGACAAGTACTCAATCTACATTGAGTACTTGTCTTTTTTTGCATACTATTGGTAAAAACAGTACTAATAATATCCTATTTTAAAAAATATCACACTTAATGTAAGCCTTTACAAAACTTGTATAGACAAGTTATACTTTATGTATTAAAGATAAGGGAGTGAAAGGCGTGGCTGTCAAAAGACAAGATGTACAAGACATCGTTAAAGCAATTGGTGGCAAAGAAAATGTTGATGCTGCAACCCATTGTGTAACTCGTTTGCGTTTAGTATTAAAAGACGATAATAAAGTTAATAAAGAAGCTTTAGATGACAATACGTTAGTAAAAGGCCAATTTAAAGCGGATAATCAATACCAAATTGTAATTGGTCCAGGAACAGTAGACGAAGTATATCAACAATTTATAAAAGAAACAGGTGCTGAAGAAGCCTCAAAAGATGAAGCGAAAGCAGTTGCAGCTAAAAAAGGTAACCCAGTACAAAGATTGATTAAATTATTAGGAGACATCTTTATTCCTATCTTACCTGCTTTAGTTACTGCCGGGCTTCTTATGGGAATTAATAACCTTTTAACAATGGAAAATCTATTTGGTTCTAAACCACTAGTAGAACAGTTCCCACAATTAGGAGATATCTCAAATATTATCAATGTTATCGCGAGTACCGCATTTATTTTCTTACCAGCATTAATTGGTTGGAGTAGTATGAAAGTCTTCGGCGGTAGTCCTATCTTAGGTTTAGTACTTGGCTTGATTTTAATGCATCCACAATTAGTATCACAATATGATATTGCGAAAGGGCACATCCCAACTTGGAATCTCTTCGGTTTAGAGATCAAACAGTTAAACTATCAAGGACAAGTATTACCAGTATTAATCGCAGCTTATGTACTTTCACTCATTGAAAAAGCGCTTAACAAGGTCGTACATGATTCTATTAAAATGCTCGTGGTAGGTCCAGTAGCATTATTAATCACTGGATTCTTAGCGTTCATCATTATTGGACCGATTGCTTTAGCCATTGGAACTGCAATTACTGGTGCGATTCAATTTGTCTTTGAACATGCCGGTTGGTTAGGTGGCGCAATTTATGGTTTCTTCTATGCACCACTTGTTATCACAGGTCTACATCATATGTTCTTAGCAGTTGATTTCCAATTAATGGGAAGTAAATTAGGTGGTACATACTTATGGCCAATCGTTGCTATTTCTAATATTTGCCAAGGTTCAGCTGCATTTGGCGCATGGTTTATTTATAAACGTCGTAAAATGGCGAAAGAAGAAGGTTTAGCGTTAACGTCAGGTGTGTCAGCATTTTTAGGCGTAACAGAACCCGCAATGTTTGGAGTAAACTTACCACTTAAAGTACCGTTCTTCGCTGCAATTTGTACTTCAGGCGTTTTAGGCGCAATTATCGGTGCAAATAGAGTACTAGGAAACGTAGGCGTTGGCGGTGTTCCAGCATTCATCTCAATTAAAAGTGAATACTGGTATCTTTATATTCCAATCACATTGCTTGCTGTTATAGTCCCAGCAATTTTAACGATCATTTTCTCAAGGTTTACTACGATTAAAGCTAAGAAAATGGTTGAAAATCCTGACGAAACAAAATAAGGGTAATTAACAACAATAAAGACGTTCACGTATCATTTTATAAGTACTTGGACGTCTTTTCGTTTTAATCCTATTTACTATATATAAAGGTGGAATGAAAATGGCTCAACAAGACTGGAAAAAATCAGTAGTTTATCAAATTTATCCTAAATCATTCAATGATACTACTGGCAACGGCCAAGGGGATTTAAATGGCATTATTGAAAAATTAGACTATCTACAATATCTAGGGGTAGATTATATTTGGTTAACGCCAATTTATGAATCACCTATGAACGATAATGGATATGATATTAGTAATTATTTAAAAATCAATGAACAATTTGGCACGATAGAAGATTTCGAAACATTAGTTAAAGAAGCCCATCAACGTGATTTGAAAGTAATGATGGACATAGTGATTAATCATACATCTACTGAACATCAGTGGTTTAAAGAGGCAATTAGTTCAAAAGATAATCCATACCGTGATTTTTATTTCTTCAGACCATCTCAAGATGGACCACCGACTAATTGGGAATCTAAATTTGGTGGTAATGCTTGGCAATATGATGAACACACAGACGAATATTATTTACATTTATTCGATGTTACACAAGCAGATTTAAATTGGGATAATGAAACTGTCCGCAAAGCGTTATATGATATCGTTAATCATTGGATTGACTTTGGTGTAGATGGTTTCCGTTTTGATGTTATCAATCTGATATCTAAAGGTGAATTTAAAGATTCACCAAAGATAGGTAAAGAATTTTACACAGATGGCCCACGCGTTCATGAGTATCTTCATGAACTCAATCGTCATACATTTGGAGATAAAGATATGATGACAGTAGGAGAAATGTCATCTACAACGATTGATAATTGTATTAAGTACACGCAACCTAAACGCCAAGAATTAAGTAGTGTATTTAATTTCCATCATTTGAAAGTGGATTACGTAGATGGAGAAAAATGGACGAATGCGAAATTAGATTTTCTGAAATTAAAAGAGATTCTTATGGAATGGCAAGTGGGCATTAATAAAGGTGGCGGTTGGAACGCCATCTTTTGGTGCAACCATGACCAACCTCGTGTAGTATCACGTTTCGGGGATGATTCAACTGAAGAGAATCGCCAAGCTAGTGCTAAAATGTTAGCAATTGCGCTTCACATGTTGCAAGGCACACCATACATTTACCAAGGTGAAGAAATTGGTATGACCGATCCACACTTTGATTCTATTCAACAATATCGCGATGTCGAGTCTTTAAATGCTTATGAAAATTTAAAGCATAAAGGCATAGACGAAGAAGAAATTTTAACTATTTTAGGACAAAAATCACGCGACAATTCACGTACTCCAATCCAATGGACTTCAAGTCAACATGCTGGTTTCACAACGGGTACGCCATGGATAGACATACCTCATAATGTTAATGAAGTGAACGTTGAAGATGCCATGGAAGATGAACATTCTATTTTACAAATGTATCGTCAACTTATCACCCTACGTCATGAACATGATATTATTACTTATGGCGATATTGAGCCAATGTATATGGAACACCCTCAATTATTTATTTATCGTCGTAATTATCACAATCAATCTTGGCTAGTGATTGCTAACTTTTCAAAAGAAGCAGTTAAACTACCAGATGAAATCGATACAAATGGAGATATTGTGATTCAAAATGGCACAGTGGAAAACGGTGAAATATCACCGTTTGGCGCAATTGTAGTTGAGCAGTCATAATCATTGGCTAAGCAGACTGGTGGAGAAAATATGGCACAGCAAAAATTTATAACGATTTATGATGAATTAAAACAAGGTATCTTCGAGGGTACCTATAGCTACGGTGATCAGTTACCTTCCGAGCATGAATTAGTTGAAAAATATCATGCTTCGCGTGAAACAGTGAGGAAAGCACTGGAACTGTTAGCAAATGATGGGATGATTCAAAAGATTAGAGGCAAAGGTTCTATCGTTATCGATCAAGGCATGACGGAATTTCCTTTCTCGAATCTCATTAGTTTCAAAGAAGTGAAAGAAGAATTAGGATTGAAGCATACGACGCAAGTGCTTCTTAATGAAGTGGTTGAAGCGGATGATGTGCCACATGTTAAGAAACAACTCAATTTAAAGCAGAATCAACCGCTTATTCATATTATTAGAAGTCGTAGCGTGAATGATATAGTAAAGATTCTAGATGAAGATTATTTCTTAACATCGATTGTTCCATCTATTACTGATCAAGTAGCACAAGACTCAATTTATCATTATTTGGAAGCGGAATTAGATTTAGAAATTAGTTATTCCAATAAATCGATTACGTTCGAGCCATTTACTAAATGGGAATACGATGTTTTTGGAAAAGTGCAGCCTCCTTACACGGCGACGGTAAGAAGTATTGTTTATTTAAAAGACACAACGCAATTTCAATACAATGTGTCCAAACACTTAGCAACAGAATTTAAATTTAATGAATTTTCAAGAAGGTATACCAAATAAAAGGCGTCATAGAAGTGTGAGAGAAGTTTATATTAAGAGTGCAAGATTCTTTGGAACATTATACTTGCATTTAAAGGATTATTTATAGTATTATAAAACTTACCGTGCTAGGTGGGGAGGTAGCGGTTCCCTGTACTCGAAATCCGCTTTATGCGAGACTTAATTCCTTCGTTGAGGGTGTGTCTTTGTGAAGTCTGCCCGAAGCACGAGGTGTTTGAAGATTTCGGTCCTATGCAATATGAACCCATGAACCATGTCAGGTCCTGACGGAAGCAGCATTAAGTGGATCCTCATATGTGCCGTAGGGTAGCCGAGATTTAGCTATCGACTTCGGTAACGTTTATGATACACACTCGATTCGAAGGTGCGCGGTTTTTTATATTTACAATTAACAATTTATACATAGATATATAATTAACCTGTAGGTGACTTTAATTAATTTTGATTGAGGTTATTGATATATTAATTATATAAGAAAAGACTGAAAGAAAGCCCTTAGCAATTGAGGAAGCGCAATGCATAACGACGGGAATTTAACATGCGTAAATGACCTAGGCATGCATTAGCTGACAAAGAGTGAAAGGGTTTGGCTACAGTCTGAGGTGACTTTAATTTAAAGTCACCTCTTTTTTGTATAGAATAAAGAAGTATCATATTTATATGTGAAGTAAATAGGCATTGGCTTTTATCAACATTGGGGACCTTTTCAAAAATAGAGAAGTGTGAAAGATACATAAATAGGGGGATAACGAATGCAAATCTATTTAAGCACGTTAACTGAAATGGACTATGCTGCAACACTCGATAAAATTGAAGATAGTTATAATCAACATACGATTCAAAATGGCGCAGCACAACGTCAGCTTGTAGCACGCTTACGTCAAGCGGAAACATACAACTACGAGTTAGAAGTGATTGCTAAAAATGAAAATGGAGAAATTATCGGTCACATTATGTTAAGTGAAGTTAACCTTGTTACAGAGGATAACAAATATAAGGCTTTAGAACTCGTTTCTCTCATTGTAGATGAACGTATCCAAAATCAAGGGTTAGGTAAAGCGTTAGTTCAAGCTATTGAAGAACGCGCTAAATCGCAACATTACACTACAATAATAGTGGGATGTAGTCCGAATTATTTTGAAAAGATGGGATATGAGCCGGCCGATGTGCACCATATTTTCTCGAAAGATACAGAACAAGATCAATTGCGTGTGAAGTTCTTATGGGATCAGTTAAATGATTATCCACATGGGACAGTGCGTAATGCAGATATAATATAAAATTGAGTTGAATCTAGGAAAGTAAGGCATGATATAATATAACGTAATTGTTAACGGAGGTGCGAATGTGAATTATCAAGCTTTATATCGAATGTTTAGACCTCAAAGTTTCGAAGACGTCGTAGGTCAAGAACATGTAACGAAAACGTTACGCAATGCTATTTCAAAAGGAAAGCAATCGCATGCCTATATATTTAGTGGTCCGAGAGGTACAGGTAAAACAAGTATCGCCAAAGTATTTGCCAAAGCAATTAATTGTTTAAACCCTCACGATGGGGAGCCGTGTAATGAATGTGCGATATGTAAAGGGATTACACAAGGCACAAATGGAGATGTTATCGAAATCGACGCGGCCAGTAATAATGGTGTAGATGAGATTAGAAATATTAGAGATAAAGTAAAATACGCACCTAGTGAATCAAAATATAAAGTGTATATTATTGACGAGGTACATATGCTGACGACTGGGGCCTTTAACGCATTATTAAAAACACTTGAAGAGCCTCCAGCACACGCAATTTTTATATTAGCGACAACAGAACCTCATAAAATTCCTCCAACTATTATTTCACGTGCACAACGTTTTGACTTTAAAGCAATAGGTACTGAACAAATTGTAGATCGATTACGCTTTGTGGCTGAAGAACAGGAATTGCAATATGATGACGCTGCGCTTGAATTTATTGCCAAAGCTTCTGAAGGTGGTATGCGTGATGCATTAAGTATTATGGATCAAGCCATTGCATTTGGTGACGAGCATCTCACACTGCAAGACGTATTAGACGTGACAGGCAGCGTGGATGAAGCGGCATTAAATGATTTATTTAAAGAAGTGGTTGATGGCAATGTGAAAGAAGCTTTTGCACGTTATCATCGTTTTATCGCAGAAGGTAAAGAAGTTAACCGTCTCATTAATGATATGATTTATTTCGTACGTGATACGATTATGAATAAAACGGTTGAAAGCGAAGCGGAATATGATGCCTTAATTCGTTTCGATTTAGAAACGTTATACCATTTAATTGATATTATTAACGATACATTAGTTTCAATTCGTTTTAGTGTTAATCAGAATGTGCATTTTGAGGTTTTATTGGTGAAAATTGCTGAAATGATAAAAAACCAACCAGAAAATGTCCAAAACGTAGCTACAACTCAAGTAGCTTCAGAACCTCATAATGAAGAGTTGTTACAAAGAATGGAACAACTCGAAAATGAATTAAAAATGTTAAAAGCTCAAGGTATCACACAGCCAAGTAATAAAACGAACTCAACTCAAGCGACTACTAGAGGAAAACGTGCAAATAAAAATCCTTTCTCTATGACTCAAATTGCTAAAGTTTTAGATGAGGCTAATAAAGAAGATATTCAGTTATTAAAAAAACATTGGCAAGAAGTAATTGATTACGCTAAAAGTAACGATAAAAAATCATTAGTCAGCTTATTACAAAATTCTGTACCAGTGGCAGCCAGTGCTAAACGTGTTCTTATTCAGTTTGAAGAAGAAATTCATTGTGAAATTGTTAATAGAGATGAAGAAAAACGTAGTAATATTGAAAATGTAGTTAGAAATATTATCAATAAAAATGTAGAAGTAGTAGGTGTTCCATCCGATCAATGGATGAGAGTGCGTTCTGAATACATTAATAATCGTAAACAATCTGAACATAATGAAACATCAACGAATACACCACAACAAGAACCAGAAACGGATGTGGCTCAAAAAGCTCGTGACTTGTTTGGTGAAGAAACCGTCCATTTAATTGATGACTAATTATATAGAAGAAAAATATTAAACAATAACCAGAAATCTTAATTAATAACGGTAAAAATAGTTAAAACAGTGATACATGACAATGATAATAAACGCATGTATAATAAATTATAAACTAATAAAAATGTCGATACATTTAAGGAGGAAATGATATTATGCGCGGTGGCGGAAATATGCAACAAATGATGAAACAAATGCAAAAAATGCAAAAGAAAATGGCTCAAGAACAAGAAAAACTTAAAGAAGAACGTATTGTAGGTACAGCTGGTGGCGGTATGGTAGCTGTAACAGTTACTGGTCATAAAGAAGTTGTAGACGTTGAAATTAAAGAAGAAGCTGTAGATCCAGATGACATCGAAATGTTACAAGATTTAGTATTAGCTGCTACAAACGAGGCTATGAACAAAGCAGATGATTTAACACAAGAACGTTTAGGTAAGCATACTCAAGGCTTAAACATTCCAGGAATGTAAGTATAGATGCATTATCCTGAACCTATATCTAAACTTATAGATAGTTTCATGAAATTGCCAGGCATTGGTCCTAAGACGGCTCAACGTCTGGCATTTCATGCATTAGATATGAAAGAAGATGACGTAGTTCAATTTGCTAAAGCCTTAGTAGATGTTAAACGAGAACTTACCTATTGTAGTGTTTGTGGTCATATTACTGAGAATGACCCTTGTTACATTTGTGAAGATAAACAAAGAGATCGATCAGTTATATGCGTCGTAGAAGACGATAAAGATGTGATCGCAATGGAAAAAATGAGAGAATACAGAGGACTTTATCATGTATTACATGGTTCTATTTCTCCTATGGATGGAATAGGGCCTGAAGATATCAATATCCCTACTCTTATCGAAAGACTTAAAGATGAAGAGGTTAAAGAGCTAATATTAGCGATGAATCCTAACTTAGAAGGTGAATCAACAGCGATGTATATTTCAAGGTTGGTTAAACCTATAGGCATAAAAGTGACAAGATTAGCTCAAGGATTATCAGTAGGCGGAGACTTAGAGTACGCAGACGAAGTTACGTTATCTAAAGCAATCGCTGGTAGAACAGAAATGTAAATTCTCAAACCGTTATTAAGAGTGTCATAATGAAGAGAAAGAGCCACTTTATTCATTATGATAACGACTTAAATAACGGTTTTTAATTTTTTTATAAGAAAATGTAAATTTTTTAAAGTTTGTGTATTGTGCGTTTGTAGAATAGATAAATAGGGTAATAAGTCTTTTTACTCATAATAAACGTATTATTAAACGAAATTTATTTAAAAATGTTCGTTAAATAAAGATAATCTTCGTTAGAAAGATGTTGAAAGTGTAATTTTTACCGTTGTTAAAACGCGGAAAAGCCTGTATAGTATGTATTTGTTGAGCGAAACAAATCAACGAACATTAAAAATCACAAAAAATAATTTTAAAAAGTTGTTGACTTTCATATCAATAGCGAGTATAATTAATTCTTGTGTTGAAGAAATGAACATTGAAAACTGAATGACAATATGTCAACGTTAATTCCAATAAATGTAACTTTTAAGTTACAAACACTATTTAGTTTTATGAGCTAATCAAACATCATAAATTTTTTATGGAGAGTTTGATCCTGGCTCAGGATGAACGCTGGCGGCGTGCCTAATACATGCAAGTCGAGCGAACAGACGAGGAGCTTGCTCCTCTGACGTTAGCGGCGGACGGGTGAGTAACACGTGGGTAACCTACCTATAAGACTGGGATAACTCCGGGAAACCGGAGCTAATACCGGATAATATTTTGAACCGCATGGTTCAAAAGTGAAAGATGGTTTTGCTATCACTTATAGATGGACCCGCGCCGTATTAGCTAGTTGGTAAGGTAACGGCTTACCAAGGCGACGATACGTAGCCGACCTGAGAGGGTGATCGGCCACACTGGAACTGAGACACGGTCCAGACTCCTACGGGAGGCAGCAGTAGGGAATCTTCCGCAATGGGCGAAAGCCTGACGGAGCAACGCCGCGTGAGTGATGAAGGTCTTCGGATCGTAAAACTCTGTTATTAGGGAAGAACATACGTGTAAGTAACTGTGCACGTCTTGACGGTACCTAATCAGAAAGCCACGGCTAACTACGTGCCAGCAGCCGCGGTAATACGTAGGTGGCAAGCGTTATCCGGAATTATTGGGCGTAAAGCGCGCGTAGGCGGTTTTTTAAGTCTGATGTGAAAGCCCACGGCTCAACCGTGGAGGGTCATTGGAAACTGGAAAACTTGAGTGCAGAAGAGGAAAGTGGAATTCCATGTGTAGCGGTGAAATGCGCAGAGATATGGAGGAACACCAGTGGCGAAGGCGACTTTCTGGTCTGTAACTGACGCTGATGTGCGAAAGCGTGGGGATCAAACAGGATTAGATACCCTGGTAGTCCACGCCGTAAACGATGAGTGCTAAGTGTTAGGGGGTTTCCGCCCCTTAGTGCTGCAGCTAACGCATTAAGCACTCCGCCTGGGGAGTACGACCGCAAGGTTGAAACTCAAAGGAATTGACGGGGACCCGCACAAGCGGTGGAGCATGTGGTTTAATTCGAAGCAACGCGAAGAACCTTACCAAATCTTGACATCCTTTGACAACTCTAGAGATAGAGCTTTCCCCTTCGGGGGACAAAGTGACAGGTGGTGCATGGTTGTCGTCAGCTCGTGTCGTGAGATGTTGGGTTAAGTCCCGCAACGAGCGCAACCCTTAAGCTTAGTTGCCATCATTTAGTTGGGCACTCTAAGTTGACTGCCGGTGACAAACCGGAGGAAGGTGGGGATGACGTCAAATCATCATGCCCCTTATGATTTGGGCTACACACGTGCTACAATGGACAATACAAAGGGTAGCGAAACCGCGAGGTCAAGCAAATCCCATAAAGTTGTTCTCAGTTCGGATTGTAGTCTGCAACTCGACTACATGAAGCTGGAATCGCTAGTAATCGTAGATCAGCATGCTACGGTGAATACGTTCCCGGGTCTTGTACACACCGCCCGTCACACCACGAGAGTTTGTAACACCCGAAGCCGGTGGAGTAACCATTTGGAGCTAGCCGTCGAAGGTGGGACAAATGATTGGGGTGAAGTCGTAACAAGGTAGCCGTATCGGAAGGTGCGGCTGGATCACCTCCTTTCTAAGGATATATTCGGAACATCTCGTAGAGATGATGAATTAACGTGACATATTGTATTCAGTTTTGAATGTTTATTTCAAACATTCAAATTAAATGATGATTGCATTAAACATTATAATTTGATATAATATTTAATTGTGATTGTTGAAAATATTATTTAAAGAAATCGTTTCTCAGACAATGAGTTGAATGAATTTAAAGCGCAGTTTACTTTCGTAAATGAGCATTTAAATTTGTGATAACGAAGAAGTATGAAAACGATTGACTAAATAATTTAAATTGTACATTGAAAACTAGATAAGTAAGTAAATAGATTTTACCAAGCAAAACCGAGTGAATAGAGTTTTAAATAAGCTTGAATTCATAAAAAATAATCGCTAGTGTTCGAAAGAACACTCACAGATTAATAACTATATTTAGATTAAGTTATTAAGGGCGCACGGTGGATGCCTTGGCACTAGAAGCCGATGAAGGACGTTACTAACGACGATATGCTTTGGGTAGCTGTAAGTAAGCGTTGATCCAGAGATTTCCGAATGGGGGAACCCAGCACGAGTTATGTCGTGTTATCGACAAGTGAATTCATAGCTTGTCAGAAGGCAGACCCGGAGAACTGAAACATCTTAGTACCCGGAGGAAGAGAAAGAAAATTCGATTCCCTGAGTAGCGGCGAGCGAAACGGGAAGAGCCCAAACCAATAAGCTTGCTTATTGGGGTTGTAGGACACTCTATACGGAGTTACAAAGGAATATGTTAGACGAATCATCTGGAAAGTTGAATCAAAGAAGGTAATAATCCTGTAGTTGAAAACGTATTCTCTCTTGAGTGGATCCTGAGTACGACGGAGCACGTGAAATTCCGTCGGAATCTGGGAGGACCATCTCCTAAGGCTAAATACTCTCTAGTGACCGATAGTGAACCAGTACCGTGAGGGAAAGGTGAAAAGTACCCCGGAAGGGGAGTGAAAGAGAACTTGAAACCGTGTGCTTACAAGTAGTCAGAGCCCGTTAATGGGTGATGGCGTGCCTTTTGTAGAATGAACCGGCGAGTTACGATCTGATGCAAGGTTAAGCAGGAAATGTGGAGCCGTAGCGAAAGCGAGTCTGAATAGGGCGTTTAGTATTTGGTCGTAGACCCGAAACCAGGTGATCTACCCATGGTCAGGTTGAAGTTCAGGTAACACTGAATGGAGGACCGAACCGACTTACGTTGAAAAGTGAGCGGATGAACTGTGGGTAGCGGAGAAATTCCAATCGAACTTGGAGATAGCTGGTTCTCTCCGAAATAGCTTTAGGGCTAGCCTCAAGTGATGATTATTGGAGGTAGAGCACTGTTTGGACGAGGGGCCCCTCTCGGGTTACCGAATTCAGACAAACTCCGAATGCCAATTAATTTAACTTGGGAGTCAGAACATGGGTGATAAGGTCCGTGTTCGAAAGGGAAACAGCCCAGACCACCAGCTAAGGTCCCAAAATATATGTTAAGTGGAAAAGGATGTGGCGTTGCCCAGACAACTAGGATGTTGGCTTAGAAGCAGCCATCATTTAAAGAGTGCGTAATAGCTCACTAGTCGAGTGACACTGCGCCGAAAATGTACCGGGGCTAAACATATTACCGAAGCTGTGGATTGTCCTTTGGACAATGGTAGGAGAGCGTTCTAAGGGCGTTGAAGCATGATCGCAAGGACATGTGGAGCGCTTAGAAGTGAGAATGCCGGTGTGAGTAGCGAAAGACGGGTGAGAATCCCGTCCACCGATTGACTAAGGTTTCCAGAGGAAGGCTCGTCCGCTCTGGGTTAGTCGGGTCCTAAGCTGAGGCCGACAGGCGTAGGCGATGGATAACAGGTTGATATTCCTGTACCACCTAACATCGTTTTAATCGATGGGGGGACGCAGTAGGATAGGCGAAGCGTGCTGTTGGAGTGCACGTCCAAGCAGTGAGATTGAGTGTTAGGCAAATCCGGCACTCTTAAGATTGAGCTGTGATGGGGAGAGGAAATTGTTTCCTCGAGTCGTTGATTTCACACTGCCGAGAAAAGCCTCTAGATAGATAATAGGTGCCCGTACCGCAAACCGACACAGGTAGTCAAGATGAGAATTCTAAGGTGAGCGAGCGAACTCTCGTTAAGGAACTCGGCAAAATGACCCCGTAACTTCGGGAGAAGGGGTGCTCTTTAGGGTGCAAGCCCAGAAGAGCCGCAGTGAATAGGCCCAAGCGACTGTTTATCAAAAACACAGGTCTCTGCTAAACCGTAAGGTGATGTATAGGGGCTGACGCCTGCCCGGTGCTGGAAGGTTAAGAGGAGTGGTTAGCTTCTGCGAAGCTACGAATCGAAGCCCCAGTAAACGGCGGCCGTAACTATAACGGTCCTAAGGTAGCGAAATTCCTTGTCGGGTAAGTTCCGACCCGCACGAAAGGCGTAACGATTTGGGCACTGTCTCAACGAGAGACTCGGTGAAATCATAGTACCTGTGAAGATGCAGGTTACCCGCGACAGGACGGAAAGACCCCGTGGAGCTTTACTGTAGCCTGATATTGAAATTCGGCACAGCTTGTACAGGATAGGTAGGAGCCTTTGAAGCGTGAGCGCTAGCTTACGTGGAGGCGCTGGTGGGATACTACCCTAGCTGTGTTGGCTTTCTAACCCGCACCACTTATCGTGGTGGGAGACAGTGTCAGGCGGGCAGTTTGACTGGGGCGGTCGCCTCCTAAAAGGTAACGGAGGCGCTCAAAGGTTCCCTCAGAATGGTTGGAAATCATTCATAGAGTGTAAAGGCATAAGGGAGCTTGACTGCGAGACCTACAAGTCGAGCAGGGTCGAAAGACGGACTTAGTGATCCGGTGGTTCCGCATGGAAGGGCCATCGCTCAACGGATAAAAGCTACCCCGGGGATAACAGGCTTATCTCCCCCAAGAGTTCACATCGACGGGGAGGTTTGGCACCTCGATGTCGGCTCATCGCATCCTGGGGCTGTAGTCGGTCCCAAGGGTTGGGCTGTTCGCCCATTAAAGCGGTACGCGAGCTGGGTTCAGAACGTCGTGAGACAGTTCGGTCCCTATCCGTCGTGGGCGTAGGAAATTTGAGAGGAGCTGTCCTTAGTACGAGAGGACCGGGATGGACATACCTCTGGTGTACCAGTTGTCGTGCCAACGGCATAGCTGGGTAGCTATGTATGGACGGGATAAGTGCTGAAAGCATCTAAGCATGAAGCCCCCCTCAAGATGAGATTTCCCAACTTCGGTTATAAGATCCCTCAAAGATGATGAGGTTAATAGGTTCGAGGTGGAAGCGTGGCGACACGTGGAGCTGACGAATACTAATCGATCGAAGACTTAATCAATTTTTTCAAAGTTTTGCGACGCAAAATCTTTACTTACTATCTAGTTTTGAATGTATAATCATTCACTTGTCTGGTGACAATGGCAAGGAGGTCACACCTGTTCCCATGCCGAACACAGAAGTTAAGCTCCTTAGCGCCGATGGTAGTTGGATTTACGTTCCGCTAGAGTAGGACGTTGCCAGGCAATATTGAGACCGTAAGGTCTCTTTTTTTATGCTTAAAAAACAATAAAACCGTAGGCGAAAAGAAAAGATTCTAAACAATAAAAAAATATAAATTTCGAAGAGAATTTGAAAGAGTTTATTTAGCTTTACGAAGAGAAAGCGATTGAAGCTGATGAATTGAGGAAAGAGAGCAGCGAGTTTAGTTGGGCTAAATGAGCAAACGAAAGACGATAATGAAGAAAGATGCGAGCGCTTGCCTCAAAGTAAAGTAAGTTCCTTGGCGCCGATGGTAGCAGATTTACGTTCCGCTAGAGTAGGACGTTGCCAGGCAATTAAATCGTATGGATGCGATGAGCCGATATCGAGACCGTAAGGTCTCTTTTTTTACTTTAAAAGAAGATTAAACCATTAATGTAAGATGTATAACTATAGTTATAAAGTTTTAAGAAATAAACCTAATTATAGTGCAGAGATAGGCTAATTTTTATTTCTAGCAACTTTATAAAAATTAAATAATATTTATATTGATTTAAGTTTCTGTACATAGTATTATAACTATGAGTATGGAGAAATAAAGAAATAGCCTCACAATAGTATATTAATAAGGAGAAAAGAAATAATTGGACAGAAATAACAACAAGAATAACTTCTTTCAACCGAATATCCAAAATAAGTATTCGATTAGAAAATTTTCAGTAGGTATCGCATCAATTTTAGTAGGATCTTTTCTAGTATTTGGGGTTAATAATGAGGCACATGCAGCCGAAGCAAAAGATAGTGTTAATGCTTCTGATAAACAAAATAAAGAAGAAAATAACAAATTGCCTTCAACAAATATAGATAATGATAAGGCTAAAACACCTCAAGATAATAATAATAAAAATATAGCTCAAAATCAGGACAAAGTTCATGATATAACAGTAAGTAATGAAAAGCTGAATGTTTCTAAAAATAGTAAATTACAGTTAAATGAGCAAAAGGCTGATAATAACGATAAAATTTCAATAACTAACAACACTCAACAAGTTGATAATAGTCAATTGCTTGAAAATCAATTGACTAATAAGCAAGTTCAGAGCACTAGTAATATTCGAGAAAATGACAAAGTATCAGATAATAATGAGTTTGATAAAAATAAACAAACTGAGTTTAATAATATCACTCCAGTTGATGCAGCTAAAGTTGTTAAAAAACGTGTTAGACGTGATGCCGATTCATCAGATGATCAATTGGCAGGAGATTTTGTATTTAGTGGAACAAGTTCATCTGATAAAAGATATAATATTACTTCTGATTTAATTAACAACCGACGTGAAACTAATACATCATTTTCATTTACTGGTTCCGGACACGGAGCTATTAATAATGGGAAGTTGGTTTACGAAGCGCCTAAGAAATTCATTATGACAGCGCCTACTTTTTCTAATTCAGAATATGTGACGAAGAAGACTGATTTATCAGATACAGATACGTGGCGTTATCAATTTGATTTAAGACCAATTGCGGGAACTTCTGCTGGACAAATTAACATCAATCAAGTTATTGGTGGGATGATTTGGACTGGACCGGGAGATGGGGATGTAGTTACCTCAACTATGAAAATGTATCAAGGAGATACATTAGTTACGACTAAACAAACTAACGCGACTTTTGATAACGTTAAAGGTGGATTATATGTTGATCGTGGTCAACCAGCACCTACATCTGTTTGGCAAATAACACCTAAAATTCCTTCAAGCACATCACCAACTATCGGCGTTATAAAATCAGATGGTACAGTCTCAGATAAATCGGATAACTATCGTTACCAAGTTCCATTACCAAGCGATAATTGGTTCTTAGAAAATCGTGATGATGCGATTACACCAAGATACTATAGCCGTTACACTGACTTTAAATATAATATACAAAACATACCTAGTTGGCTTGAACTCGATACAGAAACGCCAAGTAATCAATTTTGGACTCAAGATGATACTGGCATTCATATGCATTTAACTGAAGGACAAAAATTACCATATGTAGGATATCGTCCAGTTCTAAAGTTGAAAAAATCTGCGCTTACACCTGAGGTACTTCAACAGTTTAAGAGAGATGGTTTCATTAAAGTTAACATGAATTGGCAAACAGTAGGTCGCTTACCAAATGGACAAGATTACATTCAAAATGTACCTGATCCTGAAGGTATTAAATTTAAAATGATTGACGAAGCTGGTAAAGCGACAGATAAAGTTTATTTTGCTGCTACGCGTACTTTAGAACCATCCCGTTTATTTACTAAAGCCGATCATACGCATGAACAATTTAGAGTGACTAAATACATTAATAACCGTGATCAGTCTAATAAATATGCACCAGCATATATGCATTCTATACAACTACCGCCAGGACAAGATGGTGATTATTTCACATCTTTAACTTGGCCACTTGAGAAAATTCGGTATAACAATGGATCAGGAGATAAGAATGCTGCAAAAGGTATTGCCTTAAAATCTCCATTTATTTTATATGGTGTTAACAATGATGGTACGACAACTAAACTTGCTGAGTGGTCAGAACTTAATAATGACAATAAAACATATAACTTTGGAGATGCTAAATATCAACATCTTATTTTACAAACACCAGTAATTAGAGATACTGTTTCTCCTGATAGTGATCAGCAAAAAGACATTTTCGAGTGGAATGCTGAGTTAACTTATGCTGTAGATGAACATAGATGGGAAACGGCAGCTAAGGACGATAATGTTAGACAAATGCAAAACGGAATTGTTATCGACCAAGTGCCTCAAAATACATTGGAAGCAGCAAGCGCAGTTCCAACTCGTAGTTTGTCAGGTTATTTATTAAATGGTGGATTTTCTTATATTCACACTAAAGAGGGGTTCCCGCATATATTAACAACTCCTATTGTTAGAAATACAAATGGGTCTTCTGGAAATTTACTGAATTATAATGACAAAGCCAATGTTTTAGTTAAGGCAAATACAAAAGATTATATGAAATATTTAAGTAAAGACCTTTTAGATAACAGTTCTGACATCGTAGACGATAAATTAGATAACATCAAAAATGTTTATCTATCATTAAGTGTTCCAGATGGTACAGCACTTGGCAATGTAAGATCATGGACTAATAATAAACTTATACGAACTTCAACTTGGTGGAATGACGCATATTATGAAACTACTAATGGAAATAAACTAAAAACTAGACCTGTACTTGATCCAGTGAAAGTGATTAAAAATTATAAGAATAGTGGAAGAACACTATATCTTTATAAGGCACCAGAAGGCTATGACTGGAATGAATCTGAAAAAAATGCAACGAGTACGCGTAGCTCTTTAACACAGGATACACAAGAAATTACATTTGACATTTATAATAAAGGAACATTGCCTAATGGTACATATTCAATTAGATATGCTACGATATGGGATAAAAATTCAGAAATTGTTCGTCCTACTAATGAACAGTCATTAACACAAAATCAACTTGAACTATCTGATGTAATTACAGATGATTTAAGTACAAATGAAAAATATGTTTCTGTGATAGATATACCTTTTAAAATTGCACTTGCTAAAGAATTTGCCTCAACTTTAACTATTGGTAAAGATTCGACTAATAGTTTTGATAGATCACAAGTTGATGTTAATTTAGGAGATAGTGTTAATTTACAAACTAATACAGTCAATTTCACTAATAGTGATGGAGTAATAAAAGAATTAGTAGTTACCATTCCAAAAGATAATGTGAAAACGAATTTAACTGCTTTAGTACCAGATACTACAAAATATCGAGTAGTTTATACTACTGATAGCGATGTTCAAAATGGAACGTACACTTCTAACCCTACTGATTTAACAAAAGTTACAGCTGTAAAATATGTATTTGATACGCCACTTGTATTAAGAAAAGGAGAAAATTTCCAAACTAATGTGCGAGTAACAGTGCCACCTGATGCACCAATATTAACTAAGTCACACTCACAAATATTTTCACGTGGTGTAGATAATTCTTGGTTAGCAGGTAACAAAGTTGAATTAGAAACTGAAGATAATAGAGGAACATTAGTAGTTAGTTATACAGACGAAGATGGTAATGTAATTCAGAGCCCAACTACGTCTCAAGGAGCAAAGAATACAGAATATCAAGCAAGCGTTCCTCAACTAATTAACAATCAAGGTCACCACTATAGATTTGTGAAAGTTGATAAACAAATGGATCCTATTTTGGGTCAATATGTAAAAGCACAAACGAAAAAAGTTCATTTGATTTATACTGAGGTCTTTGAAGGAAATGTAGTTGCTGATTTTAAAACAACTGATGGAGAAGTTTTAAGCCCTCAAGTTACTGTGGCTGATCATGAAGTAGATGGAACAAGTTATACAGCAACCGCAGCTACAATACCTAATCGAGTAAGTTATGAAACAGATGATAATGGGCCTGTTAAAAAGACGATAAGTTATCGATTAATAGCAACCCCTGATAATCAAACAGGGACAGTTGTTGGTAAGCAAACAATTGAAGTTCATTATGTGTACGAACCTGTAGTACTTTATGAACAAGTACCTAATGAAGCGCCACAAGTGGAGATTCCAGAGCTACAAGTGACACGTTATGTCGATACCGAAGGTAATGAAGTTAAAGATACAGAAGAAGGAACACAACAGCCACCAGGTATCATTGGAGATAAATGGCAATATACATCAAGAATGACACAAGAAGACGGCATCACAACATATGTATATGAGCGCATTCAACATGAAATTCCAAACGAAGCGCCACAAGTGGAGATTCCAGAGTTACAAGTGACACGTTATGTTGATACCGAAGGTAATGAAATTAAAGACACAGAAGAAGGAACACAACAACCACCAGGTATCATTGGAGACAAATGGCAATATACATCAAGAATGATGCAAGAAAATGGCATCACAACATATGTATATGAGCGCATTCAACATGAAATTCCAAATGAAGCACCACAAGTGGAAATACCAGAGTTACAAGTGACACGTTATGTTGATACCGAAGGTAATGAAATTAAAGACACAGAAGAAGGAACACAACAGCCACCAGGTATCATTGGAGATAAATGGCAATATACATCAAGAATGACACAAGAAAATGGCATCACAACATATGTATATGATCGAATTCAACATGAAATCCCGAATGAAGCGCCACAGGTAGAAATACCAGAACTCCAAGTAACACGTTATATAGATATCGACGGTAACGAAGTGAAAGGAACAGAAGAAGGAACGTTACCACCACCGGGAATGATTGGAGATAAATGGGAGTACACAGGAAAAGTGACAACGGAAGACGGCATTACAACATATGTATATGACCGAATTCAAACAAATATCCCAAATGATCCACCACAGGTAGAAATACCAGAACTCCAAGTAACACGTTATATCGATATCGATGGTAACGAAGTAAAAGGAACAGAAGAAGGCACATTACCGCCACCGGGAATGATTGGAGATAAATGGGAGTACACAGGAAAAGTGACAACAGAAGAAGGCATTACAACGTATGTATATGACCGAATTCAAACAAATATCCCAAATAATCCACCACAGGTAGAAATACCAGAGTTACAAGTAACACGTTATATCGACATCGATGGTAACGAAGTGAAAGGAACAGAAAAAGGTACGTTACCGCCACCAGGCATAGTGGGAGATAAATGGCAATATACAGGAAAAGTAACAACGAAAGATGGAGTTACAACATATGTATATGAAAAGATTCAAACGAATATACCGAATGATCCACCACAGGTGGAAATTCCAGAATTTCATATAACACGTTATATCGATATTGATGGTAACGAAGTGAAAGGTACAGAGAAAGGAACTTTACCACCGCCAGGCGTAGTGGGAGATAAATGGCAATATACAGGAAAAGTAACAACGAAAGATGGAGTTACAACATATGTATACGAAAAGATCCAAACGAATATACCGAATAATCCGCCACAGGTAGAAATTCCAGAACTCCATATAACGCGTTATATTGATAAAAATGGACATGAAATTACTACAGTGGAAAAAGGTAACAAGCCTCCGTATTTATTAATTCCAGGTGGCTGGAGATATACTGGTATAGTTATTGAACATGATGGCATTACAACGTATGTGTATGAAAAAGTTGATAATAAAAAAGTCGATAAAACACATAAAGTAAGTCGTTTCAAAGCGTCACCTAAACGTACTGATAAACCGTTACATTCATTTACACCAATATCTGTAAATACTCACAAAGAAGAGAATAAACTCAGTCCACATAAAGTGGAGTTACCACAAACTGGACAAACTAATACTAACCCTTCAAGTGCTCTTGCAAGTATATTGTTAGCATTAGGTTCAATATTTATACTGAGAAGAAAAAAAGACGAGACGCATAAAAATTAATATCTCTCAAAGTCTATAATCATCTAATTGAGATGTACGCCAAAAGTTAGACTCAAACTAACTTAGAGGTGTACATCTCTTTTTTGTCATTATTATTTACTTTTCTTAATCAATTCCCTAGAATTTCAATTAAGGGAGTGCTTATAAATGATAATTAGAGCTTTAGAAGAAACTGATTTGAAATTTGTGCACCATTTAAACAATGAATATTCAATTATGGCGTATTGGTTTGAAGAACCTTACCAGTCACTTAGTGAGTTACAAAATTTATATCAAAAACATATCCTCGATGAATCGGAACGTCGTTTCATTATTGAAGATAATAATATTTCTATAGGCGTAGTTGAATTAGTAGAAATTAACTTTATTCATAGAAATTGTGAGATTCAAATTATCATAGACCCTCAACATAGTAATAAAGGCTACGCTAAAAATGCGTTCAAAATGGCGATTGATTATGCATTCTTAGTATTGAATATGAATAAAATATATTTATATGTCGATGTAAATAATCAAAAAGCAGTCCACATTTATAAAAGTCAAAATTTTACCGTAGAAGGTGAGCTAAAAGAACATTTTTATACTCGTGGTGAATATAGAGATTGCTATATCATGGGATTAAGTAAATCGAATTGGATTAATCAGCGAAATGGAGACGATGATTTATCACAAGTTCGATAAAAAATTTAGAAAGTGTGTCCTCATTGAAACTTCCAATTAATCAACAACTTAATGTTTTGAAAAATGAAAAAGCTATTTCATTACATGTTCCAGGCCATAAAAATATGACTATTGGCTTCCTAAATCAATTAGACTTAAAAATGGATATGACCGAAATTACAGGGCTAGATGATTTACATCATCCCGAAGAAATTATCCTAGAGAGCATGCAAAATATTAATAAACATCCTGATTATGATGCATATTTATTAATTAATGGGACGACGTCAGGTATATTGTCAGTTGTTCAAGCATTTTCCAGCATAAAAGGTAAGTATTTAATTAGTAGAAATGTCCATAAATCTGTATTTCATGGGATAGATATTGCTCAACAAGGCGCTGATCTTATGCCAATGCTACAAAGTAATATTAGCCATCAATATTTAAGTCCTAATTTAAAAAATTTAACGGTTAACAATCAGAAATTAGCAATTTTAACTTATCCTAATTATTATGGAGAGACCTATAATATTAATGAAATAGTTGAAGAATTACATCAATACAATGTGCCAATTCTTGTAGATGAAGCACACGGGGCCCATTTCAATTTAACGCGATTTCCTAAATCGGCCTTAGACTCAGGCGCTGACTACGTTGTGCAGTCTTATCATAAAACATTACCTGCATTAACCATGGGTTCAGTTCTTTTTATACATAAGAATGCTCCACTTAAAGAAGATGTCATTCGTTATTTGGGTTACTTTCAAACATCGAGCCCTTCTTATTTAGTTATGGCGAGTATTGAATTAGCACATCAATTTTTTGAAACTTACGAAACCACTCTATTTTTTGAAAAGAGAACACAATTCATTAATACGCTTAATAATAAAGGTTTTGACGTTATCGAAGTGGATGACCCTTCAAAATTATTAATTCAGTATCCTGGTTATTCTGGTTATGATATTCAAACATGGTTTGAACAAACGCACATTTATGTAGAGTTGGCAGATGAGTATCAAGTGTTACTTATACTTCCGTTATGGCATAAAGATGACACCTACCCATTTGATTTATTATTAAAAAGGATAGAAACGATAACATTGCCACCTAAACGTAAAAAGGAACAAGCCACGTTGCCTATAACATTAGAGGCAGGCGTCTATGATTCTCAGCATATTTCTCAAACGAATTGGATTGAATTAGAGGATGCTATTGGCAAAATCTTAGCGCAACACATTATTCCATATCCTCCAGGAATTCCCATTTTTCTAAAAGGAGAGCGGATGACAAAGAATATGGTAAAATTGATGCGATATTATCTTCAAAATGGCAACAGAGTAGAAGGTATTAATAATGGAAAAATATTAATTAAGGATGAATAATATGTCTGCATTTATAACATTTGAGGGACCTGAAGGCTCAGGTAAAACTACAGTTCTTCAACGTGTATCTGATAAATTAGCTCAAAATTATGAACTAGTAACGACAAGAGAACCAGGTGGCGTACCAACTGGAGAAGAGATTCGTAAAGTGGTACTTGAAAGTGGCACGATGGACATGCGTACTGAAGCGATGCTATTTGCGGCTTCGAGAAGAGAACATCTAGTGGAAAAAGTGATTCCAGCACTAGAAAATCATAAAATTGTCTTATGCGATCGATATATTGATAGTTCGTTCGCTTATCAAGGTTACGCACGGGGTATAGGTATTGAAGAAGTTAAAAAATTAAATGATTTTGCTATTAATGGTTTATATCCTGATTTAACAATTTATCTCGATATTACTGCTGAAGTTGGTCGAGATAGAATATTAAAAAATCAACGCAACCAGAATCGACTTGATAAAGAAGATATGGCTTTTCATGAAAAAGTCATTGAAGGTTACCATCAAGTGATTGAAGCAACACCAGAACGTTTTAGCGTGGTTGATGCTACTCGTAGTATTGATGAAGTCGTTGATGAAACATATGAGATAATCTTAAATTTTTTAAAAAAATTATGATATAATAACTAGAAGAGGTGTTTTAAAATGAAAATGATTATAGCGATCGTCCAAGATCAAGATAGTCAAGAACTTTCAGACCAACTCGTTAAAAATAACTTTAGAGCTACAAAATTAGCAACTACTGGTGGATTTTTAAGAGCGGGGAATACGACATTTTTATGTGGTGTTGATGATGACCGCGTTGATGGAATTTTATCTGTAATTGATCATACTTGTGGTAATAGAGATCAACTTGTTTCTCCAATGACACCAATGGGTGGTAGTGCAGATTCTTACATACCTTATCCTGTTGAAGTTGAAGTTGGAGGCGCTACAGTATTTGTAATGCCAGTCGAAGCATTCCACAGATTTTAATAACTAAGAGAATTAATGTAGAAACTAGAATTTAATGACACCTTAGATGATGATACAATATTCGGCTGCTGTGATAGGCAGCCTTTTTATATAAGTAAAATGAATAAGGGGTATGCAAAATGGATGAACTACACAAATTAGATAATGCGTACCGTTCGAATAAATTGTCTCATGCGTATTTATTCGAAGGCGATGATGCTGAGTCCATGCGTTATGTAGCTATGGAATTTGCAAAACTTATTCTTTGTGACGGAGACCAACAATGCGAGTTGAAAGTAGATCACTATAATCAACCGGATTTTATGTATGTAGCTTCAGAAGAAAATGCAATTAAGAAAGAACAGATTGAGCAACTTGTGCATCGCATGAATCAACTTCCAATTGAAGGTACATATAAAGTTTATGTAATAGAAGATTTTGAAAAGTTAACTGTTCAAGGGGAAAATAGTATATTAAAATTTTTAGAGGAACCACCTAATAATACAGTGGCGATTTTAATGTCTACGAAACCTGAACAGATTTTAGATACCATTCATTCACGTTGCCAACATGTTTACTTTAAACCGAGTGATAAGCAACATTTTATAGATAGATTAGTTGAACATGATGTGAATCGTGCAGTAGCTGAAATGTTGAGTACATATACAACACAATTAGATACTGCTAAAGATTTAAATGAAGAACATGATTTAGTAGCGCTTAGGAAAGTGATTGTTCACTGGTGTGAATTGTTAATTACGAATCAACCGATGGCGTTAATTGGGATTATTGATTTATTAAAAAATGCGAAGAGTCGGAAATTACAGACGCTCACTTTAGCTGCAGTGAATGCTTTCTTTGAAGATATTATGCATGCTAAAGTAGAGACAAAAAAAGATTATATTTATTCGGATTTACAAGCTGAAATTGAATCATATGCTAAACAACTAACATTTAATCAAATTATATTGATGTATGACCAAATTACAGAAGCACACAAAAAATTAATGCAAAATGTTAATCCGACGCTTGTATTTGAACAAATAGTTATAAAAGGTGTGAGATAAAATGCCAAACATCGTAGGTGTACAATTTCAAAAAGCAGGGAAATTGGAATACTATGCGCCTAAAGATTTAGACTTACAGAAACACGATTGGGTCGTTGTCGAATCAAAGCGAGGCATTGAAATTGGTAATGTACGATTTCCATCTAAAGAGGTGGAAGAAGGGGATGTTACATTACCTTTAAAAGAAATTATAAGAATAGCAACTGACGAAGATATTCAAACATATTATCGTAATGAAGCGGATGCTGAGGATGCACTAATACTATGCAAAGAATTAGTGAAAGAACAACAATTAGATATGCGTTTAGTGAATTGTGAATATACATTAGATAAATCTAAAGTGATATTCAACTTTACTGCAGATGATCGTATCGACTTCCGAAAATTAGTAAAAGCTTTGGCACAAAATTTAAAAACACGTATCGAATTAAGACAAATTGGTGTGCGTGATGAAGCTAAATTACTTGGAGGCATCGGTCCATGTGGTCGATCATTATGTTGTTCTACATTTTTAGGTGACTTTGAGCCAGTGTCTATTAAAATGGCGAAAGATCAAAACCTATCTCTTAACCCTACCAAGATTTCTGGCGCATGTGGACGTTTGATGTGCTGTCTTAAATATGAGAATGATTTCTATGAAGAAGCAAGAGCACAATTACCAGATGTAGGCGACCAAGTGGAAACGCCAGAAGGTCAAGGTCGAGTAGTTGGTTTGAATATATTAGATATTTCAATGCAAGTTAAAATTGAAGGTCTTGAACAACCGCTAGAGTATAAAATGGAAGAATTAAAAGCTTTTAATTAAGGAAGGTGCGTCACGTTTGAATCGTAATGATTTATTTGAAAAGATAATTCAACTTGAAAGTAATGTAACACGTTTAAATCAAGATATGACTGAACTTAAATCACTAACGATTGACCTTATAGAAGAAAATGTCGCGTTACAAGTTGAAAATGATAATTTAAAAACATTAATGGCAAAAAGTGAACAAGATTCCGAAGTGAACAAACCTGTTAATCCTACAAAACCAAAAGGGACAACTTCAAAAGATAATGAAGAAGACAAACGTTCTACTAAAAATGTGAAAAAACCATTACCAAGTAAAGATAATTTAGCTGTTTTATATAGTGAAGGCTTCCATATTTGCAATGGTGAATTATTTGGTAAACATCGATTAGGTGAAGATTGTTTACTATGCTTGAACGTGTTAAATAGTTAACAACGAAAAATTTTAATACTGGATATAGAGGTTTATGCCAGTTTCTAATAGACAGAGATGGATTTCAACACGAGTTGTTTATTAAGTGTGTTGTAAAGACATCTCTTTTTTAGGAGTAAATATATGCTGAAAGATCAAGAAAGATTGGATGAATTAATAAAAGAAGATTTAAAAATAATTCAAAATGATGATGTGTTCTCTTTTTCAACCGATGCGTTATTATTAGGGCATTTTACTGAAGTGAGAAAAAAGGACAAGATTTTAGACTTATGTGCTGGTAATGGTGTGATTTCATTATTATTGTCTGCGAAGGGTACACAAATGATTGAAAGTGTTGAGATTCAAGAGAAACTTGTAGATATGGCGCGTCGTAGCTATGAGTATAATCAACTCAACCATCGTTTGAAGATGCATCATTTGGATTTAAAAGAGGTATATCGCTATTTTAAACCATCACAATATACACTCGTTACTTGCAATCCCCCTTACTTTAAAGAGAACCAGCTCCATCAACATCAAAAAGAAGCGCACAAAATTGCGCGTCATGAAATTATGTGTACGTTAGAAGATTGCATGTTAGCTGCCCGTCATTTATTAAAACAAGGTGGCCGTCTAATGATGGTACATCGAGCGGATAGACTGATGGACGTCTTAACGGAAATGCGCAAGGCTGGTATTGAGCCTAAAAAAGTAGTGTTTGTTTATAGTAAGGTAAATAAATCAGCGGTCACAATTGTAGTGGAAGGACGTATGAATGGCAAACCAGGGCTAGAAATTGCGCCTCCTTTTTATATCTACAATAGTGATGGGGAATATAGTGATGAAATGAGAGAAGTGTATTATGGATAACCATTATGTCTATATTGTAAAATGTAAAGATAATAGTTTATATACTGGGTACGCGAAAGATGTTGATGCACGTGTAGCAACCCATAATGCTGGAAAAGGGGCCAAATATACTAAAACAAGACGGCCAGTAGAGTTAGTTTATCAAGAAACGTACACTTCGAAATCAGAAGCCATGCGTAGAGAATACGAAATAAAGACCTTCACAAGACAACAAAAATTAAAATTAATTGAGGAGAATGCAGATGGCGACTTTATATTTAGTGGGCACGCCGATAGGTAATTTAGGTGATATTACATTTCGAGCGATTGAAACGTTAAAAAATGTAGATGTTATAGCATGTGAAGATACAAGAGTAACGAAGAAGTTATGTCACCATTATGATATTCAAACACCGTTAAAATCGTATCATGAGCATAATAAAGAACAACAAACAGCATATTTAATTAATTTATTGAATGAAGGAAATGATATTGCTTTAGTATCAGATGCAGGTTTGCCATTAATAAGTGATCCAGGTTATGAATTAGTCGTTGAAGCACATCAACATCATATTTCAGTGGAAACAGTGCCTGGCCCTAACGCAGGGTTAACAGCACTTATGGCGAGTGGTCTACCATCGTTTACGTATACGTTCTTAGGTTTCTTACCACGTAAGGAAAAAGAAAAAATAGAGGTTCTACAAGAAAGAATGTATCAAGATAGCACGTTAATTATTTATGAGTCACCATTTAGAGTAACAGAAACTTTAAAAGCTATTATGAAAGTAGATGCTTCAAGACGTGTAGCTGTAGGACGAGAGCTAACGAAGAAGTTTGAACAAATTGTTATGCAAGAAGCGGAAACGTTACTCGCTGCTTTTGACAAGGAAGAGATTCCACAAAAAGGTGAGTTTGTCATTCTTATTGAAGGTGCGAAACCGCTTGAAACAGAACAATGGTTTGAGTCATTGTCTATTGAAGAACATGTTAACCATTATATTACTGAACAGAATTTGAAACCTAAAAAAGCGATTAAATTAGTAGCTGAAGACCGTCATATGAAGACGGGCGAAGTATATGATATTTATCATGAAATTAAATAACTTTGTGGTGTAGAAATCAGGATAAGAGAGACAATCATTTTCAAAAATAGACCTTCAAAAAAGGGCTTGAAATATTCCATAATATAATCAATTTGTGGTAATGTTAATAAGATACGACAATAAATTTAATATATGAGTTATAATTGAAATGTAACGAAAAACATTAACTTATAAGTCTTTAAAGTGGGCTTACATGATATTAAGCATCATGTTATATAGGAAGAGGAGGACCATTGATGGCGAAAGAAACATTTTATATTACAACCCCTATTTATTATCCTAGTGGTAATTTACATATCGGCCACGCATATTCAACGGTTGCAGGTGACGTAATTGCACGTTATAAACGTATGCAAGGTTACGACGTGCGTTATTTAACGGGTACGGACGAACACGGTCAAAAGATTCAAGAAAAAGCGCAAAAAGCTGGTAAAACAGAATTAGAATATCTTGATGAAATGATCAACGGCATTAAAAGTTTATGGAAAAAATTAGAAATCTCTAATGATGACTTCATTAGAACAACTGAAGAACGCCATAAACTAGTGGTTGAAAAAGTATTCGAGCGTTTATTAAAACAAGGTGATATCTACCTTGGTGAATATGAAGGATGGTATTCAGTTCCTGACGAAACATATTACACTGAATCGCAACTTGTAGACCCTGTCTATGAAGATGGAAAAATTGTTGGCGGTAAAAGCCCTGATTCAGGTCATGAAGTGGAATTAGTTAAAGAGGAAAGTTATTTCTTTAATATTAATAAGTATACAGACCGTTTATTAGAATTTTACGATGCAAATCCTGATTTCATTCAACCACCTTCAAGAAAGAATGAAATGATTAACAACTTTATTAAACCTGGTTTAGAAGATTTAGCAGTTTCACGTACATCATTTGACTGGGGTGTTCGTGTACCTTCAAATCCTAAACACGTTGTTTATGTATGGATTGATGCATTAGTTAACTACATCTCAGCATTAGGCTATTTATCAGATGATGATGAATTATTCCAAAAATATTGGCCAGCAGATGTGCATTTAATGGCGAAAGAAATTGTACGTTTCCACTCTATTATTTGGCCAATCTTATTAATGGCTTTAGATTTACCGCTTCCTAAGAAAGTCTTTGCACATGGTTGGATTTTAATGAAAGACGGTAAAATGAGTAAATCAAAAGGTAACGTAGTAGACCCTAACGTATTAATTGATCGTTATGGTTTAGATGCTACACGTTATTATTTAATGCGTGAATTACCATTTGGTTCAGACGGTGTGTTCACACCAGAAGCCTTTGTAGAACGTACAAACTATGATTTAGCAAATGACTTAGGTAACTTAGTGAACCGTACGATTTCTATGATTAACAAATATTTCCAAGGTGAACTTCCAGCTTATGAAGGTCCAAAACATGAATTAGATGAAGATATGGAAGCACTTGCGCTTGAAACAATGAAAAACTTCAATGAGAATATGGAAAGCTTCCAATTTTCAGTTGCTTTATCAACTGTTTGGAAATTCATTAGCCGTACAAATAAATATATTGATGAAACAACACCATGGGTATTAGCTAAAGATGATAGCCAAAAAGATATGCTTGGCAATGTAATGGCTCATTTAGTTGAGAATATTCGCTTCGCAGCAGTGTTATTACGTCCATTCTTAACTAATGCTCCAAGAGAAATCTTTAAACAATTAAATATTAATAATCCTGAATTATTCGAATTAGCTAGCCTTGAAAGCTACGGCGCGTTGAAACAACCAATTATGGTTACTGAAAAACCAACGCCTATCTTCCCAAGATTAGATACTGAAGCTGAAATTGCGTATATTAAAGAATCTATGCAACCAGATCAACCAGCAGCAACTGAAGAAGAGGCAGTACCAGGTAAAGCACAAATTGATATTAAAGACTTTGATAAAGTTGAAATTAAAGCAGCAACGATTACTGAAGCTGAAAATGTTCCTAAATCTGATAAATTATTAAAAATTCAAATCGATTTAGGTAATGAACAACGTCAAATCGTTTCAGGTATTGCTAAGTTTTATCGTCCAGAAGATATCGTTGGTAAGAAAGTGGCAGTCGTTACTAACTTGAAACCAGCTAAATTAATGGGCCAAAAATCTGAAGGTATGATTTTATCTGCTGAAAAAGATGGCGTTTTAACTTTAGTAAGCTTACCAAGCGCTATTCCAAATGGTGCGATTGTAAAATAGAACTGACTTGTCGATAAAAATATAAAGAGGCTGAGTCACAAAGATGACGTCTTTTGGCCAGCCTTGAACGTTAGGAGAGATAGAATGTTAATCGATACACATGTTCACTTAAATGATGAGCAATATAATGAAGATTTAGAAGAAGTTATTTCTCGTGCTAGAGAAGCAGGTGTAGATCGCATGTTTGTGGTTGGATTTGATACACCTACGATTGAACGTGCGATGGAATTAATCGATAAATATGACTTTATTTACGGCATTATCGGTTGGCATCCTGTTGATGCGATTGATTTCACTGAAGAGCGCCTTGAGTGGATTGAACAATTAGCACAGCATCCTAAAATTATTGGTATTGGCGAAATGGGTCTTGATTACCATTGGGACAAATCGCCTGCCGATGTTCAAAAAGAAGTATTTAGAAAACAAATTGCACTCGCTAAAAGAGTGAAATTACCTATTATTATCCATAATCGTGAAGCGACTCAAGATTGCGTAGATATTTTAATGGAAGAACATGCTGAAGAAGTTGGAGGCATTATGCACAGCTTTAGTGGTTCTCCTGAAATTGCAGATGTAGTCATTAATAAATTGAACTTCTACGTATCTTTAGGTGGCCCTGTGACATTTAAAAATGCTAAACAACCGAAAGAAGTAGCGAAGCATGTGCCGATGGATAGATTGCTTGTGGAGACAGATGCGCCTTATTTATCGCCACATCCTTATAGAGGTAAACGTAATGAACCTGAAAGAGTGACACTTGTTGCTCAACAAATCGCTGAATTACGTGATATGACATACGAAGAAGTATGCCGTCAAACGACTGAGAATGCAGAACGATTATTTAATTTAAATCAATAAATTGCTGTGAGAAAGATGTTGAACAAGTGATGTCGTGGTATCATTTTATGAGGATATCACGATATAAATGCCAGCATCTTTCTCATTTTTTATTTTTGAAAAGTTAAAAGAATGATGAAATAGCTTGAAAGGTAATGATAATCAATTATGAAGATAAATGAATTTATCGTAGTAGAAGGTAGAGATGATACGGAACGTGTTAAGTCAGCAGTAGAATGTGACACGATTGAAACGAATGGAAGTGCCATTAACAAGGAAACACTAGCTGTTATTCAAAATGCACAAGAAACTCGAGGTGTGATTGTGTTAACAGATCCTGATTTTCCAGGAGATAAAATTAGAAACACTATCACGGAGCATGTTAAGGGTGTTAAACATGCATATATTGACCGCGAAAAAGCTAAAAATAAACGAGGAAAGATTGGCATTGAACATGCACATCCAGAAGATATTAGAGAAGCCCTCATGCATGTCAGTTCACCGTTTGAAGAAGCACACGAAACTATCGATAAAAGTGTGCTCATCGATTTAGGATTGATTATCGGTAAAGATGCAAGACGTAAAAGAGAAATATTAGGTCAAAAACTGCATATTGGACATTCAAATGGCAAACAATTACTAAAAAAACTTAATGCATTCGGCTATACTGAAATGGATGTACGTAAAGCTTTATCAATGGATAAGGAGAGTGAATAAAAGGTGGAAAGAAAAGACATTGCAACACCTTCTCGAACGAAAGAACTATTAAATCAATATGGTTTTAATTTCAAAAAAAGTTTAGGACAAAACTTTTTAATAGATGTAAATATTATTCATAAAATTATTGATGCAAGCCAAATCGATAAAACGACTGGCGTGATTGAAGTAGGGCCAGGTATGGGGTCTTTAACAGAGCAATTGGCTAAACATGCAAAAAAGGTAATGTCATTTGAAATCGATCAACGTTTAATTCCTGTACTTAAAGATACACTTGCACCCTATGACAATGTAACTATCATCAATGAGGATATATTAAAAGCGGATATAGCGAAAGCAGTGGAAACGCATTTAAATGACTGCGATAAAATTATGGTTGTGGCTAACTTGCCATATTATATTACAACACCTATCCTGCTTAACTTAATGCAACAAGATATTCCTATTGATGGCTATGTAGTAATGATGCAAAAAGAAGTCGGCGAACGTTTAAATGCTGAAGTAGGCACAAAGGCGTATGGCTCTTTATCTATCGTCACGCAATATTATACAGAAACGAGCAAAGTATTAACTGTGCCAAAATCTGTCTTTATGCCGCCACCCAATGTGGATTCTATTGTAGTGAAGTTAATGCAACGAGAAACGCCACTTGTTAAAGTCGATGATGAACAAGCTTTCTTTAAACTTGCTAAAGCAGCGTTCGCACAGCGACGTAAAACAATAAATAATAATTACCAGAACTTCTTTAAAGACGGCAAAAAATTAAAAGAAATTATCTCAAAATGGCTTGAACAAGCAGATATCGATCCTAAAAGACGTGGTGAAACACTTTCAATACAAGATTTTGCACGTTTGTATGAAGAAAAGAAAAATTTCCCAGAATTAGAAAATTAAATTGTTGACAAAGCGCTTTTACACTGATAAAATTTAAATTTTATTTGACAAATTGCTACAAAATGTGGTATTATGTAACTTGTAGCGAGGTGGAGCAATATGCCAAAATCAATTTTGGACATCAAAAATTCTATTGATTGTCATTTAGGAAATCGTATTGTACTAAAAGCCAACGGGGGTCGTAAAAAAACAATTGAACGTTGTGGTGTGTTAAAAGAAACATATCCTTCAGTATTCATTGTTGAATTAGACCAAGATAAGCATAATTTTGAAAGAGTTTCGTATACATATACGGATGTTCTTACAGAGAACGTACAAGTTTCATTTGAAGAGGATAATCATCAAGAAGCAGTTGCACACTAATTTGAACATAATAAACATAGAGTAGTTCAGTGTTATGCAAACTCTATAATAAAAATGATTGAGTATTGGGCTTAAATTGAGTTCAATGCTCTTTTTCATTATTGCTGTTTTTTTAAAATAAAAACTCAAAAAGACTATTTTACATAAAATTTTACGCACTATTTATATTAATATTGTTATTCATCGTAGAAAACGTATATTAAGAGAATTTAAAATGGCTTACATTAAGATTTTACATAAATTTATGGTGTATCTATCAAATATTTTAAGTCTTTATGTTAAAATCATCTTATTACTATTGATGAAGAGAGGGCGGAAAAATGATATATGAAACGGCACCTGCCAAGATAAATTTGACGCTCGATACACTTTTCAAAAGAGATGATGGATATCATGAAATTGCGATGGTCATGACAACTGTGGATTTAAATGATCGCCTTTCTTTTCAAAAAAGAAATGATAAAAAAATTGTTGTAGATATAGAGCATAATTATGTTCCAAATGATCATAAAAATCTTGCTTATCGGGCTGCTAAATTTATGATGGATACATATGATTTAACGCATGGTGTAACTATCACGATTGATAAAGATATCCCAGTGTCAGCTGGATTAGCAGGAGGTTCTGCTGATGCTGCTGCTACCATGCGAGGCATGAACCGTTTATATAATCTCAATAGACCTTTAGATGAATTAAGTGAATTAGGTATACAAATCGGTACAGACATTCCGTTTTGTATATATAATAAAACTGCTATATGCACGGGTAGAGGAGAAAAGATTACGTTTTTAAATAAACCACCATCTGCATGGGTGGTCTTAGCTAAACCAGACTTAGGGATTTCTTCACCGGATATATTTAAAGCACTTAATTTAAATTATGCGCATCATGTACATACGAAGATGTGTGAAGAGGCGATTAATGATGGCGATTATCAAAGGTTGTGCCAAAGCTTATCTAATCGTTTAGAGCCTGTTTCAATGTCATTGCATCCTGAAATTGAAAAGATAAAAAATAATATGTTGCAATGTGGTGCAGACGGCGCACTTATGAGCGGAAGTGGGCCTACAGTTTATGCGCTTGCACAAAAGGAAAGTCAAGCGAAGAAAGTTTATAATGCAGTCAATGGCTGTTGTAATGAAGTATATTTAGTTAGATTACTAGGATAGAAGGGTTGAACTTATGAGGTATAAAAGAAGCGAACGTATCGTCTTTATGACACAATATTTAATGAATCATCCAAATCAGTTAATACCTTTAACATTTTTCGTAAAAAAATTTAAACAAGCAAAGTCCTCAATTAGCGAAGACGTTCAAATTATTAAGAACACTTTCCAAAAAGAAAAGTTAGGAACAGTGATTACAACTGCCGGCGCAAGCGGTGGGGTAACGTATAAACCAATGATGAGTAAAGAGGAAGCTACAGAGATCATTGATGAAATTATTGCCTTACTACAAGAGAAAGAACGCTTATTGCCAGGTGGTTATTTATTCTTATCTGACTTAGTTGGCAATCCTTCTTTATTAAATAAAGTAGGTAAATTAATCGCAAGTATTTATATGGATGAGAAGCTAGATGCTGTCGTGACGATTGCCACAAAAGGGATATCACTTGCCAATGCAGTAGCGAACGTATTAAATTTACCTGTAGTGGTAATTAGAAAAGATAACAAAGTCACTGAAGGTTCTACTGTATCTATCAATTATGTTTCAGGTTCATCTCGAAAAATAGAAACTATGGTACTTTCTAAACGAACATTAGCTGAAAATTCAAATGTTCTCGTTGTAGATGATTTTATGAGAGCAGGTGGCTCAATTAATGGTGTGATGAATCTTATGAATGAGTTTAAGGCACACGTAAAAGGGGTATCTGTACTTGTAGAATCGAAAGAAGTTAAACAAAGATTGATTGAGGATTATACTTCTTTAGTCAAATTATCAGATGTTGATGAATATAATCAGGAATTTAAAGTAGAACCTGGCAATAGTTTGTCTAAATTTTCGTAAAAGGAGTTTTTACAGCATGAAAACAATTAATGCAAATAAAGCACCAGAAGCTTTAGGACCATATTCACACGCAATGGTCGTGAACAATTTAGTATTTACATCAGGCCAAATTCCATTAGATACTGATGGAAATATTGTTAGCGATGATGTAAAAGAACAAACAAAACAAGTACTTGAAAATTTATCAGTTGTACTTGAAGAAGCGGGTTCAGATTTAGAATCTGTTGTTAAAGCAACTATCTTTATTTCTGACATGAATGAATTTCAACAAATTAACGAAGTTTATGGAAGTTACTTTAGTGAACATCAACCAGCGCGTAGCTGCGTAGAGGTTGCACGTTTACCTAAAGACGTTAAAGTTGAAATTGAAGTAGTAGGTAAAGTTAAAGGAATATAATTTTCTTAATTAAGCAATTGTCAAGCTTCTAACCAATCAAAGATATATACCAGGGGGGCTCACTGCATGAAAGTGACAGATGTAAGACTTAGAAAAATACAAACAGATGGTAGAATGAAAGCACTTGTTTCAATTACACTTGATGAAGCTTTTGTAATTCATGATTTACGTGTAATTGAAGGTAACTCAGGTCTTTTCGTTGCTATGCCAAGTAAACGTACACCAGATGGTGAATTCCGTGATATCGCGCATCCAATCAACTCTGACATGAGACAAGAGATTCAAGATGCCGTTATGAAAGTATATGACGAAACAGATGAAGTTATTCCTGATAAAAACGCTTCATCAGAAGAATCAGACGAAGCTTAATCAAATATATAAATTTTCCACAGGTTCAGCGCACGTTTTGTTGAGCCTGTTTTTTTATGAAAAGATGAGTACATAAAGATATTTTAAAAATGAGAATAAAAGTCGAGGAGACGAAGTCTTTTTGTATCAAATTAGTTTTCTGTTTATTTCCTATATTGAAACTCGAAGTTGAGTTAAATTATAATAACTATGAAGTGTAAAAATTATTGGAGGGTTACCATTCATGCAAAGAAACGCGGTAATATTAGCAGCTGGTAAAGGCACAAGAATGAAATCAAAACAATATAAAGTGCTACATAAAGTTGCTGGCAAATCAATGATTGACCATGTACTAACAAATGTAAAACGCGCAGGCGTAGACCAAATTGTAACAATTGTAGGTCATGGCGCGGACCAAGTAAAAGAAACTTTGGGTGATCAATCGTTATATAGTTATCAAGAAGAACAACTAGGAACGGCACACGCGGTTAAAATGGCACAAGAGCATTTAGAAAATAAAGAAGGCACAACTCTAGTTGTATGTGGTGACACACCTTTAATTACAGCTGAAACATTAAATAAATTAATTGAACATCATGAACAATCTAAAGCACAAGCAACGGTGTTATCTGCTACGGCTCAAATTCCATTTGGTTATGGACGCATTGTACGCGATGACAACAATCAACTTAGCCGTATCGTAGAAGAAAAAGATGCGACAGAAGAAGAGAAACGTTTAACTGAAATTAGTTCAGGTATTTTTGCATTTGATAATAAAGTTTTATTTGAAAAGCTTGCTCAAGTTAAAAATGATAATGCCCAAGGTGAATACTACTTGCCTGATGTGATTGCCTTAATTTTAGAAGATAAAGGTATCGCAGAAGTTTATCATACGGATGACTTTAACGAAATTATGGGTGTGAATGATCGTGTGATGCTAAGTAATGCAGAAAAAGCGTTACAACAACGCATTAACATTCAACATATGAGAAATGGCGTAACAATTATCGACCCTACGACTACATTTATTGGACCAGATGTGGAAATTGGTATGGATACAATTATCGAACCCGGTGTGCGCATCAATGGTACAACTAAAATCGGTGAAGAAACAGTGATTGGTCAATACTCAGAAATCAATAATAGTCAGATTGGTTCACATGTTGACATTAAACAATCTGTAATTAATGATTCAGTAGTTGGCGATAAAACAAAAGTAGGTCCATTTGCTCAATTACGTCCAGGCTCAAATTTAGGCAATGAAGTTAAAGTAGGTAATTTCGTAGAAGTGAAAAAAGCAGAACTCAAAGACGGTGCGAAAGTATCTCACTTAAGTTACATTGGTGACGCTGAAATTGGTGAACGTACGAACATTGGTTGCGGTTCTATTACGGTTAACTACGATGGTGTTAATAAATTTAAGACAACGGTTGGCAAAGATGCATTTATCGGATGTAATACAAACTTAGTAGCACCGGTAACTGTTGGCGATGGCTCGTTAATTGCAGCAGGATCTACGATTACAGACGATATTCCACAAGATAGCTTAGCACTTGCTCGTGCGCGTCAAGTCACTAAAGAAGGCTATGTTAAAAAATAGTTTTTTAATAATATAAAGAACTTCTTTTTTAGTTTTTTTGTTGAACATAGTAAAAGTTATTGATTTTTTATATAATAAGAGTGTCTAAGTAAAAAATTGGAGGACTATAAATGTTAAATAATGAATACAAAAATTCATCTTTAAAGATTTTCTCTTTAAAAGGGAATGAACCATTAGCACAAGAAGTTGCTGATCGAGTAGGGATTGAATTAGGTAAATGTTCTGTAAAACGCTTCAGTGATGGTGAAATTCAAATTAATATCGAAGAAAGTATTCGTGGTTGTGATGTCTTCATTATTCAACCAACGTCATACCCTGTTAACTTACATTTAATGGAATTATTAATTATGATTGATGCTTGTAAACGTGCATCTGCAGCGAATATTAATATTGTAGTTCCTTATTATGGTTATGCACGTCAAGATAGAAAAGCACGTAGCCGTGAACCTATTACAGCGAAATTAGTAGCTAATTTAATTGAAACAGCTGGTGCAAATCGTATGATCGCATTAGATTTACATGCGCCTCAAATCCAAGGATTCTTTGATATTCCAATCGACCACTTAATGGGCGTACCTATTATTGGTCAACATTTTGAAAATGACCCTAACATTAATCCAGAAGAATGCGTAGTTGTTTCACCTGACCATGGTGGTGTAACACGTGCACGTAAATTAGCTGACATTTTAAAAACTCCGATTGCGATTATTGATAAACGTCGTCCAAAACCAAACGTAGCTGAAGTTATGAATATTGTTGGTGATATTCAAGGCCGTACAGCGATTATTATTGACGACATTATTGATACAGCAGGTACAATCACATTAGCTGCACAAGCTCTTAAAGATAAAGGTGCTAAAGAAGTTTATGCATGTTGTACACACCCTGTTTTATCAGGCCCTGCTAAAGAGCGTATCGAAAATTCAGCAATTAAAGAATTAATCGTGACTAACTCAATTTTACTTGACGATAGTCGCAAACCAGCAAACACAAAAGAATTATCTGTAGCTGGATTATTAGCACAAGCAATTATTCGCGTATACGAAAGAGAATCAGTGAGTGTATTATTTGACTAAAATTTACAAATGCGTTTGACTTCTCATTTCCAACCGTGTATAATACATTCGTTCGTGGTTTTACGAACTAATAAACACTTGCAAGCAACTTTTTAAGTTGATGGGTAAGTGAGGATAAGTTTAGACCATTTATTTATATATGAGAGCATCACATATAGACAGATGTTGTCAGATAATAGTACGTGTCAAAACTTTAATTATGAAAGGTGGAAATACGAATGGCTTCATTAAAGTCAATCATCCGTCAAGGTAAACAAACTCGTTCTGACCTTAAAAAATTACGTAACACAGGTAAAGTACCTGCAGTAGTTTATGGTTACGGTACTAGAAATACTTCAGTTAAAGTTGATGAAGTTGAATTCATCAAAGTTATTCGTGAAGTTGGACGTAACGGTGTAATTGATTTAGGCGTAGGTTCTAAAACAATTAAAGTAATGGTATCAGATTATCAATTTGATCCACTTAAAAACCAAATTACACACATCGACTTCTTAGCAATCAACATGACTGAAGAACGTACTGTTGAAGTACCAGTTCACTTAGTTGGTGAAGCTGCTGGCGCTAAAGAAGGCGGCGTAGTTGAACAACCATTATTCGACTTAGAAGTTACAGCTACTCCAGAAAATATTCCTGAAGCAATCGAAGTAGACATCACTGAATTACAAATCAATGATAGCTACTCAGTTGCTGATATCAAAGTATCTGGTGACTTCACTATCGAAAACGATCCTGAAGAATCTGTAGTAACAGTAGTACCTCCAACTGACGAACCAAGTGAAGAGGAAATCGAAGCTATGGAAGGTGAAGCTGCAACTGAAGAACCAGAAGTTGCTGGCGAAGAAAAAGAAGATAGCGAAGACGAAGAAAATAAAGACGAAGAATAATTCGTCTCAAACTGTCGACAAAGTCTCAGACTTTGTGGGCAGTTTTTTTATGCGCATGTTTTTTAGGGGAATGGGTCGTAAAGTAGTTCTTAGATAGATATTCACTCGTTTAAGTTGTTTCACTTTCCAGGGGTGCTGTCTCTAAAGTAGTTCTTAAATGGATGATCATTTCACTTAAGTTGAGATGCTTGCCTAGGGGGCTGGGTTGAGCCTTGGTCTCAACACTCATCCTGTTCCCTCAGGCGTCACTCAACTACGTTTCATTATCCATTTTAGAACTACTTACGTAAGTGTATGCGCATTTAAGTTCTTCATAGTCTGTTCCTTTGTGAGTTATCTATAAATTCAAGAATAGTTCATCGGATTATTATCATATTGGATAATTTAACAAATGATAATTTGTTTTTTAAGAATCTAGGATAAAAGATAATATTTTAAAACTACAAGGTAAATTCACAGTAGTGAACTGAGTTGAGGAGACACTTATATGTAAGCTGTTCTTAGCTCTAGAGATCTTTGTAAGGGTGGAACAATGAATTCTGTTCCACTCCTTTTTTGTGTTATGATAGGGAATGTTATAGAATAATGATTAATCAATATGACGGACATCTGAACTGGTGAAAACGTCTATTAAAACACATTGGAGGTTGCACGTATGAAATGTATTGTGGGTCTTGGAAATATAGGTAAACGTTTCGAACTAACAAGACACAATATCGGCTTTGAAGTGATTGATTATCTTTTAGAGAAACATCACTTTTCATTAGATAAACAAAAGTTTAAAGGTGCTTATACGATTGAACACCTTAATGGCGATAAAGTTCTATTTATCGAACCGATGACAATGATGAATTTGTCAGGAGAAGCAGTAGGGCCTTTAATGGATTACTATAATGTTGATGTAGAAGATTTAATTGTTCTTTATGATGATTTAGATTTATCTCAAGGTCACATTCGCTTGCGTCAAAAAGGAAGTGCTGGCGGTCATAACGGTATGAAATCCATCATTAAACATCTTGGTACCGATCAATTTAAACGTATTCGTATTGGTGTAGGGAGACCAACGAACGGTATGTCAGTTCCGGATTATGTATTACAGAAATTTTCAAAAGATGAAATGATAACAATGGAGAAAGTGATTGAACATGCTGCACAAGCGGTAGAATCATTTATTGAAAGTTCACGCTTTGACCATGTGATGAATGAATATAATGGAGAAGTCAATTGAGAACCATCATTTCAGATTATATTCAGAAAGATAAACGATTCCAGGAACTCGACCAAGTCTTCGGCCAAGAGAATATTCTCGTAACAGGCCTCTCTCCCTCGGCAAAAGCGACGATTATCGCTGAAAAGTATCTCAGTGATCAGCGCCAAATGTTATTAATTACAAATAATTTATATCAAGCAGATAAGTTAGAAACAGACATCTTACAATATGTAGATAGTTCAGAAGTTTATAAATATCCAGTTCAAGATATTATGACGGAAGAATTCTCAACGCAAAGCCCTCAACTTATGAGTGAACGTGTACGCACGTTAACTGCCTTAGCTCATAATGAGAAAGGGTTATTTATCGTTCCATTAAATGGTTTGAAAAAATGGCTCACACCAGTAGATATGTGGAAAGACCATCAAATCACGCTAAACGTTGGTGATGATATTGATGTCGACGGTTTATTAAATAAACTGGTTAATATGGGTTATCGTCGTGAAAGCGTCGTATCTCATATTGGTGAATTCTCTCTACGCGGGGGCATTATCGATATTTATCCATTAATAGGACAGCCGGTTAGAATTGAATTATTTGATACAGAAGTAGATTCGATTCGTGATTTTGACGTTGAAACTCAACGTTCAAATGACAATATTGAAAGCGTTGATATTACAACTGCGAGCGATTACGTGATTACTGATGAAGTCATTCAACATCTTCAAACAGAGTTGCAAGCCGCTTATGAACATACACGTCCTAAAATCGATAAATCCGTCCGTAATGATTTGAAGGAAACTTACGAAAGTTTCAAATTATTTGAATCGACATTTTTCGATCATCAATTATTACGTCGTCTGGTGGCATTTATGTATGAGAAGCCGTCTACGCTTATTGATTATTTTGAAAAGGACGCCATCATAGTAGCCGACGAGTATAATCGTATTAAAGAAACTGAGAAGACATTAACTACTGAAGTGGATGATTTTATCCAAAATCTAATTGAAAGTGGTAATGGTTTTATCGGACAATCATTCATGCAATATGATGGCTTTGAAACGCTTATTGGACAATATCCTGTCACTTATTTCACATTATTTACGTCTTCAATGCCAGTAAGGTTACAACACATTATTAAGTTCTCATGTAAACCCGTACAACAATTTTATGGTCAATACGATATCATGCGTTCTGAATTCCAACGATATGTTCATAATGATTATACAATTGTCGTACTTGTCGAAACGGAAACGAAAGTCGACCGTATTCAATCGATGTTAAATGAAATGCATATTCCTACCGTGACAAATATTCATAGTGAAGTTCAAAGTGGCCAAGCTATCGTCACAGAAGGTAGTTTATCTGAAGGTTACGAACTTCCGTATATGCAATTGGTCGTGATTACTGAGCGAGAGCTTTTCAAAACGAAACAGAAAAAGCAACGTAAACGTACGAAAACGATGTCTAACGCTGAAAAGATTAAATCTTACCAAGATTTAAATGTAGGTGACTATATTGTTCACGTACATCATGGTGTAGGCCGTTATTTAGGTGTGGAAACGCTTGAAGTTGGCGACGTGCACCGCGACTATATTAAATTGCAATATAAAGGTACGGACCAATTATTTGTACCTGTTGATCAAATGGATCAAGTTCAAAAATATGTCGCTTCGGAAGATAAATCACCGCGTCTTAATAAATTAGGCGGTTCTGAATGGAAGAAAACGAAAGCGAAAGTTCAACAAAGTGTTGAAGACATTGCAGATGAACTTATCGCGCTTTATAAAGAACGTGAAATGTCTGTTGGCTATCAATATGGAGAAGATACGGCAGAACAAACCGCGTTTGAAATGGACTTCCCTTACGAATTAACACCAGACCAAGCGAAATCAATTGAAGAAATCAAAGGCGACATGGAACGTGAACGTCCTATGGATCGCTTACTTTGTGGTGACGTAGGTTACGGTAAAACAGAAGTAGCCGTTCGTGCAGCCTTTAAAGCAGTGATGGAAGGGAAACAAGTGGCGTTCCTAGTGCCAACTACAATTTTAGCGCAGCAACATTATGAAACATTAATTGAGCGTATGCAGGATTTCCCAGTCCAAATTGAACTTATAAGTCGTTTCCGCTCTGCAAAAGAAGTAAGAGAAACGAAAGAAGGCTTGAAGTCTGGTTACGTGGACATCGTTGTCGGCACCCACAAACTATTGAGTAAAGATATTCAATATAAAGATTTAGGTTTACTGATTGTCGATGAAGAACAACGTTTCGGTGTACGTCATAAAGAACGTATTAAAACATTAAAAACCAATGTCGATGTATTAACACTTACAGCTACGCCAATTCCTAGAACATTGCACATGAGTATGCTAGGGGTACGTGACTTATCAGTGATTGAAACACCACCAGAGAACCGCTTCCCTGTACAAACTTATGTCCTTGAACAGAATAGTAACTTTATAAAAGAAGCCTTAGAACGAGAATTGTCACGTGATGGACAAGTGTTCTACCTTTATAACAAAGTACAATCGATTTACGAAAAGCGTGAGCAACTCCAAATGTTAATGCCAGAAGCTAACATTGCGGTCGCACATGGTCAAATGACTGAGCGTGACCTTGAAGAAACCATGTTAAGTTTCATCAATGGCGAATATGATATTTTAGTTACTACAACCATTATTGAAACAGGGGTCGACGTACCAAATGCCAATACATTAATTATTGAAGAAGCGGATCGCTTTGGTTTAAGTCAGCTGTATCAATTACGTGGACGCGTAGGACGTTCAAGTCGTATCGGTTATGCCTATTTTTTACATTCAGCAAACAAAGTATTAACTGAAACTGCCGAAGAACGTTTACAAGCCATTAAAGAATTTACTGAATTAGGTTCAGGATTTAAGATTGCAATGCGTGACTTAAACATCCGTGGCGCAGGTAACTTGTTAGGTAAACAACAACATGGCTTCATCGACTCAGTCGGTTTCGACTTGTACTCACAAATGCTTGAAGAAGCCGTTAATGAAAAACGCGGCATCAAAGAAGAAGCGCCTGATGCACCAGAAGTCGAAATGGAATTACATCTTGATGCTTACCTACCAGCGCAATATATTCAAAATGAACAAGCTAAAATTGAAATTTATAAAAAGCTACGTAAAGTAGAAACAGAAGAACAACTTTTCGATATCAAAGACGAATTAATCGATCGTTTCAACGATTATCCAGTAGAAGTAGAACGCCTATTAGAAATGGTAGAAATTAAAATACATGCCTTACATGCAGGTGTGACGCTAATCAAAGATAAAGGCAAGCAAATTGAAGTCTTCTTATCAGCGAAAGGTACAGAACAAATTAATGGTGAAGAACTATTTAAACAAATCCAACCTTTAGGACGCGCAATGAAACTCGGCGTAAAAGAAGGTAAAATGCACATCACTTTAACGAAATCGAAACAATGGCTCGAGAATCTGAAATTCTTAGTTAAATGCTTAGAAGGAAGCATGGTTATTGAACATGAACTCTAAACACCAATCAACACAAGCACCACCATCAGCATCACCGACAATTAACAAGAAATCAACGAACCAAGCATCATTGACAGAGTCATCTCAGCAACATGCTGCCTTCAATGGAGTAGTCGTACTCACCTTAGCACTCGTCATCGTGAAAATCTTAAGCGCCATTTACCGTGTCCCATATCAAAATGTACTTGGCGATACTGGACTCTATGCCTATCAACAGATTTATCCAATCGTTGCATTAGGCATGATCCTGTCAATGAATGCCATCCCAAGCGCCGTCACACAAACACTAGGTAGCAACGGTCAGGCCTCTGCCTTTTCCAGAGTGATTATCGGATTCCAAATACTAGGATTGGCCATCTTCGCCATCATCCTAGTCCTAGCTCATCCCATCGCGAGACTCATGGGCGATCCACACCTTGCACCCATGCTGAGAATGGCAAGCCTAAGCTACCTCTTCATCGGCGTACTCGGCGTATTTCGCGGCTACTATCAAAGCAGACAACACATGCACATACCTGCCATTTCCCAGGTAATAGAACAATTCATCCGCGTTGGCATCATCATCATTGCCATCGCACTATTCACGCTGAAACACTGGACCATATACCAAGCCGGCACACTCGCCATCCTAGCCTCAGCACTAGGATTCCTAGGCTCAAGCCTATACCTAATGTTCACCAAGCCTTTCCCTTTGAAAAGGCAGAACCCAACAAACCATATCCCGTGGAAACAACTACTAATAGCTACCGTCATCTTTGCCCTAAGTCAGCTATTACTCATCATGTGGCAATTTATAGATAGCTTCACAGTCGTTCATACCTTACAGTCATTTGGACTTCAATTCAAACAAGCTATTATGCAAAAAGGGATATACGATCGAGGTGCCTCTTTCATTCAGATGGGACTTATTGTTACAACTACATTTAGCTTTGTACTCATTCCATTGTTAACACAAGCGATTGAAGACCATAATAGAGTGCAAATGAATCGCTACGCGAACGCTTCACTTAAAATTACAATTTTGATCAGTGCGGCGGCAGGTGTCGGATTGATTAATTTATTGCCTATTATGAACCATGTCTTCTTCAAAACAGATAGCCTAAGTTTCACATTAGGATTTTATATGTTAACAGTGATATGCGTGTCGCTTATCATGATGGATATTGCTTTACTACAAGTATTTAATCGTATTCGTCCAATAATCATTGGCGTTATAATAGGATTGATATCTAAAACTATACTGAATATTGTACTTATTCATCACTTCGGCATTGTAGGCGCAAGTATCAGTACTGTGGTTTCACTTATTTTATTTGGCATTGTTTTACACATTGAAGTAATAAAACATTATCGTTTTAATCGCATGCGCTATTTTATATTAAAGACACTAGTCGCTTTAGCTATCATGTCACTTGTAGTTCAATGCGTGATGTATATTATGCCACCCGTTGGACGTTTAGGTGGACTGGTAGAACTTCTAATTGTAGCCGTTATTGGTGTTGGTGTTTTACTCGCCTTAGTTATGTATATGAACATTTTAGGATATAAAGAACTTAAACACTTACCGTTCGGTGATAAACTCTATCTTATGAAGAAAGGAAGACGTTCATGACACACACAATTACAATTGTTGGTTTAGGGAACTATGATATAGATGATTTACCGCTTGGTATCTATCGTTTCCTTAAAGAACAGCAACATATTTATGCACGTACAGTTGATCATCCAGTAATTGCTAGCTTACAGAATGAATTAACATTTGAAAGTTTCGACAGTATTTATGAGAATAACGATGACTTCGCGTCAGTCTATCAACAAATTGTAGATACATTGATCGAGAAAGCTGCGACAGATGATATTGTTTATGCAGTACCAGGCCATCCTCGTGTGGCAGAAACGACAACAGCTAAATTGCTTGAATATAGCGCAACTCATGACGATGTAGATGTTAAAGTGTTAGGTGGTAAAAGCTTTATCGATGATGTATTTGCAGCGATTGATGAAGATCCTAACGATGGTTTCACTTTATTAGATGGAACTGCTTTATCTGAAAATGTGTTAAACATTCGCACGCATACCCTTATTACTCAAGTCTATAGTGCTATGGTTGCCGCTGATATTAAAATTACATTAATGGAACGTTATCCAGATGATATGTTAGTTAAAGTTGTAACCGGCGCTCATAGTACAGGTGCTAATGTAGTAGAAGTACCATTGTTCGAGTTAGACCGAGACGAAGCCATTTTTAATAATTTAACGAGCGTTTTCGTGCCTAAAGTAACAGATGATGAAGCGATGTACCAAGACTTCGATTTCGCAGTTCAGACAATTGACCGCTTAGTAGACGACGAGAATGGTTGTCCATGGGACCGCGTTCAAACGCATGAGTCGTTAAAACGCTATTTAATTGAAGAAAGTTTCGAACTATTTGAAGCTATAGACAATGAAGATGATTGGCACATGATTGAAGAACTCGGCGATATCTTGTTGCAAGTGTTATTACATGCAAGTATTGGTAAAAAAGAAGGCTACATGGATATTAAAGAAATCATTGAAAGTTTAAATGCGAAGATGATACGTCGTCATCCACACATTTTCGGAGAAGAAGAAGCGGAATCGATTGACGACTTGAATGATATTTGGGCTACAGCGAAAAGTAAAGAAGGCAAAACGCCACGCGTAAAATTCGAGAAAGTATTTGCAGACCATTTCATGTCATTGTATGATAAAACAAAAAATAAGGATTTTGATGAAGAAACCCTTAGAAATTTCTTACAACAAGGGGAGCGTAATTCATGAGATTAGATAAATATTTAAAAGTATCACGACTAGTGAAACGTCGTACATTAGCGAAAGAAATCAGCGACCAAGGTCGTATCACAGTCAATGGCAACGTAGCCAAAGCGGGTACAGACGTAAAATTAGAAGACGAATTAGTAATTCGTTTCGGTCAAAAACGCGTTACTGTGAAAGTTACAGGTTTAAGTGAACATGCATCGAAAGAAAATGCCAAAGGTATGTATGATTTGATTAAAGAAGAACGTATTAACAATGAATTCAATGAAGAATAGATTGAAGGAGGTGGCAAGCTATGAGTAATAAGGTGGAAAATATTGGTAACCAGTATACCTCTGAGAGAAATCGTAAGAAAAGACGTCAACAAAAAAAGATGCGTGTGGTACGTCGTCGTATTACAGTCTTTGGAGGCTTATTGTTAGCCATTATCCTTATTCTATCTATCATGCTTGTCGTCCAAAAACACAGTAATGAGCAAGCAGCTGTTGAACGTAAACATAAAGAAGAGCAATTCCAAAAGAAACAAGATGAAGAATTAGCATTAAAAGAAGAACTCAATAATTTAAATGATAAAGATTATATCGAAAAAATCGCAAGAGATGATTATTACTTGAGTAATAAAGGTGAAGTGATATTTAAATTACCAAATGATAAGAAATCATCAGATTCTCAATCCTCCGATAGCAACTAGATAATTGGAAGATAGTTAGAAAATAGTGATGGTTATCTTGTACAAAATAATCATTGTATAGCATTGTGAAAATATTAAAACAGGAATATAATAAGGTTAAAATCGAATCAAAATCGGGAGGATTTATTTAGAATATGTCAATCGAAGTAGGAAATAAGCTAAAAGGTAAAGTTACTGGTATCAAAAAATTTGGTGCGTTCGTAGAGTTACCTGAAGGGAAAAGCGGCTTAGTTCATATCAGTGAAGTAGCTGATAACTATGTTGAGAATGTAGAAGACCATTTATCAGTTGGAGACGAAGTTGAAGTAAAAGTTTTATCAATTGCTGAAGACGGTAAAATCAGTCTTTCAATTAAAAAAGCGAAAGATCGTCCACGCAGACCACATCATAAATCTCATCAAAATAAAACACCTCAACAAAAAGGTGAAGATTTTGAAAAGAAATTAAGTAACTTCTTGAAAGATAGTGAAGATAAATTAACTTCAATTAAACGCCAAACTGAATCAAGACGTGGCGGTAAAGGTTCAAGACGTTAATTTGAATATACTCTAGAGGTCAAAGTTAAACTATAGCTATATGATACGAGCATGTATGCTTTAAAAAATAAAAGGTATAGTTTATGTGCGCAACAGGTAATCGACTTCTGGTATTTATTATCTGTGCGGGGTGGGATCACGAATTCTATATTTAGAATTCAGTCCCACTCCTTTTTTTGATAATAGCATCCAGTTGTAAAGGTTAAAGAAAGAAGTAGGAGGTCGACAAAGTGGAAGTAAATACATCACTATGGGATAAAAAAGACCATATTGTCATCGCAGTATCCACTGGTATAGATAGCATGTGTCTTTTACATAGCTTAATCTATGATCTTTCCCATACTTATGCGCGTATCTCATGTTTACATATTAACCATGGTTTAAGAGAAGCCTCGCAACAAGAAGAAGAATTTATTCGTCACTTTTGCGCTCAACATGAAGTGCCTTGTTATGTAAAACACTTAGATTTATCTGAGCTAGTGCAACAAGGGAGAAGTATTCAAGCAGATGCCAGACAACAACGGTATACATGGTTTGATAAGATGATGCAGCAACTCGAAGCGGACGTTTTATTAACCGCTCATCATTTAAATGATCAACTAGAAACGATTTTTTATCGTATATTTACTGGAAGGTCCACACGTAGTTCACTTGGCATGGATGACATGTCATGGCGCGGACATTATAAATTATGTCGGCCATTATTAAATACGTATAAATCTTACATTCATAGTTACCAACAATTACATCAGGTTCCTTACTATGAAGATGCTTCAAATAGTGACAATAAATACGCGCGTAATGATATTCGCAATCGACTTTTACCTTCTATAGATGACAATGTAGACCTCGATACAGCTCAGTTATTAAAATTAAAAGCCTGGCACGATATACAATTACAACATACACGCCAACGTGTGAATGAATTTACTCAACATGAAGTTGCAATCAACACGGCGCGTACACGTATTCAATTTTCACGAAATGCTTTTAATCAATTGGACAATATAACTAAAATGGTATTATTGGATCAGTTGTTTGAGTCTATCCATTTGCGGGTTTCATTGTCAGAAAAAAATTATGAAGAGTGGTTTGAACAAATTAATAGTCGTGTCGCACAAATTGAGATTACTCTTTCTGAAACATGGATAATTCAAATTGCTTATGATAAATTTATAATAATGGCTAAAAAAGAAACACCTGCACTCAAAGCGCAAGTGGTGACACAACCTGGAACTTATTATTTCGGAAAATATGTCATCACCATTCATGCTCAAAACGCTTGCTGGGAGTGGCCTTTAACGATTCGTACACGTCGTAACGGAGATAAAATTAAGATGAATGGACGTGAAGGTCATAAAAAAGTCAGTCGCTTATTCATTGATAATAAAGTGAGTAACGATGAACGTGAAAATATGCCATTGATTGAAGACCAACAACATACTATTATTGCGGTGGGTCATTTATATATAAAAACAAATTATAAAAATAATATAGATATTAAAAAATTGGAGATGAATGATAAATGAAGGACGATTTAAAAAGTATTTTATTAACAGAAGAGGATATTCAAACGATTTGTAAGGAATTAGGTGAGCAAATTACTCGCGACTATAAAGATAAACCGCTTGTATGTGTAGGTATCTTAAAAGGTTCTGTTATGTTTATGGCTGACTTAATCAAACGCATTGATACACATTTAGCTATTGATTTTATGGACGTTTCAAGTTACCACGGTGGTACAGAATCTACTGGAGAAGTTCAAATCTTAAAAGACTTAGGTTCTTCTATTGAAAATAAAGACGTGTTAATTATTGAAGATATTTTAGAAACTGGTACAACTTTAAAATCAATTACTGAATTACTTCAATCACGTAAAGTTAATTCTTTAGAAATCGTGACATTATTAGACAAACCAAACCGTCGTAAAGCAGATATTGAAGCGAAATATGTAGGTAAGAAGATTCCTGACGAATTCGTTGTAGGTTATGGCTTAGATTACGCTGAACACTATCGTAATTTACCATACATCGGAACATTAAAACCTGAAATTTATAGTAAATAATTAAAGATTTTTAACTAATAATGCATTAAGTGTTGTTTACATTATTATAACTATACTTAACTTATAAATTAGTGTAGACTTCATTTTATATTAATTATTTTTACTCTGAAAAGTATGGGATGTTTTTAAAAATTTGCTTTCTTTTTTCATAAAGAAACGGTTCGAATGTAGAAATAATGATATTGGGAAATTGAAAAATAGAAAAGTGCTACAAAAGTTGAAATGCTAGCCTTCAACAGAAGTGTTGTGTTACAATTTTTGTTAGCTTTATTATAGAAATAGGAGGAAATGACGCATGCAGAAAGCTTTTCGCAATGTGCTAGTTATCGCAATGATTGGCGTTATTCTATTCGGCATCTTCTCATACATAAATGGGAATGGCACTCAGCCGAAACAACTTTCCTATTCACAATTTGTAGAAAAATTGGATAAAGGTGACCTTAAATCCTTACAAATCCAACCTGAGCAAAATGTGTACTTGGTAAGTGGTAAAACGAAAAATAATGAAGACTATTCTTCAACGATTTTATACAATAACGATAAAGACTTACAGAAAATTACAGATGAAGCACGCAGTCAAAAAGGACTAGATTTTAACGTTAAAGAAGAAGAAAAACAAAGTGTATTTGTCAGCATGTTGACTACACTCATTCCAGTATTAGTTATTGCTTTATTATTTATCTTCTTCCTTAGCCAAGCACAAGGTGGCGGCGGTGGCGGTCGTATGATGAACTTTGGTAAATCTAAAGCAAAAATGTACGACAACCAAAAACGTCGTGTTCGTTTCACTGATGTTGCTGGGGCAGATGAAGAAAAACAAGAATTAATCGAGATTGTTGACTTCTTAAAAGATAATAAAAAATTCAAACAAATGGGTTCAAGAATACCTAAAGGGGTCTTATTAGTTGGCCCTCCAGGTACAGGTAAAACATTATTAGCACGTGCCGTTGCAGGTGAAGCGGGCGCGCCTTTCTTCTCAATCAGTGGTTCTGATTTCGTTGAAATGTTCGTCGGTGTAGGTGCAAGTCGTGTACGTGATTTATTCGAAAATGCTAAGAAAAATGCACCATGTATCATTTTCATCGATGAAATTGATGCTGTTGGTCGTCAACGTGGCGCTGGTGTTGGTGGCGGACATGATGAACGTGAACAAACACTTAACCAATTATTAGTTGAAATGGATGGCTTCGGTGAAAATGAAGGTATTATCATGATTGCTGCAACTAACCGTCCAGATATCCTAGACCCTGCGTTATTACGTCCAGGTCGTTTCGATAGACAAATTCAAGTTGGTCGTCCAGATGTTAAAGGTCGTGAAGCGATCTTACATGTTCACGCTAAGAATAAACCACTTGATGAAACGGTGGATTTAAAAGCGATTTCTCAAAGAACGCCAGGATTCTCAGGTGCCGACTTAGAGAACTTACTAAACGAAGCATCATTAATCGCAGCGCGTGAAGGTAAAAATAAAATTGATATGCGTGATATTGAAGAAGCTACAGACCGCGTTATTGCTGGTCCAGCGAAGAAATCACGTGTTATCTCTGATAAAGAACGTAATATTGTAGCACACCACGAAGCTGGTCACACAGTTATTGGTATGGTACTTGATGAAGCAGAAGTCGTGCATAAAGTAACGATTGTACCTCGTGGTCAAGCCGGTGGTTATGCAATGATGTTACCTAAGCAAGATCGCTTCTTAATGACAGAACCAGAATTATTAGATAAGATTTGTGGATTATTAGGTGGACGTGTATCTGAGGATATTAACTTCCATGAAGTATCTACAGGTGCTTCTAATGACTTTGAACGTGCGACTCAAATTGCGCGCTCTATGGTTACTGAATATGGTATGAGTGAAAAACTTGGACCATTACAATTCTCATCAAGCGGTGGCGGCCAAGTATTCTTAGGTAAAGATATGCAAGGTGAACCTAACTACTCTGGTCAAATTGCTTATGAAATTGATAAAGAAGTACAACGTATCATTAAAGAACAATATGAACGTTGTAAACAAATCTTATTAGAACATGAAGAGCAATTAAAACTGATTGCTAAGACATTATTAACTGAAGAAACATTAGTAGCTGAACAAATTCGTTCATTATTCTATGATGGTGTATTACCTGAAGTTGATTACGATGCTGCTCGCGTTGTAAAAGATGATGACGATTCAGAATTCAGTCAAGGTAAATACGGTAAATCTTATGATGACATTCGCAAAGAACAATTAGACGAAGGTCGTGAAAAAGAAGAGGAAGACCGTAAAGAACACCGTGACATTAATAACGAGCGTAGACATCGTCAACGTGAAGGTAGACCTTATCGTGATGAACAGGATCGCTACCGTGATGATGCTCATGAAGAACATCATTCAGGTTCTCGTAAACGTTCAGACGACGAGGATGATACAGGCTACGAACAATCACCGAATATCGACAAACCGTATAATCCAAATGATCCTAAATAGATAAATACATGCTTCAAAGATTACAATCTCTTTCACTAAGGTACGCGCCTTAGTTGAAAGAGATTTTTTAATACGTCATATCGTTTGGAATAATGAGCATAAAGCAAGTTACTTCATATTCTTATTAAACCAGTGTAGAATAAATGTCCTTAAAGAAATTGACACTTTGGTTTTTAATTTTCAAAAAAATAAGTAATATAAAAATATAAACTGCAATAAAGGAGATAAATAAATGACACATGATTATATCGTAAAATCATTAGCTTTCGATGGAGAAATTCGTGCGTATGCCGCTTTAACTACTGAATCTGTCCAAGAAGGTCAAACACGTCATTATACATGGCCAACAGCTTCAGCTGCAATGGGAAGAACAATGACAGCCACTTTATTAATGGGAGCAATGTTAAAAGGCGATCAAAAACTAACAGTAACAGTAGATGGTAAAGGGCCAATTGGACGTATCATTGCTGATGCGGATGCACAAGGTAACGTACGTGCATATGTAGATCACCCTCAAACACATTTCCCACTTAATGCACAAGGTAAATTAGATGTCAGACGTGCAGTGGGAACAGATGGTTCAATTCAAGTTGTCAAAGATGTAGGTATGAAAGACTATTTCTCAGGGGCAAGTCCAATTGTGTCTGGTGAATTAGGTGAAGATTTCACATATTACTTTGCTACGAGTGAACAAACACCATCATCAGTAGGATTAGGTGTATTAGTTAATCCAGATAATTCAATTAAAGCAGCAGGCGGCTTCATCATTCAAGTAATGCCTGGTGCAAAAGATGAAACAGTTACTAAATTAGAAGAAGCGATTAATAACATGCAACCTGTTTCTAAATTAATCGAACAAGGTTTAACACCAGAAGGCATCTTAAATGAAATTCTTGGAGAAGATAATGTTCAAATCTTAGAAACAATGGATGCGCAATTTGAATGTAACTGCAGTCACGAGAAATTCTTAAACGCAATTAAAGGATTAGGAGAAGCAGAAATTCAAAGCATGGTTGAAGAAGACCACGGCGCTGAAGCAATATGTCACTTCTGTGGTAATAAATACCAATATTCTGAAGGTGAATTAGAAGAATTACTTGCTTCAATGAAATAATAAGTTGCTAAACTTTAAGAAACACTTATAGACGCTATACTTTAATTTACAGTTCCACAAACTTCCTCTAAAAACCTTCTGAGTTTATTAAAATGAGTTTGTGGTAAACTTCTTATATATAAGAAAAAAGTAACATTTTTAGTCGCGTAAAAATAATTCTCTTTGTCTTTTTAGAAAATTCTGATAGAATATAACTATATCCGATAGAAAAACTAAGTTTTAAATTAGAATGTTAAAGGAGCGTTTTTTCAATGGCACAAAAACCAGTAGATAATATTACACAAATCATTGGCAATACACCGGTAGTAAAATTAAGAAACGTAGTAGACGAAGATGTAGCAGATGTTTATGTAAAATTAGAATATCAAAATCCAGGTGGTTCAGTTAAAGACCGTATCGCATTAGCTATGATCGAAAAAGCTGAAAAAGAAGGCAAAATTAAACCTGGCGATACAATCGTAGAACCTACAAGTGGTAACACTGGTATTGGATTAGCTTTCGTATGTGCTGCTAAAGGTTATAAAGCAGTATTTACAATGCCTGAAACAATGAGTTCAGAACGTCGTAACCTATTAAAAGCTTACGGTGCTGAATTAGTATTAACACCAGGATCAGAAGCTATGAAAGGTGCTATTAAAAAAGCCAAAGAATTAAAAGAAGAACATGGTTACTTTGAACCACAACAATTCGAGAACCCAGCTAACCCAGAAGTACACGCGTTAACAACTGGTCCAGAACTTGTTGAACAATTCGAAGGTAAACAAATCGATGCATTCTTAGCAGGTGTAGGTACAGGTGGTACATTATCTGGTGTAGGTAAAGTATTAAAAGAAAAATATCCTAACATCGAAATCGTTGCAATCGAACCAGAAGCTTCACCAGTATTAAGCGGTGGCGAACCTGGTCCACATAAATTACAAGGTTTAGGTGCAGGTTTCGTACCAGACACGTTAAACACAGAGATTTACGAAAGCATCATTAAAGTGGGTAACGACACTGCAATGGAAACAGCTCGTCGCGTCGCTAAAGAAGAAGGTATCTTAGCAGGTATTTCTTCAGGCGCAGCAATCTACGCAGCTATCCAAAAAGCTAAAGAATTAGGTAAAGGTAAAACAGTTGTAACTGTATTACCAAGTAACGGTGAACGTTACCTATCAACACCATTATATTCATTCGACGACTAATTAGACGTCGCTATTGATACGCTAGTGAAGCTTCATTGCTTTGCTAGCTTTTTTTATTTTTGAAAAGGCACTGCAATACACGTACTCGTTTTAAACTAATTCCTCAATTACGAACACTGCAATGTTGTTCAAATGAGTGTATCATTAAAAGTGAATAAAAAATTGAAACGTGGCCGTAGAGTTACGTTTTCATTTTCAAAAAAGCGAAGGGTGACAATAATGACGAAAACAAAAATTATGGGCATCTTAAATGTGACGCCTGACTCATTCTCTGATGGAGGAAAATACAACTCAGTAGAAAACGCCTTGGCACGTGCCAAAGAAATGATTGAAGAAGGCGTAGATATAATAGATGTAGGGGGCGTATCTACAAGACCAGGCTACACTGAAGTGCCACTTGAAGAAGAATTAGACCGTGTGGTACCTGTGGTAGAAAAATTAGTACCTCTAGGTGTGCAAATATCAGTGGATACGTATCGTAGTGAAGTAGCCGAAGCTTGCTTGAAACTTGGCGCAACGATGATTAACGACCAATGGGCTGGATTATACGATCCTAAAATTATTGATAAAGTTGCTGAATACGACGCGGAAATTGTATTAATGCACAATGGCGATGGACACCGTGAGCAACCTGTAGTAGAGGAAATGCTGTTATCTTTAATGACACAGGCAAACAAGGCTGAAATGGCTGGTATTCCTCAACATAAAATTTGGTTAGACCCAGGTATTGGCTTCGCGAAAACGCGTGAAGAAGAAAACGAAGTGATGGCGCGATTAGATGAGCTAGTAGCGACAGAATATCCTATTTTATTAGCGACAAGCCGTAAACGATTCATTAAAGAAATGATAGGTACAGAAACGAAAGCACTAGAACGAGATGAAGCGACGGCTGCTACTACGGCCTATGGTATAATGAAAGGCGTTAAAGCTGTACGCGTGCATAATGTTCAACTTAATGCACGCTTAGGTCAAAGTATGAACTTCTTAAAGGAGAATGAAGATGAACGACATAATCTTTCTTAAAGGCATGCGTTTTTATGGATATCACGGTGCGCTTTCTGCAGAGAATGAAATAGGACAAATCTTCGTAGTCGATGTGACATTAAAAGTAGACTTAGCTGAAGCGGGTAAATCCGATGATGTTACTGATACAGTACACTATGGCGAAGTATTCGAAGATGTAAAAGAGATTGTAGAAGGACCACCTTGCAATTTAATTGAGCATCTAGCTGAACGTATTGCAAAACGTATAAATTCACACTATAATCGTGTAATGGAAACGAAAGTCAGAATCACTAAAGAGAACCCACCTATACCAGGACATTATGATGGTGTAGGGATAGAGATAGTGAGGGAGAATCGTTAAATGGTACAAGCATATTTAGGTTTAGGAAGTAATATTGGAGATAGAGAACAGCAATTACAAGAAGCCATTCGACTAATTGATAGTACTGAAGGAATCGATGTAGTTCAAACTTCCCCAATCTATGAAACCGCACCAGTCGGCTATACGGATCAACCTAATTTTCTAAATTTATGCATAGAAATCAACACAGAATTATCCTCTCAAGCACTTCTTCAACGTTGTTTAGAAACAGAACAACATTTGCATAGAGTTAGAGACATTCGTTGGGGCCCTAGAACATTAGATGTCGACATTTTATTATATGGCGACGAGGTAGTCGAAGAAGAGGATTTAAGTATTCCGCATCCTCGCATGAATGAACGTGCCTTTGTATTAATACCTTTAAATGATATAGCTCCAAATAAAGTTGAACCTCGCTCTCATCAAACGATTGGCGAGTTAGTTATGGCTGACGATACCGTTAAGAAGTATAAAGATTAAGAGGTTATGATTAGGAAAGGGTTCGGGTATGGATAAATGAGAAAATGCTTTATTACCTTTCCATCGTTTAGTAAAATTAAAAGATGAAAATGGTGAAATGAAAATGCTTAAACCTGCATCTTAGTACCTTAAACGTGAAAAGTTAACAGTAAAGCATACGAAACATTAAACCAAGCTAATACTGAACAAAAATTGATAGATATCTTGCTTGTAAGGATTTCAATATGAATATATGGAATGATTGGCAAGAATAATGAAGCTAAAGGAGAGAAAGTTATGTCAGAAGAAATGAATGACCAAATGCAGGTCCGTCGTCAAAAACTACAAGAATTAATCGATTTAGGAATCGATCCATTTGGTAAACGTTTTGAACGTACGGCTACAGCGAGCGAATTAAAAGAACAATGGGATCAATTCTCTAAAGAAGAATTACATGATAAAGAAGACGATAGCCACGTTTCAATTGCTGGTCGCTTAATGACAAAACGTGGTAAAGGTAAAGCTGGATTTGCACATGTTCAAGATTTAACAGGCCAAATCCAAATTTACGTGCGTAAAGACCAAATTGGAGAAGAAGACTTTGATAACCTTTGGAAAAGTGCTGACTTAGGCGATATCGTTGGTATTGAAGGTGTAATGTTCAAAACAAATACAGGTGAATTATCAGTTAAAGCTAAATCATTTACATTATTATCAAAAGCGTTAAGACCATTACCTGATAAATTCCATGGTTTACAAGATATCGAACAAAGATACCGTCAACGTTATTTAGATTTAATTACTAACGAAGAAAGTACACGTACATTTATCAATCGTAGTAAAATTATTCAAGAAATGAGAAACTATTTAAATCAAAGAGGTTACTTAGAAGTTGAAACACCAATGATGCATCAAATCGCTGGTGGTGCTGCTGCACGTCCTTTCGTTACACACCATAACGCATTAGACGCTACATTATATATGCGTATTGCGATTGAACTACACTTAAAACGTTTAATTGTTGGTGGACTTGAGAAAATTTACGAAATTGGTCGTGTCTTCCGTAACGAAGGTGTATCAACACGCCATAACCCAGAATTTACTATGATTGAATTATATGAAGCATACGCTGACTATCATGATATCATGGATTTAACTGAATCAATGGTTAGACATATTGCGCAAGAAGTTCTAGGTTCAGCAAAAGTTCAATATAATGGGGAAGAAATAGATTTAGAATCTTCTTGGACTCGTTTGCACATTGTAGATGCTGTTAAAGAAGCTACAGGTGTAGATTTCTATCAAGTTAAAACTGATGACGAAGCTAAAGCTTTAGCTAAAGAACATGGTATTGAAATTACAGATAATATGAAATACGGTCATATCTTAAATGAATTCTTCGAACAAAAAGTAGAAGAAACATTAATTCAACCAACATTTATTTATGGCCACCCAATTGAAATCTCTCCATTAGCTAAGAAAAATCCTGAAGATCCAAGATTCACTGATCGTTTCGAGTTATTCATCGTAGGTAGAGAGCATGCAAATGCATTTACTGAGTTAAATGATCCTATTGATCAACGTCAACGTTTCGAAGCTCAACTTGTTGAGAAAGAACAAGGTAATGATGAAGCGCATGAAATGGATGAAGACTACATCGAAGCATTAGAATATGGTATGCCTCCAACAGGTGGATTAGGTATTGGTATTGACCGTTTAGTTATGTTATTAACAGACTCACCATCTATCAGAGACGTATTATTATTCCCTTACATGAGACAAAAATAATAAACAGTAAAAATTTCGACGCTATCTACAGTCTAGTAGATAGCGTTTTTTTATTTAGAAGACGTATGTTCAAGTTAATATGGTAAAGCATGTTGAGGAATTGAAAAGATGTTAGCACAATGTTAAAAAAATATTAAAAAAGATCAAAATTCAATAATAATATCAAAAGTAAAAAAGAGTGAAAAATTCATTGAAAATTATAGAAAAAAAGAGTAGTCACAGAGCAGATGATGTGCTAATATATTATGAGTGTTCTCGAAAAACAGAACAAATTAGTTAGTGCTTACAAAACTAATTAAAAAAATCAAAAAAAGTTATTGACATTATCATTTAAATGTTATATGATATAAAAGTCGTCAAAAACGAAAGTTAATTTTGTAAAACGCTTGTAAAAGAAATTTTAACAAAGTGTAAAATTAACTATTGAAAGTTGAAATAATCGATAGTATAATTGATTGAGTAAGTTGTTGTCTGGTGACAATGGCAAGGAGGTCACACCTGTTCCCATGCCGAACACAGAAGTTAAGCTCCTTAGCGCCGATGGTAGTTGGATTTACATTCCGCTAGAGTAGGACGTTGCCAGGCTTACTAAGTCGGAGAATTAGCTCAGCTGGGAGAGCATCTGCCTTACAAGCAGAGGGTCGGCGGTTCGATCCCGTCATTCTCCACCATTTCAATAATACAGCCGGCCTAGCTCAATTGGTAGAGCAACTGACTTGTAATCAGTAGGTTGGGGGTTCAAGTCCTCTGGCCGGCACCATCTTTGAGCCATTAGCTCAGTTGGTAGAGCATCTGACTTTTAATCAGAGGGTCAGAGGTTCGAATCCTCTATGGCTCATACGATTATTTTAATAGCCACATGCGGAAGTAGTTCAGTGGTAGAACACCACCTTGCCAAGGTGGGGGTCGCGGGTTCGAATCCCGTCTTCCGCTCCATTTTTTGCCGGGGTGGCGGAACTGGCAGACGCACAGGACTTAAAATCCTGCGGTGAGAGATCACCGTACCGGTTCGATTCCGGTCCTCGGCACCATCTTTTTAAATATAGCGCCCGTAGCTCAACTGGATAGAGCGTTTGACTACGGATCAAGAGGTTATGGGTTCGACTCCTATCGGGCGCGCCATTTAAAATTCAAACCTTATTTAATTAAATACGGGAAGTAGCTCAGCTTGGTAGAGCACTTGGTTTGGGACCAAGGGGTCGCAGGTTCGAATCCTGTCTTCCCGACTTCTTAAATAATATGGGGGCTTAGCTCAGCTGGGAGAGCGCCTGCTTTGCACGCAGGAGGTCAGCGGTTCGATCCCGCTAGTCTCCACCATTTATAAATTTTCTAAAATGAACATTGAAAACTGAATGACAATATGTCAACGTTAATTCCAATAAATGTAACTTTAAGTTACAAACACTATTTAGTTTTATGAGCTAATCAAACATCATAAATTTTTTATGGAGAGTTTGATCCTGGCTCAGGATGAACGCTGGCGGCGTGCCTAATACATGCAAGTCGAGCGAACAGACGAGGAGCTTGCTCCTCTGACGTTAGCGGCGGACGGGTGAGTAACACGTGGGTAACCTACCTATAAGACTGGGATAACTCCGGGAAACCGGGGCTAATACCGGATAATATTTTGAACCGCATGGTTCAAAAGTGAAAGATGGTTTTGCTATCACTTATAGATGGACCCGCGCCGTATTAGCTAGTTGGTAAGGTAACGGCTTACCAAGGCGACGATACGTAGCCGACCTGAGAGGGTGATCGGCCACACTGGAACTGAGACACGGTCCAGACTCCTGCGGGAGGCGGCAGTAGGGAATCTTCCGCAATGGGCGAAAGCCTGACGGAGGAACGCCGCGTGAGTGATGAAGGTCTTCGGGTCGTAAAACTCTGTTATTAGGGAAGAACATACGTGTAAGTAACTGTGCACGTCTTGACGGTACCTAATCAGAAAGCCACGGCTAACTACGTGCCAGCAGCCGCGGTAATACGTAGGTGGCAAGCGTTATCCGGAATTATTGGGCGTAAAGCGCGCGTAGGCGGTTTTTTAAGTCTGATGTGAAAGCCCACGGCTCAACCGTGGAGGGTCATTGGAAACTGGAAAACTTGAGTGCAGAAGAGGAAAGTGGAATTCCATGTGTAGCGGTGAAATGCGCAGAGATATGGAGGAACACCAGTGGCGAAGGCGACTTTCTGGTCTGTAACTGACGCTGATGTGCGAAAGCGTGGGGATCAAACAGGATTAGATACCCTGGTAGTCCACGCCGTAAACGATGAGTGCTAAGTGTTAGGGGGTTTCCGCCCCTTAGTGCTGCAGCTAACGCATTAAGCACTCCGCCTGGGGAGTACGACCGCAAGGTTGAAACTCAAAGGAATTGACGGGGACCCGCACAAGCGGTGGAGCATGTGGTTTAATTCGAAGCAACGCGAAGAACCTTACCAAATCTTGACATCCTTTGACAACTCTAGAGATAGAGCTTTCCCCTTCGGGGGACAAAGTGACAGGTGGTGCATGGTTGTCGTCAGCTCGTGTCGTGAGATGTTGGGTTAAGTCCCGCAACGAGCGCAACCCTTAAGCTTAGTTGCCATCATTTAGTTGGGCACTCTAAGTTGACTGCCGGTGACAAACCGGAGGAAGGTGGGGATGACGTCAAATCATCATGCCCCTTATGATTTGGGCTACACACGTGCTACAATGGACAATACAAAGGGTAGCGAAACCGCGAGGTCAAGCAAATCCCATAAAGTTGTTCTCAGTTCGGATTGTAGTCTGCAACTCGACTACATGAAGCTGGAATCGCTAGTAATCGTAGATCAGCATGCTACGGTGAATACGTTCCCGGGTCTTGTACACACCGCCCGTCACACCACGAGAGTTTGTAACACCCGAAGCCGGTGGAGTAACCATTTGGAGCTAGCCGTCGAAGGTGGGACAAATGATTGGGGTGAAGTCGTAACAAGGTAGCCGTATCGGAAGGTGCGGCTGGATCACCTCCTTTCTAAGGATATATTCGGAACATCTCGTAGAGATGATGAATTAACGTGACATATTGTATTCAGTTTTGAATGTTTATTTCAAACATTCAAATTAAATGATGATTGCATTAAACATTATAATTTGATATAATATTTAATTGTGATTGTTGAAAATATTATTTAAAGAAATCGTTTCTCAGACAATGAGTTGAATGAATTTAAAGCGCAGTTTACTTTCGTAAATGAGCATTTAAATTTGTGATAACGAAGAAGTATGAAAACGATTGACTAAATAATTTAAATTGTACATTGAAAACTAGATAAGTAAGTAAATAGATTTTACCAAGCAAAACCGAGTGAATAGAGTTTTAAATAAGCTTGAATTCATAAAAAATAATCGCTAGTGTTCGAAAGAACACTCACAGATTAATAACTATATTTAGATTAAGTTATTAAGGGCGCACGGTGGATGCCTTGGCACTAGAAGCCGATGAAGGACGTTACTAACGACGATATGCTTTGGGTAGCTGTAAGTAAGCGTTGATCCAGAGATTTCCGAATGGGGGAACCCAGCACGAGTTATGTCGTGTTATCGACAAGTGAATTCATAGCTTGTCAGAAGGCAGACCCGGAGAACTGAAACATCTTAGTACCCGGAGGAAGAGAAAGAAAATTCGATTCCCTGAGTAGCGGCGAGCGAAACGGGAAGAGCCCAAACCAATAAGCTTGCTTATTGGGGTTGTAGGACACTCTATACGGAGTTACAAAGGAATATGTTAGACGAATCATCTGGAAAGTTGAATCAAAGAAGGTAATAATCCTGTAGTTGAAAACGTATTCTCTCTTGAGTGGATCCTGAGTACGACGGAGCACGTGAAATTCCGTCGGAATCTGGGAGGACCATCTCCTAAGGCTAAATACTCTCTAGTGACCGATAGTGAACCAGTACCGTGAGGGAAAGGTGAAAAGTACCCCGGAAGGGGAGTGAAAGAGAACTTGAAACCGTGTGCTTACAAGTAGTCAGAGCCCGTTAATGGGTGATGGCGTGCCTTTTGTAGAATGAACCGGCGAGTTACGATCTGATGCAAGGTTAAGCAGGAAATGTGGAGCCGTAGCGAAAGCGAGTCTGAATAGGGCGTTTAGTATTTGGTCGTAGACCCGAAACCAGGTGATCTACCCATGGTCAGGTTGAAGTTCAGGTAACACTGAATGGAGGACCGAACCGACTTACGTTGAAAAGTGAGCGGATGAACTGTGGGTAGCGGAGAAATTCCAATCGAACTTGGAGATAGCTGGTTCTCTCCGAAATAGCTTTAGGGCTAGCCTCAAGTGATGATTATTGGAGGTAGAGCACTGTTTGGACGAGGGGCCCCTCTCGGGTTACCGAATTCAGACAAACTCCGAATGCCAATTAATTTAACTTGGGAGTCAGAACATGGGTGATAAGGTCCGTGTTCGAAAGGGAAACAGCCCAGACCACCAGCTAAGGTCCCAAAATATATGTTAAGTGGAAAAGGATGTGGCGTTGCCCAGACAACTAGGATGTTGGCTTAGAAGCAGCCATCATTTAAAGAGTGCGTAATAGCTCACTAGTCGAGTGACACTGCGCCGAAAATGTACCGGGGCTAAACATATTACCGAAGCTGTGGATTGTCCTTTGGACAATGGTAGGAGAGCGTTCTAAGGGCGTTGAAGCATGATCGCAAGGACATGTGGAGCGCTTAGAAGTGAGAATGCCGGTGTGAGTAGCGAAAGACGGGTGAGAATCCCGTCCACCGATTGACTAAGGTTTCCAGAGGAAGGCTCGTCCGCTCTGGGTTAGTCGGGTCCTAAGCTGAGGCCGACAGGCGTAGGCGATGGATAACAGGTTGATATTCCTGTACCACCTAACATCGTTTTAATCGATGGGGGGACGCAGTAGGATAGGCGAAGCGTGCTGTTGGAGTGCACGTCCAAGCAGTGAGATTGAGTGTTAGGCAAATCCGGCACTCTTAAGATTGAGCTGTGATGGGGAGAGGAAATTGTTTCCTCGAGTCGTTGATTTCACACTGCCGAGAAAAGCCTCTAGATAGATAATAGGTGCCCGTACCGCAAACCGACACAGGTAGTCAAGATGAGAATTCTAAGGTGAGCGAGCGAACTCTCGTTAAGGAACTCGGCAAAATGACCCCGTAACTTCGGGAGAAGGGGTGCTCTTTAGGGTGCAAGCCCAGAAGAGCCGCAGTGAATAGGCCCAAGCGACTGTTTATCAAAAACACAGGTCTCTGCTAAACCGTAAGGTGATGTATAGGGGCTGACGCCTGCCCGGTGCTGGAAGGTTAAGAGGAGTGGTTAGCTTCTGCGAAGCTACGAATCGAAGCCCCAGTAAACGGCGGCCGTAACTATAACGGTCCTAAGGTAGCGAAATTCCTTGTCGGGTAAGTTCCGACCCGCACGAAAGGCGTAACGATTTGGGCACTGTCTCAACGAGAGACTCGGTGAAATCATAGTACCTGTGAAGATGCAGGTTACCCGCGACAGGACGGAAAGACCCCGTGGAGCTTTACTGTAGCCTGATATTGAAATTCGGCACAGCTTGTACAGGATAGGTAGGAGCCTTTGAAGCGTGAGCGCTAGCTTACGTGGAGGCGCTGGTGGGATACTACCCTAGCTGTGTTGGCTTTCTAACCCGCACCACTTATCGTGGTGGGAGACAGTGTCAGGCGGGCAGTTTGACTGGGGCGGTCGCCTCCTAAAAGGTAACGGAGGCGCTCAAAGGTTCCCTCAGAATGGTTGGAAATCATTCATAGAGTGTAAAGGCATAAGGGAGCTTGACTGCGAGACCTACAAGTCGAGCAGGGTCGAAAGACGGACTTAGTGATCCGGTGGTTCCGCATGGAAGGGCCATCGCTCAACGGATAAAAGCTACCCCGGGGATAACAGGCTTATCTCCCCCAAGAGTTCACATCGACGGGGAGGTTTGGCACCTCGATGTCGGCTCATCGCATCCTGGGGCTGTAGTCGGTCCCAAGGGTTGGGCTGTTCGCCCATTAAAGCGGTACGCGAGCTGGGTTCAGAACGTCGTGAGACAGTTCGGTCCCTATCCGTCGTGGGCGTAGGAAATTTGAGAGGAGCTGTCCTTAGTACGAGAGGACCGGGATGGACATACCTCTGGTGTACCAGTTGTCGTGCCAACGGCATAGCTGGGTAGCTATGTATGGACGGGATAAGTGCTGAAAGCATCTAAGCATGAAGCCCCCCTCAAGATGAGATTTCCCAACTTCGGTTATAAGATCCCTCAAAGATGATGAGGTTAATAGGTTCGAGGTGGAAGCGTGGCGACACGTGGAGCTGACGAATACTAATCGATCGAAGACTTAATCAATTTTTTCAAAGTTTTGCGACGCAAAATCTTTACTTACTATCTAGTTTTGAATGTATAATCATTCACTTGTCTGGTGACAATGGCAAGGAGGTCACACCTGTTCCCATGCCGAACACAGAAGTTAAGCTCCTTAGCGCCGATGGTAGTTGGATTTACGTTCCGCTAGAGTAGGACGTTGCCAGGCAACCACATTTGACCATTTGGTCTTTTTTTGTGGCAAATATTCCAAGAATTTTAAAAAAGTTGTTGACTTTTATGCCAATAGCGAGTATAATTAATTCTTGTGTTAAAGAAATGAACATTGAAAACTGAATGACAATATGTCAACGTTAATTCCAATAAATGTAACTTTAAGTTACAAACACTATTTAGTTTTATGAGCTAATCAAACATCATAAATTTTTTATGGAGAGTTTGATCCTGGCTCAGGATGAACGCTGGCGGCGTGCCTAATACATGCAAGTCGAGCGAACAGACGAGGAGCTTGCTCCTCTGACGTTAGCGGCGGACGGGTGAGTAACACGTGGGTAACCTACCTATAAGACTGGGATAACTCCGGGAAACCGGGGCTAATACCGGATAATATTTTGAACCGCATGGTTCAAAAGTGAAAGATGGTTTTGCTATCACTTATAGATGGACCCGCGCCGTATTAGCTAGTTGGTAAGGTAACGGCTTACCAAGGCGACGATACGTAGCCGACCTGAGAGGGTGATCGGCCACACTGGAACTGAGACACGGTCCAGACTCCTACGGGAGGCAGCAGTAGGGAATCTTCCGCAATGGGCGAAAGCCTGACGGAGCAACGCCGCGTGAGTGATGAAGGTCTTCGGATCGTAAAACTCTGTTATTAGGGAAGAACATACGTGTAAGTAACTGTGCACGTCTTGACGGTACCTAATCAGAAAGCCACGGCTAACTACGTGCCAGCAGCCGCGGTAATACGTAGGTGGCAAGCGTTATCCGGAATTATTGGGCGTAAAGCGCGCGTAGGCGGTTTTTTAAGTCTGATGTGAAAGCCCACGGCTCAACCGTGGAGGGTCATTGGAAACTGGAAAACTTGAGTGCAGAAGAGGAAAGTGGAATTCCATGTGTAGCGGTGAAATGCGCAGAGATATGGAGGAACACCAGTGGCGAAGGCGACTTTCTGGTCTGTAACTGACGCTGATGTGCGAAAGCGTGGGGATCAAACAGGATTAGATACCCTGGTAGTCCACGCCGTAAACGATGAGTGCTAAGTGTTAGGGGGTTTCCGCCCCTTAGTGCTGCAGCTAACGCATTAAGCACTCCGCCTGGGGAGTACGACCGCAAGGTTGAAACTCAAAGGAATTGACGGGGACCCGCACAAGCGGTGGAGCATGTGGTTTAATTCGAAGCAACGCGAAGAACCTTACCAAATCTTGACATCCTTTGACAACTCTAGAGATAGAGCTTTCCCCTTCGGGGGACAAAGTGACAGGTGGTGCATGGTTGTCGTCAGCTCGTGTCGTGAGATGTTGGGTTAAGTCCCGCAACGAGCGCAACCCTTAAGCTTAGTTGCCATCATTTAGTTGGGCACTCTAAGTTGACTGCCGGTGACAAACCGGAGGAAGGTGGGGATGACGTCAAATCATCATGCCCCTTATGATTTGGGCTACACACGTGCTACAATGGACAATACAAAGGGTAGCGAAACCGCGAGGTCAAGCAAATCCCATAAAGTTGTTCTCAGTTCGGATTGTAGTCTGCAACTCGACTACATGAAGCTGGAATCGCTAGTAATCGTAGATCAGCATGCTACGGTGAATACGTTCCCGGGTCTTGTACACACCGCCCGTCACACCACGAGAGTTTGTAACACCCGAAGCCGGTGGAGTAACCATTTGGAGCTAGCCGTCGAAGGTGGGACAAATGATTGGGGTGAAGTCGTAACAAGGTAGCCGTATCGGAAGGTGCGGCTGGATCACCTCCTTTCTAAGGATATATTCGGAACATCTCTTAGAGATGATGGATTAACGTGACATATTGTATTCAGTTTTGAATGTTTATTTTACATTCATATATTTAATGGGCCTGTAGCTCAGCTGGTTAGAGCGCACGCCTGATAAGCGTGAGGTCGGTGGTTCGAGTCCACTCAGGCCCACCATTAAATAATTTAAATTGTACATTGAAAACTAGATAAGTAAGTAAATAGATTTTACCAAGCAAAACCGAGTGAATAGAGTTTTAAATAAGCTTGAATTCATAAAAAATAATCGCTAGTGTTCGAAAGAACACTCACAGATTAATAACTATATTAGATTAAGTTATTAAGGGCGCACGGTGGATGCCTTGGCACTAGAAGCCGATGAAGGACGTTACTAACGACGATATGCTTTGGGTAGCTGTAAGTAAGCGTTGATCCAGAGATTTCCGAATGGGGGAACCCAACACGAGTTATGTCGTGTTATCGACAAGTGAATTCATAGCTTGTCAGAAGGCAGACCCGGAGAACTGAAACATCTTAGTACCCGGAGGAAGAGAAAGAAAATTCGATTCCCTGAGTAGCGGCGAGCGAAACGGGAAGAGCCCAAACCAATAAGCTTGCTTATTGGGGTTGTAGGACACTCTATACGGAGTTACAAAGGAATATGTTAGACGAATCATCTGGAAAGTTGAATCAAAGAAGGTAATAATCCTGTAGTTGAAAACGTATTCTCTCTTGAGTGGATCCTGAGTACGACGGAGCACGTGAAATTCCGTCGGAATCTGGGAGGACCATCTCCTAAGGCTAAATACTCTCTAGTGACCGATAGTGAACCAGTACCGTGAGGGAAAGGTGAAAAGTACCCCGGAAGGGGAGTGAAAGAGAACTTGAAACCGTGTGCTTACAAGTAGTCAGAGCCCGTTAATGGGTGATGGCGTGCCTTTTGTAGAATGAACCGGCGAGTTACGATCTGATGCAAGGTTAAGCAGGAAATGTGGAGCCGTAGCGAAAGCGAGTCTGAATAGGGCGTTTAGTATTTGGTCGTAGACCCGAAACCAGGTGATCTACCCATGGTCAGGTTGAAGTTCAGGTAACACTGAATGGAGGACCGAACCGACTTACGTTGAAAAGTGAGCGGATGAACTGTGGGTAGCGGAGAAATTCCAATCGAACTTGGAGATAGCTGGTTCTCTCCGAAATAGCTTTAGGGCTAGCCTCAAGTGATGATTATTGGAGGTAGAGCACTGTTTGGACGAGGGGCCCCTCTCGGGTTACCGAATTCAGACAAACTCCGAATGCCAATTAATTTAACTTGGGAGTCAGAACATGGGTGATAAGGTCCGTGTTCGAAAGGGAAACAGCCCAGACCACCAGCTAAGGTCCCAAAATATATGTTAAGTGGAAAAGGATGTGGCGTTGCCCAGACAACTAGGATGTTGGCTTAGAAGCAGCCATCATTTAAAGAGTGCGTAATAGCTCACTAGTCGAGTGACACTGCGCCGAAAATGTACCGGGGCTAAACATATTACCGAAGCTGTGGATTGTCCTTTGGACAATGGTAGGAGAGCGTTCTAAGGGCGTTGAAGCATGATCGCAAGGACATGTGGAGCGCTTAGAAGTGAGAATGCCGGTGTGAGTAGCGAAAGACGGGTGAGAATCCCGTCCACCGATTGACTAAGGTTTCCAGAGGAAGGCTCGTCCGCTCTGGGTTAGTCGGGTCCTAAGCTGAGGCCGACAGGCGTAGGCGATGGATAACAGGTTGATATTCCTGTACCACCTAACATCGTTTTAATCGATGGGGGGACGCAGTAGGATAGGCGAAGCGTGCTGTTGGAGTGCACGTCCAAGCAGTGAGATTGAGTGTTAGGCAAATCCGGCACTCTTAAGATTGAGCTGTGATGGGGAGAGGAAATTGTTTCCTCGAGTCGTTGATTTCACACTGCCGAGAAAAGCCTCTAGATAGATAATAGGTGCCCGTACCGCAAACCGACACAGGTAGTCAAGATGAGAATTCTAAGGTGAGCGAGCGAACTCTCGTTAAGGAACTCGGCAAAATGACCCCGTAACTTCGGGAGAAGGGGTGCTCTTTAGGGTGCAAGCCCAGAAGAGCCGCAGTGAATAGGCCCAAGCGACTGTTTATCAAAAACACAGGTCTCTGCTAAACCGTAAGGTGATGTATAGGGGCTGACGCCTGCCCGGTGCTGGAAGGTTAAGAGGAGTGGTTAGCTTCTGCGAAGCTACGAATCGAAGCCCCAGTAAACGGCGGCCGTAACTATAACGGTCCTAAGGTAGCGAAATTCCTTGTCGGGTAAGTTCCGACCCGCACGAAAGGCGTAACGATTTGGGCACTGTCTCAACGAGAGACTCGGTGAAATCATAGTACCTGTGAAGATGCAGGTTACCCGCGACAGGACGGAAAGACCCCGTGGAGCTTTACTGTAGCCTGATATTGAAATTCGGCACAGCTTGTACAGGATAGGTAGGAGCCTTTGAAGCGTGAGCGCTAGCTTACGTGGAGGCGCTGGTGGGATACTACCCTAGCTGTGTTGGCTTTCTAACCCGCACCACTTATCGTGGTGGGAGACAGTGTCAGGCGGGCAGTTTGACTGGGGCGGTCGCCTCCTAAAAGGTAACGGAGGCGCTCAAAGGTTCCCTCAGAATGGTTGGAAATCATTCATAGAGTGTAAAGGCATAAGGGAGCTTGACTGCGAGACCTACAAGTCGAGCAGGGTCGAAAGACGGACTTAGTGATCCGGTGGTTCCGCATGGAAGGGCCATCGCTCAACGGATAAAAGCTACCCCGGGGATAACAGGCTTATCTCCCCCAAGAGTTCACATCGACGGGGAGGTTTGGCACCTCGATGTCGGCTCATCGCATCCTGGGGCTGTAGTCGGTCCCAAGGGTTGGGCTGTTCGCCCATTAAAGCGGTACGCGAGCTGGGTTCAGAACGTCGTGAGACAGTTCGGTCCCTATCCGTCGTGGGCGTAGGAAATTTGAGAGGAGCTGTCCTTAGTACGAGAGGACCGGGATGGACATACCTCTGGTGTACCAGTTGTCGTGCCAACGGCATAGCTGGGTAGCTATGTATGGACGGGATAAGTGCTGAAAGCATCTAAGCATGAAGCCCCCCTCAAGATGAGATTTCCCAACTTCGGTTATAAGATCCCTCAAAGATGATGAGGTTAATAGGTTCGAGGTGGAAGCGTGGCGACACGTGGAGCTGACGAATACTAATCGATCGAAGACTTAATCAATTTTTTCAAAGTTTTGCGACGCAAAATCTTTACTTACTATCTAGTTTTGAATGTATAATCATTCACTTGTCTGGTGACAATGGCAAGGAGGTCACACCTGTTCCCATGCCGAACACAGAAGTTAAGCTCCTTAGCGCCGATGGTAGTTGGATTTACGTTCCGCTAGAGTAGGACGTTGCCAGGCAATTAAATCGTATGGATGCGATGAGCCAATATCGAGACCGCAAGGTCTCTTTTTTTATGTCTAAAAGAAGGGTGAAGCACAAATCAGTAATTAAAATGATTCGTACTTCACCTTTCTTTTCTTATATAGTTAATGCTTTTATTAATGCGTTTGTATGTGTTTCTAATTCGTCGTTTGGTATACCTCCAAAACCTAATATAAATTTTGGATGTTTTTGTACGATATTGTCATAATGATAGACTTTTAATTTTAAACTTAATTGTTCTGCATTTTCCATACATTCTTTTAATGTGAGACCATTTATAACTTTGATAGTAAAATGCATCCCCGTAAGCGCACCTTCTACGAGTAGTTGATCGTTATATGGTTTTAAACGTTTAAGTATATAATCTAGTTTCTCCCGATATATTCTTCTCATTTTATTTAAATGTCGCTCAAAGCTACCTGAAGCCATGAAATTAGCTATAATGTGTTGAATATGAACGGGAACCGTATTACTTTCTTTATGTGGCATGTCATAATATCTTTGTAATAATTTATTTGGAAGTACAAGATAAGCAATACGACAACTTGGAAATAATGATTTTGAAAATGTACTAATATAAATGACTTTTTCGTTTTTATCTAAACTTTGTAGAGCAGGTATAGGTTTACCATAGTATCTAAATTCTGAATCATAGTCGTCTTCAATAATATAATGTTCTTCTTTTTGATGTGCCCATTTAATCAGTTGGGTTCTTTTTTTTAAATTCATCACATAGCCAGTTGGAAATTGATGAGAAGGTGTAATATATAATATATCATTATTTGAATGAATAACTTGATTAGTGTTTATGCCATCTTTTTCTACTGTAGCTTGGATATAATCATGATTTTTCTTATCTAATACTTGTTTAATAGGAGGATAACTTGGCTTTTCTATAATAAATGAGGAATCTTTCAATAATTCTGTGACCATATTTAATAGTTGTTCTGTCGAAGAACCTATAATGATTTGTTTAGGATGAGAAGACACGCCACGACTATTAAATAAGTAATGAGCGATTTGTTGTCTTAATGACAACTCTCCTTGTATATCGCCCTTATCTAAAAGCGCTAATTGATTATCTTCAAATACTTCTTTAGCATATTTTCTAAATAAATGAAGAGGAAAATATTCTGCATCAATTTCAGCTAAATTAAAAGCATATTGATAGTGAGATTCGATGTATTCTTCTTTGTCAGTATTTATTTGAAAGTCATTTGTATTAACGATAGGAAGGGCTTGAATATCTGAAACATAATAACCTGAACGTGGTTTTGAATATATAAATCCCTCATCTAACAAAAGTTGATAGGCGTGTTCTATAGTAGTATGACTTAAAGATAAGTGTTCACTTAATTGGCGTTTAGATGGGAATTTATCATTGGCTTGATACTGACCCTCGATAATTTGGTTTTTTAACTTTTCATAAAGTGAAATATATAATTTTTGTTTATTAGACATAGTAAACTGGCCCCTAATTTTATAAATAAATTGTACCTTTTTAAATATCAGTTTATAACTTAAAATAGATTTAATCAATCGGAAAAGGGGTAAATGATATGTCTAAAATTGTTGGATCAGATAGAGTTAAACGAGGAATGGCTGAAATGCAAAAAGGCGGCGTTATTATGGACGTTGTCAATGCAGAACAAGCTAGAATTGCTGAAGAAGCAGGTGCAGTAGCAGTTATGGCTTTAGAACGTGTACCATCTGACATCAGAGCAGCTGGTGGGGTAGCACGTAGCGCTAATCCAAAGATTGTTGAAGAAGTTATGAATGCAGTATCTATTCCTGTTATGGCTAAAGCACGTATTGGTCATATTACTGAAGCACGCGTGTTAGAAGCAATGGGCGTAGACTATATTGATGAATCAGAAGTGTTAACTCCTGCTGATGAAGAATATCACTTAAGAAAAGATCAATTCACAGTACCTTTCGTTTGTGGTTGCCGTAATTTAGGTGAAGCAGCACGTCGTATTGGTGAAGGTGCAGCAATGTTACGTACTAAAGGTGAACCTGGTACTGGTAACATCGTTGAAGCAGTAAGACATATGAGAAAAGTTAACTCTGAAGTAAGTCGTTTAGTAGTAATGAATGATGATGAAATCATGACTTACGCTAAAGAGTTAGGTGCACCATATGAAGTGTTAAAACAAATTAAAGATAATGGCCGTTTACCAGTAGTTAACTTTGCAGCTGGTGGGGTAGCAACACCTCAAGATGCTGCATTAATGATGGAATTAGGAGCTGACGGTGTATTCGTTGGTTCAGGTATTTTCAAATCAGAAGACCCTGAGAAATTTGCTAAAGCTATTGTTCAAGCTACAACTCATTACCAAGATTATGAATTAATCGGTAAATTAGCAGCTGAATTAGGTACTGCTATGAAAGGTTTAGATATGAACAAAATTTCATTAGAAGAACGTATGCAAGAGCGTGGTTGGTAAGCTATGAAAATTGGTGTATTAGCATTACAAGGTGCCGTGCGTGAACATATTCGACATATTGAATTAAGTGGTCACGAAGGTATTGCAGTAAAAAAGGTTGAACAATTAGATGAAATAGATGGCTTAATTCTTCCTGGTGGTGAATCTACTACTTTGAGAAGACTTATGGATCTATATGGTTTTAAGGAAAAGTTACAACAGTCTGACTTACCAATGTTTGGTACATGTGCAGGATTAATTGTCCTTGCGAAAGATGTCGAAGGTGAAACAGGATATTTAAAAAAATTGGATATTACCGTTGAACGTAATTCATTTGGTAGACAGGTTGATAGTTTTGAAGCTGAACTTGATATTAAAGGCATTGCTGAAGATATAGATGGTGTATTTATACGTGCGCCACATATCTCTAGCGTAGAAGATGGTGTAGAAGTATTGAGTACTGTAGGTGACAAGATTGTTGCCGTTAAACAAGGCAAATATTTAGGGGTATCATTCCACCCTGAATTAACTGATGATTATAGAGTGACACAGTACTTTATTGATCACATGGTTAAGTAATATAAATTCTTAGGAGGCGCTCAAAATGAGTGCCTCCTTTTTCAAAAATAAAAACCTAGAACTTTCTACATAGTGAAAAGTTCTAGGTTTATTTAAACTCTATATTAAATAAAGAATCCAGCGATTGCTGCTGAGATGAATGAAACTAATGTCGCACCGAATAAAAGTTTAAGACCGAAGCGGGCTACGACGTCACCTTTCTCAGAGTTAAGTGATTTAATAGCACCTGAAATGATACCGATTGAACTGAAGTTAGCGAATGATACTAAGAATACTGAAGTAATACCTTTCGCATGTTCAGAGATACCTTTTAAGTGACCTAATGATTGCATCGCAACGAATTCATTAGATAATAATTTAGTTGCCATTACTGAACCTGATTTAACAGCATCTTCCCAAGGTACACCAGCTAAGAATGCTAATGGAGCAAAGACAAATCCAATTAAAGTTTGGAAATCCCATTTAATTGTACCACCAGATACTAAACTAAAGGCACCACTTACTAAACCATTTAATAATGCGATGATAGCGATATAACCGATTAACATAGCGCCAACGATAACGGCAACTTTAAATCCATCTAAAATGTATTCCCCTAACATTTCGAAGAAAGATTGTTTCTTCGTTTCGCTCTCATCTACTAATAATTTATCTTCTTCTTCATTAACTTTATATGGGTTAATGATTGAAGCGATAATGAAACCACCAAATAAGTTTAGAACAACGGCTGTTACAACGTATTTAGGTTCAATCAATGTAAAGTATGCACCGATGATTGATGCTGATACTGTAGACATTGCTGAAGCGGTTAATGTGTATAAACGTTGTTTAGGAATGTAAGGTAACTGTTGTTTTAATGAAATGAAAACTTCAGATTGTCCTAAAATAGCAGCGGCTACTGCGTTATAAGATTCTAAACGTCCCATACCATTAATTTTAGAAATTAAGAAACCTAACACGTTAATAATCCAAGGTAAAATTCTAGTGTATTGTAAGATACCAATTAATGCTGAAATGAATACGATTGGTAATAATACGCTAAAGAAGAATGGTGGGTTCTTAGGATCTACATATTTAAATCCACCAAATACGAAATTAACCCCTTCTGCTGCTTTTTGTAATAAGTAATTGAATCCTTCTGAGATTCCACCAATGACTGTAATACCTACTGTTGTTTTTAATAGAATAAACGCGAAAATAAGTTGGATAACAAGCAATATTCCAACATATTGCCAGCGGATATTTTTTCTGTCAGAGCTAAATAAAAATGCAAGTGCTAAAAAGAAAATTATCCCTATAATCCCAATAAGAATATGCATGATTCTACTCCTTTAAATTTTTATTTTACCTTATATAATACAATAAATTAGTGTAAGTAACATCATAATTTTTAAAATTATAAAAACAAATTGGTTGAAAAAGGTCAAAGATGCTCATATAATATAGTCAAAGAAGGTCAAAAGAGGTGGTAAATCATGCACAACATGTCTGACATCATAGAACAATACATTAAAAAATTATTTGAAGAAACTAATGAAGACGTGGTAGAAATTCAAAGAGCAAATATTGCTCAACGTTTCGACTGTGTACCTTCTCAATTAAATTATGTGATTAAAACAAGATTTACAAATGAACATGGCTATGAAATAGAGAGTAAACGTGGTGGCGGAGGTTACATCCGAATCACAAAAATTGAAAATAAAGATGCAACGGGGTATATTAATCACCTAATGCAACTTATCGGGCCATCTATTTCACAACAACAAGCGTATTACATTCTAGATGGTCTATTAGATAAAAATCTAATTACTGAAAGAGAAGCTCGAATGATACAAGCTGTTGTCGATCGTGAAACGTTAAAAATGGACGTGGTTGCTAGAGATATTATTAGAGCAAATATTTTAAAACGTTTGTTACCAATTATTAATTACTATTAATAGAGAAAAGCGAGGTGTCTATGTGTGCTTTGCGAAAATTGTCATTTAAATGAAGCAGAGGTTAAACTCACAGTTAAAAGTAAAGAAGGCGCTTCTGAAAAGTGGGTCTGTTCGATTTGTGCGCAAGGAGATAATCCATGGCATCAAAATGAACATACGTCGTCACATTCCCAGTTTCAAGATGATATAGAAGAAGCATTTGTGGTGAAACAAATTTTACAACATCTTGCTACTAAACATGGAATTAATTTTCACGAAGTGGCTTTTCAAGAAGAAAAACGATGTCCAACATGTAATATGACGTTAAAAGATATAGCGCATGTAGGGAAATTTGGATGTGCAAACTGTTATGCTACATTCAAAGAGGACATTATAGATATTGTGAGGCGAGTACAAGGTGGACAATTTGAACATATAGGTAAAACACCTCGCTCTTCACATAAAAAACTTGCTATAAAAAAACAGATTGAAGAAAAAACAAAATATTTAAATATATTAATAGAAGAACAGAACTTCGAAGAGGCTGCTGTGGTTAGAGATGAAATTAAAGCCTTAAAAGATGAGAGCGAGGTGGGACGTCATGAGTGATATCAACCCTCACATTAGTGATTGGATGAAAGAAACTTCTGAAGCGCCTATCGTTATGTCGTCACGTATTCGGTTAGCGCGTAATTTAGAAAATCATGTCCACCCATTAATGTTTCCATCTGAGCAATCAGGTTTTAGAGTGATTAATGAAGTTCAAGACGCATTACCTGAGTTAACATTGATGAGACTAGATACTATGGATCAACAAAATAAAATGAAACTAGTGGCAAAACATCTGATTAGTCCTGAATTAATTAAACAACCTGCCTCAGCGGTGTTATTAAATAATGATGAATCGATGAGTATCATGCTTAATGAAGAAGATCATATTCGCATTCAAGCAATGGGAAGTGATTTATCATTACATGAGTTATATCAACAGGCCTCTGAAATTGATGATCAGCTCGATGAAAAGCTTGATATAAGTTATGACGAGCATCTAGGTTATTTGACGACTTGCCCTACTAATGTAGGTACGGGTATGAGAGCAAGTGTCATGCTTCATTTACCTGGCCTATCTATTATGAAAAGAATGAATCGTATCGCTCAAACAATTAATCGTTTTGGATTTACGATTCGAGGTATATATGGAGAAGGCTCACAAGTTTACGGACATATTTATCAGGTTTCAAATCAGCTTACACTTGGTAAAACTGAAGAAGAAATTATTGATAATTTAACAGAAGTTGTTCAACAGATTATTAATGAAGAAAAACAAATCCGTGAACGATTAACTCAATATAATGAACTTGAAACATTAGATCGTATATATCGTTCATTAGGCATATTACAGAATAGCCGAATGATATCAATGGAAGAAGCGTCTTATAGATTAAGTGAAGTGAAATTAGGCGTAGATTTAGGCTATCTATCGTTAAATAATTTTAAATTTAATGAGCTAATGGTTAGCATACAATCCGCATTCTTATACAATGACGAAGATGAAACGGTATCTGTCAATCAACGTCGAGCAGATATTTTAAGAGAACATACAAAATAGGAGGTATAGAACGATATGCTATTTGGTAGATTAACTGAGCGCGCACAACGTGTGTTGGCACATGCGCAAGAAGAAGCAATCCGTTTGAACCATTCAAATATAGGTACAGAACATTTATTACTTGGTTTAATGAAAGAACCTGAAGGTATCGCAGCTAAAGTTTTAGAGAGCTTCAATATTACAGAAGATAAAGTGATTGAAGAAGTTGAGAAACTCATTGGTCACGGCCAAGAGCAAACAGGCACACTTCATTACACACCAAGAGCGAAGAAAGTGATTGAACTATCTATGGATGAAGCTAGAAAGCTACACCATAACTTTGTAGGTACAGAGCATATTTTATTAGGCTTAATCCGTGAAAATGAGGGCGTAGCAGCACGCGTCTTTGCCAATTTAGATTTAAATATTACAAAAGCACGTGCACAAGTAGTGAAAGCATTAGGTAGCCCAGAAATGAGCAATAAAAATGCTACAGTAAATAAATCTAATAACACACCAACATTAGATGGTTTAGCGCGTGATTTAACAGTCATTGCTAAAGATGGAACGTTAGATCCAGTTATTGGTAGAGATAAAGAAATTACACGTGTGATTGAAGTATTAAGCCGTCGTACTAAAAACAACCCAGTTTTAATCGGTGAACCTGGTGTGGGTAAAACAGCAATTGCTGAAGGTTTAGCACAAGCAATTGTAAATAATGAAGTACCTGAAACATTAAAAAATAAACGTGTCATGTCATTAGATATGGGTACAGTTGTTGCGGGTACAAAATATCGTGGCGAATTTGAAGAACGCTTGAAAAAAGTAATGGAAGAAATTCATCAAGCAGGTAATGTCATTCTATTTATCGATGAATTACACACATTAGTAGGTGCTGGTGGCGCTGAAGGTGCTATTGATGCATCAAATATTTTGAAACCTGCGTTAGCACGTGGTGAATTACAATGCATTGGTGCTACTACATTAGATGAATATCGTAAAAACATCGAGAAAGATGCAGCATTAGAACGTCGTTTCCAACCTATTCAAGTGGACGAACCTACGGTAGAGGATACAATTGCTATCCTTAAAGGTTTACGCGATCGTTATGAAGCACATCACCGCATTAACATTTCAGATGAAGCACTTGAAGCGGCTGCAAAATTAAGTGATCGTTATATTTCTGATCGCTTCTTACCAGACAAAGCAATCGACTTAATTGATGAAGCTAGTTCTAAAGTAAGATTAAAAAATCATACAACACCTAGTAATTTAAAAGAAATTGAACAAGAAATTGAAAAAGTGAAAAACGAAAAAGATGCTGCTGTTCATGCACAAGAATTCGAAAATGCAGCAAACTTACGTGATAAACAAACTAAATTAGAAAAACAATATGAAGATGCTAAAAATGAATGGAAAACATCTCAAGGTGGCCAATCTACTTCATTATCTCAAGAAGACATCGCTGAAGTGATTGCTGGTTGGACTTGTATTCCATTAACTAAGATTAACGAAACAGAATCTGATCGTTTATTAAACCTTGAAGACACATTGCATCAACGTGTTATTGGGCAAAACGATGCTGTCACTTCTATTAGTAAAGCAGTGCGTCGTGCTCGTGCTGGATTGAAAGATCCTAAACGTCCAATTGGTAGCTTTATCTTCTTAGGACCTACTGGTGTAGGTAAAACAGAATTAGCTCGTGCATTAGCTGAGTCAATGTTCGGTGAAGAGGATGCTATGATTCGCGTTGATATGAGTGAATTTATGGAGAAACATGCAGTGAGTCGTTTAGTCGGAGCGCCTCCAGGTTATGTAGGCCATGATGATGGTGGTCAATTAACTGAAAAAGTAAGACGCAAACCTTATTCAGTTATTTTATTCGATGAAATCGAAAAAGCACATCCAGATGTATTTAACATCTTGTTACAAGTTCTTGACGATGGTCATTTAACTGATACTAAAGGGCGTCAAGTTGACTTCCGTAATACAGTAATTATCATGACATCAAACGTAGGTGCACAAGAATTACAAGACCAACGTTTCGCTGGTTTCGGTGGTGGCACTGAGGGCCATGATTACGAAACAATTCGTAAAACAATGATGAAAGAATTGAAAAATGCTTTCCGCCCAGAATTCTTGAACCGAGTTGACGATATCATCGTCTTCCATAAACTTACTAAAGATGAATTGAAAGAAATCGTAACAATGATGGTTAATAAATTAACTAAACGTCTTTCAGAACAAGATATTGATATCATTGTAACGGATAAAGCAAAAGAAAAAATTGCTGATGAAGGATATGATCCAGAATACGGTGCACGTCCGTTAATCAGAGCGATTCAAAAAACAATTGAAGATAACTTAAGCGAATTAATCCTAGAAGGTAATCAAATCGAAGGTAAAGAAGTTATCATCGACCATGATGGTAATGAATTTAAATATGATATTCGTGAAAAAAATAATGACGACGTAACTGATGAAGAAACAACATCTGACGTTGAAGCGTAAATGATTTATCAAATTTAATTATGATAATACGAGGTCAAGACGAGTAGTAAGTCTTGACCTCGCTTTTATATAGCAGTGGTGTAGTTTGCTCTAATGATATATTAGACTTCTGCGCCACTTATTTTTCTATCTTTACATTTGTCATTATTAATCGATACATATAAAATAGATTTGTTCATAGAAAAATCGGAGGTGCAATTTTGGCCAAAAAGAAAGTGATTTTTGAGTGTATGGCTTGTGGCTACCAAACACCTAAATGGATGGGTAAATGTCCAAATTGTGGTGCATGGAACCAAATGGAAGAAATAGTTGAAAAAGCTGCAAACCCTAAACATGGCGTTAAAGCTAAAGAGTCTAGCGCTAAAGTACAAAAATTAAACAATATTAAGCATGAAGCAACACCAAGAGTTCAAACAGAATCTAAAGAATTTAACCGTGTTTTAGGTGGCGGTATTGTTAGCGGCTCATTAGTACTTATCGGTGGTGACCCAGGTATCGGTAAGTCTACATTGTTATTACAAATTTGTGCATCGCTATCACAAAAATTAAATGTACTCTACATTACGGGTGAGGAATCATTAAATCAAACTAAATTACGTGCAGATCGTCTTGAAGAAGATTCAAGTAATTTAAATGTTTTAGCTGAAACGGATTTAGAAGTTATTCACCAAACTGTACAACAAGAACAACCAGACATTTTAGTAGTGGATTCTATTCAGACGATATATCATCCTGAAATTAGTTCGGCCCCTGGTTCTGTCTCACAGGTACGTGAAAGTACGCAAAGTTTAATGAATATTGCTAAACAAATGAACATTGCTACTTTTATCGTTGGACACGTGACTAAAGAAGGACAAATTGCTGGGCCACGATTATTAGAACATATGGTAGATACAGTATTGTATTTCGAGGGCGATGAACATCACGCTTATCGAATTTTGCGCGCAGTTAAAAACCGTTTCGGTTCAACAAATGAAATGGGCATTTTCGAAATGAAACAAAGCGGGTTAAAGGGTGTACAAAACCCATCCGAAATGTTCTTAGAAGAACGTTCAACTAATGTTCCGGGCTCTACTATTGTTGCAACAATGGAAGGAACGCGACCACTACTTATTGAAGTGCAAGCTTTAGTAACGCCAACTACTTTTAATAACCCAAGACGTATGGCGACTGGTATTGATCATAATCGCTTAAGTTTATTAATGGCTGTATTAGAGAAGAAGGAAAATTATTTATTACAGCAACAAGATGCTTATATTAAAGTAGCAGGTGGCGTACGTTTAACAGAGCCTGCAGTAGATTTAAGTGTGATTGTAGCTACTGTCTCCAGCTTTAAAGATAAAGCAGTAGATGGCCTCGATTGTTATATTGGTGAAGTCGGTTTAACGGGTGAAGTTAGACGCGTATCACGTATTGAACAACGTGTGCAAGAAGCAGCGAAGTTAGGATTTGAAAGAGTAATTATTCCTCAAACGAATATTGGCGGCTGGACGTTCCCAGAAGGTCTTCGTGTAGTAGGTGTGTCAACAGTACATGAAGCTTTAAAGTATGCGTTTAAAGCATAATTAAGACGGCTAAAGAGGTGAGATTTATGAAGGTATTGAAGGGTATAGTAGTGATTATCTATATCATCCTCGGTACATCGCTTGGGATTCTGTTAATACCCGAGATACTCCATGATTTAAATATAAAGAATCATCCTATTTTAACGAATTACTACGTCGATGGTTTCATAGGCATCGTGTTGTTTTTCTTAATATTTGGTTTGTTTATAAATAAAGTAACTAAAACATTAAAAAATGTAGAACAATGGATTCTACAACGAAGTGCAGTTGAAATATTATTTGCAACGCTTGGTCTTATTATCGGTTTATTCATCTCAGTGATGGCGTCTTTCATACTTGAAATGATTGGCAATTCCATTTTAAATCATTTAGTGCCGATCATTATTACACTACTATTATGTTACTTAGGTTTCCAATTTGGTTTGAAAAAGCGCGACGAAATGCTTATGTTTTTACCAGAGAATATGGCACGTTCAATGTCTAAAAATAATGTCAGTGCGATACCTAAATTATTAGATACAAGTGCAATTATCGATGGTCGTATTCTAGATGTTATCCGTTGTGGATTTATTGATGGGGAGATTCTTATACCTCAAGGCGTGATTAATGAGCTTCAAGTGGTAGCTGACGCTAATGACAGTGTGAAACGTGAAAAGGGCCAACGTGGTTTGGATATTTTAAAAAAATTATACGACTCGGATTATCCCACGCGCGTTATTCATCCTCAAAAATCACATAGTGATATCGATGAGTTATTAGTGGAATTGGCGCAATCTTACCATGCGCATGTCATTACGACAGATTTTAATTTAAATAAAGTATGTCATGTACAAGGGATTAAAGCGTTAAACGTGAATGATTTATCTGAGGCAATTAAACCGAATGTGCATCAAGGCGATCATATTAACATCTTATTAACTAAGATGGGTAAAGAACCGGGTCAAGGTGTAGGTTATCTCGATGACGGTACAATGGTGGTTGTAGACAATGCGAAGCAACTTGTGGGTAAACAAGTAGAATTAGAAGTCATCAGTTTATTGCAAACGTCATCTGGACGTATTATTTTTGCTAAAAAATTAGGTGACGTTAATTAGAGTGGCTAAGTGAGTGAGCGATGATATTATACAACTAGCATGAAATACATGCGAAATGGATGAGGTAGCAGAATCGTTAGAGACGCATGGGTTTCATGTGGAACGCTAGCTGTTTAGGGCACTCTTTTCAAAAAATAAAAAATGCTGTATACGGAGATGACGTGAGACTTATCAAAGTGTTGATTTAGTGCTACAATAGTGTAGAAATGTGACGTTTTATCTAAGTATAGAGTGGGTGAGGAAAGTTATTCAAAAACGCGTCTTTATAGATAGTTTGGGATAGCTTTTTTCTAATGGAAGAAGATGTTTCTGAGGTGCCTATAGTGTGCCCTGTGGTTAGATGAACCGTGATTGATTAATGAATAATTATTAGGAGTGAATATAATGAGTGAACGCGTAAGAGTTAGATATGCGCCGAGTCCAACTGGATATTTGCATATTGGTAATGCGAGAACGGCATTGTTTAACTATTTATTTGCTAAGCATTATGATGGAGATTTCGTAGTGCGTATTGAGGATACTGATAGTAAACGTAACCTTAAAGATGGCGAAGCTTCTCAGTTTGAGAACTTAAAATGGTTAGGTTTAGATTGGGATGAATCAGTGGATAAAGATAATGGCTATGGTCCATATCGTCAATCTGAACGTGGTGATATTTATAATCCACTTATTCAACAATTGTTAGATGAAGACAAAGCTTATAAATGTTATATGACTGAAGATGAGCTTGAAAAAGAACGTGAAGAGCAAATCGCGCGTGGTGAGATGCCACGTTATGGTGGTAAACATGCGCACTTAACAGAAGAAGAGCGCCAACAATTTGAAGCGGAAGGTCGTAAACCATCAATCCGATTCCGTGTACCACAAGATAAAACTTACACGTTTAATGATATGGTTAAAGGCGAAATTTCATTTGATTCTAATAATATTGGCGACTGGGTTATCGTGAAGAAAGATGGTATTCCTACTTATAACTTTGCTGTAGCAGTCGATGATCATTACATGGAAATTTCAGATGTTATTCGCGGTGATGACCATGTATCTAACACACCTAAACAATTAATGATTTATGAAGCATTTGGTTGGGAACCACCTCGCTTCGGTCATATGTCATTAATCGTTAATGAAGAGCGTAAGAAATTAAGTAAACGTGATGGTCAAATTTTACAATTCATCGAGCAATACCGTGATTTAGGTTATTTACCTGAAGCGTTATTTAACTTCATTACATTATTAGGTTGGTCTCCTGAAGGCGAAGAAGAAATCTTCTCTAAAGAAGAATTTATTAAGATTTTTGATGAAAAACGTCTTTCTAAATCACCAGCAATGTTTGATAGACAAAAACTTGCTTGGGTTAACAACCAATATATGAAAGAGAAAGATAACGAAACAGTATTTGAACTTGCTTTACCTCATTTAATTAAAGCAAACTTAATTTCTGCTGAACCTAATGAAGAAGAAAAAGAATGGGGCCGTAAACTTATTGCACTTTACCAAAAAGAAATGAGTTATGCCGGCGAAATCGTACCATTATCAGAAATGTTCTTTAAAGAAATGCCTGAATTAGGTGAAGAAGAACAAGAAGTACTTAATGGTGAACAAGTACCTGAATTAATGTCTCATTTATATGGTAAATTAGAAGCATTAGAACCATTTGAAGCTGCAGAGATTAAGAAGACAATTAAAGAAGTTCAAAAAGAAACTGGCATTAAAGGTAAACAACTATTTATGCCAATTCGTGTAGCTGTTACTGGTCAAATGCATGGTCCTGAATTACCAAATACTATCGAAGTATTAGGTAGAGACAAAGTGTTATCACGCTTGAAAAAACACGTTTAAAACAAAGATTTGAACGACGGTGGATGTAGCTTTGTACTTGAAATTTTACATTAAAGCTCATATGATTAGGTTACACATGAAACAAAGGATTAGTAAATATCAGATAATGTATTCAGAGAGTGTGCGGTAGCTGCGAGCACATCATTATCAATATTGAATGCACCTTTGTATTAAGAATCAATTGAATATGTAAATGAGTATGATAAAGAGACTGTCTTGATGAATAGAAGGATGGGTAATCTTTATCTAAATACAGAGTGGAACCGTGCGGTAGCGCCTCTAGCATATATGTGTTAGAGGTGCTTTTTTATTAACTAAAATTTAGATTGAGTAGTCGTAATTGTGGAATTAATTACTTTTAAACTGAGGGGGAGACAGTCTTGATAAAAAGAATTAGAGACGATGTGAAAATGGTATTTGAACAGGACCCAGCAGCACGTACAACATTTGAAGTTATTACAACTTATGCTGGTTTGCATGCAGTATGGAGTCACTTAATTGCGCATAAATTATATAACAAAAAACGATATGTCCTTGCTAGAATCATATCTCAAGTTTCTCGCTTCTTTACAGGAATTGAAATTCATCCTGGTGCCAAAATTGGGAAACGTTTATTTATCGACCATGGTATGGGCGTCGTGATTGGCGAAACATGTACGATTGGCGACAATGTAACGATTTATCAAGGTGTAACACTAGGCGGTACAGGTAAAGAAAAAGGAAAACGTCACCCAGATATAGGCGATAATGTGCTGATTGCGGCAGGTTCAAAAATATTAGGTAATATTCAAATAGATTCTAATGTTAATATTGGAGCGAATTCAGTTGTATTACAATCTGTACCTAGTTATACAACCGTCGTTGGTATTCCAGGTCATATTGTAAAACAAGAAGGAAAACGTATAGGTAAAACATTCGATCACCGTAATTTACCGGATCCATTATATGAACAAATTAAGCAACTAGAAAAGCAACTTGAAAAAGCTAAGAACGGAGAGATTAAAGATGATTACATTATATAATACATTAACACGTCAAAAGGAGACGTTTGAGCCTATTGAACCAGGGAAGGTGAAAATGTATGTATGTGGTCCAACAGTATATAACTACATTCATATTGGTAACGCGCGTCCCGCTATTAATTATGACGTGGTACGTCGTTACTTTGAATACCAAGGCTATGAAGTCACATATGTATCAAACTTTACGGATGTAGATGATAAATTAATTAAACGCTCACAAGAGCTTAACGAGAGTGTCCCAGAAATTGCAGATAAATATATCAAAGCATTCTATGAAGATGTCGGTGCTTTAAGCGTTAAAAAAGCCTCTTCAAATCCTCGAGTAATGGACCATATGGATGAGATTATTGCATTCATTAAAGAGTTAGTAGATGAAGGGTATGCGTATGAAAGCAATGGTGACGTTTATTTCAGAACCCGTAAATTTGATGGCTATGGTAAATTAAGTCACCAATCTATTGATGATTTAAAAGTAGGTGCCAGAATCGAAGCGGGTGAACAGAAAGAAGACGCTTTAGATTTCACTTTATGGAAAAAAGCAAAACCAGGTGAAATTAGCTGGGAAAGTCCATTTGGTGAAGGACGTCCAGGTTGGCATATTGAATGTTCAGTAATGGCTTATCATGAATTAGGTAAAACAATTGATATTCATGCTGGTGGTTCAGATTTACAATTCCCTCACCATGAAAATGAGATTGCACAATCTGAAGCACATAACCATGCGCCGTTTGCGAACTACTGGATGCACAATGGTTTCATTAATATTGATAATGAAAAAATGAGTAAATCTTTAGGTAACTTTATTTTAGTACATGACATTATTAAAGAAGTGGATCCAGACGTACTACGTTTCTTCATGATTAGTGTGCATTATAGAAGTCCAATTAACTATAACTTAGAATTAGTTAATGCTGCGAAAAGCGGTTTAGAGCGTATTCGTAATAGTTATAAATTAATTGAAGAACGTGAATCTATCGCAACAGATATTACAGATCAGTCTGATTATATTGAACAAATTGATGCTATTTTAGAACAATTTGAAACAGTGATGAATGATGACTTTAATACTGCCAATGCAGTAACTGCATGGTATGATTTAGCAAAACTTGCGAATAAATATGTATTAGAGAATACAACATCAACACAAGTAATTGCACGCTTTAAAGAAGTGTATCAAATCTTTAGTGATGTTCTTGGAGTACCACTTAAAGGTACAGATTCTGACATGTTGTTAGATGAAGATATTGAAAAACTTATCGAAGAACGTAATGAAGCACGTAAAAATAAAGACTTTGCTCGCGCTGATGAAATTAGAGATATGTTGAAAGAACAAAATATTATTTTAGAAGATACGCCTCAAGGTGTACGTTTTAAACGTGGTTAATATGGATCCTAAATTATTGAACCCTTTAACATTAGCGTATATGGGCGATGCAGTATTGGATCAACATGTTCGCCGTTATATCGTATTGAAATTACAAAGTAAACCGAACCGTTTACATCAAGTGTCTAAACGTTATGTTTCTGCTAAAAGTCAGGCGCAAACATTAGAAAAGTTGATTGAAGCGCAATGGTTTACAGACGAGGAATTAGACATCGTTAAAAGAGGTCGTAATGCTAAAAGTTATACTAAAGCTAAAAATACAGACATACAAACATATCGCAAAAGTTCAGGCTTAGAAGCAGTCATAGGATTTTTATATTTAGATTATCAAGGGGCTAGATTAGAAGCGTTGCTTGATGAAATTGTTCAATTAGTCAATGAAAGGGAGTGAAATTAGTGGAAGATATCGTAATTGTCGGTAGACACGCTGTTAAAGAAGCGATTGTCTCTGGACATACTATCAATAAAATTTGGATACAAGAGGGCATAAGAAAACAACAAATTAATGACATATTACAAAATGCAAAAGAACAAAAATTAATTGTTCAAACAGTACCAAAATCAAAATTAGATAATTTAGCAAATGCACCTCATCAAGGGGTAGCAGCATTAATTGCACCATATGAATATGCAGATTTTGATCAATTTGTTAAAGCGCAAAAAGAAAAAGAAGGTCTATCTACAATTGTTATTTTAGATGGGCTTGAAGACCCACATAACTTAGGTTCTATTCTAAGAACTGCAGATGCGAGTGGTGTCGACGGTGTCATCATACCTAAAAGACGATCTGTTGCCTTAACTCAAACAGTAGCAAAAGCATCAACAGGTGCTATTCAACACGTGCCAGTCATGAGAGTGACTAACTTAGCTAAAACCATCGATGAGTTAAAAGATAATGGTTACTGGGTAGCTGGTGCTGAAGCGGATAACGCTACTGACTATCGTGAAATGGCGGCTGACATGCCACTAGCGATAGTCATTGGTAGTGAAGGTCAAGGTATGAGTCGATTAGTTAAAGATAAATGTGATTTCTATATAAAAATACCAATGGTTGGTCATGTTAATAGCCTTAATGCATCGGTAGCAGCTAGTTTAATGATGTATGAGGTATACCGTAAAAGACATCAACTTGGAGATAACGCATGAAGGATAGATATTTAATTATCGATGGCTATAATATGATAGGTCAATCTCAAGAATTGAGTAAGATTGCACGTGAGAATTTGCAAGAAGCACGTGAACAATTGCTTGATGCTATTGCCAATTATAATGCTGTTGTCGCAGATGAGATTGTATGTGTATTTGATGCTTACGAACAATCAGGTATTGAAAGAGAGTATATTTATCACGGTGTGAAGACAGTGTTTACTAAAGAAAAAGAAACTGCAGATAGCTATATCGAACGCTATGTTTATAATTTATACAATAAGCATACAACGCATATCACAGTAGTAACGAGTGATATGAGTGAACAGCATGCGATATTTGGCGCAGGTGCCTATCGTGTGTCATCTAGAGAAATGTGGCGTGATTTGAAAGAAAATGCAATCACAGTGAGTAAGTCTTTAGATGATTTTAGTGAAAGCAAGCCGAGAACTCGAATTTCGCTATCAAATGATGTTCTAGCAGAATTTGAAAAGATTAGACGAGGTAATCATAAAAAAGATTAAATATGGCTACTTGCCATTTGATATCAGTTCTTTATACACTATGTCTAATTTAATATGAAAGGTATAGTGTATGACTCAAAATTTCAATCAACTAGAACAAGTATTCATTAACTTCCAACAAAGTCGAAATCGCTGCGAACAAGATCAATTATTTACAACTATAGTAAGCCAATTGCACTCGAGCCTTTCAATAAAGTTTAAGCAAGCGGGTGTGTCTGCTTCGGATATTGAAGATTTAGTACAAGAATTATTGATTAGAACATATTTGTCACTACAGACTTTTGATTTTACGTTGAACATTCCATTTGAGCACTATTTAAATTGTATGGTTCGCTCGCTTAGGAATGATTTTTGGAGAAAAAGATATGCAGAGACCAATAGAAATGAATCTCTAATCAATGAATATATTGTGAGATATAAATGGAACAAATCTTCTAACCAAACCGAAGCGTACTGCTTAACACAAGCTCAAAATGAGGAAATACAAGAGAGTTTATTATATTTAAGTGATTTAGAAAGAAATGTAGCGCAATTAATGTTATGTGACTATTCTCCAACAGAGATAGCTAGAAAATTAAATATTAAAGATAAAGTAGTTTACAATAGTATTCAACGTTGTAAAATGAAAATGAAAGACTATTTAATCCAGCGTTATTGCTAGCTAATTAGGGCAACGACACTATTACGCTAGTTTGACATTTCTTGTAAAATTTATGTATAGTATACTGGTATTAAAATGAGTAAAGGTGAATTGTTGTGAAAAAAGTACCTTTAATTTGTGAAGTTTGCGGTAATAGAAATTATAATGTCCCGAAAAATGAAAATTCTGCAACGAGATTAGAATTAAAAAAATATTGTCCAAGATGTAACGCTCATACGATTCACAAAGAATCAAAATAAGCTTGTTAATGCATAATATTTTAAATAGATGGCTAATCAAGGGTAAGTATGGAGGTAATTTTGATGGCTAAAGATAAAGGCACAGGTAAAGAAAAAGAAAGTTTCTTCCAAGGCGTTAAAAGTGAAATGGAAAAAACAAGTTGGCCTACTAAAGAAGAACTTTTTAAATATACTGTAATCGTAGTATCTACAGTAATTTTCTTCATGGTGTTTTTCTGGTTGTTAGACGTAGGTATTGGTAATTTAATTCAATTATTTAGATAAGAGTTATAATTAAAGATAAGTTTATTGACAGAGTAATTTTAAGTATAAAGACTGAAAGGTTTATTTACAGTCTGAGAGAAGGAGTGACAACATGTCTGAAGAAGTCGGCGCAAAGCGTTGGTATGCCGTGCATACGTATTCTGGATATGAAAATAAAGTTAAAAAGAATTTAGAAAAAAGAGTAGAATCAATGAATATGACAGAGCAAATTTTTAGAGTTGTCATACCTGAAGAGGAAGAAACACAAGTTAAAGATGGAAAAGCTAAAAAACAAGTTAAGAAAACATTTCCTGGTTATGTATTAGTAGAACTAGTGATGACAGACGAGTCATGGTACGTTGTTCGTAATACTCCAGGTGTAACTGGTTTCGTTGGTTCAGCAGGTGCTGGTTCTAAGCCTAATCCATTACTTCCAGAAGAAATGAGATTCATTTTAAAACAAATGGGTCTGAAAGAAAAAACAATCGATGTCGAATTAGACATTGGTGAACAAGTTCGTATTAAATCTGGTCCTTTCGCTAATCAAGTAGGCGAAGTACAAGAAATTGAACCTGACAAATTTAAATTGACTGTATTAGTTGATATGTTCGGTAGAGAAACACCAGTTGAAGTTGAATTTGATCAAGTTGAAAAATTATAAAATTTAATCAGAAGAAAAAAGACACTGAAAAATAAAGTCTCTTAAAAAAGATGAAATTTTACTATTGATTTTTAAGTGAGTTCAGTGTTAAAATAATGTGGTCGCGTTTTTAGAACGCTCATTTCGTCACGAAATGTTTATGAGTGGGAGGGCAAAACTGAGCCCTGTGACCACATCACGATATCAAGGAGGTGCACATCGTGGCTAAAAAAGTAGAAAAAGTAGTTAAATTACAAATTCCTGCAGGTAAAGCGAACCCAGCACCACCAGTTGGTCCAGCATTAGGTCAAGCAGGTGTGAACATCATGGGATTCTGTAAAGAATTCAACGCACGTACGCAAGAACAAGCAGGTTTAATCATTCCGGTAGAAATCAGTGTATATGAAGACCGTTCATTTACATTCATTACTAAAACTCCACCGGCTCCAGTACTACTTAAAAAAGCAGCTGGCGTAGAAAAAGGTTCTGGTGAACCTAACAAAACTAAAGTTGCTACAGTAACTAAAGATCAAGTACGTGAAATTGCACAAACTAAAATGCAAGACTTAAACGCTGCAGACGAAGAAGCAGCTATGCGTATTATCGAAGGTACTGCACGTAGTATGGGTATCACTGTACAATAATTTTTGAACATAAAAGTTAGATTATCGAAATAAAATTTAGAGGTTGAAGCAAAAGTTTACTTTTTAAGAGCTGTTATCGGCTCCTAGATTATAAATGCTTTTGTCCATACCTCGTTAGACGATGGCAGGTAACAGAAACGACAACCAATAATATTGTCTGTGATGAATTTTTATAAGTTTTAATACCTTAAGGTGATTTAAAACAGTAGATATTCATCTGTTATCTGCTCTTAACTTGTGTAATACACAAGTAAGCGTGGGAGGAAATTCCGCTAAAACCACTAAAGGAGGAACAATAAATGGCTAAAAAAGGTAAAAAGTATCAAGAAGCAGCTAATAAAGTTGATCGTACTAAACACTATAGTGTTGAAGAAGCAATCAGCTTAGCTAAAGAAACAAGCATTGCTAACTTTGACGCATCAGTTGAAGTAGCTTTCCGTTTAGGAATTGATACACGTAAAAATGACCAACAAATCCGTGGTGCAGTAGTATTACCAAACGGTACTGGTAAATCACAACGTGTATTAGTATTTGCTAAAGGTGATAAAGTCGCTGAAGCAGAAGAAGCAGGTGCAGATTACGTAGGTGAATCTGAATATGTACAAAAAATCCAACAAGGTTGGTTCGACTTTGACGTAGTAGTAGCTACTCCAGACATGATGGGCGAAGTTGGTAAATTAGGTCGTGTATTAGGACCTAAAGGTTTAATGCCAAACCCTAAAACTGGTACTGTAACTATGGACGTTAAAAAAGCTGTTGAAGAAATCAAAGCTGGTAAAGTTGAATACCGTGCTGAAAAAGCTGGTATCGTACATGCTTCAATCGGTAAAGTTTCATTCAGCGATGAACAATTAGTTGAAAACTTTAAAGCTTTACAAGATGTTTTAACAAAAGCTAAACCATCTTCAGCTAAAGGTACTTACTTCAAATCTGTTGCTGTAACTACAACAATGGGTCCTGGAGTTAAAGTAGACACTGCTTCATTCAAATTATAATTTAAATAATAAATGATATAGATTAAAGACTGAGAGAATTTGATGTAATTTCGATATAGCATATATGATTATATATTTGCTTAAGAAGTTTAAAATTAATTTCTTTCAGTCTTTAAAAAAATGTTGACATTTCACAATAAACAGGTTATATTACTTATTGTGATTATTTTACCTAAGACAGTAGGAGTTATTGATAACTTAAAATTTATCCTACCGAGGCTAAATTGACTTGAACGTGATGATTATTAAAATGATCTTTCAAGCACTTTTTGCCGTGGGTAGAAAGTGCTTTTTTTATTGAAAAATAAAAAAAAGCACCAAAAATAAAAATGGAGGTGTCTGAATGTCTGCTATTATTGAAGCTAAAAAACAACAAGTTGATGTTATTGCTGAACAACTTAAAAATTCAGTTTCAACTGTTATCGTTGACTACCGTGGCTTAACTGTTGCCGAAGTAACTGAACTTCGTTCACAATTACGTGAAGCTGGTGTTGAGTATAAAGTATACAAAAACACAATGGTTCGTCGTGCAGCTGAACAAGCAGGTATCGAAGGCTTAGATGAATTCTTAACTGGTCCTACAGCTATCGCTACTTCTACTGAAGATGTAGTTGCTCCAGCGAAAGTTATCGCAGGATTTGCTAAAGAACACGAAGCTTTAGAAATTAAAACAGGCGTTATGGAAGGTAGCGTTATCTCAGCAGAAGAAGTTAAAACTGTTGGTTCATTACCTTCACACGATGGTCTTGTATCTATGCTTTTATCAGTATTACAAGCTCCAGTACGCAACTTCGCTTATGCGGTTAAAGCTGTTGGAGAACAAAAAGAAGAAAGCGCTGAATAATTGCGCGTAAAATATTAAAATAAATGGAGGAATAATAAAATGGCTAATCAAGAACAAATCATTGAAGCAATTAAAGAAATGTCAGTATTAGAATTAAACGATTTAGTAAAAGCAATTGAAGAAGAATTTGGTGTAACAGCAGCAGCTCCTGTAGCAGCAGCTGGCGCAGCTGGTGGCGGCGACGCAGCAGCTGAAAAAACTGAATTTGACGTTGAATTAACTTCAGCTGGATCTTCAAAAATCAAAGTTGTTAAAGCTGTTAAAGAAGCAACTGGCTTAGGCTTAAAAGATGCTAAAGACTTAGTTGACAACGCTCCTAAAGTAATCAAAGAAGGCGTTGCTAAAGAAGAAGCTGAAAAACTTAAAGAACAATTAGAAGAAGTTGGAGCTACTGTAGAATTAAAATAATTCTAGTATCTTAACTTAATATTAAAGTTGTCTGTTAATATGATTACTTTTTTAAAGTAAAAGAATTAAAGATAGCTTGAATTCTTTGAGAAATTAAAACCCCGTTATCACGATAACGGGGTTTTTACTTCATTTTCTAGCAAATAAAAGATGAACAATGATAGAGAGGTGTAATAATGGGGCATTATTATGATGAGAATCCTGAGGTGCAAAGTGATGAGAAGGTCATCAGTTACCATTATCATCAACATGAATTAACCTTAACTACGGATGCTGGCGTGTTCTCTAAAGGTAAAGTTGACTTTGGTTCTGATACGCTTGTTCAAACATTTCTAAATGAACATCCTCCAGGTCCAAGTAAAAAGGTGATTGATGTTGGCTGTGGTTATGGACCAATAGGTCTAATGATTGCGAAAGTTTCACCACATCACCACATCACAATGGTTGATGTGAATCACCGTGCTTTAAATTTAGCTGAAAAAAATAGAAAAGCGAATCACATAGATAATGTAGATATAAAAGAAAGTGATGGCTTATCGCAAGTTGAAGATAATAGTTATGATTTTGTTTTAACTAATCCTCCTATCCGTGCAGGTAAAGAGGTTGTTCATCGTATTTTTGAAGAGGCATATTCAAAATTAAGAGATCAAGGTGAATTATACGTGGTCATCCAAAAGAAACAAGGTATGCCTTCCGCTAAAAAGAAAATGGAAGAAATATTTAATAATGTAGAAACTGTGAATAAGAATAAAGGCTACTACATCTTGAAAAGTCGAAAAGGTTGATTTCAAGGTAGTATTCTGATATAGTAATAAAATGTAAAAATTTATGTTCAATAAGTGTGTACTTTTACGCAAAATGAGTACGAAAAACAAGAATAATTGCAGAATCGAAAATGGTGTCATCAGTTGTGTTGCCGTTTTCTTTTTGTCTTGTTATGCGACTTTTTGTTTTGTGTATCAGTTTATCACACAATATTTGAGGGGTGAATCTGTTTGGCAGGTCAAGTTGTCCAATATGGAAGACATCGTAAACGTAGAAATTATGCGAGAATTTCAGAAGTATTAGAATTACCAAACTTAATAGAAATTCAAACTAAATCTTACGACTGGTTCTTAAAAGAAGGTTTATTAGAAATGTTCCGTGACATTTCACCAATTGAAGATTTCACTGGTAACCTTTCTTTAGAATTTGTAGATTACAGATTAGGTGAACCGAAATATGATTTAGAAGAATCTAAAAACCGTGACGCTACTTATGCTGCACCTCTTCGTGTTAAAGTACGTCTAATTATCAAAGAAACTGGAGAAGTTAAAGAACAAGAAGTGTTCATGGGTGACTTCCCATTAATGACAGATACAGGTACGTTTGTAATTAATGGTGCAGAACGTGTTATTGTTTCTCAATTAGTACGTTCACCATCCGTTTATTTCAATGAGAAAATTGACAAAAATGGTCGTGAAAATTATGATGCGACAATCATTCCTAACCGTGGTGCATGGTTAGAATATGAAACTGATGCTAAAGATGTAGTTTATGTACGTATTGATAGAACACGTAAATTACCTTTAACAGTATTATTACGTGCTTTAGGTTTCTCTAATGATCAAGAAATTATTGATTTATTAGGTGATAGCGAGTATTTACGTAATACGCTTGAGAAAGACAGCACTGAAAATACTGAACAAGCATTATTAGAAATTTATGAACGTTTACGTCCTGGTGAACCACCAACAGTTGAAAATGCTAAGAGTCTATTATACTCACGTTTCTTCGACCCTAAACGTTATGATTTAGCAAGTGTTGGTCGTTACAAAACAAACAAGAAATTACATTTAAAACACCGTTTATTTAACCAAAAATTAGCTGAACCAATCGTTAATAGCGAAACTGGTGAAATTGTTGCTGAAGAAGGCACAGTTTTAGACCGTCGTAAATTAGACGAAATTATGGAAGTTTTAGAAACTAATGCTAATAGTGAAGTGTTTGAATTAGAAGGTAGCGTTATTGACGAGCCTGTTGAAATTCAATCTATTAAAGTATATGTACCAAATGATGAAGAAGAGCGTACAACTACTGTAATCGGTAATGCATTGCCAGATTCAGAAGTTAAATGCATTACGCCTGCTGACATCATTGCCTCAATGAGTTATTTCTTTAACTTATTAAATGGCATTGGTTACACAGATGATATTGACCATTTAGGTAACCGTCGTTTACGTTCAGTTGGTGAACTTTTACAAAACCAATTCCGTATCGGTTTATCAAGAATGGAACGTGTTGTACGTGAAAGAATGTCAATCCAAGATACTGATTCAATCACACCACAACAATTAATCAATATCCGTCCTGTAATTGCATCAATTAAAGAGTTCTTCGGTAGCTCTCAATTATCACAATTCATGGACCAAGCTAACCCATTAGCTGAGTTGACACATAAACGTCGTCTTTCTGCCTTAGGACCTGGTGGTTTAACTCGTGAACGTGCTCAAATGGAAGTACGTGACGTTCACTACTCTCACTATGGTCGTATGTGTCCTATCGAAACACCAGAGGGACCAAACATCGGTTTAATTAACTCATTATCAAGTTATGCGCGTGTTAATGAATTTGGTTTCATTGAAACACCATACCGTAAAGTTGATTTAGATACTAATTCTATTACAGATCAAATCGACTACTTAACAGCTGATGAAGAAGATAGCTATGTAGTAGCCCAAGCGAACTCTCGCTTAGATGAAAATGGCCGTTTCTTAGATGACGAAGTTGTTTGTCGTTTCCGTGGTAACAACACAGTTATGGCTAAAGAAAAAATGGACTACATGGACGTATCTCCTAAACAAGTAGTATCAGCTGCGACAGCATGTATCCCATTCTTAGAAAACGATGACTCTAACCGTGCATTAATGGGTGCGAACATGCAACGTCAAGCGGTACCATTGATGAATCCAGAAGCACCTTTCGTAGGTACTGGTATGGAACACGTAGCAGCACGTGACTCAGGTGCGGCAATCACTGCTAAACACAGAGGTCGTGTTGAACACGTTGAATCAAATGAAATATTAGTACGTCGTTTAGTTGAAGAGAACGGTACTGAACACGAAGGTGAATTAGACCGTTATCCATTAGCTAAATTCAAACGTTCTAACTCAGGTACTTGTTATAACCAACGTCCAATCGTTGCTGTTGGCGATGTAGTTGAATACAACGAAATCTTAGCTGACGGACCTTCAATGGAACTAGGCGAAATGGCTTTAGGCCGTAACGTCGTTGTTGGTTTCATGACTTGGGACGGTTATAACTATGAGGATGCCGTAATCATGAGTGAACGTTTAGTTAAAGATGACGTTTACACTTCAATTCATATTGAAGAATATGAATCAGAAGCGCGTGACACTAAACTAGGATCTGAAGAAATCACTCGTGATATTCCTAACGTTTCTGAAAATGCACTTAAAAACTTAGATGATCGCGGTATCGTTTATGTTGGTGCTGAAGTTAAAGATGGTGACATCTTAGTAGGTAAAGTAACGCCTAAAGGTGTAACTGAATTAACAGCCGAGGAAAGATTATTACACGCTATCTTCGGTGAAAAAGCACGTGAAGTACGCGATACATCATTACGTGTACCACATGGTGCAGGCGGTATCGTGCTAGATGTTAAAGTATTCAATCGTGAAGAGGGCGATGATACTTTATCTCCAGGTGTCAACCAATTAGTACGTGTTTACATCGTTCAAAAACGTAAAATCCACGTTGGGGACAAAATGTGTGGTCGTCACGGTAATAAAGGGGTTATCTCTAAAATCGTTCCTGAAGAAGATATGCCTTACTTACCAGATGGACGTCCAATCGATATCATGTTAAACCCACTTGGTGTACCATCACGTATGAACATCGGACAAGTTTTAGAGTTACACTTAGGTATGGCTGCTAAAAACTTAGGCATCCACGTTGCATCACCAGTATTCGATGGTGCTAACGATGATGATGTATGGTCAACAATTGAAGAAGCTGGTATGGCGCGTGACGGTAAAACTGTTTTATATGATGGTCGTACTGGTGAACCATTCGACAACCGTATTTCTGTTGGTGTAATGTACATGCTTAAACTTGCACACATGGTTGACGACAAATTACATGCTCGTTCAACTGGTCCATACTCACTTGTTACGCAACAACCACTTGGTGGTAAAGCACAATTCGGTGGACAACGTTTCGGTGAGATGGAGGTATGGGCACTTGAAGCATACGGTGCTGCATACACATTACAAGAAATCCTAACTTACAAATCTGACGATACAGTAGGACGTGTTAAAACTTACGAAGCTATCGTTAAAGGTGAAAACATCTCTAGACCAAGTGTTCCTGAATCATTCCGCGTATTGATGAAAGAATTACAAAGTTTAGGTTTAGATGTAAAAGTAATGGATGAACATGATAATGAAATCGAAATGGCTGACGTTGACGATGAAGAGGCAACTGAGCGCAAAGTAGATTTACAACAGAAAGATGTTCCAGAAACTCAAAAAGAAACTACTGACTAATTTGCAATTAAGTATAGAAATAGTATGAAGTAAAAGATAAAGGTGCTAAGGAAAGTTAAGGTTTCCACTTTAGCTTTCCTAGACACTATCTTTTCTAACTTATTTTTAGTTTCAATAAATGTGAATCAATCAAATAGCACAGCTAATCTAAATTGAAGGAGGTAGGCTCCTTGATTGATGTAAATAATTTCCATTATATGAAAATCGGTTTAGCCTCACCTGAAAAAATCCGTTCTTGGTCTTACGGTGAAGTTAAAAAACCTGAAACAATTAACTATCGTACTTTGAAACCAGAAAAAGATGGTCTTTTCTGTGAAAGAATTTTTGGACCTACAAAAGACTGGGAATGTAGTTGTGGTAAGTACAAACGTGTACGTTACAAAGGCATGGTATGTGATAGATGTGGCGTAGAAGTAACTAAATCTAAAGTACGTCGTGAAAGAATGGGACATATTGAATTAGCAGCTCCTGTATCTCATATTTGGTATTTCAAAGGTATCCCAAGTCGCATGGGTCTTTTATTAGACATGTCTCCTAGAGCATTAGAAGAAGTTATTTACTTTGCTTCTTATGTTGTAGTAGATCCAGGTCCAACTGGCTTAGAGAAGAAATCTTTATTATCTGAAGCAGAATTCCGAGATTATTATGATAAATACCCAGGCCAATTTGTGGCTAAAATGGGTGCTGAAGGTATTAAAGACCTATTAGAAGAAATCAACTTAGATGAAGAATTAAAAACATTACGTGATGAGTTAGAATCTGCGACTGGTCAAAGATTAACTCGTGCCATCAAACGTTTAGAAGTTGTAGAATCATTTAGAAATTCTGGTAACAATCCTTCATGGATGATTTTAGATGTACTTCCAATCATCCCACCAGAAATTCGTCCAATGGTTCAATTAGATGGTGGACGTTTTGCTACAAGTGATTTAAACGACTTATATCGTCGTGTTATCAACCGTAACAACCGTTTAAAACGTTTATTAGATCTTGGTGCTCCTGGCATCATCGTTCAAAACGAAAAACGTATGTTACAAGAAGCAGTAGATGCTTTAATTGATAATGGTCGTCGTGGTCGTCCGGTAACTGGTCCAGGTAACAGACCATTGAAATCACTTTCTCACATGTTGAAAGGTAAACAAGGACGTTTCCGTCAAAACTTACTTGGTAAACGTGTAGACTACTCTGGACGTTCAGTTATCGCAGTAGGACCAAGCTTGAAAATGTATCAATGCGGTCTTCCAAAAGAAATGGCTCTTGAATTATTCAAACCATTCGTAATGAAAGAATTAGTTCAACGCGAAATTGCTACAAACATTAAAAATGCTAAAAGCAAAATTGAGCGTATGGATGACGAAGTATGGGATGTATTAGAGGATGTAATTAGAGAACACCCTGTATTACTTAACCGTGCACCTACACTTCACAGATTAGGTATCCAAGCATTCGAACCTACTTTAGTAGAAGGTCGTGCAATCCGTCTTCACCCACTTGTAACAACTGCTTACAATGCGGACTTTGACGGTGACCAAATGGCCGTTCACGTACCTTTATCTAAAGAAGCACAAGCTGAAGCACGTATGTTAATGTTAGCTGCTCAAAACATCTTGAACCCTAAAGATGGTAAACCTGTAGTTACACCATCACAAGATATGGTATTAGGTAACTATTACCTAACATTAGAACGTACAGATGCTGTTAACACTGGTGTTATTTTCAATGACACTAACGAAGTGCTTAAAGCTTATGCAAATGGTTATGTTCATTTACACACTCGTATTGGTGTACATGCTAAATCATTTAACAATCCAACGTTCACCGAAGAACAAAACAATAAGATCTTAGTTACATCAGTAGGTAAAGTTATATTCAATGAAATCATTCCAGATTCATTTGCTTACATTAACGAACCTTCTCAAGCTAACCTTGAAGATAAAACACCAGATAAATACTTCATCAACCCAACTGAATTAGGTGAAGGTGGTCTTAAAGAATACTTCGAGGACAAAGAACTTATCGAACCATTCAATAAAAAATTCTTAGGAAATATTATCGCTGAAGTCTTCAACAGATTTAGCATTACAGATACATCTATGATGCTTGACCGTATGAAAGACTTAGGTTTCAAATATTCATCTAAAGCTGGTATCACTGTTGGTGTATCTGACATCGTGGTACTTCCAGATAAACAACAAATCTTAGATGAACATGAGAAATTAGTTGAACGTGTATCTAAACAATTCAACCGTGGTTTAATTACTGAAGATGAACGTTATAACGCTGTTGTTGAAATTTGGACTGACGCTAAAGACCAAATTCAAGGCGAATTAATGCAGTCTCTTGAGAAAACAAACCCAATCTTCATGATGAGTGACTCTGGTGCCCGTGGTAACGCATCTAACTTTACACAATTAGCTGGTATGCGTGGATTAATGGCTGCGCCATCAGGTAAAATTATCGAGTTACCAATCACATCATCATTCCGTGAAGGTTTAACAGTATTAGAATACTTCATCTCTACACACGGTGCGCGTAAAGGTCTTGCCGATACAGCCCTTAAAACAGCTGACTCAGGTTACCTTACTCGTCGTCTTGTTGACGTTGCACAAGATGTTATCGTTCGTGAAGAAGATTGTGGTACAGACCGTGGTTTATTAGTTTCTGACATCAGAGAAGGTACAGAAATGATTGAACCATTCATCGAACGTATCGAAGGTCGTTATTCTAAAGAAACAATTCGTCATCCTGAAACAGATGAAATCATCATTCGTCCAGACGAATTAATCACAGCAGAAATTGCTAAACAAATTACAGATGCTGGTATCGAACAAATGTACATCCGTTCAGCATTTACTTGTAACACACGTCATGGTGTATGTGAAAAATGTTACGGTAAAAACCTTGCTACAGGTGAAAAAGTTGAAGTTGGTGAAGCTGTTGGTACAATCGCCGCTCAATCAATCGGGGAACCAGGTACCCAACTTACAATGCGTACATTCCATACAGGTGGGGTAGCCGGAAGCGATATCACACAAGGTCTTCCACGTATCCAAGAGATTTTCGAAGCGCGTAACCCTAAAGGTCAAGCGGTAATTACGGAAATCGAAGGTGTAGTTGAAGATATTAAATTAGCTAAAGATCGCCAACAAGAAATTGTGATTAAAGGTGCTAACGAAACAAGATCTTACTTAGCTTCAGGTACTTCAAGAATTGTAGTTGAAGTTGGTCAATCAGTTGAACGCGGTGAAGTATTAACTGAAGGTTCTATTGAGCCTAAGAACTTCTTAGCTGTTGCTGGTTTAAATGCGACTGAAAGCTACTTACTTAAAGAAGTACAAAAAGTTTATCGTATGCAAGGTGTAGAAATCGACGATAAACACGTTGAAGTAATGGTTAGACAAATGTTACGTAAAGTTAGAATCATCGAAGCTGGTGACACTAAACTATTACCAGGTTCATTAGTTGATATCCATAACTTTACAGATGCTAACAGAGAAGCATTCAAAGAACGTAAACGCCCAGCTACTGCTAAACCAGTATTACTTGGTATTACTAAAGCTTCTCTTGAAACAGAAAGTTTCTTATCAGCTGCTTCATTCCAAGAAACTACTCGTGTACTTACTGATGCTGCTATAAAAGGTAAACGTGATGACTTATTAGGTCTTAAAGAGAACGTTATTATCGGTAAGTTAATTCCTGCTGGTACAGGTATGAGACGTTATAGTGACGTTAAATACGATAAAGCTGGAACACCAGTTTCTGAAACTGAAGAAGTTGAAGTTACTGAATAATAGATGAGATAACACTGCTTAAGATTTATCTTCATTGTTAGTGAGACGAGACTTATCAATCTTTTGAGGTTGAAGTCTCGCTCTCATTTTTTATTATTTGAAAATGAGTAAAAAGTCTACAAAAATTGTTGACTTGATACGTTTAAAAGTGTTACTATATTAAAGGTTGATGCAAGCAGAACTTTGGAGGATATGTTAATGTCTAATGAAAAAGTTGCACGCTTTAACAAACAACACTTTGTGGTTGGTCTTAAAGAAACGCTTAAAGCGTTAAAACGAGATCAAGTTGCATCATTGATTATTGCTCAAGACGTTGAAGTCCATTTATTGGCTCGCGTATTTAGTCAAATCAATCATAAAAATATATCTATTTCATATTTTCAAAGCAAACAAGCTTTAGGGAAATATGTAGGTATCAATGTTAATGCAACCATTGTTGCGTTATTGAATGAGAATTAGTAAGTATATTGCTTACTAAATTTTATTTAATCTAAAAATGAACCACCTGGATGTGTGGAATTAAAAAGTGAAGAGAGGAGGACATTTCAATGCCAACTATTAACCAATTAGTACGTAAACCTAGACAAAGCAAAACTAAAAAATCAGATTCACCAGCTTTAAACAGAGGTTTTAATAGTAAAAAGAAACAATTTACTAACTTAAACTCACCTCAAAAACGTGGTGTTTGTACTCGTGTAGGTACTATGACACCTAAAAAACCTAACTCAGCTTTACGTAAATATGCACGTGTGCGTTTATCAAACAACATTGAAATCAACGCATACATTCCTGGTATCGGCCATAACTTACAAGAACACAGTGTTGTACTTGTACGTGGTGGACGTGTAAAAGACTTACCTGGTGTGCGTTACCATATCGTACGTGGTGCGCTTGATACTTCAGGTGTTGATGGACGTAGACAAGGTCGTTCATTATACGGAACTAAAAAACCTAAAAATTAAGATTAAGATTGTGTAAATTTTAATATCAATTTTTGAGAATATATTATAATAGGAAGGGAGGATTTTCATTATGCCTCGTAAAGGATCAGTACCTAAAAGAGACGTATTACCAGATCCAATTCATAACTCTAAGTTAGTTACTAAATTAATTAACAAAATTATGTTAGATGGTAAACGCGGAACAGCTCAAAGAATTCTTTATTCAGCATTTGACCTTGTGGAACAACGCAGTGGTCGTGATGCTTTAGAAGTATTCGAAGAAGCAATCAACAACATTATGCCAGTATTAGAAGTAAAAGCTCGTCGTGTGGGTGGTTCAAACTACCAAGTACCAGTTGAGGTACGCCCAGAACGTCGTACTACTTTAGGATTACGTTGGTTAGTTAACTATGCTCGTCTTCGTGGTGAAAAAACTATGGAAGATCGTTTAGCTAACGAAATCTTAGACGCTGCTAATAATACAGGTGGTGCAGTTAAAAAACGTGAGGATACTCACAAAATGGCTGAAGCGAACAAAGCATTCGCTCACTACCGTTGGTAAGATAAAAGCTTTAACCCTGAGTGTGTTCCGTCGACAAATTGGTTTACCAAGTTAAAGATGGTTCGTGCTTAGGGCATCGCCATATTCTATAGTACTTATTCAGTAATAACTGGAAGGAGAAAAACAATGGCTAGAGACTTTTCATTGAAAAACACTCGTAACATCGGTATCATGGCTCACATCGATGCTGGTAAAACAACTACGACTGAACGTATTTTATACTATACAGGTCGTATCCACAAAATTGGTGAAACACACGAAGGTGCTTCACAAATGGACTGGATGGAACAAGAACAAGACCGTGGTATTACTATCACATCTGCTGCTACAACAGCACAATGGCAAGACCACCGTGTAAACATTATCGATACACCAGGACACGTAGACTTCACTGTAGAGGTTGAACGTTCATTACGTGTACTTGACGGTGCGGTTACTGTACTTGATGCTCAATCAGGTGTAGAACCTCAAACTGAAACAGTTTGGCGTCAGGCTACTACTTATGGTGTACCTCGTATCGTATTCGTAAACAAAATGGATAAATTAGGTGCAAACTTCGATTACTCTGTAAGCACAATTCACGATCGCTTACAAGCTAACGCTGCGCCTATCCAATTACCAATTGGTGCCGAAGACGAATTTGAAGCTATCATCGACTTAGTTGAAATGAAATGCTTCAAATATACAAACGACTTAGGTACAGAAATCGATGAAATTGAAATTCCTGAAGATCACAAAGATAGAGCAGAAGAAGCTCGTGCTAACTTAATCGAAGCAGTTGCTGAAAGCAATGACGAATTAATGGAAAAATATCTTGGTGACGAAGAAATTTCAGTTGAAGAATTAAAAGATGCTATCCGTCAAGCTACTACTGACGTAGAATTCTACCCAGTACTTTGCGGTACAGCATTCAAAAACAAAGGTGTTCAATTAATGCTTAACGCAGTAATCGATTACTTACCATCTCCTTTAGATGTTAAACCAATCGTTGGACACCGTGCTGAAAATCCAGAAGAAGAAGTAATTGCTAAACCAGACGATTCAGCTGAATTCGCTGCATTAGCATTCAAAGTTATGACTGACCCTTATGTTGGTAAATTAACTTTCTTCCGTGTATATTCAGGTACATTAACTTCAGGTTCTTATATTAAGAACTCAACTAAAGACAAACGTGAACGTGTAGGTCGTTTATTACAAATGCACGCTAACTCACGTCAAGAGATTGATACTGTTTACTCAGGTGATATCGCTGCTGCAGTTGGTCTTAAAGATACAGGTACTGGTGACACATTATGTGGTGAAAAGAATGACATTATCTTAGAATCAATGGAATTCCCAGAACCAGTTATCCATTTATCAGTAGAACCAAAATCTAAAGCTGACCAAGATAAAATGACTCAAGCTTTAGTTAAATTACAAGAAGAAGACCCAACATTCCATGCTCACACAGATGAAGAAACTGGACAAGTTATCATCGGTGGTATGGGTGAGTTACACTTAGACATCTTAGTTGACCGTATGAAGAAAGAATTCAACGTTGAATGTAACGTAGGTGCTCCAATGGTTTCATATCGTGAAACATTCAAGCAATCTGCACAAGTTCAAGGTAAATTCTCTCGTCAATCTGGTGGTCGTGGTCAATATGGTGATGTTCACATTGAATTCACACCAAACGAAACTGGTGCTGGTTTCGAATTCGAAAACGCTATCGTTGGTGGTGTAGTTCCTCGTGAATACATTCCATCAGTTGAAGCTGGTCTTAAAGATGCTATGGAAAACGGTGTCTTAGCTGGTTATCCTTTAATCGATGTTAAAGCTAAATTATTTGATGGTTCATACCATGATGTCGATTCATCTGAAATGGCCTTCAAAATTGCTGCATCTTTAGCACTTAAAGAAGCTGCTAAAAAATGTGATCCAGTTATCTTAGAACCAATGATGAAAGTTACAATCGAAATGCCTGAAGAATACATGGGTGATATCATGGGTGACGTAACAGCTCGTCGTGGACGTGTTGATGGTATGGAACCTCGTGGTAATGCACAAGTTGTTAACGCTTATGTACCACTTTCAGAAATGTTCGGTTATGCAACTTCATTACGTTCTAACACTCAAGGTCGCGGTACTTACACTATGTACTTTGACCACTATGCAGAAGTTCCAAAATCAATTGCTGATGACATCATCAAGAAAAATAAAGGTGAATAATTAAACTTGTTTTAACTAGTAAATCTAGTTAAAATACAGCTTGAGCTTATTATTTAAGCTATCATCTTTATGAATTGATTTTTTGCGAAAAATGCATTATAAAAGAACTATGAATTCTTTTAATAACAATCATTATTTCTCATGATGGTGAGAAACTATCATGAGAGATAATATTGAAATAACTTTTACTAGAATAGGAGAGATTTAATAATGGCAAAAGAAAAATTTGATCGCTCAAAAGAACATGCCAATATTGGTACTATCGGTCACGTTGACCATGGTAAAACTACTTTAACAGCTGCTATCGCAACTGTATTAGCTAAAAATGGTGACACTGTAGCACAATCATATGACATGATTGACAACGCTCCAGAAGAAAGAGAACGTGGTATTACAATCAATACTGCTCACATCGAATATCAAACTGACAAACGTCACTATGCTCACGTTGACTGCCCAGGACACGCTGACTATGTTAAAAACATGATCACTGGTGCTGCTCAAATGGACGGCGGTATCTTAGTAGTATCTGCTGCTGACGGTCCAATGCCACAAACTCGTGAACACATTCTTTTATCACGTAACGTTGGTGTACCAGCATTAGTAGTATTCTTAAACAAAGTTGACATGGTTGACGATGAAGAATTATTAGAATTAGTTGAAATGGAAGTACGTGACTTATTATCTGAATACGACTTCCCAGGTGACGATGTACCTGTAATCGCTGGTTCAGCATTAAAAGCTTTAGAAGGCGATGCTCAATACGAAGAAAAAATCTTAGAATTAATGCAAGCAGTTGATGATTACATTCCAACTCCAGAACGTGATTCTGACAAACCATTCATGATGCCAGTTGAGGACGTATTCTCAATCACTGGTCGTGGTACTGTTGCTACAGGCCGTGTTGAACGTGGTCAAATCAAAGTTGGTGAAGAAGTTGAAATCATCGGTTTACACGACACTTCTAAAACAACTGTTACTGGTGTAGAAATGTTCCGTAAATTATTAGACTACGCTGAAGCTGGTGACAACATCGGTGCATTATTACGTGGTGTTGCTCGTGAAGACGTACAACGTGGTCAAGTATTAGCTGCTCCAGGTTCAATCACACCTCACACTAAATTCAAAGCAGACGTATACGTTTTATCTAAAGACGAAGGTGGACGTCACACTCCATTCTTCTCAAACTATCGTCCACAATTCTATTTCCGTACTACTGACGTAACTGGTGTTGTTAACTTACCAGAAGGTACAGAAATGGTTATGCCTGGCGACAACGTTGAAATGACAGTAGAATTAATCGCTCCTATCGCAATTGAAGACGGTACTCGTTTCTCAATCCGTGAAGGTGGACGTACTGTAGGATCAGGCGTTGTAACTGAAATCATGGAATAATTTTAATTATTCAATATTTCAAGACTCCCTTTTGGGAGTCTTTTTTTATACAAATTTATTTAAAAAACGTCTATGCGTTTTCATAAAAAATGATGTCGCATAGACGTTTATAATTAAAATACTTGTTCTATTTCTAAAATCTTTAAAAACTCACTAGCTGCATACTTAAATGCTGCTTCATCGATATCAAAATGTGGATTATGATGAGGCGCTGTAATGCCTTTATCATGATTACCACAGCCTGTTAAGAAAAATGCTCCTGGACGCACTTTTAAATAATGAGAAAAGTCTTCGCCAATCATCATAAGCTCTGATTCATTAAAGCGTAAATGCATCTCATTCGCTGCTTGTTTTACCACTTCATATCCACTTACATGATTATGAACTGGTAAGTAACCACGAATATATTCCATTTCATAAGTGATATCATTGGCTAGCGCGAGACCTTGCAATAATTTATCCATTTTATTTTGAATGTGTGCCTGTAACTCTGTATCAAACGTACGCACGGTACCTTTACAAAATGCTGAATCTGGAATAACACTATCTGAAGAACCAGCTTGTACCATGCCAAATGTTAGTACTGCTTCTTTTACCGGGTCGATAGTACGTGAGACGATCTTTTGCGCACTAAGAATAAATTCGGCCATAATTACAATAGGATCGATTGTTTCATGAGGTTTTGCGCCATGACCACCTCTACCTTTTATTGTAATTGAGAATTCATCTGGAGAAGCCATAATCGCTCCAGGACGTGAATAAATCGTACCTGTAGGGTAACCACTCCACAAATGCGTACCATATATCTTATCAACATCTTTAAGACAACCATCATCAATCATTTCTTGTGAACCACCAGGCATAATTTCCTCGCCGTACTGGAAGATAAATACCACATTTCCTTTTAATAAATGACGATGTTCATGCACAATCTCAGCCACACCTAATAGAATAGCGGTATGTCCGTCATGACCACATGCATGCATAAAGCCTTCATTTTTAGATTTATAAGGAACATCATTTAATTCTTGTATAGGCAACGCGTCAAAGTCAGCTCGGAAGGCTACAGTTGGGCCATTTCCTTTCCCTCTAAACGTAGCTTTAATACCATTACGGCCTACTGGCGATTCAATTTCACAATCTAAATGACTTAATTGATTAAGAATATAATTATGTGTCCATGATTCTTCGAAAGAAGGTTCAGGATATTGATGCATATATCGACGCATCTGAATCATTCTATTTTCCTTTTTACTGGCTAATTGAAACCAATCCATTACACTAACGCCTTCTTCCTCTTTATTATGATTTTTAGTATATCAAACTCTTAAATCTCTCAATAGTTTCTTTTCTTATTTTTTGAAAATGAAGTACCAAAATAGCTAAAAATACGTAATAAATACACATTGAAAATACAATTGTACATGGTATGAAGAATATGAAATATATTGAATTTACAGGCATGATAGTGCTTTCATGTTCTTCAAAAATCAGTTATGATAATGTTGATAAATAAATAAAAGGGGAAATGACAATGGTTCAATCTTTACACAACTTTTTAGAAGAAAATATCCAATATTTAAAAGATAATGGATTATACAATGAAATTGATTCAATTGAAGGTGCGAACGGCCCAGAAATTACTATCAATGGAAAACAATACATCAACTTATCTTCAAACAACTATTTAGGACTAGCTACAAACGAAGATTTAAAAACTGCTGCTAAATCAGCTATCGATTCTCACGGTGTAGGTGCAGGTGCTGTACGTTCAATCAACGGTACTTTAGATTTACATGATGAATTAGAACAAACATTAGCTGAATTCAAAGGTACTGAAGCAGCTATCGCTTATCAATCAGGATTTAACTGTAATATGGCAGCTATTTCAGCAGTAATGAACAAGAATGATGCTATCCTTTCAGATGAATTAAACCACGCATCTATTATTGATGGTTGTCGTTTATCAAAAGCTAAAATCATCCGTGTTAACCACTCTGATATGGACGATTTAAGAGCAAAAGCTAAAGAAGCTGTTGAATCTGGTCAATACAACAAAGTAATGTACATCACTGATGGTGTATTCAGTATGGATGGAGACGTTGCTAAATTACCAGAAATCGTTGAAATCGCTGAAGAGTTTGGCTTAATCACATATGTGGATGATGCACATGGTTCAGGCGTAATGGGTAAAGGCGCAGGTACAGTTAAACATTTCGGTTTACAAGATAAAATCGACTTCCAAAACGGTACACTTTCAAAAGCAATCGGTGTAGTTGGTGGCTATGTAGCAGGTTCTAAAGAACTTGTCGATTGGTTAAAAGCACAATCAAGACCATTCTTATTCTCAACATCATTAGCGCCTGGTGACACTAAAGCCATCACTGAAGCTGTAAGAAAATTAATGGCTTCTACTGAACTACATGATAAATTATGGGATAACGCTAAATACTTGAAACAAGGATTAGAAAAAATAGGTTTCAACACTGGCGAATCAGAAACACCAATTACTCCAGTTATTATTGGTGATGAAAAAGAAACACAAGAATTCAGTAAACGTCTTAAAGACGAAGGTATCTATGTTAAATCTATCGTCTTCCCAACAGTTCCACGTGGTACAGGTCGTGTAAGAAATATGCCTACTGCAGCACATACTAAAGAAATGTTAGATAAAGCTATCGCTGCTTATGAAAAAGTAGGTAAAGAACTAGGAACAATTAAATAATAAAATGACTACATTTTATAATATCGAAACATCCATAGGCTATTAGGCTTATGGGTGTTTTTTGTATTATGGAGTGATAAACTGAAAATGATATAACGTATAAACATTTTAGAAAGAGAGAGAAGTTTATGCATGAATTAAGACAATTAAGTTATCAAGATGAAGCGGCATTAGTGCAGTATTTAAAAGAGTGGTATGACAATAATGAACAAATTGTACCTTCTAATACAGATTTAGCGAAATACGATGCTTTTAATCAAATGGTGGATGAGCTTAATAAAGAGGAAGCAGATGCAGATTGGGTGCCTACTACGACATTGTTCTATTTTAAAGATAATCAAATTGTGGGAGCAGTCGATATTCGTCATAGATTAAATAAACGTTTAACGAATATAGGCGGGCACGTAGGTTATGGTGTAAGGAAGTCCTATAGAGGACAAGGTATTGCTTCAACAATGCTTAAAGAAGCTTTGAAAATTTTGAAAACGCTAGGTGTCGAGACAGTGTTGATGACATGTAATCCTAAGAATTATGCTTCACAAGCCGTAATGAAACATTGTGGAGGATATGAAATAACACCTTATACAAAGAAAAATGGTAACTTAGTTAGTCGCTTTGAAATACCAAATGAATGAAGGGAAAAGTGTATGAAGGATCTTAAAGTAGTTTATGCATTAATTCAAAATGAAAATGGCGAGGTATTACTTGTTCATAATACAGATGACGATGGATGGTCATTACCGGGGGGGAAAGTAGAATACGGTGAAACCTTAGTTGAAGCATTAGAACGTGAAGTGATGGAAGAAACTGGTTTAATTGCTAAAGTAGGCGATATTGTTAGTATCAATGAAGGCAAATCAACACGTATGGACGTACATACATTATTTATTATGTTTAAAGTTACAGTAGATGAATATAAAACAGAAATTCATATGAAAGATGAAATTGCAGAATTACGTTGGCTTACAGTAGAAGAAGCGGATGAAAAATTAGTGTACTATCATCATAGTTTGAAGGAGTTCTTATCTAACAGAGCGACATATTATAACGAAGGCTACGTGGATTAAAGTCTGAAAGTTTTTAGTTTAGAAAAAATCATTCTTCACTGGTGAAGAATGATTGGCGTCAAAAGTTTATAAATAGTTTCATATTAATATGAAATCGCAAGGTTTCTCTTATGAGTATCCTTTTATTTATAGTATAAAGATAACACCATTTAAACATCTTCACAATACTAAGTTAATGTTTTTTATAAAATAACTTAATATTCATAGTAGACTACAGAGTATTACTTTTAATCTTTAAACTTTTAAATTCTCTTGTTCAAAAATGCTATACATTATTTAGTTTTTGGATTAAAAAATGTATTTATTTGAATTAGTTGTAGGGTAATGAGTAAATATAAATATACATATATGGAGGCGTTTAAATGCTAGTATTAAATGAGCAAGATCAACAGCAATTGTTAAATATGGAAGAAGTCATTGAGGAAGTAGCGCAGTCATTGCAAGCATTTTCAGAGGGAAAAACAGAAACGCCATTGCGCTACGTCTTACCATTCAATAATGAAAATAGATATTTAGTCATGCCAGCACTTTCAGATGAATTAAAAATAGTCGGTATCAAAACTGTGACATTTGCACCAGATAATCCTAAAAAAGGTAAAAAAACAATCACAGGGTCTGTATTATTAAGCGATTATGAGACAGGAGAAACTTTAGCAGTTTTAGACGGAAGTTACTTAACTAAAATTCGTACCGGTGCAATTTCAGGCGTAGCTACTAAATATTTAGCCCGTGAAGATGCGAAAACATTATGTGTCATTGGATCAGGAGATCAAGCTGAAGGGTTAATTGTAGCAGTGATGGCGGTTAGAAACATAGAAACTGTGCACTTCTCAAGCCGTACTAAAGAAAATGCTGAGCGTTTAGCACAGAACGTAGAGAAAGAATTTAACGTATCTACAAAGGTATTTGACGAAGCAGACGATGCGATGGAAGAAGCGGATATTGTAGTGACAGCAACTAATTCTACGAAACCGGTCTATTCGCACTCATTACATCCAGGCGTTCATCTTAATGCAGTCGGTTCTTTCAAACCAGAAATGCAAGAATTACCATCTGAATCTATGCTAGTTGCTAATAAAATTGTGGTGGAATCTGTTGAAGCAGCTATGGAAGAAACTGGTGATTTGAAAGTACCTCAAGAAGAAGGAATTATTACACAAGAATCATTACATGGAGAACTTGGGGATATCGTAGCAGGTAAAATTCCTGGACGTGAAGATGATAAAGAAGTTACTTTATTTAAGTCAGTAGGATTAGCAATTGTAGATATTGTAGTAGCGAATTATTTCTATAAAAAAGCAGTGGAAAATAATAAATAAAAATCCAAAAATAAGAAACCGTGTAGATGGCATCTAATTGTTCCATTTACACGGTTTTATCATTATTAATTATAGTTATGCTGATTTTTTGCGGTTACGTAAGTATACTAAACTTGCGCCTGTAATCACTAATACGATAGCAATACCATGCTCTGCAATATCGCCATTTTTACCTGTGTTAGGTAATTGAGCAGTAGGTGTGTGAGGAGATGTCATAGGTGAATTAGTCGTTTCATTTGTATTACTTTTAGCTACATTATGTGACTGATGTACATGAGTTGCACTTACATCTAAATGTTTATTATCGAAGGCATGTTTTCCTTCATGAGAAGGTTGTTTCATTGATGCCACTGTGTTAGATGATTGATGTGATTTCTCATTAGTATGTGTCACGTTAGAGCATGCTTTTGTTGCATTATTATGATTAGCGTTTTGATGATGCGTTTTACCTTCATTTGTTTTACCATTTTGACCGTTTGTGCCTACTGTATTTGTATTGTTATGTTGATGTTGCGTAGGGAATATGATGATGTTGTCGCCTTTATGATAGTGATGTTTACCACTTGCTACGTGACCTTTTGTTGCTTCATTTTCAGAAGAAGCGTGATGACCTGTACATTGATGTGCACCATGCTCTTCATGGTGAGCAACTTCGCCATTATGTTTAGGCGTATCTACGTCTGTATTGTTATCGTTGTTACCGGGTTGAGGTGTACCGTTAGCGTTATTATTGTTATCGCCAGTGTGAGTGCCTGTATTAGGCTGTTCATCACTTTCAGGCTGACCATTAATAATACGTACAGGCTCTGTCGTATCATATTTGTTTAAATCCGCTTCTTTAATATACTGTGCCACGACGGCATCTAGTGAAATGCCTTCTTCACGTTGTCCACCGAACATATCATAGCCATCTCCTTGATTAGCGGTGAAATCATTTGTTGTGACATAATATGTGCGATTTGGGTCCAAGTCTTCGTACGTACCTGTGTCCTTATTCAATACTTTAATCGCATTGACGCGATGTCCTGCTTCTTTATTAATATCATAGTACACGCGAATTGAGTCAGATACTTGTAAAAAGCCTCCGTTTGGCGCTAATACCGTTTTGCCATCTTGCATTTCTGTATCTGAACCAAGACTATGTTCGAATGCTTTTTCTACATCTGAACCTTTAACTTGAATTTGTGAAATTAAGTTTCCGAATGGTAATACTGTAATAATGTCGTTTTCTGTTACTTTACCTTTTTCAATAGAAGCGCGAATCCCACCACCATTTGTCACTGCGAAATCTGGTTGATGTGAGAAGTTCTTAGCGCCATATGCTTCCATCGCATCGGTAATTAAGTTGCCTAAATTCGTTTCTTGTGTACGCGCTTGAGCACGTTCTCCGTTAAATGTCACGGTGTTGTTAGGAATGACCACTGTAGACGTTTCTTTTAAGAATTCATCGTTCGCTTTCTTCGTTTGAGCCTCGATTTGAGAATCAGCCGTCACGTCTTTAGCATCCGCTACATTGATTAATGAAGCGTTGACGTCAGATGCTTTTTTATTTTGAAAATTAAAATCAACACGGCCAACATTAGCTAGTGCCGTTCCAGTCTGAGCAAGGACATTATTTGAACCATAATGTTCACCATGATCAATCACTGTATGTGAATGACCATCTAGTACAAAAATGGGCTGTTTGAAAGCGCCACTTTTAGTTAATTGATCGATAAGGTAATCCCCACGCCAAATAGACTTTGTTGATTTATCTACACCTAAATGAGATAAAATGACGAACACATCGACCTTATTTTTAATATCTGTCATTGCTTGCGTCACACTAGGAAGTGGATCTTTAAATTCGACACCTTCTACAGCAGTAGGAGAAGTCTTTGTCTTCGTTTCAGGCGTCGTCACACCTACAATTCCATAACGAATATTATTTTTATTGACGATAGTAGAAGGTTTGAACACACGATGTCCGTTTTTATAAATATTTGAAGAAACCATTGGGAAGTTAAGCTGTTTCTGTAAATGCATTAATTGATCATAACCAAAGTCAAATTCATGATTTCCGATAGTCATAGCGTCGTAGCCCACGCCATTCATCGCTTTAGCCATTTCTTCACCTTTAGAATTATTAGATACTGGTAACCCTTGAAAAGCATCGCCAGAATCAACGACTAAATCTGGATGATATTGCGCTTTAAGTCCCTTAACTTTAGCCATACCAATTACTCTGCCTTCATCTTCTACAAAACGGCCATGAATGTCATTAGTATGTAAAATTGTATGTTTTGCAGTATTAGTAGAAGTCTTAGGAGTTGGTGCAACTGCTTTTGTTGAAGGTGTAGCAGGTTCTGCTGATTTTGTGTCTTGAGTTTTATCTTTAGGAGTTTCTGTTTGAGCTTTTTGTGTCACATCTGAGTTGGTATTTGGTGATTCTATAGTGTTGTTATGTTGAGGTTGTTGCACTGAATCTTGTGCAGTTTTTGAACTTTTGTTCTCTTGCGTAGAAGGTTGTGTCGCTACTTCTTGAGTAGGCGCTTCAGTAGTTGCTTTCTCTTCAGTTTGAGAAGGTGGTTCTACCTCTTCAGACGCTGGCGTAGCAGTTTTTTTAACTTCTTGAGAAGGTGTTTCTACCTCTTCAGACATTGACATAGCAGTTTTTTTAATTTCTTGAGAAGGTGTTTCTACCGATGTTTCATTTTTTGAAAAGGCAGAACCTTGAGATGAATCAAGGGGCTTCTCTGAAGTAGCAGATTGTGTAGAGGATGAGATTGTATCTTGATGTGATGTAGCTGTATCTTGATGTGATGGTGTTGAGTCTTGTTGTGTTATAACTGTATCTTGTTGTGTTATAACTGTATCTTGTTGTGTTGATGACTTATCTTGGTGCGCTGGTGTTTGTACTGATGTAGTTGTTTCAGTATTAGTAGCATTATTAGTCGAGTTAGTATCTTGTATTTCGGCAGCATAGGATGTGCCAGATACTAAACCGAATGCTAAAAATAAAATAAGTAAGAATGGAACGAGATACTGTTTCATATTAGCCTCCTTTATGAATAAAATTTACATTCTCATCTTAGCATAAGGCGAAGGATATAAAGCTTTCTTGTGGGATTATTTACGTTAACTTTAAAAATAATTAATAAATATAGTGTTTTGTGTGCTAAGTATCTCTGACTTTTCAAAAAAAGAGAAAAAACAAAAGCATGTACTTTGTGAGTATACAAGAAAGCGCTTTTATACTATAATAAACATGTAATCAGGGACTATGTATTCTCTGAGAGGACAATTATACGTGTAAAACACACAAAGGGAGCTTTTATTTATGGAAAGAATTGTTATTACAGGAGCGCTTGGTCAAATCGGGACTGAGTTGGTATTAAAATGTCGCGAAATTTATGGGAATGATAATGTTTTAGCGACGGATATTAGAGAGCCTGAAGAGGGATCACAGGTTGCAAATGGACCGTTTGAAATTTTAGACGTAACGAATCGTGAAGCGATGATGGCTACCGTTGAGAACTTTAAAGCGGATACGTTAATGCATATGGCAGCGTTACTATCAGCGACTGCTGAAAAGAATCCGTTATTGGCATGGGATTTAAATATGGGCGGTTTAATGAATGCATTAGAAACGGCTAGAACATATGATTTACATTTCTTCACGCCAAGTTCTATTGGAGCGTTTGGTGATTCTACGCCTAAGAAAAATACGCCACAAAATACGATTCAACAACCTACTACAATGTATGGTGTGAATAAGGTTGCTGGTGAGTTATTATGCCAATACTACTTCAAGAAATTCGGCGTGGATACGCGTAGTGTGAGATTCCCTGGACTTATTTCTCACGTTAAAGAACCAGGTGGCGGTACGACTGACTATGCGGTTGAGATTTACTTTGAAGCGGTTAGAAAAGGTCGTTATACAAGCTATATCGCGAAAGACACTTACATGGATATGATGTATATGGATGATGCGATTGATGCGATTATTAAATTAATGGAAGCGGATGCTGACAAGCTTGAAACACGTAATGGTTATAACTTAAGTGCGATGAGTTTCGAGCCTGAGGAAATTAAAGCGGCGATTCAAAAACATTATCCTGATTTCGTGTTAGATTACGAAGTGGATCCTGCACGTCAAGCGATTGCGGATAGCTGGCCTGATAATATTGATACGAGTTATTCTCGTAAAGAGTGGGGCTTTGATCCTAAATATGATTTAGCTGGTATGACTGAATTAATGTTAAAAGCGATTGAAGAAAAAGAGCAAAATAAATAAGTTTGATATATTGAACTAGCAAGGTGATAGTACCTTGCTAGTTTTTTGTGTGAAAAGGAAGTTCTAAAATGGAGTCTCATTTCACTTAAGTTGAGATGCTTGCCTAGGGTACAGTTTCAGCCAGAAATTCCGCACAAATAAATTTGTGGGAATTTCTAAGGTCTTCAACTTGTACTGTTCCCTCAGGCGTCACTCAACTACGTTTCATTATCCATTTTAGAACTTCTTACTTAAGTGTGTAATTACTTATAACTAATATTTTTATTGTGCTACCAATCCTTTTAAATTTATTTAATTACTGTTTTTCAATGTTAATGATAGATTTAAATTAAGTATTAAAGTATGTTACTTTTAAGGAAAGGGTTTACAATAAGTATTTAGTTTGAATTTTTTGAAAATTTATTGAATAGAAAATACGAGATTGCTATAATTTAAGTTACTATTAATCAGGAAAACATTAGGAGGTTTTCATCATGTCAGGAAAAGTTAAATTTGAACAACGCGACACACTTAAAGAGAAACCAGAAGGCAATTTGGGATTTGGTCAGTACTTCACTGATTACATGTTAAGTTTAGACTATGATGCTGATAAAGGATGGCATGATTTAAAAATCGTTCCTTACGCACCAATTGAAGTATCTCCAGCTGCACAAGGGCTTCACTACGGTCAAGCAGTATTCGAAGGATTAAAAGCTTACAAACATAATGGCGAAGTAGTATTATTCCGTCCAGATCAAAACTTCAAACGTATCAACGATTCATTAGCACGTTTAGAAATGCCTAAAGTGGATGAAGAATTATTATTAGATGGATTAAAACAACTAGTTGATGTTGAACGTGATTGGGTACCTGAAGGCGAAGGTCAATCATTATATATTCGTCCATTCGTATTCGCAACAGAAGGTATTTTAGGCGTTAGAGCTTCTCATCAATATAAATTATTAATTATCTTATCTCCATCTGGTGCATATTACGGTGGCGACACATTAAAAACAACTAAAATTTATGTAGAGGATGAATATGTACGTGCTGTACGTGGCGGTGTAGGTTTCGCTAAAGTAGCAGGTAACTACGCAGCAAGCTTATTAGCACAAACAAATGCGAACCAATTAGGTTATGACCAAGTATTATGGTTAGACGGGGTTGAACGTAAATACGTTGAAGAAGTAGGTAGTATGAATATCTTCTTCGTTGAAAATGGAAAACTCGTTACACCAGCATTAAATGGTAGTATTTTACCAGGTATCACACGTAAATCAATTATTGAATTAGCTAAAGAACTTGGCTATGAAGTTGAAGAACGTAAAGTAGGCATCGATGAATTATTCGAAGCATACGATAAAGGTGAATTGACAGAGGTATTCGGTTCAGGTACAGCAGCAGTTATTTCACCAGTAGGCGTATTAAAATATGAAGATCGTGAAATCGTAATTAACAATAACGAACCAGGTGAAATCACTAAAAAATTATACGATACTTACACAGGCATCCAAAGCGGTAAATTAGAAGATAAACACGGCTGGAGAGTTATTGTGCCAAAATATAAATAACTTGTGAAAACAAGCTAGAAACGTTATAACTACGCGGTTTCTAGCTTGTTGTTTTTTTAATAATTATAAATTGAATACGTTTTGAATACGTTATTGTTAAAAACTAATATAATTAGCAAACTTCTCAGCAACTTTTTCACGTTGTTTTTCGGTAATATGAGCATAAACATCCATTGTTGTATTAATATCGCCATGTCCGAGTCTATCTTGCACTTCTTGAATAGATAAGCCCGCTTCAAATAATAATGAACAATGAGTATGTCTAAAACCATGAATTTTAATTTTTTTAAAGTTATATTTCTTACATATTTTATCCATTGCTTTATTGGGGTGCTGAACTTGAAGACGTTTATTTGTTCGTAAATTTGTAAATAAACATTGTGATTTATTACTTGTGTTATGTCCATGCATTAAACAAAGTTTACGTTGTTCTACACGCCAATTTTTTAATATTGAAAGAGTACGATCATCAATGCTTATAACTCTTATAGATGAATGAGTTTTAGGAGGTTGTATAATCTCTTTACTGTTAAGTCCAATAGTAACAGTTTTATCTATACTGATTGTTTTATTTTTAAAGTTTATATCTTCCCAAGTTAAAGCCATTAATTCCCCTCTACGCATACCTGTAAATCCTAAAAGTCGAAACATAGCATAATACATTAAATCATCTTTAATAAGTTCTAGAAATTGTTTTAATTCATCACTAGAATAATAGGTTAAATGCTCATTGCTTTTATTTCTTGTTCTTTTCGGTAATTTAGTATATTTAAATGGATTCTCATGTATTATTTTTAACATAACGGCATATTCAAATACATTCGCAGCATATACCTTAATATTTCTAAAATCCTTATAATTTTCTATCCAGTAGTTTATAACTTTTTGACAATAAGGCGTAGTGATACTTTGAATAGGCATATTATCAAATTCTTTAAGTATTTTTATTTTAAACATATTACTAACTCTAACAAATGTACTTTCTCTAACCGTGCATTTATATTGCTCTAGCCATAAATCATATACTTGCTTAAAAGTCGTAATATCATTATTTAGAAATCCTTTACTTTGTATTTCTGTTTGCAGCTTAGCCTCTGCAATTTTGGCCTCTCTTTCAGTTTTAAAGCCACGTCTTGTTGTCCGCTTCTGCTTACGAGTAATAGGATCAACACCGAGATATGCAACAAACATATACGCCGTTGAGCCGTCTTTCTTTTTATATTTCTTAATCATTGTAAATCAATCCTTTCTACTTGCCCGCATGCGTTTGATTGGATTGAACACACCTTTGAGAGTGGTTACTCATTGGTGCGGTATTAGTATTAATATTGTTGTTGTAGGTAAATTTATAATAGGGTAGGCGAGCTACCCGTGAATATAAAAAATTTTCGTGTTAAAATAAAATAAAGTAGGTGATTTAATGAATATAGAATTCAGTGATGCAGAAATAGCATTTATAAAAGAATCTGTTGAAAATTATAGTAGCGAATTTGATATTTATGATTGTGAACAAGAACTTAAATTTAATATTTATAAAAACATTATGTGTAAAATTGATTCTCGATATGAAAAATCGTACTTATTTAGTATCATCAACTGATTTGTTGTAATATGATAATACTTCTTCATTTGCGTCTACAATATCTTTTAATGTATTTAATAAGAAGTCACAATCAGCTTTTGCTACTGCGCCAGCTTGTGAATGATTTATAATGTTTCTCATATTATAAGCTACTTCTATTCGCTTTTTAGTTCTATAATTGATCTTTTTATTTGCTTTTAAGGATTCTAAAAGTCTATCATACATTGTGGGATCAGAATCTTTGTGTTTTATATTGTTGGCTCTCTTTAACTTAATTAAAAAAGATTCTATGGCAACTGCAAAGGTAGCTGCAGCTGGCAAATATAATTCTCTTTTATAAGCTTGTAGACCTTGGTTTATTTGATAAGTAAAAGTTTCGTCGTTTACTATGTCTTTCATACTGTTTAAATCTAAATGATTGAAAGGTTGCACTTCTTCATGTGACTTATCAGTCATTTTTTCTTGGGAAATTTTTTCAAACTTTCTGAAATGTTCTTCTGCGAATCCTTTCCCGTTTGTATAAAATTTATCTAACATATAATCTGAAATTTTCTTGGGTGGGTATTCGCTATGATAAGTAATCATAAATACTGTATGTTCTTCTGTATTAATTATATTTAAACAATCGCGTACGTATGATAATTGATTGTAAATATATGAAACGTAATTTTTTGACAAATAAGTTTTATCTTCTGTTGTGTAATCATAAACTTCTTTCATAGAAGAATCATTTGAAATAACAATCACTTTTGGATATTCAAAAAACTCTTCGTTTAAAAGTACGATAGAAATTTTATAATCATTTTCTTTTACGAATGGAAATGCTTCGGGATTGCTTTGGAATTGATAAATATATCTTTTATTAACGACATCTCGATAACCATCTAGAAATTTTTCTAAATATACATTCATAACATTTTCATTTCTTTTCATCAGTTTACCTCTTTCTCGAATATTTTATATCGATTTTAAAATGTTTTTTAATCCTTCTACCTCCTTTAATTAATTACTCATCATCTTCTAATAAATTTGTTACATTAACCGTTATTTCTTTTGTAGTAGGGTTAATGCTTACATCCTCTCCATATCCTAATGATTTTACTTGAATAGTATCGTTTACTAATTTTAATGCTATTTCAACATGTTGATAATCTTGCAAAATTAACAAAGTATCTTCATTTGTCACAACATCATGTGATCCTTTTCCGTTAATAGTAACTTTCCAATCATTGAAGTACATTCTATCTTTCTCCTTTAATTAAATTTAAATATAAACGACTATGTAATGCTATATTAATGTATAAATAGTATGTATGAACTCGTAAGTGAAGCGGAAGATCAAATTATTTAAAAATCTTCATCTTCAATTTCTTCAGTGGGCAAACTTTTAATGTAATTCATTAATTCTTTAGTTTGTTTCCAACCAATTCTTTCTGTTTCTTTCATAAATTCATAAACTTGAAATGCACTAGCACCATAATATTCTTCTTCCTCTAGCAATAGGTCATCAATTTTATCTACTAGATTATTTCTTTTTATTCTTTCTTTGGAATAATGTTTTAAGATTTTATTTTCTGAAATTACATCTTTAACCAAAAAATAAGCAGTACGTATTAAATCTGGATATTCATTCTCTAGTAGTTCCTCATGTTCTACACTCCAAAAACCAAGATTTAAAGCAGTTTTATAAGATAAATTCAAATGATTAAAATGCTTTTCATCTTTTAACCTTTTTAAAAGTGCAATTGCCTCTTTGTCATTATTAATTGGATAATCTCTTTTATCGCTATATCTAGTTATATAATCAATTGAAACATCAAAAAAATTAGCCATTTCTTGTAACAGACCAAGTTGAGGACTTCTTTTCCCTGTTTCGTATTGGCTTAAAGTGTTATCTCTTATATTAAATTCTTTTGCTAATTGTTTAAGTGTCATCCCTTTTTCTTTTCTGAGTTCGGCTATTCTATTATCCATGATTATATTCCTCCTTAAAAATAATTATAACTACAATTCAGTAATAATTCCATATTTAATTCACAAAATGAGAATTTATCTATTGACACTCACAAAATGAGAATTATATAATATTCACATATCGTGAGTATGGAGGTGGATATATGTTTGATATTGATATTGACTTTGCTAAAAAAGTTAGAAAATTAAGAGCAGAAAAAAAGCTTACTTTAGCGACAGCTTCAAATGAAATAGGTATTTCTGCTAAATCTTTATCTTTAATTGAAAATGAAAAAAAATCAAAGATAAATAAAACAACATATCAAAAAGTTATGAACTGGTTGATTAATAACTAATTAAGGAGGCTTCTAAATGAGTACACCGATTTTAAGCGAAGCCGCTTCAATCGAGTTAGCAAACGGTATATTAAAAATTGCCGAGCAAATCGCCCAACAAAAACTAGAACAACAACAGAAGCGGTGGCTTACACAAACAGAAGTAAGAAAGCTATACCGATGTACACATAGTGATGTAACTGAATGGGAGCGTTTAGGACTTACTAAACGTAAACAGGGACGAAGTTATTACTATGATCGACAAGAGATAGAACAATTTTTAGAAAGACAAAAATATTAAAGAAATCTTGCCCGCAGCGAGAGATGTTAAGTAGTAGTATCAGTCAAATAACTGGAGGTGCTATATGATTAAGCAAATTTTCAAAGATAATGAAATTAGATTTATAGAAAAAGACGGGGAACATTGGGCAATAGCAAGTGACGTAGCCACGATATTAGGTTTTAGGGATAGCAATACAGCAGTCAGATATTTACCCGAACACACAAGAGGTACACTCAAAGGGCGTACCACCTCAAATAAGAAATACTCAAGAAAATATCAAGATTATACAGTTATAAATGAAAAAGGTATATATAGATTAGTCATGCGTTCTAATAAATCCGAAGCGGAAGAGTTTCAAGATTGGATATGTGATTTACTGGTTGAGTTACGCAAAGCCACAGGCTTAGAAGATTATCAAGCCTTTAGAATGTTAGACAAAGAAAAGCAAAAAGAAGCTATGGCGATTGTTAAAAAAGCAAATAGTAATGTTAAGCCAGTAGATTTTATTAAACCTAATATGATAGCTAATAAGGCAGTTTCAACGCTATATGGCTTCAAAAAGGCAATTAAGAAAGGCGATATGACACCGCCAATGTTAGAAGCAAGACAAACCATACTTGATGATGTGGTTGCACTGACGGAGGCGAACAACCGCTTTAACCTAGGTATCAAAGTTAGTGAACGCATTTACAATAAATACAATGTTAGGACAGATAAATAAAGGGGGCGTTCAAAATGCTTAGATTTATAAATGAACTTATTTATATAAGTGCAATTACCATATTTATATGTATGTATAGTGAATTTCATTACGCAATAGCGTTTTATGGATTTGCTTCAATGGTAGCAATAATCAAATATGAGGTTGGTAAAGAAGAGATAGCTAATAAACGCATATAAGAGGTTTAGAGAGCAATTAAGTAAAAGACAGATAGAAAATCATAATAATATAAACCGCTTCAAATTGAGGCTATTAGGAGGAAATAGAATGAATTGGGAAGTTAAAGATTTATTTAGTGATTTGGAAGTTGTAAAAGACAGATTAGTAGATTTACACACAACACACCGATGGAGTGGAGATAGTATTTTTACAAAGCCAAGACTTGAAACTAAAGAAGACCGAATTAATTATTCATATAGTTACTTAGAGAACCGTATACAACATGAACAACATGGTGAATTATTACTCCTTTACGTTGAGGAACTAAGCAACTTAATAGATAGATTTAATGAATTAGACAAAAAAGAAACGTTATCAGCAACCGACCAAAGCACTGATAACGCTGATAAATAGTTAGGAAACTAAAAATCTATATGAAAGGATAACACTATGAGTGATATAAAACAATCAAGTAATGAATTAATTGAGCAACCTAGTTATTACTCTATTTTACCTGCTAACGTGAGATATGACAATCGTCTTAATGATAGCGAGATAGTATTATTTGCAGAAATAACAGCATTTAGTAATAAGTATGGCTATTGTACTGCTAGCGATGAGTATTTCGCTAGCTTGTACGGTCATAATGAATTAACGATATTAAATAGAATTAACCATTTAAGAAAACTAGGTTACTTAAAGATCACATATAAGTATATAGATAACGTATTACAAAGACAGATAGCACCAGTGTTATATGAAAGTGAGGGTGGTAACTATGAGTGATAGATTAATTGATGTTACAGGCGGATATGGAACAATTTATAAGCAAGTCATGAAAGAACCTAAATTAAGTATCGAAGCTAAAGCTATATATTGCTACTTATCTTCTTATGCTGGAGGTAAAGACATAGCCTTTCCTAGTGTGAGCCTTATTTGTCACGAATTAAATATAAGTAAAAACCGCTTCTATAAACATAGAAATGAATTAGTTGATAAACAAATTATTTCAGTAAAAAGAGAGCGTACTGAAAATGGTTTTAGTAAAAATATTTATACTATCAATCATCATTTCGTATGTCGCAATTTTGTAGACATACAAAACGTAGATATAAGAAACGTAGACATACAAAATGTAGATATACAAAATGAAGACACTAAGAATAACAGTATTAAGAAAAACAATATTAAGAATAACAAAGAGAAGAATAACAGTAGTAGTGACGACACAACAACAGCTTACGACTTTCTTTTGAATAATTTTGTTGAAATGCAAAACACTAATAAACAAAAAGAAGTAAGCAATCTCTTACAAGATATTAAAGATAATACGCTTGATGTAGTAAAGGTAGCTACTAACTATTGTAAGGAAAATAACAAAGGCCTTAATTACTTTATATCGGTTATTAGAAACTGGATTGATGAAAATATTGATAGCAAAGAAAAAGCAGAGGCTAAAGTAATGCCTAAAAAATCTAAAAGTCAAACTACTGATGATGTTATAGCAGCATATAAAAAAGAATTAGGTATAGGGGAAGAAAACGAAGTTAATAATAACGAAGATAGTAACCACGATCAACAGCAACCGCTTCATTCAACTAATGTATTTGATTTTTACCAAAGTAATGGCTTCGGTATTATACAGCCCACTATTACTGACCAAATAAACGCATGGGTAAATGACTTTAACGGTAACGAGGATATTATCATCGAAGCATTAAAAGAAGCGGCTACAAATAACGTCTATAAGTGGGCATATGTGAACAGTATTTTAAAAAACTGGTATCAAGACGGGATAAAGTCAGTTGACGATATAGAAGCTCGTAGAAAGCAAAGAGAAGCCATAAGCAACCGAGGTAAATCAAATAGCGGTAGTTACTTAAATAAGCTATTAAATAGCGAAGATGAAGCGTTTGATAATTCACAATACAAAGATTTATTTTAAGGAGGCGATATATTGAAAGTACTCACTGATATTGTAAAAGGTAGTCATAAAGTAGAAGTCATTGAACATCAGAGCGACTTAAAATGTAAACAATGTGGTAATAAGTACGATTATTATAAGTTTAAGAACGGATCTGAATTTAGATTTGGTTGTGATTGTGAAGCGATAAGAATAGCTAAAGAAAGTACACAAAACTATCAAGATAAACAAAAGCGTATAAGTATTGAGAATGTATTTAAACAGTCACTAACAAATGATGACTTATCAAATGCTATTTTCGATAACTATAAGCCTACAAATGCTAACCTTTTAGAAGCTAAACAGGAAATTCAGAAATATGCTGCTAACTTCTCGATAGACAATCCTAAATCGCTTTTATTACAAGGGAGTTTTGGAATAGGTAAAAGTCATTTAGCTATGTCAGTAGTGGAGCAAGTTAAGAAAAAAGGTTATACAGCGTTATTTATTGACGTTACTGAACTTATTACATCATATAGAGATACCTATAATAAAAAATCAGATGTTACAGAAAAAGAGTTAGATCAACTTATCAAAGATGTAGATTTACTTGTCATTGACGACTACGGTACTTCTCTCACACAGTACGGCATAAGTAAGATGTTTAGTGTAGCCAATCTAAGAACAGGTAAGAATAATATTATTACTACTAACAATGAAGCGTCAGAACTAGCTACTACGAAAGATATGGCGAAGATATTTAGCCGACTAATGAAGAATACGAAAGTAATTAAAATGCACGGTTCAGATTATAGATTGAAAGATTTTAAATCGTAATTAAGAGTTGCGGACTTTTTTGTCCGTGACTTCTTTTCACATTAAGGGAGGGGCTAAAATACCCCGTACAATTAATATGTTTTGAGTAATCGCTTGATAACTTATTTGTATCCAAATTCTAGAAACTTAAAATCTAAATAAAAATTACATGTTAGAGCTTGTTTAAGGGCAATTATTAAAAATTGGTATAAAATATCGAAATAAAAGATAAAGCTTCTAAAATGAGCTGTTAGAGTGTTTAAAATTGATTTTATAGAATAAGTTAGAACGTTCTCGTAAAAAAATAGAGGGGGAACTAAACATGATAGCTTCAAAAGAAGATAAGCAAGCAATCATTGATGCATGGAGCGTACTATTTGAAGATAACGACTATTTAGCGCTTATCAGTGAACTAGATACTATACTTAATCAAACTAAAGACATGATTAAACAAGGTTACAGCATAGATAGTATAGATGATGAGCAGTTACCTAAAATTGATAAGCTAGAGGATAAATTTAAGGCGTTTGCAGTGCATAAATTACAAAGTATTAATAATCAATTATGTAATATGCAAAGCCAAGCGTTAGAGAGGGATATAGATGATCCACAAGCCGAAATTATTAAGCGGCAAGACTTACAAGCTAGGTTATCCCTTATAACCAACAACGAAGCGATTGCTCTTATAAAACACTTAGCACCAACTGATACTAAAATATATGAAATATATCTATATGAGAACTTAATAAATAACCGCTTCAATGAGTTAGAGAAGAAGCATATAGCAAAAGACTTCGAGAAACTTAAAGAAAAGGTGTTATATCCTTATTCAGATGAGATTGAGTATAAAAGGTTGGTAAGTGAAAGAAACACGTTAAACACGCTTAAAATGTATTATTTGGGAATACCAGCAACTAGAGATGAAGCGGGCTATATTGGTGTACGTTCAGTTAAACAACGTTACTTAGATGTATTAAGCAATAATGAATAGGAGTGTATGAATGAATATTAAACGAGTGAAACATTGTTTATATTACCGTGAAGCAAAGATAACAGAATATGCACTATTAACGGAATTTAGTCCGCAGTTTATAAATTCAAAGATAAAAGGTATCAAATTGCAAATAGAAGCAATGTATTACTTAAATATCTCTCATTCATCTTCTAGTGATGTATTTGGGTTTGTATCGGTATCATATCCATTAGAGAAACTTGTTATACATATACTAGAAGAAAAGGCTAAGCTAAACGCATATATTAAACGATCAAGTAAGAAGCTAACACTATTTAAAGAAGTGGTTAAAGGATATACACCAAGCGAACAAAAAGAAATAATGTATTACATTCGTTCTAATGGTGCAACAGTAGATAGTGAACTGATTAACCGTTTAAGATGTGATTTATATAAAGCAATTCATTCACATAAAGTGGGTGTTAAGGTGTGAAGTATGATAGAGAAGCGATTAAACGATTTGTAAAAGAATATCATAATACGACTACGATTGATGTTAAAGAGAGTGAGTTAGATATTGATAACTTCTTTGAAATTAATGATGATGTTGAAGCGGTAGAAGTCGATGATAATATCGACAATCAAATCTTTTTTAATGAACTAGAGCAAATTGTAGATAGAGTGGGAACAGATAAAGAATACTTTGTATTTTATTTATTGTGTCAGGGTAAGTCGTTAAACGAAGTAGGAAAAGTATTTAATTTTTCGGGAGAACGCATTAGACAAATGTATAACGGTTTGCTAGATAAGATTGTAAATGAAGCCAGTTAATACCCCCCACTCTAAACATTTAAAGAGTAAAAGGGTTATTGGAGAACGGCGAGGGGTGTCTACTCTCCAAATTTATTATTTTTTTCACGCGTGAGGGGGGTGGGGTATCAATTATGAAATTGTTGGAAAATGTTGGACAAATTCAAATAGGGGCATTCAAATCCCCCCGCCTATTATTGTTATTTTGTTATATCGTTTGTTCACTTTTCTTTCAATGAAAGTATCAATAAGATTTTAAAAATGTGGGGAAATGTTGGGATAAAATCCTTTAATAATAAGCTATTGCTTGTAAGTAAGCAGTAGCTTTTTTCTTTAACTTTTTTTAACATTTACGAGATTTTAAATTAGTAAAAACCTTGAGGCTCTTAGGAATGCTACCTATCACTTTGTTTAGATGTTAAATTGCTGCATTTAGATCATAATTGTCCGACATGATGAAATGATTCCCCGGGGAATCATTTAGGGATTTCAATTTGTTGCACCGGTGCAACATTTAAAGAATGCGACGACATCCTCGTATTTAATTTAAAAATTGTGTTCAGGCGCAAATATCCAAAATGTAGGAAAGATTTTGAGAGATAACCTAGCAAATCTTAGCACGAAAAAGCTGTTACTTAATAATGAGTAGCAACTTATTTGATTAGACTTTTTTGACTAAGCAAAGCTATCTCTCATAAAAAGTTTGAGCTTATTAAAGTTGATCATTTTTGGATTTGTACTTTTAATTAATGCTAAATAATGCAAAATTTAAGAGGTTTCAAATACTGCCTAACGTGAACTATACCAACGTATCTAGCAAATTTGAAATTTTAAAAATTAACATTGAGAAAAAGAGAGTAATCAAGCAAAGAAACGACATTAACGACGGGTTAAAAAAGAACATAGTCAATTTTGTCTTTATACCTTTAATTAACTTTAATTTTCGAGAGATTTAAAACTATATAGAAGTTATGAGCATCTAAGTGTAGAAAATGATTATTAAGTTTAATAATTAAAATCGACTAAAATACTACATATTACTGCATTTTATATTAGGTTTTCTTAGGTAGTTAAGCGTACATTGAATGTTAAGTATTGTTAAGCTGCATTGAATAAGTGGGTGCTAAATTATGAAAGATGATGAAGAATTTTAAAGAATAAAGGGGTTATAAAGTGATGAGAAAAGGTAGAGGTAGTCGAGTTTTTAGTGAATAGATAGTAAATTTGATTTCTATAAAAAATTAAGACTATCCAATTTTGGATTGTCCTTTAATACATCTGAAATAATCATCAGAACCCAAATTTGGGTTTTGCTTCAAAACTATTAAATAATTAGCAGAGCTCAATTTTGAGCTTTGTAAAAATACAAAGGTTTCCTAAAGGTAGAGCAAATATAAAATGTACAAGGTTTGTGCAAGATAAGTAAAAAAATAGTGCGATTTTAGATAGGTACAAAAATTTATGTTGTCAAAAAATCGTAAGGTTTTCGTAAGGTAGTCAGAAATGGGAAGATTTTGGGAAGGTAGTAAAAAACGATAAGGTTATATAAAGGTTACAAAGAAATAAACGTAAGTTTTCGTAAGATAGTAGCGTTTTTTAAGCCTATTTAAACTACTTAACATATATTAGGTATAAAGTATCAATACTACTATTAGAGGCTTTCTAAAACGATCTCTGGAGCTTATAAGAGATAAACCGCTTCTATATGTTAAAACCTTACATTTACTTACTCAATATAAAGATTAATTATCTTATATATTCTATTATTAGTACTAGGTACTAAAATAACTTTAAAAAACTTGAAATATAGAGGGGTATTACTTTGCTAATGATTGAAAGACACGATATTAAGAAGTTAGAGGACTATATAGAACGTATAGAGCAGTATCGCAAAGAAATGAAGTTTACTCACTTTGAATTGCTAAATGATACCAACAACGAAATAAACAGTGTAGTTATGAAAAATAAATATGAGAGATTATGTAATATTGTTAATGGTGTAGATCAACTCATAGATGAAGCGGACAAAGAAACCAAAGAAATTATGCGTTTTAGATATTGGGAGTGTCCGATTGGTTGTTATGAGTGGCAAGATATAGCCGACTACTTCGGTATAAGTAAAACAAGCATGCTGCGTAAACGTGACGCTATAATCAGACGTTTAGCAACGCTTATAGGATATGTGTAAAGTTTAATTATGATTAAGTACTAAATAAGAGTTTAATTTGTTAGTATCTAAAGTAAAGGTTTGTTTTTCTGATTTTTAAATTTAGCTCATATTTGCGTTTTAAGAGCTGTTAAATAAAATATATATGAAATTCTCTAAATGCTCTAAAAAGTATCTTAAATTTGCAAATAAGGGTATTTAAAAGGAGAGATTTAAATCATGAAAATAAGTCAGTGGATAATAAGTTTAGTAGTTGGAATTTTGATATTTTTAGTTGTTTTTTTTATAGGAGATAACTCATTCTCTGTGGCTTTATTATGTGGAGTTGTTGGTTTTATTGGTAATGCGTTAATTGGTTGGAATGCTAGACGAAAAATGTAAGTCATGCATATATGTCGAGAAAATTTATTGATGTTGAGTGGAACTATTTTGGAATAAAGCAATTTTATTTTTTGAGAAGAAAACAAAAGGAGTTTTTACATGAAATTCGGAAATTACAAAATTGATTCGTTTTACTTAATTATGATTATAGGTTTTTTAGTTACTTCTTTATTTTTTCCATTTATGCTTTTATCTGTTCTTGTCTTATTGATTATTGGTTTAGAAAAAGTTGATAAAGAGGGTTAATTTTTGGTTTTGCTTTTTGAAACGAGTTTCTTCTTGTCTTGATACTATGTAGAAATCATTTTTTAAAAATATGAATAGATACTGATATATCAATGTTTCTCTTTGCTTTTTTATATTTTAAGAGACGTTAAATAGTTCATAAACTATATAGAATACCCTAAATGCTCTAAAAAGTATCTTAAAATTGCAAATAAGGGTATTTTAAAATTCAATAACTCTTGTAATAAAATATTAAAAAAAGGAGTTTTTTTATGAATGCTGGTTTGTTTTTGATAATTGCTATTTGTTGTGGTTTGTTACCAATTATAATTTCTGTAAACGAAAAAAATAAGAAGAATAAAAAGAGGTAGAACACGCATTTATACCGAGAAACTTATTGTACGTTGAGAAGAACTGTTAATTAAATTACAAATATATATAGTGAATGTACTATCCGACAATTCGTTGATTTTGGTTTAATAAAGCATTTAGAATAAAGCAATGTTGATTTATGAATTTTTGAGTAGAAGGGAGTTTTTTATGAATAGTAATTATATTTCTATCGCTTTTTTAAATGAAATACCATTGTTTGATCGTAACTTTTCTTTGATAAAACATGAATTTGAACAATGGAATCAAGAGTATGAGGCTTTTAATTTTGAGTTCAATGGAGTTGAATTTAAAAGTCGATTAGCTAAAAAAACTCCTAAAAAATCAGGTTATTTTGTTGCGTTTTGGTGCAAGAATGAAATTAATAAAAACAGACCTTTTAATTTTGACGAATCAAAAGATAAGTTAATTATTAATATTTTAGATGAATCTAAAAAAGGTCAATTTATATTTCCTAAAGAGCTATTAGTTAAAAAAGGAATTATTAGTTCGGAAAAACATAAAGGAAAAATGGCTATTCGTGTTTATCCTAGTTGGGAACAAAGTTTAAATAAAATAGCAGTTAGTACACAAAAATGGCAAATCCCGTATTTTTTAGATTTTAGTAAGGGTTTTGATAAGAAAAAAATTAAGGAATTATATTTAGGTTGAGTTTGGTTTTAGAAAAGAGTTTTTTCGTGTTTTGATGTTAATACTAAGATGAAAATAAATGTAAGTGTGACGTTTATTTATAAAAAGTAAGCGTTTTCTATTTACATTTAGAGCCATTTATAAGATAATAATCTCAGCTACTAAAATTTACTACTCAAAATCGAGTATCCTTTAATAAACTGACTGTATCCTTTGGGTGCAGTCTTTTTATTTATAACTTGTCAAAACTTTACATTTCACACAATAACAAATGGACTTAAAAGTCAGTCCGCTTGCAAGCAGTACCTTAAAATAAGGAAGTGGTTTGATAAAAGAATAAAGGGTGCCCCAAATTAGGGGTACCTTTTTGTGTATAACCGATCCAAATGTGGCTTCGTTAAATGTGTTTATAAGTGGACGTATTATCATTTTTTAATATCCCCAAATTTGAGGATATTAATTTATTGCTCAATCTAAATGTACTGAGTAAATATACTTTCTCAGCTCAAAAGTGAGCTCAGTAATATAAGTACATTTACTAAAACCAAATTTGGGTTAAGTGAATATATTGGAAGTTGCGTTCCGCTTCTAAAAGCTGATACGTTAAGTTACCGTATTAGAAAAAACAAAAGCGAGCTTATTAATCAATAAAAAGCTGACGCACTAAGTTAGTGCATTAGAAAACGAAAATATTCGTTCTCTAAAATTAAGACGAATACAGCCGAAATATAGGCTCAATAGAATATAAATAGAAAACCGAAATGTCGGTTATCTAATTCTGAAAAGCCGTTTGTGGCTTCTCTGCGTAGTCAAAATGGCAACGCAGCTATTTCTTAACTAAATAGCGTTTTATATAGATTATCTATGTACCTAAATTGAGTACGCAGCTTATATAATGATCTAGTAGTGAGTTTTATTCCCAAAATGTTGGGAATGAGAATGTAAACAATTTATAGATACTGTAAAGGTTATAGACAATGTATAAATTTAATGTGTATAATGACGTTAGAAGTGGTTCCCTTACAAAGCACTTCAATATTTTATTTTTCTTAATATAAGTCATTTTTTACCTTGCTATGTCCTTTGGGCATAGCTTTTATTTTGCTTTAAACAAATATTAAAATAATGATATACTAACAATAGAGGTTTAAGACCTCTCACTTCTTTACGTACATATAGAGTTTTCACTCTACTTCAACTACAATGGGGCTAACCTTAATTGGTTAGCTTCTTTTTTTGCGTAAAAAAGCACTCTCAACTTAGCTCATGACGGACTAAGTGAGAGTGTAGATGAAAAGTAAGGAGTGAAACATTTTTATTAATTTATTACATTTATGCATACAAGTTAATGATTTTTATTTTAATAGTGTGGCTAAATAAAAATTAGTGTGTAATAATGATAATTGAGATTGTCTAACTGGCGATTCTTTCCTTTCCACTAAGTATTTCTTCTCCATCGAAAATACTGTATGTTTAGGCAATCTCAACACTTTAAAAGCTTTCATAAATAGCATAACTCTTTAGGGGCGTAAAGCCCCTTTTTGTATGCGAAAAAAGTCTCACTAGTACATGACTAGTAAGACTAAGTTCAATGAAAGAAATGTTGTCTATAACTTATATTAACATACAGTCGTTTCAATTAATACAATTACGTTTGTATTATACTAACGTAACAATTCGTGACGGTAGCTGCATGAACAATTCATTCAGTCATGTATAAAAGGGAGTAGGGAAACACGACGCCCTTTGTTAGTTGATCTAAGTAAGGGATGAACGAAACGGTATCCCCCTTATTCATGGGGTCGTGAAACGCTACCCCATGTGTCGTAACTTGTGACGTTAGGTAAGTGAATATAGCAACCGCTTCGATACATAGACATATTCCCAATTTAGATATGTGTTAATACACAGGTGCAGTCCTAAATTAGGATTGCAGCATTAACCAGCTTGTCGATTTAGCAATGTGGTTTAAAGTAATGTATAAATGAAACAGAATTAAATAAACAATACTTAAATGCAGATTTCCATATTGATGATATAGGTGGTTTTGAGGAATAAAAATAAAGTATAATGATGCGTACTTTATAGTATAAATAAACAAATAGTGATAATATTTAATTGAAAAATAAAAATAAAGGGGGATGACATGAGCAATCTAATAAGATTAGAAAATGCATGTGTTTTTATTACAGCTGTTAGTGTTTATTTTATATTTGATTTTTCGTTATGGATCTTTTTACTATTTCTATTAGTTCCAGATATTTCCATGATTGGGTATGTTGTTAATAAAGATATTGGTAGTAAAATATATAATTTAGGTCATACTTATGTTCTACCTATCATTATTACTTTGTTGTATTTACTTACTAAAGAAGAAGTGATATTACAAATGTCTTTAATATGGTTGGCACATATCAGTATGGATAGAACTATAGGATATGGACTTAAATATGCATTAGGGTTTGATAAAACTACTATTCAAAAAGTTTAAGGATTAATTATAATAAGCACCAAGCCTTTGTGGTTTGGTGTTTTGTATTAAAAAGTATAAATAAAGTTTGACAATTGATATAAAGTGATTGTTTTTAACAACGTATAATATTATAATTGCTATACAACATGTAATACTACATTCGTCAAATGAATATAAAAACATATAAAATAAATTTATTACGGTGACAGCGTTATAACGCTGTTATTTTTATGCTAAACAATTCAATAAAATTGAATTAAATAGGAGAGATAGTATGAGTACTTTAACTATTAATAAATATTCAGATAATAAAATTAAAAATATATTAAGCAAAAAATTATCAAAACTTAATAGTTCGGAAAAAGAAGTTGCGGAGGACTTTATTGAATATCCTCGTTTGAATTTTCAAAATACAGAAATAATTGCTACAATACTTAATGTTTCTCCAAATGAACTATTTGAAAAAAAAGAAATAAGTGCGGCAACATTAAATTATAGAAATAAAAATCATGATTCTTTTAATGCTCAAATAGATGATTTGTTACAGTTAATAGGCGAGATAGATAAACAATATAAATATTATGGTGATAATCATGAAAATGAATGAAGAAAAAGTAATTCGAAAGGCAATGGATTTTAGAAGGAATATTCTTGGTTTACGAGACGATGAAAGTATATCTGATTTTGAACAGCTCGTTGAAAAAGCGGGCTTTTTTTTATTAATCAGTTCTTTTCCAAGCGAATATGATAACCAAAATGAAAAGGGTTTTTTATATTCAGGTGAAAATATTGAGTTTATATTTATAAATAATACTAGTTATTATTGTACACAAAATTTTACTGTTTGGCATGAGGTCTATCATTCAATAGAGGGGCATGATGATTTTGAATTTAAGGATGATAACTCAAAAAAAATAATAGAAAAAGAAGCTGATCTTTTTGCTGCAACTATACTTATACCTCCTGAAACACTTAGAGTACGTTTAAATAAAAAAATTGGTGAAAATCGTATATATATATCTGATATACATAAATTATCTATTGAATTTAATTGTCATTATGAGGTTGCGTACATGCAAATAAAAAGAACTTTTCCTAGATTCTATAAAAGTAATAAATATTTTAAGAATTTATATAAATCTTCTAATAACTTTGCTTATTTAAAAGACGAAGAAATATACAAAATAGAAGAATTAAGAAAAAATAAAAATTATTATCTGAGTCCAAAAGTAGTGGATATACTACTAAATAATTACGAAAAAGGTATAATATCTGAAGAAAGACTTGAAAAGATTATTAGTAAAATAAAGGAGGTTACAAATATTGAATATTGAACCTCATGGATTTTGTGATACTAATATTTTTGTTGATTTTTCTTTAACAGATAAATTTTTGAATTTCATAGATAAATTTAAAAAACTAAATATTGCTGATGCTGTCCATACTGAATTATTAGATTGGTCAAGAGATAATTATGATTATTCTTATATTTATAATAATTTGATAGAACAAATAAAAAAAGAAAACATATTGTTAATAGAATTTAAGAAATTCTCACCGTTGCAACAAGAAATTATTGAGAGAAGATTGGAAGGTATTAATGAATTATTGGAAAACTTATCTCAAGAAAAAAAGAAACACCTTAATAAAGGTGAAATTGTAAGTGCTGTTTACGCAGAGGTAACTAACGCTCCATTTATTCAATCAAATGATAAATTTCCGGGTGAATTGAAAAATAGTGAGTTTAAAAACATAGTTTTTTTGAATAGAAGAGATATACTTAAAGAATTATGTGTATCTTTTAAAGAAGTAGAACATTATGATAGGGAAATTAATAAAGAAAGAGATAAGATGAATCTTTCTTTTAAAAAAAGTAAAGAAGTAGAAAAATCTAAATTACCTATAGATGACAAAGGAAAAAATGATTTACTAGAATTAAAAGAAAAATTGGAGAATAATAATTTAAATAATTAATGAGTAACTGTATAAAAATATCAATAATAGTAGGGAATATTAAAGCTGAGAAACGTCCTGTGTTGCAGTAAGAATTTGATTTGTGTATTTATATAAGTAAATGAGTAAGATCTTTTATGCGAATCTAAATACTAATTTTTATTGTTATTGAGGGCTTTAAAAATCGTATATAAATCATATACAATAATATATGATGTACTAATAAACGCTTTATTAATAGCGTTCTGTGTACTATTTAACGCGTCTAAAAATAATAAAAGGGCATAAAAAGGGCAATAATAAGGAACAAAGGGAAAAAGTATTAAATAGTTAGCATACGGACAAGTTAAATAAATCTTTTATATTTTATAACGTCACTCGTAAGTGACGTTTTTTTATTTTGAATACGTTTTGAATACGTTATTTAAAAATATACATTAAACATGAGTAAAAATAATGATATGAAAAGCTAAAATAACAATGTTTATAAATCGTTATAAACATATATAAAATATACTTATTGTTGGAGAGTAGTCGTACCAGAATATAAATAATAGAGAATTTAATTAGCTAGAAACGCTGAAATAAAGCAGTTTCTAGCTTTTTGTTATATTCTTCGTTATCTTTCTTATAACTACATTAGTAACGAGCAATCTTTTATTCATTAGTATCGCTTCATTTATTTTACTTATTCAATTAGTCATTTCTTATAATCGTTTTGAAAACAGAAAGCACTCGTAACTTAATACACAAATAAAAAGATCAACATTAGTTGGTCTTTTTTAATGAAATAAATTGTTATATTAAAAATCTGAAATAATAAATAGCTATTTACCGTCTAAATGACGCCCTATATAACCTAAAATTGAACCAATAACGAAAAGCAATATAATATATATTATATTTGATAATTGATTATCTAAATCTAACGATGGTTGAATAAAAAAGTAGCAATAATAACTATTATTAAAAATATAACACCAGCAATTAATCTATATCTTAGTGTACGCATTTTTGTTCCCCTTATCTTTACCATATTGTTGTGCTTCACATTTAGCAGTATTCATTTTGAATTGAAAATTGTGAAGATAGATTTGGCAGTGACAAACTTTATGCATTAACTTCAGTTCTACTTTATCAATGTATATAAAAAATAGTAATTACATCATTACAAAAATACCATATTTAACTAACATATCTAGAAATTTTAGAAAGATAAATAATGTGATAGTTTGAAAATATAAAGTAAGAAAGGGGAGGAATCTAATGCCTCAAGTTATAATGTTGATTATAACTATCATTTGTATACTATATATTGTTTATTGTTTAGTAAAAGACAAACCAATTATTAATGTGTTTATTGCGGCTGTAGTACAATCAATTTTGCTTTTTTTAGTACGTTTTCTTTGGGTTAAAGAATCTTTTAGTCAATCAATTATAGCTTCGTTTGACTTAATAACGATTATATTTGTAATTATTTATGTAATATATAAGTTGGCAAAGAGGTAAAAGAATTGAGAGATATTGTAAGTTACTCAAGAAATAAGGTTAATGAAGTAATCTCTAAATATGAAGATAAACTGGTTAAATTAAAAAGTAATCCAGTAGTTTATGAATTGAAAGACAGTTATGTAGAAGAATTGCTTTCGATTGAATTGAATTAATTACTTTAATAACAGATTTGCATGTTAAATAATCATTTACGCAAGAATGCCCAAAAATTTCTAAATGAAGCTAAACTATAGGTATAAGACAAATATACAAGGAGTGAAATCAAATGGTAGACGTATTCGGCTTCATTAAAAAAGTCATCGATTTAGTAAGTGGCATTCTTGTACACGGCGAACCTAAATAAGTTGTTAAATTGTATAGTAAATACCTCCTAAAAGTTAGATGAAATTCTAACATTTAGGAGGTATTTTTTTAATAAGAACGACCCCACTAATCTATTGACTAATGGGGTAAGCTTTTACGATTTATGAAATTGAATAACCGTACTTAATTTTACCCACCTATAATAGTTGTAAACTACATATTTTGATAAAAAATTAGATTTTTTATCAAATAGCATGTTCAAATGTTATATTATTGTTAAAAGTAATATGTTCCACTTTAAAAAATAAAAGAAAGGTGATAAATATTATGATTATTCGTGCGATAAAAGAATTTATCAAAGGTGCTAAAAAAGGTGTAAATGAAGCAAAAGAAAATCCAGAGAAATTTGAATATGGCGTATCTAAGGAAGAGGCGCGTCGTAGAAAATTTAGAGAAGACCGTAATAACCAAAAAGATAATAATTAAAAATCACAGCTTTGCTCCACCCATTTCACATTTCTATGCGAATCATAGCTATCTATATTACAATAGAAACGTTATAAATTTTGAGTGGTAGGAGTGTTAGTTGAAATGGAATGGATATTATTTGATAAAGACGGAACATTAATTGAATTTGATAAGAGCTGGGAGAAGATTGGCGTTCGTCTTGTAGACAGCTTTTTAGATAAATTTCCAATTGCTGATAAAGAAGCGGCACATCGCCAACTTGGAGTTATTGATGATGCGATTGTGCCGAATTCAGTCATGGGCTCTGGATCTTTAGATGACATGGTAAAAGCGTTTAGTGATATAGCGGGTGAAGATGTTTCGGATTGGACACGTAATACAAGTCAAGATCTTGTAGATAATCGAGTACCAGAGAATAACTGGATTGATGGTGTTTATGAAACGGTTAAAGCCTTGAAAAATGAAGGCTACAAAATTGGTATTGTTACTAGTGATTCTCGAAAAGGTGTCATGCAATTTTTAGAAGATACAGATTCAAAAGATGCTTTTGACCTAGTCATTTCTACTGAAACACATGCAGCAGAAAAACCTAATCCAGCAGTACTGAATCCATTATTCGATCACTATGATGTTAGACCTGCAGACGTTGCTATCGTAGGCGATACCAACAATGATATGAAAACAAAAGTAAATGCAGAATTAGGCTTAGCAATCGGCGTATTAAGTGGCATTGCTAAAAAAGAAGAACTAGAAGATGCAGATTATATCATCGATACAGCTGTAGACGTACCTAAAATATTAAAACAACACAGCGAAAAATAATTATATTTAAAAATTATAATAAATACACAAAACGCCTGCACAATTCGACTGATTGTGCAGGCGTTCTCTCTATTATCTATTATCTACATTACGATACGTATTAATAATGTGCGCAATTTTATCAATGATTGGGTCTAAAGAATCAGGATTTTCATGAATATCATACTCATTAATATTAATACGAACTACAGGACATGCATTAAAGTTATTAATCCAGTTCTCATAACGTTTAAATAATTTTTGCCAATATTCAGGATCGGTATTAATCTCCATATCTCGACCACGACGCTTAATACGCTCAATAACCTCATCATAATCACATTCTAAATAAATCAATACATCTGGCTTTGGAAAATATGGCGTCATTACCATTGCATTAAATAATTCTGAATACGTCTTAAAGTCATCCGCACTCATCGTACCTTGTTCTTCATGCATCTTCGCAAAGATATCTACATCTTCATAAATTGAACGATCTTGGATAAAACCGCCACCATATTCAAACATACGTTTTTGTTCTTTAAATCGCTCTGCTAAAAAATAAATTTGTAAATGAAAACTCCAACGCTCAAAATCATCATAGAATTTATCTAAATAAGGATTATGGTCTACATTTTCAAAAGAAGTTTTAAAATTCAATTTGTCAGCCAACGCCTGTGTTAACGTTGACTTTCCTACACCCACTGTCCCAGCAATTGTAATAATTGCATTCTGGGGTATGCCATAATTATTCATGTTCACTATCTCCTATCATTGGTTTAATTTGTTCTAAAATATTCTGATAATCTGCTTCATTATTAACAAAATCAATGTCACTCGTATTAATTAATACCACATTTGCGCCTTCTTGTTTTAGAGCTTCATACAATGCTAAATAATCTCTTTTTAAATTTAATAAATAATTATCTTCAATTTGATGCTCAAAACTACGATTACGTTTGGCAATACGCTTTTTCAAAATATTTAAATCAGCATCTAGGAAAATAATCATATTTGGCATTTCAATATCTTCTGTCAAAATATCAAAAATACGATTGAATTTATCAAATTCTGCATCGTCTAAAGTATTACGGGCAAAAAGTTTATTCTTATAAATGTGATAATCACTCACAACACCTTGTGTCATTTCTGCAATATCTTTGGCTTGTTTATAGCGATTACATAAGAAGAACATTTCTGTTTGAAAGCTCCATTTAGAAATGTCATCGTAAAAATCTGATAAAAAAGGGTTCTCGTCAATAATTTCTTTTTCTTCATAATAATTCAAAGTTTGGCTAAGTTTATGAGCTAAAGAAGATTTACCTACACCGATAGGACCTTCGATTGCGATAAATGGTTTATTCATAATCACATCTCCAAATGTTAAAATAGACAATGAGTATTGTATCACAAGTGAGGTAGGACACACATGGTAAATGATGAATATTACATGAATTTAGCGATTGAGGAAGCGGAGAAAGCACAACAGCTTGGCGAGGTTCCTATTGGGGCAATTATTGTAAAAGATGATGAAATTATAGCGCGTGCGCACAATTTAAGAGAAACTGCACAACAGCCAACTGCACACGCGGAACATATCGCGATTGAACGTGCTTCGAAAGTAGTGGGAAGTTGGCGTTTGGAAGATTGCACGTTGTATGTCACGCTTGAACCATGTGTGATGTGTGCGGGAGCGATTGTAATGAGCCGTATTCCTAAAGTGGTATTCGGCGCTATGGATCCTAAAGGTGGATGTAGTGGTAGTTTAATGAATTTACTTGAAGAACCTCGCTTTAATCACAGAGCCTCGGTAATTACGGGTGTTCTTGAAAATGAATGTGGTGATTTGTTGCGTAACTTTTTCCGAGAACTACGTGCGAAGAAGTCTAAAACAAACATTTAGGCGTACAAATTGTCGCAAATTTGTTAAAATAAACACTGAATTTAAAGTTTAAAATTTCATAGTTTTGTTAAGCAAATACCCTTTTCCCAAAAAAGAAAAATTGATAGGGATTAAGTCAATGAAACGAGGTAACTGTATGATTAAATTAATAGCAACGGATATGGATGGCACTTTATTAAATGCGGCACATGAGATTTCACAAGAGAATATTGATGCCATTAAATATGCGCAATCTCAAGGAATTACAGTCGTTATTGCGACGGGACGTGCGTTTTACGAGGCAAGTACACCTATCGCTGAAACTGATTTAAGTGTCCCGTATATCTGCTTAAATGGTGCAGAAGTGCGTGATGAAACACATAATATAATGAGTACGTCTAATCTAAATCATGAGTTAGTGGAGCGAATTAAATCTATCTTGAATAAAGATGATGTATATTATCAAATTTATACGAATAGAGGGATTTATACTGAAGATCCAACACGTGATTTAGATATTTATTTAGATATTGCGAAACAAGCGGGTCAGGAAGCTGATGTTGAAAAGATTAAAGCCGGTATTCAAAAGCGTATTGATAATGGAACGCTAAAAGTAGTGGACAGTTATGAAGATATTGAAGATATTCCTGGTGAATTAATTATGAAAGTATTAGCTTTCAACCCTGATTTAGAAAAAATAAATGCAATAGGCGAAGAACTAGCGGCTATTCCTAGTTTAGCAATTTCATCATCTTCACGTGGTAACTTAGAAATTACGCATTCAGATGCTCAAAAAGGAATCGCTTTAGAAACCATTGCGGACCAACTTAACGTTGATTTACAAGATGTGATGGCATTAGGTGATAACTTAAATGATGTTTCTATGTTAGAACGCGTCGGTTATCCAGTTGCTATGGAGAATGCAATGCCTGAAGTGAAGGAGATTGCTAAATACGTTACTGATACAAACGAAAATAGTGGTGTTGGTAAAGCAATTATGAAGTTATTAAAAGAAGAGCAGAATAAATAATTAAAGGAGTTTTAAATAATGAAAGGACTTATTATTGTAGGAAGTGCCCAAGTTGGCTCACATACAAACGCGTTGGCGAAATATTTAGTAGGTCAATTTGATAATCATGATATGGATGTCGATATTTTCGATTTAGCTGAGAAACCTTTAAATCAGTTAGACTTCTCAGGTACAACGCCTTCAGTTGATGAAATCAAAGCGAATACGAAAGAATTTAAAGAGAAGACGATGGAAGCGGATTTCTTAATTCTTGGTACACCAAACTATCATGGTTCATATTCTGGTATTTTGAAAAATGCTTTGGATCACGTTAATATGGATTATTTTAAAATGAAACCTGTAGGATTAATCGGTAATAGCGGTGGTATCGTAAGTTCTGAGCCATTATCTCACTTACGTGTCATTGTGAGAAGTTTATTAGGTATTGCTGTACCTACACAGATTGCTACACATGACTCTGATTATGGTAAATTAGACGATGGCACATTGTACTTAGACGATGAACAATTCCAATTACGCGCAAAATTATTTGTCGATCAAATTGTTTCATTCGTGAATAATAGTCCATATGAACATTTAAAATAAAAATTAATTATACAGAAAAACGTATATATAATAGAAGAAACTAGTTTAAAGAGCTTGAGATATAAATCTAAAAAAAAAAGCCAATAATTGAATTTATATAAATGTTGTACACACCCCATAAAGTTGGACTTAAATCCAAGTTTATGGGGTGTATATTATTTTTAATAGAAATTTTTTCACTATCCAGTAACTAGATTTACTGGACTCAACTAATCTTAGTATATTTTTTATATAGGTCATTTAGAAAGAAAAGTCTTATTTTAATCCAATTTATATTAATTTATTATATATAAAATTATAGTTTAACCTATTTTGTATCGGGTATATTTAATTTGCATTTAATTAATCATTAATTATTTGCGACTAAATATATAAAAAGAGCTTTCAAATTGCTCTCTATTTATGTATATTTTTTTTGTATTTTACATATTATGATTGAGTGACTTGTAAAATACTTACTATTTTGGAAGGTTTTTCGAAATTAGAAAAGGGAGTGGATTTTTTTGAAGAAAAAACCTAATAAGAGATTGGATTTTCTGCCTAATAGATTGAATAAGTATTCGATTAGAAAATTCACAGTTGGGACTGCATCGATTTTAGTTGGTGCCACATTACTTTTTGGTAGTGCACATGATGAAGCAAAAGCTGCTGAAAGTAATCAAATTGAAAGCAATAGTCAAAATGGACAAGATGAAAACATTAAGCAAAAAGGTAGTGTACAAAATACTACTGAAGAAAATGCTACACAAACTGAACAAGTAGACATTACTAATCACTCAACAAAAGAAAGTAACGAAGCTCCAACAAAAGAAGTAGCAACAGAAGAAAGTAACGAAGCTCCAACAAAAGAAGTAGCAACAGAAGAAAGTAACGAAGCTCCAACAAAAGAAGTAGCAACAGAAGAAAGTAACGAAGCTCCAACAAAAGAAGCAGCAACAGAAGAAAGTAACGAAGCTCCAACAAAAGAAGTAGCAACAGAAGAAAGTAACGAAGCTCCAACAAAAGAAGCAGCAACAGAAGAAAGTAACGAAGCTCCAACAAAAGAAGTAGCAACAGAAGAAAGTAACGAAGCTCCAACAAAAGAAGTAGCAACAGAAGAAAGTAACGAAGCTTCAACAAAAGAAGCAACAATAAAAGAAAGTAAAAAAGACTCAACAAAAGAAGTAGCAACAGAAGAAAATAACGAAGCTCCAACAAAAGAAGTAGCAACAGAAGAAAGTAACGAAGCTTCAACAAAAGAAGCAACAACAAAAGAAAGTAAAAAAGACTCAACAAAAGAAGTAGCAACAGAAGAAAATAACGAAGCTCCAACAAAAGAAGTAGCAACAGAAGAAAGTAACGAAGCTTCAACAAAAGAAGTAGCAACAGAAGAAAATAAAGAAGCTTCAACAAAAGAAGTAGCACAAACTTTTGATAGTATTAATAATGAAAACAACGCAGATAAGAAAAAAGAATTATTTACTAACATGGTTGCTAAAAACAATGATTCAACTTCTGAAGAAGCATCTAAATTAGTTAATGATTTAAATATTGATTTTAATAAAGCAGATGAAAATGAATTATTAGCAGCGTTTTTAAAAGCGGATAGCGAAAATAATGATAAATTTTCAGCGTTAGGTACTACTTCAGAGATTTCTACAAATAAAAGAATTAAACCGGTTAGTCGTATAGCTACTAATCTTAGAGCGGCTGTGACACAAAGTGAGACAGGTAAAAATGTAAATGATTTAGTGGAAATGACATCAGCTTCAATCGATAAAGACTATGTTCAACCTAACGATGGTCAAGGTTTCAAACTCACTTCTAATTTCAAAACTAATGGTCGCGTAAATGCAGGTGATTACTTTACAGTTGATATGCCAGAATATGCCAACTATGAAGGTATTGCTGATTATAAAGCATCTAATAACAAAATCTATCCAACTTTAACAGAGGGTGATCAAGTCGTTGCAAATGGTGTTTACGACGTTGATACTAAAAAATTAGTTTATACATTTACTGATTATGTTAACAATAAAGATAATGTAAAAGGTTCATTTTCAATTCCTCAATACATTGATAGAAAAAATGCGAAAACAAGTGGAACATATGATTTAAACTATAATATTGCTGGTGAAAATGTAACTCTTCCTATTGATGTTAAATATACTAACTATAACATTGGACACGTAATTGCTAATGCAGATTCTCTTATTACAAAAGCTGATTTATTTAATGTAGGTTCATACGATTATACTCAATATATTTATGTGAATCCTAATTCAGTAGATAGCTACGATACTATATTAAATATTCTAGGTTACCAAGAAAATGTAGGTGACAGTAGTACATTATTAGACCCAAATAATTCTAATATTCGCATATTTGATGCCGGTAACTCAAATAATATTAATCCAAGTTTCTATGTAGATGAAAATCAATATGAAGAAGTAACTGATGAATTTAACATTGATCAAGTTGGTGAAAAACATGCACAAATTAATTTTGGACATATTGACCACCCATATATTGTAAAAGTTACTTCTAAAATTGATCCAAATTCTACGCAAGATTTAAGAACTAGAATAACAATGACTAATAAAAATTTTGAAGGAACATCAGATTTTTATGGCCATGATAACTATGTTGAGCGAAGTGGCTCAAATGGACAAGCAACAGGTAACGAGAGATTATATAGCTTAGGTGACTATGTATGGGAAGATACAAACAAAAACGGTCTCCAAGATGAAGATGAAAAAGGTATTCAAGGCGTTAAAGTTTCAATTATTAGAGACAATGGTATTAAAGAAGAAACTTATACAGATGAAAATGGTAAATATCGATTCGATAATTTAAGAAATGGATCATATGTTATCAACTTTGAAACACCTAAAGGTTATACGCCTACAAATGCAAATGTAAATAATAATAACGATGACGCTAAAGACTCTGATGGATTATCAACAATTGGTATTATTAAAGACGAAGATAACTGGACGTTAGATAGTGGCTTCTATAAAACTCCTAAATATAAATTAGGTGATTATGTTTGGTATGATTACAACGAAGATGGTAATCAAGATGAAGATGAAAAAGGTATTCAAGGTGTAACTGTTACATTAAAAGATAGTCATGGTAATACATTGAAAACTACTCAAACAGATGAAAATGGTAAATATATATTTGAAGACTTAGAGAGTGGGGAATATAACGTTCACTTTGAGAAACCAGACGGTTTAACTCAAACATCTGTAAACTCCAGCGATGACTCTAAAGATGCCGATGGTGAAAATGTTAAAGTAACTATTACTGATCATGATGATATGACCATTGATAATGGTTACTTTAAAAAAGGTGAATCTGAATCAGCTTCATTAAGTGAATCAGAATCTAAATCATTAAGCGACTCAGAATCAAAATCATTAAGTGAATCAGAGTCTAAGTCATTAAGCGATTCAGAATCTAAGTCATTAAGCGATTCAGAATCTAAATCATTAAGTGAATCAGAATCAAAATCATTAAGCGACTCAGAATCTAAGTCATTAAGTGAATCAGAGTCTAAGTCATTAAGCGACTCAGAATCAAAATCATTAAGTGAATCAGAATCAAAATCATTAAGCGACTCAGAATCTAAGTCATTAAGTGAATCAGAGTCTAAGTCATTAAGCGACTCAGAATCTAAGTCATTAAGTGAATCAGAGTCTAAGTCATTAAGCGACTCAGAATCAAAATCATTAAGTGAATCAGAGTCTAAGTCATTAAGCGATTCAGAGTCTAAGTCATTAAGCGATTCAGAATCTAAGTCATTAAGTGAATCAGAATCTAAGTCATTAAGCGACTCAGAATCTAAGTCATTAAGTGAATCAGAGTCTAAGTCATTAAGCGACTCAGAATCTAAGTCATTAAGTGAATCAGAGTCTAAGTCATTAAGCGACTCAGAATCAAAATCATTAAGTGAATCAGAGTCTAAGTCATTAAGCGATTCAGAATCTAAATCATTAAGCGACTCAGAATCTAAATCATTAAGTGAATCAGAATCAAAATCATTAAGCGACTCAGAATCAAAGTCATTAAGTGAATCAGAGTCAAAATCAACTTCAGAAAGCACAAGCAACAGCACATCTGAATCAACTTCAGAAAGCACAAGCAATAGTACATCTGAATCAACTTCAGAAAGCACAAGCAACAGCACATCTGAATCAACTTCAGAAAGTCATAAGCATTCAGATTCATTGCCTGATACTGGTGATAAAGATAATAATGGTACATTATTAGGTACATTATTAGCTGGTTTAGGATCAACATTGTTATTAGGTAGACGCCGTAAAAAAGAAGATAAATAGTATAAATATATTGTTTAGAAAGAGGCCGGATATTTAAAATTCCGGCTTCTTTTTTATGCTTTTTATATTTATTAAATTCAATAAGAAATATTATTTAGAGAATAACTTTTTTAATGATAACGCTTACACAAAGTATGCTAAACTTGAATAGTAAAGTAACTTGTAAACAAAGGGTGGGGATTAAAATGAAGAAATATCGTTACTTTATTATTGCGATGATTATTGTAATGACAATGATTAATTACATCGATAGAGGAGCTATTTCCTATGCTCAGAAAGACATCATCAATGAATATGGCTTTGATACTATCGCATGGGGCAAGATTTTAGGATATTTTGGTTATGGTTACATGTTTGGTTCATTAATCGGAGGATTAACGGCAGATAAAAGGGGACCTAAATTTGTTTGGATTATTGCTGGAACTGCATGGTCAATTACTGAAATAGCAATGGCATATGCTGGAGAACTCGGTATGGCACTATTTGGAGGTTCAGCGATTATTGGTTTCGGTCTATTGCGTGTATTATTTGGCGTGGCTGAAGGTCCAGTATTTTCAATAATTAGTAAGACGAACGCTAACTGGGCAGCACCCAAAGAACGTGGTTTATTATCGGCTTTAGGGTTAATTGGTGTGCCACTTGGTGCTTTAATTACAGCACCTATCGTTTCTGGATTTCTTACAATAGCAAGTTGGAGACTGTTATTTATTATTTTAGGAGCGTTAGGATTAGTATGGGTAGTCATTTGGGCCTTTGTGTTTACAGATTATCCTGAAGATAACAAACGCGTTTCACAAGAGGAGCTTGAAGAAATTCGTGCGACTGATAGTAGTTTAAATGTTGAGAAGACGGTTAACACTGAAAATAATAAAAATGAAAAATGGTATCATTTCTTTAAAAGTCCTACATTAGTAGGTAATATGTTTGGTTATTTTGGTTTCCAATATGTAAACTTTTTAATTTTAACTTGGACGCCTAAATATTTACAAGATGAATATCATTTTGAAATCCATTCCTTATGGTATTTAGGTATGGTGCCATGGATTGGAGCTTGTTTCACTATCTATTTTGGTGGCCATATCTCAGACTGGCTTCGTAAAAAAACAGGCAGTTTACGTATAGCACGATCATATTTTGCGATAGTAGGTATGATTTGCGCTGCGATTTGCTTCTTAATCATTCCCTTTACACATAGTATTGTAGCTATCATGATATTAATGATGATTGGGAATGCATTTATTTTCTTACCAAATGGTGTTTATTGGTCTGTTATTATTGATACTGCACCTAGTAAAACGGGTACATACGGTGGTATTACACATTTCTTCGTTAATACAGCAACAGTCATTGCACCGACTTTAACAGGATATTTAGTCGCAAGTTACGGTTATTCTTCTATGTTTATTTCAGCAGTAGTTGCATCACTGATAAGTATTGTAGCAATGTGTTTTGTTAAACCTGGTGAAAAGCGTATGGCAAAACATCATTAAGCTGATGCTATATCAAGCTAAGCTAAATTTAATTTGAAAATCTAATTCATTATAAAAATTCAAACATACTAAAAAGCAGTTGTCTCACGAAAGTAAGTGAGACAACTGCTTTATTTTTAAAAACAATTATTTACGATATTTTAATTTAGCGAATGCGTCATGTTGATGAATAGATTCTTCATTACGACATTCAATGTCAAAGCCATCAATCCAATCAAATTCTACTAAATCAGCAGCAATTAAACGGATTAAATCTTCAACGAAACGTGGATTCTCATAAGCACGTTCAGTGACACGTTTTTCATCTGGACGTTTTAAAATAGGGTACAAGATAGAACTTGCGTTGGCTTCCATAGCATCCAGGATTTTTTCTTTATAATCATCAACGACATCATTATTTTTGTCTAAATATACTTTAACAGTGACTACGCCACGTTGATTGTGAGCAGAATATTCACTGATTTCTTTAGAACAAGGACATAATGTAGTTACTGTTGCTTCAATTGTAATTTCTTTGCGTGTCACGTTATCTTTTTCAATAGCTAAACCATAAGTTACGTCAGCGTTCGCTACTGCTTTAATGTTTGTAACTGGACTATAACGATCGAAGAACCATTTGCCAGATACATCTACGCCTGCAGAATTTTGTTTCATATTACCTTGTAATGTACGTAGTACTTGGTAAAGTGTATCGAAATTAAGTTCTAAGCCATTTGAGTAGTGTTTCTCAACACTCTCTAAGATACGACTCATGTTAATTCCTTTTTCATCTTGGTTTAAACTTGTTGAAAAGCTAAACTTCCCTGCTGTTTGATAGCGGTCAATTTTTACAGGGTAAATTAAGTTTTTAATACCTACTTCTTCAATTTCGAATAAAAAGTTTTTATGCGTACTTTGTAAGTCTGTCATTTCATTTTTAGTTGTAGGTTTTGTTCCTTCTACTGGATCTACTGAACCAAAGTGTTTCCAGCGACCTTCTCGTGTAGATAAATCAAATTCAGTCATCATTTACCTCCCCTTAAGATTCAAAATGATATGTCCAATATGGCTCAACCTCTAGGAAACTTTGTGTTTTCCCATCTACTTCTGGACTTGCTATTTGTTTTAAGAAAGGTCCAGTTTGTGAAGCATGTGCTTCGAAAGCTTTTAATTTAAGCTCTCTATATTGGCTAATATCGTTTAATATATCTGGTTCACCTAATTTTTCAGGTGCATCATTGCTAAATGCAACGAGTTGTAAGCGTGGACGTTCTTCTTTCGGCATACGACCTACTGTTCTTACTACAGCTTCTGCTGTCGCTTCGTGGTCAGGATGGACTGCAAATTGAGGATAGAATGAAATAATTACTGAAGGGTTCGTTTCTTCAATTAAATTTTTCACCATATCATCCATTTGATTATGCGGTTCGAATTCTACGGTTTTATCACGTAATCCCATCTTACGTAAATCAGTGATACCCATCACTTTCGCTGCTTCTTCTAATTCATGTTCGCGAATATTGGGTAATGATTCTCTTGTTGCAAAAGGGGGATTCCCTAAATTGCGTCCCATTTGTCCCAATGTTAAACAAGCATATGTTACGGGCACACCATTGTCGATATAGCTTGCAATTGTGCCTGCCGATGAGAAGGTCTCATCATCAGGATGTGGAAAAATCACTAATACATGTTTTTCATCTTTCATGAATAAGCCTCCTCTATATTGTAAATGGCTTTTCACTAATTTCGAGTGTAGCAGCCAATTGTCCTTCGTAATTAAATCCTGCAATTAAAAATTCATTGTTGTCATTGATTTCATAATGTGTCAGTCCTTGAACATAAACCCAACCGCCATCACGTAGCTTTAGACCAACGCGATAAGGGTCTTTCTCTCCGCCTTTAAGTTGCGCATGTTCATAGGTAACTTGTATATTTCTTAAAAATGTCCCCGCATTAAAGACACGTTGATCGAAATGGTTAGCATATGCACCATTAGTCGTTTCAACGTGTAGGAATACTGGTTTATTTTCAAATGATGTTAATAGTCGTTGTACTTCTTCAGCATTAATGAGTTCCAACACTTTCACTCCTTGCAACCATACAATGTGTTTATCTATTTATTTTACTAAAAAGATAGGAGTAATTGTATATCTCTGCTCAATTTATTTAGAAAAAATTGTATTAATTCCACATTTAAGTCGAATTACAATCTTTATTTTCAAAAAAGTGATATTAGAACATTGAAAGATATTCTATCGTTTAAAAAAATCTTAGATGGGTAAATAACCAAATGTGAAAGATAAAAAACACGAACTAAAGTAAATGACATACTTTAGTAACGAAAGGATGTTTGCATTGGAATTACAATTAGCAATCGATTTATTAAATAAAGAAGAAGCAGCAGAATTAGCTAAAAAAGTAGAGGAATATGTAGATATCGTAGAAATTGGTACACCAATCGTAATCAATGAAGGTTTACCAGCAGTTCAACATTTAAATGAAAATATTAATAACGCAAAAGTATTAGCTGACCTTAAAATTATGGACGCAGCAGATTATGAAGTTAGCCAAGCAATCAAATTTGGTGCTGACGTAGTAACAATCTTAGGTGTTGCTGAAGATGCTTCAATCAAAGCAGCAGTTGAAGAAGCGCACAAACATGATAAACAATTATTAGTTGATATGATTGCCGTTCAAGATTTAGAAAAACGTGCAAAAGAATTAGATGAAATGGGTGCTGACTATATCGCAGTACACACTGGTTATGACTTACAAGCTGAAGGACAATCTCCATTAGAAAGCTTACGTACAGTGAAATCAGTGATTAAAAACTCTAAAGTTGCTGTTGCTGGTGGTATTAAACCAGAAACAATTAAAGATATTGTAGCTGAAGAGCCTGACTTAGTTATCGTAGGTGGCGGTATCGCTAATGCAGATGACCCTGTAGAAGCAGCTAAACAATGTCGTGAAGCGATTGAAGGTAAATAATGATGTCTCAATTTACTAATTATCGTCTCATTCTTGAGGAATTAGAGCGTACTTTATCTCATATACAAGATGAAGAATACGACCGATTTGCGAACGATGTGAATGGTGCACAACGCATTTTCACAGCTGGTAAAGGTCGTTCAGGGTTTATCGCAAATAGCTTTGCTATGCGTTTAAATCAATTAGGTAAAGAAGCATTTGTTGTAGGAGAATCTACAACGCCATCTATTAAAGAACATGATTTATTCATTATTTTATCAGGTTCAGGTTCAACTGAGCATTTGCGATTATTAGCTAATAAAGCAAGATCAGTAGGAGCTAAAGTGGTATTATTAACAACTAAACCAGAATCTCCTATTGGCGAATTAGCTGAAACTGTAATTGAACTTCCTGCAGGTACGAAACATGATGCGGAAGGTTCTGAACAACCATTAGGTAGTTTATTTGAACAAGCATCTTTATTATTCTTAGACAGTGTTGTACTTGGATTAATGGATACGTTCAATGTAGATGAAGAAACAATGCAACAGAACCATGCTAATTTAGAATAAAGTCTTTTGACTGTTAGTATTTGACTAACAGTCTTTCTTATAAATAAAATTTTTAATATATAGAATAAAGTACTTTACACTATTTTATAAAGTAATATACTTGATACATAAATGTATAAAGATTATCGGAGGTATTACTTTATGACCTTAGAAGATAAAAATCAAAGTACTGATCACTCATTAAAAACAGATAGCGATACAGAAGATGACAATAGCATTGGTTATGATGGGAAAAAGAAATCTGCATTAGATTTAGAAATTGAACGAGAATTGTTAGAAATGATGGAAAATGATGATTCTGACGAACCTGAAAAACAAAGCAAAATAATAAAAATTGGGACGCTTCTTTCTTCGTTGGTAATCGCAACTTTTGCTATAGTGCGTTTTATAAAAAGTGTTATTTAAAAATGAAATTTATAACTGACGGTTGATTTTACATATGAAAATCAACCGTTTTATTTATAACTAAAAATAGATATAGTACTTTTTTGGAAGATATTTTATATTAGTTTTTAAAAATATACTTTAGCTAGTTTTATTAAAAATGTTAAAATATTAGTATACAATTATATGGAAGTTACATAATCAAAAACGGGAGAGAAATAATGACTATTTATAATTTAAATTTTGGGATAGGTTGGGCTAGCAGTGGAGTAGAGTATGCTCAATTATATCGAAGAAATATTTTTGAGAAATTAGAATTAGATTTTAAATTTGTATTTTTTGATTTTATTAGTAGAGAAAACATTCAATCTTATACAAGTAATATGGGGTTTAAAGATAATGAAATCATTTGGTTATATCAATATTTTACGGATATAAAAATTGCTCCTACAACTTATACTTTAGATGACATTATCGAAAATTTAGATTATGAGGATATACGTATAGAAGTAGTAAATGAAGATGTGAAAAGAATATTCTTTAATAATGATGATAACTACATAACTTGCTATCTACGTTATCCAAATAGCTCAGTAGTAAATAGAGCAGAATTTGTTTCTATGAATAAGCTGATTAGAAAAGACTATTATTCCTACGTAAGGATTTTTAGCGAATATTATGCTCCTAAAGATGGACAAGCTAAAGCATATCAGAGAGTCTTTTATAATGAGAATGGTACAGTAGCTTATGAAGAATATATCAATGAAGATAATAACATGTATGTGTTTAAGGATAAGATTCTTTATTCTAAGGAAGAATTAATTGGTTACTTTTTAAAAAAATTAAATCTTTCTAAAAAGGATATTTTACTGATTGATCGTTCTACTAATGTTGGTCAAGTATATTTAGAAAATAAGGGTGAAGCTAAGATAGGTTCAATAATACATGCTGAACATTATAATGAAAATACTACTAATGAAAAACATATTTTGTGGAACAATCATTATGAATATCTTTTTAATAATGCTAAAAATATAGATTTCTTTATAACAGCAACTGATAAGCAAAATGAAAAGTTAGCTAAGCAATTTGAAAAATATTATCAATATCCATCTAAAATCTATACTATTCCTGTTGGTAATTTGTCGGAATTAAAAAAATCTAATGAAAGAAGAAAAGCTTCGATTATAACGGCTTCAAGATTAGCCAGTGAAAAACATGTAGATTGGTTGGTAAAAGCAGTTATTAAAGCTCATCAATACAACACGGATATTACCTTTGATATTTATGGTGAGGGTGGTGAAAAAGAAACGTTACAAAAAATAATTAATGATGAAAATGCTGAAGGATACATAACACTAAAAGGTCATCAAAATTTAGAGAATATTTATAGAAAATATCAGTTATTTATCTCCGGATCAACTAGCGAAGGTTTTGGTTTAACACTAATGGAGGCTATTGGCTCGGGCTTAGGAATGATAGGTTTTGAAGTAGATTATGGTAACCCAACATTTATTAAAAATGGTGAAAATGGTTATCGTATAAGTATTAATACAGAAGAAGCCACTGAACAAGAAATTGTAAACGTATTAGCTAATGCCGTTGTAAAATTTTTCAAAAGTAATATTGAAAAAATGAGTATAGAATCATATAAAATAGCCGAAAATTTTCTTTTTGAAAATATAGCAGAGAAATGGCATTCATTAATTAAAGAGGTGCAATATGATTAATCTATTTGAAAAACTCGATAAAAAAACTATTAAACTTTTAAATACCTTGCGAAATGTTGGAATGAATCATCAAACTATTCTTTTAGAAGATAACGGTTTTTTACCTGAAAATACTCAATCTCCATATAGTTTTTTCTCAAAATGTGAGCTTTTAAATGTAAATCCTTTATTTTTTAATGAAGTTCCTGTTCCGGATTTGTGGGAAATCGAAGGTAACAACTCAATAGCAAGAATACGAGATAAGGGACGAGTTCGAGGTAAGATCAAATTTAAAAAGAATTGGGGAACTCGTATAGTTGAACACGTTGAGTGGTTAAATGAAAAAGGACAAACTCAATATATTGATTATTACAATAAATATGGCTATAAATTTGCACAACTTTTACTAGATGATAATGGAAAGTATATTGTAAAAAAATATTATAATGATAAAGGTAAAATCATTATTAGTGAAAACTTTGTGACCAATTCATATATATTAACATGGAGAGATAAAGAGTATTTCTTTAACTCAAAACTTCGCTTTTTAGAATTTTATTTAGAGCAGTCAAAGATCAAACTTGATAGTTTTTTAATCAACTCTTTAGCTTTTCCATATGCTCTCTTAAGACATGTAAAAAATATTGAAGGAAAAGATTATCTTTTTTGGCAAGAGAGTCCTGAAGAATTACCTGGTAATATGAAATACTTGTTGAATAATGGGAATAGAACAGCTAATATCTTGATTCCTAATAGTAATGAATATAATCGTATATATAATTGGTTAGATGACAATGAAAAGAATTATCTATTCAAAGTTGGGTATGTGTATGACTTTATTAAACAAAATTCATATTCTAATGAAATTTTAACTTTAACAAATTCAGACGATATACCTAACATAGAACAAATTGTGAGTAAAAATCCTCATTTACATTTTAATATCGTTGCCGTAACAGAGATGTCAAAAAAATTAATGTCTCTCGGTGTTTATAAAAATGTCTCCTTATATCCACATGTAAGACGCAGTAAAGTTACTGAACTTTATAAACAATGTGATATATATCTAGATATTAACCACGGAAGTGAAATACTAGATTCAGTACATGCAGCTTTTGACTATAATCTATTAATATTAGGTTATAATGAGACTTGTCATAATAATGATGTAGTAGATTTAAATAATTTATTTAAAATTGAAAATTATGAAAAGTTGATTGAGATATTAGCATCTTTACCTAATAAAATCATTTTAGACAACTTATTAGATAATCAATTAGTTCATGGGAGATCAATATCAAAAGATGAATTTAAATCATTCTTTAGCAAATAATAAATTTAATCTGAAAATACCTCTCGTAAAAGAGAGGTATTTTTTTATATTTTTTTCTTAAATGATATTTAGATGACAAAGTGTAAAGAAGTTAATTAAATAACTGTGAAATGGGGCTCACATAGTCAATCAGGTTTAGAGAATGAATATCTTAACTATATTATCGCTTAATCAAATTAATTAGCTCAATTGTTATAAAATAACTTAAAGCGAAATGATTTTATTTCATTTAAATGTTAACATTATACTTAAATTAGTTGACATTAAGAGGTTGAAACCATGTTAGAGATTGTGAAGAACTTACAAATTTATGCAGAAGAGCAACCAAACGTTATTGCATTACAATTTGATGATGAGCAGTTAACCTATGCTGAATTCTATGAAGCTATTAAAGAAGCTCTAAGTGATTATCAAGGGCTTCTATCTGCTACGCGAGTTGGATTATTAAGCGAGTTGCCAATGACGAATATGATTCACTATTTTGCTGTGTTGATGCAAGATGCAGTGCCTTGTTTTTTAGATGCGAGTTGGCCAATGTCAACGATTGATAAACTCATCAATACATACAATATTCAATATATTGCTAAGAATGATGCGCAGTTAATTCCAACACAGTCACTGAATTTGAAGGATTCATTTTTTGAGGAACAGGCGCAAATTCACAACCTATTACATATTGGTTTTACATCAGGGACGACTGGACTTCCTAAGGCATATTATCGTAACGAGCCCTCATGGCTTGCTTCATATATTGAAAATGAAAAGCTCTTACATCACGATGAAGCTATCTTTATCGCTCCTGGTCCACTGGCACATTCATTGTCATTGTACACTTGCATTTATGCTTTATGGTCAGGAAGAACGTTCATCGGACAGCGACATTTTGAGGCGTCACAATTAATGCAATGTATTCAACGACAATCGAAATCGATAGCGCTGTTTCTCGTGCCTACAATGTTATCGCAACTTATACATATGCCAAATAAAACGAAGACGCTTACCTCTATATTAAGTAGTGGCGCTAAACTTTCGTCTCAATTATTTCAAGATGTCACTACTACATTTTCACAAGCGAATATTATAGAGTTTTTCGGTACTTCTGAAGCGAGTTTTATTAGTTATAATTTTAATCAAACGGCACCTACAGACTCAGTTGGTCAACTGTTTCCAAATGTAACTTATCAATTAGAAGAACAAGATAAAGATCAAATAGGGCTCTTGCATGTCAAAAGTAACATGACCTTTTCTGGTTATGTAAATCGCAAAGTGATTCAACCAGAAAGTTGGATAGAAACAGGTGATTATGCCTACATAAAAGATCAATATCTCTATTTAGTAAGTCGCAAAAGCGAACGACTTATTATAGGAGGTAAAAATATTTACCCGACTGCGGTAGAACAACGTGTAAAGCAACTGGATGGCATTGATGAAGCAGTGATGATTGGGGAACCACATACACGCTTTGGTGAAATTGCAGTGCTTGTTTATATGGGGCACCGCGAACTTGATTATTTAAGTTTACGACGTTATTTATTACAAACATTATCGCGATATGAGGTGCCTTCAAAGCTTGTGAAAGTAAGTGCGTTGCCTTTTACCAATAGTGGCAAAGTGGCGCGTGGCACATTGCGAGAGCTTTATTTAAAGGGGGAGCTAGAAGTATGAAAGAAGCGGTCATAGTGTGGGCTAAAAGGACACCGTTTGGTAAGTATGGTGGGGCGCTAAGGCATTTAGAACCTGAGCAGTTATTGTTACCCCTTTTCCAAAAAATAAAAAATGAATTTCTTGAGATTGTGGAGCAAATAGATGATGTGATATTAGGGAATGTTGTGGGAAATGGGGGGAATATAGCGCGTAAGGCGTTGTTGGAAGCGGGGGTGTCTAATGAGGTGCCGGGTGTAACGGTGGATCGGCAATGTGGTTCGGGTCTTGAAAGCATTATTTATGCGTGTCGGATGGTGCAGTGTGGTGCGGGGCGTGTGTATGTGGCTGGCGGGGTCGAGAGTACGAGTCGTGCGCCGTGGAAGATTAAGCGTCCTCAGTCGGTTTATGAGACACAGTTACCGCAATTTTATGAGCGTGCGTCGTTTGCGCCAGAAGGTCAGGATCCAAGTATGATTGAAGCTGCTGAGAATGTGGCGAAGCACTATGGTGTGTCGCGAGAGGCACAAGATGCGTTTGCGATTCGAAGTCATCAGTTTACCTCTGCGCACTTTAAGAATGGGGATATATCACGTGAGATTGTGCCATTAAAGGTGAAAGGGCAATGGTTTGAGCAAGACGAGAGTATTAAGTCGACATTGACGGAGGCACGTTTGAATCGATTGCGTCCTCTATTGGCTGGCGGAACTGTGACGGCGGGTAATTGCTGCATGAAGAATGATGGTGCGGGTCTAGTGATTGTTATGGAGAAGGAACTGGCGATAGAACATGGATTCACTCAAGGTATGTTATTTAAAGATGGTGTGACAACAGGTGTAGCTCCAACGTTATTAGGTATCGGTCCAGTGCCAGTGGTTAAGCGTTTATTACAACGACAGGCGTTGCAAATTGAGGATATAGACGCAGTGGAATTAAATGAGGCGTTTAGCTCGCAAGTGCTAGCTTCCATAAATGAGTTACATCTAGATGTGGCACGCGTGAATCAATGGGGCGGCGCAATTGCATCAGGTCATCCTTATGGTGCTAGTGGTGCAGCGTTAGTAGCGCGTTTGTTCAATTTACCAGCGTGGCGATTAGGCATAGCAACGATGGGTATTGGGGGAGGTATGGGTAATGCAATTCTCTTTGAAAAGTGGCACCAGTGAAGCCCGTTATGTATCATTTCGCGAAGAAGATGTGCGACGTTATTGTGATGTGATAGGGCGTGTTTATGATGGCACTGTGCCACCGTTAATGTGTGCGAAACTTTGGCCAGAATTTAATCTCTTTCAATCATTTATGAGAAAAAAGATAATATTAAAGCGTACCCGAGTAACTCAGTATGAAAAGTTGGAATGCAACATGCAATATTGTGTATATTTAACGCATAAACGCACTACTAAGGTAAAGCGATTTGACCAATATATTTTTGAATTAAAAATAAATAAAAATAACAATACTTGTATGATTATCGAACAAACGTTCATTGAGGAGAGGGTGTGAATGAAGTTTAGTCAATCACAAGTCGATCAATATTTGGCAATTGTTAATGACCAAAATCCACTTCACAATACTATCGTTCCCGGACAACTCGTCGTAGATTATTTAATGAATGAATATGAGATTGAGTGGCATAGTTATAAAGTTAAATACCTTCAAACTATTGTTATTAATGAGGTTGTAGAGGTTTGTGTGAAGTCGGAAAATGAAATTGTGGTTAGTTCTGAAGAAAACGGGGTAAAACTAGTTATAATTATGAATTGATAAAAAAATTAATTCTTAATTATAACTTTTTTTATTTTAAAATTTAATGTGTAAGCGTATTCGTTTAATTATTGTTAAATTCTGTCAATTGAATAAAATTGTATTTTTTAATTTAAATTAATTTTAATAAATTTGACAACATGCATTAGTTCTGTATAATTATGTAACATAAATAGAAGGAGTGTTACAGGTCATGAACTTTAAAAAAGATAAAATTAACATGGTCGATGCTCAGACGGCGAAAAAAACAGTGTTCGCCACGGGTATTGGTAATGCCATGGAGTGGTTTGACTTTGGTGTGTACGCTTATACGACAGCTTATATCGGAGCGAATTTCTTTTCACCAGTTCAGAACCCTCAAATACAACAAATATTTACATTTGCTGCATTAGCCATTGCGTTCTTACTTAGACCAATTGGCGGCATAGTATTTGGTATTATCGGGGATAAATATGGACGTAAAGTTGTATTAACAACGACAATTATTTTAATGGCCTTATCAACATTGACAATCGGTATCTTACCGAACTACGACATGATCGGCTTATGGGCACCCGCACTCTTGTTACTCGCTAGGGTCTTACAAGGTTTCTCTACTGGTGGGGAATATGCAGGTGCTATGACATATATTGCAGAAATTTCACCAGATAAACGACGTAACAGTTTAGGTAGTGGACTTGAAATAGGAACATTGTCTGGTTACATTGCAGCCTCAATTATGATTGCATTATTAAGTTTCTTCTTAAGTGATGCACAAATGCAAGCTTGGGGTTGGAGAATTCCATTTATTTTAGGTTTATTCCTTGGATTATTTGGTCTTTATTTACGTCGTAAACTTGAAGAATCTCCAGTTTATGAGAATGATGTTCAAACACCAGCTCGTGATAATATTGGATTCTTTACAATTTTACGCTACCACTTCAAAGACATCTTAGTATGTTTCGTAGCGGTAGTATTCTTTAATGTAACAAACTATACAGTTACAGCTTATTTACCAACATACTTAGGTCAAATTGTTAAGATTGATCAAACAACGACAAGTGTTTTAATTACTTGTGTTATGGCAATTATGATTCCTTTAGCGTTATTCTTTGGTAAAATGGCAGATAAAGTTGGTGAGAAGAAAGTATTCTTAATCGGTACAGGTGGTCTTACTTTATTAAGTATTGTGGCATTTAGTTTATTAAACACTAAAGCATTACCACTTATTATCGTAGGTGTATTTATTTTAGGTTTCTTCTTATCAACATACGAAGCAACAATGCCTGGTTCTTTACCAACAATGTTCTTCACACACATTAGATATCGTACATTAGCGGTAACATTTAACGTGTCTGTATCATTATTTGGTGGTACAACACCATTAGTTAACTCTTGGTTAGTAGAATCAACTGGTAATATTTATGCACCAGCTTACTACTTAACTGCAATCAGTTTAATTGGCTTTATCGTGATTGCTATATTTCATACAAGTACTGCAGGTAAATCGCTCAAAGGTTCTTACCCTAATGTTGATAACAAGAAAGATCTTCATTACTTTGAAGAACATCCTAAAAAAGCATTATGGTGGATTAAAGAAAAGAAAAATAGAAATGCATAATAGATATTTAAACGCATTGATGAGAGTAACCTCATCAATGCGTTTTTTTATTTAGGAAAAATGAAAAGAAATTCCTAGATGAACATTTACTCGTTCTGTTGTGATGCTTGCCCAGGGTACAGTTTCAGCCAGAAATGCCTCACAGATAAATCTGTGAGGATTTCTAAGGTCTTCAACTTGTACTGTTCCTTCGGGCGTCACACAACGTCACTCGTTGTCCATCTTTAGAATTTCTTACATAAGTGCATGGCACTTATGTTCATTAATAATCAACATAGGAGTCTTCACAACTACGTTTTGTTATCTATCTTAGAACTACTTACTGAAGTGATAAGTACATAAGTTCATAAATTACGTTATCCTCTCTTTGCATTTTAAAATAGTTTAAGCATAAATATAAACAAAAATAGCGTCGATGTTAGCTGGGCTTAAAGTTACTCTCTAAGCTTTCAAAGGGGGACATCTTTGGCTAACATTGACGCTATAATTCATAAGGTGAGTTTAGGAATGATTTATGACTTTTTAAGTTACTTTATATTAGGGGGCCTAGTACTTAAAAATCAATTTTGGGAATATACTTCTGTTTGAATTCTCATTTGGAAAACATCTTTATTTGTAGTGAAAATGTCTTAATAACTTAATTTCATATTATCAAGATCATTTTCTAGTAGAGAGAGCAATTTATAGATTTCATTTTTGTTAAACGTTTCATCAAATTTTACCGTAATCGTCTTGAAGGTTTTTGTAATGATTTCGTACATTGGGATACCGTTCTCTATATTTTGCTTGTAGATGATCATGATGTGTGTTACCTCCTTTGTCTCTCTACACTTTATATAGTAATGTATTTTTTATTTGAAAACATGAGCCCCAAGTACCAACTTTTCATACGACGAACAACGGATAATTATCTACGACTTAATGCCTAGAGACATCAAAAAAGCACCCCATTATAGTAATGGAGTACTGTAATTATAACTATTTAATTAAAGTTCACCTTTAAATAATTTAACAAATCGCTCTGGACTATCTTCGCCTAAACAAATATCTAAGATTTCATGTGATTCTTGTTGTTCTTCTTCACTTCTTGAGAACATACGACTTTCATATTCTTTAATTACGTCGTCAATATTATCATAATTTTTAGCAATGCCCTCTGCTAATTCAGCAGCGTCTAACATGGCTAAGTTAGCACCTTCACCAGATGGGGCCATTAGATGTGCTGCATCGCCAATTAATGTGACACCTGATTTAGGTTCCCAACGATGTTTGTCTGATAAGGCGTTGATTTTACGTGCGACAATATCTGAATCTGATTCAGTTTTAAAATCCAAAAACGAGTTGGTAAGAAAGTTAAAATACTTAGGTAAGTAGTTCTAAAATGGATAATTAAAAGTAGTTGAGTGACACCTGAGGGATGAGTTATTGATGAACGTAAGTAGTTCTAAGATAGATTACGAAGTGTAGTTGTGAAGACTCCTAGGGGAGCAGTGCTAGTCGAAGACTACAGGCTGAGACAGCACCCCTGGAAAGCGCAACAACTTAAACGAGTGAATAACTGTCTTAGAACTATTCTAGATATAAAATTAAACAATAAAACTGCCCACAAAGCCTTTGTGGACAGTTAAAATAAATTTCTTATACTTCAGTTACTTCTACGTCAATGTGTTCAACACGGTTGTATGCACCGTGGTCTACTGGACCTACGAAATCGTTCATTTTCCAACCATTTTTAATTGCTGAAGCAACAAATGCTTTGGCACTTACTACAGCGTCTTTAGGTGATTTACCATTTGCTAAGTATGCTGTAGTAGCTGCTGCGAAAGTACATCCAGCACCATGGTTATAACTTTGTTGGAACATGTCTGTAGTTAATTGATAGTATTTGTCGCCATCGAAGTATAAATCATAAGATTTATCTTGATCTAGTGCTTTACCACCTTTAATGATGACATGTTGTGCACCTTGGTCGTAGATGACTTTAGCTGCTTTTTTCATATCTTCGATTGAAGTTAATTTTCCTAAGCCAGAAAGTTGACCAGCTTCAAATAAGTTTGGTGTAACTACTGTAGCTTTAGGTAATAGGTGTTCAATCATAGCGTCAGTATTTCCTGGGTTAAGTACTTCGTCTTCACCTTTACAAACCATAACTGGATCGACTACGAAGTATTTTGCGCCTGACTCTTCGAATGCTTCGCCAGCACGTTTAATGATTTCTTGCGTACCTAACATACCCGTTTTTACAGCATCTGGGCCGACTGAGATAGCTGTTTCTAATTGTTTCTCAAATAAGTCCATTGGAAGAGGTGTCACATCATGAGACCAAGTTTCTTTATCCATTGTTACGACAGCAGTTAAGGCTACCATGCCGTAAGTATCTAATTCTTGAAATGTTTTAAGGTCCGCTTGCATACCAGCTCCCGCACTAGTATCTGAACCTGCAATAGTTAAAACTTTTTTTAAAGCCATATTGATTCACTCCCGACAGTTTTCTAATCTATTACTTATCATAACATGTTTTTTATGAAGCATACTAGCACAAGCGTTGAGGGATATAATAGTAGGAAATTGATAACTGATGATATGCACATTATGTTAAAATATGGCATGAGGTGAAAGCGATGGAATGGTCAGAAATATTTCATGATATTAAACAGAGACATGATTTTAAAGCAATGCATGATTTTTTAGAAAAAGAGTATACGACTCAAATCGTCTATCCAGATAGAGAGAATATATATCAAGCGTTTGATTTAACGCCATTTGAAGATATAAAGGTAGTTATTTTAGGGCAAGATCCTTATCATGGACCTAATCAAGCACACGGTTTAGCGTTCTCTGTACAGCCGAATGCGAAATTTCCGCCATCATTAAGAAATATGTATAAAGAGTTAGAAGATGATATTGGTTGTCATAGAACATCACCACATTTACAAGATTGGGCACGTGAAGGCGTATTATTATTAAATACTGTGCTAACGGTACGTCAAGGCGAAGCACATTCTCATAAAAATATTGGTTGGGAAACATTCACAGACGAAATCATTCAAGCGATTTCTGATCATAGAGAAAATGTGGTCTTTATTCTGTGGGGCAAACCTGCGCAACAAAAGTTAAAATTAATCGATACGTCTAAACATCATATCATTAAATCTACACATCCTAGTCCATTGTCAGCGCATCGTGGTTTCTTCGGTTCGAAACCATACTCACGTGCCAATGAGTTTCTAGAATCTAAAGGGAAATCTCCAATTCACTGGTGTGAAAGAGAGGAACAATAGATGAATAAAGAACAAATTATTCAATTAATAGAACGTGAACTTGTGCAAGCGGATGAAGCGAACGATAATCAAGAATTTGAAAAGCATATGTACGCGATTCATACATTGACTTCACTGTATGCTCATTCTGAGAGTGTGCCTAGTGCACGTCGCAATAAAACGCATGATTTTACTGATACAGTATCGGCGCCTTCATTTTCAAATAATAATGCAATGACTAGCTCTGGAATGAATCATTCTGCTTCATCAAGTAAGCCAACGGTTACAGCAGCTGAAATCGAAGCGATGGGTGGCAAGGTACCAAATTCAATGAAATCGTCACAAAATAATAGCTTACCATCGAATACAATGGTTACAGATGATGAAATCGGTAATGGCGAATCTATATTTGATTTCTAAAAGAAATAAGGAGTTTGAAAGTAAATGATGAAACTATTTATAATCTTAGGAGCTTTATGCACAATGATGTCAGTAGGGACTGGGGCATTCGGTGCGCATGGCTTGGAAGGTAAATTGTCGGATAAGTATATGTCTGTATGGGAAAAAGCTGTGAATTACCAAATGTATCACGGCCTTGGCTTATTAATTATTGGTGTAATCAGCGGTACAACTTCAATTAATGTCAATTGGGCTGGATGGCTTATATTCTTAGGCGTTATCTTCTTCAGTGGTTCACTTTATATTTTAGCATTAACACAAATTCGCATCTTAGGTGCTATAACACCAATTGGTGGGGTACTGTTCATTGCAGGTTGGTTAATGTTAATAATCTCTACATTTAAATTTGTAGGTTAAACTCAATTAAATAGAGCATTAGTAGATTAGAACACTCACTTCAAGGGTATATAGGGTACTTGAGGTGAGTTTATTTTATGAAAGAAAAAAATCAAAATATAGATAGGGGAGATTTGAAACAGAATCTCTCTGAAAAATTTGTATGGGCGATTGCCTATGGTTCTTGTATTGGCTGGGGCGCGTTTATCTTGCCTGGAGATTGGATTAAACAATCTGGTCCGATTGCTGCATCAATAGGGCTTGTTATTGGCGCATTACTAATGATTTTAATCGCGGTAAGTTATGGTGCGCTAGTTGAAAAGTTCCCTGTCTCAGGTGGCGCATTTGCATTTAGTTACTTAAGTTTCGGAAGATATGTAAGTTTCTTCTCATCTTGGTTTTTAACATTTGGATATGTCTGTGTAGTTGCCTTAAATGCTACAGCATTCAGTTTATTAGTTAAATTTTTATTACCTAATTTATTGAATAATGGGAAGCTTTATACGGTCGCTGGATGGGATGTTTATATTACTGAAATTATCATTGCAACGGTCTTATTACTTGTGTTTATGTTTATTGCTATTCGTGGTGCAAGTGTTTCAGGATCGCTACAATATTATTTCTGTGTAGCAATGGTAATTGTAGTATTGTTAATGTTCTTCGGCTCATTCTTTGGTCATAATTTTAGTTTTAGTAATTTACAACCATTAGCGAATCCTAAGGCTGGATGGTTTACTTCTATTATTATGATTGTCGCTGTTGCACCATGGGCTTATGTAGGTTTCGATAACATTCCACAAACCGCAGAGGAATTCAACTTTTCACCTAATAAGACGTTTAAATTAATCGTTTATAGTTTATTAGCAGCGTCATTGACGTATGTAGTGATGATTCTTTATACAGGTTGGTTAAGTACTAATAATGCAAGTCTTAACGGAAACTTATGGGCGACTGGTGCTGAAACACAAGCGGCCTTTGGCTATATTGGTTTAGGCGTGTTAGCCATTGCGATTATTATGGGAATCTTTACAGGTTTAAATGGTTTCTTAATGAGTGCAAGTCGTTTGTTATTCTCAATGGGGCGTTCTGGAATTATGCCTAAAGCATTTAGTAGATTGCACCCAAAATATAAAACACCTTACGTAGCGATTATCTTTTTAGTCGCAGTAACGCTTATCGCACCTTGGTTAGGACGTACAGCATTAACTTGGATTGTAGATATGTCTTCAACTGGTGTATCAATTGCATACTTTATTACATGTTTATCTGCTGCTAAATTATTTAGCTATGATAAGAATAGTAATACGTACGGACCTGTTTACAAGACATTTGCAATTTTAGGTTCTATTGTATCATTCATTTTCCTTCTATTATTATTAGTGCCAGGTTCACCAGCCTCACTTTCAATGCCATCATATATCGCATTAGGTGGTTGGTTAATCATTGGCTTAATCTTCTTCGTTATACGTTATCCTAAGTTGAAACGTATTGATAGTGATGAATTAAGTCGTTTGATTTTAAACCGCTCTGAAAATGAGGTCGAAGATATGATAGACGAGACAAACAAATAAATCATGTGTCATTGTTAAATCGCAAATAAAAGTGCATGATATTGAACAACACTATGTTCAATATCATGCACTTTTTTATATATTAAATACGTTTACGTCGACGTACAAAGCCTGATACGACAATTTTAGAAATTTGATCAGCAAATAATAAACCAAGCGCAATGGCACCAGCAATTAATGTTACTTCGAGCATCGTATTAATCGCTTTACCGAATTGCAATAATACTAAATTTTTAGTGGCATCAAAAGCGAGTCCACCAGGTACGAGAGGGATAATTCCTGGTACCATGAATATAATTGCGGGTTCTCTCTTTTTACGTGCCATATAGTGACTGATCAAACCTAAAGCAAAACTACCAAAGAAACTAGAATAAATCGTATGAACACTAAGTCCTTGATAGAAAAGGATATAAACCATCCAGCCACATGCCCCTACAAAACCACAAGAAAGATAGAATCTTCTAGGAGCGTCGAATATAACACAGAAAAACAGTGAAGCGGTATAACTAAAAAGTAAATTTAATAACCAAAACATGTGTGTACACTCCTAAACTAAAATTAACACTGAACCTACACCTGCACCGATACCAAAGGCGGTGACAAGTGCTTCAAGCGATTTCGTCGTAAACATCAACATATGACCACCGAATAAATCTTGAATGGCATTCGTGATAAGTACTCCAGGGACGATAGGCATGACTGATGCGATGATAATCGTCGCTAAATCACCACTAGGGGCTAGAGAGTGCCCTAAAACTGAAATAATACCAATAACTAATGAACCTACAAACTCAGGTATAAATTGAGCATGTAATCGTCGGTCTAAAATTTCAACTACTAGATAGCCTAGTCCACCAGCTAATAATGCAGTAATCACATCGATAAGTTGTCCCCCTTGTAAGTAAAGGAAGCTGATAGCGATAATAGCAGCTGCAATACCTTTGAACGTTAAACTACTATCTCTTTTAGCAACATAAATATGTTCGAGCTTCGTTTTTGCATCTTCAAGTGTAATCTTACCTTTTGTGATTTGTCGTGATATTTCATTAACCTGTGAAATTTTAATCAGATTTGTGTCGCGGGAATTAATTCTAAAAATTCGTGGATAGGATTCGTTGTGTAATGTAAATTGTATGACTGTATTTGTAACGAAACTATTACTTTCAGAGTAACCTAACTTGCGTGCAATACGCGTCATTGTATCTTCAACACGTGTACCTTCAGCGCCAGATTCAAGTAATATACGTCCGGCTATCATCACCACGTCTTTAATTAGTTTTTCATTTGCATTTTCATGTGTATCTATATGTTCCATTTCATCACCATTTATATTTATGTATCATAATTATAGTTGAAGCTTATTAAAAAGACTACTACGTTAATGAAAATTAAAAAATAAAATGATTACAATTCGTTAATAACAATTAATAAGACGGTAATAACATAAAGTTGTAATATACTTAATTAAAAAATAATTTACAGACTTTCTCTATAATGTTTCAAAACATTACAATTCGGTTAAATAATAATTAGTTAACAATTTATGAATAATATTGGGTAGCGACAATATTTTTCATAATGTTAACGTTCAGAGTAGTAATTAAGTTCTCCCAAACATACTACACGAAGTACACTTTGAGATAGAAGTGTACTTTCCTTTAACAAATCATACTTACTTTTATATAGATTTTAGAAGCTGGCCCGTAGATGCAAAATTTACGGGCCGTTATGTTTATATTCATTTAAAAGGCGTTCTAAGATAGGTTTTCACTCACTTAAGTTGCTATGCTTTCTTGAGGGAAAGGCTCATTCCTGTAGTCACTCGGTACTTTCTTTTCCACTAGGTGTCTCTTCAAACTGCACTTCAAATTCTTCAATATAGATTTCTTCATCGTTTAGCATGGTTGCCTATATAAGAACTTCTTTATTAATGATCGATATAATAAATGGTTTCTACCTTAAGATAGAAACCATTTGAATTCAGTTATATTTGAAATCGTTATGCAGTCGTTTTCTGAGAGACTAGTTTCAACTTATTCGCGTTATTAAATCGCGAAGAATGTGTCGAAATCGTCTGTTTTTAAAATATGGCCGATGTAGAAGCCACCAAACTCTCCGTAGCGTGCTGTTGTTTCATCAAAGCGCATTTCATAAACGATTTTTTTGAATTGTAAGACATCATCTGCGAATAATGTTACGCCCCATTCGAAATCGTCGAAACCTACTGAACCAGTGATAAACTGTTTGATTTTACCAGCATATTGACGGCCAATCATACCATGGTTATACATTAATTTTTTACGTTCTTCCATTGGTAACATGTACCAGTTATATGTTTCATTACGACGTTTATCCATTGGGTAGAAGCAGATGTATTCTGTTCTAGGTAATTCTGGATATAAGCGTGCTCTTATATGTGGGTTTTGGTAAGGATCTTCATCAGATTTACCAGCTAAATAGTTACCTAATTCGATAACTGATACATATGAGTAAGTTTGAATAAAGAAATCAGCAATACGAAGTTTATTTAATTCATTCTCAATTGCATTTAATTCTTTCATTTCTGGACGTAGGTACCATAATAGGATATCAGCTTTTTGTCCAGTAATGTTATACAACGCATAATCGCCAGCGTGTTCATCTCTAGCACTTGCTTTATCGTTAATAAATGATTTAAATTCGTTAATCATTGCTTCACGCTCATCTTCAGGCACTAATCGGAAAGTGGCCCAATCTACAGCGTAAAATAAATGAAGACTGTACCAACCATCTAATGTTTCGGCTGCTTCACTCATAAAATATCGCTCCTTTAATATAATGTTTTATCATTTAATACAGGTTAAATTTTATCACAAAGAGAAATGTGAAACATACCTAAATGATTACAAATTGGTGAAATGGAAATCTCGTTACAAATACAGTATAATTAAGTTGCAAAATATTATTATGAAATTATTTAGGAGGGCATTATGTCTAGTTTATTAGATGTATTACAAGAAAAACTTTCAGGAAAAAATGTCAAAATCGTATTACCTGAAGGTGAAGATGAACGTGTATTAACAGCTGCTACAAAATTACAAGCAACTGACTACGTAACACCAATTGTTTTAGGTGATAACGACAAAATAAAACAATTAGCTGAAGAAAAAGGATTAGATATTTCAGATATCGAAGTAATCAATCCTTCTACAAGCGAATTAAAACCTGAATTAGTTAAATCTTTTGTTGAACGTCGTAAAGGCAAAGCAACTGAAGAACAAGCTAAAGAATTATTAGATAACGTTAACTACTTCGGTACAATGTTAGTTTATGCTGGTCATGCTGAAGGTTTAGTAAGTGGTGCTGCACATTCTACTGGTGATACTGTTCGCCCTGCATTACAAATCATTAAAACAAAACCAGGCGTATCTAAAACTTCTGGTATCTTCTTTATGATTAAAGATGACCAACAATATGTATTTGGTGATTGCGCAATCAACCCAACATTAGAATCTTCTGATTTAGCTGAAATCGCTGTTGAAAGTGCTAAATCTGCTAAAAGCTTTGGTATGGACCCACGCGTAGCTATGTTAAGCTTCTCAACTAAAGGTTCTGCTAAATCTGACGATGTTGAAAAAGTTGCTAACGCAGTTAAATTAGCACAAGAAAAAGTTGAATCTGAAGGATTAGACAACGTAGTTATCGATGGTGAATTCCAATTCGACGCTGCTATCGTTCCTGCTGTTGCTGAGAAAAAAGCACCAGGCGCTAAAATCCAAGGTGATGCAAACGTATTCGTATTCCCAAGCTTAGAAGCTGGTAACATTGGATACAAAATTGCACAACGTTTAGGCGGATTCGACGCAGTTGGTCCTGTATTACAAGGTTTAAATTCACCTGTTAACGACTTATCTCGTGGTTGCTCAACTGAAGACGTTTATAACTTATCAATCATCACTGCTGCTCAAACATTACAATAATGGATTTAGCAAGCAAATATTTTAATGACATTGATTGGCGCTATGTAGACCATACTTCTGGTTTAGCGCCAATGCAGTCATTTGCATTTGATGACACGTTTTCAGAAAGCGTAGGTAAAGATCTATCTTGCAATGTTGTGAGAACTTGGATTCATCAACATACCGTCATCTTAGGTATTCATGATTCCCGCTTGCCATTTCTTAAAGATGGTATTCAATATTTAACGGATGAAATCGGTTATAATGCGATAGTTAGAAACTCTGGAGGCCTTGGCGTAGTGCTCGATCAAGGTGTTTTAAATATTTCTCTTATCTTTAAAGGTCAAACTGAAACGACAATTGATGAAGCATTCACTGTGATGTATTTATTGATTTGTAAAATGTTTGAAAATGAAGATATTGATATAGATACGAAAGAAATTGAACATTCGTATTGTCCAGGGAAGTTCGACTTAAGCATTGATGGCAAGAAATTTGCAGGTATTTCACAACGCCGTGTACGTGGTGGTATTGCCGTTCAAATCTACCTTTGTGTTGAAGGTTCTGGTTCTGAACGTGCTGAAATGATGCGTGTCTTTTATGAACGTGCTCTTAAAGGTGAAACGACTAAGTTTAAATATCCAGATATTCAACCTGAATGTATGGCGTCATTAGAAACATTACTTGGACGTGAAATTAAAGTTCAAGATGTGATGTTCCAATTACTACATGCTATTAAAGATTTAGGTGGTAATCTCAATATGGATGAGATTACTCATGATGAATGGACACGTTACGAAGGTTATTTTGATAAAATGATTGAGCGTAACGAAAAAATGACACGTTCAATGGATAAGAAGTAAGCGTTAATTGAATGAATATTAAGAAGAGGTTTTTATTACTTTTGAAGTAATAAAAGACCTCTTTTTTAATGGAGGAAAAAGTTAAAATAAGTAGAATAATGCATTGTAATTATTATAAAGTGCTATATTCCTACTTATTTTTATAGTAATATAATTTAGGTGGACTAATTTAAGTTAAATTGGAATATTTTATTTGGAAACTAAAAAATACTGTCATTGCGTGTTTTCAAATTGGATGAAAATTATCATCATATTCCAATGGATAACCCTAAGGTAATTAAAAACATTGTTTAACATACAACAAGGGTTGTAACGATGTTAATAATTTTGATTTTAGGGTATAAATATTTTTAAGTTTTGAACTAATTTTGACAAAGTTTTATACTAATTATTGATATGAGTTTTATAACATAAATTATTATTAAATTTATTTTAGATATTTGAACTTACTATACCAGCATAAAACACAATTGTTATAAAACAGAAAATAGATTGACAGTAATTTAAAAAACGTAAGAGTACGTTATCATCATTGAGGTTATATGTCATATAAATGCGTATGCGTGCCTCGAAATAATTTTCAGAAAGAATATTAAAGGTGAGATATCATGGTACAACGTGGCTATGGGGAGTCTAACGGGAAGATCATATTAATCGGGGAGCATGCGGTCACTTTCGGACAACCAGCAATTGCAATCCCATTTACTTCAGGCAAAGTCAAAGTGCTTATTGAAAGTTTAGAAAAAGGTAACTATTCAGCGATTCAAAGTGATGTGTACGACGGCCCATTATATGATGCGCCAGAACATTTGAAATCATTAATTGGACATTTTGTTGAAAATAAAAAAGTTGAAGAACCGTTGTTAGTTAAAATTCAAGCTAATTTACCACCTTCAAGAGGATTGGGTTCAAGTGCTGCCGTAGCAGTGGCATTCATCAGAGCAAGTTATGATTACTTAGGCTTACCGTTAACAGATAAAGAATTATTGGAACATGCGGATTGGGCAGAACGTATTGCGCATGGTAAACCAAGCGGAATTGATACGAAAACGATCGTAACGAATCAACCGGTTTGGTATCAAAAAGGCGAAGTTGAAATCTTAAAGTCTTTAGATTTAGATGGCTATATGGTAGTGATTGATACAGGAATTAAAGGCTCTACAAAGCAAGCGGTAGAAGATGTTCATCGTTTATGTGATAACGATGACGAATACATGAAAGTCGTTGAACATATCGGAAGCTTAGTTTATTCAGCAAGTGAAGCGATTGAACAACATAGCTTTGATCAATTAGCAGAAGTATTTAACGCATGTCAATCGGATTTACGTACGCTCACAGTGAGTCACGATAAAATTGAAATGTTGTTGAAATTAGGTGAACAACATGGCTCTGTAGCAGGTAAATTGACAGGTGGCGGTCGTGGAGGCAGTATGCTGATTTTAGCTAGAGAGTTAAATACGGCGAAAGCGATTGTTTCAGCAGCCGAGAAAGCTGGCGCACAACATACGTGGATTGAAAAGTTAGGAGGATAAACCATTGAAACAAAGTGGTAAAGCACGCGCACACACGAATATAGCACTGATTAAATATTGGGGTAAAGCGGATGAAGCATTAATCATTCCAATGAATAATAGTTTATCGGTGACGTTAGACCGTTTTTATACGGAAACACAAGTAACTTTTGACGAAACATTATCTCAGGATCAGTTAATTCTTAACGGAGAAGAAGTCGATGCGAAAGAAAGCGCAAAGATTCAACGTTATATGGATATGATTCGTAAAGAAGCAGGTATCACAACATATGCTTTAATTGAAAGTGAGAATTTCGTACCAACAGCTGCAGGCTTAGCGTCTTCAGCTAGTGCTTATGCTGCTTTAGCGGGTGCTTGTAATGAGGCACTACAATTAGGTTTATCTGATAAAGATTTATCACGTTTAGCGCGTCGTGGCTCTGGTTCAGCTTCACGTAGTATTTTCGGCGGTTTCGCTGAATGGGAAAAAGGGCATGACGATGCTACATCATATGCTCATAGTATTGATGCAAATGGTTGGGAAGACGACCTAGCCATGATTTTTGTTGTTATTAATAATAAATCTAAAAAAGTTTCAAGTCGCTCAGGGATGTCATTAACACGTGATACCTCTCGTTTCTACCAATATTGGTTAGATCGTGTTGACGAAGACTTAAAAGAAACAAAAGATGCGATTGCACAGAAAGACTTCAAACGTATGGGTGAAGTTATTGAAGCAAATGGCTTACGTATGCACGCAACGAATTTAGGTGCGCAACCTCCATTTACATATCTAGTACCAGAAAGCTATGAAGCGATGCGTATTGTACATGAATGTAGAGAAGCAGGCTTACCTTGTTACTTCACAATGGACGCAGGCCCTAACGTAAAAGTATTAATTGAAAAGAAAAATAAACAAGCAATTGTAGATAAATTTTTAGAAACATTTGACCAAGCGCAAATCATCACAAGCGACATTACACATTCAGGCGTCGAAATAATTAAGTAAGGAAGAGATATAATGATTCAGGTGAAAGCACCCGGGAAACTATATGTAGCAGGTGAATATGCAGTAACTGAGCCAGGCTATAAGTCTGTCTTAATTGCTGTGGACCGATTTGTTACGGCTACTATTGAGGCTTCAAATGAAGTATCAGGTACCATTCATTCTAAAACGTTACATTACGAACCAGTAACGTTTTATCGCAATGAAGATAAAATTGAAATATCTGATGCGCATGCCGCAAACCAATTAAAATATGTAGTAACGGCAATTGAAGTTTTTGAACAGTATGCTAGAAGTTGTAATATCCACTTAAAACATTTCCACTTGACGATTGATAGTAATCTAGATGATGCTTCAGGTCAGAAGTATGGTTTAGGTTCAAGTGCTGCAGTATTAGTTTCTGTCGTTAAAGTGTTAAATGAATTTTATGAGATGCAATTATCTAATTTATATATTTATAAATTAGCTGTTATTGCAAACATGCGACTTCAAAGTTTAAGTTCATGTGGAGATATCGCTGTAAGTGTATATAGTGGCTGGTTAGCGTATAGTACCTTTGATCATGAATGGGTGAAACAACAAATGGAAGAAACATCTGTTACAGATGTTTTAGAGAAGAACTGGCCTGGTCTTCATATTGAGCCACTTCAAGCGCCTGAGAATATGGAAGTATTGATAGGCTGGACGGGTTCACCTGCATCTTCACCTCATTTAGTAAGTGAAGTGAAACGTCTTAAATCGGACCCTATTTTTTATGGGGAATTTTTAGATCAATCGCATACATGTGTTGAGAACTTAATTTATGCATTTAAAACAAATAATATTAAAGGCGTACAAAAGAGGATTCGTCAAAACCGCAGCATTATTCAACAAATGGATAATGAAGCAACGGTAGATATTGAAACAGAGAATTTAAAATTACTGTGTGATATTGGAGAGCGTTTTGGTGGCGCCGCGAAAACTTCTGGCGCTGGTGGAGGCGACTGCGGTATTACAATTATAGATAACCGTATTGATAAACAGCGCATTTATAATGAATGGGAAGCTAAAGGTATTAAACCACTTAAATTTAGAATTTATCACGGCCAATAGAAGAATAGAGAAATAAGTAAGACATAATTCGATTAAGAAATTAGTGTCTTGCTTTTTTTATTGGGAAAATGTAGGACTTTTAAACCAGTGCTTGAATTTTTCAATAAAAAGAGTAAAATAATTAGAGTTAAATTAGTCGATAACTCATAGAGGCAAAATATATATAATAATAAAAATAGAAAGGTGGGTGGAAAATGAAAAATAAATTCCTAATCTGCGATGAATGCCAGGCAGTAAATATAAAAACATTAAAGAAAAAATTAGAAAAATTAGATCCTGAAGCAGAAATTGAAATAGGTTGCCAATCCTATTGTGGCCCAGGACGTCGTAAAACATTCGCATTCGTAAACAACCGCCCACTTGCTGCACTCACTGAAGATGAATTAATGGAAAAGGTGACAGCACAACTGAAAAAACCACGTGATCCCGAAGAAGAAGAGCGACTACGTAAACGTAACGAAGAGCGTAAACGACGCAAAGAAGAACAAGATAGAAAATTAAAAGAAAAATTAGCTAAACGTAAAGCCGCTAAATAAGATTCTTTTTAGTTTATTAGTATTACTTAGGCAATAGTATATAAAACTTAGTAATAAGGGATTCTGTTGCAAAGTTAATTTTATAGTATAAGTTTAATAAAAAAGAAGCGTTCTCTACAAACTATTTCAGATATAAACAATTTAACAAGGACGTCATAACTGTAGCTGTTGGCTACTGTATAAGATATGCACTTAGTTATCGTGATATATTTGAAAATTAAGAGAACGTGATGTAAAGATTCATCATTCAACGGTCTACCGTCGGGTTCAAGAATATGCTCCTATTTCGTATCGAATTTGGAAGAAAAAGCATAAAAAAGACTATTATAAATGATGTGTTGATGAGACATACATCAAAATAACAGGGACAAACCTTATTATATCAAGGTTTGTCCCTTTCTAAAGCGTTATGATTTATACATATAGACATAATGCCATTTATCGGAAGTTATCTATAACTCATCTAGTACAGATGATATAATATACAGGTCGCCTATCTCTCAGGCGTCAATTTAGACGCAGAGAGGAGGTGTATAAAGTGATGCTTATTTTCGTTTACATCATAGCGCCAGCCATCAGTGGCTGTGCCATTGCGTTTTTTACTCATTGGCTAAGTAAACGCAATAAAAAAAGGTGACATATAGCCACACCAACAAAAATCCCCTCACTATTGCGAGTAGTGGGGGGATTGGCGTATAAGTGAATACTTATTTTCGTTACTTAAATTATAACACTGTTGAGTGAAGAAATGCAAAAAGCAATTTTTCAATGCAAATTAGAACTTCTTACAGCGCCTGAAAACAGATGATAATAATCTATTTAAAAATGAAATTTTCTAATGGAAGATCACCTATAAAAAAGGAGATAGTGTATAAAAATTAAAAAGGGGTATTAAGCGATGGAAATTTTGATTAAAATGATAGATATAATCGTTGCTATTGTATCTACTTTTACGGATGAGACTTCGAAATATTTAGCGAAAATAAAAGAAAAATGGGATAAAATTAAACAATAAGATTGAACTTTTAAGTTTTAAGTTTTTCGTTGGTTATATTGGTATCATTTTTCAGTTATTCTTTTATCATTTTTATCAAGAAAAGAAGAAACTCGTTTCCAAAACCTAAAATCTGGAGGTTAATAAATGATTTTTATAAGTGCATGTTTAGTCGGCCAAAATGTTAGATATGACGGAGGAAACAAACTCAACAACAATTTAAAAAAACTTGTAGATCAAGGTATTGCAAAACCAATATGTCCTGAAATTTTAGGAGGACTATCCACTCCAAGAAATCCTGCAGAGATCGTAGGGGGAGATGGTTTTGATGTTTTAGAAAATAAAGCTAAAATCATTGATAATCAAGGAAACGATGTTACACAAGAATATGTAAATGGAGCAATGAAAGCATTAGATACTTGTCAAAAAATGAACTGTAAAACATTAATCCTAAAATCCGATAGCCCAACTTGCAGTTCAGAAAATATTTACACTGGTGAATTTAACGGAAACAAAAAACAAGGGGTAGGAATATTTTCGGCACTACTAATAAAAAACGGAATACAAGTTTATAACGAAAAAAACTATAATATTTAGAGAAAAGAGAAAACGTATTTTTCATATCGAATCAGTATTCAAGTTGATAATTGCTCTTAATAAGCTAAGTAGACTTATTAAGAGCTCTTTTTAATTTTGTCTAAATTTCTACGTAACCACTCATAATAAATATAGTTGGTCAGTTGAGAGAATACTACCATGTTAAAATGATGATTAGTTATATTTTTCTGACTTTGTAACAGAAACTAATTTGCTTATATAAATGTAAAAAACGCTAGAAAGATTCAAGTATCTTCCTAGCGTTCAACTTAAAATTTAATCTTATGACATTACAACTACGTTAGTAGCTTGTTCGCCACGTTGACCTTCAGTAATGTCGAAATCAACTTTTTGGCCTTCTTCTAAAGTTTTGTAACCTTCACCAGCAATACCGCTGAAGTGTACGAATACGTCACTTCCGTCTTCTCTTTCGATAAAGCCAAAACCTTTTTCTGCGTTAAACCATTTTACTGTACCGTTATTCATATAGAATACCTCCATGTGCTTTTGCACGAAATATTTGTAACAAATTCATTTATAAAAAAGAGAGTATTCTAAACAAACACACTACAATTAAATTCACGAGCTTTTATTACGTAAGGTTAACTATAAAGGTTTACATTTAATAAGTAAAGCTTTTTATTTTTTTAGATTTTGATAAATTAATATTATTGCTATCATAATACTGTCATAACAGTATATAGTCTCTTAAAAAATTTTTTTAAATATTAAATAAATCGTTAAAAGATTCTACCATTGTTGGATGTGTATAAATATCATCTCTTAAAACTTGGTAAGAGATATGCTGATCAATTGCTAATTTGATTAAATTAATAATTTCCTCTGATTCTTTACCATATAATGTAGCGCCTAAAATTTCACTATTCTCTTTATCTATAACGACTTTAAACAAACCACGTGGGTCGTTGTTAATTTTATGACGAGGTACTGTATTAATAGCTAATTTATTTTCAATAAAATCATAGCCTTGTGCTTCGGCTTCTTTCGCTGTTAATCCAACGCGAGAGAGTGGAGGATCAATAAAGACAGTATACGGAATGACGCCACGATTTTCTGTAGTACGGTCGCGATTACCAAATAATTCAGATTTTAAAATTCTAAAGTCATCTAATGAGATATAAGTAAATTGTAGACCCCCTTTAACGTCACCAGCTGCGTAGATATTTTCAACTGAAGTTTGAAGATGCGCATTAACTTTAATTTCACCACGTTCTCCAAGTTGAATATCCGTATTTTCAAGCGCTAAGTCTGTATTTGGAACACGTCCTGTTGCTAATAAAATTGCATCAGCTTTAAACGTTCCTTTTGAAGTTTCAACAATTGTATGCGAGCCGTCATTTCTGAAGGCTTGTGTTTCTGCTTCTGTGACAAACGTAATTCCTTTCGCTTCCAAATCTTTTAATGCATATTCCACTACTTCGTTATCTTCACGTGGCATGATTTGTTTGCCATACTCCACGACAGTCACGCTTGATCCAAAGTTTGCGAACATCGATGCAAACTCTAAGGCAATATAGCCACCACCAATAATCACTAAATCTTTAGGCTGTGTCTCAATATTTAATAAACCGCGCGAATCGTAAATATTTTGTGCGATATCAAGCCCTTTAATCTTAGGAATATTGGATTTTGCACCAGTGTTAATTATGATTTTATCCGCTGTAAGCGTATGTGCAACAGTACCATCTTCGTTCAATAACTCAACTTCGGTATTTGATTTAAATTGAGCTTTATAATCTAGAACATCAATATTTGCATCGTTTGCTAAATGAGCGTAGTTCTTTTTATTTAGGGCACTGACCACTTCTTTTTTTCTTGAAAATGCAGGACCAAAATCTGCACCGTCAATTCCGTCATGCACAAGTACTTTACTAGGTATACAGCCATGATTTATACAAGTACCTCCGTAGTTATTTGATGATTGTTCTACTAAAGCGACTTGGTGTCCTTGTGATGCTGCGTATTTTGCAAGTGTTTTACCGGCTTTACCGAAACCGATGATTAATAAATTATAATGTGTCATTTATTGTTTCCTCCTGAAGCGTTTCTTTGAGTACGTCATTAATCGTCAAGTTACTATAAAAGTCGAGGGTTAAAGCTATTTCTTGCGCTTTGTAGCGATTCATTGTGTGTGCAATGTTTCTTGATATTTTACAATGACTCTGCTCGTTACCTGTAAAAATGCGTTGTGCGTTAGCTTTATCTAACACGAAAAGCTGATAAAGTGTAGACAACTTGATAGAGGGGGTTCTATCGTTTGCTCGGTAGCCTCCGCCTTTTCCGCGAAGGGTATCTATATAATCATTATGATTCAATATAGTGGTGACGCGACGTAGTTGAACTGGATTAAGACAGGTAAGCTGGGCTAGGTCTTGGCTACTGAAATGTTGATCTTTATGTTTAGTTAGAAAAGTTAGAACGTGAACTGCGATATTAAATTCTAAATTCATAGTGTACTCCTTTAATGTAACTTGATTAGTTACATTAAAGTATATTTTTACAAGTTAGTCAAGATGAATGTATTATGGGTATTGGGGTAAACTATAAATAGTTAATTGAAAATAAAGGAGCGATAATGAATGGCAAATTTAGTACAATTAGGTAAATCAGATGTAAATGTATTCCCAATCGCATTAGGTACGAATGCGGTAGGTGGTCACAACTTATATCCGAATTTAGATGAAGAACAAGGCAAGGAAGTTGTACGTAAGGCGATTGATAATGGCATTACTTTATTAGATACAGCCTACATTTATGGACCTGAACGTTCTGAAGAATTAGTTGGCCAAGTGGTTCAAGAATATCCTCGTGAGAAAGTTCAAATTGCGACTAAAGGTTCTCACGTTATTCAAGAAAATGGAGATGTTATACACAACAATGATCCTGAATACTTAAAACAACAAGTTGAGAATAGTTTAAAACGTCTTCAAGTAGATTATATCGATTTATATTATATTCATTTTCCAGATGAAGATACGCCAAAAGATAAGGCTGTCGCTGCATTACAAGAATTAAAAGAAGAAGGTAAAATTAAAGCGATTGGTGTATCTAACTTCACATTAGATCAACTTAAAGAAGCGAATAAAGATGGATACGTTGATGTTGTGCAATTAGAATATAACTTATTGCATCGTGAAAATGAAGAAGTGATGAAATATGCAGCTGAAAATAACATTACATTCGTACCATATTTCCCATTAGCGTCTGGTATCTTGGCAGGTAAATACGATGAGAATCAAACATTCGATGATCATCGCGCTAGACGTCGTGATTTCCAACCTGAAGTATTCAAAGACAACGTTCGTCGTGTAAAAGAATTAAGTAGTATTGCTGAAGCACATAACACTTCAATTGCTAATGTCGTATTAGCATTCTATTTAACACGTCCAGAATTAGATGTTGTAATTCCTGGTGCCAAACGTGCTGAACAAGTTGTAGAGAATATTGAAGCGGCGAATATACAATTAACTGATGAAGAAATTAAAAAAATTGATGAACTTTTCCCTATTGAATAATAAAAGATAAAATTTTAAATGATTTAAAGTAATTTAAGCTCCTACTCCGTTTATAAAGGTGTAGGGGCTTTTCAATATAGATGATTGTAGAGACTGGTTAAATATTTTATAAACTTATTACATAAAAATGCAATGACAGGGTACAACAATAGTGTAGAAATATTTAGGGTATTTTAAGTTTTTTTGAAGCGAATAATTAACATTTTTATAGTAAAATAAATGAAGTTTAGTGTTTTGATTAAAAATAATTATATTAATTTATATATATTATAGGAATTTGACTAATAAGTTTACGGGTTTATTGAAAGTGAGGAATGTTAGATGATAACTGTCTTATTTGGGGGAAGCCGTCCAGAAGGTAATACGGCACAAATTACAAAGTATGCTTTAGAAGGTTTAGATTATAATTGGATAGATTTAACGCAATATCAATTCACTCCAGTTAGAGATTTACGTCATGAAAATGAAGATATTAAAACGTATTCAGATGACTATAAAGAAATTATCGATAAAGTTTTAGAAAGTGATACAGTTATTTTCGCTTCACCAGTTTATTGGTACAGTATTTCAGCCTCATTAAAGGCATTTATCGATAATTGGTCTGAAACACTCATTGATCCTAACTACAAAGACTTTAAGGAAAAGATGGCTAAAATAGATTTCCGTCTTATTTTAGTAGGGGGAGATTGTCCTAAGGTTAAAGCTAAACCTTGTATTACCCAAATGAAATACACATTGGACTATATTGGTGCTGAGTTAAAAGGATATATCATTGGTACGGCTGAAAGACCAGGGGATATTATGAAAGATGCATTTGCATTAGAAAGAGCTAAAGAGTGGAATGAAACGTTAGGCTAAGTGATAAGAAAGTAGTTTCACGCTCTGAGTTATGAGTCTGAGGTTTACTTACATAGTAAGCGTTTAACAACAGACTATGATATAATTCGATTATTAATTCCATTGTAAAGTCAGGAGAATCAAGTATGTTTAAAGTCAGAGAAGCGACAGCAAATGACGTTGTAGCTATCAGAGATGTTGCTACTAAAGCATGGTATAACACTTATTTAAATATTTACGCTGCATCAACGATTAATGAGTTACTTGCTGCTTCGTATAATGAAACACATTTGAAAAAACGTTTAGAAGAACAACTTTTCTTAGTAGCTGAAGAAGAAGAGGAAATCGTAGGGTTTGCTAATTTTATTTATGGTAAAGAATTATATTTATCAGCACACTACGTTCACCCAGAATCTCAGCACAAAGGCTATGGTACAAGTTTACTTGAGAAAGGTTTAGAATATTTCCAAGATAAATATGATGTGGTTTACCTTGAAGTTGATAATAAAAACGAGGGTGCAATCAAATATTACCAAAATCATGGTTTTGAAATTGTACGTTCTTACCAACCAGAAATGTATGGTGAACAATTAGATTTAGCCTTAATGAAGAAAAAATTATAAAGAAAAGCGTATGTTCTTATGAAAGGGAGGATGACATTGACGCAAACACCTTATGTTGAACAAAAATTAGCTGAGGAGAAAGTATTTAAAGATCCGATTCACAAATACATTCATGTTAAAGATCAGCTTATTTGGGATTTAATTAAGACTAAAGAATTTCAACGTTTACGTCGCATTAAGCAATTAGGCACACTTTATCTTTCTTTTCATACTGCAGAACATAGTCGTTTTGGTCATTCTTTAGGTGTTTATGAAATTGTACGTCGTATGATTGACGAGTCTTTTGTAGGGCGTGAAGCTTGGAATAATGAAGATAGACCGCTAGCTTTATGTGCAGCTTTATTACATGATTTAGGGCATGGTCCTTTTTCACATAGTTTTGAAAAGATATTTAACACAGATCATGAAGCATTTACACAGGCTATTATTACTGGTGGCACTGAAGTGAATGAAGTTTTAAGTCGTGTGTCTGAGACGTTTCCACAAGATGTGGCCGATGTTATTAATAAAACACATGAGAATAAATTAGTCATTTCTATGATTTCTTCACAAATTGATGCTGACCGCATGGACTATTTGCAACGAGATGCCTATTTTACAGGCGTTTCTTATGGCACATTTGATATGGAACGTATTTTGCGTTTAATGAGACCTTCTAAAAAAGAAGTACTTATCAAAGAAAGCGGCATGCATGCTGTAGAGAATTTCATTATGAGTCGCTATCAAATGTATTGGCAAATTTATTTCCATCCTGTTAGTCGAGGGGGAGAAGTGCTTTTAAATAATTGCTTAAAACGAGTGAAACACTTGTATCAAGAGGGTTATCATTTCAAGACGTATCCCCAAGATTTTGTACCTTTCTTTGAAGGGAATATTACGATTGAACAATATGTTGAATTAGACGAAGTGGTCGTTTTATATTACTTGAAAAAGTGGATTGAAGAAGACGATGTCATACTTAGCGATTTAGCGCGACGATTTATTAATCGTGATTTATTTAAATATATTCCATTTGATGGTTCGATTATTACAATTACTGAACTACAAGAATTATTTATTGAAGGTGGCATAGATCCAAATTATTATTTCGTTAGTGAAGCCTTTTCTGATTTACCATATGATTATGACCGTCCAGGTTCAAATCGTAAGCCTATTCATTTATTAAGACGAAACGGAAGTATTAAGGAAATCAGTAGTCAATCTTTAGTCATTTCAAGTATTACGGGTATAAATCGTGAAGATTATAAATTGTATTATCCTAAAGAAATGATTCTTAATATTAAAGACCCACAAGTTAAAGGTTCAATTATCAATTTATTGAATGAACTAAATTAGTAAATTGAAACTTTTTTATATAACACGTATGATATGCTATGGAATTTAAGTTTGTTGGAGGTGTAACACGTGTCTGAGAATAAAGGTTTTAAATTTAATATTATTAAGAATGATCCTCTAGATGGCCATAAAGGTACAAATATCGGAGCGATTAGTTTAGATAATATTGCACCGGTATTTATAGATGTAGCAAATAAAGAAGCGTTTATAGATATTGGCGGAATGCATGCACGTGCTCAAGTTGAAAAAGGCGTAAAATGGATTAACGAGAAAGAAGAAGTTGAAGGTGACGAAGCTAAAGAATATTGGCTTTGTTGGGTAACTACTGAACGTGGTGAAAATGGTCCGTATTATGCTGGTGTCACTGCTTGTTACTTACTTGTTAATAAAAGTATCCGTAGAGGATATAAAAGTATGCCTGAACATGTAAATATGATGGATAAATCTATGAAACATAAATTTATCATCGATCAAATTGGTGAAGATAATAAAAAAGTGCTCAAAGACTTTTTACAATCCCATAACGAAGAAATGTGGAATAATTCGAGTGAGGAATTATTTAAAGCATTTGAGTAAATAAAACATATTAAAAATCCCCATCATTGATAGACCAATGGTGGGGAGAATTATAGTATTTATAGTCGCTTGTTAGCTGAATTACATACATTCTATTTTTCTAATGTATCTCCAATGCTAAATTGATTATAGACTGTCTTCATAACCTCATTATATACGCTTTGTAATGGTAAGTTAGCGTGTTTACTTGCCAGTTTTATGTCTTCAAATTCAGGTTTCATTTTTAATATTTTTCCTTCTTTTAAAGAAAATTTAATCGTAATTTCCCCATATGACGTATTTACTTTACGAAATGTTCTACTTAAAATTTGGCGATCAACTGAATAACTACGTACACCTAAAGAAGAAGTATGTGTTAACACTAAGTCTTCAATATATTGTTTGTCACTAGTTTTACAAATAATAGTAAGTTGAACAGCAGGACGGTTCTTCTTCATAGTAATAGGTGTGTAGTAAACATCTAACACTCCTTTATGTAAAGCAGTTTCCATAAAGTGACCTAACATTTCAGGCGTCATATCATCAATCTGGCATTCAATGACCTGTACTTGATCATTGGCGTGTCGCGATGCATCTTCAAATTGAATAACTCTTAATACATTTGGGAAGTCGAAATCTTTATTACCTGCACCATACCCAATTTCTTTCATAGTTGCAGCTGGAAATGGTCCGAATTGGGTAACTAAACTTTTAGCAAATGAAGCGCCTGTTGGTGTCGTTAATTCACTTGCAACATCGAATTCAGCTAACGGGATACCTTTTAAGATTTCAGCTGTAGCTGGTGCCGGAATTGGGTAAATGCCATGTGCGATGTTAATTTTGCCATTACCCGTTGGAATAGGTGAGCAGTATAATGTATCGATACCTAATTGTTCTAATGCGATACAACCACCGATAATATCTATAATAGAATCCATTGCACCTACTTCGTGGAAATGAACATCTTCAATTGTCATGCCATGTATTTTTGCTTCAGCATAGCCAATTGTTTCAAATATCGCTTTACTACGTTCTTTAACACGATCTGCTAAGGTACTTTCATCAATCATTTTAAAGATATCAGCAGCTTTTCGATGGTGATGATGTTCATGGAAGTCAATTTTTAAAGTCATCGCATGAATGCCTTGTTTAATTTTCTTTTCAAAATGAAGCTTAAAATCATCGATAGGTAATGTTTTTAGCTCATCTTCAATAGCTTGAGGATTGGCTCCTAAATCTACCAATGCAGACAGTAACATATCCCCAGCAATACCTGCATGGCAGTCTAAATATAATGCATTACTCATATTTGTAACTCCATTCTATTTATTTTCTAGCATATTAATAATCATTGCGGCGTTATAGCCAGCTCCAAAACCATTATCTATATTGAGAACACTAGTGCCTGGAGCACATGAATTAACCATTGATAATAGGGTAGTGACACCATTTAAGTTTGCGCCATAACCTACGCTTGTAGGAACGGCATAGACTGGATGATCTACTAGTCCACCAACTACACTTGCAAGTGCGCCTTCCATTCCCGCTATCACTATCGAAACTTTACCACAACGAATCTCTTGAATTTGTTCAAATAAACGATGAATACCAGAGACCCCGACATCATAAAAACGTTTCACCTGTATACCCATAACTTCAGCGGTAATAGCAGCTTCTTCAGCAATAGGAAAGTCAGATGTACCAGCACATAATATTGAGATATAGTGATTTGATTTTTTAATCGTCTCAATGGGTGTACATATTATTTGCGCTTTAGGATGATATTCTAATTCAGGATGGTGTTCTAAAATGTGTGATGCTTTAGCTTCATTTACACGTGTAGCGAGTATAGTAGTTTCATGGTGAAGTAAACTTGTAATAATCTGGTCTATTTGTTCTTTCGTCTTTCCTTGACCGAAGATGACTTCAGGAAAGCCTTGGCGCTTTGCTCTATGTAAATCAATTTTAGCAAAGCCCAATTCGTCATAATGACTGAGTTGGGCTTTAGCTTCATCAATGGATATTTGATTCGATTTAACGCTTTCGAGCAAGTCTTCAATAAAGTTAGAATCTTTACTCATGTGTATACTTCCTTATACTAGTTTAGTTGTATCTGTATCTATCACTTCGTTCATGCTACCTGTTCTGTAACCTTCTAAATCTACAGTGACATAATCGAAACCAAGTTCTTTTAAACGTAATGTGATATTTGAATTATTGTTAATCACTGTCATTAAATCATCTTCCGCTACTTCAATACGTGCAATATTATGGTGGTAACGTACACGTACATTATTTACTCCTAAGCTTAGGATATATTTTTCAGCTTCATTTACTTTGTTAACTTTAGTGAAGCTTAATTCTTCGCCATAAGGAATACGTGACGCTAAGCTACATAATGCAGGTTTGTTCCATACTGGTAAACCAAGTTGTTGGCTTAATTCGCGCACTTCAGTTTTATATAAATTTGCTTCTTGTAAAACGCTGCGAACGCCAAATTCTTCGCGTGCTTTTAAACCTGGACGGAAATCTTCTAAATCATCCATAATCATACCATCTAATACATAATTGAAACCTAATTCATCTTTGATTTCGTCTAATTTGCCATACATTAAACGTTTACTATAGTACCAGCTTTCCGGCGTATTCTTCACGATGTTTTCATCTTCTAGTTCAGCCATCTCAGCTTCCATTACTTCAACACCTAGATTACGACCTAATTCAATTGCTTGGTTAAATTCTTCATTTCTGAAAAGTTCAGATTTCACAACAACGGGTTTAACATTTTCAGTGCCTAATACATCAATTGCTTTTTTAAGAACTAGACTGCTGTCTACACCTCCTGAAAAGGCGATTACAACGCTTTTCATATCCTTTAATAATGTGTCTAATTTTAACTCTTTATTGTTTAATTCAGTCATGTTTATCATTCCTTTCAATTATTCTTCTACATATGGAATTGTTAAAGGCCCTTGTGGCATAACTCCGATGCTCAATTTACGTCCTGCTTGTTCTTCTAATTCAGCAATCGTTTCTTCGATATTTGAAGTAGGATTCAACATTGAATCTTTTAATTGTTGATCTGTTAGTTGTGAATAGACATAGACATTTGCGAATGTTTGAATGCTTGCTTGTTTTTGAACTTGCCATTGGTCTACTTCTGAAAAGTTAGGATCATGAATAAGGTCTAAAATACCTTGCGGTGTATCCGCCATTTTGAATATTTCAGCGAATTTACCATGGTCTGGGAATCCATCTGCACATTCAGATACCATGATAATTGTTCCATTTTCCTTAACAACTTTACTAGCTGCGCTCATACCTTTAACTGTTTGATATAAGTTTTGGTCTAGAGGGTAACCTGAATTTGAAGCGATCACGATATCAAAACGATCATCACATTTAAACATAGCGTGTTCTTTAACGTAAGCACAACCTTCTTTGTGGGCTTCAAACACTTCACCACCAAAGGCAGCAGTGATTTTTTTATCTTTGTTTAAAGCTACGTTTAATAAGAAGTCAGGTTTACACATGCGATTAACCTCACGTGCCATGTCTTGAACAGGATTATCTTCTAAATTACCCCAAGTCGAACGTGGGTCGCCAATCATCTTAGCATTGTGGAATGTTTTAATTGTTTCTATACCAGCGATTCCAGGCATGATGCCTTTAGGACCACCTGAGAAACCTGCGAAAAAGTGAGGTTCAATGAATCCAGTCACAATTTTAAAGTCAGATTCCACATAGTCTTTATTTAAATAAGCATCGCAACCATATTTACTATGGCCCACTTTAACTAAGCTTTCTTTTTCATGACAATGATTGTGAACAATTTTTACACTATCAACGATATATTCACCTAACATTTGAATAAGTTCGTCACGTGTTTGATCACGATGCGTACCTGTTCCATTGATAATAACGAAATTTTCACGTGGGACGTGATTTAATTCTTCAATTAGCAAAGGAACTAAAATGTGGTTAGGTGTAGGGCGTGTAATATCACTAATCACAATTGAAACAATATCGTCACTTTTAACCATATCTTTTAAAGGTTTAGAACCTGTAGGATTTCTTAAAACTTCTTTTATAGCTGAAGTATAATCTTCAAGTGCATCAATACTTTGAGGTTCAATAACCGTGCTGTCAGCAGGCACATTAACTTCAACTTCAGATTTACCATATAGGACGTGCGTTTTCATAGTTCTTCCCTCCATAAATCATGCTGATAACGCATAATAACTACGAAATGATATATTTCTTACAATTCAAATTATATCATATTTAATAACTCTGTATTAATGGACAAAGTGATTAGGTAAATCCATTTATTAGGCTAGGCAGTACAATTGACTACCTGAATTTTGTTTTAACTCTATCAAAACAAAAATTGTAAATCCAAATATTATAAAGTTGAAATATTCCCATATTTGTAAGCGATTACATATAATATACTTAGTTGTAAAGATACACAAAAATTATATTTGAACAGGGAGTGGTTTACCATGAAAGCAGCAGTAGTAACTCAAGATCATAAAGTAAGTGTTGAGAACAAAGAATTACGTCAATTAGAACCTGGTGAAGCTTTAGTTCAGACAGAATATTGTGGTGTATGTCACACAGACTTACATGTTAAAAATGCAGATTTCGGTGATGTTACAGGACGCGTATTAGGTCATGAAGGGATTGGCCGAGTAGTTGAAGTAGCCGAAGATGTAAAATCACTTAAAGTAGGGGACCGCGTGTCCATCGCTTGGATGTTTGAAAGTTGCGGGCATTGCGAATATTGTACTACAGGACGTGAAACACTATGTCGTGACGTTAAAAATGCTGGTTATACAGTTGATGGTGCAATGGCAGAGCAAGTCATTGTCACAGTGGATTATGCAGTTAAAGTTCCTGAAGATTTAGATCCAGCAGCAGCTTCATCAATTACATGTGCTGGTGTCACAACATATAAAGCGGTAAAAGTAAGTAATATTAGACCAGGTCAATGGATTGGTATCTTTGGCGTAGGAGGTTTAGGTAACTTAGCGCTTCAATATGCCAAAAATGTATTTAATGCTAAAGTGGTAGCGTTTGATATCAATGATGATAAATTAAATTTCGCTAAAGAACTAGGTGCAGATGTAGTAATTAATACACAAAATCAAGATGCCGTTGAAGAAGTCAACAAAGCTACAGATAATAAGGGATTAGATGCTACCGTTGTAACTTCAGTCGCTAAAACACCGTTTAATCAAGCAGTAGATGTGGTTAAAGCAGGTGCACGTGTTGTAGCGGTTGGTTTACCAGTGGAAAAAATGGATTTAGAAATTCCGCGTTTAGTTTTAGATGGCATTGAAGTCATTGGTTCATTAGTAGGTACACGACAAGACTTGAAAGAAGCTTTCCAATTTGCAGCAGAAGGAAAAGTTGTACCAAAAGTTCAAACTCGTGAATTAGAAGAAATCAATGAAATCTTTGAAGAAATGGAACAAGGAACAATTACTGGACGTATGGTGATTAAGTTTTAATTTCAAAGTGAAGTAAAATTTGGAAGAGGCTGAGACAAAATTAAAGTGTCTCAGCCTTTGCTGATATATTGGCAATAGCTGACTGATTTGAAAATGCGCTTAAAGAAAGCTGGGAATGACGACGAAATTTATTTTAATTTCTGTCTCACTCCCTTTTTTTATTTGTAATCATTTAGGATAAATGAATTATGAAAGAAGAAAGGGAGAGGTTCATGAATAATATTAAAGGAATTAATCATATTGGTTTAACAGTTTTAGATATTGAAGAAGCTACAAGATTTTTAAAAGAAGCATTTGGTGCGAAAATTGCATACGATGCCTTAACATACAAAGATGAACCGCGAGAGGGCGCGGAAGTTGAACGTATGTTAGGTTTATCGAAAGGGGCTAGAATCGTTCGTCAAAGAATGATTGTAATTGGAAATGGTCCAAATATAGAAATGTTTGAAGTAGAAAGTAACAATCAGAAAGGTCCACTTAAATTAGAGGATTCAGGGTTTAATCATATCTCATTAATGGTGGATGGCATTGAAGGTGTTCTAGAAGATGCTAGACGTGTAGGTGCTGAACCTTTATCAGAAACGCACGGTAACTCAACATATGAAGACTCAAAAGGCAGTAAGAGCGTTTACCTTAAAGCCCCTTTTAACGCTTTAATTGAGCTTCAATCTATACCAAACGGTTATTACTATCCAGATGATAGTGAAGCTAAAGTGTTCATTCCAGGAGAATGATTACTATAGTGTATTGATAACTAAATAATTCTGAAATACTGATATAACTGGTATAAAGGAAGTTATGTTCATGAAACATATATTCAAAATAATTGGGTTAAACTTACTTATTCTCATTGCTTTCAGTACAGCATTATTGCTGTTTTATATTTTAGATATGCATAGTTGGGCTTATATGCTGTGGGGAATATTACTCGTTGTTACATGTGCTAATTTCTATTTTAAATGGTTAACAGGATGGAAAAGTGTACTTGGTGTTACTGGTGTAATAGCTTTATTGGTAATATTGACATTTGTTGGACGCGTAAGACATGATGTTTCTTTTCAAGGGAATTTAGTAGCTGGTACGTTAAGAGTATTAACAAGAGATTTAGGTAATCATAGTCAAAGTAATAATGAAGCGCAGAATAACTCGTATAATTGGAAGAATTGGCGACCACCTAAAGGATATAACAATGAAAAAGTATCGGTAGGCAAAGTGGACGGGTATCTCTTACAGAAAAACAAGAGTACTCATAATAATAAAATTGTTTATCAAATTCACGGCGGTGGTTACGTCAATGGTTTCGATGATATGTATAATAAAGCAGCGGTTAATTATTCGAAAGCAGCGCATGGTGCACCTGTTTTTTCAATTGATTATAGAGTAGCGCCTAAGCATCAATATCCAGCTGCACTTGAAGATGCTATATCTGGATATAATTGGCTACTACATCACGGTTACCACTCTAAAGATATTATTGTGGCAGGAGATTCTGCCGGCGGTGGCTTAGCATTAGCTTTAACACTTAAATTGGAAAATGAAGGAAAAAACTTACCGCGCATGTTGATTCTTTCTTCTCCTTGGACTGACTTAGCTGCTCAGGGCAAATCTTATAGAGAAAATTTCCATAAAGATGTGATATTCGGATCGAATCAAGCACCCACAAAAGCAACAACAGATATTAAAGTACCTTATGCATCTAAAAATGAACTAAAAAATCCATATGTTTCACCAGCTTACGGTCACTATAATAATATGCCGCCTATGCTTATTCAAACAGGTAAAGATGAAATGTTATTGAGTGATAGTAAGATAGTCGCACACAAAGTTAATCAAGATGGAGGCCATGCTAAATTAATTACTTATGCAGGTATGTTCCATACATTTTATATTTTAACGCCATGGTTACCAGAATCGCATCAAGCTTGGAATGAGATTGAACAATTTATTAAAGAAAATAAGTAGCTATTTATATACTAATCCCCTCATTATTGCCTTAATGAGGGGGTTTTTGGTGTGGCTAAATGTTACTTATTTTTTATTACGATTACATAGGAAATGAGTAAAGTTCCAATTGCGCATGATATGAACGGAAATTAATTACCAATTTATGCAATGCTTCTTTACGCTAAAATGAATCTCTACGAGGTAATTGATATTTACACAATATGATTCTAGTCACTATTAAGACATTTATCGTTCAAGATTTACAGTTTAATAAAGTGCTAATTTAAATTTCTTTAAAATGCGCTAATAACCTATATCTATCAACTACAAGCACTACTCAATCTATGCTATAATGATTTGTATTATTTAGAAATTAAGGTGAGTCAAACGTTGGATAAGAATATAAACATTCAAACGAAACAAGTCTTAAAACAGAATGGTGAGAAACAAAAATTTGAGTTTGTAGCACAAGGATCTTGGCAAAAAAAGAATGCAGATTACATTCGCTACCAAGAACAAATTGAAGAAGCGGTTGTTAATGTGACGATTAAAATTGAAGAAAGTGGTGTAAAGTTAATACGTAAAGGTGATATTAACATGAATCTCCACTTTGTCGAAGGTCAAGAAACTACAACGCTTTATGATATCCCAGCTGGGCGTATTCCATTAACAGTAAAAACACGTAGTATTCTTCACTTCGTTAATGACAATGGCGGGAAGTTGAAAATTCAATATGAGTTACATCAAAATGATGAAAAAATGGGTTCTTATCAATATGAAATTAATTACAAGGAGATAGGCTAATGAATATTATTGAACAAGTAAAAAATACGTTAGTACAAGAGATCGAAACAAGTATTAAAAAAGCTGAACTTGCTGAAGATATTCCTGAAATTAAAGTTGAAATTCCAAAAGACACTAAAAATGGAGACTATTCAACTAACATTGCGATGGTATTAACTAAAATCGCTAAACGTAACCCACGTGAGATTGCTCAAGCGATTGTTGATAATTTAGATACAAGTAAAGCGAATGTTAAAAAAGTAGACATCGCAGGCCCTGGGTTCATTAACTTCTACTTAGATAATCATTATTTAACTGCAGTTATTCCAGAGGCTATCAATAAAGGGAATCAATTTGGCTATGCAGAAGAACCTAAAAATAAAAAAATCTTACTAGAGTATGTGTCAGCTAACCCAACTGGTGATTTACACATCGGTCATGCTAGAAATGCGGCTGTAGGTGATTCTTTAGCAAACATTTTAAATGCTGCTGGCTATGATGTAACACGTGAATATTATATTAATGATGCTGGTAATCAAATTACTAACTTAGCACGTTCAATTGAAACACGTTTCTTTGAAGCACTTGGTGACACTAGTCACGAAATGCCAGCAGATGGTTACAATGGTAAAGATATTATTGAAATCGGTAAAGATTTAGCAGATAAACATCCTGAAATGAAAGATTACTCTGATGAAGAACGTCTTAAAACATTTAGACAATTAGGCGTTGATTATGAAATGGATAAATTAAAGAAAGATTTAGCTGACTTTAATGTTCATTTTGATAATTGGTTCAGTGAAACATCATTATATGAAAATGGTGCCATTGATAAAACGTTAGCTAAAATGAAGGAATTAGGTTACACATATGAAGCAGATGGTGCGACTTGGTTACGTACGTCAGACTTTAAAGATGATAAAGACCGTGTATTAATTAAGAAAGATGGTAACTATACTTACTTCACACCAGATACGGCATATCACTATAACAAAATTAATCGTGGCAATGATATCTTAATTGACTTAATGGGTGCGGATCATCACGGTTATATTAATCGTATTAAAGCAAGCCTTGAAACATTTGGGGTAGATAGTGATCGTCTTGAAGTTCAAATTATGCAAATGGTACGTTTAATGCAGAACGGCGAAGAAGTTAAAATGAGTAAACGTACGGGTAATGCGATTACATTGCGTGAAATCATGGATGAAGTAGGTATTGATGCTGCACGTTACTTCTTAACAATGCGTAGTCCAGATTCACACTTCGATTTTGATTTAGAACTTGCGAAAGAACAATCACAAGATAACCCTATTTACTATGCACAATATGCGCATGCACGTATTTGTTCAATCTTGAAACAAGCGAAAGAACAAGGGGTCGAAGTTACAACTGATGCAGACTTTTCAACAATCACTAATGAAAAAGCAATTGACTTATTGAAGAAAGTTGCTGAATTTGAACCAACAATTGAAAGTGCAGCAGAAAGTCGTGCACCACATCGTTTAACAAATTATATTCAAGATTTAGCTTCTGCATTCCACAAATTCTATAATGCTGAAAAAGTATTAACAGACGATGCAGAAAAAACAAAAGCTCATGTGGCGTTAATTGAAGCAGTTAAAATTACATTACACAATGCCTTAGCATTAGTAGGTGTTTCAGCACCAGAATCTATGTAATTATATAGAAGTAAATTACTTTAAATATTTTTGTTATACCCTCATAAATTTTGATTTATGAGGGTATCATTATGTGATGAATGGAGTGGAAATAGAGATGCTTAGTACAGAGACACTTTATAAAGAACTATTAAATCACATGGGTCCACAAGGCTGGTGGCCGGCAGAAACGCCAGAGGAAATGATGCTTGGGGCAATTCTTGTACAGAATACAAACTGGAAAAATGCAGATATGGCATTACTACGGTTAAGTGAAGAAACACAATTTGAACCTCAAAAAATTCTTGCTCTCCCCTTAGAAGAGCTACAAGAAATTATCCGTTCTAGTGGCTTTTATAAAAATAAAGCAAAAGCCATTCACGCTTTATTTCAATGGTTAAATCAATTTAAATTTAATTATGAAAAAATTGCTCAAATTTACGGTGATAACTTGAGAAAAGAATTACTAAAAATTCGAGGCATCGGTAGCGAAACAGCTGACGTTTTACTCGTCTACATATTTGAAGGTGTCGAGTTTATTCCTGATAGTTATACGAGACGTTTGTATAGTAAGTTAGGTTACACCCATACAGAAAGTTACGATAAATTTAAAAAACAAATTACTTTACCTTCTCATTTTACAAATCAAGAGGCGAATGAATTTCATGCGTTATTGGATAATTTTGGGAAAAATTATTTTAATGGAAAAGGTGAAGAACGATATACATTTTTAGATAAATATTTTGTAGAAAAAGGTTGACCTTAACGTTACGTTATAGCGCATACTCCTTTATAGATGATGAATATAAGTTAGTCAGAAAAGATTAAACGTTAAGGTGGTATAACAACAATGAAGAAAAAAGATTATTTTACCCCTAAAGAAATAAGCCAAATCACAGATATTAGCACGCGCACTTTACATTATTATCATGAAATTAAATTACTCATCCCGAGTCTTGTTACAGACAATGGCTATCGGTACTATTCAACGCAAGATATTGCCAAACTTCAAACCATTTTATTTTTAAGACAACTGAATTTATCGCTTGAAGATATTCAAAGCTATTTTGATAAAAGTATTTCCGAAAAAAATAAAATTTTAGAAGAAAATGTCAGTCGGCTTGTGCAAAAACGCAATCAACTTAATAAAATGATTAACTATTTAGACCATCATCTTAAAAATGATGAAAATGAGGAGATTAATATGGATAAATTTAATGATTATGATATTCAACAACAATATGATAAAGAAGCAGAAATGAAATATGGTGATACGAAATATTATCAAGCATTTAAAGCACAGCGTAATACATTAAATAAAACGGATAATCAGCGTAATGATAAAGAAGTAAGCCATCAATTTAATCAATTCTTCGACGAAATGAATAATTTCTTAGACAATGGGCATCATGCTAATGAAGAGCATGTCTATCAACATATCAAAGAATTACAAGATATTTTACGCATGCAAGTACCTAATGCAGATAATGAATTTTTAGAATGTATGGCACACCTTTATCAAAGTGATGAACGCTTTGCGAAAAATATTAATAGAGGGCGTAATGATAGCCTAAATCAATTTATTGCAGATGCAATTCAAGCGTATCTTCAATAAATTATTTGCATAACTCCTAAAATGTGTGATGATAAAAATATTAAAACACATTTTAAAGGAGTTTAAGCAATGGTTGAAGCATTTCAATTATTTTGGAAGAATTATTTTAACATTCATGGACGTACAAGACGACGTCATTATTGGTATGCAATTTTAGATACTACTCTTATTTTAATTGCTTTAAGCCTAATTTGTGATTTATTATCTTGGAGTTTTGGTGCAAAAAGATTGTTTGAAACAATTTACAACATTGTGGATTTAGTTATCTTTATAGGAGTATTCACAATGTCTGTGCGTCGCTTTCACGACGTTGGTCGTACGATGACAATCCCACTCATTTTATTTATCGTTATGTTGTTACAAAACATACGAATGTTGACTGACGATTATGTGGGTTATTCCATGGATAGCTATTCTGTAGGGATAGGCCTTGTCATCGTAAGTATTATATCTGTAGCTATTTCAATAGCTTTATTAATTCTTTTAATTATTGCAGTAGTATATTGTGCGACAGATAGTGAGCCGAGTATGAATAAGTATGGCCCGAATCCTAAAGGAGAATAATTGATTGAAGTGACACCGATGATTTCTACAATAAGAAGTCATCGGTGTCTTTATTATGCTTTCTTTTCGGAAAAAAATAAGTAAAACAAACAATAATATAAAGTTACACAATAAAATATTAAAACTTTAATTTAATTAGAAAAATAATTTGGTATGATGAATATATACATAGAAATAGGAAGGGAAGGTTTAATATCTCGATGAAGAATAGTAAGGTATGGTTTATACTTCTAGCATTGATGGTTGTTTTAGCAGCATGTGGTCAAAGCAATCAACATAAAGAAGGTAATAAACAAAGTCAACAAGCAGATAAATCAACGGAACAAACATCTTCTAAAGATGGTAAAAAGAATGACAAATCATATAAGCGCATCATTTCCCTAATGCCAAGTAACACAGAAATTTTGTATGAGTTAGGATTAGGGAAAAATATTGTAGGTGTATCAACTGTAGATGATTATCCTAAAGATGTTAAAAAAGGGAAAAAACAGTTTAATGCAATGAACTTAAATAAAGAAGCATTACTTAAAGCAAAACCCGATTTAATTCTTGCCCATGAATCCCAAAAAGGAACTTCTAAAAAAATTCTAGATAGTGTAGCAAATAGTGGAATAAAAGTGGTTTATGTTAAGGATGCACAATCACTTGATCAAACATATGACACATTTAAGCAAATCGGTAAAGTCACTGGACGTGAAAAAGAAGCTAATGACTTAGTTGATGAAACAAAACGAAACGTTGATAAGGTGATTAAGTCGGTTCCGAGACATAATAAAACACAAAGCGTCTTTATGGAAGTATCTTCTAAACCTGAAATTTATACAGCCGGTAAAGATACAATTTTTAATGATATGCTTGAAAAGTTAGGCGCTGAAAATAGCTTTTCAAATATAAAAGGTTGGAAAGCTGTAGATAAAGAAAGTATTATCAAGAAAAATCCTGATATTTTAATTTCAACAGAAGGTATTTCTAAAGCAGATTATTATAAAATTATTAAGCAACGCGATGGTTTCAGCCAAATTAATGCGATTAAAAATGAACGTGTTGAAACTGTAAATGGCGATGAAATTTCTCGACCAGGTCCTCGCATTGATGAGGGATTAAAAGAATTAAGAAACGCTATTTATAAACGTTAAATACTGAATACTAGTGTATTAAAGTGGTGTAGTTCAATGTACCAATGAGCTACATCACTTTTTAAATATTAGTTATAATGAACATTATATAAAACATATAACAGAGTGGAGATTATGACAAAGAAAATTTACGTTACATTTATGATTTGGATTATGTGTTTATGTGTCATAACGAGTTTAAGCTTATGTTGGGAATTAGGATCGCTAAATGATTCATTTAATCAAACTATTTTATATAAAGTTAGAATTCCTAGGACGTTTGAGGCGCTTATTACTGGGGCGATTTTAACGTTGGCAGGGCAAATGTTTCAAATTGTATTGAATAATCCTCTTGCTGATAGTTTCACGCTTGGATTAGCGAGCGGTGCTACATTTGGCTCAGGATTAGCATTATTTTTAGGGCTTTCATTTATTTGGCTCCCTATATTTTCAATAGGGTTTAGTCTCTTTACCTTAATCATCGTTTTAATGGTTGCGACTATCGTTTCTAAAGGTTATCCCGTTAAAATATTAATTGTGACAGGCTTAATGATTGGGGCGTTGTTTAATGCTTTATTATATATATTAGTATTAATTAAACCGAGTCAGATGAATCAAATTGCCAATTATTTCTTTGGTGGTTTTGCAGCGGCTGAAACGAAAGAAATGATATATATTAGTGTTGTGGCAATACCTAGCGTAATCATATTATTCGGGATGATATCCTCTATTAAGTTGTTGCAACTAGGCGAATTAAAGGGTCAATCTCTTGGTTTAAATGTTCAGCGTGTCACGTTTATCGTGCTTACACTGGCTTCAATTATGACTGCTATTGCTGTCGCGTATGTGGGTGTCATCGGATTTATAGGTATGGTTATACCTCAACTTATACGCCGATACTACTCGGGCTACACCATAGGAATGCAAATGATTCTTAATATTTTAATTGGAGCGACGATGATGTTATTTGCCGATTGGATAGGAAGTATCATTATCAATCCAGTACAAATTCCAGCAAGCATTATTTTAGCATTAATCGGCATCCCAACTTTATTTTATATTTTAATTTCCCAGTCCAAAGTATTACGTTAGCTGACGTGATTTGCTAAAATAAGAATACTATTATATTGAAGAGGAAAAATAAGAATGGATTTAAGTCATATAAAAGCAGTTGTCTTTGACTTAGAAGGTACTTTATTAGATAGAACAAAGTCTAGAGACAAATTTATCGAAGAACAGTTTGAACGTTTTCATGATTATTTCGTACATGTTCAACTTGCTGACTTTAAAAAGAAATTTATCGAATTAGACGATGATGAAGATAATGATAAACCTGATTTATACAAAGCGATTATTAAACAGTTTCATATAGATAGATTAACTTGGAAAGATTTATTTCATGATTTTGAAATGCACTTTTACCGTTATGTCTTTCCATACTATGACACACTTTATACATTGGAAAAGCTATCTGAAAGTAACTATTTGTTAGGTGTCATCGCAAACGGGAAATCGAAAATCAAGCAATTTCGCTTACACTCTTTAGGTGTAGGTCATGTTATCAATTATTTATCTACTTCAGAAACAGTAGGATATCGCAAGCCACATCCGCGTATATTCGAAGATATGATTGATCAATTAGACGTTTTGCCAGAAGAAATTATGTATGTAGGCGATGATGCGTTAAATGATGTTGCGCCAGCCCGTGCAATGGGTATGGTAAGTGTATGGTTTAAACATGACGATGATGATCTAGAACCTCTTGAAGAAGAGGTAGATTATATTATTACAACAGTTGAAGAATTATTATCTATCTTACCGATTGATATAACACAGAAAGGAGATAACTAAGATGGATTTATTTACTAGAAGAGGAGGACTTTCTCTAAACTATAATACGATGGGAGAAGGTTACCCGGTAGTATTAGTACATACTGCATACGAGAATGCTTCAATTTTTCAAAATGTAGCAAAAGAACTCGCAAAATCATTTCAAGTAGTATTAGTGGATTTAAGAGGGCATGGGTATTCAGATAAACCTAGACAAATTAAATTTAATGAATTTGCAGATGACATTATTCTATTATTAGATTATTTATATATAGATGAGGCAGCATTTATTGGACATGAAATGGGCGCTAATATTGTGGCTGATTTAGCAAATCGTTACAAAGATTATGTTTCTTCTTTAATATTAGTGACACCAACTTCAATTGAGGGAGAGTTACCAGAAGAACGCTTATTTAGAAAATATGCGCACAAAATACGTAACTGGGATGAAGTAAAACAAGATAAATTCTTAGAAAAACGTCGATATTATAAACCACGTAAAATGAATAAATTTTTAAAACATGTTGAAGACACGAATGCAATTTCTACAAAAGAAGAAACGCAAGCGGTTGAAGATGTGTTTAAACAAGAAGGTATTAGCGAAGTATTTGAACATGTAACAAAACCAACATTTATTATTGCAAGTGAATATGGTGAACGTATTACTACAATTGAATCAAAAGAAGTAGCAGATTTAATAGGTAATGCACGTTTTGATGTATTTACCGATTCAAGCCTGTATCCTTTTGAAGAAGAACTAGAAAAGTTTGTTGAAGAGGCGACACCTTTTATTAAGGAAAATATGCCTAAACGCTAAAAAATTGCCTAATTTATATAATGTAATAACGAGGTTGTTACAAAAAATGAAAAAATCTGTAATATTTTTGTAATAGTAGTGTTATTTTAGTAATAATTGGGGTATACTATAAGTAAGCACAAGATAAGAATGAGATAAAGGAGAGAGAGTGCTTATGAAAAAATTAGTAGCGGCATTTTTAGTTTCAGGACTAGTAATGACAGGAGTAGGCGTTAATCATGCTGAAGCAGCTAGCGGAAATTCAATTCAAACAGTTCAACAATTAACTCAAGGACAAAGAACATTAGAGAATATCACACTTGGTGAATCAATTAAAAATGTAAATAATAAATATGGTACTCCGATCTATTCTAAAAATCCAAACACTAACGAAGGTTATTACGAATATCGTACTGCTAAAGGTTTAATTGTAGTAACAGCTAAAGGTAAACAAAACCAAGGCTATGTAACTAGAATTTCTATGACTTATAATGCAGCAAATGGCCCAACTTATAATCAAGTTAAACAAAGCGTTGGTCAAAATGCGATTACACGTGCTCAATACAATAAAGTAAGTGGTAACTTTGGTTACATTCAAAAAGGCAATACAAGCTATCAATTTGGTTCAAATGGTCCAAAAGATAAAGTTTTAAAATTATACCGTATTGATGTTGCTCAATAATAAACATCACGCATAGTATTTATAAGAATACTTCAGAATTAAATATTTGTAATAGATTAAAGCGACAATTTCTACTAAATAATGTAGGATTTGTCGCTTTTGACGTATATAAATCACATTTGCCTTATAACGATATTTCATACAATTACATCTAAATGAACTTGATATATACAAGAAAATTGCACAAATGTATGATAAAATTCTTAATTGAATCATTCAATGATTATTGAGATAGAGAAAATTGGATCTTATTTTTTATTCAGTAACAAAATTACTAGCAGTCTAACAAAGGAGTAACTCATGAGAACTAACGATAAAGTGTTACTTGAAAATATTAACGATTATTTTAGCCATAAAGGCATGGCCCTTAATTTAATTGATGATATTAAAGAAAATTTACGTACAGATTTAAAAAAGTCTGAAACAAAAGATCAAGATTATTTGGAATATAGAGGTAAATCACCTGCACAAATTATTTTAATCATTCAACGTAATCTTTTTGGTTTACAATTGAATCCAGTCATCTTTTTTATTATGAATTTCATCTTAATTTCTTATTTATATGATAAACAATATGTACCGTTTCAAGCAGCAACAGCAATTTCAATTTTTTATTGTATTGTTATACTGCCTATCACTATTTTTATAAATATCCGAATAGATAGGAAAAAATATCTTTATAGCAATCGATTTGAAATTATGATTGGATATGTGATTGCGGTTACTGCACTGATATTAATCATTATGCGTGCATTTAATATCACTTGGGGCATCGTTCCCATTACTATTTATAGTCATCAATTTGTCTTTTTTGTAGGTATTATTTTTAGCTTAACTGGATTATTCATCAAAAAATTAGAATACACTGGCATTGGTTTATTATTTTGTCAAAAAACAGTAGATGCGGTTTTAACAAAACCAGAAATTGCTCAAATCGCCTCATTAATTATTTGGATACTTATTGTAGTATTAGTAGTATTTTATACTGTGCGACTCTCTTCAAGAACAAAAGTTTAATAGGATGATTATTACTCAAGTGCTATCAACATATGATAGTACTTGAGTTTTTTTAAAATTTATTTTTAATTTTATTTTATAAAAAATAAATTAATGGTATTTACATTCATAGCGTAAATTTTATTGAATTGGGTATAGTAACAAATAAGGGAGGTGCCAATATGAAGAAGATCGAAACGTTAAACCGAACGAAGATAGCTTATCAAGAAGAAGGGCAAGGTCTTCCCATTATTTTAATTCATGGTTTAGATGGTAATTTAGCTGCGTTTCATATATTAAAACAACAACTGCAAAATCAATATAAAGTGATTACTTATGATGTTAGAGGACATGGTAAATCTTCTCATCCTAATTCATATAATTTAGTGGATCACGTTAAAGATTTATATATTTTAATGACTAAACTTGATATTCAACACGCACATATTTTAGGACATGATATGGGAGGTATTATCGCCAGAGAGTTTACTGAGAAACACGAAGATAAAGTTTTATCACTAACAATTATTTCTTCAAAAGCAGAAGATATCGTTCATGGTTTTACGAAATTAATGATTGAGCACCAAGATGAAATCGCTGGATTTAATAAATCTGAAGCGCTATTGTTATTATTTCCTTATATTTATAAAGAACGTGAAGAAGCAATGAAGTGGTTTCAACGCCAACGCTTATATAGTAAACAATGTTCTGAAGATAGTGCGGTAGCTAGTCGAGCGCTTTTAGATACAGTCAGCGTAAACAGAGAGTTTAAGCGTTCTGTCAAAGTCCCAACACTTATTATTAATGGTCGTTATGACCCCATTATTGCTGATAAAGAACATTACAAATTAGAAGAGCGATTCCAACATGTGGAGAAAGTTTTATTTGAAGATTCAGGACATGCACCTTATGTAGAAGAGGCAGATAAATTTCTCTCTATCTATTTAAACTTTTTAAAAAATGTAGAGCATATGACACAACAGAATGATTAATACTTATTTATATTTCAATAAACTATACCAATCTGACACCATTGGGTATAGTTTATTTTTTATGGAAAATTTAAATAAGTCAGTATCTTAGAAAATTGGACATAAAAAAAGCCCACATCATTATGCGGACAATTTTTTATGAAGTCATAAAGAATTTATAAATCTGTTTCTTTGTTAGCTTCTTCTATACGATTGTTTACTTTATTTAATAAGTCATCAATTTTTTTACGTTGTGTTGCATTTACAAGAATTAAAACAGTTCTTTCATCATGCTCGTTACGTTTTTTATCGAAATAATCTTCTTGAGATAAGTTTTTAACAGCTTTAACTACTTGTGGTTGTTTATAGTTTAAGTGATTAATAATATCTTTCAAATAATATTCGTCTTCTTTGCTTTGACTAATATAAGTTAAAACCGCGAATTCTTCAAAGCTAATTGAGAATTCTTTTTTGATAATACTTTTTAATTTATCAGCGTAAGTAATCATCGCTAATAATTCAAAACAATCGTTTATTTTTGAAATAGCCATATGGAAACCTCCCCAACTAATATCCTCTCTATAATGAGTGCGCCCGTTAAATCTATATATGACGTCATTTAATCGTTAAAATACTTTTAATAATTTAGATTAAATAAATTTTGATAAATTAATTTAATGCTATATTATTTAGTTAATTATAACTAAATAAAATTAAGAAGTAAACGAAAAACTACTTAATAAAACAATATTTTGATTATTTAATACTTTGTTTAGAAAAACAAGCAAATTTTTATAACCAATTAATTATGGACAATTATTGTTACTCTCTATTAAATAAAAAATTGTCTGAATATTAAGTTATAAAAAATATCACTTATCGTTTTTTAAAAGTGATGACGTAGGGTGCACAATAATTTTTTCTCCAATATTTATTCCATCGGATGCCATAATATACCCACTTTTTTGACTTTTAATATATTTAATACTTCTTTTAATAATTTTTTTATTGTGTGTAATCAAAATAAAATGGTCTTTATAAATCACGGATTTTGGTAATTCAAAATATGCGCTACCAATGTCTATATCAAAATGTCGTCCAATCGGGTATTGATCATCTGAAGAAATATCAACACGATAGAAAGAATCTTTCTTAGTTATTTTAGAAGGGACAGGGGAGATATAACGAATATTTCCAGTAAATAATTTCGAATGGTTCGAGGTTACATTGACATTTTGTTTAACTTTTAATTGTTTGAGTTGAGATTCACTTACTATAGCACGAATCATACGTCTATCACTATTAATAACCATCATTTTAGTAAGAGGTTTGGAAGGAAACTCATTGAGTAGCGTGACTTTGCCTTTAATAGGAGAAAATACTTGAGTACGAAGACGACTTTGTAACTCTTGAATTTGATTAGTTAATTCATATTGTTGTAAAGGGAGTGTTTTAGTGTTTGTTTGAGGTTGTTGTAAAGAGGATAATGTTTTCTTTTTAGTTGCAATTAATTTTTCAATGTTGGGATTGTAGTATTCGAGTAAGGGTGTATGTGGGGTAATGGTTCCTTCATTTTTCACTAAAATATCAGAAATAGTACCTAATTTAGGAGTGAAGTATAAGGTGAAAGATTGTTCAGCTTGTTGAATGCCACTAAAAGTAAGTGTGGTTTGAGGTTTTGCCTCTATCGTTTCTAATTTAGAAAGATTTGGCTCTTTAGGCACTTTCGTATAAATATAGTACCCAAAGCTAATGATAAGAAGGAGAAGGATAGTGGATAAAATAGATAGGGGAGTAAAAAGTTTTTTCAAATAGGTCACCTCTATTAAGTTGTTATGTTTCAATTATACCCCATGAAACCCCTAGATATAGCTACTAAATAATGGTAAATAAAAAAATCTTCTCAATTATTCATTAAGAAGATTTCGTATATAGTAAATATTGATTTTTTGTTTAAAAATTAGAAAAGACGTAACAAAATAATGCCGATAGCAATAGCAGTTAAGCCGATTAATTTACGCAAAGTAATACGATTCTTAGGTACACCTAAGCCAAAATGATCGATAATTACGCCCATTAACATTTGCCCAAGCATCGCAATAATTGTGGTTAAAGCAGCGCCTAAAAATGGCATTAATATAATATTTGAGGTCACAAATACCACACCTAAAATACCGCCAATAAAGTAAACAGGTTTGATTTTACCAATGTTGGGTTGAACCGTCTTAATTTTCAAGCTACGGTTAAAGATTAACGTCAGAATGAATAGTGCTAACGTTCCCACTGAAAATGAAACCAGTGACGCAAATAAAGAAGAACCCATTTGTTGAGAAAGACCACTATTAATTGTCGTTTGCAAGGGAGGTGCAAAACCAAAGATAAAACCAGCTACAAGCCATAAATAAAAGGTAGGGTTTACTTTATCTTCAAGTTTACTTTTAGGTATATAATTCATTAACAAAATACCGAAAAATAAAATAACAATGCCGACACCTTTAAAAAACGTGAATGCGTGGTGACTTGCACCTAATAAACCGAATGTATCGATGATGACTCCCATAATAATTTGACCAGCTACCGTCATAACCACAGTCAAAGCAGCCCCTAAACGAGGTAACAATAATAAGTTACCTGTTAAGAAACAGACACCTAATAGACCGCCGACCCACCAATGATAGTTAAAAGAGTGTCCAGCGTAGAATGAAGTCGTAAACATTTGGGTATTAAATATTACGTTTAATATGAATAAAAATATAGTACCGACGAAAAATGAAATGGTAGAAGCATAAAAAGATGATTCAGTATATCTACCTAAACGAGAATTAATGGAAGTTTGAATAGGGACCATCATTCCTGCCACGATACCGAGAATAAATAAAAATATCATGTTTGCTCCCTCAACTTTCTATTTTTATGAAACATTATTATTATACTTATTTACTATTGAATTTTCAAAAGCAGTAGGAACACTTGGGATGCCTTGACACTACTCATAATAACAATATAAATAGCCCAAAGTCGTTATTTTAAAATTTAAAAGCGACCTTGAGCTATGTAGTTAAGTGTTATGAATTTATAAAATGTAACTTAATTATTTTGTTTCGAAAATAACAGTCGTTGTTTTGTCTACGATTTGAGCAGAAGCGGGTTTGATAGGTGTGCCAGTGGTAGGTTTTAAAATATTTAATTTTAGGATATTTTCCATGGCATTTTGAGCACTAGCCTCAGTGACAGAAGTGACGCCAATATTGGGGAATTGTAATTTAGCAGATTTGTTTAAATTCGTTTTAAATATGAGCTCTAATGTTTTAGACATGCTACATACCTCCTTATTAAATGATTAATGTTCCACGTGAGTTTTAGCGATATTCAAATATTTTTGATTAGGCTACAACTTGTGTTTTAACTACTTCGACTTTATCAAAGACTTCTCCGATTAAATTAGAAATGATATCGGTGAATGCTTTAATGTCTGATTCAGTAGCGCTAGTGTTTAAATTGGTAAAGCGACGTTTTGTTTCTTTCGCTTTACCATTTTCGTCGTGATAAATATGCGTACAAACAACAGTTAATTGAGATACTTCATTCATGATTGTTTCACCTCCTTTCACTTTATATATCGAATCTTTTTGAAAAAAGAGACACCCTAAAATAAAAAAAATAGGCAAAAAGGTTTAATGTTACTAAAATATCATTTATCATTAAATAAGAAACCTAAACGATAAGAGGTGAACAAATGAATCAAGTTGAACCTATTAGAAATAAAGAAGATATTAAAAGAATGTATCAAGTGTTAAAAGCAAAATCCGATAGAGATTATCTGCTATTTAAATTAGCTATACATACAGGTATTCGATTAATGGATTTATTAAATCTCAAAGTGGAAGAGGTTTTAAAGCGAGAAGATGAGGATATTATTTCATCATGGATTCAACAATGTGCGCCATCCATTAAAATTATGTTACCAGATGATTTACGCTCTGAAGTGAAAGCTTATATTGAAGCTAATCAACTCACTTGTGATCAACTTTTATTCCAATCGTTGCGTACACATAAAGAGTTATCGAGGCAACAAGCTTACCGAATTATTCATCACGCGGCAGAAGAATTAGGTTTGTTACATATTGGTTTAACAACATTACGTAAAACATTTGCTTATCATGCTTATAAATCGGGTATTTCTATTGCAATCATACAAAAGTATTTAGGTCATCAAACGACACAAGAAACAGTGAAATTTATAGGACTGTCATCTAAAGAAGAGCATCATACTATCATTGCTTTGAACTTATAATACTATTAATAAAGGAGGTATTTGAGGTATTTGATGAGCTTAGTCTATTTACTAGGCAGTCTCATCTTAGTGATGGGGTTAGTCTTAGTAACATTATTTATTAAGCCTCTAAGACGCTACTCAAGTTACATATCATTACTTGCACCAATTATAGCTTCTGTTTATTTTCTTTCTCAGATTCCTAATGTGATGCATCAAAAATTGATTACATTTAAAATCCCTTGGATGCCTGTTATTGATGTTAATTTCGATTTGAGGTTAGATGGCCTTGGACTCATGTTCGGGTTGATTATTTCAATTATTGGTGTTGCTGTCTTTTTCTATGCGACACAATATATGGCGGATAGCAGTAATAATTTACCGCGTTTCTTCCTATATTTACTCTTATTCATGTTTAGTATGTTAGGTATTGTGATTTCTAATAATACCATTTTAATGTATGTCTTTTGGGAATTAACAAGTGTATCCTCATTCCTATTAATTTCATATTGGTATAGCAATCCCAATAGTCAATTAGGTGCGATTCAATCATTCATGATTACTGTACTAGGTGGCCTGGCTTTATTAACTGGCTTTATTATGCTTTATATCATTACCGGTACTAATACTGTTTCTGAATTGATAGCACAAAGACATCAAATAAGTGATCATGCTTTATTTATACCGATGATGATAATGTTGCTTATAGGTGCTTTTACAAAATCAGCGCAATTTCCATTTCATATTTGGTTACCGAAAGCAATGGCTGCTCCTACGCCAGTAAGTGCGTATCTACATTCAGCCACAATGGTTAAAGCAGGTATCTTTTTACTATTCAGATTTACTCCAATATTAGGTTTAAGTGATAGTTACATTTATACAGTAACGTTCGTAGGACTTATTACAATGATGTTTGGTTCGATTACAGCTTTAAGACAATATGATTTAAAAGGAATATTAGCATATTCTACAATAAGTCAACTCGGTATGATTATGTCTATGGTCGGTTTAGGAGGCGGTATTGCTCAGCATCCATCTGGTCCTATGGCAGAGATATATACGCTCATTTTATTTGCCGGCTTATTCCATTTAATGAACCATGCGTTATTTAAATGTGCTTTATTTATGGGTGTAGGAATTATAGACCATGAGGCAGGTACAAGAGATATTCGTCGTCTAAGTGGTATGCGTAAATATTTCCCTAAAATGAATTTAGCAATGACTTTAGCTGCCTTATCAATGGCAGGCGTACCATTTTTAAATGGTTTCTTGAGTAAAGAAATGTTCTTTGACTCATTAGTTAAAGCTATAAAGTTACAGCAATTTGGTTTACCGTTAACTATTTTAGTAGTGGCTTTAGGAGTAATTGCTAGTATTTTTACATTTGTTTATGCAGTTTACATGTTAAAAGAAACATATTGGGGCGAATTTGATGGAGAAGAAGTGCCGAAGAAACATATCCATGAGCCTTGGCTCTTTAGTTTACCAGCAATGATTTTAATGGTTATGTTACCAATTATTTTCTTCGTACCTAATTTCTTTACACATCACATTGTGTTACCAGCTTTACGCAATGTTACGTATTTAGGTGCCAATGTAGATACACTAGCACCGCATGTTTCACAATGGCATGGCGTTAATTTACCATTAATATTTAGTGTAATTGTTATCGTAGTAGGACTTATTTTAGCCTTGAAGATTGATTGGAAGTATCTCACACATCGCGTTGTAAAATATGCCTCAATTACCAATGCGTATCGCAAAGTTTATCGAGAATTTGAAAGCTATTCTGGTCAAAGTATTCGACATTTAATGAATAACCGCTTGAATCATTACAATATTATCACGCTCATGATTTTTGCGATTTTAGTAGCTTATGGCATTATGCAAGTCGGTTTCCCTAAACTACATCAAATTCATGTTACCGACTTCGGTCCATTAGAAGTTATTTTAGCAATAATGGTAAGTATTGTAGGTATCGCATTAGTATTTATTCGCCAACGTTTAACAATGGTTATATTAAACGGTATTATTGGTTATTCTGTAGCACTATTCTTTTTAGTAATGCGTGCGCCAGACTTAGCATTAACACAATTAGTAGTCGAAACAATTACAACCATTCTCTTTATTGTTAGCTTCTCACGTTTACCAAATATTTCTCGTAGAGCAAATAATTTAAAAGTAGAAAGTATTAAAATAATTGTGTCATTTATTATGGCAGGTGCAGTTGTGACACTAGTCTTTATAGCTCAACAAGGTGATGGACTAGAAACGATTTCTAAATATTATATGAATGCTTATAAATTAACAGGTGGTAAGAATATAGTTAATGCCATTTTAGGTGACTTTAGAGCATTAGATACAATGTTTGAAAGTCTTGTATTAATTATTGTTGGTTTAGGTATCTATACATTATTAACTTATAAAGATTGGAGGGGCCAAGATGAAAGAGAATGATATTGTTTTAAAAACAGTCACTAAAATTGTGGTTTTCATCTTACTCACATTTGGATTTTATGTGTTCTTTGCAGGTCACAATAATCCAGGTGGCGGTTTCATTGGAGGACTTATATTTAGTTCAGCATTCATCTTAATGTTTTTAGCTTTCGATGTGAATGAAGTATTAGAAAGTTTGCCGATAGATTTCAAGAAGCTGATGATTATTGGCTCCTTCATTTCAGTATTAACAGCAGTCGTTCCTATATTCTTTGGTAAATCTTTCTTACATCAAAGTGAAGCACATATTCCTTTACCTATCTTTGGCGAACTTCATGTGACTACAGTAACTCTTTTTGAAGGTGGCGTATTACTTACTGTAGTGGGCGTCATTGTTACAGTAATGTTGTGTTTAAGTGGTGGTAATTCATGAATTTAATTTTACTTTTTGTGATAGGATTCTTAGTATTTATAGGAACGTACATGATTCTATCTTTAAATTTAATACGTATCGTTATTGGTATTTCAATTTATACTCATGCAGGTAATTTAATTATCATGAGTATGGGTCACTATAGTAATAAAATGGTTGAACCATTAATTCATGGTTCAAATAACAATTTCGTAGATCCATTATTACAAGCGATTGTACTAACAGCTATCGTTATTGGATTTGCGATGACAGCTTTTCTATTAGTATTGATATATCGAACATATCGTGTAACAAAAGAATCGGATATCAATGTGTTGAGAGGAGAGGAGGATAAACATGAACAGTAATATTTTAATCCTCCCACTTTTATTACCTTTAGTATGTGCATTAGTGCTCGTATTTACGAAAGATAAAAATACTTTATCAAAGATTTTGTATATCGGTACGATGTCACTCAATACAATTATTTCTTTTGCTTTACTCATTTATGTATTAAAGCATAAGCCGATTACACTAAATTTTGGTGATTGGTCAGCGCCATTTGGTATACAATTTTTAGGAGATTCACTTGGTCTATTAATGACTACAGTAGCTTCCTTTGTAGTAACTTTAATCATGTCATATGGATTTGGACGAGGCGAACAACGTGTCAATCGATTTTATATGCCTTCTTTTATTTTATTCTTAACAGTAGGCGTCATCGGTTCTTTCTTAACTTCAGATTTATTTAATTTATATGTCATGTTTGAAATTATGTTACTTGCGTCCTTCGTGTTAGTAACGCTTGGACAATCGGTAGAACAACTACGTGCTGCGATTATTTATGTAGTATTAAATATCATTGGCTCATGGTTATTCTTACTAGGTATCGGTTTGTTATATAAAATAGTAGGTACATTGAATTTTTCTCACATTGCCTTACGTTTAGATCAAATCCATGATAATAGGGCAATTATTATTGTTTCTATCGTATTTATGGTAGCTTTTGGATCTAAAGCGGCTTTGGTACTCTTTATGTGGTTACCTAAAGCATATGCAGTATTAAATACAGAACTTGCTGCCTTATTTGCAGCTTTAATGACGAAAGTAGGGGCTTATGCGTTAATCCGCTTCTTTACTTTACTATTTGATCAACATACTGGCGTTACGCATCCGCTACTCGTATTTCTATCATGTATTACGATGATTATCGGCGCATTTGGCGTGATTGCTTATCGCGATATTAAGAAAGTAGCATCTTACCAAGTTATTTTATCAATTGGCTTTGTCATCTTAGGATTAGGTTCTAACACATTTGCTGGCGTTCATGGCGCTATCTTTTATTTAGCAAATGACATTATTGTTAAAACAATGCTGTTCTTTGTCATTGGTAGTTTAGTTTATATGTCAGGCTATCGAGAATATCGATATTTAAGTGGTTTAGCTAAAAAAGAACCGTTCTACGGGGTTGCCTTTATAGTAATGATCTTCGCGATTGGAGGCGTTCCACCGTTTAGTGGTTTCCCAGGAAAAGTCCTTATCTTCCAAGGGGCAGTTCAAAATGGAAATTATATTGGCTTAAGTTTAATGATTATTACAAGCTTAATTGCCATGTATAGCCTCTTTAGAATTTTATTCATTATGTACTTTGGAGATAACGACGGTGAACAAGTTGATTTCAACCCATTACCAATGCATCGTAAAAGTATTCTAGGTATTCTAATTGCCGTAGTATTAGCAATGGGTATCGCTGCACCAGTGGTGATGAAAACAACAGAAAATGCCACTAAATTAAATATAGACGATCATTATTTCCATAATTTAGTCAATACACATTTAAAGGAGGAGAATAAATGAGACAAATTGTTTTAAACATTTTAATTGCGTTTCTATGGGTGCTCTTCCAAGATGAACATTCATTTGTATTCTCTACCTTTGTAGCTGGCTATGTGATTGGCTTAATAGTGATATATATTCTTCACCGTTTCTTTAACCAGGAATTTTATCCTAAAAAGATATGGGTTGTAATTAAGTTTTTAGCAGTTTATTTATATCAATTAATAACATCTAGTCTTAGCATTATTAATTACATTCTTTTTAAAACAAAAGATATGAATCCCGGACTCTTAACTTATGAAACGAGTCTTAAAAATGATTGGTCTATTACATTTTTAACAATTTTAATTATTATTACGCCTGGATCTACAGTTATTAGAATTTCAAAAGCGACCAATAAATTTTTTATTCACAGTATTGATGTTTCAGAAAAGGAAAAAGAAAGTTTATTGAAAAATATCAAGCAATATGAAAACTTGATTCTGGAGGTGACACAATGATTGAGTCACTCATCAATTTCTTTACGACAAGCGCACTCGTGTTATTTGGTATAGCGTTTTTAATTGGTCTTTTCCGTTTGATTAAAGGACCTACGACGGCAGATAGAGTTGTAGCCTTTGATGCTTCGAGTGCTGTAATTATGTGTATAGTAGGCATTATTAGCGTGATATACGATACGGTGTCTTATCTAGATTCAATTATGTTAATTGCGATTATATCCTTTGTAAGTTCAGTCTCAATTTCTAGATTTATAGGGGGAGGTCGAGTATTCAATGGAACAAATAAACGAAATCATTGAATTAATCGCCGCCATCCTTATCTTTCTAGGAAGTATCATTGCAGTGATTAGTGCGATTGGCATAGTCAAATTTCAAGATGTCTTTTTACGAAGTCATGCGTCTACTAAGAGTTCGACGTTATCTGTGTTGTTAACACTAATAGGCGTATTAATTTATTTCATCCATTCACAGAGTTTCTTTAGCGTACGATTATTGTTATCTATTATCTTTATCAATTTAACTTCTCCGGTAGGCATGCATCTGGTAGCAAGAGCCGCTTATCGTACAGGTGCTTATATGTATCGCAAAGACGATGTTCCTAGAGAATCAACTATTTTATTAAGCTCAAATGAGTTCAATACTAAAGAAGAATTAGAAAGTAGAGCGAAACAGCGCGAAGAGAAACGTGAACAAGTTTATCACGACATTCAAAAACAAAAAGAATTAGAAGATGAAAAGGCTCGAAAAAAACAAATTGAAGAAAATAAAAAATTCATAGAAAAAGCAGAAAAAGATTTAGAAGATTGATACTATTTTTATTTACACGTGAATGCCTTCTACTTCTAATATAAATGATGTATAAAATCCCTTCGCTATTCAATATCGCATAGTGAGGGGATTAGTCATTTGTTCTAATAAATTAATAATAAAATAAATATTTTATAACATGTTAGCAATTTAATTCTTTTCATATAAGCATGAGTGCAAGTTAGTTAATTCATAGTCAGAATAATGGTAAAATTATAATTAACTGATTAAGAGTTTAAGATGAATCATTTGTGGATATAATTAGACATAAAAATATTATTAAGCAGATCTTATTTCTCTAATTCAATAAGAAAATAATGGGGTGAAAGTTTGGAAATATTTGAAACGATTCTGATATTTCTGGCTGTAGTGATTATAAGCTCCTTTGTTCATACTTTTTTACCTAAAGTACCTCTGGCATTTATCCAAATTGCTTTGGGCATGCTCCTCTTTTTATTACCAGTACCTGTGGAATTCAACTTCGATTCTGAACTCTTTATGGTAGCCACAATAGCGCCTTTATTATTCGTTGAGGGCGTTAACGTTTCTAGAGTCCATTTACGTCGATATCTTAAGCCTGTTATGTTGATGGCGTTAGGTCTAGTTATTACTACAGTTATTGGCGTTGGATTATTTGTTCACTGGATTTGGTCAGATTTACCAATAGGTGCAGCATTCGCTATAGCTGCAATTTTATGTCCAACAGATGCTGTAGCAGTTCAAGCTATTACAAAAGGTAAGGTTTTACCTAAAGGTGCTATGACGATTTTAGAAGGTGAATCATTATTAAATGATGCTGCCGGTATCATATCTTTTAAAATCGCTGTAGGAGTGTTAATTACTGGAGCGTTTTCTTTAGTTGAAGCGGTGCAACAATTCTTAATTGCTTCTATAGGAGGCGCAATTGTTGGTTTACTCATTGGTATCGCATTAGTGCGATTCCGTTTAACGCTTACAAGACGCGGTATTGAAAATATCAATATGTTTACGTTCCTTCAATTACTTACACCATTTGTAACGTATCTCGTAGCTGAAATGTTTCACGCGTCAGGTATCATTGCGGCTGTAGTTGCTGGTTTGGTACATGGTTTTGAGCGTGATCGTATTGCGCAGACACGTACGCGTCTTCAAATGAGTTATAACCATACATGGAATATTCTAGGTTATGCTTTAAATGGTTTTGTTTTTTCAATATTAGGATTTTTAGTGCCAGAAGTAATTGGCAATATTGTAAAAACTGAGCCACATAACTTATTATTCTTAATGATTATTACTGCTTTAGTTGCTTTAGCTGTGTATTTATTTAGATTTATTTGGGTGTATGTACTCTATCCATCGTTTTATTTGTCGGTCAGCCCTTTTCAAAAAATGATGAACGATGAAGGCGACGATAAGAGAAAAGAGAAACCACCTAAACGTAGTATGTATGCGTTAATTATGACGCTATGCGGGGTTCACGGAACCATTTCTTTAGCTATCGCATTAACGTTGCCGTATTATTTGGCGAATCATCATGCGTTTACCTACAGAAATGACTTATTATTTATTTCTTCAGGAATGGTAATTATAAGTTTAGTTATCGCGCAAGTTGTCTTGCCATTTGTCACAGCTTCTGCGCCTAAAGCCAAAATTGGAAGTATGAACTTTAAAGAGGCCAGAATATATATTCTTGAACATGTAATTGATTATTTAAATCATCATTCTACATTTGAAACAAGTTATCGCTATGGTAACGTAATCAAAGAATATCATGATAAATTGACATTCTTGAAATCTGTGGAAAAAGATGATGAGAACTCTAAAGAACTTGAACGTTTACAAAGTATAGCGTTTAAAGTTGAGAATAAAACGCTTAAAGATCTTGCAGACAAAGGCGATATCACTAAAAGTATGTTAGAAAACTACATGAGATATGCCGAAAGAACGCAAGTATATAGACAAGCATCATTAATCCGTCGTATTATCGTCGGCTTGAGAGCTTGGCTTTTAAAACGTCATATTCGTACACGTACGAATGCTGCTTCATCATTAAGCGTAACGGATAACTTAATGGAACTTTCAAAGATTAATAAACTTGTCCATTACAATGTGGTGAGTCGTTTAGTAGATGAAGCCAATGAAGATAATAAATTAGAAGTTGGAATGATTTGTGACGGTTATCTAATGAGAATTGATAACCTCTCTCCAGCTAACTTCTTTAACACACGTGCCGAAGATTCGATTACGAAGATTAAACTCAATGCTTTAAGAGAACAACGTCGTATTTTAACTGATTTAGTGAATGACGATGAAATTACTGAAAGTACAGCATTGAAGTTGAGGGAAGCGATTAACTATGATGAGATGGTTATCGTGGATAGCTTGACGGATTAGAATGATATTATATTAAGAATCCCTGATGTATCTTGCATTAGGGATTTTTTCTTTGAAAAGGTAGAACACGATACGTTTATAATTAATTATCTTTAGCTACTAGGGACTGCCTTTTCAAAATGTGAGGCAATAACATTTGCGTGCAATTCGTGATACAATAAAGTGAATGCTTAGGTGAGGTGAAATAATGTTAACTGAAGAGAAAGAGGATTATTTGAAAGCGATATTAGCGAATGATGGTGATCACTCATTTGTTTCAAATAAGAAATTGTCTCAGTATTTAAATATTAAGCCTCCTTCAGTTAGTGAAATGGTAGGGCGTTTGGAAAAAGCTGGTTACGTCGAAACGAAACATTATAAAGGTGTGAAGTTATCGGACGAAGGCTTGAAGCATACGTTGGATATCATTAAGCGTCATCGTCTGTTGGAGTTATTTTTAATAGAAGTTTTACAATATAATTGGGAAGAAGTCCATCAAGAAGCGGAAATTCTAGAACATCGTGTTTCTGATTTATTTGTTAAAAGATTAGATAAATTACTAGATTATCCTGAAACATGTCCGCACGGTGGAATTATTCCGCGTGATTATCATTTTAATGAAAAATTTACTACCTCATTACTTGAATTTGAACCTGGCGATCGTGTTCATATTAAACGTGTGCGCGATAAAACAGAATTACTAATTTATCTTTCAAGTAAAGATATTTCAATTGGTAATGAAGTTGAAATTGTTACTAAGGATGAGACTAATAAAGTCATTATTGTTAAACATAATGAGACTGTGACGATTTTAAGTTACGATAATGCGATGAACATCTTTGCAGAGCATGTGTAAGAGTAAGGGTAAATAATTAAAGGTTTAAATTATAAATTCATCTCCGATAAGCGGTTAACCACTACTTATCGGAGGTTTTTTTATTAAATTGAGGCTTTTAAAATGTGAATTTGAACATTAAATATAGAGCGAAAAAATTAATGGCTATCCATAGTACGCTAAATAGGACAGTTGGAATGTGGGTTATTGTTGCTAAAGTGTGACCATCCCAGCTTGGCGCTGGCTTTTGGAATGTAAGATTAAAAATTGTCCAACTGGATTGTAAAACTTCGCCTAATAAAAGACCTAATATTATATGATAACTCAATAGTACGACATAATAAATCAATGCTTGATTATCATGTTGTATTAAAAAATATAAAAGTGTACCTAATATGACGAGCACTATAATCGGTGAAACTTTTCTAGAAGTTAAAAATAAATAATAGATAAAAATAAAGATATAAGCGGTTAAGAATAGACTAGGGTGGTTATAATGCGCTGCACTTAAGCCGATTAAAAGCATAATTGGAGGCATAACGTAACCTCCTAAAGTAGTGATACATTGACCTACTAAATGCTTTGATTGCGTAATTGCATAACCTTGTTGCATCGTTTGTAGTCGCTCACTTGGACGCATCACTATGACTAAATCTTTTGCTTTACCGCCACTGATTTTATTAAATAAGACATGACCAAATTCATGCGTTAACACTGGGATATAGTTAAAATATATATCTAAATATTGATTGATAGTATGTTGCCTATTATGATGGATAAAAATATATAGAATAGCTATAATAACGATTAAATAAATATTTAAATTAAACGTCGTCGTGAAAAAATTCTCTAAATAAAGCATAATCAACCTCGTTTACTTCATATATATAGTTTCTATTATAATTGAAAAGCTTTATTTTAGCGTTTAGACTTTAGGCCTATTTTTAAGGCGTTAAGGCGTTCGGAACAAAAGTGTTTAAAGTTTCCTATATTATATATACTTTTAGTCTTAATCATATATATGAATTTAAGAGGTTGATTGTAAAAAAATTGTTAAGAAAAAAGTATTCATATATTTTAAATTCTCATATAATATATGGATACGAAATTGTATGGAGAGTAAGGAGATTACTTAAATGTGTGATCAAATAAAAACAAAAACTCAAAAAGTAGATATTTTAGGTGTGTATTTCGATAATGTAACTATGCTTGATATGATTGAAAATGTTAAAAACTTTTTTCATGAAGATACATCCGACAATCTATTTATTGTGACGGCTAATCCTGAAATTGTTGATTATGCTACTGAACATGTCTCATATCGACAACTTATTAATCAAGCAGATTATATTGTTCCAGATGGTACAGGTATAGTTAAAGCTTCAAATAGATTAAAAACACCATTGAAACGTCGAATTCCTGGAATTGAATTAATGAATCATTGTATGAAAATAGCTCATGCTAATCATCAAAAAGTATATTTATTAGGTTCAACTAAAGAAATTGTTGGACAAGCACATGAGAAATTACAACAAAGATATCCTCAAGCTCAGTTTGAACATCATCATGGTTATATTGATTTAAATGATGAGACAGTGATTAAACGCATCAAACGTTTTAATCCTGATTATATTTTTGTAGGTATGGGCTTTCCTTTACAAGAACAATGGATTGAAAAGCATAAACAATCATTTGACCATACACTATTCATGGGCGTAGGTGGCTCTCTAGAAGTGTTTAGTGGCACCAAAAAACGTGCACCTAAACTATTCCGAAGATTAAATGTCGAATGGGTATATCGTCTCTTGATTGATTGGAGACGTATAGGTCGAATGAAAAGTATACCTAAATTTATGTACAAAGTATTAAAAGTTCAACGTAAAAATAAGAAAAAATAAAAAAGAGAGGAAGATGACCAGGGAGTATCATCTTTCTCTCTTTGTTTAAGGGGAGAAATTTTTATATTAAATCATCAAGTTAACAGGGAAAGTTTGATGATTCAATATAATCATTTATATATTAGAATTTAGTGATTGCGAGTCAGCTATAGAACGTAAACCTTTAAACTAATTGATTTGAATTGGGGAAGAATCAATATTACTTAAAGAGCTACGTCTACGCTTAACTTTTAACTTTGAGTTTTTAAGCTTATGATGACATTTATGGCTCATCTATAAGTTATAACTCGTATTTTTATTTTAATTATATATATTAATAAAATACGTTTTAATTTTTAGGGTTTTACATTTCTAGGATTAAGTTTAAGCAATTAAGCATAAAAGACTACAGGGAATCATCTTATTACGCAAATAATTAATCAATATAACGTTTATAAATGCTATCTATTATTTAGCAGTGTAACTAGCACTTGAAATTTTACCGCTAGAAACGATGATGTCTTTATCTTGGAAGGGTTCATTATTAAAGAAGCGGTTTAAGATATCTTTTACACCGTCTTCAATTCGTGCTTGAGATTCTAAAGTCATACCAGAATAGTGAATCGTCATAGCATTACGAGGCATATTTCTCCAAGAGTGATCAGCTGGAGCTGGTTGTGGGTACCAAACATCACCTGCATAACCTTGAATATGACCTTTGTTAACTGCTTCGGCTAATGCTTCAGTGTTAACGATTTTACCACGAGCTGTATTAACTAAGTAGCTACCTTCTTTCATTTTACTTAATACTTCTTCATCAAATAAGTTATCTGTTGAAGGAGTAAGAGGTGCATGAATTGTGATAGCATCACTTGTTTTAATTAATTCATCAAATTCAACGAATTTAGAGTTTTCATTGTCTTTTTGATTAATTGGATCGTAGTGTTGGATTGTTACATTGAAAGGTTTTAAGCGTTCAGCTACTAATTGACCGATACGTCCGAAACCAAAAATACCAATTGTTTTATTTTGTAATTCACGAGCTTGGTTACCTACTTTAGATAAATCCCATTCACCTTCAACTGATTGACGATGACCTTCCATGAAATTACGTAATACAATTAATAAGTCCATCACTGCATGTTCAGCAACGCTAACAGTATTACTGCCTATTACTTCTACAACACCAACATCATGTTGACTAGCCGCTTCTAAATCAACGTGGTCAGAACCAACACCTGCAGTAATTGCTAATTTTAAATTTGGTGCTTTTTCAATACGTTCTTTACTCATATAAGCAGGGTAGAATGGCGCACTGATGACGATATCCATATCACTTAAATGTTGGTCTAAATCTTCTTCACCATTTTTTAAAATAACTAATTCATGTTCAGTATCTTTTAAAAAATCTCTAAGACCTATTGCTTTCTCAGTATTTAATAATTGATTGTCTAAACCTTTATCTGTTTCTGGGAATAATGCTACTATTTTCATAAATATACACTCCTATAAGAATTTTCTAGTAATTCTAAGTTGAGAGCACTTATAACGTTAAAAAAATACTCGATGCTTCTTTGCCTGGACCACCTCCTTGAATTAAACAATAGATTCAATAAAGTGGGTTAGCAAACAGCACCGAGTACCTTACACCAATCCCAAAAAAGTTAAGACAGTAAACCTATCTTACTTTAAAGTTGAATGTTATTAAATTATATATCGTATATAAAATTGAAGTACTAATCTTCAATTGATTGATCAAAAACAAATATTGAAATGACTTCATCGTTTTCTAAATCGACGTCAGTAAAAAGTTTTACAAATTTAGCGCCAACAAGTTCTTCCATTTCTTTTGGAGGTTGACGTTTATATAAATCTTTGATTTCTTCTGTACGTCCTTGTTTAAGCATACTTGTAAAATCTTTATTTTGCAAATAGAAATTTTCGACTTTACTTAAACTTCCAGTCATGTGACATATAGCCCAATTATCCTTAAAGAAAACTTTGATATTTTCAGGACCTTTACCAATATAAGATTTTCTATAAGCTCGCACTAAATTTGCGAATTGTTGTGTTTTATTAACTGAGGCTATGATGTTCACCTTCTTTATATGTGAATAATATTCATAAATTCCACTATTTATAGTAGTACTTTTAACTCAATTTTTAAAGTAATAAACTCAAAATAAATAATAAAGTTTATTTATTTTTAGTTATAAATTGTTTTTATTTTACGACGAAACGTTTCTCATCCAACTGCTTTCTAAATTTCTTTTGTTCTGCTTTAGATTTCTTCTTGAAATCTTTTAAGAACTGTTCATATTTAGGTAATACGTCATCTAGTTCGCCAAATTCTTTTAATTTACCGCCCTCTATCCAAGCAATTTTAGTACAGAATTCGCGCACTTGTCGGATGTTATGACTAACGAAGAAAATGGTTTTATTTGCTTCTTTAAACTCATAAATTTTATCTAAACACTTTTGAGTAAAGGTTTGGTCTCCCACTGAGAGCGCTTCATCAATAACTAAGATATCAGGATTAATCGTTACATTAATAGAGAATCCTAATTTCGCACGCATCCCACTTGAATAGTTTTTAACAGGTTGATAAATAAATTCACCCAACTCGCTAAATTCAATAACTTGAGGCATAAGTCTTTTAATTTCTTTCTTTTTAAAGCCCATGCACAACATCTTAAATTCAATATTTTCTACACCAGTTAAACGACCGTTTAGTCCCGCGTTAATGGCGATGACGCTTACTTCCCCGTGGCGTTCGATTGTTCCAGAACTAGGTGATAATGAGCCACCAATCATATTACTTAATGTTGATTTCCCAGACCCATTGATGCCTACTAATCCGATTACATCGCCTTCATTGGCAGTAATTGACACATCGTCCAAAGCAAAGAATGTTTTATTCTTATTTTTAGGGATTAAGGCATCTTTAATACGCTCTTTATTATTACGATAAATGCGATATTCTTTTGTCACATTTTTAATGTTAACAGATACGCTCATAAGTATTCCTTCCTTACAGATAGTTATATCGATTATAATACATCACACAACAGTTGTTAAATTTATTAACCTAGTGTAAAGTGTATAAGTGATTTTGTATAGTTTTTGTAAATATAAAAGATTATTTTTTTATTTTTGAAAATGAATATGCAACATAAAAATCGTTTTTTAAATAAGAAAATAACAGTATATAAAATGATATACCTTTATACTTCAATTATATTAAACTTTTCGAGAAATGTTATATATAATGAATGTAAGTATTCAAGTGATAAGTTAAAGAATTTAAATGCCATCGTGGATATTTAAATGAAAGTGTGGTTTATTTCAATGTCGGCAGTAGGATCTGTTTTTAAAGAACATATAAAAAATTTCTATTTAGTACAACGACTCGCACAATTCCAAATCAAAATTACAAACACTAATAATTATTTAGGCGTAGCATGGGAATTACTTAACCCGGCCTTACAAATTATGGTTTATTGGTTTGTATTTGGTATGGGAATTAGAAGTAATGCGCCGATTCATGGCGTGCCATTTATTTTATGGTTATTAGTAGGTATCAGTATGTGGTTCTTCGTCAACCAAGGTATTCTCGAAGGTACGAAATCTGTATCTATGAAATTCAATCAAGTTGCGAAGATGAATTTCCCATTATCTATTATTCCTACTTATATTGTGACAAGTAAGTTTTATGGTCATATTGGATTATTGGCCATCATTATCGCTATTTGTATGGGGAATGGCATTTTCCCATCTATACACATTGTACAATTACTAATCTATGTACCACTCACATTTTTCTTTACTGCGTCAGTTGCATTATTCACTTCAACATTGGGCATCATCGTGCGTGATACTCAAATGATTATGCAAGCATTATTGAGAATTTTATTTTACATGTCACCAATCTTATGGATTCCTAAAGAAACAGGAATTAGTAGCGTGATTAATGATATTATGAAATTTAATCCGGTTTATTTCTTAGCACAATCTTATCGTGCAGCGATTTTATTCCATGAATGGTACTTCGTTGAACATTGGAAATTATTCCTTTACAACGTAGCAGTTATCTTGATTTTCTTCGTTTTAGGTTCAATCCTGCATCGTAGATATCGAGATCACTTTGCAGATTTCTTATAAATGTAAACTAAGGCTGAGACATTTTATATTTGTCCCAGCCTGTTTTATATATTCAGAAAGTTTTATTTTTAATTTTCGAAAAGGTGGGAGGTAGACGTATGCGACTAATTATAAAAAACATTTATATGATAATGATTGCGATATTGAACTTCATTTTCAAAAGTAAAAAAGTAAAAAATAACCATATTGTAGTGATGATGACATTTCCACAAGATGTGTTACCAATTATTCAGCAGCTGCATCACAAAGGGTATCATCTTACAGTGATAGCGAATGAGAAAGAACAAGAGAGAATAAAAGAATTCAAGAGTGTTTCATTTTTACCAGCTGGAAATAAACATATTTTCAAGCATATTAAAGCGTTGAGCAGTGCCAAGGTCATCATTATTGATACGTATTATTTAATGTTAGGTGGCTATGCTAAGAAAAATGGTCAATCTATTATTCAAACTTGGCATGCTTCTGGGGCTCTAAAGAATTTCGGATTAACTGACCATCAAGTAGATTTAAATAATAAAAAAATGGTTAAACAATATCAACGTGTATATCAAGCAACTGATTATTATCTTGTCGGTGGAGAAGAAATGGTAACATGCTTTAACGAGGCTTTCGGGGCTACAGATAAACAAATGTTACGTTTTGGATTACCACGATTAATGAATTATTTAAATTTCAATCTTAAGACTGAACAAGCGCGTTTAAAAGAACATTATAATATTACTAATAAATTGGCGATATATGTTCCTACCTATCGTGAAGATGCAAAGGATAATCGTCAATTAGATAAAGCTAATTTTGAAACTCAGTTGCCAAATTATACATTAATTAATCAGTTGCATCCGTCAATTTCTGGACATCATTCAGAAATATCTACTTCTGAATTAATGATAATGGCAGATGTGATTATTAGTGATTATAGTTCTTTGCCTATTGAAGCAAGTTTGTTAAATAAACCTGTTATTTTCTATGTGTATGATGAAGAGAAATATGAGAAAGTACGTGGTTTAAATCAATTTTATAAACAAATCCCTCAACACTATAAAGTATTCAGTGAAAAGGAACTAATTTTTAAAATAAAAAATAGTGAAGATATATTACAGCCATTATTTAAAGATTGGCATCGCTACAATACTTCTAAAAGCTTGCAACAAATTATAGAATTTATTGAAAAGTTGGTGAAAGAATGAAAATAGCTGTGATTATTCCAGTATTTAATGCAGAACATACAATTCGAAAAGCTGTAAAATCAATTGATACAAAGCATGAAGTTGAAATTATTTGTGTTAATGATGGTTCTACGGATAAAACGAAACAAGTGTTGATGCAGTTACAAAAAGAAGTAAAAAATATGATGGTTTACAATCAAGAAAATGCCGGTGCAGCTAAGAGCAGAAATTTCGGTTTAGCCTCAATGTCGGATGATGTTGAAGCGTTTATGTTCTTAGATGCAGATGATCAATTCTTACCTGGAAGAATTGATAAAATGATTGATTACTATGAGAAAAATAAAGAAGTCGATATTGTCGTTGGGCAAATTGGGTGTGGCGTAAACGGCGACTGGAAAGTCGTGCCTACGCATGAGGAGATTAATCGCGAGAGCATGGTTACACTTGCAGAAGTACCTGAGTTATTACAATCTATTGGTCCGGGCGGGAAATTATTTAACTCTAAATTTAACGCATTAAGATTTGATGAAGATGTGGTATTTTGTGAGGAACATACATTTATTACGCGTGCTTATTTAACTGCACGAGATATCCAGTTAATACCGCTTCTCGTATACGGATATAATGAGCGAGAAGGCTCTGTAACCGATAAGCGTGCGGACACCTTTTTATCTTATATAGAGGATGCTCGTAAAGTACGCCATCGTGTAATGGAAATGTTGTTATTAACTAATGAAAAAGTTTATTACAGTTATCGTATGGATGATTTGATTGTAAGTTACTTGATTCAAGCTTATCTTTTAAAAAATAGTGATGTGACAACGTCATTTATTGAACAAGTAACGCGTTATATTAAAGAAATGCAACATACAGAATATTCAGGGGACGCTTTATTTAGAATCGTTCAAGCAGTAGAACAAGGTGCTACAAAATGGACACATGAAACGTATGAAATTTGGCGTCAAACTCTTGTAAATGTAGGTATAGGACGCCCAGGGTACTTACGATTTAAAGCACAAGTCTTACCTAAAAAAGCAGTATTCAATGGTAAACAATCGTTAAAACACATACTTAAACGTTAATTCTTTTAAGATATAGAGGCATAGTGACGTCTAATGGCTTAACATGTCTGCTTTTATAAAAGATGGTATGTAAAAAATATTTATGCTAAATTAAGATTATGAAGAATGATTAAAGATTTAGTAAAGGAGACAGCAAAAAATGAGAAGAGTCATTACTTATGGTACTTATGATTTATTACATTATGGCCATATAGAACTTTTAAGAAGAGCTCGTGAAATGGGCGATTACTTAATCGTTGCGTTATCAACAGACGAATTCAATCAAATTAAGAACAAGAAATCTTATTATGACTTTGAACAACGTAAAATGATGTTAGAATCTATTCGCTATGTAGATTTAGTTATTCCAGAAAGTGACTGGGGTCAAAAAGAAATCGATGTTGACCGTTACGATGTTGATGTTTTCGTTATGGGCCACGATTGGGAAGGCGAATTTGACTTCTTAAAAGACAAATGTGAAGTTGTATACTTAAAACGTACTGAAGGTATTTCAACAACTAAAATTAAACAAGAACTTTACGGTAAAGACGCAAAATAATATAACTTATAAAGATAAAATCCACATTTCCTAAAATTTTAAAAGGAAATGTGGATTTCGTTTTCTAATTAATTATTTATGTTTAAAAATACGATGTAAAATCATATAAATGATTAATATAAATGCAATGGCAATCAATCCTAATCCTATGAAAGTTAAGATAGGATGAGTTTTCCATGTACTTTGAGCGACTGAATCTGCTTGATGTATGAATGAACGTGTGACTTTTACGCTAGGAGGTCCATCATTGTTAGTTAAAAATTGACGAGGATACTCTAAGTGCACACGACCATCTTCAACTACATACTTGTAATCATCTTTTTTCATGTTTTTTGGAATAATATCGTATAAGTCTTTAGCTACGTAATATTTTTTGCCATTCAGTTGATGTGTACCTTTCGAAAGTACTTTCTTATATTTATACTGATCGAATGAACGGTTCATTAATGCATTCCCAATCATGTTACGTTGCATTTCACCGCCTAAATGAATAAAATCGCCAGCACCCATAATAACTTGATTGATACGCAATTTATTTCGTTTTGTAGTGATGGTATGATTATAGTCAGCGACATCGCTTGAACCTGTTTTTAGTCCATCTGTACCAGGTAAACTCATCTTCGCTCCTTCTAAAGAATGGTTATAAGTTGGAAAAGTGACGTTATGTACTGTAGGTTCAAGTTGCTTTGTAAAATCTAAAATTTCAGGCGTATCCTTAATGACGTGTTGATCTAAGATGGCCATATCTTTTGCAGAGGAAACGTTATTTTGATGATCTTTATATTTTGAAGGTGCAAAGTCACGTAAACGTTTATTCATGGCACCAGTAGGGTTCACAAAGCGTGTATCATTCATGCCAATTTCCTTGGCTTTCTTATTCATTAAGTCAGTAAAGTCATTGACGTTACCAGAGACTTCTTCACCAAGTATTAGAGCAGCAGCATTACTAGAGTTTGAAACAGTGATTTGAAGAAGTTCTGCGATGGTATATGTTTCTCCAGGATACAATTTGGTATTACTCAATTCTGGCAAAGTTGACATTTGATAGTGTGCTTGCGTAATATGTACTTTGTCATTTAACGAAAGGTCACCATGTTTGATGGCTTCTAATGTAAGATACATCGTCATCAACTTAGACATTGAAGCAGGATACCATTTTTTATCAGCTTGATATTGATATAATATTTGTCCTGATTGACTCACATTGATAGCACTTTCTGGTTGATAGGCATCTGAGACATCGGGATAACCATATTGACGTGTAATTTCTGTAGGTGTAGGTTCTTTAGCTATAGCTATCGGTGATATAATGAGAGCCGTAGATAAGATGAGTAAAACGAGATAAGTTATTCTTTTCATTTATTTATCTTTCCTTTTATACAAAAATTGTCAATGAAAGTATTCTATCATAATGAAAACTTGTGAAAAACATAATTTTTACACTTTAAAGTTGTTATAAATAATTATAAGTTTTAAGTATTAAAATTAAAAAATGAATATAAAAGAGGGGTAATTTATGAAAGGACAAAATCCATTATTTTTCTTATTTAAACGTTTGTCATGGCCATATGGATTAATCATTGCTGCTATTATCATTTCTTCTCTAGGAAGTATTAGTGGTCTACTTATCCCATTATTTACTGGTCGTTTAGTTGATAAATTTTCAACAAGCAGTATTAATTGGAATATCGTTATTTTGTTCGCAGGCATTTTTATCGCCAATGCCTTACTTAGTGGTATCGGTATTTATTTATTGAGTAAAATTGGTGAAAAAATGATTTACGATATTCGCTCATTATTATGGGAACATATTATAAAATTGAAAATGCCATTTTTCGATAAAAATGAAAGTGGGCAATTAATGAGTCGTTTAACGGATGACACGAAAGTGATTAATGAATTTATTTCACAAAAATTACCACAACTATTGCCTGCAATCATTACCTTGGTAGGCTCTATCATCATGTTATTCATTATGGACTGGCAAATGACATTGTTAACATTCATTGCAATTCCATTATTCATGGCAGTAATGATTCCATTAGGTCGCAAAATGCAAAAAATTTCTATACATACACAGTCAGAAATAGCTAATTTTAGTGGGTTATTAGGGCGTGTGTTAACAGAAATGCGTTTAGTTAAAGTGTCTAATACAGAACGTCAAGAATTAGATAATGCGCATAGTAACTTACGTGAAATTTATAATCTTGGATTAAGACAAGCTAAAATCACTGCGGTTATTCAACCTATTTCAAGTCTCATAATGTTATTAATGATTGCGGTTATTCTTGGTTTTGGTGCTATCCGTATTGCCACAGGCGCAATAACAGCGGGGGCTTTAATTGCTATGATTTTTTATGTGATGCAATTATCTATGCCATTAATGAACCTTACAACCCTTGTTACAGATTATAAAAAAGCTGTAGGTGCAAGTAGCCGTATTTACGAAATCATGCAAGAGCCAGTAGAACCAATGACTGAATTAGAGCCAATTAAAAATGTAAACATCACTCCTGGAGAAATAGAATTTACAGATGTAAATTTCAAATATGATGTTAAAGATATATTAAAAAATGTTTCTTTCCGTATCCCTCAAGGAGAAGTAAGTGCTTTTGTTGGTCCATCAGGTTCAGGTAAGAGTACGATTTTCAACCTAATTGAACGCATGTATGAAATCGAATCAGGGGATATTAAATATGGTAATCAAAGTATCTATGATATTCCTATGGCAAATTGGCGTAATCAAATTGGATATGTGATGCAGTCTAATTCAATGATGAATGGCACAATCCGTGACAATATATTATATGGTATTAATCGTGAAGTTTCTGACGAAGAATTGATTAAATATGCTAAATTGGCAAACTGTCATGACTTTATAATGCAATTTGATGATGGATACGACACATTAGTTGGTGAACGTGGCTTAAAATTATCAGGAGGTCAAAGACAACGCATCGATATTGCTCGTAGTTTTGTTAAAAATCCAGATATTTTATTACTAGACGAGGCAACAGCAAACCTAGATAGTGAAAGTGAACAAAAAATACAAGAAGCGTTAGAAGTGTTAATGGAAGGACGTACAACTATTGTGATTGCGCACCGACTTTCTACTATTAAAAAAGCAGGGCAAATTATCTTCCTCGATCAAGGTCAAGTAACAGGACAAGGTACACATGCAGAACTAATGAAGCATCATGAAAAATATCATCAATTTGTAACTACTCAAAATTTAACAGAATAAGGTAATCAAGCAGGTTGAAGGATGTAATACTCCATCAACCTGCTTTGTTTTGTGATGAAGTTGATATTGTAGAGAATAAAGCTTGTAACAAAAATAGAGATAGACGTTGAGACCATCCTTAGTAAATGAATATACGATAGAGAAAATGGTATACTTATAAATAACGGTGAGGTCATAGCGTCAATAAAGCTATGGAATAGAAATGGCTAGAAATATACGCTTCAAAGATGTAAAATGGAGTGAAAATTTGGCGTAACATACGCTTAGAAAAGTTATTAAAAAATATAAAGTCTACCTATTATAAATAGATTAATTGGAGAGAAATGTTTTGAATAAATTAACGATTATTATTACCTATTATAATGTTGAAGATTACATTGCTGAATGTATTGATAGTTTAAAAAGTCAAAGAAATCAAGATTTCGACCTTGTGATTGTAGATGATGGTTCGACAGATCAATCAACAGAAATTTTACAACAAGCATTACAATCTTATGATAAAGAGGTTAATTTCATCCAGCTTCCTGAGAATACAGGCCATGCACATGCGCGAAATGTCGCACTTAAAGAAGCGGAAGGGCAATATGTGATGTTTCTTGATGCAGATGATCAGTTAGCTTCATATGCCATTGATTATTACTTCCGTCATCTTAATGGTTTAGATACTTTAATAGCACCCATTCATAAATTCGCAATGCAACGTCCACAATACGTGGATCAAGATAAAGTGCGTATTCAATATTTGTCACATAAAAAGAATCCTAACTCAATTTTGAGAAAAGAATCTGTATGTAACATTTTATTTAGAAACGCTATCATAAAAGCACATAATATACAATTTAATGAGAATCTAAACATCTTTACAGATACTTCTTTCGCTTTAGAATATATAAAATATGCGGAAAACTTTGTGAGAATATTAAATTTCCCATTTTATTTCCGTGGAGAAGTATATGATCCATTTGTCGGCAATACATTAAGTGGACAAGATTTTGTTAATAAATTTGATGATTATGTAGATAGTTTCTTTGATGCTATGCAAAGAACAGAGGATAAAAAGGTGAAAAACTTCTTAATTCAAAGAATGAAAAATGAAATTAAGAAAGGATTTGACCCTTCACTAAGAGATATTAAATTAAGATACCTTACACTAGAAAATTCTTTAGTCAAAATAGTAAAAGCTTTAAAATGGAACATCATTAAAGATGGAAAATTGTTATATAATCTAGAAGTTTTATTCTTGTCTATGGATGATGTGGAAAACGCAAAATACGTGAACGATCTTCGTAAACGTTCTCGATTAATTAAAAACATTGTGACGAATAGTAAAATGAAAGAACGTTCAAGATACCAATTAACAGATAGTGAAGAAGCAGTTGATCCACATACAATTGTCTTTGAAGCATTTGGAGGTAAAAATTATAGCGACAGTCCTAAATATATTTATGAATATATGCAAGATCATTATCCACATTTAAATTATATTTGGGTATTTAATAAACCAGATAACAATAATGTCCCAGGAAATGCTACTAAAGTTAAAAAAGGCTCAAAAGAATACTATGAAGCATATGCTAAAGCAAAATATTGGGTATCGAATGCAAGATTGCCACTATATTTAAATAAAAAAGAAAATCAAACGTACATTCAGACTTGGCATGGCACACCGCTTAAACGTCTTGCTAATGATATGAAAGTCGTTAGAATGCCAGGTACAACGACTGCCTCATATAAGAAAAATTTCTATGCTGAAGCGTCTAGATGGGATTACTTGGTATCACCGAACCGTTATTCATCAAATATATTTAAAACTGCTTTTTGGATGGACGAAGATAGAATTTGGGAAATCGGATACCCTCGTAATGATGTCTTAGTCAATCGCCAAAATGATATCGAATATCAAGAAGAGATTAAACGTAATCTAAACTTACCTAAAGATAAAAAAGTAATTATGTATGCACCAACATGGCGTGATGATGAATTTGTGAAAAAAGGTCAATACTTATTTGACTTAAAGATTAACCTTGCAAATCTTCAAAAAGAAATTGGTGATGAATATGTTATCTTATTAAGAATGCATTATCTCATTGCTAATGCTTTGGATTTACATGGTTTCGAAGATTTTGCTATCGATGTTTCAAACTACAATGATATTTCTGAATTGTATCTTATTTCTGATGCGCTAATTACCGATTACTCTTCAGTAATGTTTGATTTCGGTATCTTAAAACGTCCACAATTCTTCTTTGCTTATGATATTGAAAAGTATGATAAAGGATTACGTGGTTTCTATATGGATTATATGAATGATCTTCCAGGTGAAATCATTACAGATGAATTTAAACTAGCCGAAGAATTAAAACAGCTCGATCAACATAAAGTAAAATATAAAGACAAAATTGATAAATTCTATAATGACTTCTGTTCATTAGAACAAGGAAAATCATCTCAATTTATCGCAGATTATATTTATAACGATATAGAAAACAATAAAAAATAGAAATTTATGATAGAGAGCACTAAAAATGTGATTTAAAACAAATCGCGTTTTTAGTGCTTTTATTAAAGTTCATTAAAAAATTACAACTCATAATTATACTAACGAAATTCTTTAAAATATTATTTTATCGAACATTTCCTCATGGTATAATGTTAAATATATGTTTTACAGAACTTTAGTGCTTTATATTGGGGAAAAGTACGGTTTTGTTATACTAAGTAATATTTACATAGTAAGTTGAAAAATTAAAGTCTAGGTAGGTGCCTCATGTTTTTAATCATTAATATCATTGGGTTACTTGTGTTTTTGGGAATTGCAGTTTTATTTTCAAGAGATCGCAAAAATATCCAATGGAAATCAATTTTGATTCTTGTTATTTTAAACCTTTTCCTTGCTTGGTTCTTCGTGTACTTTCAAATTGGTAGATCGATTGTTGAAGGCTTAGCTGCTGCAATCGCTTGGGTGATTCAATCAGCGCACACTGGAACGGGCTTTGCATTTAGTAGTTTTACAAGTGGTAAGCAAATGGATATGGCTATTAGCGCCTTATTCCCAATCTTACTTGTTGTTCCACTATTTGACGTATTAATGTATTTTAATATTTTACCGAAGATTATCGGTGGTATTGGCTGGGTATTAGCTAAGATTACACGTCAACCTAAGTTTGAGTCATTTTTCGGAATTGAAATGATGTTCTTAGGTAATACAGAAGCATTAGCGGTCTCAAACGAACAATTAAAACGTATGAAAGAAACACGTGTTTTAACATTAGCAATGATGTCAATGAGTTCTATTTCAGGTGCGATTGTTGGTGCCTATGTACAAATGATCCCTGGTGAACTTGTATTGACAGCGATTCCGCTAAATATTATTAACGCCATTATAGTGTCTTCTATCTTGAATCCGGTAACGGTTGAAGAACGTGAAGATGTGATTTATAGCATTAATAATGGTGAAACTGAGCGTCAACCATTCTTCTCATTCTTAGGAGATTCCGTTTTAAATGCAGGTAAATTAGTGTTAATTATTATCGCGTTCGTTATCAGCTTCGTAGCTTTAGCTGATTTATTAGATCGCTTTATCAATTTAATTACTGGCTTAGTCGGCGGTTGGATTGGTATGAAAGGTAGTTTCGGATTAAACCAAATCTTAGGTGTCTTCATGTATCCATTCGCATTATTGCTTGGTTTACCTTGGGGAGAAGCATGGATTGTGGCTCAACAAATGTCTAAGAAGATTGTTACAAACGAATTCGTTGTAATGGGTGAGATTACTAAAGTAGTTAAATCTTATAGTCCTCATAGACAAGCGGTCATTTCAACCTTCTTAGTGTCATTTGCTAACTTCTCAACAATCGGTATGATTGTTGGTACACTTAAAGGAATCGTAGACAAGAAGACTTCAGATTTTGTATCTAAATATGTGCCAATGATGCTTTTATCAGGTATCCTTGTATCATTATTAACAGCAGCTTTTGTAGGTTTATTCGCATGGTAAACTAATAGAGCTAAATATTTCTTCAAAGGAGCAAGTTTAAAATCATGTTTTTCTTACGTGATTTTGGATTTGCTCTTTTTTCTTTGAAAAGGATGAATAATACTCGAATATACAATAAAAACCAAGTATGTAGAGTGAGGAGACACTCTATATACTTGGTTTTTATGGGAAATGAATATTAATGTACTTGTAACGGTAAGGACTAGGTACTGTCACAGTACTTCGAGCAAAATTTGTTTTGTTACTATAAACAACACAAAGGAGATAACTTCTCTTATTAAGAAGTTATACACAGTATAGCAGAAACAATCTTGTAAGTAAACGAAAAATTCAGAAAATTTTAATTTGTTCATAAATTGTTCTCATATTTATATTTAATTCAAATCTGAGTGAATCTATAGGAAAATTCGATAATAAACATAAATTGTTATAGTTTAAATTATTTAATTTTTATTTATTTAACATTTTTTAGAATAGTATATTGTAGCTTTATCAGAGAGTATGCTAACATTTTTAATGATAATAAACTAAAAGGGGTTGGTATATGTGAATAAAAACATTAAAGATTTACTCCTTGTGATACTAGGCTCTTTCATATTTTCAGCTGGAGTTAATTCATTCATTATTTCAGGTAATTTAGGTGAGGGAGGCGTAACAGGAATTGCTATCGTATTGTATTACGCTTTTCATATTTCTCCATCTATAACGAACTTTGTAGCTAATGCAGTACTTATTGTTATCGGTTATAAATTTTTGAGTAAAAAAAGCACAATTTTAACTATTGTTGCTACTGTACTTATTTCTGTATTTTTAGACTTAACAGATGCTTGGCATGTAGAAACTGGAAACGTCATTATTAATGCTGTGTTTGGCGGTATCTGTGTAGGATTAGGCATCGGTGTTATTGTACTAGCTGGTGGTACGACTGCCGGTACGACTATCCTTGCTCGTATTGCTAATAAATACTTAGAAGTAAGCACAGCTTATGCGCTATTATTCTTTGATTTATTAGTAGTATTAATATCTTTAACAGTACTTCCATTGCATAAGGCACTCGTAACGGTCATCTCATTATACATTGGCACAAAAGTAATGGAATATGTTATTGAAGGTCTTAATACGAAAAAAGCTATGACAATTATTTCTAATAAACCAGAAGAAGTTGCTAAAGCGATTGATGAACAAGTAGGACGCGGTCTTACAATTTTAGACGGTCATGGCTATTATAGTAGAGAAGAGAAAGATATTTTGTATGTAGTAGTAGCCAAAACACAAGTTTCACGCGCGAAACGTATAATTAGAGAATTAGATGAAAATGCATTCCTTGTAGTACATGATGTGCGTGATGTATATGGAAATGGTTTCCTAGTAGATGAATAAATAAAATTTCTAAAGAGAGGCTGAGACAAATTAAAATGTCTCAGCCTTTGCTAATATATTGGCAGTAGCTGACTGGTTTGAAAATGTGTTTAAAACTAATCTTTCTCAAATTGAGTCATCATTACAGAGGCGGGGAACGAAGTTATTTCAACTTCTACCCCCGCTTCTTTTTCATTTTGAAATAGTCATCATACTATGAAAATGTTATAATAATGCCATTGACTATGATAATTATTATCAATTATGAATTGACATATATGTAGAAAATAGTATTTAACAGCGTAGTAATAGATTTATTTTCAAGAAAGTAGGGGAATTATGAATCGTTTAAAAGCACAAGAAGTTGAGATTGGGTACGGAGATCATTCAATTATCAATAACTTAAATGTTGAAATTCCAGATGGTAAAGTGACTTCTATTATTGGACCAAATGGTTGTGGGAAATCAACGCTATTAAAGGCTTTATCACGTTTGCTATCTATTAAAAATGGTGAAATTAAATTAGATGGGGAGAATATTCATACACAATCAACGAAAGAAATTGCTAAAAAAATTGCTATATTACCTCAAACACCAGAAGTAGCAGATGGTTTAACAGTTGGAGAACTTGTATCTTACGGACGCTTCCCACATCAAAAGGGCTTTGGACGTTTATCTGCAGAAGATAAAAAAGAAATTGATTGGGCATTGAGCGTAACAGGTACGTCTGAATTCCGTCATCGTTCTATTAATGATTTAAGTGGTGGACAACGTCAACGCGTTTGGATTGCGATGGCATTAGCTCAAAAGACAGATATTATTTTCTTAGATGAACCAACAACTTATTTAGACATTTCACACCAATTAGAAATCTTAGAATTAGTCCAACAACTTAATAAAGAGCAAGGTTGTACGATTGTCATGGTATTGCATGATATCAACCAAGCTATCCGCTTCTCAGACCACTTAATTGCGATGAAAAATGGTGAAATCTTAGCTAGTGGTTCGACAGAAGAAGTATTAACGAAAGATGTTTTAGAACGCGTATTTAATATTGATGTAGTCCTAAGCGAAGATCCAAGAACGGGCAAACCTTTACTTGTGACTTATGATTTATTTGAACGTACTTATTCGTAATATGAATGAAAATAAAGGAAAGAGAAATAACTATGACAATGAAAGAGAATAAAGGGACGTTTGGATTTATAGGCTATATGATTCTAGTGTTTGTCCTATTAATGATTGCGTTGTTAATTTCAATTTTAATAGGGGAAGCTAAAGTTAATTTCTCAACTATTATAGATGCGATTTTTCATTATAATTCAAAGAATCAACAGCATAATATTATTAGTGAAATACGAATTCCTCGTGATTTAGGCGCTATGCTTGTAGGCATGGCACTATCAGTAGCAGGGGCAGTTATTCAAGGTGTAACAAAAAATGGCTTAGCGGATCCAAGTTTAATTGGATTAAACGCAGGTGCCTCATTTGCATTAGCACTCACATTTGCATTTTTCCCTCAAGCACCATTTCTTATGATTATGTTTGCTTGTTTCATTGGAGCAATGTTAGGTGGTTTCATTGTATTAATGATTGGTCGTTCAAGACGTGATGGTTTTAATCCTATGAGAATTATCTTAGCAGGTGCAGCGGTCAGTGCTTTACTTACTGCGCTCAGCCAAGGTATAGCCTTAGTATTTAAATTAAATCAATCACTGACATATTGGACAGCAGGTGGTGTTTCTGGTACGACTTGGCCACAGTTATTATGGAGCGGCCCAATCATTATTATCGCAATTATTATTATTGTTGCGATAAGTAAACAATTAACCATCTTAAATTTAGGTGAATCACTAGCTAAAGGGTTAGGACAAAATATTACTCTAGTACGAGGTGTTAGTTTATTACTTACAATGGTTTTAGCCGGTGTTGCTGTAGCTATGGTCGGTCAAATTGCCTTTGTAGGTTTGATGGTTCCTCATATTGTTAGATTTTTAGTCGGTACTGATTATGCAAAAGTCATCCCTTTAACAGCCCTATCAGGCGCTTTATTAATGCTAGTTGCCGACACTATAGCGCGAATGTTGGGCGATGCTCCAGTAGGTGCTATCATTTCATTCATTGGTGTGCCTTACTTCTTATACTTAGTTAAAAGAGGAGGACGCACAATATGATACATCCTAAACTAAGACGTAAACAAATCATTACGCTAATTACCTTTGCTATCCTATTGTTTGTCGCGTGCACATGGAGCATTTCTTCAGGAGAATATAAAATACCAGTTGGACGCTTCTTTAAGACATTAATGGGTCAAGGTGAATACTATGATCAGCTTATCTTAATGCAATTTAGATTCCCGCGAATGTTAATTACAATTTTGGCAGGCGCAGCGTTAAGCTTAAGTGGTGCCATCATTCAAAGTGTAACCAAGAATCCAATTGCTGAACCAGGAATTTTAGGGATTAACTCAGGCGGTGGATTTGCAATTGCATTATTCCTAACAATTGGACAAATTCATCCAGATAATTTTATATACATGTTACCTATGATTAGTGTCATCGGTGGTATTGCTACAGCAATTATCATTTTCTTGTTCAGTATTAACAAGAAAGACGGTATCACTCCTGCTAGTATGGTATTAATAGGTGTAGGAATGAATACAGCTTTATATGGCGGTTCCATTACGTTAATGTCGAAATTTGATGAGGATCAATCAGAATTTATTGCTACATGGTTTGCAGGAAATATTTGGGGCGATGATTGGACATTTGTGATTGCTACGCTTCCATGGTTAGTTATTCTTATTCCATATTTAATTTATAAATCTAATACACTTAACTTGATCAATACGCATGAACATATTGCGAAAGGTTTAGGTGTCCGATTAGAAAGAGAACGCGTTATTTTATTCTTCGTCGCCGTCATTCTATCATCAGTCGCTGTTGCCGTTGCAGGTTCAATTGCATTTATTGGATTAATGGGCCCACATATTGCTAAATCCATTGTCGGTCCACGCCATCAATTATTCTTACCAATCGCTATCTTAGTAGGCGCATTCTTACTTGTCTTCGCAGATACGCTCGGTAAAGTGATTCTTGAACCAACCGGTGTTCCAGCAGGCATCGTCGTAGCAATTATCGGTGCACCGTACTTTATTTATCTAATGTATAAATCTAAACACATTTAACTTATAGCAAGGAATATTTTCTTTTTTATAAAGATATTCCTTGCTTTTTTTATTTTTGAAAATGCAGGACCAACCACGCCAAGCATTGAATGGATACTTAGAATATTGATTAAATTTATTGCATATTTGAAAAATGATAGCGTATACAAAATAGGTGCATTATAATGTAGGCAAAAGCTATAGCAAAAGATAACTAGAGGTGGATAATAATGGCAATAATCGTCATTGTGAGTCATAGTGAAGACATCGCAAATGGGACTAAAGCCTTACTGAATAATATGGCAAAAGGTGTTAAAATAATTACATATGGTGGCGTAGACCATGGCCTAAGTACGTCGTTAGATGAAGTTCAAAAGATATTGAATGATTTAGACGATGATGCTTTATGTTTTTATGATTTAGGTTCTGCAGAAATGAATATTGATTTAGCGATTGAAACGTACAATGGTCCTTATAATATTAAAAAAATTAATGCGCCAATTGTAGAAGGTAGCTTTACAGCAGCTGTTAAATTATCAGTAGGTGGAAGTGTGAATGACGCAATTGAAGAAATTGAGAAAGCTTCATTTAAGTCAGCTTCTTTTAAATAGAACAGCGGTTGGATATTAATACTTATTAGAGTAAACAAATTGAATGTTGATTAATTTATTTATAAAATAGAAAATGAAATTAATTGTGGTAAAATAATAGTATTGTAAAAACTAATATGGGAGGGCAATACCATGCAAGAGCGCATCAAGAATTATGTACTGAATGGTGAATTTGAACAAGTTAGACAACTTATGACTCAAGCTGACTTCTTAGATTTCGAAGAGGCTTATATTTCTTGCGCCCATGAACATGAAAGTATGATGTTTTATACATGTATCTTAGATATGATTAAATTTGAAGAAAGCGCTGAATTGCATGACTTGGCATTCCTATTATTAGTTTACCCATTAAGTGAAGTAGAAGGCGCGCTTGATTCAGCGTATTATCACGCACAATCTTCTATTCAGTTAACAAATGGTCAAGAAATTAAAAGTTTACTACAAATGTTATTACTACATGCTATTCCTGAACCTGTTATTTCAGATTCTGAAGCATTTAAAGTAGCTAAACAAATTTTAAAATTAGATCCAAGTAACCATGTTGCTAGAAACGCATTAAAAGAAACAGCAAAACACATGGATAACGTCGTGGTGGACATTAATGAATTACAACAATATGGTCGTTCTAATTAAATAAATTTAACGAAACCGGTATGAAGGGTAAGTATATTCTTTATACTGGTTTTTATTTATATATTTTTAAAAAGTGTATTTTTCCTCTATTACTAGTTACTCATTTATGAAAAAAACGTCGAACATTTACATTTTTAAGAAATAATTTAATTTCTTCTAATCGTTATCAGAATAGGTATGATAGCCCAAATCGTTGTCATTTAACGAATATACACTGTTGCATATTCTTATCAATACGTTATAATTCACAACGTGTCAAATATAAGGAGGTTATTATAACGCATGGGGTTAAATAAAGAAGCTATAAAAATTGGTTTCGCTTATGTGGGTATTGTGGTCGGTGCTGGATTCTCAACTGGCCAAGAAGTTATGCAATTCTTTACACCATATGGTCTATGGTCATATATTGGTGTATTACTTTCAGGTTTAATTCTTGGTTTCATCGGTCGTCAAGTTGCGAAGATTGGTACCGCTTTTGAGGCCACAAACCATGAATCAACATTACAGTATTTATTTGGGGAAAAATTTAGTAAGATTTTCGACTATATTCTTGTTTTCTTCTTATTCGGTATCGCTGTTACGATGATAGCCGGTGCAGGGTCAACCTTCCAAGAAAGTTTCGGAATTCCGACTTGGTTAGGCGCTCTGATTATGACAGTTATCATCTATTTAACATTATTACTCGACTTCAATAAGATTGTTAGCGCACTGGGAGTAGTTACACCATTCTTAATTATTATGGTAATTCTTATTGCCGTTTATTATTTATTTGCAGGTAGCGTTTCAATCAGTGAAGTGAATCAAACAGTAGACAAAACAAGTGTCTTCTGGGGTATTGTAAGAGGATTAATGTATGGCGGTTTAGCCTTTGCAGTAGGCTTTAGTACCATCGTTGCTATCGGTGGTGACGCAACAAAACGTAAAATATCAGGTGCTGGTGCAATGTTTGGTGGCTTCATTTATACTATCCTATTAGCATTAATCAATTTCGCCTTACAAGCAGAATATCCTCATATTAAAAATGTTGAAATTCCAACATTAACATTAGCTAATGATATTAATCCTTGGATTGGACTTGTACTTACTATTATTATGTTAGCGGTAATGTACAATACTATCTTAGGTCTATGCTATTCATTTGCTGCTCGTTTTACAGAGCCTTATAGCAAAAAATATCATATCTTCATTATCGTAATGATGATTGCTGCGTTTATCCTAAGTTTCGTTGGATTCGCAGATTTAATCAATTTCTTATATAACATTATGGGTGTTGTTGGTCTATTCATCGTTGTAGCTGTATTAATTAAATACTACCTACGTAAGAAAGACGATAAAGACCATATTGCATAAACCCAGACTTTACAATTTAGATTGAATGTTTTACCCTTAAAAGCAATTCGTGAACTTGATACGGATTGCTTTTTCTTTTTTTGAAAAGGCAGAACCAAATCACCAATCATCAGTTGAAAGGACTGCAAGGGATGACGAACCAACGTAAATGGCTAACCATCACAAGTATAGTTGTGTTAATTGTGGGAGGATTGGTAGCGTGGAATTTATATTCACATTATCAACACACAAAAAAACAACAAATTGCCCGTGAAAAGGTAAAAGTCGATAATCCGAACGTTAAACTTTTTCAAAATATAACTTACAATTCACATATACCAGGCAGTCAATTAGATATCATGACGCCTACTGACGTGGATAAAGATAATAAATTGCCTGTTATTTTTTGGATGCATGGTGGTGGTTATGTAGCAGGAGATAAGCAGTATAAGAATCCATTACTTTCGCAAATCGTAGAACAGGGCTATGTAGTCGTTAATGTCAACTATGCTTTAGCGCCAAACTTTAAGTATCCTACACCTTTGATCCAAATGGACGAAGCAGTACAATTTATCAAGAATAATAAAGAACATTTTCCAATAGATTGGAATCAAGTTGTGATAGGTGGAGATTCGGCTGGTGCACAATTAACAAGTCAATTCGTCGCAATGCAAACTAATCCCCAATTAAGACAAGAAATGAATTTTAAACAACAATTTACGCTAAAACAATTGAAAGGTGCTATCTTTTTTGGTGGGTTCTATGACATGAAGACAGTTAGAGCGACGGAATTCCCTAGAATTCAAATGTTTATGCGCAGTTATACTGGTAAAAGCCATTGGGAAACAGAGTTTAAGAATATTTCTCAAATGTCTACCATTAATCAAGTCACTAAAGATTATCCAGCTACTTATTTATCAGTAGGTGATGCCGATCCATTCTATAGTCAAAACATTGAGTTTTACCATAAGTTGAAAGAAGAAAATGTACCTGTCAGTACATTATTTTATGATGGTTCACATCATTTACATCATCAGTATCAATTTCATTTGGATAAACCAGAATCTAAAGAAAATATGAAGCGGGTTCTTGAATTTTTAAGTCGTAATACGTCATCTTCAGGTGTTGAACAACAGCAACAAGCACCACTAGATGGTTCGACGAATTCAGATAGCCATTTTTCATTATCACCTTATTAAAATTAACAAAAAACGTCCTGAGAATTGAAAGCAATTCCTATCAGGACGTTTTTATTATATTAGATGAATTAAATGTATGATTAAAATGAATCATTATGACTATGATTAGCGTATAATATATACTGTAATTATTCAGATGAGTAACTTGGCCATGACATATTTATTATAGTATTTGCCATCGATGTATAATTTGTCTTTAAGTTCGCCTTCAATGTTGAAACCAGCACCTTTGAAAAGTTCAACAGCACGGTCATTTTCAGGAACAATTGAAGCTTCGAGACGTTTAATGTCGTGATTAATTGCCCAAGCCTCTACAGCATTGATGAGTGCTAATCCTACACCATGTTTTTGATATAATTGACTGACACCAACTGTAAGCACGGCTTCATGTTTTGTACGCTCTAACTCTTCAGTGGTAACTAGTGCAGATCCTACTAATTGGTCATCTTGTTCGGCAACATAAATCGTATTACGTGGAGAGGTAATGATGCGTTCTAGATAGTCACTAATACTCGAAACACTTGGTGTGAACTCGCCAGGATTATAAAGTGTATAGTCAGATTCATCATAGATTTTACTAAGAAGTTTTATAAAAGCTTCAACGTCTTTGATACTGATTTCGCGAATGATATGAGCCATTTGGCTTCCTCCCAATGTAATGCATTTAAAAGGGATAGACTTTTAAATCTTTATAATTAAATAGATTTAGGTCTTCCTCTTATCTCAAAAGTTATTATACCAATAATTTTTGTATATACATATAATAAAAAAATTTCGAAAATTAAAGGAGTAATTCTGATTATGAAACCGAATGTATTATTAGCTGGCGGTAGCGGTTATATTGGTAAATATATTAGTAATGCAATAGAAAATGATGTTAACTTATATGCATTGTCTAAATATCCAAATACTAAAAAAGAACATAATAATCGCATTCAGTGGTTGCAAAGGGATATTTATAATTATGAAGATGTTGTAGCAGCTATGGAAGGAATGGACATTGCCGTTTATTATTTAGATCCGAATAAAAACTCTGCTAAATTAACTCAAGCAACGGCACGTGATTTAAATTTAATTGCTGCAGATAATTTTGCTCGAGCTGCAGCTAAACAAGGGGTTCATAAAATAGTGTACGTGAGCGGTAGTCGTTTCGACAGTGAAACGGTACAACGTTTGGAACGTTACGGGGTGCCTGTAGAAACAACCAATACGCAAATTAAACGGCCTCATATTAATGTAGAACTACAAGTATCTAAATATGATGATGTACGTACAGCGTTAAGAATTATCTTGCCTAGAAAGTGGACATTAACGCACATCGTTGATTATTTCTTTACATGGCTTAATGAGACACGAGGAACATTTGTACATACGCATAAAAAAGATGATAATTATGTTATTTATTCACGTAACAAGGATAAGCCGTTATTAATTTTAAAGAAGATGGAAAATGATGTTGGACTAGTTACATTACATCTTGTAGGCGGTTCATTGGTTAAACCTAATTTTAAAAAACAAGGGAAGTTAGAATTTCGCCAAATTAAGGGTACACGTCTCGTTATAGTCCATTTATACGACTACATTCCTAGATTATTCTGGCCAGTGTATTATTTTGTTCAAGCGCCAATACAAGGCTTAATTATGAGAGGATTTGAAATTGATTGTCGTATTAAACATTTCAATGGACGCGTCCAATCTGGAGAAAAAATGAAATATACAAAATGATAAGGTGATAAAATCATGCAAGTATTATTAGTAGAAGATGATCAAACATTATTCCAAGAACTGAAGAAAGAATTAGAACATTGGGATTTTTTCGTAACAGGTATTAACGATTTTAGTGCGGTAATAGAGACTTTTGAAGAAGCCAAGCCAGAAATTGTTATTATGGACGTACAATTACCTAAATACGATGGATTTTACTGGTGCCGTAAAATTAGACAAGTTTCTAATGTACCTATTCTATTTTTATCTTCTCGTGATAATCCAATGGACCAAGTGATGAGTATGGAACTTGGCGCTGACGATTATATGCAAAAACCTTTCCATACCAATGTATTAATTGCGAAGTTACAAGCCATTTATCGACGTGTATATGAATTTGGTGCGGAAGAAAAGCGTACACTGAATTGGCAAGATACAATAGTCGATTTATCTAAAGATAGCATTCAAAAAGGTGATAAGGTCATTTATTTATCTAAAACAGAAATGATTATTTTAGAAATGCTTATTCAAAAACAAAATCAAATTGTTACGCGCGATACCTTAATTACGGCATTATGGGATGATGAAGCTTTTGTCAGCGATAATACTTTAACTGTAAATGTTAACCGTTTAAGAAAGAAACTAGCTGATATTGAAATGGATACGCAAATTGAAACTAAAGTAGGTAAAGGTTACATGGCACATGAGTAATATAAAGTGGTTTTGGTTGTTTCTAAAAACACGAAGTAATTGGATATTTTGGATAGTTTTTTTACATCTCATTTTACTAGGTATTGCTTATATTGATTACGATATTGCCATTCGTAGCGTGGCTTATATTGTTTCGTTAAATCTTGGTTTAACGTGTGTATTTCTTGTTTTTACTTTTCTAAAAGAAGTAAAAATATATCAACATTTGCATAACAATAAAGAAATTGAAGAAATTAAGCATAAAGAGTTAGCGGAAAATCCATTTCAACATGAAATGGTGGATTATTTGTACCGCAAATTAACAAATCAAAAAGAAAAAGTAGTAGAACAACAATTGCATATACAAAATACAGAACAGTCATTAACTGAGTTTGTGCATGATATCAAAACGCCTGTTACAGCGATGAAGCTATTAATTGATCAAGAAGAAGATGTGGAACATAAAAAAGCACTATTGTACGAATGGGCGCGTATTAATGAGTTATTAGATAAACAACTTTATTTAACTCGTTTAGAATCGAAAAATAAAGATATGTACTTTGAATTAGTTCCTTTGAAGCGGTTGGTCATTGATGAAATTCAATTAACACGCCACATTAGTCAAGCTAAAGGGATAGGTTTTGATTTGAATTTTGATATTACACCTGAAGTGTATACAGATGTGAAATGGTGTCGCATGATGATACGTCAAATCTTATCGAATTCATTGAAATATTCTCAAAATCAAGATATTGTCATTCGCACTTTTAATCGTGATGATTATGTAGCATTGGAAATTAAAGATTTCGGAAGAGGCATTAGTAACAAAGATTTACCACGTATATTTGAACGTGGATTTACTTCTACAGCAAATCGTAATGAAACCACGTCTTCTGGTATAGGTTTGTATTTAGTTGATAGTGTGAAACAACAGTTAGGAATAGATGTGAAAGTAACATCTACTGTCGGCGAGGGAACTACTTTTGTATTAACTTTTCCGAAGCAAAATGAAATCACAAAACGTATGGGTCAAGTGACAACACTGTCATACTAAATACGTGATTTGTTATTTCATCTTCATTTCTATTATCACGTTAGAGGATATAATAAAACTGACTAAATTAGTGCGAAATTCTTAGCAATATTGAATATAAAGGAGAATGAGGTGAACTATCCAGTTGACAATATTAGAGGCAAAACAAGTAACAAAGACTTATGGCACGAAACAAACCGCGCAAGAAGTATTAAAGGGAATTGATTTAGCCATTGATGAAGGTGAATTCGTGTCTATTATGGGGCCATCTGGTTCAGGAAAAACGACTCTATTAAATGTATTAAGTTCAATTGACTATTTGACGCACGGCTCAGTGATTTTAGGAGAGCAACAATTAGAAAAATTATCGAATAAGGCGTTATCTGAAATTAGAAAGAAAGAGATAGGATTTATCTTTCAAGAATACAATTTATTACATACCTTAACAGTTAAAGAAAACATTATGTTGCCTTTGTCAGTTCAGAAATTGAGTAAACAAGAAATGAATGAACGGTACGAACGTATTACAAAAAGGCTTAACATTTTTGATATTAGTAATAAATACCCTTCGGAAATATCTGGTGGTCAACGACAACGTACGTCAGCGGCGCGTGCGTTTATTACACATCCAAAGATTATCTTTGCTGATGAGCCAACTGGAGCATTAGATTCAAAGAATACGCGAGATTTATTACAACGATTTCAAATGATTAATGAATTATATAATGCAACGATTGTAATGGTGACGCACGATCCTTTAGCGGCCAGTTTCTCTAATCGTGTAGTTATGTTGAAAGATGGACAGGTGTTCACGCAATTGTATCAAGGTGAAGATGATAGTCAAACATTCCATAAAGAGATATTACGTGCTCAAAGTATTTTAGGTGGGATGGTTTATGAGTTTTAGTCATATTATTTGGAAGAATTTTAAGCAAAACGTGACGCATTATGCTATTTATCTCTTCTCACTCATTCTTAGTATCGTATTATTTTTCAGTTTTATTACTATTAAGTATGTCCATCATTTACATATACATCAATCATTATCAATGGTGCGAGAAGGCTCTCAGATTGGGGGTTATTTTCTATTTATTATTATTATCGTTTTTATTATCTATACCAACATGTTGTTTATAAAGCGACGAAGTTATGAATTTGGGCTTTTACAGACAATAGGTTTAGATAAAAAGCGTATTATTTATATGTTAATGCTAGAACAAATATTTATTTTATTACTTACTGCTATTTTAGATATTGGGATTGGTATTTTAGGATCTAAAATTTTATTAATGATTGTATTAAAAATTTTAGGAATACATACCTCAGTCTCCATTGTCTTTAGTTTTCAAGCCATTGGACAGACCTTGCTAATTTTAGTGATGGCTTATTTTTTAATTATCATACAAGCCTGGATATATTTAAGTAAGCATTCCATTCAGAATTTGATGAAAGCTCACGAAAATAAAGATGAAAACCAAGTGACGCTCACTATTGGTGAAATTATTTTAGGTGTATTTGGCATCGTTTTAATTCTTGTAGGCTATTATTTATCAACGCGTTTCTTTGATCTGATAGATAATATATTTATACCTTTTATTATTTTATTTCTTACAGTTATCGGGGCTTACTTCTTTTTCGGAAGCACTGTGTCTCTCATATTAAAGATGGTGAAGCGTTTTAAAGGTGGCAACGTAAGTGTAAATGATGTTATTTTTACCTCGTCACTTATGTTTCGTATTCGAAAGAATGCATTCTCACTAACAGTGATGGCAGTTATTTCTGCAATTACAGTTTCTGTATTATGCTTTGCAGCACTCAGCCGAAGTTCATTAAACAATGAAGTGCTTCTAGAGTCACCCCATGAAGTAACATTGAAAAATGCAAATACAGCAAATGAACTTGGAATTGAATTAGCGCATCATCACATCCATTATAATTATGACTTTAAAGAAGTAGTTTACTCTCAATTATATAAAGATCATTTGTTTGATGTGAGTCCAGGTAGGCCATATGGTGTAACGATTACAAGTGACAAATACTTTTCTAATATTTCTTTAGGAAAAGGGCAAGCCACGCTACTTATACCTAAAGGTGTAGCACACGGATTAATGCAATATAGAGAACATGGCACAGCAATCATAGGCACTAAGAAACACAACGTCAAAATTAAACTAAATAATGTAGTAAAGAAAATTTATTTTGAAGAAGATGTGGATTTAGGTGGACCTACATTAGTGCTTAATCATGAAGAATATAATTACCTTAAAGCACATTCAAAAAGTAAAAATATTGTATCGCAATATGGTTTTGATTTAAAACATAATAAAGATCTTCCTAAACTAGAACGAATAGTGAGTAATTTAAATAAAGATGTTCAAACAAGAAGTCAAGTTGTAAGTGAAATATCTAGTTTAACTGGTATTTTATTATTTGTTTCATCATTCTTAGGCGTCGCGTTCTTAATAGCCACAGGATGTATTATTTACATTAAGCAAATTGATGAAACTGAAGATGATTTAGAAAACTACTCAGTATTACGTAAATTAGGATTTACTCAAAAAGATATGGCCCAAGGCTTAAAATTAAAAGTAGCGTTTAACTTCGGTTTACCATTAATTATTGCATTGCTACATGCCTATTTTGCAGCCTTAGTATTCATGAAGTTAATTGGGTTTGGTAATCAAAGGCCTATTTTTGTAGTTATGGTCATTTATACAATAATCTATAGTATTTTTGCGATTATAGCTTACAACCATTCAAAGCGAACAATTAATCACTCAATTTAGAAAAATTGAGCTAATGTTTTCTGTTTGTAAAGAATTTGTAAATGTAATTGTGGATATGTAAATTTTGTGATATTTTCAAATAGGGACAAATTCAGTATTAGAGTCTTACATTTAAAAAAAGTAAAACATTATATTTACATAAAATTTACAAATTGTCAGAAATAGGCATTTGAAAGTTCTTATCGTAAATGTATTCTGTATATTTAATTGTCTTACAACGAATAAAAATTAACAATGTGGTTGGTAACAATCGCTAAATTGGAGGCTTTATAATGTTTACTAAGAAAAAGGATAAGTTCATGGTTCAATTAGAAGAAATGGTATTTAACTTGGATCGTGCAGCAGTTGAATTCGGGAAAATGGATTTCAATACGCATTTAGATTTAAAAGCTTATTCTGACAACATCAAAACATACGAGTCACATGGTGACGAACTTATGCATCAAGTTATTACAGATTTAAATCAAACATTCATTACACCAATCGAACGTGAAGATATTTTATCTTTATGTAACGCTATCGATGATGTACTTGATGCTATGGAAGTAACAGCTGGTATGTTTGAAATGTATTCAATTGAATACACGGATGAATATATGGCTGAATTCGTAGAAAACATCCAAAAAGCAGTAGCAGAAATGAAATTAGCTGTAGGATTATTAGTTGATAAAAAATTATCTCACATGCGTATTCATTCTATTAACATTAAAGAATTTGAAACAAACTGTGACGGTATCTTAAGACAATCAATTAAACATATTTTCAATAGTGAAACAGATCCAATCACATTAATTAAAATAAAAGATATTTATGAAAGCATGGAAAAAATAGCAGATAAATGTCAAGTTGTAGCAAATAACTTTGAAACGATTATTATGAAAAATAGCTAAGGGAGTTTTAATTTATGGATTATGTACTAATTGTCACTATAGCTATCGTTGTATTTTCTTTAATCTTTGACTTTATCAATGGTTTCCATGATACAGCCAATGCGATTGCTACAGCAGTATCTACACGTGCATTAACGCCAAGAACTGCGATTTTATTAGCAGCGATTATGAACTTCGTCGGTGCGTTAACATTTACTGGCGTAGCTGGTACTATTACTAAAGATATTGTAGATCCGTTCAAATTGCATCACGGTTTAGTGGTAGTATTAGCAGCAATTGTAGCAGCGATTATTTGGAACTTAGTGACTTGGCTTTATGGTATTCCTAGTTCTTCTTCACATGCATTAATCGGTTCAATAGCAGGGGCCGCTATTGCTGCTCAAGGATTTGGAGTACTTCATTATCAAGGTTTTACTAAAATTATTATCGTATTAATTGTTTCACCAATTATCGCGTTCTGTGTTGGTTTCATTATGTATACATTAGTTAAAATCATCTTCAAGAATGCGAACTTAACGAGAGCAAATCGTAATTTCCGTTTCTTCCAAGTATTTACTGCAGCATTACAATCATTCTCTCATGGTACAAATGATGCACAAAAATCAATGGGTATTATTACGTTAGCCTTAATCGTCGCAGGTGTTCAAGATGGTGCAAATGTTGAACCTGCACTTTGGGTTAAAATAGCCTGTGCGACTGCGATGGGTCTAGGTACTGCCATTGGTGGTTGGAAGATTATTAAAACAGTTGGTGGAAACATCATGAAAATCCGTCCAGCTAATGGTGCAGCTGCTGACTTATCATCAGCATTAACAATTTTTGTTGCTTCATCATTACACTTCCCATTATCAACAACACACGTTGTATCTTCATCAATCCTTGGTGTAGGGGCTTCTAACCGAGCAAAAGGTGTTAAATGGAGCACAGCACAACGTATGATTATCACTTGGATTATTACATTACCAATCTCTGCTCTTTTAGCAGCAGTTATCTTCTGGATAATGAGTATATTCTTATAGAAATCGATTCGAAGTAGCTACAGTAAAAAATTCCTAGTAGACTAACAACATCTGTTTAGATGATTTAGTGTACTAGGATTTTTGTTTATCTATAAATACCTGTTTACTGAGAGGGAAAATTTGAGTATGTACGAACTGATCTTGAGATTTTAATCTAAGCAAGTATGGTAACATTAATCATCTAAGCATTTCTTTAAAGCCTCCAGACTGAGTTGGACCTCTTAATTTATTGAAGTGAGAAAAAGTTATTTATATAAAGTTATCCCCTCCATAACGTTTAATTATGGAGGGGATTTCTATGGTTTTAGACTTTAATCATTATTTTAAAATAAATTAATAAATTAATGAATGTAATTATAACTTGAAACTACTGATGCAGGAATAATACGTGTGTTTGTGTTGTAAGGTCCATTTAAATAGTTCATTTCAGAGACTACAATACTTCCATCTGCATTCACGCGTTCTACGTATGCTACATGTCCATAAAAACCAGCAGTAGTTTGCATAATTGAACCCACTGTAGCTACATGGTTAACTAAATAACCATCTTGTGCAGCATTTCCTGCCCAATATTTTGCATCAGACCAATATGTACTAATTGGTAAGCCAGCTTGTGCACGACGATTGAAGACATACCAAGTACATTGTCCAGCTGTATATAAATTTTGATGACTGTATGTAGGAGAAGTATAACTATTACTTTTGTTAGTTGTATTAGCCTTAGGAGCAGTAGCTGTAGAAGTAGTGCTATTGCCACTAGGAATTTTTAATTGTTGATTTGGCGTAATTAAATATCCAGATAAATTATTGGCTTTCATGATGGCATCTACTGAAACACCATATTTATTAGCAATAAGATAAAGAGAATCGCCTGATTTCACTGTATAGACTGATGATGAAGTAGAAGCGGTATTTGTACTTGAAGTAGAAGCACTAGAATTACTTGAACCGCCAACTGTAAGTACTTGCCCAGGGAAAATAAAATTATTGGAAAGGTTATTATTCTGTTTAATACTATCTACTGATGTATTGTATTTCTGGGCGATACTCCATAAAGATTCGCCAGCTTGGACAGTGTGTTGTGTCGACGCTTCAGCGTTATGATGAGAAAATAATGCGACGGCCCCAGATGTAACTGAAACTGCGAATGCTAACTTTTTCAAACTTGATATCCTCCTCGAGTCCTAATAATTATTATAAATTAGTTTTTTTACTTAAATACTTATCATTTCATTCATATATCACGTAAATATGTTATCAAAATTTTTAACTAGTTTGGGCATTGTTATTATCTTGTAATATTATTAACATTTGACTTGTTTTTTGTAAAAGAGTTTCTCCCGTTGATACACGTGAGTTTGAAGGCTTTGTAATAATATATATTTTTTATAAAAGAAGAAAATTGTAACATTTCATATTCATGTAACTTCTAAAATTTACAATTAAAATAGGTGAAAATGATTATAGTAATGCTAAAACATTGCTAAATTAAAAAAAGAAAAGGTAAGAAAGAGATTGGAACTTTTAAAATTCAAGGATCATAAGTTACAATCAAAATGACAGAGAAAATAAAATTTATTAAAGAGAGGTTAGAAACATGGCAGATTCTTCAAATGCTTCTCAGCAGACTACTTCTAGAAATAAGCAAAAACATAAATCACACGATAGTCAAAGTGCTCATGCTTATTCTAAAGTTTGGCTCTTCTTCACATATTATTGGATAATCTTTGGAATAGGTTGCTATTTTGGCCAATATTTACCAATGGAATGGAGAAGACCGTTATCAATTGCTTTATTTGTGCTTATTTTAGCTACATTATTTATTCAACGTGCACGTAAATATGGATTAATTATTTCGCATATCTATGCTATTATCATAGGTTTATTATCATATGCCACTTTCACGACATATATTCAGAATTTAGGTGCAGAAGTATTTTATAAAAACATTTTATTAGCGATAGGTGCCTTTATTGTATTTGGTATTTTAGGCTATTTTATTATTAGCGACGCTTCAAGTTTAGGAAAGTATTTATTTGTAGCATTCATTGCACTTATTATTGGTGGTTTAATTGGAATGTTTGTACATAATCCAATTTATCATACTGCCATTACAATTATTGGTCTTATTCTATTTTTACTATATACCTTATATGATTTTAATAGAATGAAGAGAGGTAATTTTACGCCTAGAGAAATGGGGTTCAACCTCTTTATCAATTTATTAAATATTATTAAAGATGTGTTAAGATTAGCAAATCGCTTTAAAAACTAAAATTTAGAATATATAATATCTTATTATATATCAGAGATGTTGACGGATTGTTTTCAATCTTTTCAATTTTGTAGAGTAATTATTTATTATGACAAGTTACTTTATATTTGTAAGAATTGATGGCAATTAACGTGACATCTTTTTTTAGCTTTTTTGAATATTAATTTAATAAAAAAATAAACTTAATTTATATATAGGTGTATTTTTGATTTAGTTTTAATATTGTGGTAGATTTACATTTAAACACTAAATCAATATGTTTAGGAAAAAATAAATCGGTCAAAAGAGTAAAGCTAGCATGAAAAGAAAGAGGTGAATGTATGTCCAGTGCCTATTTTCATTTATTAACCAAACATGAATATAGTATGAAACGCTGTCAAGATGGAATAATACTTCTTTTTCCAATAGAAGGTCAGTTGAAAGTAAAACACTTCACAAAACTGGTTACTGTAGATGATGAGATTTATATTATTAATAATTCAGATATCTTTTCTATCAGAGAAAATACTAAGACTATTATGCTATATATATCTAGTGATTGGTTTAGAGAACAAGGTTATAAATTTTTCGATTACAAGTATTCAATGAATTTAGTCAATTCGGTGAATGCGATAAAACGATCTTTATTGCAAATAGCAGATAATTATTTAAAAAATACTGCCACAACAGAAGATGAACAACCTATTGAAGATATCGTTAATATTATCGGCAAACAAGGTAGTATTGAAAAAAATATAGCGAATAATCAGTATAATTTCTCATACTATGGTGAGCTAAGTGAAGTATTGAAATATATTAATGACAATATAACTGAAAAGTTAACTTTAAAAGATATATCCTCTAAATTATTCACATCTAAATCCAATCTGTCAGCGCAATTTAATCAATTATTAAATATAGGCTTTAAAACATATATAGATACTCTTAAAATAGCTAACTCTTTTGAATTATTATTAACCACTAATGATACTATTAGTTTAATTAGCGAAAAAGTTGGATTTAGTAATGCTTCGAGTTACTCCAAAACGTTTAAAAGTTATGTAGGGATTACTCCAAATGATTATCGTTCCTGTAATAAGTATGAAAAAACGATATTTATGGATTATGAAAGTCATATAGATGATGACTTACATAAAATTGAAAATCTCATTAACTTAAAACAACAATATTATCAACAAAAAATTGAACATAAAATTTATGTTGATTCTAAAATAGATGGTACAGTACATCCCTATTACTTAGTTGTACAAGTTAATACGGTTGAAGAAATTCGATTATTATTTTTAGAAGAATTTGCTCGTGTACTTTATCACGAAAATTCTACACTGAAATTTTATTTAAAAGTCGATATGAAAGATCTTAAAGAACAACTTACTGAGGATGAATGGCAGCAACTCTTTAAATATATTATTGAGAATAAGTTAAATGTTAGTTTTAGATTAGAAGACTTAGAATTAATAAATTTTTTAGAATTAAATTATGAAAATGTATTAGACTACTTCACTAAAAATAACATCCAAGTTCAAGAAGAACATGTATTAGGCTTAGTGTTTGATTTAGAGAAAATTAACTTAAAATCGATATATAGAGTTATTTTAAAAATTCAACATAAGACAACCCGATTTTCATTCGGTTTGGAAATAAGCAAATTGCTCAATGATCCTGTTCTATTTAAAACATTAGAATCTCAAATAAAAAGAGTGAATTTTGAATTTTTATACATCGATAATGCTAAATTGAAAATGCCATACCTTGTAGAAGAAAATAACCGTTTGTTAGTGAAAAATATTTTACGCTATCAAAATATAAGGGACATTTTAAAACAAATAGATTTAGAAGAGCAAAAGTTTATATTTTTAAACTTTGAAAATCATCATTTCTTAAATAGTGACCACAACGTTTTAACTAATAGTGCGCCTTTATTAATGGAAACATTTACTAAAACAGCATGTTATTTTAATGGAATCGGTTTTAATTTTAAGCACTATTCTAATCTGTTTAATGCGTTACACTTATTTGATGAAAATGGCTTTAAGACTATACTAGGAACAATTATTAATCAACTTATTATAATGAGCAATTATCCTAAATATATTAAAGATAATTATATCGTTATTAACAATGGGACTCACTACACAATTTTTGTATATGATTGGCGTGTATCTGAAAGTGAGTCATTAAATGCTGACTATGATCAAACGGATATTTATTTAGACTTTAAAAATGAGGAATACAAACGGAATTACTTAGTTAAAATTCAAAAAGTCGACGATTTCCATGGTAATATTGAGCATGTAATTGCAAAAGACATTATAGACAAATATGACTGGTCATACAATTTCTTAAGAAAAATGAATCATTCAATTCATCCAGCATATAAAATTATTGAACATCAATTTAAAAATGAACCGTTAAAAATACAACTAAACTACAATGGTCTCATTATTATTAAATTATATAAAGATAAAATGATATAAATAAATAGTTTTACACAACAATATTTAAGTTTGTTAGTAAATTCGACAAATATTTCTAAACAAATGCAAACGACAGGGTTCCAAATATGAAGGATAATAGATATTAAGTTGTCTGCTTATATTTGGAGGTGCAAGTAGCATTGAATGATGACAAATTGAATAAATTACTCGAATTCTACAAACAATATAAAGCATTGTCAGAATATATCGATAAACAATATAAGTTGACATTAAATGATTTAGCTTTATTAAAACTGGCTCACGAACATGCTGCGAAAGAACAAATTTTAATGCAGTCTTTTTTAAAGATAGCAATCGAAGAGCTGGATTTAAGTAGAACTAAATTATTAGTTTCAATACGCAGACTTATAGAAAAAGAAAGATTAAGTAAAGTTCGTTCAACTGAAGATGAGCGAAAAATTTTTATCTATATGGATAAAAAGAATATTGAAAAATTTGATGCTTTATTTAATGATGTGGAAAAATTTTTAAACATTTAAAAAAATTGGGAGAGTACTGACAAAGATTATGCTTTGTCAGTCTTTTTTTGTGCTTTAATAAAAAAGAAAGTAATAAATAGGTAGCCATTATGTGACACACCTACTTTAGACAACACTAGAGTAATACTATATAATAAGGATTATTGAGTATGAAAGTGAGATGACATTATGGGACGTAAATGGAACAACATTAAAGAGAAAAAAGCCCAAAAAGATAAAAATACAAGTAGAATATATGCTAAATTTGGTAAAGAAATTTATGTGGCTGCAAAATCAGGTGAGCCTAATCCAGAATCTAACCAAGCATTAAGATTAGTGCTTGAAAGAGCTAAAACTTATTCTGTACCAAATCACATTATCGATAGAGCAATCGATAAAGCAAAAGGCGCTGGAGATGAAAACTACGATCACCTACGTTATGAAGGTTTCGGTCCAAGTGGCTCAATGTTAATCGTTGATGCTTTAACGAACAACGTAAACCGTACTGCCTCAGACGTAAGAGCAGCTTTCGGTAAGAATGGCGGAAATATGGGTGTATCTGGCTCAGTAGCCTACATGTTCGACCATACTGCTACATTTGGTATTGAAGGCAAATCAGCTGACGATGTCCTTGAAGCATTAATGGAACAAGACGTAGATGTAAGAGACGTTGTAGAAGACGGCGATTTAACCATCGTTTACGCTGAACCAGATCAATTTGCACAAGTGCAAGATGCTTTACGTCAAACAGGTGTTGAAGATTTCAAGATTGCAGAATTTGAAATGTTACCACAAACAGATATCGAATTATCTGAAGAAGACCAAGCTACATTTGAAAAATTAATCGACGCACTTGAAGATTTAGAAGACGTTCAAAACGTATTCCATAACGTGGACTTAAAATAATGAATGTTAACGCAGAATATTGGATAAAGCATCTTAATCTTACGCCCCATCCAGAAGGTGGCTACTTTAAAGAAACGATGCGAGAACATATGAGTAACTCAGAAAGAGCGCCATTCAGTAGCATTTATTTCCTACTGAACACAGGCGATATCTCGCACTTCCATCGCATCGATGCCGATGAAGTATGGTACTATCATGCCGGCGCACCTTTAACAATTCATATGATTACACCAGACGGCGATTATCAAACTGCACAATTAGGTCCTTTTTTGGAAAAGGGGAATGTATTACAACACCTCGTGCCAAAAGGTACCATCTTCGCCTCAAGTCTAACTGATACAGAAGGTTATAGCTTGGTAGGGTGTATGTGCCAGCCAGCATTTGAATTTAACCATTTCGAGTTATTCACCCAAGACGAGTTACATCATATGTATCCCGAACATAAAGAAATCATCCAGCGCTACGCTTTACCACACAAGTAAGCTACACCGAGCACCCATCACTCGCCCCCAAAAGGCGAGTGGTGCGTGTCTCCGTGTAGCTTTCTTACATTAACAAGCCTATCATTCAGCACTACCTAGCAATTCATTCGCCAATTCTACAACATATGCTAACTTCGCCCATTGCTCTTCCTCAGTAAGGCGGTTACCTTCTTCAGTAGAGGCGAATCCACATTGAGGACTAATACAAATATGGTCTAAATCGACATATTGTTGTGCTTCTTTGACACGTTGCTTAATTAATTCCTTATCTTCAAGTTCCGGCGTTTTCGATGTAATTAAACCAAGCACGGCATACGCCTGTTTATTAAAATAACGTAAAGGCTCGAAATCGCCAGAACGATCATCATCGTATTCTAGGAAGAAACCATGCAAGTGTTCTTTAAACAAATACGGCGCAATGGCTTCGTAACCACCAGAAATCGCCCACGTAGATTGATAATTACCACGACAAATATGTGTCGTTAATACCAAATCATCGGGTAAACCGTCTACTGCTTCATTAATCACTTTATAAGCAAGTTCTCTAGCTTGTACTTTTTCTTCATCAGTACGTTGACGTCCACGTACTTTTTGAGTACCTTCAGTTAATCCTGCCCAATACACATCATCGATTTGGATATAACGTGCACCTAAATCATAAAATTTTTGTAAGGATTGGTGATATACTTTAGCGATATCATGCGCAAAGTCTTCAATATTAGGATAAACATCTTCATTTAATATATTAGGGTGGAATAATTGGTTAGGACTAGGAATAGACACTTTAGCTGTAGCGCGTCAATCTACTTTGTCATATAAAAATTTAAAATGCTCAAAGTGGGGGTGTTGAGGATTATAGCTGACTTTATCCACGACTTTCACATTATGTGCACGTGTTTCTACACCTTCAAATTCTAAACCGTGTTCAGGTGTATAACCTTCTACGCCATTAATATTTTCTAAGAAATCAAAGTGCCACCAACTACGACGGAATTCACCATCAGTAATACTATGTAAGCCAATCTCAATTTGTTTTTCAATAATACGTTCAATTTCTTCATTTTCAATTTGTGTTAAATCTTCTTGAGAAATTTCATTATTGCTAAATTTAGCGCGTGCCTCTTTTAAGCGTTGAGGACGTAAAAGACTTCCAACGTGATCAGCTCGAAATGGTCTAATTGACATAAGCAAAACTCCTTTACACTCTATTTAGAATTTTCTGACAATGTAAAATAAAGTTATCAAATACGAGTATTTTTGTCAATTTTCCCTAAAAGATTAATAGATGTAGTAAAATAAATATGAAAACTTTAATGACTATATGTGCGAATTACAAATATATACGACTTAAGATGACATCACTAGGTCAGTTTAATATAATAATGACAAGGAGTTGGTGGCTTTATGAAAATAAAATACATAGATAAACGTCACTGGCGTCGCCTTATTGAACGTGATTACATAGAGGTTAAGGTAAATAATAATAGATTTAAGGGTATTATTGGCTTGGTCACGATGAAGAAGGTTCGCGAACCTTTAGAGGTGACGGTAGTAGGCCAGAATATAGTTGTTGCTAAAGATAACTATCAATGGTTACAAATCTTGCCGGAAAAGAAACGTTATAGTATTACAGCAATGTTTGATGATAAAGGTCAGCCGTTGGAATACTATTTTGATATTAATATTAAAAATATTACGCAAAAAGGGAATGCGAGAACATTAGACTTATTTTTAGATGTTTTAGTCTTACCCTCCACAGGCGAATATGAACTCGTAGATGAAGATGATTTAGCTTTGGCTTTGGAAAATGGACAAATCACTAGAAAACAATATCATGAAGCCTATATGATTGCGCATCAATTAATGATTGAAATCAGTGAGAACTTTTCGGAAGTCAATCAGCGTATTATGTATTGTTACAACAAAATGGTGAGCAAATTGGATAAACCAAACAAACCCAATCATTCAAATAAACCAAGTGAAATCACTCATCATAAAACGTATAAGCATCATATGAAACAAAATAAATCACATCTTAAATAGTGCACATTGCACTTCGCACATCGCACGTATATGTATCCTATGTGCAATGAATGTGACATCTTAAGCGTTGTTTACTACATCATTAGTTTAATTATTATAAATGACCTTCACTATCATTTATCTTAACAGTCATAGCCATATTCGTGGATAAACAGAAGTAGGGGGAAGCTATGAAAATAGAGGATTACCGTTTATTAATTACATTAGATGAAACAAGAACGTTGCGCAAAGCTGCTGAAATTCTATATATTTCACAACCTGCAGTAACACAACGTTTAAAAGCCATTGAGCATTCATTTGGTGTAGACATATTTATTCGTACAAAGAAACAACTTATCACAACTACAGAAGGTGCAATGATTATTGAGCATGCACGTGATATGTTAAAACGTGAGCGATTATTTTTTGATAAAATGCAAGCCCATATTGGCGAAGTCAATGGGACAATATCGATAGGCTGTTCATCGTTAATAGGACAAACCTTGTTACCAGAAGTGCTTAGCTTATATAATTCACAATTTCCAAATGTAGAAATCCAAGTTCAAGTAGGATCAACTGAACAGATTAAAGCGAATCATAGAGATTATCACGTCATGATTACACGCGGAAATAAAGTGATGAATTTGACGAATAGTCATCTCTTTGATGATGATCATTACTTTATTTATCCGAAAGAACGTCGTGAAGAAGTATCTAAACTACCATTTATTGAATTTCAAGCTGATCCAATTTATATTAATCAGATTAAAGAGTGGTATAATGAGAATCTTGGTCAAGACTATCACGCGACGATTACGGTTGACCAAGTTGCGACATGCAAGGAGATGTTAATCAGTGGTGTTGGGGTAACGATATTACCGGAAATTATGATGAAGAATATCGATAAGAATTTATTTGAATTTGAGAAGGTTAATATCGATTCACAACCACTTATCCGTTCAACTTACATGAGTTATGACAGTAGTATGTTACAACTTCCACAAGTTGAATCATTTGTTACGCTTATGCTTAACTATATTCGATAATAGTTTCTAAATAGTGCAATTGATTCGAAGAACTGAGGTGTATTCTATGTTTACAGCATTATTGCATATTAAAAACTATAAGTTATTTGTTGTAAATATGATGTTATTAGGAATGGGGATCGCCATTACGGTGCCTTATTTTGTTTTATTTGCAACGAAGGAATTGGGGATGTCTACTAACCAATTCGGACTACTGCTAGCTTTAGCGGCAGTCAGTCAATTTACGGTGAATTCTATCGTAGCGCGCTTTTCTGATACACATCAAGTGAATCGGAAAGTATTAATTATAAGCGCATTGTTGATGGGAGCCATCAGTTTTTCAATTTATTTTTATATACATAATCAATGGTTATTTATTATTGTGTATGCTATTTTTCAAGGGTTATTTGCACCGGCTATGCCTCAACTTTATGCATCTGCAAGAGAGTCTATTAATGCGTCCTCGTCCAGAAATAATGCCAAGTTTGCTAATACCGTATTGCGTTCTATGTTCTCATTTGGATTTTTATTCGGTCCTTTAATTGGCGCATACTTAATTCAATATTCAGGCTACGCAGGCCTCTTCGGCGGTACGGTTATTATTCTTTTATTTACATTAGTACTTCAAATTTTCTTTTATAAGGACTTGAACTTAAATCCACAAGATCAAGTAGGTGGCACAGCAAATATTGAGAAAACAGCCCCGAATATGTTGAAGGATAAAACACTTTTTATTCCATTTATTGCCTTTATCTTATTACATATTGGTCAGTGGATGTATACAATGAACATGCCTTTATTTGTCACTGATTATTTAAAAGAACAAGAAGGATATGTAGGCACATTGGCAAGTTTATGCGCCGGCTTAGAAGTACCATTCATGGTGATTTTAGGTATACTATCAGCGAAATTTGCCACGCGCACGCTATTGATTATTGGCGCGATTAGCGGTGGTGCTTTTTACTTTAGTATTGGTGTATTTGAGAACATTTATATGATGATGGTTGGCCAAATTTTCTTAGCATTATTTTTAGCGATTCTATTAGGACTAGGAATTAGCTACTTCCAAGATATTTTACCTGATTTCCCAGGTTATGCATCGACGCTATTTGCGAATGCGATGGTAATTGGTCAATTGTTAGGAAATTTATTAGGTGGAGCTATGAGTCATTGGGTTGGTTTGGAGAATGTGTTCTTCGTTTCAGCGACATCTATTTTCTTAGGCATGATTTTAATCTTGTTTACTAAAGATCAAAAATTTACAGAAGCGGATGTGAGAGTGGAATAATGGATATCATACTATGGATTTTAATTATATTAGCATTTATCATTGCTTTTATTGGATTAATTAAACCAATTATTCCATCTGTACTTATATTATGGATTGGTTTTTTAATTTATCAATTCGGTTTTCACGATAAAGGATTATCATGGATATTCTATGTAGCGATGATTATATTTACCGTCTTCATTTTATTATCAGACTTCATAATGAATAAATATTTCGTAAATCGATTTGGTGGCTCTAAATTAGGTGAATACGTCGCATTAATTGGCGTTATTGTAGGATGCTTTGTTTTACCACCATTTGGTATTATTATCGTGCCATTTGTAGCAGTATTAGTCGTTGAATTAATACAAGATTTTGATTTTGGAAAAGCTCTAAAAGCAAGTTTTGGCTCAGTAATGGCCTTCTTGGCAAGTACAGTAGCACAAGCCATCATCATGGTGATCATGGTCATTTGGTTCTTCATTGATGTGTGGTTTGTAGGATAGTTAAAATTTAAAATATATAATCACACGAAAAGCCCATAAATGCTAAGACGCATTTATGGGCTCGTTTTATATCAAAAGTATATATTTTGAAAAGATAGGAAAAATGATTAATTTATAAGACAGTATTTGAATCTTGGTTGCCAAAATGATGTTCGATATAAAACGCAATCGGTGTAATTATGAGCGACATAATAATAAAAGCCCAATTACTAATACGGATATAAGGACCAAAATTTAAAAATGATTGTGGAATAAAAATAACGTAAAATAACGCAATAATTAATAAAATAATGAGTCCATAATTAAATAACCATATCCAATGAGAATTATTAAAACTTTGTAATTGAACCGTTTTAAATATGACAAGAATGAATAAAAATATAATAAAAATACTAACAATTACAGTAAGAGGAAATGAATATAAATAAACATCATTGTTATCTCCACCAATAAAGAACCCAATAAATCCTTTGAAAAAACAAAATATACCGATTAAGAACATAAAATTTCTAAAAATATATTTAAAGATATTTTGAAATGTTTCATTAGGTAATGATTTAATTTCTTTCTTCGCATGCGCCTCTGGATCATGATTGAAAAATTCTAAAGCCAATGTGCCTTCTTGTTCAGCAGCAAGTAGTTGCTTTAAGATACGATTAAGCATGAGCTCACTATCGTGTGGGTTAACACGTAAATCAGCACGAACGTACGTCATATAGTTTTCAAAAATTTCTCTATCTGTATTATTTAAGCGTAATGATTTAACATTATTTTCACGTGCTAACTTGGCAGTGGATTTCATTTATGATTTAATCTCCCTTAATGTCTAAACTTTTTTAGTTTTAAAAAAATAGATTAATATATGTTAAATATGGATAATCATATCATAGTTAAGTATAGAATATAATCTGAAAATAAAGGAAAAAGTTTATGCAAAAGTTAAAGATTGAAGATACAAAATGGATTGAAACAATTGCGAGACTCCATGAATATTATTTAGAACAGCGTGAAGTAGATTATAATGCTACGCGTATGTCGATTGCATTAAGACAAGAAATGATTGTTCGAAGACTTCAGTATAGTGAAGATGTAATATTTATAAAACTTGATAGCCAAAAAGCACAATTAATTGCTTTTGTTTGGGGACATTATGAACGAAGCTTCGATACAGTAATAACGGAAATGTTGTATACGGGTCCTCATTTTCGAGGAAAAGGTTATGCTACACAATTAAAACGAATGTTAGAACAATGGGCGGTTAATCAAGGTGCTTCAGCGATAGAAGGAACAGTAGATGCTAACAATGAGAAAATGATTCATATTAACAAAGCGAGAGGGTATGAAGTTAGTCATCTCAAGATGCGTAAAGACTTAAGGTAATCCAATGAACAGATTTTTAATTCGTGTTAAAATAAGGTGTATTGACTTGTAATTAAAGGAGAGAAACATGAAGAAATGGTTAGTACTTTTGCTATCTGCAATGCTCATGTTATCTGCATGTGGTAAGAGTGACGAAAGAGCATCATTAGAACATGATATTAAGCAATTGAAAAAAGAAAATGATGAGTTGAAAAATCAAAAGAAAGATTTGGAAAAACAAAAAGAAAAATTGAATGAGCAACGCGAAAAATTAGAAAAAGACGTTGACCATTCGGTAGCGACTGAATCAGCTAAAAAAGAAGAAGAGCGTGATAATGAGAAGGATTCTTCAGATAGTTCAAGTGAAGCGTCTAGCAATGAGTCGGAATCAAAGGCTTCTCAAGATACTCAAAGCAATGAGTCATCTGAAACATCATCAAATGAGGATGCAAGCGCTGAAAATTCTAATAATAGCGGAGAACAGTCTAATTCCAATAGTAGTAATGAGTCGAGTGATTCCACTCAAAATTCAAATGTTGATGATAATTCATCTGAAGAGAATAGTTCATCTAGTAATTAAAAAAACACTTTAGATTCCACAACTCAAGACAATCAAGCATTGTCTAATTAATATTTCCATTTTAGATTGATGGCGATATAAGCACAGTATGTAAAAAGTTTGATTATAATTGAGGTAGGGTAAACGTAAGACAAATACTTACATTATCAACAATTAGCTCATACATATTCAACAACGTAGAATAAAAGATGAGTATATGTAGTTATGAATGATTCATAATTATAAAATTTTAAGAATTAGATTAGTTACAAATTTAAATAAAAACAATATTGGAGAGATGACTTATGCATGAACAAGATTTTCACATTTTAGAAGGTCGCGACATCACATTACCGGAATTAGGTCGTGAAATTGAGAATATTACTGGACGCACAATTGTAGACTCTACTGGTGAAATTAAACGTGTAGTAGCACATTTACCAAACTTTGAATCAGACACAGATACATTTGTTGCGACATTTAAATTAAATCATCGTAATGATTTTGTAGATGCTACATTTATTGCACCGAAAGATCAACGTGACCGATTAAAAGAAATTCCAGTCCACATTAAACTTATTAGCTATATTTCAAAAGCTTAATCTAGAAAGTTTAATAGAACGAAGTATAAATAAAGTGTGCTATGGATCTTCGACCATATCGCACTTTTTTAATAATTGTATTTTCTCTGTATTGAGGTGGTCGTAATGGTAGTTTATATTGAGACAGAAAGATTAAAATTACGCGATTGGGAACAAGCAGATTTATTACCTTTTCAAAAAATGAATGCCAATCCACAAGTGAGACGTTATTTCCCAAGTTTATTGAGCTATCGTCGTTCTGAATTAGACATGAAAAAGATGGATGACATACTTAAAGAAAAGGGCATCGGTTTATTTGCAGTCGAACTTAAAGAAACGGGAGAATGGTTGGGATATATCGGCGTGAATTACTTACCTAAAGATAGCAAATATCCATTCGAAGAATTACCGCTATACGAAATTGGCTGGCGTCTTATTCCAGAAGTATGGGGCAATGGAATTGCTACAGAAGGTGCTGAAGCCGTACTTGAATTTGCAAAAGAAAAAGGCATTGAAGAGATATATAGCTTCACAGCTGAAGAGAATTTACCTTCCAGAAAAGTAATGGAAAAAATTGGTATGACCTTTTACGACAACTTTGAATTACCAGAATTAAGTAAATACCATATGTTAAAGCGACAAATACGTTATTATAAAAAATTAACTTAATGAAAAAAGCGACATTTGAACGGATATGGTATCCATTCTTAATGTCGCTTAATTATTGCCAAATTAGTCGTATGTACGAACACCTAAAGGTTTATAATTTAATAAACCCTCTATTAATTCCTCTTTTGTATCGTAAAGAGGGGCTAAATCTTTATACTTTTTATCAATAAACCCTTCTCCAATCATATGAGCGATTAACTGTTGAAGCGGTTCAAAGAAGCCATTTAGATTGAAAACGCCAATAGGTTTTTGATGAATGCCGATTTGAGCCCAACTATACATTTCAAAGAATTCTTCAAGTGATCCTGCACCACCAGGAGCCATTACAAAGGCATCTGCTAATTCCGTCATTTTTTCTTTACGTTGATGCATTGAATCCACTAGAATCAATTCGCTTACTTTTTGACTCGTAATTTCACGTTCATCTAACATTTTAGGCATCACACCAATGGCACGACCACCATGATCTAATACACCATCTTGAATGGCGCCCATAATCCCAACTGAACCAGCACCGAACACTAACTCGTAACCTTGCTCGGCCATATACTTACCAAATTTGTAAGCTTCTTCAACGTAAATTGGATCATTTCCTTTACTTGCACCGCAATATACCGCAATACGTTTCATATTGTATCCTCCTTCAATTGCTGAATAACTTGTTTAAATGCTATTCTAAATTGTTGTTTATCTTCTTTTGAAAATGGGGGAGGCCCTTTATGTCGACCACCTTGATGTCTAATAAGTGCGTTATTATAACGTTGTTGTAATAACATATCTATATTTTGATTATTAAAAATATGCCCTTTATGATGCATCACCAGTTGAACTTTAGATAACAGTAAGCTAGCTAAACCATAGTCTTGTGTAATCACAATATCATCCGAGGTTGCTAGTTGAATAATTTTATAATCTACGGCATCAGGGCCATCATCTATATACAACGTCTTCACATGTTCAGGATAAACCTTATTTGAAAAGTGACTAAAACTACGTAAAATTGTAACAAAAATGCCTGTCCCAGAAGTTAATTCAATAACTGAATCGACTACTGGACAAGCATCGCCATCAATAAATACTGTTGTCATAAAAATTATGCCTTAGTATAATCTTCTTGTTTATTTTGAGTTACTACACTATTAGCATCATAATCTTTAAACTTTTTCATTTCTTTGATGCGTGCTTTTTCTTGTTGCTTTTGAAGTTTCTTCTCTTCTTTATGACGCTTATCAATACTCTTTTGAAGTTTTTTATCTAATTTATTAACTTCTTTTTTATTTTCTTTTTCTAGCTTTTCGCCTTTTTTCTCAGTTTCATCATCAAGTTTACCAGGTGTTAAACCTACTTTTTCTTGATACTTTTGAGTTTTTTTCAATTCTTTAATACGTTGTTTTTCATTTTTCTCACGTGCTTTTTCTTCTTCTTTGTGGCGTTGTTCAATATTTTTTTGAAGCTTTTTATCCATTTTGTCAGCTTCTTTACGATTTTTCTTCGCTAATTTTTCGCCTTTTTTCTGAATGTATTTTGGATCATTTTCTTTCGCAATTTTTTTCAATTCGCGTTTATTATCAAATTCTTGTTTTTTATCACCAAAATAATCTTTAACATCTGAAGCTTTGCCAGCAATCGCATGTGACGCATTTGATGTAGCGTGTGAAGCTTTTTGAACGTCAGGATGAGACTTAATACGTTTACGTTCCACAATTAGTGGCACAAGAAAAATTGGTAATACATTAATCGTTGTTTTAATGATCGTCTTTTTGTCCATACTCGTTGCCTCCATTAATTTTACTATATCCCTTCAATACCCTATGATACATGAAAGTAAACGAGGGCACTAGCGGAAACACTTACTGTTGTGAACGCTTTTAAAATAAAAAAAGAAGGTTGAGACATAAAGAATTTGTGCTCTGGGAAACCGATTAACGGCGTCCCAAAAGCAGGATTTTCGCCAGAATCTCTCACAACTCGACAAAATTTGAGAAACAATTTTGCTCATTGTTCGGTTCTGCTCAAATCCTAAACGCTTTTGTCCCAACCTCTTGTATATTAAATATGTTGACCAATTCCGAAACCGAAATAAAGAATTGCGATAAAGATTACTAATACGATTCGATAAATAGCGAACGGAATTAATTTAACTTTATTAATTAAGTGTAGGAATGTTTTGATTGCGATTAAACCAACAATAAATGAAGCTAAGAAACCGATTAAATAAAACGGAATATGTGCAAGTTCGATATATTGTAAGTTTTTAACTAATGATAAAGCACTAGCTGCTAACATAATTGGTACAGCCATAATAAATGTGAAATCTGAAGCCGATTTATGGTCTAATTTCATAAGTACACCAGTTGAAATTGTAGAACCAGAACGACTGAAACCAGGCCACATTGCTATCGCTTGTGAAATACCAATTACAAAAGCTTGAAGATAAGTAATTTGGTCCACAGTTTGTGGGTTTTTGACTTTAGTGCTAAATCTATCTGCTATAATCATGTAAATTGCACCAAGGAATAAACCAATCATAACAGTTGGCACACTAAATAAATGTTCTTCAATAAAATCATCAAATAATACGCCTAAAATACCAGCTGGAATCATCCCAACTAATATATGTAATAAGTTTAAACGACGTGGTTTAGAACGAAATTCTTCATTTATAGAAGAGTTTCTATGTTTTCCAATATGTAACATTTCGAAATAACGTTCACGGAAGACCCAAGCTGCCGCAAAAACAGATCCTAATTGGATGACAACTTTAAAAGTAAAAGCTGAATGAGAACCTAGAAAATTCGTTGATTTTAACCACATGTCGTCAACAAGAATCATATGTCCTGTTGAGGATACTGGCGCAAACTCAGTCAAACCTTCAACGATACCTAGGATTAAAGCTTTGATAAACTCGATAATAATCATAAGTAACCTCTTTCTTTTATTAAAAAATTAAAATTTTGTAGTCTTAAAATATATTGTTGTCAAAATTCACTTTATTATAATATCATATTAAATTAAAGCTTTGCTAATGATATTAAAGTAGAACACTATAAACATCAAAAAATAGAAAGAGAAAATAAATTTTATAATGAAAGTGCTACATATAAATAGTTGTTATGTTACAAAATATTTTAAATACCCACTTAATAATTTATATTTAATGACCTATTCAATACAACGGACTAAAGTATGAAATCTGCATACACTCAAAATATAAAAGCACCTCATCTTATATTACTAGCAATCCACCTTGTCACTAATTTTTCAAATTTAATTAAATGATAAATAGGTTATAAGTTCTTATAATAGTAAATTAGGTGAAGTTAAAATGAAAAAACTAATGAATTTAGTCTTTAAATATAAAATATTCCCATTTTTTATGGGAATCATCAGTTTGTTACTCGCCATTAGCGTAGTGATACAAAATATGAGTATTGCCGAATTCTTAAATCGCATGCTTTATCACCAACATACCTCTATTTATCCATTATTATTACTGATTTTAATCGTACTTATTTTAAGAGCCACATTAAATACGATTAATTTGCGCTTAGGTGATCGATTAGCAACAAAAATAAAACATCAGCTCAGAGAACAAGTATTATTTAAACAGTCATCCGTCGCCATTGGTACACAAATTAACATTTTGACAGAAACGATTGATGGCTTAGCACCATTTTTCAAAAGCTATTTACCCCAAGTCTTTAAATCAATGATGATACCATTCATTATTATCTTAGCCATGTGTTTTATTCATTTAAATACAGCACTTATCATGATAGTCACAGCGCCCTTTATTCCGCTGTTTTACATTATATTTGGCCTGAAGACACGAGACGAATCCAAAGACCAAATGACACATCTTAACCAATTTAGCCAAAGATTTTTAAACGTAACACAGGGTCTCATCACATTAAAGCTATTTAAACGTACTGAACACACAGAATCCCAAATCTATAAAGATAGCACACAATTCAGAGATCTCACGATGCGAATTCTACGTAGCGCTTTCCTCTCAGGCCTTATGCTCGAATTTATTAGCATGCTTGGCATTGGATTAGTAGCATTAGAAGCAGCATTGAGCCTCGTCGTCTTTCATAACATTAACTTTAGAACAGCCGCAATCGCGATTATCCTAGCGCCTGAATTTTACAATGCTATCAAAGATTTAGGCCAAGCTTTCCATACCGGCAAGCAAAGTGAAGGTGCAAGCGATATCGTATTTGAATTTTTAGCTTCTGAAAATGCAGAACCAAACAGTAAACCAGAAATTGTACCTACACAAACGTCCCAAATTAAGATGGCAAATGTTCATTATCAATATCCTAACACCACTACATTTGTCATCAAAGACGTATCATTAAAGATTAATCAAGGTGAGAAAATTGCCATTGTAGGCCCAAGTGGAGCAGGTAAAACAACACTGGCGCGCTTACTTACACAGTCGCTCAAACCGACACATGGAAATGTGACATTTAGCAGTGACGTGTCTAATATAGGCATGCTTAGTCAACATCCATACCTATTTTCAGCAACAATAAAAGAAAATATTGCGATGTTTAAGGACGTCAAAGATGAAGTTGTTCTTGAAGTATTAGAAAGGGTAGGACTTCAAGATAAAGTCCAAAGCTTAGCTCAAGGCATCCATACGCCTATCGGGGAAGGTGGCGAAATGTTATCTGGAGGACAAATGCGTCGTCTTGAATTATCACGCGTGCTATTAACAAATCCAGATATCGTCATTTTTGATGAGCCGACGACAGGTTTAGATTTAGACACCGAAAGAGTGATTCAACAAGCCATTGCGCAATATTTCGAGCATACAACAATGATTATCATTGCGCATCGTACATCTACTATTCGACAAGCAACGCGTCGCTTATTTATTGAACACGGACAACTTATTAAAGATGATGATGATATTTCCGTGAGTTACACAAAAGGTGGTGAACAACGATGAAACCACGTATTCAATTTCGACCTGATAAAGATTTGATATTAGCGATATTAACAGGCATAGCAGGAGGTTTAGTGGCATTAGCTATGTTCTTTCTAAGCGGGTATATGGTTACTCAAAGTGCCCTAGGTGCCCCCTTATATGCGTTAATGGTACTCGTTGTATCTGTAAAATTATTTGGTTTCCTACGTGCTTTTGCACGCTATGGAGAACGCTTATTGTCCCATCGCACGACATTTACAATGCTTCGTGATGTAAGGGTGCAATTCTTGAAACACTTAATTCCACGTGTACCGAATATTTATCGTAAATATAAATCAAGTGACCTTATTTCTAAAATGATAAGTAAAGTAGAAGCACTTCAAAACATCTATTTACGTGTGTACTACCCACCAATCGTTATTGGCTTTACAGCAATGATTGCAGCTGTAACGTTGATTTATTTTAGCGTGGCACATGCAATTATTATTGTGATTAGTATGCTATGTTCGTTATGGATAGTACCGTGGCTTAGTGCTAAGCGTGCACGTACATTAAAACAACAAGTGGCATTACAGCAACAAGATACTTTAGCGAAATTTTATGATTATAAAGAAGGTTATGAAGAATTAAATTGTTTTAATCAAACTGAAGCATATCGTCAAGCTGTGCTCACATCAATGCATCAGTATGATACATTGCAAGCGAAAGAGACACGTTTCTTAACGTTGTATGATTATATGCTAAATATACTTGCAATGTTAGCTCTATTTGCGAGTCTTGCTCTCGGTGCAATACAAGTGGGCAATGGTCAGCTTAATGTTATCTATTTAACAAGTATTGTATTAATGATGTTGACGCTATTTGAACAAGCCGTTCCAATGAGTAACTTTGCATATTATAAAGCCGATACAGATGAAGCGTTGGAAGATTTAAATGGTGTTTTGTCGTATCCTACTACTACTTCAACCTCTGACATTACTTCTAGAGATGGAAACGTATTTGAAGTTAAAGATCTAACGTTTAATTATCTCTATCAAGAGACGCCGGTGTTAAATAAAATTAATTTAACTGTCAATAAGGGAGAGAAAGTGGCAATTATCGGTCCGTCTGGTTCTGGTAAAAGTACGTTACTTCAAATTTTAAGTGGTTTATATGAGATACCACATGGTGACGTTAGACTTTATAGTCAGACAGTGACAGATATCACAGAGGATGCACGTTATAGTGAACTTAACGTGTTATTGCAAGCGCAACAGTTATTTGACGGTACCATTCGCGAGAATTTATTTTCAGAAGAAAAGGATGAAACATTACTGCAAGTGTTAGAACAAGTTAATTTAGGACATTTAAAATTAGATCAACAGCTTACACTTGATGGGCATACGTTATCGGGAGGAGAGATTCAACGATTGGCGTTTGCGCGCTTGCTCTTGAAAAAGGCGGATGTATGGATATTAGATGAACCAACGACAGCATTGGATGAAGCGAATACTCAAAATGTGATGCGTTTGGTGGAACAATATTCGGAAACAATGGTAGTTGCTACGCATGATATAGAGTTACTATCGCGATTTGATAAAATTGTTGTGATGATTGATGGTCAAGTGATTGAACAAGGGAGTTATGAAGCTCTAGTTGAAAAGGATAGTTATTTCAGTCGTTTGATGAAAGAAAATGCTTAGATGAACATTTACTCATTTTTGTTGCGACGCTTTCTTGCGGGAAAGGCTCAAGCCTGTAGTCATGTAAAGGCGTTCTTAGATAGATATTCACTCGTTTAAGTTGTTGCGCTTTCCAGGGGTGCTGTCTCAGCCTGTAGTCTTCGACTAGCACTGCTCCCCTAGGAGTCTTCACAACTACACTTCGTTATCTATCTTAGAACTACTTACGTAAGTGTGTGAATACTTACGTTCATTAATAACTCTAACTCCCTCAGGCGTCACTCAACAACAATCGTAGTTTATTTTTAGAATTTCTTACATAAGTGCATAGCACTTACGTGTATCAATACTTTTAACTATGTACCAATATTTGCAGTTCATTTCTAAAACCATTTGTATAAATATTAATTGAAACGAAAAACCTGAGATATCTATTGCATTTAGATACCTCAGGTTTTTCGTTATTGATAAATATATAAAATTGATTCAAACCGTATAACTTTAATTAGCGTTGTATTAGCATGTCATTTTATTTGTTTTCAGTAAAGGCGTCGATGACTTTGCCTAATAGACGATTGAGTTCTTTCACTTCATCAGTACTTAATGAAGAAGCGGTAGCAACTTTTGTAGATGCATCGCTTAATTCAGGTTTGATTTTTTCACTTTTCTCAGTAAGATGAATGAATACTTCACGTTGGTCAACTTCAGAACGTTCACGTTTGATTAAATCAACATGTTCCATTCTTTTTAATAAAGGTGATACCGTACCAGTATCTAAGGCGAGTTCAGTTACTACCTTTTTAACATTTACAGGAGATTCATCCCATAAAATACTTAACACTAAAAATTGTGGGTAAGTCAGGTTGTACTTTTTAAAGACTTTATTTGAATAGTAGCGATTTACTTGTCTTTGTGCATTGTACAAACTAAAGCATAGTTGCTCTTTCAAATTATGTTGTTCAGACATTAAAGTTCTCCTCCAGACATTCTATCCGTCTCTCTATATTTCGGATTAAATTTCGTCTATGTTGTGTAAAATGTAACTTGCAACACACTTCGTTTCAATGCCATGCTAAAATTAAAGTATGCTTAAATTTTAGAAGATAATTCTATTTTAATCAAGTATAATCTAAAACATATACTTATATTATCAAATTCAAATATTTTTTGATTAGAAAAGAGTTTTAAAAATGATAAATAATAAAAATGAAAAAATATCTATTACAATTGTTAGTGGCTTCTTAGGAAGTGGCAAAACTACATTCTTAAAATATTATATAGACCAATTATTAAAAAAAGATGAGAAAGTTACTATTATTATGAATGAATTTGGACAATTTGATGTCGACAGCTTGTTAGTGGGCGAAGATGTGTCGGTTAAATCTTTAATTAATGGTTGTGTCTGTTGTGATTTAAATAATGATTTAGTCAATCAATTGAATATATTAGTTCAACAAGAAGAAACGCAACATATTGTCATTGAAGCAACAGGTATTGCTCATCCATTAGAAATTTTTACTGCATGCCAAGATCCTACTATTATTAAAGAGGTGCAAACGCCACAAATTATTGGTCTCGTAGATGCGCAACGATTTTCAAAAAAAGATGACTACACTGAGTCGACTATGCGTTTAATGGAAGAGCAAATTGCATATAGTGACGTGATTATTCTTAACAAAACTGATTTAGTAGAGGAAGAAGTATTGCGAGATATTGAAGCCGAATTAAAACGTCTTAACTCTCAAGCGACGCTAATTAGTACGACGTATAGCCAAGTGGATGATGAACAGTTAGAGGGGAGTAATCATCATCCATTAACATCACATCGTCATGCTCATCATCATGGCATTCAATCTATGCAATATACGTTTACCTCTGCCATAGATCGCCAACTCTTCTATCAATTTATTTTAAGATTGCCTGATAATGTCTTACGTTTAAAGGGTTTTGTAAAATTCAGAGATTTGCCTGAAGCGACATATGAATTCCAATATTCTATGGGCTTACCCGATTATGGAGTAATCGATAAAAATGTCCCTTTAACGATTGTAATTATTGGAGAAGGTATAGATATAAATCGTCTGCGTAACCAGTTAGAGATGATTCAATTTACTTAAAAGAGACTCATGTGAATGTTAAGACTTTGTCACATGTAATATATAGGAGAAAGTTAGGTTATATCTTATAATGTAAAAAGGAGGGTTTGTGCATGAATAATGAAGATAAACGTACAAAGCAAATCAGCTTTGAATTTAAATGGATTACAATGCCATATGTTATTTTTGCGATTATCGTTTTATTACTAAACATTTTTTATACTAATATCAAAGTAACGATGGCATTATTCGGCCTTTTCTTTGCTTATAATTTAGGTATGTTATTTATCGCATTTATTAATAAATTTAAGCGAACGCTAATTTTAACATTGATTTTAACGATTTTAAGTGCCGCAGTATTCTTTATATTACTATATGTATTTGGATTAAATCGTGAAATTTTTGGATAAACCAACTGTATTAAAAAGAACTTTGTGATGTATTAATAGCATTTCAAAGTTCTTTTATTTTTTATCTAAAAATTATTAAAAATTAAGGACATTATTTTGTGTATTATTTAAATAAAGCGCTTTCTTGATATACTAGTAGTGTATCCATCTTAAAGGAGGGTAATAAAAATGTCAGACAAAACGTTATCAAAAACGGAAAATTTAAGCGCAAATCATCAGAAAGAAAATGAAAAGAAAAGCAAAGGATATAAGCCATTTTGGATTATAGCAAGTTTTGTTGTTTTATTTATTATTTTATTATTACCTACACCAGCAGGCTTACCTATTATGGCTAAGGGCGCCTTAGCGATTTTAGCTTTTGCAGTGATTATGTGGGTAACTGAAGCGGTTACTTATCCAGTATCTTCTACAATGATTTTAGGTTTAATTATTTTAATTCTCGGTTTTAGTCCAGTTCAAAATCTTACTGAAAAGCTTGGTAATCCGAAAGCTGGCGATAAAATATTATCTGGTAATGATTTATTAGGGACAGGGAATGCACTGAGTCACGCTTTTAGTGGGTTCTCAACCTCTGCAGTTGCACTTGTAGCAGCCGCTTTATTTTTAGCTGCAGCTATGCAAGAAACAAATTTACATAAACGCTTAGCTTTACTTGTGTTATCTATAGTAGGAAATAAAACACGTAATATAGTTATTGGTGCTATTTTAGTATCTATTATTTTAGCCTTCTTTGTACCTTCAGCTACTGCTAGAGCTGGCGCAGTAGTTCCGATTTTACTTGGAATGATTGCTGCATTTAAAGTATCGAAAGATAGTAAACTGGCTTCATTATTAATTATTACAGCTGTACAAGCTGTATCCATCTGGAATATAGGTATTAAAACGGCTGCTGCTCAGAATATTGTAGCGGTAAATTTTATTAATCAAAACTTAGGGCATGATGTTTCATGGGGAGAATGGTTTTTATATGCTGCACCATGGTCTATACTAATGTCTATCGCTTTATATTTTATAATGATGAAAGTTATGCCTCCAGAACGTGAATCAATTGAAGGTGGGAAGAAGTTAATTAAAGCAGAGCTTGATAAATTAGGTCCTGTTTCTCCTCAAGAATGGCGTTTAATTGTTATTTCAATTTTATTACTTATTTTTTGGTCAACAGAAAAAATATTACATCCCATAGACTCAGCTTCTATAACGATTATTGCTTTAGCTATCATGCTTACGCCGAAAGTAGGAGTAATGTCATGGAAAGGCGTTGAAAAGAAAATCCCATGGGGCACAATTATTGTATTTGGTGTCGGTATATCTTTAGGCAATGTATTGTTAAAAACGGGTGCAGCGCAATGGCTAAGCGATAAAACATTTGGCTTAATGGGTCTTGATCATCTACCAATTATCGCTACCATCGCATTAATTACATTATTTAACATTATCATACATCTTGGTTTCGCAAGTGCTACAAGTTTAGCATCAGCACTGATTCCGGTATTTATTTCATTAACATCGACCCTACATCTTGGTGATCAATCTATAGGATTTGTATTAATACAGCAGTTTGTTATTAGTTTCGGATTTTTACTACCAGTTAGCGCCCCTCAAAACATGCTTGCGTATGGTACAAATACCTTTACGGTTAAAGACTTCTTAAAGACAGGCATTCCTTTAACAATTGTTGGCTATATACTTGTCATCATATTGAGTTTAACGTATTGGCATTGGCTTGGTTTAGTATAGTTATTTTAAATATGAGATGACATAGTTGTACTTCACGTTTTTTATTCTCTTGAAAAAGGGTAAAGAAAATGAACGCGAAGTGAGGAGTGAAATGATGAATATAGGTGTCATATTGAATAGAGTTTTTCGAACACAAAATAATCCATTATTTGAATATATAAGCCAACAACAAAATGATATTGATCAATGTTATTTAATTATTCCTCAGGAAATATTTGAGGAAGAAGGCACTGAAATGAAACGTAACTATTATTACGGTGTGTTGGACAACTTTTTAAAAGAATTAAAAAAACACGATATTGAACCATTTTTAATTGAATATAGCGAGTTAGGGGACTTTTGCAAGGACAAGCATATTGAAGAGGTGGTCGTGGCAGGCGATATTATGAGCTATCATCAAGAAAGTTATGACATTCGCCACTTGAAAAAAGCATTTAATAACTATGATATTTCGGTAGTTACGTTAAGAGCGAATCATTACTTTAAACCAAGTACCACAATGAATAAACAAGGTACGCCATATAAAGTGTTCACAAGTTTTTACAAAGCACATCGTTCTAGCTTACGACAACACTCAGCTTATGATTATAATCTCAAAGATATTGCAAAATTATGTGCTAAATCTCAACAAACATTAGATAAAGATGATTCAAATGATGGTTTATCTGAAGAACAGGCCTTAGATCAGTGGCACGACTTTTTAGAAAATGATATTCAAAATTACGATTCAAATAGAGAGTATTTACCTGAAGTATTAACAAGTCAATTAAGTATCGTATTAGCTTACGGACTTATTGATATTAAACAGATTATCACTGAGTTACTGGAAAGTTACGAAGAAGATGAAAGTAATTTTGAAAAGTTTATCCGAGAATTAATGTTCCGTGAATTTTATTATGTTTTAATGACGCAATATCCTAATACGGCACATGAAGCTTTTAATGAAAAATATCGTCATATCAAATGGTCGTATGATAAAAAAGATTTCAAATGTTGGTATGAAGGGAAAACAGGCTTCCCAATAGTAGATGCAGCTATGGCTGAATTAAATGAAACTGGCTATATGCATAATCGTATGCGCATGGTAGTATCACAATTCTTAACTAAAGATTTATTTATCGATTGGACATGGGGAGAAGATTACTTCAGAAAGAAACTTATAGATTTCGATTCAGCTTCAAATGTTCACGGTTGGCAATGGTCGGCTTCTACGGGAACAGATGCTGTACCATACTTTAGAATGTTTAGTCCAATAAGACAAAGTGAGCGTTTCGATAAAGACGCACTATATATTAAAAAATTTGTTTCGGAACTTGAGGATATGCCAGCTAAATGGCTACATGAACCGTTAAAACATCAATCACAACTTGAGAAAGAGGGGCTTAAATTAGGTAAAGACTATCCAGAACCTATCGTCGATCATAAAAGCGCTCGAGAATATGTAATGTCTACTTTTAAAAATCTTTAAATTAAAGAGTCAAGGATATAATTCCTAATAAAATAACCAGTAAATGAATGTTATAAACTCATTTACTGGCTTCTTTATTTATTCAATTTTACAGTCAGTTTCTATCATACATATATTATTTTAAAACAAATAAACATAGATAAACGCCTACATATTCTAAGAAAGTGATTAAATACATATATTTTAATCTAAGTTTTACGTGAAACGGTACTTCCCATCTAGGGTAGTGACGTTCATAATAAAAAACTTGTACAAGAAATAAACCGATACCTAGTGGTAATAGCATAAGTAATAAACTATGTTCCATGCTGAAACCAATACGATTAAAGAAATGACCTATAGCAAGTTGCAAAGCTACTATTATAATAAGGAGTAAAAAAATATTCATCATTTCGCTACACGCACTCCTTTTACAAATAAAATAATAACAGCTTGAAGTAATACCATTAATAGTACGAAAATAATAGTATGAAGATTTAACTCATTAAGTACTTGATGAATAATTGTGAATGGTCTTGTAATGAGATGTACGGTATGGAATCTTAAAAAACGTCCCATATAAATGCCTAAACCATTCAAGAACATTAATACGATAATTAATGAACGATTAAGCCATTGATTTGAAGTGATATGAGATAAATTAATGAAAATTAATACCATACAATAAATTGCTAAAAAGACACCTAAAAGTAAGTATGTGAAATAAATCCATTCCATTAAATTTAAACGTACATAAAAATCAAAAGTGAATTGGTTAAGATGTATTAAATCTGTCAGCATATAAAAAGTGTTAGGCACTAATAATATAAAAATAAGTGCAAACACAATAAATAGTGGCCATTCAAATAGTTTTCTAGGTTTAAATAGTCTTAAAAGCAAACATAGCTCAAAAGGTATGTAAGCTAAGAAAAGATTTAAACTCATAAAATTAAAAACCTGCGATTCAAATAATGACACAGTAAAAAGAATAATAAAATATAGCCTTGCAATATAACGCGCTGTCATATCATACACTACTTTCTTTGATATTAATAAAACGCTAAATTTGTTTAGTCAATTTTTAATATTAAACTTTCATAAATAGGTAATCAACTAATTTACCTGTATATTGCATATTAATTGATATAGCACTGAAATACAAAACAATTAGCTATTTATCAATTTTTAATAAATAGCCGATATACGAAGAAATTATGGACGCAATAAATTTAAACCTGTTTCACTATCGTGTGTACGGTTAATATCCATATTTGTCATTGTAATTACAATTTCAGCTGTAGCTGACACTCTAGCTTTAGTTAAATGCCCACTTAATGTTTGGAAATCGCGAGTGCCAAATGTTCCATGTAAATGTGCAAAGGGTTGTTCATCAATATGCGAAATATTGCCTAATAAACTTGTTAATTCTAAAGCTTCATTTACTTCTCTTGCTTCGTATTCTTGCGTTTCTAAATTATAAAAATTCAATGTTACATTATCGCAAGCACCAATACCACTCACTGTACCAAATTTCATCTCTTGTTCTTCAGCAAATTGCGTTACTTGTTCTACTATATCTTCACCTTTATCTAATACTAAAAGAAATGTTTGACCATCTTTTTGATATTTCATTATTTTCACCTCAAATAAATAGTAGTTAACTACATTATACGTTGAGATAGGTTATAAGTTGAATTATTTAGAATTTACATTTTCCTATTGTAATATAGAAAGAGAATAGTATACAATGTTTCAATATTATGTAATTTTTAACTAAAAATATTAATAAAATTTTGTGAAGATACATTCTTTGAAAAGAGGTGACAGCATGAAAAAACAATTATTTACATTATATTTCAATATTTTCTTAATCTTCGTAGGTATAGGATTAGTGATCCCCGTTCTACCGGTGTACTTAAAAGATTTAGGATTAAAAGGGAGTGATCTAGGTGTATTAGTTGCAGCCTTTGCGCTCTCTCAAATGATTATTTCACCTTTTGGAGGCACCTTAGCAGATAAATTAGGTAAAAAGTTAATTATTTGTATCGGTCTTATTTTATTCGCTATTTCAGAATATTTATTTGCAGTCGGTCATCATTTTTCAACATTAATCATTTCCAGAATATTAGGAGGATTTAGCGCAGGTATGGTCATGCCAGGTGTAACCGGTATGATTGCTGACATTTCACCAGCTAAAGATAAAGCTAAAAACTTTGGTTACATGTCTGCCATTATTAATTCGGGATTCATTCTTGGACCTGGAGTAGGGGGCTTTCTTGCTGAATTCTCCCATCGCGCGCCATTTTATTTTGCAGGTACGCTTGGTATTCTAGCATTTATTTTGTCTTTAATATTAATTCATAGTCCACGTCATGAATCGAATGAAACTTTCCATAACTTTGAACCAGAAACACTCACTAAAATTAACTGGAAAGTCTTTATTACTCCAATTATTTTGACACTTGTCTTAGCTTTTGGTTTATCCGCTTTTGAAACGTTATTCTCATTATATACAGCTGAGAAAGCAGATTATACACCAAGAGATATCTCAATTGCTATCGTAGGTGGAGGCATTGCAGGTGCCGTCTTCCAAGTCTTCTTTTTCGATAAATTCATGAAATATATGACGGAATTAACATTTATTGTGTGGTCGTTATTATATTCAGCTATCGTTCTTGGTTTACTTATATTATCCAATAACTACTGGACAATTATGATTATTAGCTTCATTGTCTTTATTGGCTTTGATTTAATTCGCCCGGCACTGACAAATTATTACTCAAATATTGCAGGCAATCGTCAAGGATTTGCTGGAGGTTTGAACTCTACATTTACTAGCATGGGTAACTTTATAGGCCCGCTCGTAGCAGGTGCACTATTTGATGTTAATTTAGAATTTCCATTATATATGTCTATCATCGTTATGTTACTTGGTATTCTTATTATTTTTATTGAAAAGGCATTGCGAACGAAACAACGTGGTCGCAATACATCTAAATAAACCTATATTAGACCTCTCCAGTTAGCATGTAAATATTAACTGGGGAGGTTATTGTTTTTTACATTTAAGTTGTTAATATGTAACAATATTAAGTCGTTCGGTAATATAACTGTTACAAAGATTACAGTTATTTTAAATTGCAGTCTACATAATTATTTTTGCCCATTTGTATGTTAAGATAAGAAAAAATTTAGAGAGAAATGTGGGTAAGGAGATGAACTTTAAAAACATACTATTAGGTATGGTAGCTATTATTTTATCAATTTGCTTAGCTTTTTTACTGTTTATCGTAACAAATCAAGATGCCTTAGCTAAAGTACATCACACGATTTCTTCATTTTCAAAAATGGGAAAAGTATCAGAAGCCAAAGATATATTAAATATTAGTAGCAACCATACGGCAAAAGCATCAGAAAAGAATGCAGAAGAACAAAAAGCGGAAATTCGTTATAATCAACTACAAGAAAATAAAACTGAGCCAACACATATGTATTCAGCTGAAGAATGTAAAATTATTGCTGAGAACTATTCAAAGCAACATTATGGGAAAACAACGCAACTGAATCAAACAGATGAAACGAATCAAGATGTGACGTTTGCGCTTCAATCTAATGACAGTAAGCAACCAAACGACATCGCCATTAACAAGATGGGTAAAATTGAACCAATAACAGCAACTAATCACAAATAGCGCCTTTTCTTTAAGTAGAAAAGAGCGCTTTTTTTATATTTGGCCAAAATAGTAGTAGAATAAATAACAGTATTAACGAGGTGATAAAATGAAGCATAAGAAAACAAATGCAATGCGAATGTTAGATAGAGCAAAAATTGACTATGAAGTAAGAACTTACGAAGTGGGCGATGGTCATATGGATGGCAAAGCGATTGCCCATATAGTAGGAGCGAATGTTGATGATGTATATAAGACATTAGTGTTAGAAAATGCAAACCATGATCATTTTGTCTTTGTGATACCCGTAAATGAAACATTAGATTTAAAGGAAGCTGCGCATGTAGTGAATGAGAAGAAATTGACTTTAATGCCAATGGAGAATTTAAAACAAGTGACAGGTTACATTCGTGGTGGATGTTCACCCGTCGGTATGAAACATTTGTTTAAAACTACTATTGATCAGTCGGCATTGAATAGAGAGAAAATACATGTAAGTGGTGGTCAACGTGGCATTCAAATCGTGGTAAATGTTAATGATTTAATTGACATAACCCATGCTCAAACGGCCAATATCCTTCAAAAATAACGAACTATTTCAACAGATATTGCTACAGAACAAATTAAGAAAGCAATATCTGTCATTTTTATGGCTATTTTGAATGTTTTTGAGTGCTTTTGACAACTTTTGATTGAAAAATGTAAGCGTACACATTATAATTTGGGGTGAAGAGGGGTGAGCTAATGATTTCAGAAAAACGACATGACATTATACTACAAGAACTGAAAAAAACTGATTTTTTAACCCTTCAAGAATTGATTGAACGCACGGGTTGTAGTGCTTCAACAGTAAGAAGAGATTTATCAAAGTTGCAACAATTAGGCCGTCTCCAACGTGTTCATGGTGGAGCGATGCTTAATACCAAGAGAAATAGTGAGCCAGTACTTTCTGAAAAATTATCGTTGAACTTAAAAGAAAAACGAGAAATTGGAAAAGTAGCTGCGCAATTAATTCAAGATAATGATTGTATATTTATGGATGCTGGTTCTTCTACAATTGAAATGATTCCTTTTATAAAAGCGAAAAATATTGTTGTAGTAACGAATGGTCTCACACATGTAGAGAAACTTTTGAGTCAAGGCATTAAAACATTAATGATAGGTGGAGAAGTCAAAGCCACTACACTTGCAACAGTAGGAGCAAGTGCCTTACATACTTTAGGTCGTTATTGTTTCGATAAAGCATTTTTAGGAATGAATGGCATTGATTTAAAATATGGTTTTACTACGCCAGATGAAAAAGAAGCGTTGATTAAAGAAAAAGCAATTGAACAAGCAACGCAATCGTATATTTTACTGGATCAATCAAAATTAGATGAAATATATTTCGCGCATGTTCCAATAGACAATCATCAAGTGGAATTAATTGTTTCTAAACAAGTAAAAATGCACAAGCACTACGCTAAATATAGAGATAAATATCAATTTTTAGGAGGAGAGTCATGATTTATACAGTAACGTTTAATCCATCCATCGATTACATTATGTTTACGGATGGCTTTGAACTTAAAGGTTTAAATAGAGCCAAAGCAACATATAAATTTGCTGGGGGCAAAGGCATCAATGTCTCACGTGTGTTAAAAACACTAGGTGTTCAATCGACTGCTTTAGGCTTTGCTGGAGGCTTTCCAGGAGATTTCATTGCCAATACTTTACAACAAAGTGATATTAAAACAGATTTCATAAAAGTAGATGATGATACACGTATTAACGTTAAATTGAAATCTGGCGATGAAACAGAAATCAATGCGCCAGGTCCTAATGTGACAGCTGAACAATTTCAGTCATTGTTAACTCAAATTAAGCAAACCACTTCAGAAGATACAGTTATCGTAGCTGGTAGCGTTCCGAAAAGCATTCCGAGTGATGCTTACGCACAAATCGCTAGCATTACGCAACAAACAGGCGCTAAATTAGTAGTCGATGCTGAAAAAGATTTAGTTAACACAGTATTGAAATATCAACCATTATTTATTAAACCAAATAAAGATGAGTTGGAAGAAATGTTTAATATGACAGTCACTAGTGACGAAGATGTTGTGAAATATGGCAGAGAAATTTTAAAAGAGGGTGCTCAATCTGTCATTATTTCTCTAGGTGGCGATGGTGCTATTTATATTGATGATAAACGCAGTATTAAAGCACAAAACCCTAAAGGACAAGTTGTTAACACTGTAGGTTCTGGAGATAGTACAGTTGCTGGAATGGTAGCTGGTCTAGAATCTGGTTTATCACTTGAAGATGCTTTTCAACAAGCCGTAGCCTCTGGAACAGCTACAGCGTTCACAGAAGATTTAGCTAATATTGAAGATATAGAAAATATTAAATCACAAGTTACTATTACAGTACTTGATGGGGAGTGAAATAGATGAGAATTACAGAATTACTGACAAAATCAACGATTGCAATGGATTTATCAGCTACAGATAAAAATGGTGTCATTGACGAATTAGTTAATCAATTAGATAAAGCTGGTAAATTGAGTGATATTACTCAATTTAAAGAAGCTATCCACAATCGTGAATCACAAAGTACAACTGGTATTGGTGAAGGTATTGCCATTCCACACGCTAAAGTGGCTGCCGTAAAATCTCCGGCAATCGCTTTTGGTAAATCTAAAGCTGGTGTTGATTATCAAAGTTTAGATGGACAACCTGCACACTTATTCTTTATGATTGCTGCTCCAGAAGGTGGCGCATAAACACATTTAGATGCATTAGCTAAGTTATCTGGTATTTTAATGGATGACAAAGTAAGAGAAAACTTATTACATGCTAATTCTCCTGAAGAAGTACTTCAAATTATTGACAACGCAGATGATGAAGCAACTAAAGAAGAAGAAAAAGAGGCGCAAGAACAAGAAGCTGCTACAGCTGGCGCGGCAACTGCTGGCACTGCAACTCAAAATTCAAATGAACCATATGTGCTTGCAGTTACTGCTTGCCCTACAGGTATCGCTCATACTTATATGGCGCGTGATGCTTTGAAAAAACAAGCTGATAAAATGGGCGTTAAATTTAAAGTCGAAACAAATGGATCTGGCGGTATTAAAAACCATTTAACACAACAAGATATTGAAAGAGCGACAGGTGTTATTGTTGCAGCTGACGTACATGTTGAAACAGATCGTTTCGATGGTAAAAATGTGGTTGAAGTACCAGTTGCTGATGGTATTAAACGACCAGAAGAGTTAATTAATACTGCACTTGATACAAGTCGTAAACCATTCGTAGCTCGTGGCGGTAGTTCTAAAGCTCAAAGCAGTGAAAGTAATGAAAAACAAAGTTTTGGTAAAGCATTCTACAAACACTTAATGAATGGTGTTTCAAATATGTTACCACTTGTTATCGCTGGTGGTATCTTAATGGCGATTGTATTCTTATTCGGTCCTAACTCATTTGATCCTAAGAGTGCGGAACATAATGCATTTGCTGAACAATTATGGAACATTGGTAATAAGAGTGCTTTCGCTTTAATCATTCCAATTTTAGCTGGTTTCATTGCGCGTAGTATTGCAGACAAACCAGGTTTCGCAGCTGGTTTAGTCGGTGGTATGTTAGCTATTTCAGGTGGTTCTGGATTTATTGGTGGTATTATTGCAGGTTTCTTAGCAGGTTACTTAACTCAAGGTATTAAATATATTACTCGTGGTTTACCACAAGCTGTAGAAGGTTTAAAACCAACATTAATTTATCCATTATTAAGTGTAACAATCACTGGTTTATTAATGATTTATGTATTTAATCCACCAGCAGCATGGTTAAATAACTTATTATTAAATGGTTTAAACAGTTTATCAGGTTCAAATATTATCTTACTTGGTTTAGTTATCGGTGCTATGATGGCTATCGATATGGGTGGTCCATTCAACAAAGCGGCATACGTATTCGCTACAGCTGCTTTAACTGAAGGTAACGCAGCACCAATTACAGCAGCTATGGTAGGTGGTATGATTCCACCATTAGCAATTGCAACAGCAATGCTCATTTTCAAACGTAAATTTACTAAAGAACAACGCGGTTCAATCGTACCAAACTATGTAATGGGACTTTCATTCATCACAGAAGGTGCAATTCCATTCGCAGCAGCTGACCCATTACGTGTGATTCCATCAATGATGGTAGGTTCAGGTGTTGGTGGTGCGATCGCATTAGCACTTGGCTCAAGAATTAATGCGCCACACGGTGGTATCATCGTTATCGCAGCTACAGACTTTAGCCATATTTTACAAACATTAATCGCTTTAGTCGTAGGTACTTTAGTTTCAGCATTTATGTACGGTATCTTAAAACCTAAATTAACACGTGACGAAATTAAAGCATCTGAATCTATGGATGAATAATATAATAGATTAATCAATCTCTTGCTCTTGAGAAATAGGGCAAGAGATTTTTATTTAAAATTAATGTTAAAACATGCAAAAATGGGTAGACATATGAGAGTATAGAATAGAAAGATGCTAAATGAGTAAGAGTCTGTAGACGTCCTTGACTATTATGCAATCATAGTTTTAAATGATAAGTTGTAACTTTTCATTTAAAAGCGTTACATTCAACTATTTATAATTAATATATGATAAAATAAAAGTAATACATTTTTTCGGGGGTGTCGCAATGGGAAGGTCTTAACATGTGAACATATTGTTATAAAGAAAAACGCAATAAATCCGTGTTACCCATATGGGACACATAATATTTGGAGGTGAATCCCTAGAAATAGGGAATTAATTGGATACAGTGACCATAATAAACTTAGTAATATTCTTTTTATTAATTGCTTTAACTACAGTATTCGTAGGTTCAGAATTCGCGTTAGTAAAAGTTCGTTCTACAAGAATTGAACAATTGGCTGATGAAGGAAACGGTAGTGCTAAGATTGTTAAGAAAATGATTGCAAACTTAGATTATTACTTATCAGCTTGTCAGTTAGGTATTACGGTAACTTCTTTAGGATTAGGTTGGTTAGGTGAACCAACATTTGAAAAGTTGTTACATCCTATCTTTGATTTACTTCATTTACCTGATGCCTTAACAACAACAATTTCATTCATTATTTCATTCATTGCTGTAACATATTTACATGTAGTTCTAGGTGAATTAGCACCTAAATCTATAGCAATTCAACATACAGAGAAATTAGCATTAACATATGCTAGACCACTATACTATTTCGGAAATATCATGAAACCATTAATCTGGTTAATGAATGGTTCTGCGCGTGTCATTATTAGAATGATTGGTGTAGATCCAGATGCTCAAACTGATGCGATGTCAGAAGAAGAGATTAAGATTATTATCAACAATAGTTATAATGGTGGAGAAATTAACCAAACTGAGCTTAACTATATGCAAAATATCTTTTCATTCGATGAAAGACATGCGAAAGATATCATGGTGCCACGTACTCAAATGGTTACATTAAACGAACCTTTCAATGTGGATGAATTACTCGAAACAATCAAAGAACATCAATTTACACGTTATCCAATCACTGAAGATGGTGACAAAGACCACATTAAAGGATTTATTAACGTCAAGGAATTCTTAACTGAATACGCATCAGGTAAGCCAATTAAAATTGCTAATTATATTCATGACTTACCAATGATATCTGAAACAACGCGTATCAGTGATGCTTTAGTGAGAATGCAACGTGAGCATGTTCATATTAGTTTAATTATTGATGAATATGGTGGTACTGCTGGTATTTTAACGATGGAAGATATTCTAGAAGAAATTGTTGGTGAAATCAGAGATGAGTTTGACGATGATGAAGTGAACGATATCGTTAAACTTGAAGATGATACGTATCAAATTAATGGACGTGTTCTTTTAGATGATTTAAACGAACAATTTGGTATTGAATTCGAAGATTCAGAAGATATCGATACGATTGGTGGTTGGCTACAAGCTCATAACACTAATTTACAAGTAAATGATCATATTGATACTAACTACGATCGTTGGATTATCTCTGAAATGGATAATCATCAATTAGTTTGGGTTATTTTAAAATATCAATTTCTTGAAACTAGACCAACGATTGATGATGAAGACGATGAAGATAACCAAGACCATAAACATAAGCATAAACAAGATGCTGATGAATAAAATAACTGACACTTGGGTACTGAAACCTAAGTGTCTTTATTTTTATACATATTCAACGTAAAGTTATAATAATTTTAATAATGATATAAAGGAGAGTAAATCATGGTTAACGATACTCAAATATTAGATAATGGCTATCCTATGCCCAAAGTAGGCTTAGGTGTTTATAAAGTTACAGAAGAAGAAATGGAAACAGCAATTCAAGCTGCGATAGAAGATGGTTACCGTGCATTTGATACAGCTTATTTCTATGGAAATGAACAAGCGTTAGGGAAAGCACTTAAGAATAGTGGCGTGCCACGTGAGGATTTATTTATTACATCTAAATTATGGAATGATTATCAAGGTTATGAAAGTACATTAGACTATTTTAATAAGTCATTAGAGAACTTAGGTGTTGATTATTTAGACTTGTATTTAATTCATTGGCCATGTGAAGAAGATGATTTATATATTGAATCTTACAAAGCCTTAGAAAAGTTATATGAAGAAGGCAAGGTAAAAGCAATTGGCGTTTGTAATTTTAAAGAACATCACTTGAAAAAATTAATGGCTGCGACTAGTATTGTGCCTCATATTAATCAAATCGAAGTACATCCTTATTTTAATCAACAAGACCTTCAAGATTACTGTGATAAACATGACATTGTAGTTACAGCTTGGATGCCATTAATGCGTAATCGAGGTTTGTTTGATAATCCAGTTATTACTAAGTTAGCAGAACAATATGATAAAACGCCTGCACAAATTATATTGAGATGGCATTTAGCGCATAATCGTATCGTGATTCCAAAATCTAAGACACCTTCACGCATTCGTGAAAATCATGATATCTTTGATTTTAATTTAGAATTGACTGAAATTGCAGAAATAGATAGTTTAAATAAAAATGCACGCCAAGGTAAAGACCCTGATGATGTCAATATTGGGGATTTGAAATAATATTTTCCATTCAAACCTATTAGTTAGAAATACATTTTTGTTGATTTAATACAATTTTTATTTTTTCTTTGTTAATTACATAGTTTTAGGTAGAATATTTATTAATTTTATTGATAAAATAATATTAAGAATGTAGAAAAGGATGTAATTGGATGAAAATCAGAGTCATTGTGCCTTGCTTTAATGAAGGTGAAGTTGTAGCGAAGACCTACGACAAATTGACTGAAATTTTGATGGAAGATAGTGTGGTCAAAGATTATAGCTATGACCTATTATTTATTGATGATGGAAGTAAAGATGATACCATTGATCACATCCAAAACTTAGCAGCTGTAGATAATCATGTTAAGTATATTTCTTTCAGTCGAAATTTTGGGAAAGAATCAGCAATGATTGCTGGTTTTCAGCATAGTGTAGATTTTGATGCTGTAGTAATGATAGATGGAGATTTACAACATCCTCCAGAATTTATCCCTAAAATGATTGATGGCTATTTAGAAGGATATGACCAAGTGATAGCACAACGTGACCGTACGGGTGAGAATTTTGCGAGAAAATCAATGACAAAACTATACTATAAATTGATTAATAGCTTTGTAGAGGATATTAAATTTATTGATGGTGTCGGTGACTTTAGATTATTAAGTCAACGAGCTGTAAAATCAATGGCTTCTTTAAAAGAGTATAATCGCTTTTCAAAGGGACTATTTGAATGGATAGGCTATAATACTAAAATCTTTACTTATAAAAACGTCGAACGTGAAGTAGGCCAATCGAAATGGACATTTACCAAATTATTAAATTACGGTATCGATGGCTTAATTTCTTTCAATAACAAACCTTTAAGAGCAATGATTTATCTTGGGATGTTTGTATTTGGTTTAAGTATTGTATATATTCTTTATTTATTAATAGGTATTATGGTGAATGGAATTAATAATCCAGGATACTTTACAACAATTGCTGCAGTGTTATTGCTAGGCGGTATTCAATTGATTTCAATAGGCGTCGTAGGCGAATACATTGGCCGTATTTACTATGAAGTGAAGGAACGACCTAAATATATCGTTCAAGCTTCTAATTTGAAACAAACGCTTGAAAATGATGGCGTCTCACAACAGCAAGAGCACGAAAAAGAAAATGTTTATTAATATTTAATATAAAAATGCTTGAAGAACATATTGAGTTGTCTTCAAGCATTTTTACATTTGTTTAGATATATTGTGTTGAGGTTGTATTGATTTCAACTGCCATAGAATATATATAGCAAATAACACGTAAATAATTACAAATACGTACCAAAAAGGTGTTAAAAGTGTAAGTAATACAATTGAAATAATAATAATAACGTGACCTATCATAAATGGATATTTAATTTTTCTCAGTAATTTAGTACGTTGAAGCTCACTTGCATTAAAAGTAGCAGAGAAAATGATTACAGCCCCTATAATAAAAATTGTTGGTGCAAGATAGGGAACTGACATGTATAGAGAATGATCACTTGTTCCAAATGTTATAAATAAGGAACAACTAATAATAATTGCAAATATAAGTGCAATAGTTTTATATTCTTTAATGATAAAAGTAAAGCCTTTCATTTTTAAATAGTATTGGAGTCCTATCCAACATAAGAAAAACACAATTGAACATAATGTTATAAAATTAAACTTTTCAATGACAATAATATTAATAAAAGCGTTAATAGTAATAGCAATTAAAACGGAGCTAAACTTAAGTTGTTTAAAACGATGTCGATATAAGTCGAAACCGAAAATGCCAAGCACAATGGCAATATTAATTAATACATAAATAATCATGTTGTACTCCTATCACACATAGTTCATTAGAATATTATAGCAATTTAAACAAACTTAATCATTTCAAAACACTCAATAAATAATTACTTACTATAATACTATATTAAACGCCTTTTTTATTACTCCATAGTAACGTGTGTAGTTGTGGTAAAACATATACATGGTTCATATCATTGCTTTGCATGACCGTATCAACTAATGATTCATAACGTTCTAACAATTTTTCAGTATGATTTGCGACATTATCATCTAAGTATGGGTTACCTACTTGTAAATAGAATGGAATCGTAGGGTAGCGGTGATGAATCATTTTCGCAAAGTCGTAATCTTTATCATCGAAAATGACAACTTTTAAATTTAACGATTCATGGACACATTGTTCAATCACGCTATCTAGAATATCTAGATTAGGCGTCATATTAGAACTAGGTGGCTTTGGACTGATCGTTAAATCATCAATTTGAGTCATCCATGGCTGGAACTTACTGCCTTGTGTTTCTAAAGCAGTATAAATATTTTTCTCTTCAAATAAATCAACTAAATCTTGAATACCTTTAATGAGTGCTGGGTTACCACCTGAAATAGTGACATGATCAAAGTGGTCGCCCCCAACTTCACGTAATTGATGATAAATTTCTTCAGCAGTCATCAATTGGATATCTTCTTTAGCGCTGCCATCCCATGTGAAAGCTGAATCACACCAACTACAACGATAATCACATCCTGCCGTGCGCACGAACATTGTTTTGCGTCCAATTACACGCCCCTCACCTTGAATAGTAGGACCAAAAATTTCTAATACTGGAATTTTAGCTGCCATTATTTAAACTCCTTAGGACGATAGACAACGTAACTAGATGGCGTTTCGTGTAAATATACTTGAACGCAATGTGGTTGATTATCGTAAGTTTGTAAATGTGTCTCAATAATTTCATAAATCGTTTGTGCTACGATTTCAGTTGAAGGACTTTTACCTTTAAATTGAGGTAAATCATTTAATAAATAATGATCGAATTGGTCATGAATCAGTTTTTTTAAATCACTAAAATTAATTAAAAAACCGTTATGATCTAGTGTATCGCCAGCAATTGTTAAATTAACGAAGTATGTATGGCCATGGGTTCTCATACATTTGCCAGCATCTTCGCTTGGAATGTAATGCGCAGCTGAAAAATTAAAGTCTTTGTTTAATTCAAAACTGTAAGGATGATTTACTGTTGGATAAATTTGTTGAAACATGTTAATTCACTCCTTTAGTTTCTAAATATTGTTCAAGACCACGTTGACGTAGTTTGCAAGCTGGGCATTCCCCACAACCATCGCCAACAATGCCGTTATAACAAGTTATTGTGTTATAACGAATATAATCTAGCACGCCTAATTCATCGCTAAGTTCCCACGTTTGTGCTTTATCTAACCACATTAACGGTGTATGAATGACGAAATTTTTATCCATTGAAAGACTTAACGTTACATTCATAGATTTAATGAAGCTATCACGACAGTCAGGGTAACCAGAGAAATCCGTTTCACATACGCCCGTGATAATATGTTTAGCATTTAGTTGATAGGCAAGCGCGCCAGCAAATGATAGGAATAACAAATTACGCGCAGGCACGAAAGTATTTGGAATGCCATCTTCGCCAGTTTCAATGTCCATATCATGCTGTGTTAAAGCGTTGGGAGTTAATTGAGACAATAATGACATATCAAGAATGTGATGTTTTAAGCCTTGTTCCTGTGCGATTTGTTTTGCGACTTCTATCTCCGTATCGTGACGTTGCCCGTAATTAAATGTCACTAATTCTACATCTTTAAAATGCTTTTTAGCGTAAAATAAACAAGTTGTGCTATCTTGGCCTCCGCTAAATACTACAATTGCTTTATCTTTATTTAAGGTTTGTTGCGTCATAATTATTCTCCTTTTGAAAAGATGATTAATATTGGATTGCCGATAAATAACCTAGCCATCTTTTTAAGGCAAAGAAAAAAGCCTATCTCTATAAAAAAGATAGACTTTTGAAATATTAAAAATAAGTTAGTGTATCTACTTATTATGTTTAAAAGGAAATATTTCTTTAAGTGTCTAGTTTTTTATAGAGGGTTTCAGCTAGGAACCTCTGTCGATTCATTTTTAGTACGCTAGTTAGATTAATATAATCAATCAGTAAAATCAAGTAATATTTCTAAATGTGGATAAGGTAAGCCCTTACATTTTCGTGATAAGAGAATTTATAATAAAATTGAAGAATATATTTGTTGGAAAGTTGGAGTAATCTCAATGATAGTAGTAATAGATAATAAAGATTCATTTACATATAATTTAATTGATTACATTAAAACTGAAACGACGCTGTCACTTCAAGTTTACGAAGTAGATGATGTGTCGATGGATAAGTTGTCCCAATTACATATTGATGCCATAGTAATCTCACCAGGTCCAGGTAAACCGAGTGATTATCCTATTTTAAAAGAAATCATGCAACATTATGAAGGTGAAATTCCTATTTTAGGAGTATGTTTAGGCTTTCAATTTATATTTGAATACTATGGGGGCCGTATTATTCATGGCATGAAACCAATCCATGGTCACACGACGCGTTTGGGTCATTCAGGAACTGGTATATTTAAAGACTTACCGCAACATTTTGAAGTGATGCGTTATCATTCGTTAATGGCTGATAAAGCAACATTGCCTTCTCAGTTACAGATAACGGCACATAATGAAGAAGGCATTCCGATGGCAATAGAGCATATTTCATTGCCTATTTTTGCAGTACAATATCATCCAGAATCTATTTTAAGCGAGTATGGACATGAACAATTGCGTCATTTTTTATCGAAAGTAGGGTTAGTTAATGAATATCACATTTAATTATCGTTATTATATCAATCCAGATGACTATGAAACGCATCAATTAACCTTTAAAACTTATAAGAATAAATTATTAGCTACTTCTTTAAATGAAGTAGGAGATGTAGTTCGATTCGCGGAAAAGGAACAAAAAAATGGACGCTATGTAGCTGTTTATTTAACTTATGAAGCGGCAACTTATTTTAATAGTAAAATGGTCACGTATCCTATCGAGCATAACGGTTTAAATGCGGTAGCTTATAGTTTCGATGTTAACGATGCGCAAACGTCTTCAATAGAAAGTGCGTATAACTATGTACCAAAACACAATTTTACTTTTCAAGAAAGTGATGAACAAATGCGTTCGAAAATACAACAAGTGCAAGCAGCCATTGTAGAAGGGGAGACCTATCAAGTTAATTACACGACGCGTTTAACGAGCGATATCCATTATCCAATTTCTGAATTATATACTTATTTAACTCAAACAAATAATGGGGGTTATACAGCTTTATTAGATACGGAAGATGTTCAAGTCGCTTCTATTTCTCCAGAGCTCTTTTTCCAAAAAGGAGAATTCAATAGAGAAAATGATGTTATTGTGAGTAAGCCGATGAAAGGAACAATGCCACGAAGTGTGGATGAAGAAGAGGATGCGCTAAATTATAAAACGCTACAACATTCACTTAAGGACCGTGCAGAAAACGTGATGATTGTAGATTTATTGCGCAATGATATTTCAAGAATCTCTGAAACTGGCACGATTAAAGTTTATAAGCCATTTTTCATTGAAACCTATAAAACCGTATATCAAATGACAAGTATGGTTACAGGCCATTTAGTTAATGACACATCTTTACACGATATTTTAAAGGCACTATTTCCTTGTGGTTCTATCACTGGTGCGCCGAAACTCAATACTATGTCTTATATCAATTCGTTAGAAATTGGTCCGCGCTCTATTTATTGTGGGTCAATTGGATTGATGATACCCAATGATAAAATGATATTTAACATTCCTATTCGAACATTAGAATATCGACAAGACAAAGTCATTTATGGCGTAGGCGCAGGTATTACCATCGACTCTGTTCCGGAAAATGAAGTACAAGAGTTTCGTGATAAAACGAAGATATTGGAGATGTTATAAATGAAATTATTTGAAACCATGCGCCTTGATAATGGCGAAATTCGAAGATTTCAATATCATACTGCCCGATTAAAACAAGCCTGTGCGCGTTTAGGTTTTTCATTTTCAGAGTGGGAATGGGAACAATATACGGAAAAAATAAGATTAAGAAATGCAAAAGGACTATTTCGATTAAAAATAGAAATAGATAAAGAAGGCCAGTTATCACATATTATCAAGCCATTAATGACCAAAAATAAATTTACAGCTGAATTTAAAGAAAGTAATGCTACTTGTGCCAAAGCATATGTGATCAATAAAACAACCATGCGTCAACATCTCGAACATAGTCATCGAACGGACTTAGTCTTACTATATAGTGAAACAGGTAAAATCTTAGAATTTGATATCGGGAATATTATGATTGAAGAAGATGGTCATTATTATACACCAAGCTATGAGGAAGACTTTCTCTTAGGTTGCATGCGACAAAGCTTAATTGATGAGCATAAATTGTTCATTAAAAATTATAATAAAGATGAATTAATTGAAAAACTACGGGCAAATAAGGTTCGAATCTATTTGCTAAACAGTTTGCGAGAGGTTGCCGAGGTTTCTATTTATATATAAAATGTGAATGGAAGATGGTCAAAAAGAAATCATAAAAATTCAAATAAAGTAATGGAGCGACTTATGGTAATAGTATGGCTTGTAATCATCATTGTGTTAAATAGCTTGGGAAAATGGCAAGCAAATCGTTATTTACAACGAAATGCTGTAATTAAAGCACGTCTTATAGCAACTATAGTAGTGGTATTACAGTGCCTATGTGTCTACTTTTTTATGAAATCACTTATTCCATATATCATTGAATTTTTAAATAGTTTTTATCATCAGTAAAATAGGACGGAAATAATAAAATATAGTAAGTATGAGGTGGAGTTATGAAAATTTATAGTCAAGGAGATCAAGCAATTGTTATTGCGATAGAAAAAGATGTCTCGCAAAATGTTACAAGAGATTTAATAGCTGTGCGTCATCATTTATTAGAGAAAAATCTCCCATTTATTACTGAAATTGTTCCAACTGAATCAGATATGATGATTTGCTATGATGCTAGGGATATGATTAAACATCATCATATTACTTCACCTTTTCAATATATGAAAGATCTTGTTCATTCAATTCATAAAGAAATAGAAGTACTTAATTTAAATGAAGTGGATAGTACCTCTCATAATATTCCAATTATTTACGGAGAAGAATTCGGCCCAGATTTAAAGGGATTGTTAAATTATTATAATATAACAGAAGAAGAATTTATTAAGTTACATTCTGGAAATCAGTATTTTGTATCGATGATGGGATATTTACCTGGATTTCCATATTTAACAGGGATGAATGAAGCATTATATGTCAATCACACGAGTGAAGAGAAAAAGTTAGTTAGAGCTGGATCGGTTATTTTAGAAGGTAAAAAGTGTGGCATTGTAACGACAGATACATATAATGACTGGCTAGTTATAGGCTACACACCGACACATTTATTTAATCCTAATCAAGAAGATTTCAATTTATTGAAATTGGGAGATAATGTCACTTTTCAGCCTAAAAAACGTAAAGAAATAGAATTAGGAGATTTTAAACCATGTCAATCATAATAGAAAGAGCAGGATTGTTTAGCAGCTTTCAAGATTTTGGACGTTATGGATATGAGCATGCAGGTGTCATTCCATGTGGCGCTCTAGATACGCTAGGTCATGAAATAGCGAATCGTCTTGTCGCGAATGATAAGAATGAAGCAACCCTCGAAATGACACACGTTATGGCGAGAATTCGCTTTACTGAACCTACTTTAATTGCACTAACAGGCAATAATTTTGAGGCGTACACTCAAAAGATGAAGGTTAAGCCTTATAAATTATATCTAGTTGAAAAAGATGACGTTTTATCTTTTAAAGAAACGAATAAAACGTCACGTGTTTATCTTGCGGTTGGGGGCGGCTTCAAATTAGATTCATGGTTAGGTTCAACATCTACTGATTTGAAAGTCAATATTGGCGGTTATCAAGGTCGTACGCTTGAAAATGGCGATGAAATTGAAATGAAACGTCAATATACTGAACGTCACCATAAGCTTTTTGAAAATTTAGCTGAAAAACATACGACAGATTGGGGCATCGATGGTTACGCTTTATCATTTAATTACATTTCGGATGTCTTCCATGTCGTAGCTAATAAGGGAACAGAAGATTTTGATGAGGAAACAAAATCAAATTTTATTCACGGAGATTACAAAGTGACAAACAAATCTAATCGTGTGGGAATGTTACTTGACGGTAAAAAAATTAAGGCGTATTACGACGATATGCCAGCACATCAACCTGTAAAAAAAGGCACGATACAAGTAAAGCGTGATGGCACGCCAATTATTCTATTAAATGATCATTACACAATTGGTAGTTATCCTCAAATTGGCACAATTGCTAGCTATCATTTAACTAAATTAGCTCAAAAACCACAAGGTGCGCGTTTGAAATTTCAATTTATAGATATTGAGACAGCTGAAAAGAATGTTGTGAAATTTAGTAACTGGATGAATCAATTATTCCATGGTATCGAGTTTCGTATGCAAATGGAAATGATGAAGTAATATAAATTTATAGTTTAATGAAAAAATAACGATTTTATAAGTGCAGAATTATACTTTGTAGGTCCATGGTCTGATTAAATAATTATGGCAAGAAGTTATAATATATAAATCAGTTTAGGAAAAAAAGTAAGTTAATTGTTCAAAGGGACAATGTGTTTTTTCTTGATAAATGAGTAAAAATACTATATATTTATATATTGAACTATGACGCTTTGTTACAGTAATATTACAAACTTCATCGTTCCTTAATAAATAATTAACAATTAATAGAATAGTGCCAAATATGTTTTAAAAGTAAAAATGTTTATTTACGCTTAATTAACTAAAGGAAGTATCCCTTTAATTAAAAACTAATATGACGCACATTCTTACAATAGAAATTAAAATGAATTTAAAAGCGAAACGAATTATAAGTACTTGCATTACGGACATATTTGAGTGAGTGTTTAAGTCTTTTAATAGTCTTTAACATTTCTTCAAAGTTGAATAACTACAAACGGAGGAAACATTCATGAGTTTACACAAAAAGAAAATAAGTCTTTTTGCGTTTTTCTTATTAACTGTTTTTACAGTTACTTTAAAGACGTATTTTTCATACTATGTTGATTTTTCTTTGGGTGTTAAAGGACTAGTACAAAATTTAATACTACTGATGAATCCATATAGTCTGATTGCGCTTATTTTAAGTGTGTTCTTATTCTTTAAAGGCAAAAAGGCATATTGGTTCATCTTTATTGGCGGTTTTTTATTAACGTTCTTACTTTACGCGAACGTCGTGTATTTTAGATTCTTCTCAGACTTTTTAACATTTAGTACGCTCAACCAAGCAAGTAACGTTGAATCAATGGGAGGAGCAGTAGGTGCGTCATTTAAATGGTATGACTTTGTTTACTTCTTAGACACTATTGTTTATCTTTTCATCCTTATATTTAAAGGCAGTTGGTTAGATAAACGCGTGTTTAGTAAAAAGTTTGTGCCAGTTGTAATGGCAGCTTCTGTAGCATTATTTTTCTTAAATCTTGCATTTGCTGAAACAGATCGCCCTGAATTATTAACACGTACGTTTGACCATAAATACTTAGTTAAATATTTAGGACCATATAACTTCACTGTATATGATGGCGTTAAAACAATTCAGAACAACCAACAAAAAGCGTTAGCATCTGAAGACGATTTAACTAAAGTATTAAATTATACGAAGCAAAAAAATACAGAGCCTAACCCAGAATATTTCGGTGTGGCTAAAAAGAAAAATATCATTAAAATTCACTTAGAAAGTTTCCAAACTTTCCTTATTAATAAAAAAGTAAATGGTAAAGAAGTTACACCATTCTTAAATAAATTATCATCTGGTAATGATGATTTCAGATATTATCCAAACTTCTTCCATCAAACTGGACAAGGTAAAACATCAGATGCCGAATTTACAATGGATAACAGTCTTTACGGATTACCACAAGGTTCTGCTTATTCATTAAAAGGCGATAATACGTATCAATCTTTACCAGCTATTTTAGATCAAAAAGAAGGTTATACTTCTAATGTAATGCATGGTGACTATAAAACATTCTGGAATCGTGACCAAATTTACAAACACTTTGGTATCGATAAATTTTATGATGCAACTTACTACGATATGTCAGATGAAAATATCGTTAACCTAGGTTTAAAAGATAAACCATTCTTTAAAGCATCAGCCGATTACCAAGCTAAAATGAAACAACCGTTTTATTCACACTTAATTACATTAACAAACCATTATCCATTTACATTAGAGTCTCAAGATGCAGATATTGATAAACCAAATACAGGTGACTCAACTGTTGATGGTTATATTCAAACAGCACATTATCTTGACCAAGCTTTAGAAGAGTACATCACAGACCTTAAGAAGAAAGGTCTATATGATGACTCAGTTATTATGATTTACGGTGACCACTATGGTATTTCTGAGAACCATAATAACGCAATGGAAAAATTATTAGGTGAGAAAATCACACCAGCTAAATTTACTGACTTGAACCGTACTGGTTTCTGGTTGAAAATCCCTGGCAAATCAGGTGGCGTAGATGAAACATATGCTGGTCAAATGGACGTAATGCCAACTATCTTACACTTAGTAGGTATTGATAGTAAAAACTACTTAATGTTTGGTACAGATATGTTATCTAAAGATCATAATGATGTTATCCCATTCCGTAACGGTGACTTTATTACTAAAGATTATAAGTATGTTAACGGTAAGGCTTTCTCTAATAAAGATAACGAATTATTAACGACACCACCTAAAGATTTAGAGAAGAATAAGAAACAGGTTGAAAAAGATTTAGAAATGAGTGACGACGTATTAAATGGTGACTTATTCAGATTCTATAAAAACCCTGATTTCAAAAAGGTAGATCCATCTAAATATGATTACAAAACTGGTCCAAACGGTAACCAGAAATAACATAGAAAAAGCAGATTGAACTAATTAACGTTCAATCTGCTTTTTTATATTTTATATGATAAATGATTAACCTAACGCCACATCTAATATCATCATAATTGTAAAACCAACCATTAAACTCAATGTAGCTAAATCGGTATTATCACCCGACTGAGAGTCTGGTATAAGTTCTTCTACGACTACAAATATCATGGCACCTGCAGCAAAAGCCAACGCATAAGGGAGTACTGGAGTAATAAATATAATAGTTGCTGCACCTATCGTCGCAAAGATAGGCTCCACAATAGCGGAAGCTTGTCCATAATTAAAGGCTTACCAGCGAGAAGCACCAGCTGCTCTAATAGGCATGGATAAGGCTGCACCTTCTGGAATATTTTGAATACCTATACCTATTGCTAAACCTAAAGCACCGAAAAAGGTTGCTTTGCCATTACCAGTAGCAATCCCTCCAAATGCTACCCCGATAGATAAGCCTTCAGGGATATTATGTAAGGTAATCGCTAAAACTAATAACGCATTTTTACTTAATGATGTTTTAACGCCTTCTCTATATTGACTATTGTCTCCGACTTTTTGATGAATGTGAGGAATGACATAATCTAGTCCACGTATAAATATACCGCCTAAAAGGAATCCAACGGCAGCTGGTAACCATGCAGGTAAGGAACTATCTTTACCGTATTCTATAGAGGGTTGCAATAAAGACCAAAAACTTGCTGCAATCATAATACCGGCTGCGAAACCTTGCATAGACGTTAAAACTCTATGATTTACTGATTTAAATATAAACACCATAGCTGCCCCTAAAGCAGTTAATAACCAAGTAATAATACCAGCTATTAATGCTTGTAAATAGGGCGGTAAACTTTCAAAAAAGTCTATCATATCTCTTGTCTCCTTGTATCATTTACACTTAAAAAGGTGTATAATATATAGAACTGAATTAAGCTTATCAAAATTATTTTGAAATTTCGATATTTCGATACAAAAGGAAGTAGAAGCATGGAAGCGTATAAAATAGAGCATTTAAATAAGTCATATGCAGACAAAGTGATATTTGATGACTTGAATCTATCTATTTCTGAACATGAACGAATTGGATTAGTAGGGATTAACGGTACTGGGAAAAGTACGTTACTTAAAGTAATAGGCGGTTTAGATGAAGATTTTACTGCCGATATTACACATCCTAATCAATATCGTATTCGTTATTCTTCACAGAAGCACGATTTAGATGAAGATTTAACAGTTTTTCAAGCTGTATTAAGCTCAGATACAACCACATTACGTATTATTAAAACGTATGAAGAAGCTGTAAATGCATATACGCAACAACAAGATGAGCGTCATTTTCAAAAAATGATGGAAGCACAAGAAGCAATGGATCGACATAGCGCTTGGGATTATAATGCTGAGATTAAGACGATTCTTTCTAAATTAGGAATTAACGATACATCTAAAAAAGTAAAAGAACTTTCTGGTGGGCAGCAAAAGCGTGTTGTTTTAGCTAAAACACTTATTGAACAACCAGATTTATTATTATTAGATGAACCGACGAACCATCTAGATTTTGAATCTATCAATTGGTTAATCAATTATGTGAAGCAGTATCCACATACTGTTTTGTTTGTAACGCATGATCGTTACTTTTTAAATGAAATTGCTTCAAGAATTGTGGAACTAGATAGAGGGAAATTAAAATCATATCCTGGTAATTATGAAGATTACATTGCAATGAGAGCGGAAAATGAACTTATTGAACAAAAGCAACAAGAAAAACAAAAATCATTGTATAAACAAGAATTAGCCTGGATGAGAGCAGGAGCTAAAGCAAGAACAACAAAACAACAAGCCCGCATCAATCGTTTTAATGATTTAGAGTCAGAAGTACAAGCTCATCATACTCAAGATAAAGGACAATTAAATCTTGCTTATTCGAGATTAGGTAAGCAAGTTTATGAACTTGAACATTTAACGAAGCAAATTAATGATAAAACATTATTTAAAGATATTACTGAAATCATTCAAAGTGGGCAACGAATCGGAATTGTAGGACCTAATGGTGCTGGTAAAACGACATTATTGAATATTTTAAGTGGAGAAGATGTCGACTATACAGGCACTTTGAAAATAGGTCAAACAGTTAAAGTTGCTTATTTTAAACAAACTGAAGAAACATTGGATAGAGATATCAGAATGATTGATTATTTAAGAGAAGAAAGTGAAGTTGCTAAGGAGAAGGATGGCACTTCTATTTCTGTAACGCAATTATTAGAACGATTTCTATTCCCTAGTTCAACACATGGTAAAAAGATTTATAAGCTATCTGGTGGAGAACAAAAGCGTTTATATTTATTAAGATTATTAGTACATCAACCTAACGTTTTATTACTTGATGAGCCTACGAATGATTTAGATACAGAGACTTTAACTATTCTCGAAGACTACATTAGTACCTTTGGCGGTTCAGTGATTACAGTAAGTCACGATCGTTATTTCCTTAATAAAGTGGCGCAAGAATATTGGTATATTCATGACGGGAAAATGGAACGCATTATTGGGAACTTTGAAGATTATGAAGCGTATAAAAAAGAACAAGATAAGTTACAGGCACTTGAGAAACAAGCGCAACAGCCTAAGCCTAAAACGAATGTAAGAAAGAAAACAGGATTGTCTTATAAAGAAAAACGAGAATACGAAATGTTGATGGAACGTATTGAGCAGACAGAAGTGCGCTTAGAACAAATCGACGAAGAAATGATAGAAGCAAGTGCAGATTACGCTAAAATTAAAGAATTAAATGAAGAAAAAGAACAGCTGGAACAAACTTATGATATAGACATCACGAGATGGAGTGAACTTGAAGAAATAAAAGAGCAATAAGGGGAAAATTCGTATGGAAGCAACGTTATCGCATTATTTTGGGTACGAAACATTTAGACCGGGACAAAAAGAAATCATTACTAAAATAATGGATCATCATAATGTTTTGGGCGTACTGCCTACAGGTGGCGGTAAATCTATTTGTTATCAAGTACCTGGTCTAATGCTTGGGGGAACGACTATTGTTATTAGCCCATTAATTTCTTTGATGAAAGACCAAGTAGACCAATTAAAGGCGATGGGGATTAACGCAGCCTATTTAAATAGTAGTTTAAGTAAGAAACAACAAAAAGAGATTGAAACTGAATTAATGGCAGGTGACATTCAATTTTTATATGTTGCACCTGAACGTTTCGACAATGGCTATTTTTTAAACTTACTAAGCAAACTTAATATTCAATTAATTGCTTTTGATGAAGCACACTGTATTTCTAAATGGGGGCATGATTTCCGTCCTAGTTATCAAAGTGTCATCCAGAAAGTGTTTACGCTTCCTCAAAATTTCACTATCGTGGCCTTAACAGCAACAGCTACTGCAGAAGTACAACAAGATATTATGGAGAAACTTAATATTGGTAAATATGACGAAGTGAAGACAAGCACGAAACGTCGTAATCTTATCTTCAAAGTTAATCCTACCTATCAACGCCAGAAATTTGTGATTGATTATGTACAAAAACACAAAGACCAAGCAGGTATTATTTATTGTTCAACACGTAAACAAGTGGAAGAATTACAAGAAGCTCTAGATTCTGTAAAAGTGACGTCAGCGATTTATCATGCAGGACTAACGAATAAAGAACGTGAAGAAGCACAAAATGATTTTGTGTTTGATCGTGTAAAAGTAGTTATCGCAACTAACGCATTTGGTATGGGTATTGATAAATCTAATGTCAGATATGTTATTCATTATAATATGCCTGGTGACATTGAATCTTACTATCAAGAAGCGGGTCGTGCAGGAAGAGATGGTTTAGAAAGTGAATGTATTTTATTGTTTAGTGAACGTGATAAAGGTTTACATGAGTATTTTATTACGGTTTCTCAAGCTGATGATGATTATAAAGATAAAATGGGCGAAAAACTCACTAAAATGATTCAGTACACTAAAACGAAGAAATGCTTAGAAGCTACAATCGTGCATTATTTTGAACCTAATGAGAAATTAGAAGAATGCGGTCAATGTAGTAGTTGTATTCAACAAAATAAAACTTATGATATGACGCAAGAAGCTAAAATGATTATTAGTTGTGTCGCGCGTATGCGTCAACAAGAAAGTTATAGTGTGATCATCCAAGTACTGCGTGGAGAAATTACGGACTATATCAAATATAATGACTACGATAAATTAACTACACACGGCTTAATGAAAGATTATAGAACATCTGAGTTAAGTCACTTAATTGACGAACTACGTTTTAAAGGGTTCTTAAATGAATACGATGAAATTTTAACTTGTGACGAAAGTGTTAAACAATTGCTTAACAATGATAAGAAGGTTTATACAACACCATTTAAGCAAAAATCAAAAGAAAAAGTATTTATTAATACAGTTGAAGGTGTAGACCGAGCGTTATATGGAGAATTAGTTGAAGTACGTCGTCAACTAAGCGAAAAATTAGATATTGCACCAGTAAGTATCTTTTCAGATTATACGCTAGAAGAATTTGCAAAGCGTAAGCCAGAATCTAAACAAGAAATGATTGCCATTGACGGCGTAGGTAGTTATAAATTAAAACATTATTGTCCTAAGTTTTTAGAAACAATTCAATCTTACAAAACAAGTATATAAGTATGAAATAAGGTTTGAGCATTGATAAAGTGCTAAACCTTATTTTTTTGAATATAAAATTATTGTTAAAATTAATAAATCAATTAAATATGAATTTAGCATTAAACATGTTTTAATAGGGAATAAGTAATGCAAAAAGTCTGTCTAGGCAGTATAAATGAAGGTGACGAAATGATTGAATTTAAAGACGTAACTAAACGTTACGGAAGAAATATTGCTGTAGATAATGTGAGCTTTAAAATAAATGAGGGAGAATTTTTTGTACTGATTGGGCCTTCAGGTTGTGGTAAAACAACGACATTAAAAATGATCAATCGACTCATACCATTAAGCGAAGGTTATATTTATTTTAAAGATAAACCTATTAGTGATTATCCTGTATATGAAATGCGTTGGGATATAGGGTATGTGTTACAACAAATTGCCTTATTCCCGCATATGACAATAAAAGAGAATATTGCGCAAGTACCGCAAATGAAAAAATGGAAAGAAAATGATATTAACCAACGGGTTGATGAATTATTAAACATGGTGGGGTTAGAACCAGAGAAATATCGTGACCGTAAACCAGATGAACTTTCAGGTGGTCAACGCCAAAGGGTTGGTGTCGTACGCGCATTAGCAGCAGATCCGCCTGTTATTTTAATGGATGAACCATTTAGTGCGTTAGATCCTATTAGTCGCGAGAAATTGCAAGATGACTTAATCAAATTACAAACACAAATTAAGAAAACGATTGTCTTTGTTACCCATGATATTGAAGAAGCGATGAAATTAGGCGACCGAATTTGCTTGCTAAATAATGGTCATGTTGAACAAATCGATACACCAGAAGGTTTCCGCGCACATCCTAAAAATCAATTTGTTGAAGAATTCATGGGTCATCACTTACATCAAGATAAAGAGGAATTAATATTAAAAGATTTAAATATAACTGCGCCATTAACTGAAAACGGCGTACAACACGACTATCCAATCGTTCATAGCAACGTAAAACTACGTGATATTTATTCAACGTTAGCTCAACATGAAGCGGTCATTGTTGAAGATGCCGATACCTCAACTCAGTCATTGTTAAAACGTGAAGATATCTTTAAGTATTTATCTGAAACGGACAAGGAGGTTAAAGCATGAATGAATTATTCACGACACTAAGCGATCGCAAAGGTGAGTTGCTTAGGACGATTATTGAACATATTCAAATTTCATTTATTGCGCTATTTATAGCTATCCTTATTGCTGTGCCACTTGGCATTGCTTTAACGAAGACGAAGCGATTATCAGAAATTGTCATGAATATCGCTGCAGTATTACAGACGATTCCATCATTAGCATTATTAGGTTTAATGATACCTATCTTTGGTATTGGTAGAGTACCTGCGATTATTGCATTAGTTGTCTACGCATTATTGCCTATTTTAAGAAATACATATACTGGTATTCAAGAAGTAGATCCGTCACTTATAGAAGCAGCTAAAGGGATTGGCATGAAACCAATGCGTCGTCTAACGAAAGTGGAATTACCTATCGCTATGCCAGTCATCATGGCCGGAATTCGCACAGCGATGGTACTAATTATCGGTACTGCAACACTTGCTGCGCTAATTGGTGCTGGTGGTTTAGGGGATTTAATTTTATTAGGTATCGACCGAAATAATACATCTCTTATTTTAATAGGTGCCATTCCTGCAGCTTTACTTGCGATTATCTTTGATTTAGTACTTCGCTTTATGGAGAAGTTATCATATAAGAAATTGCTTATTACGATTGGTATTATCGTATTAATTATCTTGCTAGCTATTGTCGTACCACTTTTCGGGAAAAAGGGCGATAATATTACGTTGGCGGGTAAATTAGGTTCTGAACCGTCGATTATTACAAATATGTATAAAATACTGATTGAAGATGAAACTGACGATACTGTCGATGTTAAAGATGGCATGGGTAAAACGTCGTTCCTATTCAATGCGTTGAAATCAGATGATATTGACGGTTATTTAGAATTTACTGGAACTGTATTAGGTGAATTAACTAAAGAGGACCTTAAATCGAAAAAAGAAAATGCGGTTTACAATCAAGCAAAACAAAGTCTTGAGAAAAAATATGATATGACGATGTTGAAACCAATGAAATATAACAATACGTATGCTTTAGCAGTGAAGAAAGACTTTGCTAAAGAACATCATATTAAAACAATTGGTGATTTACAGAAAGTTGAAGATCAATTGAAACCAGGCTTTACGATGGAATTTAATGATCGTCCTGATGGTTACAAAGCCGTGGCGAAAGCGTATGACTTAAACTTATCTAATATTAAGAAGATGGAGCCTAAATTGCGATACACAGCCGTTGAGAAAGGTGATATTAACTTAATTGACGCGTATTCAACAGATGCTGAGTTAAAACAATATAATATGGTTGTGTTAGAAGATGATAAACATGTCTTCCCACCATATCAAGGCGCACCATTATTTAAAGAGAAATTCTTGAAAGAACATCCAGAAATTAAAAAACCGCTAAATAAATTGGCAGGTAAAATTTCAGATGAAGAAATGCAAGAAATGAATTATAAGGTAACTGTGAAGAATGAAGACCCTTATAAAGTAGCGAAACAATACCTACAAAAAGAAGGCTTAGTGAAATAATTATTTGTTGAGGAATGAAACAACAATCGGTTTTTGACGACTGATTGCACTGTTTCATTCCTTTTTTATATTCAGTAAATGATAACTTGAATTGTAATCTTGACTTAACTTCTTTACACTAGAGTTTAATACAAAAATATATAGATGTATTTATAAGGGGTGGGGGAAATTGAATACGAAAAACTATTCAAGACAAGAAATTGTTAATAGTGTGCCTCAAAAAGGATTTTTTGGGCATCCAAAAGGACTTAGTACGCTGTTCTTTACAGAGTTTTGGGAGCGCTTTAGTTATTATGGTATGAAAGCCATTTTAGCTTATTACTTATATTATTCTGTAAGTAAAGGTGGCTTTGGCTTACCACAAGGTACAGCCTTACAAATTGTGTCTTTATACGGGGCGTTGATTTATATGTCAGGCACAATCGGTGGATGGATAGCCGATAGAATAATTGGCACAAGACATGCGCTATTTTATGGCGGTATCTTAATCATGTTTGGTCATATTTTATTAACGATACCGGGTAATCTAACGGTCGTTATGATTGCATTATTACTATTAATTATCGGTACTGGATTGCTAAAGCCAAACATTTCTACAACAGTAGGAGAGTTGTATGATCATAATGATAAACGTCTAGATGCGGCTTTCACGATATTTTATATGGGGATTAACCTAGGTAGCTTTTTATCACCATTTGCGACAGGATACTTACAAACTCGATTTGGCTTCCATTTCGGTTTTGCGATAGCCGCAATCGGAATGTTTATAGGCCTAGTTATTTATTTAATCACTAATAAAAAGAATTTAGGTCTTGCAGGGGTAAGTGTACCTAATCCATTGCGTAAAGAAGAAATCAAAAGACTATCTATGATTACAGCAATTGCAGTTGTAGTATTCGCTATAGTATTGCTTATTTTACAATTAGTAGGTCACTTAAGTTTATCAAGCTTCAGTGTAATCGTGACGCTAATCGGTGTGTTATTGCCAATTGGTATTTTTGTTTATATGTTATCAAGTAATAAAACGCGTAAGGAAGAACGTACAAGAATTTATAGTTACATACCATTATTTATTACTTCTGTCGCTTTTTGGATGATTCAAGAGCAAGGTTCAACGATTTTAGCTAACTTTGCTGACCAAAAAACAGAATTAAGTTTAAATAAATTAACGCATGGTTTAATTGATTTCCATATTCCAGCAGCATGGTTTCAGTCTATTAATCCTATTTTTATTATCTTTTTAGCACCTGTATTTGCGAATGTATGGACGAAGCTAGGTAAACGCAATCCAAGTACAGTTTATAAATTTGCAGCTGGCGCTATCTTTGCAGGTATTTCATATTTAGTAATGATTATTCCGTTAAGTAGTCATGCACATTTAATACATCCAATTTGGCTTGTGTTAAGTTTCTTCTTGATTTCGATTGGAGAGCTTTGTATTTCACCGGTAGGTTTATCTGTGACATCGAAATTAGCACCTGCGAAATTTTCAGCTCAAATGATGGCATTGTGGATGTTAAGTAATGCGACAGCCCAAAGTCTTAACAGTCAAATTGTGGTGTTATTTAAGATGATTAGTGAGAAAGAATTCTTCTTATATTCTGGATTATTTACGTTAATTATTGGCGTTGTTTTAATTGTGATTTCACCAATGGTTAAGAAAGCGATGGGCGACGTGCAATAATATAGTTTTATTACTTTATTTTTTGAAAAGGATAATAAAGTGTTGGGCCTCCATTTTCAAAAAAGAAGAATAAATAGTGTATAATTTAAATAAATGTTTATATTTAAGACAAAGGAGTGGTTGTACATGAAACAACAATTGAATCAACTATCAGCATATCAACCGGGCTTGTCACCGCAAGCGCTTAAAGAAAAACATGGGGTTGAAGGCGAACTTTATAAGTTGGCTTCTAACGAGAATTTGTATGGGCCATCGCCTAAAGTGAAAGAGGCCATTCAAGCACAGTTAGATGAATTATACTATTATCCAGAAACAGGCTCACCTGCATTACGTCAAGCGATTAGTGCGCATTTAAATGTAGATGCTTCAAGAATTCTATTTGGCGCTGGGCTAGATGAAGTGATATTAATGATTTCACGTGCAGTTCTATCACCAGGGGATAAAATCGTGACGAGTGAAGGGACGTTTGGACAATACTATCATAATGCGATTGTCGAATCGGCGGAAGTCGTGCAAGTGCCATTAAAGAATGGTGGCTTTGATTTAGAAGGGATTCTAAAAGAAGTGGATGACGATACGGCGTTAGTATGGGTATGTAACCCTAATAATCCTACGGGCACGTATTTCAGTCATGAGGAATTAGAACATTTCTTAGAACGAGTGCCTAGTCATGTACCTGTACTGATTGATGAAGCATATTTTGAATTTGTAACGGCGGAAGATTATCCTGACACATTGAAGTTACAAGAACGTTTTGATAATGCGTTTTTACTTAGAACATTTTCAAAGGCTTATGGATTAGCAGGATTACGTATTGGCTATGTCGTTGCGACCAATGAGGCCATTGAAAAGTGGAACATCATTCGTCCACCATTTAATGTGACACGACTTTCAGAATATGCGGCTATTGCAGCATTAGAGGATCAAGCGTATTTGAAAGAAGTGACAGCTAAAAATGCGGTAGAACGTCAAAAATTCTATGGCATTCCACAAAGTGAACATTTCTTACCAAGTCAAACTAACTTTGTCTTTGTTGTAACGGATAAACCTCAAGCATTGTATGAGGCATTGTTACAAGTCGGATGTATTACGCGTCCATTCCCAACTGGCGTGCGTATTACAATTGGCTTCCCTGAACAAAATGACAAAATGATTGAAGTATTGAAACACTTTGACTATTAAGAATTTGGATAATCTGTATCGAGTGCACCGTCAAGTAAGTGTTCAAATTTTGAATTCTGTTCTGACCTTAAAATTTTTGCTATACTTTAACGGTATATAGGTAATGATTAAGGGAGAGATTAGATGTCTAGAAAATCTATAGCAATTGATATGGATGAAGTATTGGCTGATACATTAGGTGCGATTATTGAAGCAGTTAATGTTAAAACAGAATTAGGCATTACTGTGGAATCATTAAATGGACAGAAATTGAAGCATGTTATTCCTGAACATGATGGTTTAGTGCGTGACATTTTACGTGCACCAGGTTTCTTTAGAAATTTACAAGTGATGCCACACGCACAAGAAGTTGTTGAGAAACTGACGGAGAAGTATGATGTCTATATCGCGACTGCTGCGATGGATGTGCCAACTTCATTTCATGACAAGTATGAGTGGTTACTTGAATTCTTCCCATTCTTAGATCCACAACAGTTTGTATTCTGTGGCCGTAAGAATGTAGTGAAAACAGATTATTTAATAGATGATAATCCTCGTCAGCTCCAAATATTCGAGGGTGAACCAATTATCTTTACTGCTTCTCATAATACTAACGAAGACCGTTTTAAACGTGTGAATGGCTGGAAAGATGTGGAAGCATTTTTCCTAGGAGAAGAATAAAAACAGCGATTAAGGTATGCAACAATGCAAGACATTGTAGGCTACCTTAATCGCTGTTTATTTTTAATCAGTTATTTGTTATTTTCATCGTCAGAGCAAGTAAGAATTTGAAGTGCTTGAGGCAATACATCGATTTCAATAGGAGTTTCTAAATTAATTTCTCCATCGATATCAACTTTCATTGTAGGTTCCGTTGATAAAGTGATATGAGAGCCTGGAATATGATCGATACCTTGCGTAATTTCATTCCAAGTCATACTATCTCTTTTCTTAAAGACATCATTTAGGATGCTAAAGCTTTGTTTATCGAATATGAAGCTATTTACTTTCCCATCTTGAGGAGAAAGGTCTGTCAGTGGAATACGTCCGCCTCCAATATTAGGTCCATTGGCAATAACAAGCATAGAAGTATTACCAGTATGTTCTTCTCCATCCACCGTTAACTTAAAGTCAAAATGTTCGGGATTCATTAGTGTTTTAACTGTTGAACCAATATAGCTTAATTTGCCAAAGATATCTTTACGGCCTTCTTGAACATTTTCGGCATTTTGCACGATTAAGCCTAATCCAACAAAGTTTAGTACGTACGTGCCATTCACTTTCATGACATCATATGTTTCAAGATGAGCATCAACTAATTGTTCACTCGCTTTTTCATAATCAGCATCTAGATTTAATGTTTTAGTGAAGTCATTAAATGTGCCTCCAGGGATGATACCCATTGGAATATTAAGGTCATTAGCCATCACACCATTGACCAGTTCATTCACCGTGCCATCTCCACCTAATATAAATACAATATCTACATCATCGCTATAAGCATGTGTTTTAATTTGTTCGCAATATTTAATAATATCGCCTTCGTTTTCACTTAATTGAATAGATAAGTGTTTACAAAGTTTAGTTAGAGATTTCGTTACTGCTCCTAAACCTTCGTATATATCTTTTAGGCCACTATGTTCATGGTAGAATAGTACGCCATGATTAAATTTTTGAGTCATATAAATGCCTACTTTCGTCTTAAAACTTCAATTATATACTAATACCCTAATTATATATATGCTAATTACATCTTTTGAAAATGAAGAAAAGTAATTCATATATAAAAGAAGGTTGAAACACATCTCTTGTTTCAACCTCACGAATAACTAATTTAATTTTACTGCAATAAATTGAATTAATGAATACCTTTCATCGCTTTAGAAATCTTAGGTGTGAAGGCTAGAATAATAATTGTAATCACAATAGCTACAGTACCTAAGAAAATAAAGTAGTTTGTTTGACCTAAAGGTTTAATTAATTTAACTAATGTACCGTTAAGTGCTTGTGCTGATGCATTTGTTAATAACCAAATACTCATCATTTGAGCGTTAAACGCTTTAGGCGCTAATTTAACGGCAGCACTATTACCAGTAGGTGATAAGCATAGTTCGCCGACTACACATACAACATATGATAGAATAACCCAGTTTACTGAGAAGTGAGTATTACCATAGCTCATACCAATAACACCCATTAAGATGTATGAAGCACCGGCTAATAATGTACCAATACCAAATTTAACTGGTAGACTAGGTTGGCGTTTACCCATTTTCAACCAAATTGTTGAAATAACTGGTGCAAATAATAAGATGAAGAGTGGGTTAATTGATTGGAACCAAGCTTCACCGAATTTTGTTTTCCAGCCAAATAAGTTCATTTGCATATCAGAACGTTCTAAACCATATATGTTTAACACGTTAGATCCTTGTTCTTGAATTGCCCAGAACAACATACCTAAGATAAATAATGGAATGAACGCTTTAACACGAGAACGTTCTACATCTGTAACGTCTTTACTGCGAATCATTGTTGTGAAGTAGATGATTGGTAATGCAATACCAAGTACAAGTACTGTATTACTGATTAAATCGAATGTTAATGTTTGAGTAAAGTATGTAACTAATAATATGATGACGATAATTGCTACAACGATACCAACGATTAAGCCGTATTTTCTTTTTTCTTCTGCTGATAGTGGGTTAGTTGGTTTCATACCCACTGTACCTAAATTTTTTCTATTGAAAAGCATGTACCATACTAAACCTAGTGCCATACCAATGGCTGCAATTAAGAATCCAGCATGGAAGTTTTTGATATCAATAAAATGTTGAAGTACGATAGGTGAAATTAATGCACCTAAGTTAACTGACATATAGAAGATAACAAAACCTGCATCCATACGTGTGTCATTTTCAGGGTATAAACGACCAACAATATTTGAAATATTAGGTTTCATTAAACCTGAACCAATAATGATAAAGAACATTGAAGAGAATAAGCCAAACATTGCGAATGGTAAGCTTAAACAAATATGTCCAATGATAATTAATACAGCACCAATCAATGTGGCACCACGTGTTCCTGTAAGTCTATCCGCAATCCATGCCCCTGGAATCGAAGACATATAAATAAGCGCGCCGTAAACAGACATAATAGACATAGCAGTCGTTTGATCTATACCTAATCCGCCATCTTTAAGTGCGAAATACATGTAGAAAATAAGCATTGCACGCATGCCATAGTAACTAAATCTTTCCCAAAATTCTACAAAGAAAAGTACGCCTAATCCTCTAGGGTGACCGAAGAATCCTTTCTGAGGTATGCTTTGAACTGCTTGTTCATGGGAAGTGTTTGTTGCCATAAGTATCCCAATCCTTTCTTTCCCTTAATGACTAAAATTTTTCTAAATAATATATATAATATCGAATAGAATTTCTTAAAAAATAAAAATTTTTAGAATTTTCAGTCAATTAATTGATACTAAATAAAATATTAAGAATAAGTTTTCTCAACGTGAATAGTCTTATTCTTATAGAATTTTAAATGATATTAATAAAATACGCTTTAATTCACTAATAGGCAATAGTAAATTTAAAGAAAATGTCTCAAAAATAAAAAAATTCCACTAAATTGTCGAACAATTTAGTGGAAGATTTACAAAATTTAACGATTATCTACTTTTTCAGGATACATATCGTGATTCATTAAACGATGTTCCGCCATTTTTTCATATTTCGAATTTGGGCGACCATAGTTTGTATATGGATCGATTGAAATACCACCACGTGGAGTGAATTTGCCCCATACTTCAATATAGTGCGGATCCATTAATTCGATTAAATCATTCATAATAATATTCATACAATCTTCGTGGAAATCTCCGTGATTTCTGAAACTAAATAAATATAATTTTAATGATTTAGACTCTACCATTTTTACATTTGGAATATATGAAATATAAATCGTAGCAAAATCTGGTTGTCCTGTGATAGGACATAATGATGTGAATTCTGGACAATTGAATTTTACGAAGTAGTCACGTCCTTGATGTTTGTTATCAAATGTTTCAAGCACTTCTGGTGTATAGTCAAATTCATATTTATTATTTTGATTACCTAATAATGTAATGTCTTGTAATTCATCTTTTTGACGTCCTTTAGTCAAATGACTCACTCCTTAGTATTAGTTTGTTGCTCAGGTAAAACCTTTTGGCGACGCGCCTTTTCAAACATATAGTAGCTAGCACCGATAATAATGACATAACCAATAACAGCGTAAAAGTCTGGTGTTTCTCCAAAAAGAATAAAACCGAATAATGCTGTAAAGATAATGGAAGCATAAGTAAAAATTGAAATATCTTTTGCAGGAGCGAAACTATACGCTAATGTTATTCCGATTTGACCAACTGCTGCAGAAAGGCCAGCGCCTAAAAGGTAAACCATTTGTATAGTCGTCATAGGCTCAAACGTTGCAATTGAAAATGGAATTAATACAACTACTGAAAATAGTGAAAAATAAAACACAATAGTATATGGTGCTTCTCTAGTACTTAATGCTCGGACACAAGTGTATGCAGATGCTGCAAAAATACCTGAAAATAGGCCAGCTAGTGACGTAATCATTGTAGATGAAAATTCAGGTTTAACTATAAACAACATACCAAAAATAGCTACAATCATTGCGACAATTTGATACTTGCGAACCTTTTCATTTAGAAAAATTAAACTTAATAATATCGTCCAAAAAGGATTCAGTTTCATTAATGTATCTGCATCACTTAGCACCATGTGATCAATGGCAAAAATATTTAATAAAACGCCAATGAGTCCTAATGTTGAACGAGAAATTAGAAGAGGTTGACTACTTAGCTTACCGAACATTGGCTGTTTATATTTAAAAATAAAAAATAATGGAATAAACATTGCTACAAAATTTCTAGCTAAAGATTTTTGAAAGACTGGTAAATCTCCTGCCAGTCTAAAAAATACTGACATGAAACTAAAACCAACTGCAGAAATTAAAATAGCAATAATTCCTTTAACTTTTGGATTCAAGGTTTATCGCCTCATTTATTTAAAAATTAACGTATATATAGTAGCATAATTCTTTTAAAATTGCATAAGCACTTGCAAACGTTATAAGAGCATAATATAATGAAAACACGAACATATGTTCTTTTTGTAGAAATAAGATATCATTCTGCTCTAAATTTATATGTTTCATTCGTGTTTTTAGTTTTAATGATTGAGAATTTGTGAAGTATTGCGCAAAATTTGTTGTATACATTAAAATTTCATTCTCAAGAACGTTGATAACTCAATGTTTAAAATTATCGATAAAAAATCAAGCGAAAACCCTCAGAAAATGAAAATAAAAATTTTTACTGAATTTAAGTTGGTGTAATGCACTTTGAAACGTTTTCCCGAACTTTTGTCACTAAATCTTGGCTTTTAATTACTAATGCGATTCGGTATAATGAAACACAGAATATAGTATTGATTTTAGAAATCAAACACAACATGTTGTGTTTGAAGAAAATAAAAGCATTATATGAATTGTTCATTTTAATAGAAATATCACACTGTTTTATGTGCTTTTTCTTGAAAAATCATACTATAAATCCGTACGAGCGAAATAAAATCATTATAAAGATGATTGAGTTTAAACACAATATGTAGTGGTTAAACAATGAAAGTCAGATTTGACTACTAAATCATTAACTTAAAAGAAAAGTGGAACTCGTAAAATATATTTAGTTGTTGTTTACGATAAGTTTCTTATACATAATAAGAAATTTTGAGTTTATCAACTTAGTAATTTAAAATGGAAAGACTGAAAAGATTTATTTGCAGTCTGAAGTTTTCTTATTTATTTAAGAGAACTTCTTTTTAATTCATTATCTAGATTGACGAAAGAGGGTGTTCCAATGAAAGTAGTTTATTTCTCATTTTCTGGAAATGTACGACGATTTATTAAACGTAGTGAACTTACAGATGTAATGGAAATAACTAAAGAGAATTGTAAGGACAATATTGAAGAGCCTTATATTTTAGTTACTGGAACAATTGGATTTGGGGAAGTACCTCAAGAAGTACAGTCATTTTTAGAAGTAAATCATCACTATTTACGTGCAGTTGCTGCCAGTGGTAATCGTAATTGGGGACAGAACTTCGCCAAAGCAGGACGCACAATTTCGGAATCTTACGATGTACCTTTGTTAATGAAATTTGAAGTACAAGGCACAAATAAAGATGTTATTGAATTTAAAGATAAGGTGGGGCATTTCAATGAAAATTATGGACGAGAAAAAGTACAATCATATTGAGCTAAATAATGAAGTGACAAAACGTAAAGATAATGGTTTCTTTGATTTAGAAAAAGATCAAGAAGCATTAAAAGTATATTTAGAAGAAATTCACGATAAAACAATATACTTTGATAGTGAAATAGAGCGTTTGCATTATTTAGTAGACAATAATTTTTATTTTAATGTCTTTGAACAATATAGCGAAGAAGATTTAGTAGAAATTACTGAATTTGCTAAGTCGATTAATTTCGAATTTGCTAGTTACATGTCAGCAAGCAAATTCTATAAAGACTATGCACTTAAAACAAATGATAAATCTCAATACTTAGAAGATTATAATCAACACGTTGCTATTGTTGCCTTATATTTAGCTGCAGGCAACAAACAACAAGCTAAACAATTTATTTTAGCGATGATTGAACAACGCTATCAACCAGCTACACCTACTTTCTTAAATGCTGGACGTGCTCGTCGTGGTGAATTGGTTTCATGTTTCTTATTAGAAGTCGATGATAGTTTAAATTCAATTAACTTTATCGATTCAACTGCTAAACAATTAAGTAAGATTGGTGGCGGTGTAGCAATCAACTTATCTAAATTACGTGCACGTGGTGAAGCCATTAAAGGTATTAAAGGCGTTGCTAAAGGTGTATTACCAGTTGCTAAAGCATTAGAAGGTGGCTTTAGCTATGCCGACCAATTAGGCCAACGTCCTGGAGCAGGTGCAGTTTACTTAAACATCTTCCATTACGATGTGGAGGAATTCTTAGATACTAAAAAAGTAAATGCAGATGAAGATTTACGTTTATCTACAATTTCAACTGGCTTAATCGTACCATCTAAATTCTTTGATCTTGCTAAAGAAGGTAAAGAGTTCTATATGTTCGCACCACATACTGTAAAACAAGAATATGGTGTGACGCTTGATGATATTGATTTAGAGAAATATTACGATGAGATGGTAGCTAATCCTAATATCGTTAAAAAGAAAAAAGATGCGCGTGAAATGTTAAATATGATTGCTCAAACACAATTACAATCTGGTTATCCATATCTAATGTTTAAAGACAATGCTAATAAAGTGCATGCTAACTCAAACATCGGTCAAATTAAAATGAGTAATCTATGTACGGAAATCTTCCAATTACAAGAAACTTCAGTTATCAATGACTATGGTATTGAAGATGAAATTAAACGTGATATTTCATGTAACTTAGGTTCATTAAATATTGTAAACGTAATGGAAACAGGTAAATTTAGAGATTCTGTACACACAGGTATGGATGCTTTAACAGTAGTTAGTGATGAAGCGAATATCCAAAATGCACCAGGTGTAAGAAAAGCTAATAGTGAATTACATTCAGTTGGTTTAGGTGTAATGAATTTACATGGTTATTTAGCTAAAAATAAAATTGGTTATGAATCTGAAGAAGCAAAAGATTTCGCCAATGTTTTCTTTATGATGATGAATTATTATTCTATTGAGCGATCAATGGAAATCGCTAAAGAACGCGGAGAATCATACCAGGATTTTGATAAATCAGATTATGCGAGTGGTAAATATTTCGATTTCTACACTAAAGAAGATATCACGCCTCAATTTGAGAAAGTACAACGCTTGTTTGAAGATTTAGATATTCCTACTGCTTCAGACTGGAAAGCATTAAAAGAACAAGTACAACAATACGGTTTATATCATGCTTATAGACTTGCTATTGCACCAACACAAAGTATTTCATATGTGCAAAATGCTACAAGCTCTGTAATGCCAATCGTTGATCAAATTGAACGACGTACTTATGGTAATGCTGAAACATTTTATCCAATGCCATTCCTATCACCAGAAACAATGTGGTACTATAAATCAGCATTCAATACTGACCAAATGAAATTAATCGATTTAATCGCTACAATTCAAACACACGTAGACCAAGGAATTTCAACTATCTTATATGTTAATTCTGAAATTTCAACACGTGAATTATCTAGATTATATGTTTATGCACATCACAAAGGTCTTAAATCTCTATACTACACTCGTAATAAATTATTAAGTGTAGAAGAATGTACAAGTTGTGCAATTTAATCAACAGTTCAATAACTAGATATTGATTATATAGATAAAGAGGAGAAGGTATAAGTATCTCATGTTCTAGAAAATTTGTACCTTTTCCTCTTAAAAATGTAATTTAGCTATGTGATATAAAAGAGGAGGATTTATTAAATGAAGGCCGTCAATTGGAATACTCAAGAAGATATGACGAACATGTTTTGGCGTCAAAATATCTCACAAATGTGGGTGGAAACTGAATTTAAGGTATCAAAAGATATTGCGAGTTGGAAGACACTAACAGAAGATGAAAAGAATACATTTAAGCGTGCATTGGCAGGATTAACAGGTTTGGATACACATCAAGCAGATGATGGTATGCCATTAATCATGTTACATACAACAGATTTGCGTAAAAAAGCGGTATATTCATTCATGGCAATGATGGAACAAATTCACGCTAAAAGTTATTCACATATCTTTACAACGTTACTTCCATCTAGTGAAACAAACTATTTATTAGATACTTGGGTAATTGAAGAGCCTCATTTAAAATATAAATCTGACAAAATTATCGAGAATTATCATAAATTATGGGGCAAAGAAGCATCTATTTATGATCAATATATCGCAAGAGTTTCAAGTGTTTTCTTAGAAACATTTTTATTCTACTCTGGCTTCTATTATCCTTTATATCTTGCGGGACAGGGTAAAATGACTACTTCTGGTGAGATTATCAGAAAGATTTTATTAGATGAATCTATTCACGGTGTTTTCACTGGTCTAGATGCTCAAAGTTTACGAAATGAACTTTCTGAGAATGAAAAACAAAGAGCCGATAAAGAAATGTATAAACTGTTAGATGACTTATATAATAATGAAGTATCTTATACACATATGTTATATGATGATATCGGTTTAAGTGAAGATGTGCTTAACTATGTGCAATATAATGGGAATAAAGCTTTATCTAATCTCGGCTTTGATCCTTATTTTGAGGAAAAAGAATTTAACCCAATTATTGAAAATGCCTTAGATACATCTACTAAAAACCATGATTTCTTCTCAGTTAAAGGTGATGGCTACACATTAGCGTTAAATGTAGAAGCATTACAAGATGAGGATTTCATTTTTGATAATTAATAAGCATAATATGAAGCGATTTCGATTTTAATATATCGAAGTCGCTTTTTTAGTATAGGAAAACGTTATTAATAAAAATATTAGCGATTAAATAGAGTATGCTATAAAAGTTTTTGCGTAACAAATTAAAAATTAAGAAAAGCTATTGAAATTAATTCTCACTATCTTTAATATTAGTATTAATGATAATCATTATCATTCACATAATAATAAATGATTTTCTATACATATTTAGTAAGGGGAATAGCTAATGAAATTTTTATTTAAGGGATATATTTTACTTATTTTATTAGTGGTTTTAACTATTGTCTCCTTATTTGTAGGAGTGAGTCAGCTCTCTCTCACAGATATTTTCCATTTAAATGATGAACAAAAGAACATCTTGGTTTCAAGTCGAATTCCTCGAACAGTTAGTATCCTTCTTTCAGGAAGCTCACTTGCTTTAGCAGGTTTAATTATGCAACAGATGATGCAAAACAAATTTGTAAGTCCTACCACGGCTGGAACGATGGAATGGGCGAAATTAGGTATTTTAATTTCACTCATCTTTTTCCCAAGTGGTCATATTTTAATTAAATTGTTATTTGCAGTTGCTTTAAGTTTAATAGGAACATTTTTATTTGTTCGATTAATTAATTTTATTCGAGTTAAAGAAGTCATTTTTGTTCCACTTTTAGGTATTATGGTTGGCGGCATTGTATCAAGTTTTACTACATTTATAGCTTTAAGAACGAATGCATTACAAAGTATAGGAAACTGGCTAACTGGTAACTTTGCGATTATAACAAGTGGCCGTTATGAGGTTCTATATCTTACAGTGCCTTTACTTATTTTAGCTTTTATTTTTGCTAATCATTTTACTATTGCAGGTATGGGAAAAGACTTTAGTCATAATTTAGGGGTAAGTTATGAAAAAATCATTAATATCGCTTTATTTATTACCGCAACCTTAACAGCTTTAGTTGTAGTAACAGTAGGGACTTTACCATTTTTAGGGTTAATTGTACCAAATATTATCTTTATTTATAGAGGTGATCATTTGAAAAACGCATTGCCACATACGCTTATGTTAGGTGCGATTTTTGTTTTAATTGCTGATATCATCGGAAGATTGATTGTTTATCCTTATGAAATTAATATCGGTTTAACGATAGGTGTATTTGGCACAATTATTTTCCTAATCTTGCTAATGAAAGGTAGGAAAAATTATGCAAATTAGTTCTAACAAAAAAATAGTCATATTAACTGTTATAGCGATTTGTATGGCAATTTTTTACTTATTGGTAGGTTTAGATTTCGAAATATTTGAATATCAATTTCAAAGTCGGTTGAAAAAATTTATTTTAATTTTATTAGTTGGTGGAGCGATAGGAACATCAGTGGTTATCTTCCAAGCCATCACTACTAATAGATTGTTAACACCTTCCATTATGGGGCTTGATTCAGTATATCTATTTGTTAAAGTATTGCCAGTCTTTTTATTAAGTGAACAAGCCACTATTGTTACTAATGTTTATTTAAATTTTTTAATTACCTTGGTTGCGATGGTTTTATTTTCATTATTGTTATTTCAAGGAATATTTAAGCTCGGTAACTTTTCAGTTTATTTCATCTTATTAGTAGGTGTGATACTGGGAACGTTTTTCCGTAGTATCACGAGTTTTCTTCAACTCATAATGAATCCAGACTCTTTCCTCGCAGTTCAAAGTGCGATGTTTGCTAGTTTTGAAGCAGCCAATTCTAATTTGGTCGTAGTATCAGGAATTTTATTAATTATTTTAATTATCATTACTATTATACTTCGCCCATATTTAGACGTGCTTTTATTAGGTAAGGCGCAAGCAATTAATTTAGGTGTTTCTTATGATAAGATGACACGTATTTTACTCATTATGGTGGCTTTACTTGTATCTATCTCGACTGCATTAATAGGACCTGTAACATTCCTTGGTTTATTAACAGTTAATTTAGCACATGAATTTATGAAAACGTATGAACATAAATATATTTTACCAGCGACGATTTTATTTAGTTGGATTAGTTTATTTATAGCGCAATGGGTAGTTGAAAATCTGTTCGAAGCTACCTCAGAATTCAGTTTAATTGTGGACTTAGTCGGTGGTAGTTACTTTATTTACTTACTGGTTAAAAGGAGAAGTGCAAATTGATTCAAATTCAAAATCTCGATAAATCAATACAAAATAAGCCTATTTTAAAAGATATTAACGTTGATATTAAAAAAGGAAGACTTACTTCTTTAATAGGGCCTAATGGTGCTGGAAAGAGTACGTTATTGTCTGCAATCAGTCGTTTATTTGAGTATGAAAAAGGGACGATTACAATAGAAGACAAGTCTGTCTTAGATTATAAAAGTGACGATTTAGCCAAGAAGTTAAGTATTTTAAAACAAACAAATCATACTGAAATGAATATTACTGTTGAACAATTAGTTAATTTCGGTCGCTTTCCATATTCTAAAGGCCGAATGAAAAAAGAAGACTATGAAAAAGTTGAATATGCTTTAGATCTTTTACAACTTAAAGAAATCAGAGATAGAAACATAAAAACTTTATCAGGGGGACAACGTCAACGTGCTTATATTGCTATGACGATTGCACAGGATACAGATTATATCCTACTTGATGAACCGTTAAATAATTTAGATATGAAGCATTCGGTACAAATCATGCAAACACTACGCGCATTATGTCGCGAACTAGATAAGACAATTATTATAGTACTACATGATATTAACTTTGCGTCTTGCTACTCAGATGATATTATCGCGCTTAAAGATGGGGAAATTATTAAAGCAGATACTAAAGATAATGTTATTCAATCAGATATTCTAAAAGAATTATACGAAATGGATGTTCATATAGAAGAGATAAGAGGACAACGTATTTGTCTATATTATGATGAAGTAACATTCGATTCAATTTAATAAGTAAAGTTTAACCTCAATATTTAAAGGGGTGAAGCGATCGAAGACGTTAAATCAGAGAGAAGTCTATAGATAACTCAGCATTAAGGTTAAATTTTATGAAGGAGTCGTATTGTATAAATGAAAAAAACAGTCTTATTTTTATTATTATCATTAGTTTTAGTTTTATCTGCTTGTAGTAATGGATCAAAAAATAATGATTCCAATTCTAAGAGTGAGAATAATGACTCAAAAGAAACAGTAACAATCAAAAATAACTTTGAAGCAAGCGGTAAAGAAGAAGACGGTAGTGATGCGAAAAAAGTATCTAATACTGTTAAAGTTCCTAAAAATCCTAAAAACGCTGTCGTATTAGATTATGGCGCACTAGATGTATTAAAAGAGATGGGTGTAGCAGATAAAGTTAAAGGCTTACCTAAAGGTGAAAACAATCAGTCTTTACCTAAATTCTTAGATGAATTTAAAGATGATAAGTACATAAATACAGGTAATTTAAAAGAGGTTAATTTTGATAAAATTGCAGAGGCGAAACCTGAAGTTATCTTTATTTCTGGAAGAACAGCTAATCAAAAAAATCTAGATGAATTCAAAAAAGCTGCACCAAACGCTAAAATTGTCTATGTTGGTACAGAAGACAAAAATTTAGTTGACGATATGAAGAAAAATACAGAGAACTTAGGAAAAATCTATGATAAAGAAGATAAAGCAAAAGAAATTAACAAAGATTTAGATGAGAAAATCTCTGAGATGAAAGACAAAACTAAAGACTTTAATAAAAAAGTAATGTATTTATTAGTAAATGAAGGTGAATTATCTACTTACGGACCAAATGGACGTTTTGGTGATTTAGTATTTAATACATTAGGATTTAAACCAGCTGATAAAAATGTAAGCGATAGTCCACACGGTCAAAATGTTAATAATGAATATATCACTAAACAAAATCCAGATGTTATTTTAGCAATGGACCGTGGTTCAGTTGTTGGTGGCAAATCAACTACTAAACAAGTCTTAAAAAATAATGTCATTAAGAATGTGAACGCTATTAAAAATAATGAAGTATATGAATTAGATCCTAAATTATGGTACTTCGCTTCAGGTTCTTCAACAACAACTGTTAAACAAATTGAAGAATTAGAAAAAGTAGTGGATAAATAATACTAGTTAGAAGAGGCTTCGTCATTAAAGACGAAGCTTTTTTGTTATAGAAAACTTCAAAATAATATATTGCTAAACACTTTATAATAAAGTAATATATTATTAATGATATTGATAATCATTATCATTAATATACATCGAAGGGGTTTTACATCTATGAAGAAGTTGATTTTATTTATATTATTAAGTTTTGTCTTAGTATTAACAGCATGTGGCAAAGATTCTGATAGTAAGAATAACGAATCTAAAAATAATGATAGTAAACAAACAGTTAAAATAGAGAATAATTACAAAACGCGTGGAGAGAAAAAAGATGGTAGTGATGCTAAGGTAGTCAAAGAAACAGTGGAAGTACCTAAAAATCCTAAGCGTGCAATAGTTTTTGATTATGGCGCTGTTGATATTTTAAAAGCATTTGGTGTCCAAGACCAAATTAAAGGTTTACCTAAAGGTGAAAAAATTTCTACACTCCCTAATTTTCTAAGTGAATTTAAAGATGACAAATATATCAATACAGGTAACATGATTCAAATTAACTTTGATAAAGTCGCTAAAGCCAAACCTGATGTCATTTATATTTCTAATAGAACAGCTACCCAAAAAAATATTGATGAATTGAAAAAAGCTGTTCCTAATGCTGCTATCCTTTACGTTGGTTCAACTGAAAAAAATTATCTTGATGATATGAGAAGAGTAACAACTAACTTAGGTAAAATATATGGTAAAGAAGATAAAGCTAAAGCATTAAATGATGAGTTAGATAAAAAAATTGCAGATACAAAAGCTAGAGCCCAAAAAGCTGATAAGTCTACCATGTATCTATTAGTAAATGAAGGTGAATTATCTACATTTGGTCCTGGGGGACGTTTCGGTGATTTAGTATTTGATACGTTAGGTTTTAAACCTGCAGATAAACATGTTAAAGCGAGTCCGCATGGTCAAAATATTAGTAATGAATATATCACTAATAAAGATCCAGATATCATCTTAGCAATGGATAGAGGACAAGTAGTAAGTGGTAAATCATCTGCGAAACAAACACTGGCCAATAATGTTATTAAAGATGTAAAAGCGATTAAAGCTAGTAATGTTTTTGAATTAGATCCTAGATTATGGTACTTCAGTGCGGGATCAACATCTACAACTATAAAACAAATTGATGAATTAAATAAAGTATTAGATAAAGTAAAATAAAAAAAATTAAAGAGGCTGAGACAAAATAAAATGTCTCAGCCTTTACTAATATATTGGCAGTAGCTGACTGGTTTGAAAATGCGCTTCAATTAAGCTTTTTTCAAATCTAGTCATCCTTGCCGGGGAGCGGGGCCCCAGCACAGAGAATTTCATTAAGAAATTCCACTAATAAAGCAAGCTAGGGTTAGACGACGAAATTTATTTAATTTCTGTCCCACTCCCTTATTTTCATAATTCAAAGTATAAATGATAGTGGAATTTGCAACGGGTATTAAAATGAGCGTTACAATTTGGACAAACCTCAGTCATCATATAATCTTGTATGGACAGTTCATGTTTACACACGCCACACATAATAGCTTTGGTTTGAAATTCTTTTTCCGGCCATCGTTTAATGGCATGAGATTCATGTTCATTATGACATTGATAGCAAGGATAATATTTATCGCAACACTTAAATTTAATCGCTACGACATCCAAGAATGTATGATAATGCACACAACGTGTTTCTTCATCTACAAGTGAACCATATACATGAGGCATTATATATCGTCTCCTTACTTTGAAAAAGAATAATTTAAATTATTCTTCTGGATGGTCGCCGATAATTCTTACTTCTCGGTGAAGTTCGACATCAAATTTTTCTTTTACAACATTTTGAACATGATGAATTAAATCTTCGTAATCTGTAGCAGTTCCATTATCTACATTAACCATAAAACCAGCATGTTTTTTTGAAACTTCTACACCACCGATACGATATCCTTGTAAATCTGAGTCTTGTATTAATTTACCAGCGAAGTGACCAGGAGGTCTCTGGAATACACTACCACAAGAAGGGTATTCAAGTGGTTGTTTAGTTTCACGACGTTCTGTTAAATCATCCATAGTAGCTTGAATTTCATCTAATTTGCCAGGAGCTAAACTAAATGCAGCTTCAAGGACTACAAGATGTTTTCTTTGAACGATACTATTACGATAATCTAATTCTAATTCTTGATTAGTAAGTTGTAATAAGTCTCCATGTTCATTCACACATAAAGCGTAGTCGATACAATCTTTCACTTCGCCACCGTATGCGCCTGCATTCATATAAACAGCGCCACCAACTGAACCTGGAATACCACAAGCAAATTCTAATCCAGTTAGTACGTGGTCTCTTGCAGCACGTGACACATCGATAATAGCCGCACCGCTACCAGCGATAATTGCATTATCAGAGACATTAATATGATCAAGTGATAATAAGCTAATGACTATTCCACGAATACCGCCCTCACGAATAATGATATTAGAACCGTTTCCTAAATACGTTACGGGGATATCTTTCTCTTGAGCATAGCGTACAATAGTTTGAACATGCTCATTTTTGGTAGGAGATAAATAGAAATCAGCGTTACCGCCAGTTTCAGTATATGTATAACGTTTTAAAGGCTCATCGACTTTAATAATATCTTCAGGTATTAAGGATTTTAAATCTTTTAAGATGTCATCTTTGTTTAACATAAGTACATCCTTTCTTTTCTTCTGTACTATAATCTTTTCCTTATTATATCAACTTTAAATCTTATTTGCTAAATGAGAGATAATTAAATAAGGACATATTATGTCACATATTCCCATTTTAAATGGCATTCGGATAATATTTTGTAATTTTTTAAATTTTATAGTTTTTTGTATAAATTTTCGAAGTATTTTTGTTTTTGATTTTCATAAGTTCTTATATGATTGACGTGTTGAATCATAGCTTTCTTTTTTTCTGAAAATTGAAGCGCCAAGTCTTGCTTTGAAGCGAGTGCCTCATCTACAGCTAAATATTGTTCAAATAAAGATGTATTCATTTGAACAATATGAAGGCGTATCGTTTGTTTTAAATCAATCATGTTATTGAAGTGAGCCATCATTACTTTTTTCTTGTATGGATGATGCAAACGATAAAATCCTACGTAATTCAATCGTTTTTCATCTAAAGAAGTAATGTCATATAAATTATTAACGCCGACTAAAATATCTAATATGGGTTCAGTAGCATAATTAAAATGCTTTGTTCCACCAATATGTTGGGTAAACTGAACTGGAGAATCTAATAAGTCAAAGAGTATTTTTTTAGTATCCTGATATAGTGCTTCATAATATTGTTTAGATGAATTGTCGACAAATGGTTGGACGGTTGAATACATGAGAATCTCCTTCAAATGAGTAATTATTTTGCAAATTCTGGAATACTATAACATAAATAATTTTCAATATAAATAGCTTTAGGTATAATACGTGGTGATAGGAGTGCAGATATGAAAAAAATAGCAATTCTTTCGATAATCATAATATTTGGAGTAGTTCTATCGTCATGTGGAACGCAACATAACGCAGATTTAAAAAACTTTACTCATCATTTAGATAAAGTTGAAGAAAAGAAAAAAGATGTTGAAACAGTCATGGATAAAATTCATTTAACAAAACTTAATGAATTAAGTAAAACAGATATTACCGATAAAAATAAACAAGAATTTAAAGTGCTACAAAAAGACATTAATAACCATTTAGTGCCTACATTTAAAAAATATGATAAAGAAGCTAAGCAATTACCAGCTAAAACTTCTGAAATAAAAGATTTAAAGCAGAAATATTTAAATAATGTTAGCCAAGAAAGAAAAGGAATTAATGATATAAAAACGTTTGTCGATTTATGTAATCAGTCAATTAATGCCAATGAGAATATATTAGATTATACGAAATCATTTGAAACAAATCGTTCTCAAGTAGAAACAGCTATTAAAAAATCTAGCAATCAAGATGACGCAAATCAATTAACTACTAAAATTGAATATAATAATAAACAATTGCAACAAACAGCACAAAAATATTTAGAAAATGACAAGTTTGATTCAAAGCAAGCCATCGAAAAACACATTAAGCCATTAATTGAAAAACAAATTACTGATCTTAATCAAACTAATATTACAGATAGTAATGTTAATGAAGCGCGCAAAAATGCCATTGAGATGTACTACAATCTGTTAAACTATTATGATACGCGTGAAAAAACAATTGAAATTGAGAAAAAACTTTCTAAAATAGATGTCGAAAAGTTGCCAAAAACGGGTAAAGAGTTAAATAAACAAGATAAGGATTTCGAAAAAGCATTCAAGCGTATAAAAGAAAACTAACATTGGAAATATGAGATTATAAACGTTATTATGTGCTTATAATCTTTAAAATCTTATATTAAAAAATTAAAATTTTTGGTTAACAATAGAGAATGAAATGTGTATAATTGTACCCATTGAGTAGTTTATAATGATTATAAATAATAGGAATATGGGCATAAATAATTTTAGAGGTGAATAGAATGGCTATAAAGCTGAGTTCGATTGACCAGTTTGAACAAGTACTAGAAGAAAATAAATATGTATTTGTATTAAAACATAGTGATACTTGTCCAATCTCAGCAGATGCATTTGATCAATTTAATAAGTTTTTATATGAAAGAGACATGGATGGCTATTATTTAGTTGTCCAAGAAGAAAGAAAGCTTTCTGATTATATTGCTGACAAAACGAATGTAAAACATGAATCTCCCCAAGCATTCTACTTTGTAGAAGGGGAAGCTACATGGAATGCAAGTCATAGTGATATCAATGTATCTTCGTTAGCTCAAGCTGAAGAGTAATATAAACTAAATACAAATTTTTTTGGGGATATCATTCCTAGGTAAATAGCCAGTAAATGATTTTTTATAATTTCATTTACTGGCTTTTTTTATTTACAATTTTTCGTGTTGTTGGCTCGCTAGTCTAGGAGAGCGAGCCATGGTCTTGTAAAGCAGTTCTTAGATAGATATTCACTCGTTTAAGTTGTTGCGCTTTCCAGGTGTGCTGTCTCTAAAGCAGTTCTTAAATGGATTATCATTTCACTTAAGTTGAGATGCTTGCCTAGGGGGCTGGGGTGAGCCTTGGTCATGTAAAGTAGTTCTTAGATAGGTATTTACTCGTTTAAGTTGTTTCGCTTTCCAGGGGTGCTGTCTCAGCCTGTAGTCTTCGACTAGCACTGCTCCTCTAGGAGTCTTCACAACTCCACTTCGTAATCTATCTTAGAACGCCTTACGTAAGTGTGTGAACACTTACTTTCAATTAAGAGTTACGTAACGTTACTCGTTATCTGCATAACTTTTTTCAAATGTATTAAAGCATTTCATTTTGTTTCATTAGTAAAATTGAAGGCAACACATGTATAATGTGAAAGTGAAGTTAAAATAATAAAGTGTATATTATTTTCAGATAATAGGAAAAGTGGCAAGAGGTGATTAAAGGATGAAAGTATTAGTAGCCATGGACGAGTTCAATGGTATTATTTCGAGTTATCAAGCGAACCGCTATGTAGAAGAAGCAGTAGCAAGTCAAATTGAAAAAGCTGATGTTGTCCAAGTGCCATTATTTAATGGACGCCACGAATTAATAGATTCTGTATTCTTGTGGCAATCTGGGACTAAATATAGAGTAAATGTGCATGACGCAGATATGAACGAAGTTGAAGCGGTGTATGGTCAGACGGAAGACGGTTTAACTGTCATTGAAGGAAATTTATTTTTAAAAGGACATCAACCTATTGAGCAACGTTCAAGCTTTGGTTTAGGAGAAATTATTATCGACGCGTTAAAAAACGGTGCTGATAATATTATTATTTCTCTTGGCGGTATTGATAGCTTTGATGGCGGTATTGGCATGCTACAAGCTTTAGGCGGTAAATTCTATGATGATGAGAATAATTTGCTAGATGCACGTGAAGGTGCTTGCATTATTAAATTTATTCGACATATTGATTTATCTGGAATAATGACTGAATTTAGTAATGCTAAAATTCAATTAATGTCAGATTTCTCAAGTAAATTATATGGCAAGAATAGCGAAATAATGAAGACATTAGATACACATCACATTAGTCTTGATAAAGCGAAAGAATTAGATAATTTAATTTGGTATTTTAGTGAAATAGTTAAAAATGAATTACACGTAGCTTTAGGTCCTATTGAGCGAGGCGGTGCCGGCGGTGGTATTGCAGCAGTGTTAAGTGGACTATATGGTGCTGAAATTTTAACTAGTCACGAATTAGTAGATCAACTTACCCATTTAGACGATTTAATTTCTCAAGCAGATTTGATTATTTTTGGGGAAGGTTTAAAAGAAGAAGATAGCCTTTTAGAAACGACAACACTAAGAATTGCAGAGTTAACGGAGAAGCATCATAAACCTGCCATTGCCATTTGTGCAACGGATGATAAATTCGATGTTTTTGATAAACATCATGTTACAGCTATGTTTAACACATTTATTGAAATGCCTAAAAGTTACACTGATTTTAAAATGGGTATCCAAATTAGACACTATACAGTTCAAGCATTACGACTATTAAAAACGAGTTTAGATAAACTATAATTTAATATATAACAAATAAGGCAAACCTAAGTTGTCTGGGTGGAGATACCCACAACGATAAGGTTTGCCTTTTAATATATTTGCAATATCTTATTTTTTATAATTTGTGACTTCTTGAGCGATACCAATAATCACTTGTACAGCTTTTTCCATTACATCAATAGATGCATACTCGAACGGACCATGGAAGTTGCCACAACCAGTGAAGATATTAGGAGTCGGAAGTCCCATAAATGAAAGTTGTGAACCATCAGTACCACCACGAATAGGTTCAGTATTAGGATCGATATTTAAATCTGCGAACACTTTTTTAGGAATATCTATAATATGAGGATGTGGTTCAATTTTTTCAGCCATATTATAATACTGATCTTCAATGTCCACTTTTACTGGGAAATCTTCATAATGTGAATTAATATCATCACGAATTTCTAGAAGTTTTTTCTTACGTAATTCAAACGCTTCTCTATCGTGATCGCGAATGATATATTGAAGCGTCGCTTTTTCAACATTACCGTCAAATTTCATTAAATGATAGAAACCCTCATAACCTTCTGTACGTTCAGGCACTTCACTAGCTGGTAATAAACTATGGAATTGATGGCCTAATGAAAGGGCATTAACCATAATATTCTTAGCAGAACCAGGATGGACATTTACACCATGTGTTGTAATTTTCGCTTCAGCGGCGTTAAAACTTTCAAATTGAAGTTCGCCAAATTCACTACCATCCATTGTATAAGCGAAATCGGCATTAAAGCGTTCCACGTCAAATTTATGAGGACCACGTCCAATTTCTTCGTCTGGTGTAAATGCAATGCGAATGCGTCCGTGTTTCACTGCTGGGTGGTTGTTCAAATATTTCACTGCTTCCATAATTTCCACGACGCCAGCTTTGTCATCGGCACCTAATAATGACGTACCATCTGTAATCATTAATGTATGACCTTTAAGCTTTTTTAATTCAGGAAAAGTTTCTTGGCTTAACACGCGACTTGTATTACCTAATTGAATAGGTTTACCATCGTAAGACTCAACGATTTGAGGGTTTACGTCAGTAGCATTAAAATCTGGTGATGTATCTACATGGGCTAAGAAACCGACTGTTGGCACGTCTTCTTCAATATTACTTTCTAACGTAGCAAATAAATAACCATTGTCATCCATATCTGTAGATAATCCAAATGCTTCAAGTTCTTGTTTTAATAAACGTAATAAATCCCACTGTTTTTCTGTTGAAGGCGTCGTTTCTGAATCTGGATTAGATTGTGTATCGATTTTTACATAACGTGATAATCTGTCTATAATTTGTTCTTTCATAGCTAGACATCCCCTTAGACTCTATTATTCATATCGTAAATTTTTTTGTATGTTTTGCCCTTGATTTTATCATAAAACTGTTTAAAGCGTGTATAAATGTAATAGAGAATCTCTGCTACTAAAATACCAAAAGCAATTGAACCTGAAATAAGTGTCACTTCTAAAAATGTATTTACAGCTTGTGTATAATCATTTGAAACTAAAAAACGTGTTGCTTCGTATGCTGTTCCTCCAGGTACTAGGGGGATAATTCCTGGCACGATAAAGATGATAACTGGACGTTTATAGCGGCGACTCATAACGTGACTTAGTAAGCCTAATATTAAACTACCAAGGAAAGAGGCGCCTACTTTTCCTAAGTCCATATCTACAGTGTATTGATAAATTGTCCAAGCTACGGCACCTACGAAACCACAGGCAAGCAGTAATCTCTTAGGCGCGTTGAAGATGATGGAAAAAAGCACTGTAGAAATGAAACTAATTGTAAAATGAAACAAATAAAATAACATTTATTAACAGCCTTTCTTATATGATTAATAAAACGATGGCTACACCGGCACCAATTGCAAATGATGTAAGGGCCGCTTCAACACCACGTGACATACCGGCAAGGAGTTCTCCTGCCATTAAATCTCGAATAGCGTTACAAATTAAAATACCCGGAACTAACGGCATCACACTTGAGATAGTGATGATATTCTGATTTGTAGCGATTCCTAATTGAGTAAACGTAGCAGCAATAGAAATAACTACAGCTGAAGCTACAAACTCTGAAAAGAACTTAATCTGTATAAAACGTTGCACCAAACTGAAAGTTAAAAAGGCAGCACCACCTGCGAGTGAAGCGATCCAACAATCTGATGCTACACCACCAAACATGAATAAGAAGAAGCCACATGCAATCGCAGCAGCAAAAAAGTTTAATAAAAATGAATATTGTAATGAAGCGTGACTTAAATGAATAAGCTCCGATTTAGCTTCATCAATGGTTAATTCATTTCTAGAGATTTTTCGTGAGAGGCTATTTGTAAGCGCAATTTTCTCTAAATCTGTCGTGCGTTCTCTAATTCGAATCAAACGTGTATTTGTTCGATCATTAAGTGAAAAAATAATAGCTGTGGAAGTTACGAAACTGTATGTATCATTTAAGCCGTAACTATGAGCGATACGATTCATTGTATCTTCTACGCGATATGTTTCAGCGCCAGCTTCTAGCAAAATCCTTCCAGCTATTAACACCACATCAATCACTTTATTTTCATCGATAATAGTGATTGAATCTGACATAAAAGGCACCCCCGTATAATTAGATAAATTAATTTTATTTATTAGGACAATTTGAAGTGTACAACTTGAAGTTATAACTTGCAATAGCTCCGAGTTTAATCACACATTTTCTTAAACGATTAGTTACAATTGACATGAAAACGTCATTCTTTCTTTTAAAAATAATAAATAAAAAACTGTCAATCACTATTTACTCTAATCGACTGAAACACAGCGATATGATAAATAGCATATTGACAGTCAATATTACCCCTATAATTTAATAATAGGATTAAACATTACTTGATTACGGCCTTCATTCTTAGCCACGTGGACCATATCATCAGCATCTTTAAATACTTTACGTTGAGATTTATGATCTTCTTTAGATAAGTAGCCTACACCAATCGACACGGAAAGTTTAATGACTTCTCTATTAGGTAAATGGAACGATGATTTTTCCACACCTGTACGAATATTTTCAGCTAATTTAACACTTTGATCTAGTGAATAATTACGAATAACTACTGAAAATTCTTCGCCACCATTTCGGAAAATTTTAAACTGTCTTGGCACATAATTTTTCAATAACTGTGACATTTGTTTTAAGACAGCGTCACCTGCTTTATGTGAATAAGTATCATTCACATCTTTAAATCCATCAATATCAATGAGAAGTAAGGCAAGACTTTCGTTATTATCTTCTGCTAATTGCGAGATTTTATTTAAATGTCTATCAAACTCTTTTACATTTCCTAAACCTGTAAGGTAATCATATTTGTCTTCATTTTCATAACGCGTAACTAATGAGAAGAAATGCCAAATATCAACAAATGTGATAGCAGAGGCGATAGTTAAGACAAATGAAATTGGAATTAATACAGCTACTTCTATCAAATCATATAAAGGACTGAAAATAGATAAAATTAATAAAATAATGACGCTAATCAAATTTAAGATTATCAGAGAAATAATATCGTTTTGCTTTAAAAATGGTCCTACCATACTTGAAATAAGTCCAATAACAATTAAAACGACACCGTATAAAATAGAATTTCCAAAGGTAAAGACATCAACTAAGGCAATGATAATTGCCGCGATGAGGGTATAACCTATATTGGTATAACGTCCAAGAAATAGTAACGGCACAAATGTTAAATGGATTAAATATTCATGGTGAAATGGAATAGGGTAGGCAGCTAGTAATAAAGCTACTAGCGTCATTAAGACAGTGACATAGCCTTTTGAGAAGACCATGATTTTATTTTCGGAGTATTGTAACCGATGAAAAAGATAAATACCCGCAACCATGACCGCAATATTATAAATGATTGCTTCAAGCATATGGAAATCGACTCCTTTAATTTAACCATTAGTTATTGTAAGTGAAAACTTACTATTTGTCATTAAGAAGTAGCTTATATTGTTAGAAAATAATTGGGTTCAATGGTCTTTCATGTTCAAACAATAAATGAAATGGTATGATAGAAAAAATAACTTATCTTTACAAAAAATTTACATTACACTTATTTAAAGTAAAATCTTTTCAAAATAAAGTATAATAATGATGATTAAATTCATGATAATACGATGATTTTATAGATAATGGAATCGTTTTAAAGAGAACAGTAACGAGAAATTTCCTACTATAGTCCAATATAAAGATAAGACATATCGTTTAAAATAATGTAAATAAGAAAAATGCAAATGTGAAAAAATTAGAGGAATAATTTAATGAAGGTGAACTGATGTATACTTTACTACTCATTGCTGTAACAATGGTCATCAGTCTGATACTCACACCTATCATAATTAGGGTCTCAACTAAGTTTGGCTTAGTTGACAAACCTAATTATAGAAAAGTACATACAAAGCCTGTTTCTGTGTTAGGCGGCACCGTAATTTTACTTTCCTTTCTTATTGGAATATGGCTAGGCAATCCAATTGAAAGAGAAGTGAAGCCTTTAGTCCTAGGTGCAATTGTGATGTACTTAGTAGGTTTAATTGATGATATTTATGATTTGAAACCGATACTCAAGTTAATTGGACAAATAATTGCTGCGTCTATTGTTGTGATTTACGGTATTACGATAGATTTTATTTCTTTTCCGATGGGACCGACGATTCATTTTGGTATTTTAAGTATCCCAATTACGATTATTTGGATTGTGGCAATTACTAATGCAATAAATTTAATAGATGGACTCGATGGATTAGCTTCTGGCGTATCAGCTATTGGCTTAATTACCATTGCGTTTATTGCCATTTTACAGGCAAATATTTTTATCATTATGATATGTAGCGTATTAATAGGTTCGTTGTTAGGATTCCTATGTTTCAATTTCCATCCTGCAAAGATCTTTTTAGGGGATAGTGGCGCTTTAATGATAGGCTTTATCATAGGCTTTTTATCATTACTCGGCTTTAAAAACATTACGTTTATTTCATTGTTCTTCCCAATCGTTATTCTTGCGGTACCATTTATTGATACACTATTCGCTATGATACGAAGAATGCGAAACGGTCAACACATTATGCAAGCAGATAAATCGCATTTACACCATAAACTCCTAGCATTAGGCTATTCTCATCGTCAAACAGTTTTACTCATTTATTCAATTGCGATCATGTTTAGCTTATCAAGTATCATTCTCTACTTATCTCAACCACTAGGTGTATTACTCATGTTCGTTCTCATTCTGATTACGATAGAACTCATAGTAGAATTTACAGGATTGATAGATGATAATTACAAGCCAATTATTAATTTGATTTCTAAGAAAAATGAGCACCACCACGCTCACGATACAACAGATAAAAAATAAAACCTTGTATGAGGCGAGTATGTTTTTAATACTCAACTTATACAAGGTTTTTAATATTATAAATGCTAAAGTCTTAATTAGTAGGGATATCAAATGGCAATTTTTTAGGTTCTTCTTCATGTAAATCATAATTACCTGCAGTGTTACGGTTTAAGAATTCTATGAATGCATCATACTCGGTTTGTACAACATCGATATGATAGCTCACTTTATCTGTGTAAGTTTGATCTCTTAATAAATAAGATGTCGCAGCGAGTTCGTATTCAAATTTACCAGTTAAATCATAACTAATCGTTACAATAGTAGGGATAGCATCTCGTAATTCAACTCGACCAATATCATAAATAACGTCTCTCACGGCACCACTATAAGCACGGATAAGTCCACCGCCACCTAGTTTAATTCCTCCAAAATAGCGTGTTACCACGACACAAACATTATGTACATCTAACTTTTTTAGAATTTCAAGCATAGGCACACCAGCAGTCCCACTAGGTTCGCCATCATCATTCGCTTTTTGAATGTTCATTTGATCACCAACTGTATAGGCAGAACAATTATGTGTCGCTTCTTTATGGGTTTGCTTTATTTCTTGGATGAAAGCTTTTGCCTCATCTTCGGTTGATACTGGTTTAATGTGAGCGATAAAGCGAGATTTATTAATAACATTTTCAATGGAGTGTTCTTGTTTAATCGTAATAATAGGGTTGCTCAAAATTTCACCTCTTCATATTATAAAATTTCATATGTCTTTTATTATACACGCTAATTTTCGAATGAATAAATATATGATTATGAATTTCTTTTTTAATTAAAATAATTTATAATAGCGATGAGTATAATTGAGGAGGACTACTATGAAAATTGCAGTTATGGCAGATTCAACTGGCTATCTACCACAAGCATTCATGGATAAATATCAAATGCCTATTGCACCGTTAAGTGTTGCATTTGATGATGGAGAAACATTTACTGAGAATGATGGTGTTCCAATTAAACACTTTTACGAAAAAATGGCTTCATCTAAAACTTTCCCGACGACGAGTCAGCCAGCTATCGGCGAATGGATTGAAAATTACGAACACTTGCGTGATAAAGGATATACGGATATTATCGTTATTACTTTATCAAGCGGTATTAGTGGTAGCTATCAATCTGCGACTCAAGCAGGCGAAATGGTTGAGGGCGTGAACGTTCACACATTTGATAGTAAATTAGCTGCAATGATTGAAGGTAGCTACACAATGTATGCGATGGACCTCGTTGAGAAAGGATTCACACCAGAAATCATCATTGAAGAATTAACAGAAGCGAGAGAACAAGCAGGCGCGTACCTTATCGTAGATGACTTGAAAAATCTTCAAAAAAGTGGTCGTATTACAGGTGCACAAGCTTGGGTAGGTACATTATTAAAAATGAAACCTGTGCTACGCTTTGAAGAAGATGGTAAAATTCATCCATTTGAAAAAGTACGTACAAAAAAACGTGCATTCAATACTTTAGAGAAGAATATTTTCGATCTTATTAAAGATATTGAAGATGTGACCGTATTTGTCATTGATGGTGATAAAACAGATGAAGGTCGCGCATTTTATCATCATTTACAAGAAACATATCCTGATATTAATATCCAATACTCTGAATTTGGACCCGTGATTGCTTCTCACTTAGGTTCAGGTGGATTAGGATTAGGATACTTCCCTAGAAAAATCGAAATTAATTAAGTAGTTAAGTCTAGAGATAAGCAATGAGAGTTGAAAAAGTGATCACTCCCACTTATCTTTAGGCTTTTTTTATTTTTGAAAAGGGCGTGATGAACTATAAAATATTATGGAAAGTTAATATTCCCACATATAGTATTAAGCGATGAACAAGTGAAATTAACTACACCAGGTGTTATTGAAACGACAGCGGGGCATCGTTGTATGCAATGTGGCAACGAAGATAAAATTTATTTCTGTCAGTATACTTCAACCATTTTTCAGAAAGAAATTATTTACTGTCGTCGTTGTATTCAATTAGGAAGAATGGACAATATCACCAATTATAGAATAACTGAGAGCGTGGGCAAGGTCTCGGAAGGTTATTATGAGTTGCCATTCCAACTATCAGAACAACAAAGCTATGCGTCAACTCAAATTATTGAAGCAATCAATCAAGGCAAAAATTTATTATTATATGCAGTCACAGGCGCTGGTAAAACTGAAATGATGTTTGAAGGAATAAGCGTGGCACGGCAATTAGGTTTAAATGTTGCGGTCATTTCACCACGTGTCGATGTGGTGATTGAGATTAGTAAACGCATTAAGGAAGCATTTATTCATGAAGACATTGATGTATTACACCAATCAAGCTACCAACAATACAATGCGCACTTTATCATTGCCACCGTGCATCAACTCTTTCGCTTTAAAAGCCATTTCGATGTCATATTTATTGATGAAGTCGATGCATTTCCTCTCTCTATGGATGTTCAATTACAAGGAGCGATAGCTCTTGCCTCTAAAACGAAGCATAGCCATATCTTTATGACAGCTACGCCTCCTAAACATTTATTACATCAAATCCAAATGGACCATATTATAAAACTGCCCGCCCGTTTTCACAGACATCCATTACCCGAACCAATATTTCGTTACTTTAAATTAAAGCCTTCTCGCGCACAATATAAACTGAAAACATTATTATTAAAACAAGTGAGCGCGCAACGTTTTACTTTAGTATTCTTCAATAATATTGAACTAATGCTTAAAGCATATGACTCTTATCATTATTTCTTTCCTGATTTAATATGTGTATCGAGTGAAGATGCTTTACGTTTTGACAAAGTCGAAGCATTGCGTCGAGGTGAACACACTATCGTATTTACTACCACCATCTTAGAAAGAGGGTTTACGATGGCGCAGCTAGACGTCATTGTGATTAACGCTGATACATTTGAAAAGGCAGCCCTAGTACAAATAGCAGGAAGAGTAGGACGGAAACAAGAGGCACCTACAGGAATAGTATTATTCCTACATGAAGGAGTAAGTCTAGCAATGATTCAGGCCAAACGCGATATCAAACAGATGAACAAACTAGGCAAAGCGAGAGGTTGGATCAATGCATAGATGTATTCAGTGTTTACAACCCATCCGGGAAACCTTGACTGTTTTTAATTTCTATCGTCCGCGTGAACCATTCTGTCATGCTTGTCAGCAACAGTGGGAAGCAGTTACTTTAGATTCAATGGCTCACCGTTGCCCTAGATGTTTAAATAGGCAAACTCCAAACAGTGACGTATGCCTTGATTGCCAATTTTTGGAAAAGACGTTTACCTTAATGTCTCAATTATATTGTGATTATCAATATACAGGCGTTATGAAAGAAGTGATTCATAATTATAAATTCATGCGAGACTACTATTTAGCGAAAGTATTAGCATCCAAACTTAAACTCCCTAAAACGCCATATGATATGATTGTTCCCATCCCATCTCCATATGAACGCGATGCCGAACGAACATTTAATCCAGTTACTACCGTGTTAGATTATATGGGTGTGCACTATACTAATCTATTAAAAACACAACTTCGGCCTAAGCAGTCTCGATTAGGAAAGATAGCACGTGCCCAAGCGTCTAACCCTTTTTATATTGATAAAGAGGTTGATTTAACAGGGAAAGACATTTTGCTTGTAGATGATATTTATACTACTGGCTTAACGGTACATCATGCAGGAGAACTATTATGTGACAAAAATGTCAGAAAATTCAAAGTGTTTGCGTTTTCAAGATGAGATAAACGTGGTATTATAATAGTAAGCATTACCAATACAAGAGGTTAAAGGAGAGATAGCTATGATTAGATTTGAAATTCATGGAGATAACCTCACTATTACAGATGCTATTCGCAACTATATTGAGGACAAAATTGGTAAACTCGAACGTTATTTTAACGATGTGCCTAATGCAGTAGCACACGTTAAAGTAAAAACGTATCAGAATTCAACAACTAAAATTGAAGTTACAATTCCATTAAAAAATGTAACATTAAGAGCGGAAGAACGTCATGATGACTTATATGCTGGTATTGATTTAGTAACTGGCAAATTAGAACGTCAAGTTCGTAAATATAAAACACGTGTTAACCGTAAACATAAAACACGTGGGGAACAAGACGCTTTTGCGACTGAACTACCTGAAACACCATCAGTTCAAGCTGAAGAAGCGGATAATAATCAAGATAACGATAATGAAATTGAAATCATCCGTTCTAAACAATTTAGCTTAAAACCAATGGATTCTGAAGAAGCGGTCTTACAAATGGACTTATTAGGTCATGACTTTTATATCTTTACAGATCGCGAAACTGAAGGCACAAGCATCGTTTATAAACGTAAAGATGGTAAATACGGATTAATTGAAACAACAGAATAAGCACTATATAATGAATGACAATTAAAAGTGAGAGCGTCCATATTGTGTGGGCGCTCTTTAATATTCAATAATAGCTTTATTCGTGGACGCTCTGAACATGCTGTGCTAATGTAATGAGTAATGAGTTATTGATATTGAAAGAAATTAAACACAAATATTAGTAGGGAAAGTTAAAGTAATTTATAATAGTTGTACACAATTAAGCCTAAGGTTTATATGAGTATATAAGTATAAATTTGAAAGTATAAATGATAAGATAAATTGTTGTAGGCCTAACAGTTTTTTAAGCTAAAGGAGCGGAAGTAATGGGATTTTTATCGAAAATTGTTGACGGCAATAAAAAAGAAACAAAACGTTTAGGTAAAATAGCTGATGAAGTACTTGCATTAGAGGAAGATATGGCTATTTTAACTGATGATGAAATCAAAGCTAAAACAAAACAATTCCAAGAAGAAGTACAAAAAATTGAAGATGTAAAAAAACAAAATGATTATTTAGATAAAATTTTACCACAAGCTTATGCACTTGTACGTGAAGGTGCGAAGCGTGTGTTCAATATGTCACCGTATAAAGTTCAAGTTATGGGTGGTATCGCTATCCATAAAGGCGATATCGCTGAAATGAGAACAGGGGAAGGTAAAACATTAACAGCGACAATGCCAACATATTTAAATGCATTAGCTGGTCGCGGTGTGCACGTTATCACAGTCAATGAATACTTATCTAGTGTTCAAAGTGAAGAAATGGCTGAACTATATGAATTCTTAGGATTAACAGTTGGTTTAAACTTAAATAGCAAATCAACAACAGAAAAACGTGAAGCATATGCACAAGATATTACGTATAGTACAAATAATGAACTAGGATTTGATTATTTAAGAGATAACATGGTGAACTATGCGGAAGAACGTGTAATGAGACCATTGCACTTTGCTATCATTGATGAGGTCGATTCTATTTTAATTGATGAAGCAAGAACGCCACTAATTATTTCAGGGGAAGCTGAAAAATCAACATCTCTTTATACTCAAGCTAACGTTTTCGCTAAAATGTTAAAAGCTGAAGATGACTATAAATATGATGAAAAAACGAAAGCAGTACACTTAACAGAACAAGGTGCTGATAAAGCAGAACGTATGTTTAAAATTGATAACTTATACGATGTGCAAAATGTAGAAATCATCAGTCATATTAATACAGCATTAAAAGCGCACGTTACTTTACAACGTGACGTAGACTACATGGTAGTCGATGGAGAAGTATTAATCGTAGACCAATTTACAGGTCGTACGATGCCTGGTCGTCGTTTCTCTGAAGGTTTACACCAAGCGATTGAAGCCAAAGAAGGCGTTAAAATTCAAAATGAATCTAAAACAATGGCCTCAATTACTTTCCAGAACTACTTCCGTATGTACAATAAATTAGCTGGAATGACAGGTACAGCGAAAACGGAAGAAGAAGAGTTCCGAAATATTTACAATATGACAGTAACGCAAATTCCTACTAATAAACCTGTACAACGTATAGATAAATCAGATTTAATCTATATTAGTCAAAAAGGTAAATTTGATGCAGTTGTAGAAGACGTTGTTGAAAAACATAAAAATGGTCAACCTGTGCTATTAGGTACAGTAGCGGTTGAAACAAGTGAATATATTTCAAACTTATTGAAAAAGCGCGGTATTCGTCATGATGTATTAAACGCTAAGAACCACGAACGTGAAGCTGAAATCGTAGCAAAAGCTGGTCAAAAAGGTGCAGTTACGATTGCGACGAATATGGCTGGTCGTGGTACCGACATCAAACTAGGTGAAGGTGTCGAAGAAATCGGAGGTCTTGCGGTTATTGGTACAGAACGACATGAATCACGTCGTATCGATGATCAGCTACGTGGTCGTTCTGGTCGTCAAGGTGATAAAGGGGACAGCCGTTTCTACTTATCACTTCAAGATGAATTGATGGTACGCTTCGGTTCAGAAAGACTTCAAAAAATGATGAACCGTCTAGGTATGGATGATTCAACGCCAATTGAATCTAAAATGGTATCACGTGCTGTCGAATCAGCACAGAAACGTGTTGAAGGTAATAACTTTGATGCGCGTAAACGTATCCTTGAATACGATGAAGTATTACGTAAGCAACGTGAAATTATCTATAATGAACGTAATAACATCATTGATTCGGAAAATAGTTCTGAATTAGTAATGGCAATGTTGCGCTCAACATTACAACGTGCTGTGAATTATCATATTAATGAAGAAGATGATAATCCAGATTACACACCATTTATTAACTACGTCAATGATGTATTCTTACAAGAAGGCGACTTGACTGAAGACGAAATCAAAGGTAAAGATTCAGAAGATATCTTTGATGTTGTATGGGCTAAAATTGAAAAAGCTTATGAAAGCCAAAAAGAAAAAATTGGCGATCAAATGCCTGAATTTGAACGTATGATTTTATTACGCTCAATTGATACACATTGGACTGATCACATCGATACGATGGATCAATTACGTCAAGGTATCCACCTACGTTCATATGCACAACAAAATCCGCTTCGTGATTATCAAAATGAAGGTCATGAATTATTCGATATGATGATGCAAAATATCGAAGAGGATACATCTAAATTTATTCTTAAATCCATCATTCAAGTTGATGATGATATTGAACGTGAAAAAACAACTGACTTTGGTAAAGCACAACATGTGTCTGCTGAAGACGGTAAAGAGAAAGCCAAAAAACAACCTGTGGTTAAAGGTGATAAGATTGGTCGTAATGACCCTTGTCCATGTGGTAGTGGCAAGAAATACAAAAACTGCCATGGCAAAGACGAATAATAATAAAGCTATTGCTGAAAATGGGAGATGTGAAGCTATTCACACTCCTGTTTTTTATTATAGTGGCAAGATACTGTAACATTTGATTTTACGTGTTCATGGTAAGGCTTCAATATCTTTTAAATGTTAAACGTGATGGCCTTTTCCAAAAGAAATGACAAGTGTGAGAAATATCATGTATGATTAAGAAATGTATAGTAATGATTAATAGGAGAGATACGAATGGAATTATCTGAAATTAAACGTAATATTGATGATTATAGTAATGATTTAGATCAAATTAGGGGGTCTCTTTGACTTAGAGAATAAGGAGACGAATATTCAAGAGTATGAGGAAATGATGACGGAGCCCAATTTCTGGGATGATCAGAATAAAGCGCAGGACATTATTGATAAAAATAATGCGTTGAAGTCTGTGGTGAATGGTTATCATGATTTGAATAATGAAGTCGAAGATATGACTGCAACTTGGGAGTTATTGCAAGAGGAATTTGATGAGGATATGAAGGATGACTTGGAGCAAGAGGTTATTGATTTTAAGTCGAAGGTCGACCAATTTGAGTTGCAATTGTTATTAGATGGTCCTCATGATGCGAATAATGCTATTCTTGAATTACATCCTGGTGCAGGCGGTACGGAGTCTCAAGACTGGGCGAGCATGTTACTACGTATGTATCAGCGTTATGGTGAGCAACAAGGTTTCAAAGTTGAAACAGTGGACTATTTACCGGGTGATGAAGCGGGCGTTAAGAGTGTCACATTATTAATTAAAGGTCATAATGCTTACGGTTATTTAAAAGCTGAAAAGGGTGTACATCGATTAGTCAGAATTTCACCATTTGATTCATCAGGTCGACGTCATACATCATTTGCTTCATGTGATGTGATTCCTGAATTTAATAATGATGAAATTGAGATTGAAATTAACCCGGATGATATTACGGTTGATACGTTTAGAGCATCTGGTGCTGGTGGTCAGCACATCAACAAAACTGAATCTGCCATTCGAATTACGCACCATCCAACAGGTATTGTTGTGAATAACCAAAATGAGCGTTCACAAATTAAAAACCGTGAAGCAGCGATGAAGATGTTGAAAGCCAAATTATATCAATTGAAATTAGAAGAGCAAGAGCGTGAAATGGCTGAAATTCGTGGTGAACAAAAAGAGATTGGTTGGGGAAGTCAAATTCGCTCATATGTTTTCCATCCATATTCAATGGTGAAAGATCATCGTACTAATGAAGAAACAGGTAAAGTGGATGCAGTGATGGATGGTGAAATTCAACCGTTTATTGAAGCTTACTTAAGACATTCAATGAATAATAATGAAGCCTAATAAGGTAAGTATATTCTTATTAAATTAATTTGAAAATGAATGTTTTATGTGTAATTAGCAAAGATATTTATTACTAAGATAGGTGTTTTTAATTAAATATGAAGTGTTATTTAACCTTTATATTACAACGATTTAACATTACACTTTTCCAAAAAAATTTGTGCTACAGTATTAATGAACAAGAATACATTACTACAAAGGAATGACAACATGAGAAAAAAATCATTGACTGTAACACTGACATCTATCGCAGCGTTTGCTGGTATTAATGGCATAGCTAGTGCACAACAAACACACGTTGTTGAAGACACAACATCAGTAGAAACATTAGCGCATCAATTTGCTACGACTGCCAGTGAAATTCAATCATTAAATCATATTCAATCAAGTGAAGTTCAACAAGGCACATCTTTAATAGTGCCAGATAAAGATGTAGTTGAAGTAAAAGCTGGAGATACATTAAATAAAATTGCTAAAGCACATCATATCTCTTTAGAAGAAGTATATGATTTAAATCCTGGTTTAACATCACTTATTCATCCAGGTGATTTAATTGCCGTTACTGAGAAAGGTGCTGCAAGTTTAGACAATCTTTCTATTGACTATGCTCAACTTTATGCAACTTCTTCTAATGAGCAAGCACAGAATACTACACAATTAGCTAGTTCATATAACCATGTTGATACAGGAAGTGGTGTCGTAACAAACCGCCAAACTAGTTACCACTATGGTTCAAGTGGATATGAAGCCCCATCAAGATATACAACTAGCCATAACTATAATGTTGGGGTAACAAGCGCACCTGTAGCTTCAAACTATAATCATAGTACTGTAAACAACCAAGGTAATCGTTATTACTATGGTAACTGTACATACTATGCATTCGGTCGTCGTCAACAATTAGGTCGTTCAGTAGGAAGCTTCTGGGGCAATGCAAGCAACTGGGCTAATTCTGCTAGAAATGCTGGTTTAGCTGTAGACAATAGACCTGAAGTTGGAGCTGTTTTCCAAACTAGTGCTGGTTACTATGGTCATGTAGGTGTAGTTGAACGTGTGAATAGTGACGGTTCTTTCTATGTATCTGAAATGAACTGGAATGGTAATTACAATAACGTAACAAACCGTACAATTAAAAATGCTTCAGGTTATAACTTTATCCACTAAGAAATGATATTAAATCAATTAATTAAAATATGAGAAAGCACTATGCTAGCAAAACACTAATTGCTAAGTATAGTGCTTTTTATTTAGGTGCTGTATTGAATTCAGAAAGCACAGTTTTGCCATATTTAATATAGATTGACACTTTTCATCAAATTATTGATTGGTATAATAAAAATAAGTATAATCTGTATTTAATAAAACATGGAGGTTTCGCGATATGGGTGTTCATCAATATTTTAAAAGACTTTCTGATTTAGAGAAATTAATTCGATTACCAGGTAAATTTAAATACTTCGAGCATAATGTAGCTGCACATTCTTTCAAAGTAACTAAAATTGCACAATACTTAGCAACAGTTGAAGAGCATCATGGTAATACAATCGACTGGAAGAGTTTATATGAGAAAGCTTTAAACCATGACTTTGCAGAAGTATTTACTGGAGATATTAAAACACCTGTCAAATATGCTAGGACTGAATTGAAAATGTTATTCTCACAGGTTGAAGAAGAAATGGTGAACACTTTTATCAATGAAGAAATCCCGGAAGCGTATCAAGATATTTATCGCAAAAGACTTCAAGAAGGAAAAGATGATTCTTTAGAAGGACAAATTTTATCAGTCGCAGATAAAATTGATTTACTATATGAAACGTTTGGTGAAATTCAAAAACGTAATCCTGAATCGTTATTCTTTGAAATTTATGAAAATAGTTTAGAAACAATTATTCAGTTCGATCATTTAAGTTCAGTACAAGACTTTATCGATAATGTCATCCCAGAAATGTTAACTGAGAACTTTATACCAAGAGCTGAATTACGTGAAACAACGATGGCCATATTAAATCGTAGAAATGGGTGAATGAAATGATTTGGTATGCTTTAGCCGCCTTTTTTCCATGTGTGTTAGTTGTATTATTTAGTGTGATTACGAGAAGTAAATGGGTGGGTGTGCTTGTAACGCTTGTCTTAATTGCTACATCGATTTATAAAGGATTTTTCCATAATGAATGGATTATCTTTATAGACGTAGTGTCATTATTAGCTGGATATGTGATTATAGACAAGTTAGAATTTCACAAACATCAAGATTAATACTTTATAAACAGATAAATTGAATTTAGTCATAAGTTGGTTTATATTAATTTTACATTTAAAAGAGTTGATAAAGGTAGATGGGACCTCTAGGTTAAAATGCTTTGACTTTAGGCTCATCTCTTTTTATATATTCGAATGATTAAGTAGAGAAGATACAAACGTAAGCGAACAAACGTTTGTATTTTTATTTATATTTTTGCTAAAATAAGTTTAAGTAAGAATACTTTTCAAAGAATAGGAAATAACAGTAGTAAGCATAAATTGAGGAGGCGCTTGTAAGAATGGTGGAACACTATCCATTTAAATTAAATTCTGAGTTTGATCCGCAAGGGGACCAACCTCAAGCGATTAAAAAGATTGTCGAAGGCGTTAAAGAAGGTAAACGTCATCAAACATTACTCGGCGCTACCGGTACAGGTAAAACGTTCACCATGAGTAATGTTATTAAAGAAGTTGGGAAACCAACTTTAATTATTGCCCACAATAAAACATTAGCTGGCCAATTATACAGTGAGTTTAAAGAGTTCTTCCCGGAAAACAGAGTGGAGTACTTTGTAAGTTACTATGATTATTATCAACCAGAAGCTTATGTGCCTTCTACGGATACTTTTATCGAGAAAGACGCATCGATTAATGATGAAATCGACCAACTACGTCACTCTGCTACAAGCGCACTATTTGAGCGTGATGATGTCATCATTATTGCTAGTGTAAGTTGTATTTATGGTTTAGGGAATCCAGAAGAATATAAGGATTTAGTAGTTAGTGTACGTGTGGGAATGGAAATGGATCGTAGCGAATTGCTACGTAAATTAGTCGATGTACAATATTCTAGAAATGACATTGATTTCCAACGTGGTACGTTTAGAGTACGTGGTGACGTCGTTGAAATTTTCCCAGCCTCACGTGAAGAAATGTGTATACGAGTAGAATTCTTTGGTGATGAAATTGATCGTATTCGCGAAGTAAATTACCTTACGGGTGAAGTTATTCGTGAAAGAGAACACTTTGCTATTTTCCCAGCTTCTCACTTCGTTACGCGTGAAGAGAAAATGAAAATAGCCATTGAACGTATTGAAAAAGAATTAGAAGAGCGCTTAAAAGAACTAAAAGATGAGAATAAGTTGTTAGAAGCGCAACGTTTAGAACAACGTACAAACTATGATTTAGAAATGATGCGTGAAATGGGCTTTTGTTCAGGTATTGAAAACTACTCTGTTCATTTAACATTAAGACCACCCGGTTCTACACCGTATACATTACTAGATTACTTTGGCGATGACTGGTTAGTGATGATCGATGAATCGCATGTGACATTGCCGCAAATTAGAGGAATGTTTAATGGTGACCAAGCACGTAAAAAAGTGTTGGTAGATCATGGTTTCCGTTTACCGAGCGCTATGGATAACCGTCCACTTAAATTTGAAGAGTTTGAACAAAAAACAAACCAATTAGTATATGTATCAGCTACACCAGGTCCATATGAAATTGAACATACGGATGAAATGGTGGAACAAATTATTCGTCCTACCGGCTTATTAGATCCTAAGATTGATGTACGTCCAACGAAGAATCAAATTGATGATTTATTAGGTGAAATTCAAGAAAGAATTGATAGAGATGAACGTGTCTTAGTAACGACATTAACTAAAAAAATGAGTGAAGATTTAACAACATATATGAAAGAAGCGGGTATTAAAGTTAACTACTTACACTCAGAAATTAAAACGCTGGAACGTATTGAAATCATTCGTGACTTACGTATGGGCACGTATGATATTGTCGTAGGTATTAACTTGCTGAGAGAAGGTATTGATATTCCTGAAGTATCACTCGTTGTTATTTTAGATGCTGACAAAGAAGGCTTCTTGCGTTCTAACCGTTCATTAATCCAAACGATTGGCCGTGCTGCGCGTAATGATAAAGGTGAAGTAATTATGTATGCCGATAAGATGACGGATTCTATGCAATATGCTATTGATGAAACACAGCGTCGTCGTGAAATTCAAATGGCTCATAATGAAAAATATGGCATCACTCCGAAGACAATCAATAAGAAAATTCATGATGTTATTAGTGCTACTGTGGAGAATGATGAAACTAATGATAAACAACAAACAGAAGTACCTAAGAAAATGACTAAGAAAGAACGTCAAAAAACGATTGAAAATATAGAAAAAGAAATGAAAAAAGCAGCTAAAGATTTAGACTTCGAAAGAGCAACAGAATTGAGAGATATGTTATTTGAATTAAAAGCAGAAGGGTGACAGATAAATGAAAGGACCAAGTATCGTAGTTAAAGGTGCGAGAGCACATAATTTAAAGAATGTTGATATTGAACTTCCTAAAAATAAATTAATTGTCATGACAGGATTATCTGGTTCAGGTAAATCATCACTTGCCTTTGATACGATTTATGCAGAAGGTCAACGTCGATATGTGGAATCTTTAAGTGCCTATGCACGCCAATTTTTAGGGCAAATGGACAAACCAGATGTAGATACAATTGAAGGGTTGTCTCCAGCCATTTCGATTGATCAAAAAACGACAAGTAAGAACCCACGTTCAACTGTGGCAACTGTAACTGAAATTTATGATTACATTCGTTTACTTTATGCGCGTGTAGGTAAAGCGTACTGTCCTTATCACAATGTTGAAATCGAATCACAAACTGTCCAACAAATGGTAGATCGCATTTTAGAGCTTGAAGAACGTACAAAAATTCAAATTTTAGCGCCAGTGATTTCTCATAGAAAAGGTAGCCATGAGAAATTAATTGAAGATATTGGTAAGAAAGGCTATGTACGTTTACGTGTTGACGGTGAAATCGTTGATGTGAATGAAGTGCCAGAGTTAGATAAGAATAAGAACCATACAATAGAAGTTGTAGTAGACCGTTTAGTTGTCAAAGCAGGTATAGAATCACGTTTAGCTGATTCTATTGAAACAGGTTTAGAACTAGCGGAAGGTAACATTACAGTAGATGTTATCGATGGAGAAGACCTTAAATTCTCTGAGAACCATGCTTGCCCAATTTGTGGTTTTTCAATAGGTGAATTAGAACCAAGAATGTTTAGTTTTAATAGCCCATTTGGCGCTTGTCCAACATGCGATGGATTAGGTCAACGTTTAACAGTCGATGTTGATTTAGTCGTTCCAGACCAAAATAAAAGTTTAAATGAAGGTGCAATTGAACCTTGGGAACCAACAAGTTCTGATTTTTACCCAACATTATTAAAGCGTGTCTGTGAAGTTTATAGAATTAATATGGATAAACCGTATAAAAAATTAACAGATAGACAAAAAGATATTTTGATGAATGGTTCTGGCGACAAACAAATAGAATTCTCATTCCATAGCCGTAATGGTGGTACACGTCACAGAAAAATGAAATTTGAAGGTGTATTACCTAACATTGATCGTCGTTATCATGAATCGCCATCAGAATACACACGTGAAGTCATGAGTAAGTACATGACAGAACTGCCATGTGAGACTTGTCATGGTAAACGTTTGAGCAAAGAAGCATTATCTGTTTATGTGGGTGGTTATAATATTGGTGAAGTTGTAGAGTATTCTATTAATAATGCTTTACAATTCTATGAAAACATCGAGTTATCAGAACAAGACAGAGCGATTGCGAACCAAATTCTAAAAGAAATTATTTCTCGCTTATCTTTCTTAAATAACGTTGGTTTAGAATACTTAACATTAAATCGTTCATCAGGTACGTTATCAGGCGGGGAAGCCCAACGTATTCGCTTAGCTACACAAATTGGTTCATGTTTAACTGGTGTACTCTATGTACTAGATGAACCGTCTATCGGATTGCACCAACGCGATAATGATAGATTAATTGGTACTTTAAAAGAAATGCGTGATTTAGGGAATACTCTGATTGTTGTTGAACATGATGATGATACTATGAGAGCAGCAGATTATCTTGTAGATGTTGGTCCAGGTGCAGGTAACCATGGTGGTGAGATTGTCTCAAGCGGCACACCAGCCAAGGTTATGAAAGATAAGAAATCATTAACTGGACAATATTTAAGTGGTAAAAAACGCATTGACGTACCTAAACATCGTCGCGAAATTACTGATAGAAAGATTAGTATTAAAGGTGCACGTAGTAATAACTTAAAAGGCGTAGATGTAGATATTCCTTTATCTGTGATGACAGTTGTGACAGGTGTATCTGGCTCAGGTAAAAGTTCATTAGTAAATGAAGTGCTCTATAAATCTTTAGCTCAAAAAATTAATAAATCTAAAGTGAAACCTGGCGAATATGATGCCATTGAAGGTGTTGATCAATTAGATAAAATTATAGATATCGACCAATCTCCAATTGGTAGAACACCTCGTTCAAATCCGGCGACATATACTGGTGTGTTTGATGATATCCGCGATGTTTTTGCGCAAACAAATGAAGCTAAAATTCGTGGTTACCAAAAAGGACGTTTCAGTTTCAATGTGAAAGGTGGACGTTGTGAAGCTTGTAAAGGTGACGGAATTATCAAAATTGAAATGCACTTCTTACCTGATGTATACGTACCTTGCGAAGTTTGTGATGGTAAACGATATAATCGTGAAACTTTAGAAGTCACATATAAAGGTAAGAATATTGCAGATGTACTAGAAATGACAGTAGAAGAAGCGACTTATTTCTTTGAAAATATTCCTAAAATACATCGTAAATTACAAACACTCGTAGATGTAGGTTTAGGCTACATCACGTTAGGTCAACAAGCTACTACGCTATCTGGTGGGGAAGCCCAACGTGTGAAATTAGCATCAGAACTGCATAAACGTTCAACTGGTCGTTCAATTTATATTTTAGATGAACCAACAACTGGCTTACATGTAGATGATATTAGTAGATTATTGAAAGTTTTAAATCGACTTGTAGAAAATGGCGATACCGTAGTCATCATTGAACATAATTTAGATGTGATTAAAACAGCAGATCATATTATTGATTTAGGTCCTGAAGGCGGTGAAGGTGGCGGTACTATCGTAGCTACCGGTACACCTGAAGAAATTGCTGAGGTTGAAGCATCTTACACAGGTAAATATTTGAAACCGGTGCTTGAACGTGATTCAGTCGAATAAATATGACACAGTAGGTATTGAGTGAAAAATAAATATATTTAAGTAGTCTTTCCTATATAAAGTGATGGAAGTGAAGAGAAGAAAAGGAATGTATGTATCGGTTTCTTCTATATCATAATAACGCTTCTAAGCTTTATAATAGGAGAGGCTTTTTTATTTGTTTAGAGATTGAAAAAACAAATTCAACGCCTAAACGACATTTTTATATTAATAGTGACATCATTTTTGATATGATAGTAGATGAATGAATTCAAGTGAAAATTTTGAGGTGAACTCATGTTAACGACAGAGAAATTAGTCAAAATATTAAATTTAGAACTGTTTACTGGTGAAAAAGGATTACATAAACATATAAAAAATACAGATATATCACGCCCTGGATTGGAAATGGCTGGATATTTTTCCCATTATGCGGCAGACAGAATCCAATTATTAGGTACAACTGAATTATCTTTCTATAATTTATTGCCAGATGAAGAACGACAAGGACGCATGCGCAAATTATGTCGTCCAGAAACACCAGCTATCATTGTGACAAGAGGATTAGAACCACCTCAAGAATTAATCGAAGCATCTCAAGAAATGGACACTCCTTTAATTGTTTCTAAAGATGCTACAACAAGTTTGATGAGTCGTTTAACTACGTTCCTTGAACATGAGCTAGCACAGAGCACCTCATTGCATGGGGTATTAGTCGATGTATATGGTGTAGGTGTATTAATTACTGGAGATTCTGGTATCGGGAAAAGTGAAACAGCGTTAGAATTAGTGAAACGTGGTCACCGCTTAGTAGCCGATGATAATGTTGAAATTCGCCAAATTACTAAGGGTGAATTGATTGGTACACCACCAAAATTAATTGAACATTTGCTTGAAATTCGAGGCCTCGGTATTATCAATGTGATGACATTGTTTGGTGCAGGATCTATTTTGACGGAGAAGCAAATCCGTTTAAATATTAATTTGGAAAATTGGAATAAAGATAAATTATACGATCGCGTTGGTCTAAACGAAGAAACTTTAAAAATTCTCGATACGGAAATTACTAAAAAAACCGTCCCAGTGCGTCCGGGTAGAAACGTAGCCGTGATAATAGAAGTAGCTGCAATGAACTACCGTTTAAATATTATGGGCATTAACACGGCGGAAGAATTTAACCAACGCTTGAATGAAGAGATTTTAAGAAAAGGTAATCAAAGCAAGGAGAAGTAAGACATGATGTTGAATTTGAATTATATTGATCCAACTGCCTTTAACTTAGGACCTTTATCTATTAAATGGTATGGAATCATTATCGCTGTGGGTATCCTTATCGGTTACTTTATCGCCCAAGAAAGTCTGAAATATGTTGGCTTACACCAAGATACATTAATCGATGTCATTTTCTATAGTGCTATCTTTGGCTTTTTAGTTGCACGTATTTATTTTGTGATTTTCCAATGGCCTTATTATATGGAGAATCCTGCAGAAATTCCTAAGATTTGGCACGGGGGCATCGCGATACATGGTGGTCTAATAGGCGGATTTATTACCGGAATAATTGTGTGTAAGATAAAAAATTTAAATCCATTTCAAATTGGGGATATCGTAGCACCAAGTATTATCTTAGCGCAGGGCATTGGCCGTTGGGGTAATTTCATGAACCACGAAGCTCATGGTGGACCTGTTTCTAGAACATTTTTAGAACAGTTACATATACCTGAATTTATTATTCGAAATATGTATATTGAAGGCGTCTATTATCATCCGACATTTTTATATGAATCGATTTGGGACGTCCTAGGATTTATTATCTTAATGACGATTAGAAAGCATCTTCGCGTAGGCGAAACCTTTATACTTTATTTAGTATGGTATTCAATTGGTCGTTTCTTTGTAGAAGGCTTAAGAACAGACAGTTTAATGTTAACGAGTCATATACGTGTTGCTCAATTCGTATCTGTTGTCTTGATTATTGTAGGACTTATTTTATTCGTTTATAGACGGTTAAAATATAATCCTCCGATTTATAAAGAAGCAGGTCCATTAAGTTGGCCTAACAATAAGGTGAATGCAAAATAATGCGACGTTTAACCAAAATAACAAGACAGGCGGTAAATCCATTATGGCGTATTTACCGCTTTGTCAGTTTTCCAAAAACATTCCGAAACACGTTAATCATTGAGTTATGTCGCTATATACCAAACTTAAAGTTGAAACGATGGATTTATATTCATCTTTTGAAAATGAATATCGGCAAACAGACCGCAATTGCCTATAAAGTCATGCTAGATATTTTCCATCCTCAATTAATATCGATTGGCAATAATTGCGTAATTGGTTATAATACTACAATATTAACGCATGAAGTATTAGTAGAAGAATATCGTTATGGTCCAGTAAAGATTGGACATAACACTTTAATAGGCGCTAATACTACTATTTTGCCAGGTATTAATATCGGACATAATGTAATAGTGAAAGCCGGCACTATCGTGTCTAAAGATATCCCAGATAATGCGATTGCATATGGAAATCCAATGCATATCCAATATAAATAGAAAGAGAGGTGACAAAGTATGGCACAAAAGAACAATAATGTGATATCAATGGTATTTGATGAAGACTTCTATCGTAAAATGGCAGATCAAAAATTTAAACAACAAGACTTTAAAAAAGCAGCAGAGTACTATAAAAAAGTGCTTGATTTGTCACCAGATGATTTTGATATTCAACTCAACTATACGCATTGTCTTACTAAAATGAATTTAGGTGGCCAAGCTGAAAAGCTTTTTTACGAGAATATTATTAAAAAAGACCATGTAGAAGAAAGTTATTATCAATTAAGTGAATTGAACATCGAACTTAATGAGCCAAACAAGGCCTTCTTGTTTGGTATTAATTATGTGATTTTGACTGAAGATAAAGATTATAGGGCTGAATTAGAAAAAACATTCGAAGTGTCTTACATTAGTGAAGAAAAAATTGAATTAGAAGCGCAGTTATTTGCGACACAACTTTTATTCCAATATTTATTTTCACAAGGGCGCTTAGAAGAAGCACGTAGTTTCATTTTGCAACAAGATGAATATATTCAAGAACATCGTGTCGTGCGTAATTTATTAGCTATGTGTTACTTGTATTTAAGTGAATATGAAACGGCAAAAGAATTATTTGAAACACTGCTAAGTGAAGATAATTCAGATGTGCACGCCTTGTGTCACTATACGTTATTGCTCTATAACACCAATGAAACTGAGAAATATCAAAAGTATCTTAAGATTTTAAGTAAAGTCGTACCAATGAACGATGACGAAAGTTTTAAACTGGGCATTGTCTTAAGTTATTTAAAACAATATGAAGCCTCACAACAACTTTTATTACCACTGTACAAAAAGGGTAAGTTCGCTTCAATTCAAATGTTTAACGCTTTAAGTTTTAATTATTATTACCTTGGAAATAAAGAACAAAGTGAACTATTTTGGGACAAATTATTACAGATTTCTAAAGTAGACGTAGGTTACGCTCCATGGGTGATAGAAGAAAGTAAACAAATATTTGATCAGAAAATTGAGCCACTATTAATGGACGATGATAGTCATTATAGATTATATGGTGTCTTCTTATTAAACCAGTTAAATGGTAAGGAAATTTTAATGACTGAAGAAATTTGGTCAGTTTTAGAAACGATGAATGACTATGAAAAACTGTATCTAACTTATTTAGTACAAGGCCTTCATTTGAATAAATTAGATTTTATTCATCGTGGCTTACTCAAACTTTATAAAAATAAAGAGTTACGCCAAGATACAGAGCTGTTTATAAGCTGGATTGATAAAGGTGAAGGATTAATCGCGAATGAAGTAGATTTAAGTGATGTAGATAGATATATAGCAGCGCATGTTTACCTTTATCATCGTTATTATGATACCCATATGACAAAAAAAGAAGTGATTGAATTGTTTAATACTTCAAAATACAAATTAGATAGCGCTATTAATCAGTTGTTGAGCATATAAATTTAAGAAATGACTTTTATAATATATAATGCGCATGATAATAAAAACGTAGGAGGCATAAAAATGACTGAAGTAAACTATGATGTTGCGATTATCGGTGCTGGACCCGCTGGTATGACTGCAGCAGTTTATGCATCACGTGCAAACTTAAGCACTGTTATGATTGAAAGAGGAATGCCAGGTGGCCAAATGGCTAACACAGAAGAAGTAGAAAACTTCCCAGGTTTTGAAATGATTACTGGCCCAGATTTATCAACTAAAATGTTCGAACATGCGAAAAAATTTGGCGCTGAATATCAATATGGCGATATTAAATCTATTGAAGATAAAGGTGACTATAAAGTCATTAATTTAGGTAATAAAGAAATCACAGCACATGCTGTTATTATTTCAACTGGTGCAGAATATAAAAAAATTGGCGTGCCTGGTGAACAAGAATTAGGTGGACGTGGCGTAAGTTACTGTGCAGTATGTGATGGTGCATTCTTTAAAAATAAAAACTTATTCGTTATCGGTGGCGGTGACTCTGCAGTTGAAGAAGGCGCATTCTTAACTAAGTTTGCAGATAAGGTTACAATTGTGCACCGTAGAGACGAATTAAGAGCTCAAAAAATATTACAAGATCGCGCATTCAAAAATGACAAAATCGACTTTATTTGGAGCCATACATTAAAATCAATCAATGAAAAAGATGGTAAAGTAGGTTCCGTTACACTAGTATCTACTAAAGATGCCTCAGAACAAACATTAGATGCTGACGGTGTATTCATCTACATCGGAATGAAACCATTAACTACACCATTTAATAACCTAGGTATCACTAATGATATGGGTTATATCGTTACTAAAGATGACATGACAACATCTGTCCCTGGTATTTTTGCAGCTGGAGATGTAAGAGATAAAGGCCTACGTCAAATTGTAACGGCTACTGGTGATGGTAGTATTGCCGCTCAAAGCGCAATCGACTACATTGAAGAATTAAAAGATAAAGCAGAAGCGTAAGTATAGAATCAAGCTAGAATAATGCCTCGATGTACTTTTCATGAATGGTATTGTTCTAGCTTTTTTTATTTGAAAATGAAACAATAAACAAAACGATCTCATTAGTTACGTTCTCTTAAACATGTGATATTATGAAAGTAATTAAATATTTATGCATACATATTAGATATAAATATAGATTAAATGGGCGGTGTTCATAGTGATAAATCAAACAGGCAATGAAACAAGTGAAAAAATAAGTAAAAGCGAATTATTAGTAGTGACAGGATTATCAGGAGCAGGTAAATCTGTAGTCATTCAATGTCTTGAAGATATAGGTTTCTTCTGTGTAGATAATTTACCACCTATTTTATTACCGAAATTTGTAGAATTAATGGAACAAGGGAACCCATCGTTGCAAAAAGTAGCGATTGCTATTGATTTAAGAGGTAAAGAATTATTTACGTCATTAGTAGAAGAAATTGATGCAATAAAGAGTCGCAACGACGTCATCGTTGATGTGATGTTCTTAGAAGCGGATACTGAAAAATTAATTTCTAGATACAAAGAATCTCGTCGTGCCCATCCATTAAATGAAAATGGACAAATGTCACTCATCGACTCTATTCTTGAAGAAAGACAACTACTTTCTAGAATTCGTACTTTTGCAAACTATATTGTAAACACTACCGACCTAACAACTAAAGAATTAAAAGAGAGAGTTAAAAAGAAATTTAAAGATGAAAATTTCAAGTCATTTAGTATCAATGTGACAAGTTTTGGTTTCAAACATGGGATTCAAATGGATGCTGACTTAGTATTTGATGTTCGATTTTTACCTAACCCATATTATGTAGAAGACTTGAGACCGATGACGGGAGAAGATGAAGCGGTCTACAATTATGTTATGAAATGGAAAGAGACAGAAATTTTCTATGAGAAGCTAATGGATTTACTAAAGTTCATGGTTCCAGGGTATAAAAAAGAAGGAAAAGCTCAGTTAGTCATTGCGATAGGTTGTACAGGCGGACAACATCGTTCAGTAGCACTAGCTAAGCGTATTGGTCAAGAACTTGGAGAGATTTTTGATTATAATGTTTATGTTCATCACAGAGATGCACATATTGAAAGTGGCGTGAAAAAATGAAACAGTTAAAAGTTGTACTCATAGGTGGGGGGACAGGCCTATCAGTATTAGCTAGGGGATTAAGGGAATATCCAATTGATATCACTGCTATCGTGACAGTAGCTGATGATGGAGGAAGCACGGGGAAGATTCGTAATGAAATGGACATACCTGCGCCAGGTGATATTCGCAATGTAATTGCAGCCCTTAGTGATGTAGAACCTATATTAGAAGAATTATTTCAATATCGCTTTGAAGAACATCAAATTGAAGGGCATTCACTTGGGAATCTTTTATTAGCTGCACTTACTAATATTAAAAATGACTTTGGTCATGCGGTTAAAGAATTAAGTAAAATCTTAAATATTAAAGGGAAAGTAATTCCGTCTACAAACACTAATGTGATGTTAAATGCCATTCTAGAAGATGGAAAAATTGTTAAAGGGGAATCTAAAATCCCTCAAAAAAATAAAAGAATTGAGCGCGTATATCTAGAACCATCTAACGTAGAACCTATGGAAGAAGCCATAGATGCTCTTACTGAAGCGGATTTAATTGTGCTAGGACCTGGCTCTTTATACACTAGTGTCATTTCCAATTTATGCGTTAAAGGCATGTCAGATGCTATTCTGAGTTCAAAAGCGCCTAAACTTTATATTTCTAATATTATGACACAACCGGGAGAAACAAATAATTATGATGTTTTAGATCATATTAATGCAATTCATGATCATGCTGGCAAGCAATTTATTGATTATGTGATTTGTAGCGATGAGAAATATGATGAAGACATTTTAAAACATTATAAAAATCGTAACGCTCAACCTGTAGTTATGAATGAAGATGATTTAACTAAGAATAATATTAAGATTATTACATCTTCTCATTTAGTAGAAGTGTATGATCAATATTTAGTACGTCATAATAATAAAGAACTTGCTAAATTAATTTATGATTTAGCACTTGAATTAACTAGTACCATTCAATTCAAACCTAAGAAATAAGATGTCATTTTTACACTATAAAAATTATGATACAATAGAAAGCATGTGTTTATAAATGACGCGTTATGCTAACTTAATTCATTTTGGAATGTTAATTACATATATTTATGATAATGATTAGAAAGGAAGGTAAATAAGGCGATGAGTTTTGCATCAGACATGAAAAATGAACTAACACGTATAGAAGTAGATGAAAGCAACGCTAAAGCGGAACTTAGCGCATTAATCCGTATGAACGGTGCCCTCAGTCTATCTAATCAACAATTTGTAATTAATGTTCAAACTGAAAATGCGACAACTGCACGCCGTATTTACTCATTAATTAAACGAATATTTAATGTTGAAATTGAAATATTAGTACGTAAGAAAATGAAATTAAAGAAAAATAATATATATATTTGTCGTACTAAGGTGAGAGCTAGAGAGATTCTTGATGAACTTGGAATTTTAAAAAATGGTATCTTTGTACACGATATTGATGCAAGTATGATTAAAGATGATGAAATGCGTAGAAGTTATTTACGTGGAGCGTTTTTAGCAGGCGGTTCGGTCAATAATCCAGAAACGTCTTCATATCATCTAGAAATATTCTCTCAATATGAGAATCATTCTGAAGGATTAACCAAGCTCATGAATAGTTATGGTTTAAATGCTAAACATTTAGAACGTAAAAAGGGAAGTATCGCGTATTTAAAAGAAGCAGAAAAAATCTCTGAATTCCTAAGTTTAATAGGCGGCTATCAAGCACTCTTGAAATTTGAAGATGTGCGTATAGTCAGAGATATGAGAAACTCAGTCAACCGCTTAGTAAACTGTGAAACCGCTAATTTAAATAAAACGGTCAGTGCTGCAATGAAACAGGTACAAAGCATTCAACTTATCGATGAAGAAATCGGTATTGAGAATCTTCCAGACCGATTAAGAGAAATTGCTAAATTGCGTGTAGAACATCAAGAAATCTCATTAAAAGAACTAGGGGAAATGATTTCGACAGGTCCTATTTCTAAATCAGGCGTTAACCATCGCTTGAGAAAATTAAACGAACTAGCTGATAAAATACGAAGCGGTGAGAAAATAGAATTATAAATATGAAGAAGGGTATTTTTGAGTGGTAATCAAAAATATCTTTTTTATTATTGGAAAAAAGATTGTATTAAATATTTTTATGACTTAAATATACGGATTAGTAAAAAAATTTAGATAATAGTTTTGAGGAAAATACTTTCTTAAATAAAAAATAAAACGCTTTAATACCAGCGTTTTATCACAGATTTGATCCCCCCGAGAGGAATCGAACCTCTATTTTAAGAACCGGAATCTTACGTGCGATCCATTACACTACGGGGAGAGAATATTAAAAGCCAAATTTCTGTACTATTTGTAATTTTAAAAGTACAATCTGTATATATGTTTATAGTGTACAAAAAACTAAAAAAATGCGTCAATAGTTAATTTTTGACCATATTTGACTTTTGTTGTAAAATGAGGACAACAGTTAATTACAAGGAGGAAATATAAATGAATTTAATTCCTACAGTTATTGAAACAACAAATCGTGGCGAACGTGCTTACGATATTTATTCACGTTTATTAAAAGACCGTATCATCATGTTAGGTTCAGCAATTGATGATAACGTAGCAAACTCAATTGTATCACAATTATTATTCTTACAAGCTCAAGACTCTGAAAAAGACATTTATCTATATATTAACTCTCCAGGCGGTAGCGTGACTGCTGGATTTGCGATTTATGATACAATTCAACATATTAAACCAGATGTTCAAACAATTTGTATCGGTATGGCTGCTTCAATGGGTTCATTCTTATTAGCAGCTGGTGCAAAAGGTAAACGATTCGCATTACCTAACGCTGAAGTAATGATTCACCAACCATTAGGTGGCGCTCAAGGTCAAGCAACTGAAATTGAAATCGCTGCTAACCATATCCTAAAAACACGTGAAAAATTAAACAGAATTTTAGCTGAACGTACTGGTCAAAGTATTGAAAAAATCCAAAAAGATACTGACCGCGATAACTTCTTAACAGCTGACGAAGCTAAAGAATATGGTTTAATTGATAGTGTAATGCAACCTGAAGATCAAAATAAATAAGTTAAATTAATATTTAAAAGGGAGCGCCGAAAATGGCGCTCCCTTTTTTCTTATACTTATCTAGAATGTTTTGATGCTTTTAATAATAATCTAACTGATACACCTAATAATAGTATACCTATGACTAAGAAAAATATAGACATTATGATAATGGCTATATTATTTTCAAAAGCAAATATACCATTCAAAATAAGAAATATGCTTGCAATAATAAGCAAAATATAGGTTAACTTGTTGTCATTCATGGTATCAAACTCCTATGTTTACTTGCTAATTAAATCTTTAAGAGCTACCTTCAGGTTAGGGTATTTAAAATCAAAATTTAACGCATCAAGTTTGTTAGGTATCACTTTTTGCGTGTCTAACACTACTGTAGACATTTGTCCTAAAGCTGCTCTCATGGCAAAGGCTGGAACCCATGTTTCATGTGGTCTATGCATAACGCGACCAAGCGTATAACCAAATAAATTTTGACGTTCAGGAATTGGGGCTGCCATATTGAATGGCCCTTTAGCAGCTGGTTCATTAATCGTAAATAAAATAGCGCGAACTAAATCATCAATGTGAATCCAAGAATACCATTGACGACCAGAACCTAATTTACCACCTACAAAGAATTTATATGGCAATTTCATCATTGGGAGAGAACCTCCCTCTTCAGATAAAATCATACTAAATCTACCTAACACAACACGGGTACCAAAATCCTCAAATTGTTTAGCAATACGTTCCCATTGATACACTACATCTGATAGGAAATCGAATGGAAGTGTGTGATATTGCTCAGTATATGTTTGATGTAAGCTTGGAGGATAATATCCCATGGCACTTGCATTAAATAATACTTCAGGTTTTTTAGAACGATTTTTAAATAAATCCACTAAAGCTTGTGTAGATTGGATACGACTAGTCATAATCATTTGTTTATATGATTCAGTCCATCGTTTGTTTAATGATGCACCTGCAAGATTGATGACCACATCAATATCTGGAACTTGGTCTTCCCATCCATCTTTAGACCAATTTATATATGAAATTTTAGGCTCATCACTTTCTTTATCACTACGCGTTAAGATAGTGATATGCGCATCCTGTTTTTTAATTTCTTCAACTAAGTGGCTACCTACCATTCCTGTGCCACCGGTAATAAGATATTGTTTCATGTTTACACCTCTTTTGAATAGTTTTTAATTCTAATAACACATTATTTTGTTCAAATAATGTCCAATGATTAGTCAATAATATGTCATTTCCTAAGCTGTAAACCTGATTATTTCTTGGAAAATTTAAGATATAATAAAGAAGAACCTTCGCATACTATTAACATCTTTCAATTAATATTAGTATACCCATAATTAGCGAAGGTCAATTTTGATTCCCTTTAGTAATAACCCATACGTTAATCGTATGGGTTTATTGTATATCTATTATAGTACTAATAAAAAATTTTTAAGAGTAATATGATTAAAGGGATAAAAATAATTGATAACAGTAAAAAATCAAAGGACGATTTTTTATCCTCATCATAATGGTCATTATTGACCATCATCGACTTATGTGTAGTTTTACTTGTAGTGCTATTATCAAAGCCTTCTTTTGAAAAGGCTTCATGCATTTTTTATCACGCTTTCAAATATAGAATGAGATAACTTATTTAAATTTAGTGTTTGTTGGTACTTATGATGTTATCATATATAAGAGATTATATATGATATTTATTTTTTAACCTAAATTCTTTCAATATGATTTTTTAGGTAATTGCTGTAAAATTATATGCTACATTCATAGAAATACACCACTATGTTTAAATGTGGAAAATGATATGACTTAGAAAAAAATTAAGATGACGGAGGCAGACAATTAAAAATGAGTGGTATTTCAAAAATTATCAGTACAATTGTCATTTTACTTTTACTTATAGGACTAGCTTTTGCTATTTTCTCATTTGTAGATAATTCAAAACGTGGCAATGAACGTTTAAGTAATCAAACTACAGAAAAGCACAAAGATGATAAGGATAAAAAAGAAGATAAGAAAGACAAAAAAGAAAAGTCTAAAGATAAGGCGGATAACGAAAAAGGAACTCAACCAAAAGAGAGAAATACAGCACAAAACAATGAACAATATAATGCAGATATCGTTGATCAAGGCAATGTAGGAACACGACAAGCGCCTAAGACACAAGAAACACAAGAATCACAACAAACACGACAAACACAACAGGCTACACCATCTTCTCAACAAAATACGCAACAAGCGCCGCGCACGAGAGAAACAACGAATGATTCTAATACTAAACAACAAAAATCAACTCAAGACTCTACACAAAATAAATCAACAGATACTCAAGAACAACCAACACAGGAACGAGACGATGATGATAATGTAAATGACTCTTCTCAATCAAATGCTACACATTCTGGTTCAGCTTCAAATAATAATAACAACAATAATGAGACAGCAACTAATCAATCGTCAAGTGCCGATAGTACTCAACAGTCGAATACACAAGAAACTGCAACTCAACAAAAATCAACTCAACAGTCTGCTCAACGTAGTACTACGCAAACGCAAACTCAAAATCAAAGTCAACAATCACAGGCATCAAATGAAAACGAAAATTAAATTACTTAAAGAAATGCCCTTCACCATAAAAAGTTGGAGGGCGTTTTTCGTGTGGAAAGGTAATATTGATGCAAGATAACATGCCTCATGTATATGAACTTCTAATTAGAACATCCAATTAAGTAAAAAAGTTAATAAGATTGAAAGAATGACAGAAATAAAAATAGAAGAAAGACAACCAAAAGGACAACCACAACCATATTGATAATGAATAGGTGAAGAATGTTCAAAATCATCTTTTTCATTTTTAAAATAATTATCATCTTTATATCTGCGATCGGATGGGTCAATAACTTCAATTTTATCTCGTTCCTCTTGACTCATGTTCAATTCCTCCTCATATATTTACTTTATTTTAAACTAAAAATATTGCAAAAATAAAATAATAACAATTCGCATAATAAATCAAATGAAAGGGTAATATTTTAAAATAAGAAGATTTTAACACCTATATGTGAACGAAAAATGTATCAATTATACTCTTTAGGAATAATTTTACAGATAATTTAAAATATTAGAGTTTTTCTCTTGCATTTTCATAAACACAATAGTACTATTGCAAGTGTAAAGAGGTTAGATTTTGTCCCAGGTGGGACATAAAAAGTCAAACCAGTTTTTTATGCTATTGGTTACCTTTGATAAATAAAGGAGGAAGGTAGTAGTGAAAGACTTGATTAAAATTCAACAAAAGCTGATACCTGATTTAATAGATAAAATGTATCGACGCTTTTCTATCTTAACTACTATCTCAAATAATCAACCAGTAGGTAGACGAAGTTTAAGTGAGCATATGGATATTACAGAGCGTGTTTTAAGATCTGAAACAGATATGCTGAAAAAGCAAGATCTTATTCAAGTTAAATCAACAGGTATGGAGATTACAGACGAAGGCACCGAAGTTTTAAACCAACTCAATGATTACTTCAATGTTTATAGTGATGATAATCAACTCGCTTCACAAATCAAAACGGCATATAACATTAAAGAAGTTCACGTCGTACCTGGTGATGCTGATAATCACGAGAATGTAAAAGCTGAAATGGGTCGACAAGCTGGTCAGTTATTGGAAAATATATTGTATGAAGATGCAATTGTATCGGTAACAGGTGGATCTACTATGGCTAATGTAAGTCGAGCGATGCACTTATTACCATTCAACGTTTTCTTTGTTCCAGCTCGAGGCGGACTTGGTGAGAATGTTATTTATCAAGCCAACACAATTTCAGCAAGTATGGCTCAACAAACTGGTGGTTATTACACGACATTATATGTACCTGATAATGTAAGTGAATCGACTTATAATACATTATTGATGGAACCTTCTGTCGTACATACATTAGATAAAATTAAACAAGCAAATATAACAATTCACGGTATTGGTGATGCGCTGAAGATGGCGCATCGTAGACAATCGTCTGATGAGGTGATTGAAAGCCTTCAACATCACCAAGCCGTTGCTGAAGCTTTCGGTTACTATTTTGACGCTCAAGGAAAGGTTGTTTATAAAGTTAAAACAATCGGTTTACAACTTGAGGATTTAGAAACGAAAGAATTTATATTCGCTGTTGCCGGGGGTAAATCTAAAGGTGAAGCAATTAAAGCTTACCTAAGCATTGCTCCTAAAAATACAGTATTAATTACTGATGAAGCAGCAGCAAAAGTAATATTAAATAAGTAATAAAAAGTTAATCACTTTTTAAATATCATTTTAAAGGAGGCCATTATAATGGCAGTAAAAGTAGCAATTAATGGTTTTGGTAGAATTGGTCGTTTAGCATTCAGAAGAATTCAAGATGTAGAAGGAATTGAAGTAGTAGCAGTAAACGACTTAACTGACGACGAAATGTTAGCTCATTTATTAAAATATGACACTATGCAAGGTCGCTTCACTGGTGAAGTTGAAGTTATCGATGGTGGTTTCCGTGTAAATGGTAAAGAAGTTAAATCTTATGAAGAACCAGATGCAAGCAAATTACCTTGGGGCGATTTAGATATCGACGTAGTATTAGAATGTACTGGTTTCTATACTGATAAAGAAAAAGCAGAAGCTCACATCAATGCAGGAGCTAAAAAAGTTTTAATTTCTGCACCAGCTAAAGGTGACGTTAAAACAATCGTATTCAACACTAACCACAAAGATTTAGATGGTTCTGAAACAGTAGTATCAGGTGCTTCATGTACTACTAACTCATTAGCACCAGTTGCTAAAGTATTAAGCGATGAATTCGGTATCGTTGAAGGTTTAATGACAACTATCCACGCTTACACTGGTGACCAAATGACTCAAGACGGTCCTCACAAAAAAGGTGACAAACGTCGTGCTCGTGCAGCAGCTCAAAACATCGTACCTAACTCAACAGGTGCAGCTAAAGCTATCGGTAAAGTAATTCCTGAAATCGATGGTAAATTAGACGGTGGTGCACAACGTGTACCTGTAGCAACTGGTTCATTAACTGAAGTAACAGTTGTATTAGAAAAAGACGTTACAGTTGAAGACGTTAACAATGCAATGAAAAACGCTTCAAACGAATCATTCGGTTACACTGAAGACGAAATCGTTTCTTCAGACGTAGTTGGTATGACTTACGGTTCATTATTCGATGCTACACAAACTCGTGTAATGTCAGTTGGTGACCGTCAATTAGTTAAAGTTGCAGCTTGGTATGACAACGAAATGTCTTACACTGCTCAATTAGTACGTACTTTAGAATATTTAGCAGAATTATCTAAATAATTTAGAAGCCTAGTTAAAACAAACTTGTGCTCAGTACAACTGTCTTTTCAAAAATTCACTTGTACAAATTATAGAAATAAGTTAGCTTATGAGTAAGCGGGGAGCACTAACGCTTCTCCGCTTATTTTTATATCAATAATTCCTATTAGAGGAGGAAATTATAATGGCAAAAAAAATTGTTTCTGATTTAGATTTAAAAGGAAAAGTTGTTCTTGAACGTGCTGATTTCAATGTACCTTTAAAAGACGGTAAAATCACAAACGATAACCGTATTGTTCAAGCATTACCTACAATTAAGTACATCATTGAACAAGGTGGTAAATTAGTATTATTCTCTCATTTAGGAAAAGTAAAAGAAGAAAGTGACAAAGAAGGTTTAACTTTAAAACCTGTTGCAGAAGCATTATCTGAAAAATTAGGTAAAGAAGTCACTTTCGTACCTGAAACACGTGGTGAAAAATTAGAATCTGCAATTAAAGACTTAAATGAAGGCGACGTATTATTAGTTGAAAATACTCGTTTTGAAGATTTAGATGGTAAAAAAGAATCTAAAAATGATCCTGAATTAGGTAAATATTGGGCTTCATTAGGTGACGTATTTGTAAATGATGCATTTGGTACGGCTCACCGTGAACACGCATCAAACGTAGGTATTTCTACGCATTTAGAAACTGCTGCTGGATACTTAATGGAAAAAGAAATTAAATTTATCGGTGGCGTAGTAAATGACCCACATAAACCAGTAGTTGCTATTTTAGGTGGCGCTAAAGTTTCTGATAAGATTGGCGTAATTAAAAACTTAGTGAATATCGCTGATAAAATCCTTATCGGTGGCGGTATGGCGTATACTTTCTTAAAAGCTCAAGGTAAAGAAATCGGTTTATCTTTATTAGAAGAAGATAAAATTGATTTCGCTAAAGAGTTATTAGAAAATAACGGCGATCAAATCGTCTTACCTGTCGATGCTAAAGTAGCTAAAGAATTCTCTAATGATGCTAAGATTACTGAAGTATCAAGCAATGAAATTCCTGCAGACCAAGAAGCAATGGATATTGGTCCTAAAACCGTTGAATTATTCGCTAAAGAATTAGAAGGTGCTCACACAGTAGTATGGAATGGACCTATGGGCGTATTCGAATTCAGTAACTTTGCTCAAGGTACAATCGGTGTATGTAAAGCTATCGCTAACTTAAAAGACGCTACTACTATTATTGGTGGTGGTGACTCAGCTGCTGCTGCAATTTCATTAGGCTTTGAAGATGACTTCACTCACATCTCTACTGGTGGCGGTGCGTCATTAGAATACCTTGAAGGTAAAGAATTACCAGGTATTAAAGCAATTAATGATAAATAATTAAACTTTTGAAAATGAATAACGTTTTTGAGTTCATTTTCAAGGGAAAACATATTAAAGCTAAGATGTTTAGCTTATTAAACATTAAAAAAATAATTATTATATATAGGAGTGTAATCAATGAGAAAACCAATCATAGCTGGTAACTGGAAAATGAATAAAACAGTTCAAGAAGCTAAAGACTTTGTAAATAATCTACCTGCATTACCTGATGAAAAAGAAGTTGAATCAGTAATTTGCGCACCAACAATTCAATTAGATGCATTAATTTCTCTAGTGAACGATGGTAAAGCAAAAGGATTAAAAATTGGTGCTCAAAACACTTATTTCGAAGATAATGGTGCATATACAGGAGAAACTTCTCCAGTAGCATTAGCTGACTTAGGTGTTAAATACGTTGTCATTGGACACTCAGAACGTCGTGAATTATTCCACGAAACTGATGAAGATGTTAACAAAAAAGCTCACGCTGTATTCAATCACGGTATGACACCAATTATTTGTGTTGGTGAAACTGATGAAGAACGTGAAAACGGTAAAGCTAATGACGTTGTTAGCAATCAAGTTAAAAAAGCTGTAGAAGGTTTATCTGATGATCAACTTAAAGAAGTTGTTATCGCTTATGAACCAATCTGGGCTATTGGTACTGGTAAATCTGCTACATCTGAAGATGCTAATGAAATGTGTGCACAAGTACGTAAAACAATTGCAGACGTTGCAAGCCAAGACGTTGCTGATGCAACACGTATTCAATATGGTGGTAGTGTGAAACCTAACAATGTTAAAGAATACATGGGTCAATCTGATATTGATGGTGCATTAGTTGGTGGCGCATCATTAAAAGTTGAAGGTTTTGTACAATTGTTAGAAGGTGCTAAATAATATGGCTAAACAACCAACAGCATTAATCATTTTAGATGGTTTTGCTAACCGAGAAAGTGAACATGGTAACGCTGTAAAACAAGCGCATAAACCTAACTTTGACCGCTATTACAGCAAATATCCAACAACTCAAATTGAAGCAAGTGGTTTAGACGTAGGTTTACCTGAAGGCCAAATGGGTAACTCTGAAGTTGGTCACATGAACATCGGTGCAGGACGTATTGTTTATCAAAGCTTAACTCGTATCAACAAGTCAATTGAAGATGGCGAGTTCTATGAGAATGAAGTATTAAGCAATGCTGCACAACATGTCAAAGACCATAATTCTGCATTACACATATTTGGTTTATTATCAGATGGTGGTGTGCACAGTCACTATAAACATCTATTTGCATTATTAGAACTTGCTAAACAAAAAGGTTTAGATAAAGTTTATGTACATGCATTCTTAGATGGTCGTGACGTTGATCAAAAATCAGCGCTTAAATATATTGAAGAAACTGAAGCTAAATTCAAAGAAATAGGCTTAGGTCAATTCGCTTCAATCTCAGGTCGTTATTATGCAATGGACCGTGACAAACGTTGGGACCGCGAAGAAAAAGCATACAACGCTATTCGCAATTTTGAAGGGCCATCTTATGCTTCTGCTAAAGAAGGTGTGGAAGCAAACTACGCTAATGATTTAACAGATGAATTTGTTGAACCATTTATCGTTGAAGGTCAAAATAATGGCGTGAATGATGGAGATGCAGTTATCTTCTTTAACTTCCGTCCTGACAGAGCAGCACAATTATCAGAAGTATTTACTAATAAAGCATTTGATGGCTTTAAAGTAGAACAAGTAAAAGATTTATTCTACGCTACTTTTACTAAATACAATGATGATGTGGAAGCAGAAGTTGTCTTTGAAAAAGTAGATTTAACTAATACAATTGGCGAAGTTGCTCAAAATAATAACTTAACTCAATTACGTATCGCAGAAACTGAAAAATATCCTCATGTTACTTACTTCATGAGTGGCGGACGTAATGAAGAGTTTGAAGGTGAACGTCGTCGTTTAATCGATTCACCTAAAGTAGCAACGTATGACTTAAAACCTGAAATGAGTGCATATGAAGTTAAAGATGCACTACTTGAAGAGTTAGACAAAGGTGATTTAGATTTAATTATCTTAAACTTTGCTAACCCTGATATGGTTGGCCATAGTGGTATGCTAGAGCCTACAATTAAAGCGATTGAAGCAGTAGATGAATGTTTAGGTGAAGTCGTTGACAAAATCTTAGACATGAATGGCTATGCAATTATCACAGCTGACCATGGTAACTCTGACCAAGTGTTAACTGATGATGATCAACCAATGACTACTCATACTACAAACCCAGTTCCAGTAATTGTAACTAAAGAAGGCGTTACATTACGTGAAACTGGTCGTCTAGGTGACTTAGCGCCAACATTACTTGACTTATTGAGTGTTGAGCAACCATCAGACATGACTGGTGAGTCATTAATCAAACACTAATTTCACAAATAACCGTGAATGAGAACTTTTTCAATATAGGTAGTAATGCTCAACCTACCTATATTGAGCTGTTCTTAAAATAGTACAAATATTTTATTAAATTTTAAAATCAAGCTATAATAATTATAGAATCTAAATTAAAAGGAGATTTTTAACATGCCAATTATTACAGATGTTTATGCTCGCGAAGTCTTAGACTCACGTGGTAACCCAACAGTTGAAGTTGAAGTTTTAACTGAAAGCGGTGCTTTTGGCCGTGCATTAGTACCATCAGGAGCTTCTACAGGTGAACACGAAGCAGTAGAATTACGTGATGGAGACAAATCTCGTTACGGTGGTAAAGGTGTAACTAAAGCCGTTGAAAATGTTAACGAAATTATTGCACCAGAAATCGTTGAAGGTGAATTCTCAGTATTAGATCAAGTATCTATCGATAAAATGATGATTCAATTAGACGGTACACCTAACAAAGGTAAATTAGGCGCAAACGCTATTTTAGGCGTATCTATCGCAGTTGCACGTGCAGCAGCAGACTTATTAGGTCAACCTTTATACAAATACTTAGGTGGATTCAACGGTAAACAATTACCAGTTCCTATGATGAACATCGTTAATGGTGGTTCTCACTCAGATGCACCAATCGCATTCCAAGAATTCATGATTTTACCAACAGGTGCAGAATCATTCAAAGAAGCATTACGTTGGGGTGCTGAAATCTTCCATAACTTAAAATCAATCTTAAGCGAACGCGGTTTAGAAACTGCAGTAGGTGACGAAGGTGGTTTCGCTCCTAAATTCGAAGGTACTGAAGATGCTGTAGAAACAATCATCAAAGCTATCGAAAAAGCAGGTTACAAACCAGGCGAAGACGTATTCTTAGGATTTGACTGTGCATCATCAGAATTCTACGAAAACGGTGTATATGACTACACTAAATTCGAAGGTGAACATGGTGCGAAACGTAGCGCAGCTGAACAAGTTGACTACTTAGAAGAATTAATTGGTAAATACCCAATCATCACTATCGAAGACGGTATGGATGAAAACGACTGGGACGGTTGGAAACAATTAACTGATCGTATCGGCGACAAAGTTCAATTAGTAGGTGACGATTTATTCGTAACAAACACTGAAATCTTATCTAGAGGTATTGAACAAGGTATCGGTAACTCAATCTTAATCAAAGTTAACCAAATCGGTACATTAACTGAAACATTCGAAGCAATCGAAATGGCTCAAAAAGCAGGCTACACTGCAGTAGTATCTCACCGTTCAGGTGAAACTGAAGATACAACAATTGCTGACATCGCAGTAGCTACAAACGCTGGCCAAATCAAAACAGGTTCATTATCAAGAACTGACCGTATCGCTAAATACAATCAATTATTACGTATTGAAGACGAATTATACGAAACTGCTAAATTTGACGGCATTAAATCTTTCTACAATTTAGATAAATAAGATAACGCTGATTAAACTTCAGTTTTAAAAAGAATAGAGTTCACGCAAATGATTATCGCCTGTCACAGAGTTGAGACTGTGGCAGGCTTTTTAAGTTTTATTTTGGGGAAATGGAGACCATACACCCCCACATAAATTCATTTCAGAGAGAGCAAACACCATACGATGAAGCTACCCACACTCTGCTTGAAATACGACATCCATGTGAACAAACTACCTTCATCACCCCCCTGTATTTAACTTACATTAGCAAACTGATATAATAAGCGTGTATTGAAAAGAAGGAGAATTAAACATGGAGCATCAATCCCCACAGGTTAGTAAACGAGAACGTAATGCGGGCAAATTAATCGGCTACAGTTCTTTAATATTTAGTATATTATTGATTATTCATAACTTTGTAGCACTAGATACACAAACGGCTAAGGAGCTATTAACGCAAGCGGGTCAAAAAGTGAATGATAGTACTGTCGCAAATATCTTAAATAGCTTTAGATACACAGGAATCATGTATATCTTAGCGTATTTAGCAGGTGTCATTGCGTTATGGAATCGTCATAAGTATTTATGGTGGTTCATGTTCGCAGTATATGTATCTAACGTATTGTTTACACTCGTAAACTTAGCAATGGTGATTAACGCAATTATCGCTGTTAAATCAGCATTATTCATTGCACCTATTGTAATCGTTATTATTGGATCAATCGTTTTAGCGATATATATGCTAGTGATATCATTTGTGCGTAAAAGCACGTTCAATCGTTAGACATTGATAAGCAAGTATTGAGTATGATATAATCTTGAACGTATATAATGAACGGAGGACAATTTTCATGCATACACTTTTTATAGTACTATTAATAATCGATTGTATTGCATTAATCACTGTTGTATTACTCCAAGAAGGTAAAAGTAATGGACTTTCAGGTGCTATTAGTGGTGGCGCAGAACAGTTATTTGGTAAACAAAAACAACGTGGCGTCGATTTATTCTTGCATAGATTAACAATTATTTTAGCAGTCATTTTCTTCTTATTAATGATTGGTATAAGTTATTTTGGTTTATAAGGTCCGACGATATAAATGTCGGGCTTTTTTATTTATAATTAAGTAGTGATAGTGTCTCATAAACAAAGTAATGGTTTAAAGACCATACAACATGTATAATTTCAGTGGAATACGGGAATATTATATACTGCTTATAACTATAATTGTCTTTAAAGAAAGTAAGAAGACATAAGTACAGGGAGTACTTAATAAAGTAACATAGATAACAAGATGGAGAGGGATTATTCAATGCAAATTAAATTACCACAACCGTTCTTTTTTGAAGAAGGCAAACGTGCTGTCTTACTATTACATGGTTTCACAGGCAATTCATCAGATGTAAGACAATTAGGACGTTTCTTACAGAAAAAAGGGTATACATCATACGCCCCGCAATATGAAGGACATGCAGCACCACCAGAAGAAATTTTAAAATCTAGTCCTCATGTTTGGTTCAAAGATGTACTTGATGGTTACGACTATTTAGTAGATCAAGGGTATGAAGAAATTGCAGTGGCAGGTTTATCATTGGGTGGTGTATTTGCATTAAAATTAAGCTTAAATCGACCTGTTAAGGGCATTATAACAATGTGTGCACCTGCAGAAGTGAAAACAGAAGGTACTATTTATGAAGGCTTCTTAGAATATGCACGTAATTTCAAGAAATATGAAGGCAAGGATCAAGAGATAATTGATAAAGAAATGGAAGATTTCCATCCTACTGAAACATTAAAAGAACTAAGTGAAACACTAGGTAATGTTAGAAATGAAATCGACGAAGTTTTAGATCCTATCCTAGTCGTTCAAGCTGAAAAGGATCAAATGATTAATCCTCAATCAGCTAATTATATATATGACAATGTAGATTCAGATGATAAACACATCAAATGGTATGCAAATTCAGGTCATGTCATTACAATCGACAAAGAGAAAGAACAAGTATTCGAAGACGTATATGACTTCTTAGAAACGTTAGATTGGTCTGAATAATAAAATAAATAATAAGAAATGAAAGAAGAAAGGAGGGGCATGATGAATTTAAAGCAATCCATTGAAGAAATCGTACAACAACCAGATTATGAACCTATGTCGGTGTCAGATTTTCAAGATGCTTTAGGTCTTAATAGTGCCGACTCATTTAGAGATTTAATAAAGGTGCTAGTAGAACTCGAACAGGCAGGTTTAGTAGAAAGAACTAGAACAGACAGATATCAACGTAAGCAATCTAAAAAAGCGACAAGTTCTAAATTAATTAAAGGAACGTTAAGTCAAAATAAAAAAGGATTTGCCTTCCTACGTCCAGAAGATGAGGAAATGGAAGATATTTTTATTCCGCCAACAAAAATTAATCGTGCATTAGATGGTGATACGGTTATTGTTGAAATTCAAAAATCTAAAGGTGAACATAAAGGTAAAATTGAAGGGGAAGTTAAATCCATTGAGAAACACTCAGTCACACAAGTAGTAGGTACGTATAGTGAAGCTAAACACTTTGGATTTGTTATCCCTGATGATAAACGTATTATGCAAGACATTTTCATCCCGAAAGGTCAAAGCTTAGGTGCTGTAGACGGACATAAAGTACTTGTCCAAATCACTAAGTATGCAGATGGTACGGATAACCCAGAAGGTCATGTGTCAGCCATCTTAGGTCATAAAAATGACCCAGGTGTAGATATATTATCTATTATCTACCAACATGGCATTGAAATTGAATTTCCTGACAGTGTCTTGAAAGAAGCGGAAGATGTGCCAGAGGAAATCAAGCCAGATGAAATTAAAGGACGTACTGATTTACGAGATGAATTAACAATTACAATTGACGGTGCAGATGCGAAAGACTTAGATGATGCCATCAGTGTGAAAAAATTATCGAACGGTCATACTGAGTTAACAGTAAGTATCGCTGATGTAAGTTATTATGTTAAAGAAGATTCAGCTTTAGACAAAGAAGCTTATGATAGAGCGACAAGTGTTTATTTAGTAGACCGTGTTATTCCAATGATTCCACACCGTTTGAGTAATGGAATTTGTTCATTAAATCCAGAAGTTGACCGCTTAACATTAAGTTGTCGCATGGAAATTAATGAACGTGGTGAAGTAGTAAATCATGAAATCTTCGACAGTGTGATTCATTCTAATTATAGAATGACATATGATGCGGTTAATCAAATTATCACTGATAAAAATCCAGAGGTACGTAAGCAATATCAAGAAATTACGTCTATGCTTGATTTAGCTCAAGAGTTATCAAATCGTTTAATTCAAATGCGTAAACGTCGTGGTGAAATTGACTTTGATATCAGTGAAGCTAAAGTGTTAGTCAATAATGAAGGCTTACCAACTGATGTTGTATTACGTGAGCGCGGTGAAGGCGAACGTCTAATCGAGTCGTTCATGTTAGCTGCCAATGAAACAGTAGCAGAGCATTTTAATAGATTAGAGGTACCGTTCATTTATCGTGTGCACGAACAACCGAAATCAGATCGCTTACGTCAATTCTTCGACTTTATTACAAACTTTGGTATTATGGTTAAAGGTACTGGAGAAGATATCCATCCTTCAACATTACAATCTATTCAAGAAGAAGTTGAAGGTCGTTCAGAACAAATGGTTATCTCTACAATGATGCTACGTTCAATGCAACAAGCACATTATGATGATACTAACTTAGGCCACTTTGGTTTGTCAGCTGAATATTATACGCACTTTACGTCTCCAATTAGACGTTATCCTGACTTAACAGTGCATCGCTTAATTCGAAAATATCTCATCGATAAATCAATGAATAATAAAGAATTACACAAATGGGAAGACAAATTGCCTGAATTAGCAGAGCATACCTCACAACGTGAACGCCGTGCTATCGAAGCAGAACGTGATACAGATGAATTGAAAAAGGCTGAATATATGATTCAACATATCGGTGATGAATTTGAAGGTATCGTAAGTTCTGTAGCAAACTTCGGTATGTTTATTGAATTACCTAACACTATTGAAGGTATGGTTCATATCTCTAATATGACAGATGATTACTATAACTTTGATGAGCGCCAAATGGCTTTAATTGGTGAACGCCAAGCTAAAGTATTCCGCATTGGTGATGAAGTGAAAGTGAAAGTGACTCATGTGGATGTGGATGAGCGTATGATTGACTTCCAAATTGTAGGCATGCCTTTACCTAAAAATGATAGAAGCCAACGTCCAGCAAGAGGTAAAACAATCCAAGCTAAAACACGTGGCAAATCTTTAGATAAATCTAAAGACGATAGTAATAAAGGTAAAAAGAAAAAACGTAAACAACGTAAAGGTAAAAACCAACGTAATCGTGATAAACAAGGTAAAACCAATCACAAACCATTTTACAAAGATAAAAGTGTGAAGAAAAAATCACGCCGTAAGAAAAAATAATCAGCAAAGAGGTGACAAATCATTATGGCTAAGAAGAAAAAGAAATCACCAGGCACATTGGCTGAGAACCGTAAAGCAAGACATGATTACAACATTGAAGATACGATAGAAGCGGGTATCGAGTTAAAAGGAACCGAAATCAAATCTATCCGTCGTGGTAGCGCAAACTTAAAAGATAGTTACGCCCAAGTTAAGCGCGGAGAAATGTTCGTGAATAACATGCATATTGCGCCATATGAAGAGGGTAACCGTTTCAATCATGACCCTTTGCGCTCTAGAAAATTATTACTCCATAAACGTGAGATTATTAAATTAGGTGAGCGTACTAGAGAAATAGGTTATTCAATTATTCCATTGAAGCTATATTTAAAACATGGTCAATGCAAAGTGTTATTAGGTGTAGCACGCGGTAAAAAACTTCATGATAAACGTCAAGCTTTAAAAGATAAAGCGATGAAACGTGATGTTGACCGTGCAATTAAAGCCCGTTATTAAGCACAATTGTTGCTTAATCGGGCTTCCTTTGATATGATAGTAAGAGTTGTTATTTATAGTTAAAGTTAGTTAAATAGTAACGATTTATTAGTTTTTCTTAATAGAATTGAGGGGGCGTTCTTGGATTCGACAGGGGTCCCCCGAGCTCATTAAGCGTGTCGGAGGGTTGTCTCCGTCATCAACACATTCGGTTAAATATAACTGACAAATCAAACAATAATTTCGCAGTAGCTGCGTAATAGCACTCTGCATCGCCTAACAGCATTTCCTACGTGCTGTTAACGCGATTCAACCCTAGTAGGATATGCTAAACACTGCCGTTTGAAGTCTGTTTAGATGAAAACCAATCAAACTAGCATAATACTGGTTGTCTGTTGCTTACTATTATGCGAAATTTATCAATAGACTACACACGTAGAAAGATGTGTATCAGGACCTCTGGACGCGGGTTCGAATCCCGCCGCCTCCATATTGGCACTCAAAACAGTTAATATCTGTTTTTGAGTGTTTTTTTAATTCATTTGAAAACCATTGATATAATAGGCTTTGTAAGAGTTTATGAATTTATAGCTTAATATCCATTAATATCTATTAAAAAAATTTTAGTCACTTTGTGACTAAAAAATTCTAAAATTGATTGAATTTAGTCACAAAAATTTAGTCACAAATATAGTGTTATGACAATGTATTTAATTCATTAATTTGTTTAAATAAGTTAATACATCTTTCTAATGGGAGTAAATCTAGAACCTGTAATAATAAGTATATAAACACATAAATACGATAAATAGGGCTTATCTTTTACATATTTAATTAAATTTTTCAATTCAGTTTCATTCATATACTTTTCATCATTTCTTTGAGCTTCTTTGTATCCGAGAGGTTTAGCGTTTATGGTAGGATCGTGTTTAATAAGTCCTTGTTCAATAGCAGTTTGAAAACCTTGTCTAAGACAACTATGTAATTTACTGACTGTACTATGTGTTCTAGGGGTATTTATTTTATTTTTACCGTATAAACCCTTTCCATAATTTTTAAGAAATTGTCTATAACTAATCAAATCTATATCTTTAATATCTATATTTCCAAAACATTCTTCAAAAATTTTAATAGACAATAAATACCTTTTATATGTAGCTTCACTTACAACATCTTCTTTAGTTACTTTTAACCACTTACGATAATAATTAACAAATGGGATATATTTATCTAAACTATATCCATCAACCAATTCTATCATTCTTAAATTCATCGCAATTTTTGCATCTTTTTTTAGTTGATATGACTGATTGATAAATCAAATATAAATCTGAAAGAAAGTAAATTATAAAAAAAGAAAGGAATAATGGCTAAATTAAATCAATTAGAAATGTTAAAGCTAAAAAAACAATGGAAATATAAAATATATCAAATAAGTGATAAAAAAGTGCAAAAATTGATAAAAATTTTTATCAACTAACACTCTTTGATTTGATATAATATAAAAAAAATATATAATAGTCTTGAAGATGAGAGGTGCAACTATGAAAATATTAAAACAACGTAAGACTTTAATGTTAATATCTTGTTTAATTCTAATTATTTTTGTTACAGCGTGTGGCAAAGAAGATAAAGCGAGTAATGAATTAGTTGGAAATACATATAAAGCAATTAAAAAAGGTAAAGTAGAAGCCAATTTCACTTTTGAAAAAGATGGCTCATTAAAAATGGTTTCAGCAGATGGGAAGCCCAATGCCGGGGAAGAAGCAAGAGCAAATTATGAAATAGTCGATGAAAATAATAATAAATATTTAATAGTACATAATGAGCCAAAGGACTTCTTCTCAGTAAAAGATGGATTTGATACAGCTAGTTATGAGCAAAATAATGATTTTTATAATATAAGTTTAATTAAATTTAAGGAAGGTAAAGTTTTTCTAAAAAAACTAGAACTTAAAAATAAAAGTTATGATACACAAAATCTTGATAGTAAAAAAGATATAAAATATTTAAAAGAATTTTCACCCTCTGTAAATGTTTTTGAATTGGAATTAGTTTCAAAACGATGATGCCTTGACAACAAAAAAGAGTTGAGGTATAAAATTACATTAATTAAATATCATTTATTTGTCTGTTAAAGATTTAATAGACAAATAAAAAAGGGGAATAAAGAGGATAAATTGGCGTTTATCCTGTTTACATCATCTAACCACTAGGATAGTAGTGACTAGACTTATTCCCATAACAGTGTATTTGGCTTTTACTATATTGGCGTATAGTAAAAACCAACAACACCTACTTAAATATATTATATTGTGCATAGCGTTGCAATTAGATTTTATAAAATTTTTAATATATTTTAAGTGAAGTTATGGTAAATATTCATTATAAATACTAAGATATTTATAATTTGATAGAGGATACATTTTAGGATTTAGCAATCAATTTAGTGGTTGTTAAATCCTTTTTTGTTCCTTATATTAAATTTAGATATTTTAGGAGGTAAGTATGCAGTTAAGTAAAATTCAATTAGAAGAAAATGATTATGACATAGTATTAGATGTATGGGAAAGATCTGTGTTAGAAACGCATGATTTTTTAAAAGAAACTGACAGATTAGAATTAAAAAAAGAAATACCTACTTATTTTAAATATGTAGAGTCATATTTATGGTACGACGGTAGTAAAGTCATCGGTTTTTCTGGAACTAATAATCAAAACTTAGAGATGTTATTTATAGATCCTAAATATTTTAATAAAGGATATGGGACAAAAATAGTACAATATTTAATTAAAGAAAATAAAGTCCAGTTTGTTGATGTGAATAAAGATAACAAAAATGCTATTAAATTCTATAAGAAAAATGGCTTTATAAAATATGATGAATCCCAAAAAGATGGACAAGGAAGAGATTATCCGATTTTGCATATGAAATTGGCTAAATAAAAAATTGAAAATTAAACCAGGTATTGTATAATGCTAACAATATATTTTTTATTAGTAGGTGAATTGGTAATGGTAAATATAGAAGAACTCATTGCAATACCCAAAATAGAATTACATTGTCATCTAGATGGTTCTGTTAGTTATGAATATTTGAAAAAACAAGCAGAATTACAAAATTTGGATTTAGATTTTAATAAAGTTTCAGCTAGCGAAGAATGTGAAGATTTAGCAGAATATTTAACATGTTTTGATGAGATTTTAAAAGCGATGCAAACGGAAGAGAGTCTAACTGAAAGTGTTATAGATGTGGTTAATCAAGCTCAAAGAGATGGAATTAAATATATAGAATTGAGATTTGCTCCAAAATTTCACACTCAAAAAGAGATGAGTATTAGAGATGCGTTAGAAGCTGTATGTAAAGGTGCAGAATTTGCAGAATCAGAATATAGCATTATGGTGAGAATACTAGTTTGCGGTATGAAACATCATTCAAATGAAGAGAACATAAATATTTTTAAACAGATTCATGATACTAATTTACTAAAAAAATATATTGTTGGCGTTGATTTAGCAGGTGGAGAAGATGACAATTCAATGTCACAACATGCTAAAGCTATTGAATATGCTAAAGATAATGGAATTAATATCACATTGCATGCAGGTGAATGTGGTTGTATTAAGAATATTTATGATGCTGTGAAAATGGGTGCAAAAAGAATAGGACATGGGGTAGCGCTATTTAATGATAAAGAACAATTAAATCATTTTCAAAATTCAAATGTATTATTAGAGATATGTCCTAGAAGTAATGTTCAAACTAAAGCTATTAACCATATTAAAGAGATAGATTTAGGGAATCTCAAACGTCTAAACATACCGTATTTAATCAATACAGATAATCGAATTGTCACACAAACTAACTTGATTAAAGAATATCTTACTTTACTTGAAAACGGCATGATTACTACCGAAGAAATTAAAAGAATTAATAGAGAAGCTTTAGAGTATGCATTTATTGACTCTTTCGATAAAAAGGAGATACTTAAAAACTGGCAATGATTCGTATATGGAATAATTTAAAAATACCTACTACTTTTTAATAAGTTTATTAAAAAGTAATGGGTATCCTAGTTTTTATAATTTAATGTTTATTAATTTTTTTGCCATCTGTACGATCTGAGTCACCAGTACCTTTATGTGCTTTTGGATTATCTTTTTTATGTGTGCTTTCTTTCACGTCTTTAGCTGTTTTATCATGACTGCTGCAAGCGCCTAATATTAAACAACTTGAAAGTAGTAAAAACGCTACTTTTTTCATATTATCACCCTTTGTATTTAATGATTTAAAAGTTTAAAATTTTGTAAAATTTAAATAATTATAATTTTAGTATGGCATATATTTATTATTATTCAATAGAAATTATCAAAATTAGAGAAATTGCCATAAATCAATAAAAAACAGATAGGCGAGGCCTATCTGCTTTTTTTATTGATTACTCACATTTCCATTTGGATTGTCTGTTTCTGCTACATTATTATCTTGGCTTTGTTCAGCATCTTCTGATTGTTCATCATTAGCTGAATACGTTTCTACATTATCAGTTTGACCATCAGTGTTGTTGTAATTATCTTGAGTGCCATTGTTGTAATCATAATCCGTTGCATTGTTATCGTTAGCAACATCATTAGTTTGATTATCAGTTTGATCATTGTTGTTATTATTGTTTACATTGTTCTGTCTAGTTGTTGAACGGTTACTTTGATTGTTATATTGATTGTTTACATTATAATTGCCTTGTTCTTGGTTGTTAGATTGATTTTGATTATTAGCGTGTTGTTCGACAGGTTGGCGTGGCTGCTCAGTACCTTGCTCTTGTTGAGCATTATCTTGTTGTTGTTCATTGTTTGCTTCTTCACCATTATCTTGTTGTTGTTCATTATCTGTCGCTTCTCCATTATCTTGTTGTCCATTGTTTGCTTCTTCAGCATTCTGGTTGTCAGTATCATTTTGCTCTTCTTCAGTGCTTTGGTCGTCAGCATTATTATCATTGTTGTCTTCATCTTTTTTGTTGTCTTTATCTTTAGAAGATTTATCCTCTTTATCTTCTTTGTCTTTTTTCTTATCTTTATTTTTGTCTTTAGAAGCTTTGTCATCATCATCTTTATGTTCTTTAGTTTGAGTTGATTCTGTAGCTGATGGATTATTGCCTTCAATTACTTTATGAAGACCTAATGCAAGCATACTTAGTAAAATAATAGTAATTGCCATTGCAAAGTATTTTAAATAACTCTTATTTTTAAATACTGCGATAATGGCAAATAAAATTATGATAAAAGCTATAAATAATAAAGCCATACCTATGTAAAATAATGCTTTATCCATACTGTACCTCCATTTGAATTTTTAAGTCATTAATTATATTGTACTATACTTATCAAGTAATAAATATTACCTAACAATTAACATCTAATTATTTTTTAAAAGATTATGTAAATCAATCGTTAATAAATTTAACATTATTTAGTCTCTTTAAGGACGATTAAGCTTTATCAAAAATATTAAGTTCTTTGTCATCAACGCTAGCAGATACAAATAGCGTCTCATCATATAACTTAGTATTATCTTTATTTGATGTGATATTAATTTCAGCTAAAATTCGAAAAGTGCCATTTGATAATGGCTCAACGATTGATATTTCTTCATTATTTTCTTGAATCATTAACGGTCTTTGTGAATGATTATTAATTTTCCAATTAGAATTAGACATGTCATCACCTTTTCAATCAAAATAAAACTACGTTAGTAAGTGCTCTAACGTAGCATTAAGTTTAACTAAAGCTTCTTTCAATTTCAGTAAAAGCCTTATTAGTTACTTTAATATTATCAATTCTATCTGCTGATATGTCGCCTTCTAAATAACCGTGATCGATGAGTACTTTACAGTTTTCTAAGAAATCACTGTATTCTCTATCGCAAAAATAATCATCTTGGGCAGTGATACTATCTTTAAAATCATTTGCTTCTGCTTCACTTTGCCCGCTGTTAGAACGCTCCATATACAATTTATAAAATTTAGCGACAGTATATTTTTGTTCTTTAGTAAAATCGTCTAACATTGCAATTCCTCCCTCAATAATAATTATTTATACCCAATTTCCGTATAGTAGGAAACCTATAAATAATTAATTTTTAAAGGCATTATCTTTATTATTGTGCATTTTTAATACCTTCGTTAACAGCTTTTGCAAACTTATAAAATGTCTTTGTATAATTATCTGAATTACTTCTAGTTTTTTGGTTCAAATTTTTATTTTTGAAAAATAGAGCTCTCTGTCCAGTGGTTAATTCAAGTTGAACACCAGACTCTTCATCATCTCTGTTAATGATATTGTCTGAAGACATCGCTTCGATTCCTTTAGGACTCTTTTGAACTGTAAAACCTTTATCTTCAAGAGAACGTTTTATAGATTTGGCTAATTTTTTATCTTGTCCACCTACATAAACGACCGGATCTTCTCCAGAATAGCCATGAATTGAGATCGTTTCATCAGTATGTTTCAACATCTTTTCAAGCGTAGGTTCATTAAAAACGGTTGAAGTAATATGCAATTTTTCATTGTGTTTTGGAAGGCGTCCTTCAAAAGAATAGAAATCGTATTTACCAATATTAGCAATACGTCTAGCTAATTCAGTAGTTCCTGGTTCAATACCACCGCCGTGAATAGCAGTAACTAATATATGATTATCTTTACGATTTTTAGTTAGAATACGCCAATCCTTGCCTTCAGTTGTATGTTTATCCAAATCTTCAAAACTTGAATAATAATCTAATGAAGAGGAGGATTGTTCTTTATGTGTTTTGTAAAAAATGAAAGAAATAATGATTGTTGCAAAAATTATAACAACGAGGAATAAATAATATAGTTTGGAGTACCGGTTACCTCTTTTATTCATGATAGGGCTCCTTATTAAAATTTTTAAAATAGAGAAAATCATTTCGTTAATTTAAATAATTGTTTATTATATATTAAATATTTTTATATCACAAATATTGTTTATTTTAAAAAAGAAAGTAAATAGTATGTTAGGAGGTAATATGATGAGTGATATACGTATTGAAAAAGGACGTCCTCAACATCAAGAGGGGGGACAACTGACTTATGCAGCTATAGATAACATGGCTGAGGTCATCCTAGGAAAGAATAATGAAAAAGAAATTGAAGCAGATTTACAAAAATTATGGAAAAATCGTGCAAATCGATTTAGTCATGATATTTCATATGTGGCGGTTCAAGATGAGAAAGTTCTAGGCGCCATTACATGTGCACCGCTTGAGCAAATAGAAAAAGCGATGACGCCAACCGTGCTTCAAATTATTTCAATGAATAAATTAAAGCCATTTCTTTCAATTGCTAAACACCCTAAACGTTTCTATGCACTTGTTTCAATGGAAGAGGGTCAAGAAGATGAATACCATATTAGTATGTTAGCTACTATGCCAGATGCCAGAGGTAAAGGCGTAGGGGGAAAATTATTAGATTATGCAGAACAACAAGCGCTTAAAAATGGGTTTAATAACATATCACTGACTGTAGTGAAAGATAATGATAAAGCGGTAAGATTGTACAAAAAGCAAGGATTTAAGATAGTAGGGAATATCGATCATCCTCCATTCCATTTATATCAAATGAGAAAAGAATTGAAGTAGAATAGCATAATTATTAGAAATGAAAAAAGTATCTGAAATAATAATTGTATTTCAGATACTTTTTACTAAATATTATTTATATTTATCATATTTACCATTTGCAATGTCTTCTTCACGTTGTTGAATAGTTTGATAAACTTCATCGGCATCGTCGCCATCATAATATCCTTGTTCAATAGCATATTTGGTTTGAAGTTCTCCTGACGATAATCCACCATGATATTTTTTACGAAGGGCATCAACATATTCATCTTCAGTAGTGGCTGCGTTAATTTCTGCGTTAACATCCTGAGTATTATCAGAATCTTGGTTATTTGAAGTTCTGTCATATATTGATTTCTCTTGACCACTTTCAACTCTCAAAGAACTAGCGTAAGCAGCACTTGCAGGTCCTTCCATTACATTACCTTGAGGAATAACACCATTAGCTACTGCGCTATTATAAGCTATGATTTTTTGCTGTTCTGTATATTCATTGCTATTAATAATATTAGCTAAAGTTGCGCGATCTGTAATGTTATTAACATTTACTTGCTCGTTATTATCAGTAGCTTTATCCTTTGTATCAGCACTTTCACTAGTCTCTATTTCTTGGTTATTAGCATTATTTTTTTCGTTATCAGAAGACACTTCTTCAGTATTATTTTCATTTGAATTATCTTCGTCATTAGATTGCTCGTCTTTAGAAGTAGTTTTATCTTCTTTAGTTGTCTTATCTTTTTTAGAAGATTCAGTAGATTTACTATCAGCTTTATCTTCATTTTTACTGTTATCATTAGATGAATTGCTGCATCCAGCTAAAATTAAAAAACTTAATAAAAATATACCTAAAACTTTTTTCAAAATACACACCTCTTATATAAAATATATTTTTATTTTACTATAAAATTAATGAATTAGTATTAAAAAAATATTGTATATACAAATATTTTAGTAGTTTACTTAATTTATACATTCAATTCACTGTTTATTTACATGAGTGTGATAAATATTAAGTGAATAGGATGTGATATAAAATGAATAAAAACTTACTAAAAAGATACTTTGAAAATAAGGATTTCAAAGCTATTGCAGTTGTTGTTGGTTCAAAGAAAATGGTATTAGAAAATGATATTCATTTAGACTATGAAAATGAAGTAATTATTTATCCGCTTAAAAATTGTACACGTATTATTCCGTTTAGTTCTATTTCTTACATTGATTTATTAGAAGAAAATGAGCATTTCATTAATTACTTTAGAGAAACAGTCTAACTATCACAAACAGATTTACTAGCATTTTTACGAAGAGAACGATAAATTAAAAAGGCGGGAAGAAATCATTTATGAGTTCTTCTCGCCTTTCTTTGTTATAAGATTAATATGTTTTAACTAATTTGAGTCGGTAATCATCCGTAAAATTATCCACAAGAGCATAAGGTGAAATGATAAGTAGACCTTGATCATTGACTGCATTTTTATTTACACCATATTTATAAGCTTGATAGATAATTTTTGTACAATAGGTAAATCGCTCGCTTTTAGGATTAATCGTTACTAAGTATGTCTTATCACTATCTTTATAATGTTGTGTTGCCCAGTTTGCAGCTTTTTGACCAGCCCCGGTTTTAGAACATCGATAAACTTTAATCCAGTCATCTTTACCTTCTCCAAAACGTTTTTTAAATGAATCAAACGATTCTGTAATAGGTTTCTGCCCAGGGCCCTCAATTTGTAACACAGTGTCATGATCCAACGCAATGCTAGAATGACCAAAAAAACCAAATAGTACTGGACCTTTAGTTAAAATAATATCTCCAGGTTGTAATTCGAAATCATCGTCTTTAGCATAAGTGTTAAATGATAGACATACCCATCCTAATAGTAGGATAGAAAAAATTTTAACAATAAGTTGTTGATTGAATGTCACTTCAATTCTCCTCAATGATATACGCTAAGTTATCAGTCATCTAAATTAAGGAAAAATAAAATATAGATTTAGATTTCTTAATTAACTTTAATTATAAAATACCAAAAATCAATACATATATAAGTAAAGCAAAACCGAAAATATAAAATACTACTGTGAATCCTAGATATGATTCTTTGCGTTCTTCTTTTTTTGATTTAAGCAGTAAGCCTAATATAATTGAGGCTGCTATCACGAAGAAAATACCTAGCCATAGTAAAATGGTTAAATGTGTACTCATATTTTAAGCCTCCTAAATTGCAGTTTAAAAGAAATTATATATTAATGGATATAAGTAATATAACAGTAAAACGATATTAATTAGAAAAATAATTTCGCTTACAAGGTTCTTGTAAATAGTTGCAGTACTCAAACTGATAATAATAATGATACTGCTAACAATTAAACCAGGAATAAGCCAAAAAAAATCATCTAATTTAGGATAGTAGGTGACTATAATATTAAACCCTAAAAACACAATTGTCATGACAATATTTAACCAAAATAGTTTGTTTGAATTCATGGGTGTCACCTCTTACATTTTATAAAATCATTATTTTAATCATATCATTAAATGAAGGTAGGGCAAACTTACTATCTAACTAAAATAAATTGTATTTTTATAATGACTTAATTTTGACAAAATTTCTCATAAATTAAGTCATAAAAAAACCGTCAACTAAGACATTTAAGCTTGGTCAACAGTGATATATTTTAATCTAAACGATAAATTTATATAAATGAATTATGTTAAAATCCAATGTCAATCAGAAAGGGAATTTAATGTAAAAATAAATAGATAAATCACTTTTAATGTTCACAATTTAGACACATTTATAAAAAAATAAAGTAGCCCCATAAAATAATATAGTGATTATTTAAAAGTTACGTGGTTTAATATTTTTAAATGGACAATTAATTTTTATACAATATATTAAACATGATAATCAATTACGCATTATCAATAATTGCAATCTATTTATAGTTAGAATATGAGTTGAATTATTAATTCGAATTTTCTAACATGAATACATAATATATAGTAAAAAACCTTTAAACATTATAAAATTGATTAAACTGAGGAGGGTAATTATGACATTTTATGATTTTATTATCGGTTTTATTAATGATGATACGCCTCTTGGAAGTTTAGCAAATTATATCGTGAATGATCACGATTTTCCCAAACACGAACATAATAATAAAGCAATTAGAACTTACGTTATGTCAAATTATGTCGACCATCAGCTTATTGAAAGTGCTAATCGTGCCATTAGTCTGTACAAATTAATTTAAGTGTGCGCTATACCAATTTTGCGTATTTAATGCCTTCCACACATCTTTTGTTTTAAAATTAATCTCATTATCTTTTATTGAAAATGGTTGAATAATGTCCTTATCCATCCATGAATTGATAAGTTCACATGGAACTCCATCTAGTAACATATCTGATTTACTTATAATAAAACATTCCCACTCTAATGAGAGCTTATTAGGATTAACATAACTATATTCATTATGATTGCTCATAATTAACACTCCTTTAGTATTTGTAAATCCTGTATTAATCTATACCCGTCATAATAGGGCTTAAACTACATAATTATTTTTTTACCTTATATCATTTTTGAAAATTAAGAAATTAATGTATAATATTATTTAATTATAAAGTTTTAAGATATAGCCAAATTTAACATTAGTGGATTAAACACATTACGCTAATTTAGTAGTAATGTTTTTATTTTCAAAAATAAAAAATTGAGGTGTAGTAAATGTCTAAAACACTTTATTTAATGAGACATGGTCAAACAGTTTTTAATTTAAGAGGAAAAGTTCAAGGAGCAAGTGACTCTCCATTAACAGAATTAGGGATTTCACAAGCTCAAATAGCTGGACAATATTTTAAAAATAAAAATATTAAGTTTGACAGTTTGTATTCATCAAGTTCTGAGCGCGCATGTGATACCTTAGAAAATGTAGCGCCTAACACGCCTTATCAACGCTCTAAAGGTTTAAAAGAATGGAGTTTTGGTTTATTTGAAGGGGAAAGTGTAGATTTGTTAACGGCGGCTTGGGATAACAGCGATTTATTTGGTAATCGTTTAGTCGCATTCGAAGGAGATTCTAGAGAAGAAGTAGAAAAACGTTTGAATCGTACGTTAACAGAGATGATGGAACAGTCAGAGGGTTCAACTGTTTTAGCAGTGAGCCATGGTACTGGCATTCAAGCCTTTTTAAGAATATGGATTGGAGATGCTGCAGCATCAGAAGTAGCTATTGGGAATTGCCATATTTTAAAATTTGAATATGACAATCAACAATTTAAATACATTGAAAAAATAGATCCAATTGAAGAAGTAAAACATTAGAGTTAAATAGCATGAGCGTGAAAGTGAAGATGTATTTAAAACTATACATACTCACTTTCACGCTCATTTTTAATTTTGCAACCTAAAATAGTATATGCCAAATTTTCATAATAATAATGAATGCAACGATTAAAATAATCATACTTGATAATTTATTTAACAGGAGAACAAGCTTGCCAGATTTGTCAATTTGACCCACTGTACGTCCAAGTATTGCTAAAAAGATAAACCACAACCAAGAAACGGAAATCGTTGCTAATGTAAATGCTATCTTTTCAGAACCAAAATAAGTAGAAGCACTGGTGCCAATGACTCCAATCGTATCCATAATCGCATGGGGATTTAATAAGGACACAGATAATGCAAAGCTAATTTGTTTACGCGGTGAAAAGGTTTGATTCGATACCTCTACTGTTTGAGGGGAAGCATTCCACAAGGTCCAGGCCATAAAAAATAAGAATATGAGGCCGATGATATAAATAATTAATTGCAATACCGGAATTTTAAGTAAAATAATAGAAATTCCTATAACCGCTAAAAGAATTAAAATTGTATCACATAAACCTGCAGTAATAATTACTGGAATAACTCGTTTAAACCTAGTGTGGTTTGCACCTTGATTGAAAATGAAAATATTTTGTGCACCTAATGGTAAAATTAATCCCAATGCCAATAATAAACCGTGAATGATTGCCTGAATCAAAAAAACACCCCATCTATTTTAATGCCGAATAATTATAATTTTCCAAAAATTTAAAATGCAACACTTATTATAATAGATTAATAGCATTTAGCTAGAGTGGTTTTTTGAGGCTACTAATGCTTATTTATAGGCATTTTTAAAAGTTTAAGTTATGTCATAAAGTAGCCAATGAACATCGAAATATTCATCGCCGACTTTAGCTGAATTTTCTTCTAAACCAAGCATTTCAAAACCGAAAGAGGTAAAGAATATTTTGCCACTAATATTATTAGATGTGACACAGGTCATTAATTTTTCAATTCCTTGTTTTTTCGCATAATTAATGACTTCACATACTAAATCTTGAGCGATGATTTCGTCTTTCTTAACTTTCAAGAAGAGGTTTTCAACAATAGCTTTATGTTGTCTTCCAATTTGCCTAAGTTGTCGCAACGTTACACAAGCAGCTAGTTCGTTATTTTTAAATATGCCAAAAATATTCCAATATTCATCATTTGAAGAGAGGATATTAAGTAGATAATCGTCTGAAACATGTTGGTGATAAAGCTGATCCCAAGAAAATGTATAGGCATTATTTGCTAATAGTGCTTTATAAATTTCTAAATCTTCAGTATTAAGTATCCGAATATTAGCCATTATATCCTCCTCATAAATCATATAAAAACTTTTAATAATATAATTTGATAATAAAGTAATATTTAAAAACACGCAATCTAATTTTTAGTGACAAGTTTTTATATTTGAAAATAGTAAAAAAATAATAAATATTTTGAGGATATAATGCGTTTTAACGAGACCAAATAAACTTTTGTTCAAAAAAGAGTAGAATGATGTACTCAATATACATCATTCTACTCTATTAAAATTTATGTTTTATTTTTTTAATGACTATTGAAATTAGTCTACAACTTGAACGTTTAAGTCAACATCTACGTTACCTTTTACTGCTTTTGAGTAAGGGCAGAATTCATGTGCTTCTTGTAGATATTTTTCAGCGTCTTCTTGTGATAATACGTTTTTAACTTTTGCATCGATAGATACGCCTAATTTTGGACTTTCAGCATTAGGATCATCTTCTAAACGTACTGTTAATGTTACTTCAGGTTCAGCATCGCGAACTTTGTTTTGTTTTAAGATAAGATCGAATGCACCATTGAAGCATGAAGCATAACCAGCTGCGAATAATTGTTCAGGGTTAGTTGCGTTTCCGTCCGCTTGTTGTGGTGGTAATACATCTACATTAATTGCATTATCGTCAGTGTGAACATGTCCTTTACGTCCACCAACGTTTGTTGCTTTAGTTTCATATTGAACTGCCATTATTATTACCTCCTAAATTTCGTGTTCAATCACTGTATACCCACCTTTAAATTTTTAAATCATACATATTTAATTTTTTTGGAAAATGAAGGACCAAAAACCTCATAAGGTTGGAGTTAGAGACACAATAGTTTAAAATAAAACAAAATAATATCGAGAAAGTAGGGAGTTCCATGACAACTGTAGAAGTAGCCGCAACCATAGCACCAACAGAATTAGTAGATACCGTCACATTAGACGATTTAAACCAATATCAGAATGAGATAGATATAGTGGAATTACGTATTGATCAATGGCCAGAAAATCATATTCAATTGCTTACTAAAAATCTCGAAATACTACACAATCAAGGTGCTGATTTTAAAGTATTGGTCACATACCGCACAATTTCACAAGGAGGTAAAGGCAGCTTACCTTATGAAGCTTATATGAAGCTTTTACAAGATATTGCACATTTGGATTACTGTCACATGATTGATATTGAATGGGATAGTGATTATGATGTCATTGCTCATCGTGATTTTGTTCGTTTAGCACAAAGGAATGATAAACAAGTTGTAGTGTCGTATCATAATTTTCAAGAAACACCAGAAATAGACATACTAAAATTTACTTATTATAAAATGCATCAATTGAATCCTGATTATGTCAAAATTGCGGTTATGCCACAATGTCGAGAAGATGTTGCTACGTTATTACAAGCGATGGCTACAAGTGTAGATGCCGTTTATCCTAAGGTCATTGGTATTTCGATGTCACAGTTAGGCGTAGTTAGCCGAGTAGCACAAGGTGCCTTTGGAGGATCTGTTTCATACGGATGTTTAGGAACACCTCAAGCACCAGGACAACTACATGTGAAAACGTTGAAAGACCAATTGTCATTCTATGAAGACATGTAGCATACATTTGAATTTACTTATATAAAAGTTTATAATTGATAATAGTTATCATTATGAAGGAGCGATAATTGTGGAACTACAAGAAGCAATTTCTTCAAGAAGAAGTATTAAAAAATTTAAACATGATATGACTATTGATGATGACGCATTATTTGATGCGATTGAGAAAGCTACAGATGCTCCTAATCATGGGATGAGAGAGCCGTGGAGAGTTATCCATGTAGCAAAAGATAGATTAGGCGATATGAGTAGAGATGTGACACCATTCGCCTTTCCAAATAGTCCAGATAAACAAGAAGATCACTATAATGCAGTGACAAATCTAGGTGGGATGTTAGTACTAGTATTAAAGACGGACCCACGCCAACGTCAAAATCGTGAGAATTTCTTTGCGATGGGCGCGTATGCTCAAAACTTAATGTTACTATTATATGAAAAAGGTATTGGCACATGTTGGAAAACACCAACTTACATCTTTGAACCTAAAGTGCGTAAAGTATTAGGTATTAAAGATGATGAAGCGATTGCTGGTTTACTTTATTTAACAGATTTAGAAGTAGTACCACCAAAAGCACAACGTAAAAGTAAAAACTTAATTTCTGAGTATTAGAATAAAAAATGACGGCTGAGACAAATCAATGTCTTAGCCGTCTTAATTAATTTGGCAATAGATGACTAAATTAAAAATGTATTTTCTGTTCTAACCCTTACTTGTTAAATGTTTCTTCTAAGAATGATTCAACTTGTTCTGGTGATTTCGCATTAGCTGAATGTAAGTGTGCAAGTTTATTGCCATTTTCAAATACTAATAAACTTGGGATGCCCATTACTTCATTATCAGCAGCTACATCTTCAAGTTCATCACGATTGACTGTAAACCATTCATATTGGTTATATTTCTCGACGATTGGATCAATCCACATGTCCATTGCTTTACAATCAGGACACCAACCTGCTTCGAATTTCACGATAACGGGTTGGTCACTTTGGATTGTAGATTTAAATTCGTCTGTTGTTTGAATGCTTTTCATTTATATACGCTCCTTTTAATTAAATGCTAATTATATTATAACGAAATATTTATTTTAATCGAAAAATTAAGCTTAAAAAATATAGAGCGTTTACATAAGTTTTCTGATATATTTAGGTTAAATCAAAATAGGAGGTTACATCTGAATGATTAAATTTTATCAATATTCAAATTGTACGACTTGTAAAAAAGCAGCTAAATTTTTAGAGACACATGGCGTAAGTTACGAGCCGATTGATATTGTGCAACATACACCAACAAAAAAAGAATTTGAAGATATCATCGAAAAAACAGGTGTAGAAATTAATAAATTATTTAATACGCATGGAGCTAAATACAGAGAATTAGGCTTAAAAGATAAATTGAAAGATTTAGCTGATGACGAAAAATTAGAACTATTAGCTTCAGATGGAATGTTAGTTAAACGTCCATTAGCGATTTCAGGTGACAAAATAACTTTAGGATTTAAGGAAGATCAATATAAAGAAACTTGGCTATAACCCTTTTATGAAGTGATAATTTTTCATATTAGTTAAAATAGTTTAATTTTACAAATATTAATTCAATAAATTGTATCAACTTTTAATATTAATAGTTGAATGAAAAGTAACGGTATGGCATCATTAAATTGTAATTAATTTTAGGAGGGGATTTTCGTGGCAGTACCGAGCGAATTAAAATATTCTAAAGAACATGAATGGGTTAAAGTTGAAGGCAATACAGTAACAATTGGTATTACTGAATACGCACAAGGCGAATTAGGTGATATCGTATTCGTTGAATTACCAGACGTTGACGATGAAATCAACGAAGGGGATACTTTTGGTAGCGTAGAATCAGTTAAAACTGTTTCTGAATTATATGCACCAGTATCTGGTAAAATTGTTGAAACTAACGAAGAATTAGAAGATAGCCCTGAGTTCGTAAACGAATCACCATACGAAAAAGCATGGATGGTTAAAGTTGAACTTAGCGATGAAAGTCAATTAGACGAGTTATTAAGTGCTGATCAATATTCTGAAATGATTGGTGAATAATTAACAGGGAACTCCTTGATTTCGTATCATGGAGTTTTTTATTTTATAAAAATTAATTTACTCAAATATTAATACAATAACCCGCACTTAAAATACATATATGTAAGGGTAAGTATATACACGTTAAAATTAAATAATGATAGTTAGTGAGCCTTTCAAAAATAAATCATTCTAAATGTTAAGTCTTAGTAAAATAAGTTTAGAATTTGATTATTCTGTGAAGAAGTTAATGATTGTTTATTATCGACTTAGAAGGTGGATGAGCATGGCAATTTTAAATAAAGTTATTATTGTTGAAGGTAAATCTGATAAGAAGAGAGTACAACAAGTCATCGCTGAACCTGTCAATATTATCTGTACGCATGGTACAATGAGTATCGACAAGATAGATGATATGATCGAATCATTATATGATAAGCAAGTGTATGTACTTGCAGATTCAGATGACGAGGGTGAGAAAATTAGAAAGTGGTTCAAACGATATCTGAGCGAAAGTGAGCACATTTATGTTGATAAAACGTACTGTGAAGTCGCGCGATGTCCTAAAAACTATCTTGCTAATGTTTTGAGCAGATACGGTTTTACTGTTCGAAAGGAGAAGCGTCTCATACCTAATTTAACGACTGAAAGGTTAGTATTAATGAATGAGTAGTACAACAAAAGTAGAAGATATTAGAGAAAACTTCAAAGAAAATAAACATCTTATATTTGGGTATACGCCCATGTGTGGCACATGTAAAATTTCTGAGCGCATGCTAGACATCGCAAATGAGATTTTAAAATTGCCTATTAAAAAGATAGATTTAAATTTTCATCCAGAATTTAGCGAAGAAAATAAAATTATGTCCGTGCCTGTGTTAATGATTATGAGTAAGGATAAGGAACTAGATAGAATCTACGCATTTCAATCTGTACCTTATTTGTTAGAAAAATTAAAATAATGATTGACGAATTTATAGTGCAATGATAGGATATAAATTAATTAAATAGTGCGAAAACTCTTATCAAGAGAGGTGGAGGGATGTGCCCTATGAAGCCCGGCAACCGTCTAGACAATAGAAATGGTGCCAATTCACATAAAGTTTAACACTTTAGAAGATGAGAGAAAGATATTTCAATGCTTTCTCAACTTAACTAAAGTGGGAAAGCATTTTTTAATTACATAAAGTTTTAAGGAGGCACTTAACGTGATTGAATTAAATCAAGTAGTTAAACGCTATCACACAAAGAATAAAGATGTTCTAGCAGTTGATCACGTTGACTTAAAAATAGAATCAGGCTCAATTTTTGGAGTGATTGGATTCTCTGGTGCTGGTAAAAGTACGTTAATTAGAATGTTCAATAATCTAGAGGAACCTACATCAGGGGACATTATTATAGATGGCGACAATATTAACAAACTTTCAAAAGCAGAGTTAAGAAAAAAACGTCAAAAAGTAAGTATGGTATTCCAACATTTTAATCTATTGTGGTCACGAACTGTTTTAAAAAATATTATGTTTCCGCTTGAAATTGCTGGCGTCTCTAAAGAGAAAGCTAAGCAAAAAGCTTTGGAACTTGTTGAGCTTGTAGGCTTAAAAGGTAGAGAAAATGCTTATCCTTCAGAATTATCTGGTGGACAAAAGCAAAGAGTAGGTATCGCACGTGCATTGGCAAATGATCCAGACGTGTTATTGTGCGACGAAGCAACAAGTGCACTTGACCCACAAACTACCGATGAAATTTTAGATTTACTATTAAAAATAAAAGAGAGTCAAAATCTTACGATTGTTATCATCACTCATGAAATGCAAGTAATCAGACGTATTTGTGATGAAGTAGCTGTTATGGAAAATGGACGTGTCATTGAAAAAGGTAGAGTAAGTGAAGTCTTTGAAAATCCTCAACACGAAGTGACAAAACGCTTTGTCAAAGATGATTTAGATGATGACTTTGAAGAGTCAATTAAACATTTAGAACCATTAGATTCAGATGCTTACATTGTGAGACTTAATTTCAATGGCAACAACACTACTGAACCTATCGTGTCTTACATAACTAAAAATTTGAATATTGATATTAATATTCTTGAAGCAAATATTAAAAATACACGTGATGGTTCAATTGGATTTTTAGTTATCCATATTCCACATATTACGCATGAGGCTTTTGAAGAATTTAAAAATGATTTACATAAGCGATATGTCAATGTGGAGGTGATTAAGCATGAATAAATCATATGGTGATATTCTTCATGAAATGGTTACAATGCCTAATGTACAATGGCCAGATGTATGGCAAGCGATTTATGAAACGTTATATATGACTATCGTTTCAACAATCTTCGCGTTTATTCTAGGCTTAATCTTAGGTGTATTACTCTTCCTTTCAGCTAGAAGCAATTCTACTGGGGCAAAAATATTTTATAGCATAGTTTCATTTATTGTTAACTTATTCCGAGCAATTCCATTTATTATCTTAATCTTGTTATTAATTCCATTTACAAGTGTTCTTTTAGGAACAATAAGTGGTCCTACTGGTGCATTACCAGCCTTAATTATTGGTGCAGCACCATTCTACGCAAGATTAGTAGAAATTGCATTTAAGGAAATTGACAAAGGTGTCATCGAAGCGGCTCAATCAATGGGAGCAAACACATGGACAATTATTTGGAAAGTATTACTTCCAGAATCAATGCCAGCACTTGTATCAGGTATTACTGTTACAGCGATTGCTTTAGTTGGTTCAACTGCAATTGCCGGTGTTATTGGTGCAGGCGGTTTAGGTAACTTAGCTTACTTAACTGGTTTCACACGTAGCCAAAATGATGTCATTTTAGTTTCAACAGTCTTCATTTTAATTATTGTATTTATAATTCAATTCATTGGGGATTGGATTGCAAATAAAATTGATAAACGATAAGGGAAAAGAGGTTTGATTTAATGAAAAAACTTTTAAGTTTATTTTTAGTACTTACACTTACTGTTGTATTAGCCGCATGTGGAAATGGCGGAGGGGACAAAGATAAAAAAATCGTAGTTGGTGCTTCACCAGCTCCTCACGCTGAAATCTTAGAAAAAGCAAAACCTTTACTTAAAAAGAAAGGCTATGACTTAGAAATTAAAACAATTAACGACTACACTACACCAAACAAATTATTAGATAAAGGTGAATTAGACGCTAACTATTTCCAACACGTACCTTACTTAAAAACTGAAAGTAAAGAAAAAGGATACAAAATTGAAGATGCTGGTAAAGTTCACTTAGAACCAATGGCTGTATATTCTAAAAAATATAAAAGCTTAAAAGACCTTCCAAAAGGTGCTACAGTATACGTTTCTAACAACCCAGCTGAACAAGGTCGTTTCTTAAAATTCTTCGTTGATGAAGGTTTAATTAAAATCAAAAAAGGTGTTAAAATCGAAGACGCTAAATTCGAAGATATCACTGAAAACAAAAAAGACATTAAATTCAATAACAAACAATCAGCTGAATACTTACCAAAAATTTATCAAAATCAAGATGTAGATGCTGCTATCATCAACTCTAACTATGCAATTGATCAAGGTTTAAACCCTCAAAAAGATTCAATCGTAGTTGAAAAAGCAAACGACAATCCTTATGCTAACTTAATTGCTGTTCAAAAAGGACACAAAGATGATGAAAAAATCAAAGCTTTAGTTGAAGTATTACAGTCTAAAGATATTCGTGATTTCATCAATGATAAATATAAAGGTGCCGTTGTACCTGCTAAATAATATTTGAAATAAGTTAAAGCCCTGTAACCGTTATGGTTCAGGGCTTTTGTTATGTAGAGACTGATGATAATAGTTATTACTTGAATGTTTTTAAAATGTCGAAAGGTATCTATAAAGTAGCGCAACTCCAAAACTACCTGAGCCTGCACTATAATCGAATTTAATTATTTCGATATTTGGGTTTTCTTCTAAAAATCGATTTACTTTTTTATTTAAACCATTTTCTGTCATTGCAGTAAAATGTATAAATCTCATTTTTAACTCAGTCCTTTCTAATATAATATGTACTGTTACCACCTATTATATACAATTTATTAAGATTAAAAAATTCTCAGTAAATGAAGAAAATATGTTTAACATAGAAAAGTACGGGTACATAATAATTAAATAAGACATACAGTCTATCAAGGAGGAATTTCAAATGGCTGAAGATAAATTTGAACAAGCAAAAGGTAATATTAAAGAAACAGTTGGTAACGCAACTGATAATAAAGATTTAGAAAAAGATGGCCAAGGTGACAAAGCTTCTGGCAAAGCAAAAGAAGTTGTTGATAACGTAAAAGAAAAAGCTAACGACTTAATCGACAAAGTTAAAGGCGACGACAATAAATAATTCGTTAAATAACTAGTAAAGCCTAGGTGCTATATGCGTCTAGGCTTTTTTATGTTTTAACTTAATAAATATTAATTAATGTATGATACTAACATATTTAAAAATTAATCAAAAAAATATTACCACGCCTATTATTTTTAAATTATAATTTAATTATAAATAAAGGGTGGGTGATTTATAATGACGACAAATTATATTTTAGGTTTAGATATTGGTATTACCTCAGTAGGTTATGGGATTATAAATTATGAAGATAAAACTATTATTGATGCTGGTGTTAGATTGTTTCCAGAAGCTAATGTTGAAAATAATGAAGGAAGAAGAAGTAAAAGAGGTGCGCGTAGATTAAAAAGAAGAAGAATTCATAGGTTAGATCGTATTAAACAACTTTTAAATGAATATAAGTTAGTGGAATTAAATGATGTACCTAAATCTACCAATCCATATGACATTCGTGTAAAAGGATTAAAAGAAGAATTAACACGTGAAGAATTAGTTATTGCATTATTACATTTAGCAAAAAGAAGAGGTATACATAATATTGATGTAGTAGAACAAGACGGTGAAGAAGGAAACCAACTTTCTACCAAAGAACAGTTGTCTAAAAATAAAAATTTATTAAAAGATAAATTTGTGTGTGAGTTATTATTAGAAAGATTTAATGAAGGGAAAGTTCGCGGAGAAGAAAATAGATTTAAGACTTCGGATATTATTAAAGAAGCTGAACAAATTTTAAAAGTACAGAAAAACATCCATAATTTAGATGAGCATTTCATTAATAAATATATAGAATTAGTTAAAACAAGAAGAGAATATTTTGAAGGTCCTGGCGAAGGAAGTCCATTTGGCTGGAATGGAGATCTAAAAAAATGGTATGAAATGTTAATGGGCCATTGTACTTATTTTCCTGAAGAATTGAGAAGTGTAAAATATGCATATTCTGCTGATTTATTTAATGCGTTAAATGATTTGAATAATTTAGTGATTCAAAGAGATGGATCAACTAAACTTGAGTATTATGAAAAATATCACATTATTGAGAATGTATTTAAACAAAAGAAAAAACCTACATTAAAACAAATAGCTAACGAAATTGGTGTCACTCCTGAAGATATTAAAGGATATAGAATTACTAAATCTGGTAAAGAAAATTTTACAGAATTTAAATTATATCATGATTTGAAAAAGGTTCTAAAAGACCAAAGCATTTTAGAAAATGTATCTCTTTTAGATCAAATCGCAGAAATTTTAACAGTTTATCAAGACAAAGGAAGTATTAAAAATGAATTAAGTAAGTTAGATGAAACAATAAATGAGACAGATAAAGAAAATATTTCTAATTTAACGGGGTATAACGGCACCCATAGATTATCATTAAAATGTATCAATTTAGTATTAGAAGAATTATGGCATTCATCGAGAAATCAAATGGAAATATTCTCTTATTTAAATATTAAACCTAAAAAAATTGATTTGAAAAAATCTAATAAAATTCCAAAAGATATGATAGATGAATTTATACTATCTCCAGTGGTTAAAAGAACATTTGGCCAAGCTATTAATGTGATTAATAAAATTATTGAAAAATATGGTATACCTAACGATATTATTATTGAATTAGCCAGAGAGAATAACTCTAAAGATAAACAAAAGTTTATCAATGGACTTCAAAGGAAAAATGAAAAAACAAGACAACGCATCAATGAAATTATCGGGGAATATGGGAATCAAAATGCTAAAAGATTAGTTGAAAAAATTAAACTACATGATGAGCAAGAAGGAAAATGTTTATATTCATTAGAGAGCATACCTTTAGAGGACTTACTTAATAATCCTAATTATTATGAAGTCGATCATATTATTCCGCGATCAGTATCATTTGATAATTCATATCAAAATAAAGTTTTAGTTAAACAGACAGAAAATAGTAAAAAAGGTAACCGAACTCCTTATCAATATCTTAATTCAGGAGAAGCCAAAATTTCTTATAATCAATTTAAGCAACATATCTTAAATTTAAGTAAATCAAAAGATAGAATTTCTAAGAAAAAGAAAGAATATTTATTAGAAGAACGTGATATCAATAAATTTGAGGTCAAAAAAGAATTTATTAATCGAAACTTAGTAGGTACGCGCTATGCTACAAGAGAATTATCAAATTATTTAAAAGCTTATTTTAGTGCTAATGATATGAATGTCAAAATTAAAACTATCAATGGTAGCTTTACTGATTATTTAAGAAAAGTATGGAAATTTAAAAAAGAAAGAAATCATGGTTATAAACATCATGCAGAAGACGCTTTAATTATTGCTAACGCAGACTTTTTATTTAAAGAAAATAAAAAGTTAAAAGAAGCGAATAAAGTACTTGAAAAACCTACAGAAAGTAATGAATTAAATAAAGTAGAAAATTCTACAAGAATAAAAAATGAAGATGAATATAAAGAATTATTTAATATCCCTCAACAAGTAACTGATATCAAAGAATTTAAAGATTTTAAATTCTCTCATAGAGTTGATAAAAAGCCTAATAGACAACTAATAAATGATACTCTGTATTCAACGAGACAAGTAGGAGACGACGCTTATATAGTTCAAACAATTAAAAATATATATAGTAAAGATAATACGGATTTAAAGAAACATTTTAATAAAAATCCTGAAAAATTTTTAATGTACCAACATGATCCTAAAACATTCGAAAAGTTAGAAACGATTATGAAACAATATTCTAATGAAAAAAATCCATTGGCTAAATATCATGAGGAAACGGGAGAGTATTTAACTAAATATAGTAAAAAAGATAATGGGCCTATAGTTAAAACAATTAAGATGTTAAGCAATAAAGTTGGTAATCATTTGGATGTCACTCATAAGTATGAAGACTCAAAAAAACAATTAGTGAGATTATCAATTAAATCGCTTCGTTTCGATGTTTACTTAACTGATAAAGGATATAAATTTATAACGATTTCGTACTTAGATATTCTTAAGAAAGATAGTTACTATTACATTCCAACTGAAACATATAATAATTTAAAAGCAAATAAAAGTATTGATAAAAGTTCACAATTTATAGGAAGTTTTTATTATAATGATTTAATTGAACTAGACGGTGAAGTATATAAAATTATAGGAGTTAACAGTGACAAGCGAAATTTAATAGAATTAGATTTACCCAACATTAGATATAAAGAATATTGCGAATTAAATAATGTTAAAGGTGAAGCAAGAATTAAAAAAACAATAGGTAAGAAAGTGAAATCAATAAAAATATTGCATACTGATGTATTAGGAAATATATATTATCAGAAAAATATTCAAAAACCACAATTACTTTTTAAACGAGGTAATTAAAATGAGTTGGAGAATAGTTTATGTTACAGATGTAAATCATATGTCATTAAACTTAAATAGCTTAAAAATAAGAAAAGGAGATTTAGAAACTAAAATTCCCCTGCCTGATATTTTTGCTTTAGTAGTTGAAGATTTAACTGTTACTATTACATCTAGACTTTTAGTCGAACTTTCGAATTATAATATTTTAGTTATTTTTTGTAATCAGAAACATTTACCAGAGTGTACCCTACAACCTATTTCTGGACATTTTAATCAGTATATACAAATGAAAGAACAGTTGAAGTGGGATGAAGCACGGAAAAGTGAACTATGGCGCATAATCGTTAAAAATAAAATTCAAAATCAAATTGAATGCATGAGATATATGAATGTTGAACATAATAGAATACAAAAAATGAACGAATTAAAAAATTCAGTAGCTCTCTTTGATAGAAATAATATAGAAGGCCAAGCTGCTAAGTATTATTTCAATAGCTTTTTTCAAAATTTTACTAGAGATAATGAAGAGCTAATAGAAAATGCTGTATTAAATTACGGCTATACCATTCTTAATTCTGCCATTGCTAGGACAATTGTAGCTAAAGGATTAATACCGGCTATTGGTATCCACCATATTGGAGGAAGAAATCATTTTAACCTAGCCTTGGATTTAATAGAGCCTTTTAGAGCATTAGTTGATCTATTCTTGTTAAAACATCCACCTGAAGATTATTTAACAAAAGAATATAGGTTAAAAATAATTAATTTACTACATGCGCGTGTTGAAATTGATGGTAAGATGCAAACGGTGATAAGGGCAATAGATATCATGGTACAATCAATAATTGAGTACTTTAAAGATGGTGACATTCAATCATTAAAATTTCCTAATCTTAAGAAATATCATTTTTATGAGCTATAGATTTATGAGAGTATTACTAATGTTTGATTTACCTGTAGAAACAAAAAAACAAAGAAGAATTTATAGTAAATTTAGAAAAAGGTTAATTGAAGATGGTTTTTTAATGATGCAATACTCAATTTATATTAAAAGTGTTATTAATAAAGATGCTGCAAATCAAACTATAAAAAGAGTGAATTCTTTTTTACCTGTGGAAGGACATGTTAGAGCATTAATTATTACGGAAAAACAATATCAACATATGCAAATATTATTGGGTGAAGAAAATCAAAATATTGAAATATTAGGGGATAATCGTACGATTATTTTTTAAAAGGATGGCTTATGGAACATATAATTTGGCAAATAAAATCTGAGTTAGTGCCTAAAGTTAATTTGAATATTGGGAATTATACTGCTATTTATAATGAGCATGAAACAATTGAAGAAGATTTACTAGAAACTATTAGTCAATATTTTAAAAAAAGAAATTCAAACAAAAATGAGGTTTCCATCATTGATGTTTTAAATCAAGAGTCAGTATCAAATTTAGAATATGAAAGTATAATAATTGATAATAACAAAATTGAGGAAGAACATGCTTTAAGTTCCTCCTCAATTTTAAATAAGAAAATTCAAAGAGATTACTCCAATAATTTTGAAAGTTCGGGATACATAAATTCAATGAACATTCTTTTATCTGATTTATTAGAGAATATAAATCATAATGATTTGCCCTTAAAAACAAAGACTTTCGATATAAAGCAATTTATTAAATTATTAAGTTTTGAATTTGAATTAAAAAAAGATTACTCAAAGCTGATTACTCGAATTGAAAACATTCTACCTTTAATAGTAGACGAATTGAACACTCAATTCAGTAATAAATTATTGTTAATTTATTTATATCCAGAAGCAAATTTAAGTCCCAATGAACAAATAAAGTTAAAAGCTTTATTGGAGTCACTAGGAGTTAAAATTATTGTTTTAACAGGATCGCTGCATTTTATGTCTAAAGAATGGAAATTTAATAATTATATAAGAAATGAAGAACAAAAGATAAATAATGATTTTATTGATAAACTACTTTGGCATGCACCTCTTAATTATCGAAGAAAAGAATTAGAAGAAAGTTTAAACCGTTTTATTTTAACTTATCATGATAAAATCGAAGTAAATCCTACAATATCTAATTATCAAATATCACAAATTATGTTATTTAATTCTATTGATTTGTATGTAGGAATATCATATTTACAACATTGTAATCATAAATTTAAGTTAAATCTTAAAGATGACCAATTATCAGAAAGTATTAAAAAATATATTGATCAATTATCAAAATATTAATTGATTAACTACATATATTAGATTTATTATTAAAGTAATGGGGGAGTTTAGATAGCTTCCCAGTACGTACTAAATTTTCTCTTACTAAATAGTGCTAGAGGTTTTAGTACTCTGTAATTTTAGGTATAAGTGAGACTTGTTTTAATGAATAAATAACCATCTTTTGGTTTTAGTACTCTGTAATTTTAGGTATAAGTGAGACGGATTGATTAAATATGACTGAAACAATTAAGTTTTAGTACTCTGTAATTTTAGGAATAAGTAAAACCCAATGGATTGCCTTACTTTACTCGCGGGCGTTTTAGTACTCTACAAAATTAGTAATGATGATAAATATTTAAATGTTTAATTAGTTTTGATTTCTAATATTTAAATTTAAATGAATTTGAGAGGGGATAATATACTCGGAAAATCAGTAATCTTGGTTAAATGAAAAAAGGCTATTTTGAGTAATATATCTATAAAATACATAAGTCAATTAATAGTTGACTTTATGCCACTGTTAGAAATATAATATAGTTGTAGAACAAGTTTAGCTAACTTGTACTTATACCTAAAATTACAGAATCTACTAAAACAAGACTATATGTCGTGTTTATCCCAACAATTTATTGTTGGGATTTTTTGTTTGAAAAATAATTATTTGTTAATCAAAAACGTCAACGAAGTTATTCTCTTCGCTGACGTTAATTTTATTTTTTAAATTTACTAGTTCTCATTTTCACTGGTAATTTTACCTAATGTATAACTACCGGCAAATCCAATTATCAATAATACGATTGCTATTAACCACTCAAATGAACCACTAGGTAAACCAGGGAATACGGCATAAATTGAGCCAATAACAAATCCAGTAATTAAAGCAAATGTCATGACAAAATGATGATGTAAAAAGTATTTGATCATACGGCTTGAAAGTAAAAAGCCTACGATAATACCAAGTCCTACAATTATCAATACAGGCAAGCCATCAAAGTTAAATTTAACTAGGTCTGCAACTGCTAACATTACTGTTCCATAAGCACCAAATACTAACAACATAAACGATCCTGAAATTCCAGGTAATAACATAGCACTAGAAGCACATACACCAGCTAAAAAATATTTAATAATAAGACTAAAAGATAAATGAAGTGTTGTGTCTGCACTTTGTTCACCTGAATTCATTAAAGTGATTGCCACTAGAATGATGATACCTAGTATTAAAACCACATAGTGCTTGGCTTGGAATGTTTCTTTAAAATTCGCCGTTCTTAATAAGTATGGAATAATGCCAATGATTAATCCAGTAAAGAAAAACATGGTAACCACTTGATGATGTTCTAATAAATAATTAATAAGGTTACTTAAAATACCAATGGCTAATCCCATTCCTATTATTATAGGAAGTAAAAATTTCAAACTAGGCCAAAATCGCTTAGAGAATAAACCGCTAATCGATGAAATGAAATCATCGTATATACCTAATAATAAAGCGATAGTACCTCCACTAATTCCGGGAATTAAATCAGTCGTTCCCATTCCAAATCCTTTTGCAATATTAATCCACCTAAAACCTTGCATGAATGTCTCCTTTCTAAATAAAAGTTAAATTGCATCATAACAGATTTTCATAGATTAAGGAAATCTTTTGAAAATAAAATTACAAAATAGTTATAAATATATTCTAATAAGTTATTGAGAACAACAAGCCTATGATTATCAGTTTCATTGTACTAAATTAAGCTAGATAAAAATCATTTTAGTTAAATAATGACTCTAATTTAGCGTTTTAATAAGTTTATATTAGGGGATATTTGCGTTATAATGAAGTGTATTAAAGTACACAAAGTCTTTTTGACTACAAATTAAAATTATTATAAACTAGTTAAGAAAACTTTATATTTACGGAGGGAATATAAATGTCATCAACATTAGAAATCAAAGACCTACATGTGTCTATTGAAGATAAAGAAATTTTAAAAGGTGTTAATTTAACAGTTAGTACAAATGAAGTACATGCAATCATGGGACCAAATGGTACAGGTAAATCTACTTTATCATCTGCAATTATGGGACATCCATCATACGAAGTAACACAAGGTGAAGTGTTATTAGATGGCGTTAATATTTTAGAATTAGAAGTTGATGAAAGAGCTAAAGCAGGTCTTTTCTTAGCTATGCAATATCCATCAGAAATTACTGGTGTAACAAATGCGGACTTCATGCGTTCTGCTATCAATGCTAAACGTGAAGAAGGTCAAGAAATTAACTTAATGCAATTCATTAAGAAATTAGATAAACAAATGGACTTCTTAGATATCGATAAAGATATGGCGCAACGTTACTTAAATGAAGGTTTCTCAGGCGGTGAGAAAAAACGTAACGAAATTTTACAATTAATGATGTTAGAACCTAAATTTGCCATTCTTGACGAAATTGACTCAGGTTTAGATATCGATGCATTAAAAGTTGTATCTAAAGGTATCAATGAAATGCGCGGTGAAAACTTTGGTGCATTAATGATTACGCACTATCAACGTTTATTAAACTACATTACTCCAGACAAAGTACACGTTATGTACGGTGGTAAAGTAGTTAAATCAGGTGGCCCAGAATTAGCTAAACGTCTTGAAGAAGAAGGTTACGAATGGGTTAAAGAAGAATTTGGTGCTCAAGAATAGTCTATAAATGTTCATTTAAATGATGAAACATGACAGAGCTTAGTCAATGTCACTAGCTTAACTAAAGCTATTAAATATGTAAGGCTGGGAAAGCTTACCTTGCGAAAGTAAAAAAGAGGTAAAGTCGTTCTACAGTCGCTAAAACTTTTCATCAAGTAGGAGGAAAAAGAGTTATGACAACTGAAACTTTGAACATTTCTGAAGAACAACTTGTTGATTATTCTAAAGCGCACAATGAACCTTCTTGGATGACTGAATTACGTCAAAAAGCGTTGAAATTAACAGAAACTTTAGAAATGCCTAAACCAGATAAAACTAAATTAAGAAAATGGGATTTCGATACATTTAAAGAACATAATGTTGAAGGAAAAGCATTCAATGATTTATCAGAACTTCCTGAAGCAGTAAAAAACATTATCGACGTTGAAAACTCTAAAAACTTAATTATCCAACACAATAATGCGTTAGCTTATACACAAGTATCTGAACAAGCGCAAAACAACGGTGTTATTATTGAAGGTTTATCTGACGCATTAGTAAATCACAGTGATTTAGTTCAAAAATATTTAATGACTGAAGCAGTAAGTGTTGATGAACATCGCTTAACAGCATTACACACTGCTTTAATGAATGGTGGCGTATTCGTTTACGTTCCTAAAAATGTAGTAGTTGAAGATCCTATTCAATACGTTGTATTACATGATGACGAGAATGCTAGCTTCTACAACCATGTGATTATCGCAACTGAAGAAAGTGCTGAAGTCACTTACGTTGAGAACTATCTTTCAACTGCAAGTGGTGAAGGTAACCAATTAAACATTATTTCTGAAGTTATCGCAGGTGCTAACTCAAATATCACTTACGGTTCAGTAGATTACCTTGATAAAGGCTTCACTGGTCATATCATTCGTCGCGGTACAACTGCAGCAGATGCTTCAATTAATTGGGCATTAGGCTTAATGAATGAAGGTAGCCAAATTATTGATAATACTACAAATTTAATTGGCGACCGTTCTACGAGTGAACTTAAATCAGTAGTCGTTGGAACTGGCGATCAAAAGATTAACCTTACATCTAAAATCGTTCAATACGGTAAAGAAACAAATGGTTATATCTTGAAACATGGGGTTATGCTTGAGAACGCATCATCTATCTTTAATGGTATTGGCTATATTAAACATGGTGGTACGAAATCTATCGCTAACCAAGAATCACGTGTTTTAATGCTTTCTGAACATGCACGTGGTGATGCTAACCCAATCTTATTAATTGATGAAGATGACGTAGAAGCAGGACACGCAGCATCAGTTGGACGTGTAGATCCAGAACAACTTTACTACTTAATGAGCCGTGGTATTTCTCAAAGAGAAGCTGAACGCTTAGTCATTCATGGTTTCTTAGATCCAGTTGTACGTGAATTACCAATCGAAGACGTTAAACGTCAATTAAGAGAAGTTATCGAATTAAAAGTAAACAAATAATCGAAGACGAGATTTTTAATAACAGAAAGGTCGTGAATAAAGTGGCCGAAACTTCATTAAATATTGAGGAAATTATCAAAGATTTTCCTATTTTAAATCAAAAAGTTAATGGAAAAAGATTAGCCTATCTTGATTCAACAGCGACAAGTCAAAAACCAGTCCAAGTGTTAAATGTGTTAGATGATTACTATAAACGTTATAATTCTAACGTTCACCGTGGCGTACACACACTTGGTTCACTTGCAACAGACGGTTATGAAGGTGCACGTGAAACGGTTCGACGTTTCATTAACGCAAAATATTTTGAAGAAGTCATCTTTACTAGAGGAACAACAGCTTCTATTAATATTGTGGCACGTAGTTATGGTGATGCGAATATTGAAGAGGGCGATGAAATTGTTGTGACTGAAATGGAACATCATGCGAATATCGTACCTTGGCAACAATTAGCTAAACGTAAAAACGCATCTTTAAAATTCATCCCTATGACAGATGAGGGAGAATTACGCATTGAAGATGTCAAAGCGACAATTAATGATAAAACAAAAATCGTAGCAATTGCTCATGTATCGAATGTACTTGGTACAATTAACGACGTTAAAGAAATCGCTAAGATTGCTCATGAACATGGCGCAATTATTAGTGTAGATGGTGCGCAATCTGCCCCTCATATGGATATTGATGTCCAAGACTTAGATGCTGATTTCTTCAGTTTCAGTGGTCATAAAATGTTAGGTCCAACAGGTGTCGGCGTATTATACGGTAAACGTGATTTACTTAAAGATATGGAACCTGTTGAATTTGGCGGTGACATGATTGACTTCGTAAGTAAATATGATGCGACTTGGGCAGACTTACCTACGAAGTTTGAAGCAGGTACGCCATTAATCGCTCAAGCTATCGGTTTAGCTGAAGCTATCCGTTATATTGAACAATTAGGATTTGAAGCGATTCACAAACATGAAAAAGAACTTACAGAATATGCATATGATCAAATGTCAGCTATCGAAGGATTAGAAATTTATGGTCCACCAAAAGAAAGACGCGCTGGTGTGATTACATTTAACTTAGCTGACATTCATCCTCATGATGTTGCAACTGCTGTTGATACAGAAGGTGTTGCAGTAAGAGCAGGACATCACTGTGCGCAACCATTAATGAAATGGCTAAATGTTTCATCAACTGCTCGTGCTAGTTTCTACATTTACAATACGAAAGAAGATGTTGATCAATTAGTTGAAGCATTGAAACAAACGAAGGAGTTTTTCTTTTATGAATTTTAATAATTTAGATCAACTTTATAGATCTGTAATTATGGATCATTATAAAAACCCTAGAAACAAAGGCGTTTTAGACAATGGATCAATGACAGTAGATATGAACAATCCTACTTGTGGTGATCGCATCAGATTAACATTTGATATCGAAGACGGCATGATTAATGATGCTAAATTTGAAGGTGAAGGTTGTTCAATTTCAATGTCTAGTGCATCAATGATGACTGAAGCCGTAAAAGGCCATACGTTAGGCGAAGCGATGCAAATGAGTCAAGAATTCACTAAAATGATGCTTGGCGAAGACTATGAAATTACTGAAGATATGGGAGATATTGAAGCATTATCAGGTGTTTCACAATTCCCTGCTCGAATTAAATGTGCTACTTTAGCTTGGAAAGCACTCGAAAAAGGTACAGTTGAAAAAGAAGGTAAAGCTGAAGGTACTACTGAAGACTAAGCAGTTCTGACTAAACTTTTGAGTTGAGTAAAGTTATTATTCAACTCAAAAGATAGTAGTATTAAAAACATAACTTCATTTAACTTTTTACACTTTTGACTTTTTATGTAAGTTGCATGTTGTTACAATGACAATATAAATAATGAATATTAAAAATCTCACGCACGACGTTTAAATATATTTAAGGAGTGATTGAAATGGCTAAAAAAGCACCTGATGTTGGGGATTATAAATATGGTTTCCATGATGAGGATGTTTCCATTTTCCGATCAGAACGTGGTTTAACAGAAAATATTGTTAGAGAAATTTCTAAAATGAAGGACGAGCCAGAATGGATGCTTGACTTCAGATTAAAAGCTTTAAAATTATTCTATAAAATGCCAATGCCTCAATGGGGTGGCGACTTATCAGAATTAGACTTTGATGACATCACATACTACGTTAAACCTTCAGAGCATACAGAACGTTCTTGGGACGAAGTACCTGAAGAAATTAAACGTACATTTGATAAATTAGGTATTCCTGAAGCTGAGCAAAAATATCTAGCAGGTGTTTCTGCGCAATATGAATCAGAAGTTGTTTATCACAACATGGAAAAAGAATTAGAAGAAAATGGTATCATCTTTAAAGATACGGATAGTGCGTTACGTGAAAACGAAGAACTATTCAAAGAATACTTTGCTTCTGTTATTCCAGCAGCTGACAACAAATTCGCAGCATTAAACTCAGCAGTATGGTCAGGTGGTTCATTCATCTATGTACCTAAAAACGTTAAATTAGATACACCATTACAAGCATACTTCCGTATTAACTCAGAAAACATGGGACAATTCGAACGTACATTAATCATTGCGGATGAAGGTGCTTCAGTAAACTACGTTGAAGGTTGTACTGCACCAGTTTATACAACAAGCTCACTACACTCAGCAGTAGTTGAAATCATCGTTCATAAAGATGCACACGTACGTTATACTACAATCCAAAACTGGGCAAACAACGTTTATAACTTAGTTACGAAACGTACGTTTGTTCATGAAAATGGTAACATGGAATGGGTTGACGGTAACTTAGGATCTAAGTTAACAATGAAATACCCTAACTGTGTACTTTTAGGTGAAGGTGCGAAAGGTAGTACGTTATCAATCGCATTCGCTGGTAAAGGACAAGTTCAAGATGCTGGTGCCAAAATGATTCATAAAGCACCAAACACATCTTCAACTATCGTTTCTAAATCTATTTCTAAAAATGGTGGTAAAGTTATCTATCGTGGTATCGTTCACTTCGGACGTAAAGCGAAAGGTGCGCGTTCTAACATTGAATGTGATACTTTAATCTTAGATAACGAATCTACTTCAGATACAATTCCTTACAATGAAGTATTCAATGACAATATTTCATTAGAACATGAAGCGAAAGTTTCTAAAGTATCAGAAGAACAATTATTCTACTTAATGAGCCGTGGTATTTCTGAAGAAGAAGCAACTGAAATGATCGTAATGGGCTTCATTGAACCATTCACAAAAGAATTACCAATGGAATATGCAGTAGAAATGAACCGTTTAATTAAATTCGAAATGGAAGGTAGTATCGGTTAATTTCAACCTATAAGACTACCTATTTCTTAGTAAATAATATGAACGTCAACGTATTTATGTTTTATAAATACGTTGGCGTTTTTTATTGATTTATAAGAAAGGAATTAGCGTTTATCTAAATTTAGCGTAGGGAATGGTAGATATAAACTAAGTACTTTTCAATTATCAAAAATAATAATTAGAAAGGGGATGCTTGGTATATGTGGAATTCAAATCAACTCTCCCAATTATTAAAGGTCCAATATCCCATTATTCAAGCAGGTATGGCTGGTAGTACGACACCGGAGTTAGTTGCTTCAGTAAGTAATAATGGTGCTCTAGGGACAATTGGGGCAGGTTATATGTCAGCAGAAAAACTGGATGCAGAAATTCAGAAAGTTCAAGCGTTAACGTCTAAACCATTTGGAGTGAATTTATTTGTAACTGGTTACAATGATTATTCACATCAACAAGTTGAACAAATGAATGCATGGTTAAAACCATATCGTCGAGCATTAAATCTTGAAGAACCTACAGTCAATATCACGGAAGAACAACAGTTTATGAATGCAATTGATAATGTCATTAAACATCAAGTGCCAATATGTTGTTTTACCTTTGGTATTCCTGAACAAAATATTATCAAAAAGCTTAAACAAGCGAATGTAACATTAATTGGAACTGCGACGACTGTAGAAGAAGCCATTGAGAATGAGCGTGCGGGCATAGATGTGGTCGTTGCTCAAGGGAGTGAAGCAGGTGGACACAGAGGTTCATTTCTACCTCATCCTAAGCAACAACAAGCACTTATAGGGACGATGTCACTTGTCCCTCAAATGGTAGATCATGTTTCAATACCTGTTGTAGCTGCAGGTGGAATTATGGATGGTCGCGGTATTGTAGCAAGTTTAGTTCTTGGTGCACAAGGTGTGCAGATGGGGACGGCTTTCTTAACAGCTAAAGAAAGTGGCGCTAATAATGTGGTGAAGCAGACGATTTTGAATAGTATAGAAACTGACACAGTAGTTACGAATGTGTTTAGTGGGAAATTCGCACGTGGGGTAAATAATGACTTTGTAAAAGAAATGAGTCAATATGATGGAGACATTCTACCTTATCCAGTGCAGAATCAGTTAACAAATGCTATTCGTAAGCATGCAGCTTCTAATGGTAATAAAGAATGGACTCATATATGGAGTGGTCAATCGCCACGTCTAGCTACGACACAACATGTAGACCAATTAATGAATAATCTTGTTAAGCAAGTTGAGGATTTAGTTAGGATTGTAGAGTAATTTTTTAAAAAATATAACTGTAAACAACCCCTTTCACTCGTGGTCAACTTATACGTTTTTTGGTCATTTACTTGAAGTAAACTTCTGACGTTACGTATTCTGTTTCCTCGATTGAAAGGGTTTTTCAATTTTTTATACATTTTATTAATAACATCAAATATCGAGTATGGGGGAGTGCATTTTCCAAAAATAATAAGAAAATGTAAAGTTAGTATTGAACAAGTGATAACTTAAAAATGAATATGGTATCATAAAGCTGGTGATAAAAAATGATTAATATAGGTCTTACTGGATGGGGAGATCACTACTCATTGTATGAGGATATGGAGCGACAATCGGATAAGTTAAAGACATATTCAGGGCACTTTCCGCTTGTTGAACTTGATCCCTCTTATTATGCCATCCAACCAGAACGAAATATACAGAAGTGGATTAAGGAAACGCCAGATCGCTTTGAATTTGTCGTGAAAATTCATCAAGCATTGACACTGCATGCCGATTATAAAGCGTTTGCCGATTCACGACAAGAATTATTTGAGCAATTTAAACTGATGCTTCAACCGTTGATTGAACATCGTAAATTGGCAATGGTGTTAGTGCAATTTCCACCATGGTTTGATTGTACAACACAGAATATTAATTATATCTTGTATGTACGAGAACAACTAAAAGATATTCCTATGTGCGTTGAATTTCGACATCAGTCTTGGTTTAATGAACAATTTAAAGAACAGACGTTAGCGTTTTTAACTGAACATCAGATTATTCATGCTGTTGTAGATGAACCTCAAGTGAAAGAAGGTTCGGTCCCATTAGTTAATCGTATTACCGCTGATAAAGCCTTTGTACGTTATCACGGTAGAAATAAGCAAGGATGGACGAAAAAAGATATGACAGATCAAGAATGGCGAGATGTCCGTTATTTATATGATTATAATAAGGAAGAACTTACAGATTTAGCGAAAAAGGTTAAAATATTAGAACAGAAAGCTAAAAAAGTTTATGTGGTATTTAACAATAACTCGGGTGGCCATGCAGCACAAAATGCGAAAGTGTATCAAGACATATTAAATATAGAATACACGGGCTTAGCCCCACAACAATTAAAATTATTCTAAGAGGCGAAATATAGTGTTATTGACAATTATTTTATTAATTTTAATCGGTTTATTATCAGCTGTACTTGGGTCACTGGTAGGGATAGGTGGCGGCATTATTATCGTGCCAACACTAGTGTATTTAGGTGTTAATCATGATTTGTTACATGGGATTACCACTCAAATCGCAATAGGAACATCTTCAGTCATTTTAATTGTTACAGGGCTGTCTTCTTCTATTGGATATTTGAAAACGAAGCAAGTAGATATTAAAAATGGTTCTATCTTTTTATTTGGTTTACTACCGGGGTCATTAGTTGGGTCATTTATTAGTCGATATTTGACGCTAGACTCTTTTAATTTATACTTTGGTATTTTTATGATTTTAGTTTCTATTTTACTTATGGTACGTCATAAAATTAAACCATTTAAAATTTTCGATAAAGAAAAGTACCGCAAAACGTATATTGATGCTGATGGGAAAACATATCATTACAGTGTGCCACCATTCTTTGCGTTTTTCGCAACGTTATTTATTGGTGTGTTAACTGGATTATTTGGTATAGGTGGCGGTACGTTAATGACACCACTAATGCTGATTGTCTTTAGATTTCCACCTCATGTCGCAGTGGGTACAAGTATGATGATGATTTTCTTCTCAAGTGTAATGAGTTCGATTGGACATATTATTCAAGGACACGTCGCATGGTCGTATTCAATTGTCTTAATTATTTCAAGTTACATAGGTGCCCAAATCGGTGTACGTGTGAACCGCTCTATTAAGTCAGAAACAGTAGTGACGTTATTACGTACTGTAATGTTGATTATGGGTATATATTTAATTATTAAATCTTTTCTTTAAATAAATATAGGGGGAATTTAAGTGAAGTTAACTATTTATCATTCAAATGACATTCATAGTCATTTAAACGAATATGCACGCATCACATCATATATGGCGGAACATAGACCTAAACTTCAACATCCCTCGTTATATCTAGATATTGGCGACCACGTAGATTTATCGGCGCCAGTCACAGAAGCCACTTTAGGTAAGAAGAATGTAGAACTACTTAATGCAGCACATTGCGATATTGCCACAATCGGTAACAATGAAGGCATGACGATTTCTCATGAAGCGTTAAACAATTTATATAATGAAGCTAAATTTGAAGTCATTTGTACCAATGTAATTGATGAAGAAGGGCACTTACCTCATAATATTGCAACATCGACTATTAGAGAAATTAAAGGTGTGCGCTTTTTATTTGTAGCAGCGACAGCACCATTTACACCGTTTTATCGTGCGTTAGATTGGATTGTGACAGACCCTTTAGAAGCGATGAAAGATGAAATTGCGCAACGGCATGGTCAATATGATGTACTTATCGTCATGAGTCATGTTGGTGTCTTCTTTGATGAGAAATTATGCCAAGAAATTCCAGAGATTGACGTGATTTTAGGTAGTCACACCCATCACCATTTTGATGAAGGTGAAATTAATAATGGTGTGTTAATGGCTGCTGCTGGTAAATATGGCTACTATTTAGGTGAGGTCAACTTAACTATTGAAGATAAGAAAGTCGTGTCGAAAGAGGCGGTTTTACATCCTGTCGAAACGTTACCATTAGTGGAGACAGATTTTGAAAATGAAGGCAAAAAACTTTTAAGTGACCCAGTGATTAATCATCCAGTGAAACTACTTGGCAAAACTGATGTTATTACAGAAACAACATATTTATTAGCTGAGAGCGTATTTGAATTCACAAATGCAGATTGTACCATTATTAATGCAGGATTAATCGTTAATGGAATTGAAGCGGACAAAGTAACAGAATACGATATTCACAAAATGTTACCACATCCGATTAACGTGGTCAGAGTGAGACTTAAAGGTGCAGATTTGAAAAAAGTCATCGTTAAAAGTCAAAAACAAGAATATATGCATGAACATGTCCAAGGTCTTGGATTTAGAGGCGATATCTTTGGCGGTTACATCTTATATAACTGTGGCTTTATTGAATCAGAAAATCGTTTCTTTATTAATGGAGAGGAAATCGAAGATGACGGCAATTATATTTTAGGTACTGTGGATATGTACACATTTGGTCGCTATTTCCCTCTATTAAAAGGGAAGTCAATTGATTATTTAATGCCAGAATTTTTACGAGACATTTTTAAAGAGAAATTGCTAGACAAGTAAATAAATCATAAAAAATTTAATACCTTTTCATAAATAAAAGTGAAAACCAATAAGAGTTTTAATTTTATAAGTTATTACATTTTAATTTAAAGTAAATTTCGTTATAATAGGAAAAGATAGATTATACAGGAGGGTATGCGTTGTTATGGCTACTAAAAATGAAGAAATCTTACGTAAACCAGATTGGTTGAAAATAAAGCTTAACACGAATGAGAACTATATTGGCCTCAAGAAGATGATGCGAGAAAAAAATCTACATACAGTATGTGAAGAAGCTAAATGTCCAAACATACATGAATGTTGGGGAGCTAGACGTACTGCTACGTTTATGATCTTAGGAGCTGTATGTACAAGAGCATGTCGTTTCTGTGCGGTAAAAACAGGGTTACCAAACGAATTAGACTTAAATGAACCAGAACGTGTAGCAGAATCAGTAGAATTAATGAATTTAAAACACGTTGTTATTACAGCAGTTGCTCGTGATGACTTAAGAGATGCAGGTTCTAACGTTTATGCTGAAACAGTACGTAAAGTACGTGCGCGTAATCCGTACACTACAATTGAAATCTTACCATCAGATATGGGTGGAGATTATGAAGCACTTGAAACATTAATGGCTTCAAAACCAGACATTTTAAACCACAATATCGAAACAGTTCGTCGTTTAACGCCAAGAGTACGTGCGCGTGCGACTTATGATAGAACTTTAGAATTCTTACGTCGTTCTAAAGAATTACAACCAGATATCCCAACTAAATCAAGTTTAATGGTTGGTTTAGGTGAAACATTAGAAGAAATCTACGAAACAATGGATGATCTTCGTGCTAATGATGTTGATATCTTAACAATTGGTCAATATTTACAACCATCACGTAAGCATTTAAAAGTAGAAAAATATTATACACCATTAGAATTTGGTAAATTAAGAAAAGTAGCTATGGAAAAAGGTTTCAAACATTGTGAAGCTGGCCCAATGGTACGTAGTTCATATCATGCTGATGAGCAAGTAAATGAAGCAGCTAAAGAAAAACACCGTTTAGGTGAAGAACAATTACAACAAAAGTAATTAAAAACGTTTAAATAAAACAATTTAAGAACTTAGGTTGCACATTTCAAATGAAATCGTGTAATCTAAGTTTTTATTATATGGAATAAAGGTGACAAGTGATGATTAAAGTAGATCAGCAGTATTTTGAATTAATTGAAGATTACAGAGATTGCTTTGATGAAGAACTCTTTGCCTCAAGGTATTCTGATATATTAGATAAGTATGATTATGTAGTGGGAGACTTCGGTTATGATCAGTTACGTTTAAAAGGCTTTTATAAAGATTCAAATAAAAAATCAGAGATATCTAAACGTTTCTCAAGTATCCAAGACTATATCTTGGAATATTGTAATTTTGGATGTCCATATTTTGTAGTCAGACATTTATCTAATAAAGAAATGGCACAGTTAGATATGGAACAAGAAAAAGTAATCGCTGACAAAGAAGATAAATTACATGATGTAAAAATTAAACCAACTATTCAAAACGTCGAAAAGCAACGCAATGATGAATAAGCATGGAAAAAAGGAAGTGGAGCAGAAATCTTTTGAGAAAAACGATTTGTGTCCGACTTCCTTTTTATTTTTATTGGATAACTTGGTTAAGGTATTCAATAATTTCATCACTTTCTTCTTGAGTCACGCCTAAAATATGCGCGATATAACCTTCTTCTTCAATATCATCAGTTCCAATAATGCCAAATTTATTGGTTTGCATATTCAAAACAAGCGTTTTACCATAATGACGGTCTGTTTGTATTAACATTAAATCATAACGACTATGTTCACCAACAAAACCTACAAATTGCACTTGGCTTTGTTCTTCATCATCGTATAAAAACATATCTATCATAAGAGTAGAACTCCTTTTTTCTCATTTTTAAATTAAGTATAACGACAAATGAAGACCTATGCAAAACTGTGATATGATAGAGATATTAAGAGGTGACTGATATGTATTTTGTTGATAAAGATAAATTAAATTTAAAGCTTAACTATTTAAATCAATTAACTCAAGACTATGAAGCAAATCAATCAAATCATTATGCTTTTGAGCGTATTGCTCAAATGTTAATTGAGTCTTCAGTAGATATAGGTAATATGATTATTGATGGTTTTATCTTAAGAGATCCAGGCAATTATAAAGATGTGATTGATATCTTGGAATTAGAGGGTGTCATTACTAAAGAAACACAACAGCATATTAATGAAACCGTAGAGGTTAGAAAGCAGTTCGCTCATAATTATACTGAGCTTGATAGTGATGTGATTCAACCACTTTTTGATAAAGCATTACCTTATTATGAACAATTTATTCAAGAAGTCATGCAATTTCTTGAAAAAGAAAATGTTCCAGTCACTGCTTTCGGAAAGGGAGGCAACCAGTAATGAAAAACTATAAAGGTTATTTAATTGATTTGGATGGCACGATGTACTTAGGAACAGATGAAATTGATGGTGCAGCTCAATTCATCGATTACTTAAATCAAAATGACATCCCACATTTATACGTAACGAATAACTCTACTAAAACACCCGAAGAAGTAACTCAAAAATTAAAAGAAATGAACATAGATGCTAAACCTGAGGAAGTTGTAACATCTGCGTTAGCCACTGCTAATTACATTGCTGAAGAAAAAAGTGATGCTACTGTTTATATGCTTGGCGGTAGTGGATTAAGAACGGCTTTAACTGAGGCAGGATTAACTGTTAAAGATGATGAACATGTAGACTATGTAGCGATTGGTCTAGATGAAAAAGTAACTTATGAAAAATTAGCTGTCGCAACTTTAGCGGTACGCCAAGGTGCGAAGTTTATTTCTACGAACCCTGATGTTTCAATTCCTAAAGAGCGTGGGTTCTTACCTGGTAACGGTGCTATTACAAGTGTGGTAAGTGTTTCAACTGGTCAACAACCACAATTTATAGGTAAACCTGAGCCGGTCATTATGGATATTGCCTTAGATATTTTAAAACTTGATAAATCAGATGTTGCGATGGTTGGTGACCTTTACGATACAGACATTATGTCAGGTATCAATGTAGGGGTAGATACAATACATGTTCAAACAGGCGTGACATCATATGAAGAATTACAAGAAAAAGATCAACAACCAACGTACTCATTTAAAGATTTGAATGTTGCAATTGAAGAATTAGAAAAAGCAGCAGAAGAATAAAAAGGAGTGCCGGAGTTATGGATAAAATATTAGTCACACGCAAAATTCCTGAAAAATTTGTTCAACAGTTAAAACAACTTGGTGAAGTTCAAATGTGGGACGAAGAATTTGAGCCCATGCCGAGAGAAACATTTTTAAAAGAAATAGAAGAGGCAACTGCTTGTTTTATTACACTAAGTGAGAAGATAGATGAAGCATCCTTGAAGCAAGCTAAGCATCTCAAAATCATTGCGAATATGGCAGTCGGTTATGACAACATTGATATAGATAGTGCGACGAAACATAATATTGTCGTTACGAATACACCAGATGTATTAACTGAAACAACGGCGGAATTAGGATTTACATTAATGCTTACCGTTGCACGTCGTATTATTGAAGCAGAACATTATGTTCAAGAAGGCAACTGGAAAAGTTGGGGCCCTTATTTATTATCTGGAAAAGATGTCCATGGTTCGACGGTAGGTATTTATGGCATGGGAGAAATTGGTAAAAGTTTTGCACGACGACTTCAAGGTTTTAATACAGACATTTTGTATCATAATCGTTCAAGACATAAAGATGCTGAGCAAGAACTCAATGCCCAATATGTATCATTTGATGAGCTGTTAGAACGCAGTGACTTTGTTATTTGTACAGCGCCATTGACTAGTGAAACAGCGAATAAATTTAATGGGACTGCATTTTCAAAAATGAAGAACGATGCTATCTTTATCAATATTGGTAGAGGGGCTATCGTTGATGAAGAAGCGTTAATTGAAGCGCTTGAATATCGTCAAATCGCTGGGTGTGGTCTTGACGTTTTACGCGAAGAACCTATTAGGCTAGATCATCCATTGCTGAAAATGAAAAATGCAGTGATTTTACCGCATATCGGTAGTGCTTCAATGGTGACAAGAGATCGTATGATTCAACTATGTGTCGACAATATTAAAGCGGTTATACATGGAGAACAACCGTTAACTCAAGTTCATAAATAAAAATAAAAACTTCTTATTCTCTATATTGTTTTGTATAAGAGAATAAGAAGTTTTTCATTTTCAGAATCTAACAGTTTTGTTAGACATTATGTAATTGTGATAAAGCACATTTAGTACTATTATAATTATTATCATTTACGTTCGAATTAAACGAATAAATACGATAGTTGTTTTGTAATTCATTTTGAAAAATAATCCTCTATAACACAATTTGAACAAATATGTATAAAAAATATACTGAAAAAATAGTTTGCTTTAAAAAATATATTGCTTATAATGAAGTGTAAAAATAAAATATTAAAATTATATTTTGTGATTTCAACTTCTTTCTGGGAAAAGCTTTTAATAATATTTATAAGTAATTCATAGTGAGGTGCGATACGCCATTGAAAGAAAAGAAAACAAATACTAGTAAAGGTATGCTTTATTTCGAAAAAGCTAAGCCTTATTTATTAACGATATTATATTTAGCGATTTTTATAGCACTGTACCTAATATATGGTTCAGGCGATACACAGAATAATTTCATTTACAATGAATTCTAATAAGGAGTTAAATTATGTCAGATATTATCAATTTAATTAATGACTTTGGTCAAAAAAATCCTGACCGTATAGCGATTAGACATAAAGATGATGAATTAACATATCAACAATTAATTGATGAATCAAGCAAGTTAGCACATTTGCTTCAAGATACACAAAAACCATTGGTCATTTATGGTCATATGTCACCTTATATGTTAGTAGGGATGATAGGTGCAATTAAAGCTGGTTGTGGTTATGTACCAATTGACACATCTGTTCCTCAAGAACGCGTACAAATGATTATTGAAAAAGTCCAACCACAATTTATTTTAAATACATCTGAAGAAACATTAGAAAATCATTCAGCGCAAGAGATAACTGTTAATGATATTCAACAATCAGAGAATCCGACTATTTTTGATAGTCAAATGTCTCCAAACGATGTGGTTTATACTATCTTTACTTCTGGTTCAACTGGTGAACCTAAAGGTGTACAAATTGAATATGCTAGTTTAGTAGAGTTTGCAGAATGGATGGTATCATTAAATGAATCAAATGAGCCTCAAGAATGGCTTAACCAAGCGCCTTTCTCATTTGATTTATCTGTAATGGCAATTTATCCATGTTTAACTTCTGGTGGAACTTTAAACTTAGTAGATAAAGAAATGATTAATAAACCTAAATTATTAAATGAAATGTTGGTTAATACGCCAATTAATGCGTGGGTATCAACACCTTCATTTATGGAAATGTGTTTATTACTTCCAAACTTAAATGGAAATGATTATCCAAGTTTAAATCATTTCTTCTTCTGTGGGGAAATCTTACCGCATAGAACTGCTAAAGCATTAGTGGATAGATATCCAGATGCGATTATCTATAATACTTATGGTCCTACAGAAGCAACTGTTGCTGTAACTGGTGTGAAGATTACACCTGAAATTCTTGAACAATATAACCCACTACCAGTTGGAGTAGCTAGACCTAACACATCTTTATCAACTACAGATGAAGGCGAACTTATTATTAAAGGAAACAGCGTAAGTTTAGGTTATTTGAAAAATAAAGAAAAAACAGAAGCGGTATTCAATTTTGAAGATGGCATTCGCACATATCATACAGGCGATAAAGCAGTTGAAAAAGATGGTCATTGGTTTATCCAAGGACGTATCGATTTCCAAATTAAATTAAATGGTTACCGTATGGAACTTGAAGAAATTGAAACACAATTACGTCAATCACAATATGTGAGGGAAACAGTCGTTGTACCAATTTATAAAAATGACAAAGTGGTATATTTAGTGGGTGCAGTAGTACCAACTGAAGAAGTGGAAAATGATTTAGAAATGACAAGAACAATTAAATCCGAGCTAAAATCTCGCTTACCTGAATATATGATTCCGAGAAAATTTGTTTGGATGGAACAACTTCCATTGACTTCTAATGGGAAACTAGATCGTAAACAAGTTGCAAAGGATATTGACGCATGATTCCTTATGGTACGTTTACCTTCTTCTTAATTGCGTTTATTGTACTTTTACCTGTGATTATACTCGGGTTTTTAGGTAAGCGAAGCTACATCTATAATGGTATTAGTACTGCAATTATGATTGTTATCATTTTTGCTTCAGATAAACATAACTTATTTGGTAATAAATATTTAAGTATTCAATTACTAAGTTTTGTTATTTATCTAATTTGGCAAGTGGCGTTAATTATGGCTTATTATAAGTCACGCCAAAAGAACAACACATTTAGTAAATTTGTCATAGTAATGATTTTATCTATTTTACCGCTTGCGATTGTTAAAGTATTACAAAGTTCATGGTTAGGCGGACATCAAATTCATTTTCATGAGCATAAATTAATTGAATTTGTAGGATTCTTAGGTATTTCCTACGTTACTTTCAAAAGTATTCAACTTATCATGGAAATTAGAGACGGTTCAATTAAAGAGATTAAAGTAGGGAAATTAATTCAATTTATTTCATTCTTCCCAACAGTATCTTCTGGACCAATTGACCGTTATAAACGTTTCGTTAAAGACGATAAAAAAGTGCCAACTGGAAATCAATATAGAGAAATGGTATTAAAGGCCATTCATATGATTATGCTTGGTTTCCTATATAAATATATTATTGCGCATTTAATTAACGTATATGCAATTCAACCATTAACTATGGACTTACACGGTTTTACACATAAATGGTTATACATGTATGCGTATAGTTTCTATCTATTCTTTGACTTTGCAGGTTACAGTTTATTCGCTGTAGCTGTGAGTTACTTGTACGGTATTAACACACCACCTAACTTTAAACAACCATTCAAAGCACGTAATATTAAAGACTTCTGGAATAGATGGCATATGTCATTATCATTCTGGTTTAGAGACTGTGTATACATGCGTACATTATTCTATATGTCACGTAAGAAATTAATGAAGAACCAATTTGCAATGTCTAATTTTGCATTCTTCTTAAACTTCTTTATTATGGGTGTGTGGCATGGTTTAGAAGTATTCTATATTGTTTATGGTATCTATCATGGATTGATGTTTATCGGTTATGGATATTATGAACGTTGGAGAAAGAAACACCCACCTCGTTGGCAAAATGGTTTCACTACTGCTTTAAGTATTATCATTACATTCCATTTTGTAGCATTTGGATTTTTAATCTTTTCAGGAAAATTAATATAAAAGGAGTAATTAATTATGGAATTTAGAGAACAAGTATTAGATTTATTAGCTGATGTTGCGGAAAACGATATTGTAAAAGAAAACCCAGACGTAGAAATCTTTGAAGAAGGTATTATTGATTCTTTCCAAACAGTTGGTTTATTACTTGAAATTCAAAATAGATTAGGTATTGAAGTATCTATTATGGACTTTGATCGTGATGAGTGGGCAACTCCTAATAAAATTGTTGAAGCATTAGAAGAATTACGATGAAATTAAAACCGTTTTTACCTATTATTATCAGTGGCCTGTTATTCTTAGCGTTTGTGCTAATGCCGGCAAGCTGGTTTACTGGTTTAGTATCAAATAAGACAGTCGCTGATAATAGAATTTCTTTAACAGATCAAGTACTTAAAGGTACGCTCATTCAAAATAAACTGTTTAGCAGTGACAAGTATTATCCAATTTATGGTTCAAGTGAATTGAACAAACAAGACCCATTTAACCCAGCCCTTGCATTACATCATAGAAAAGGGACGAAACCTGTCTTCTTAGTAGGTACAGGTGGTAACACTGATTTAATCAATGCGATTGAATTAGCTGGTCAATATGACCAGTTAAAAGGTAAAAAAATGACGTTTATCATTTCACCGCAATGGTTTAGTACTCATGGTGTGAATGATAGGGACTTTGCAGCACGTACAACAGCAAATCAAATTGATCAGATTTTCCAACAAAAAGATATGCCTGCAGAATTAAAGCAACGTTATGCTAAGCGTTTATTACATTTTAAAAGTGCTTCAAATAAAGCATATTTAAAAGAACAGGCTAAACACCCTGGAGATGTGAAAGGGCAATATGTTTCTAAGTTTAAACAGAATCAGCTTCTTAAAATTGAAGCGATTAAATCTTATTTCTCTTTAGATAAATCACCATTAGAGCATGTTCATCCTTTTACAGAACCTAATGTATCTTGGGATACTATGCGTGAAAAAGGTGTACAATTAGGAGAAAAACGTTCAACTTCTAATAAATATGGCATTCGTAATGAATATTGGAAACAATTAACAACTAAGAAACCAATGAATCATCGTAAATATGAGTTCAAAATGAACTCTCCTGAGTTTAAAGATTTATCATTACTTGTAGACACAATGCATCAAGCTGGTGCGGATGTTCAATATGTCATTCTACCAGTTAACGGTAAATGGTATGACCATTTAGGCATTCACCGTTCAACTCGTGAACCTGTTTATAACAAGATTCATAAAACTGTAGTTGATCATGGTGGTAAAGTTTACGATATGTCTGATAAAGACTATGAAAAGTATGTATTAAGTGACGTAGTGCATGTAGGTTGGAAAGGTTGGGGCTATATGAACCAACATATTGCGCAACACATGCAAGATAATAACTCTAAAGATGAAAAGCATCATCAACATCATTAGAATGAATAACTATAAACGTATTAGTAAAGACTGTCGACAAAGTTTCTAACTTTGTTGGCAGTCTTTCTTTTTATTGAAATACCATATGTGTAAAGGCGTTCTAAGATAGATATTAACTTGTTTGAGTTGTTGCGCTTTACTGTGGGAAAGGCTCGTGCCTGTAGTCCTGCAAAGTAGTTCTTAGGTAGATATTCACTCGTTTAAGTTGTTTCGCTTTCCTGGGGTGCTGTCTCAGCCTGTAGTCTTCGACTAGCACTGCTCCCCTAGGAGTCTTCACAACTACACTTCGTTATCTATCTTAGAACTACTTACGTAAGTGTGTGAACACTTACGTTCATCAATCACTTTAAACCCCTCAGGCGTCACTCAACTACGTTCCATAATCCATTTTAGAACTACTTACCTAAGTGCTAAAGCACTTAGGTTCATTAATAATTAGCATAGGAGTCTCATAACTACGCTTCGTAATCTATCTTAGAATTACTTACGTAAGTGTTTGAACGATTAAGTCATCAATAACTTTAAATCCCTCGAGTGTCATACAACGTCGTTTTGTTGTCCATATTTAGAATTTCTTACTTAAGTGTTTTAGTACTTATGTTAATTAAAACTATTCCTAGCACAACCACCTTTGCAGTTTGTCTTTAGAATGTCTTTTCATCATTAGTATTTATAAAATAAAAAAGTCATAGGAGGGAGCGTATGCTCTTTCCTATGACTTTTGTTTATATATGAGGCGTTTTAGAAGACTTGTTCTACTTCGATAACGCCTGGAACTTCTTCGTGTAATGCACGTTCAATACCAGCTTTTAATGTGATTGTTGAGCTTGGACAAGTACCGCAAGCTCCGTGTAATTGTAATTTCACGATGCCGTCTTCAACATCTACTAATGTGCAGTCTCCGCCATCACGTAATAAAAAAGGACGTAAACGTTCAATAACTTCAGCTACTTGATCAAACATTGTTGCATTCTCAGTAGGCATGAGATATGTCTCCTTTCAAGTAAATTACTTCATAAATTCATTATTAATTTATTATAATAGATAAAGAAAGAAAAATCTATAAAACAAAACGGGGGATTTAAGTATGACTAAAGTGAGTGTTGTCGTATACGGCGCAGATGTTGTCTGTGCAAGTTGTGTAAATGCACCAACTTCTAAAAATACTTACGAGTGGTTGAAACCATTACTAGAACGTAAATATCCAGATATTAATTTTGAATATACGTATATTGATTTTCAAAATGAAACGGAAAATCTTAGCGATCATGATCAACAATATATCGAGCAAATTGAAGAAGATGAACTCTTCTATCCATTAATTACAATGAACGACGAATATGTCGCAGACGGCTATATTCAAACGAAGCAAATCACAAATTTTGTGGATAAGCATTTCGCAAACAAAGATAATGAATAGTTAGATAAAAAGCGCAATTCTCATTCAATAATGAATGGAAATTGCGCTTTAATAATTATCCGTTATGATATTTATATAACCATAGTACGCCTGATTTAAGGATATGTGCTAAACGCCCTGTAACGGTGCGATCCATAATATAGGCGAATCCTTTTTTCTCTCCTAATGAACCTAAGAAACCTTGAACTTTAAGTTCTGGCATTTTTTCAGGAAGGGGTTCACTATTCCATTGCTTTTTAAGTACTTCTGCAATTTGGTCGCCTTGAACTTCGGCTAATTGCGCACTCGGTGCATGTGGTAAATCTGCGCAATCTCCCACGACATATACATTTCTATATGTAGGAACTTGATGATATTGGTTGATAATCACGCGACCACTTCGATTAATATCAATGGGTAAATTTCTTACAATTTCAACTGGTTGAATACCTGCTGTCCAAACAACTAAGTCGACGTCTTCTGGTGTACCGCCATTATAAATTTTACCAGGTTCAACTTTATCAATAAGTGAATTTGGAACTACTTTAACATTATTTTCACGGAACCATTTCGCAATATAATTACTTAACTTTTCAGGGAAATTTCTTAAAATACGTTCGCCACGGTCATACAAAATGACTTCTAAATCTTCGCGACTTTCACGTAATTCACTAGCCAATTCAATTCCACTTAAACCAGCACCTACGATACCTACGCTAGCACCTTTAGGTAATTCACTAATACTATGGAAAGTTTCACGCGCTTTAGATAATGTTTGAATACTATGTGTGTATTCTTCTGCGCCTGGCACGTTATGATATTTGTCTTCACAACCTAAGCCAATCACTAACTCATCGTAATCTACTTTAGTGTTTCCAACTGAAACAATTTGAGATTCTAAATCGATATCATTAATTTCCCCGTAAATTGTATTGATTCGATCAGAGTCTGGAAAGTTCATACGTACATCATTATCAGATTTTGTTCCTGCCGCTAAAGCGTAAAACTCTGGCTTTAATCCATGAAATGGCATGCGATCAATAAGTGTTAATGTGTAATCTTGAGGAAGCGCATCAGGAAGAATACGTGACATAATACGCATATTACCATAGCCGCCACCAAGCAATACTAAATTTTTCATATGCTATACCCCTTTTTATATTTTTATTTCCGTAAAATATTAGATAATTAATAGATTAATTTACCTCTGAATGTGTTGAATAAACAGAAAATATGGTAAATTACGCCATCGTTATTTTATTGCCCCTTACAATAAAATACACGATTTATGTATAATTTTATTATATATGTTTTTCAAAATGACTACAATCAAATGTATGATACAAACAATTAGCTAGCAATTTCGATTATTATGATGAAATAATTAAATTGTAAGTTTATTGAGCTAGGGCAATGCAAGGCCTTAATTGATTTGTTATAATAGTGTAATTAAAAATGAAGAAGAAGGTGAAGTATGTTTCCATTAGTCGAGTTCTGTATTTCGAATATGGCCAAAGGCGGAGACTACGTTTACGATAAATTAGAAAACGACCCAGATGTAGATGTATTAGAATATGGATGTTTAAACAACTGTGGCGTTTGTTCATGCGGGTTGTATGCATTAGTCGATGGTGATACTGTTGAAGGTGATACACCGGAGGATTTATTAAATAACATTTATAAACATATTGAAGACAATGATTTTACAAACTTATTATAGGAGGAATTGATTATGCCAACGGTAACACTAACAGAATCTGCTGCTTATGAAGTAAAAGATATGTTGAAAAGCAATGATATGGAAGATGGCTATTTAAAAATTAAAGTCAACGGTGGAGGATGCACTGGTTTAACATATGGTATGTCTGCTGAAGAACAACCTGGAGAAAATGACGAAGTATTAGAATTCTACGGTTTAAAAGTTTTAGTAGATAAATATGATGCGCCTGTACTAAATGGTACGACAATTGATTTCAAACAATCACTAATGGGTGGCGGTTTCCAAATTGATAATCCGAATGCTATTGCTTCATGTGGTTGTGGTAGTTCATTTAGAACGGCGAAGGTTGCTGGAAACCCTGAGAATTGCTAATTAAGACTATAGACAAACCCTTTCACTCTTCGTCAACTTATGTGTAACTTACTTATTTACGCGTAGTAAAATCCTTTCGTTACCCATTTGATTACCTTGATTGATAAGGGTTTTCTTTCAGTCTGCATGCTTTAAACAATAATATAGTTGCTAATTGATTATTTGAAAAATGAAGATAAATTTTCTCAAAGAGTTCTAAAATTATAATAAAAAAATTTATATGTAATTATTTAAAGTATAGTCCTGTTGTCGCTTGAAAATGTAATGTAAAAACTATAAAATTAAATATGGATTGAACTTTGTCTTTTTTGTGAATGAAAGTTCATAAAAAATATATTGGAAGATAAAAGTGTTGATTAGGACTATAAATGGGGATGAACAATTAGGTTAAGTGCAAAGTTTTTAATGAATTAGCAGACTGATAAATGATGTTAAATGATTCATGAGAGGTCTGAACTTTGTTATGTTCTGAAATTTGTAGCCTTTATCTACATTTAAGAAAATACTAATGAAAGCTTAGGTGAATGAAATGGCTCAAGATCGTAAAAAAGTACTTGTTTTAGGTGCTGGTTATGCAGGTTTACAAACAGTAACTAAATTACAAAAAGAACTTTCTGCTGATGAAGCGGATATCACTTTAATCAACAAAAACAAATATCACTATGAAGCTACTTGGTTACATGAAGCTTCAGCTGGTACATTAAATTATGAAGATTTAATCTACCCAATCGAAAGTGTTATTAAAGAAGATAAAGTTAAATTTATCAACGCTGAAGTAACTAAAATCGACCGTAATGCTAAAAAAGTAGAAACTAACCACGGTATCTACGATTACGATATTTTAGTAGTAGCTTTAGGTTTCGAAAGTGAAACATTTGGTATCGACGGTATGAAAGACCACGCATTCCAAATTGAAAACATCGAAACAGCTCGTAGATTATCTCGTCACATCGAAGATAAATTTGCAAACTATGCTGCTTCAAAAGAAAAAGACGATAAAGATTTAGCTATCTTAGTTGGTGGTGCTGGTTTCACAGGTATCGAATTCTTAGGTGAGTTAACTGATAGAATTCCAGAATTATGTAACAAATATGGCGTAGATCAAAACAAAGTAAGAATTACTTGCGTTGAAGCTGCTCCAAAAATGTTACCAATGTTCTCTGATGAATTAGTAAACTACGCTGTAAACTACTTAGAAGATCGTGGCGTTGAATTCAAAATCGCTACTCCAATCGTTGCTTGTAACGAAAAAGGTTTCGTAGTTAAAGTTAACGACCAAGAACAACAATTAGAAGCTGGTACTGCTGTATGGGCTGCTGGTGTTCGTGGTAGCAAATTAATGGAAGAATCATTCGAAGGCGTTAAACGTGGCCGTATCATCAATAAACAAGATTTAACAATCGAAGGTCATGACGATATCTTCGTAATTGGTGACTGTTCTGCATTCATCCCAGCTGGTGAAGAACGTCCGTTACCAACTACAGCTCAAATCGCTATGCAACAAGGTGAACACGTTGCTAAAAACATTAAAAATATCTTAAACGGTCAAGCTACAACTGACTTTGAATATGTAGATCGCGGTACTGTATGTTCATTAGGTGCTCATGACGGTGTAGGTATTGTTTACGGTAGAGACATTGCTGGTAAAAAAGCTGCATTCATGAAAAAAGTTATTGATACTCGTGCAGTATTCAAAATCGGTGGCGTAGGCTTAGCATTCAAAAAAGGTAAATTCTAAGTTGTCATTTTAAAAGTATAATATTAAGCCTCTTGCTACTCAGCAAGAGGCTTTTTTTGAAATTAAAGAGGAGTGAGTAGTAAATGGTCAATTTCACTAATAACAACAGCAGTTCAACTCAGGAAGAAGTTCTCATCTTAGGTTTACCGGACCATATTAACCAATTAGGTACTATCAACTATAATAATGAAGATTTAACACAACGTATTGATACATATCGTCATCATCATATTATTGGCAGTACTTTAGGTAAAATATCTTCAACGCTCTTATCACTTGAAAATGACTCTAAACGCTTAATAACGGTAGGTTTAGGTAATTTAAAATCACTCAATTATGCAGAATTATTGAAAGCGTTCGGTCATTTGTTTCAATTTTTAAAAGAAGAAGGCATTACAAGTGCAGATGTACTCTTTGAGACGTTCATCTCTAAACAAGTGAATCAAGAAAAAGTAGCGGAAGTCTTTGGATTACAAAGTGAACAAGCGATTTATGTGTTTGATCATTATAAATCGAATAAGACTGCACCTTATCAATTAGATTTAAATATCATTTCAGAAAATGAACATTTAGTCTCAGAAATTGAAAAAGGTGTAATAGTAGGTCAATCTATTAATCTAGCTCGTGATTTCAGTAATATGCCTCCTAATATTTTAACGCCAGCCTATTTTGCTGAACAAATTGAAAATCATTTTGCAGAAACTAAAGTAGATATAGACATTAAAGATGGTGAAACGTTATTAGCAGAAGGCTTTGGATTAATTCATGCAGTGGGAAAAGGCTCTGAGAATCAGCCAAGAGTGATTACCTTAACTTATAACGGAGCTCAAAATGACATGCCTCCTATAGCACTCGTCGGCAAAGGTATAACTTATGATTCAGGTGGTTACAGTATTAAATCTAAAATAGGCATGCAAACGATGAAATTTGATATGTGTGGCGCAGCGAATGTGGTAGGGATGATTGAGGCAGCATCACGACTTGAGCTTCCAATTAATATCGTTGGTGTGATTGCATCTGCTGAGAATATGATTAATCATAACGCAATGAAACCAGATGATGTGTTCACCGCGCTTAATGGAGAAACAGTGGAAATGTTAAATAGCGATGCGGAAGGTCGATTAGTCTTAGGAGATGCGGTCTTTTATGCCAATCAATTTAAGCCAAGCCTCATTTTAGATTTTGCGACATTAACAGGTGCAGCAGTGGCTGCATTAGGTGAAGATAAAGCAGCCTTATTTAGTTCAAACGCGGATAATGCTATTCAAGAAATATTAGCGAGTGCTAAAGCAGTAGATGAGTTTGCTTTTGAGTTACCAATCACGAGCACTGAACAGCGCTTAATTCGTAATTCAGACGTGGCAGATTTAGTTAACCATACTAATGGCCAAGGAAAAGCATTGTTTGCTGCAACCTTTGTGACGCACTTTAGTGGAGAAACACCACACATACATTTTGATATTGCAGGACCAGCTACCACAAACGTAAAGAGTTATAGAGGGCCAAAAGGACCTACTGGTAGTATGATAACTACAGTAGTCAATTGGTTACGCCAATAAAGTCTGTTTAATCAATGGTAAACTCACTTTACATAATAGAACCAAAGCTAATTTTAAATAGCTTTGGTTCTTTATTTTTCATATGAAAAGTTTTCAAACGCACATATTGACAATAATTAGACGACTTGGTATGATAGTTCACATAATCAATCGCTTTAGTTCGGTAGAGTGTTAAAGGATGTGGGAACTATGTTAAATGCAGTAGTGATTGCTGTCATTTTAATGATTGTCTTGTGCCTGTGTAGGCTCAATGTAGTGATTAGCTTATTTATAAGTTCATTAGTAGGCGGGCTAATTTCAGGGATGAGTCTAAATAAAGTGATTAGTGTTTTTGGTAAGAATATTGTAGATGGTTCAGAAGTCGCTTTAAGCTATGCTTTATTAGGTGGTTTCGCAGCACTTATTTCATATAGTGGGATAACAGATTACCTTGTAAATAAAATTATACGTGCGATTCACACTGAAAATAGTCGACTTTCAAGAGTTAAAGTAAAAATTATTATTATCGTTGCACTTCTTGCAATGAGTATTATGAGTCAAAACTTAATTCCAGTACATATTGCTTTTATTCCTATTGTGATTCCGCCACTTATTAGTCTGTTTAATGATTTAAAAATTGACAGACGTTTAATTGGTTTAGTAATAGGCTTCGGATTATGTTGGCCATATGTTTTATTACCTTATGGGTTCGGTCAAATTTTCCACCAAATTATTCAAAGTGGTTTCCAAAAAGCACATCACCCTATCGAATTTAATATGATTTGGAAAGCAATGATTATTCCATCTATGGGTTATATCGTAGGTTTAATATTAGGTATGATTGTTTATCGTAAACCTCGTGATTATAAGACGAAAGCTTATGTTGACAACGAAGATACAGTAACTGAAGTGAAACCATATGTATTAGTGGTCACAGTAGTAGCTATCTTAGCTACTTTCTTAGTACAAACATTTACGGACTCAATGATATTTGGTGCATTAGCAGGGGTACTTATCTTCTTTATCTCTGGCGTATATAAATGGAATGAATTAGATAGCCAGTTTGTTGAAGGTATCAAGATTATGTCATTTATTGGTGTCGTGATTCTTTCTGCCAATGGTTTCGCAGGTGTAATGAATGCTACTGGTGATATTCAGAAATTAGTCAGTAGCTTAACGGAAATTACGAGTGGACATAAATTAATTAGCATCATTGCTATGTATATTATTGGTTTAATTGTAACGTTAGGTATTGGTTCATCATTCGCGACGATACCAATCATTGCTACATTATTTATTCCACTAGGTGCCTCACTTGGTTTAGATAGTATGGCATTAATTGCACTAGTAGGTACAGCCAGTGCATTAGGAGATTCTGGTTCTCCAGCAAGTGATTCAACATTAGGACCAACTGCAGGGTTAGCGGTAGATGGCCAGCATGATCACATAAGAGATACATGTATCCCGAATTTCCTTTTCTACAATATACCTTTAATGATTTTTGGTACAATTGCAGCTATGGTATTATAGTTGTAAATGAGGTGAAATAGGTGACCAATTTATTAGAAACCTTTGAAATGAAGATTGAAGAAACATCGAACGGTAAAGTTGTCGTATCTATGCCTGTTACCGATAAAGTGAAGCAACCATTTGGATATTTACATGGTGGCGCGACGATTGCATTAGGTGAAACAGCGTGCTCTATCGGTGCAGCAAATTTAATTGATACTAACCACTATATCCCATTAGGGTTGGAAATGAATGCGAATCATATTCGCTCTGTAAAAGAAGGGCGAGTGACGGCAACGGCTACAATTATCCATCAAGGTAGTACAACGCACGTTTGGAATATTGAAATCAAAAGTGACAATGACCAATTGATTAGTATCATGAGAGGTACCATTGGCATTAAACCTTTAAAAAATAAATGATATATGTTAAAAAAGTGACTGGGACAATCAGCCTACTTTATCATTTTGGCAGTAGCTGACTGATTTGAAAATGCGCTTAAAGCAAGCTTTTTTCAAACCTAGTCATCCTTGCCGGGGCAGAACGACGAAATTATTTTAATTTCTGTTCTGCTCCCTTTTTTTATGCAAATTTATCCTTAGAATAATTTAATTTTTCGAAAGCGTTATAAATTCGTTGAGCTGCTTCTCTGCCTCCCATTATATTTCTAGCAAATGGTCCTAACTCTAAGTCAGCTAATCCTCCAGCTACAAACAGTTGAGGTAACCATTCTAAATCAGAAGTTATATCAGGCAAACCACATTGTGTGAGAGGTGCTTGTTCGTGTTGAATTAAAGATTGAACCATCTTTTGATTTAATAGGGTAGCTTGGAAACCTGTGGCTAATAGAACGAAATCATAAGGCGTGGACGATGTTTCTGTGAAAATTTGATGATTTTCAAGTCTTATAATCTGATCGTGATGTATGATTAAACGACCGTTTTGAACATGCTTTTTCAAACGTAAATACAACTCTTGTGGCATCGAACCTTTGTGGCGTGCTTGAGAAATGACTTCCATTCGTTTTTTAGAAGATGTTATTTCCAAGAAAGGCCCCATATTTTTAGGGCCTAACCATCCTGGATCTGCATCAAAGTGATGAATATCAATATCTTTATTCATCCATAGATGAACGATTTTATCAGTAGATTGGTTCAATAATTTAAGCGTTAAATGAGCTGCTGAAATACCACTTCCAACGACATGCGAACTTTGATTGTACATCGCTGGATTAAATTCTTTCTCGAAAATGTGACAAACGTTGCTTTCATTTTCAAAAAGAGAAGGAATATAAGGTCGATGATTACACCCTTGAGCTAAAACCACACAATCTGTATGTAAAATTTGAGCGTTAGCCAATGTAATCGTCCATTTTGAGTCAGTACGAGCAATTTGATTTACGTAGCCTTGAAGATGGCAATCATTTAAACGATAGCGATGCACTAATTCATGAACATGATGCATAAACATATCTGTTTGAGGACGTTGATAGCGTCCATATGTAGCATTTGTATAGTGTTGATACTTCGCAAATTGCTTTAGATGAAATGGATTGGGATGAATATGATGAACGATAGGTGAGCGTAAAAAGGGCATACTAATTCTATGAGTGAAGTCATTGAATTGTTCACATAAAGATGAATAAGGATCAATAATGGTTAAGTGATCAATTGAAAGACCTGCTTCACGTAATTTAATTGCGATGGTTGTACCTTGAATGCCACCGCCGATAATAGTCCAATGCATAAGAACACTTCTTTCCTTATAAAACGTAATTATTACGATTTATGATAGCATAAGTCCCTATTGATGACAATCATTTAAAAAGCTCTAGTCGAAGATTATTCAACTAGAGCTTTAAATTTAAATTATATTTTCTTGTCTTTAAATTCGTCTTTGATTTCATCAATTTTAGTATCTTTAGTATAAGGTGTTTTATTATTATAAGCGGCTCTCATAATTAAATGACTTGAAAGAGGACCGGTAATAAAAATAAAGATAATACCAAAAATCAATTGCATATTAATATACTTTTCAGTACCAATAAAGTATAAGAAGGTACCAAATAGTAAGAACATAGCGCCTAATGTTGCCGACTTACCTGCAGCATGTCCACGTGAGTAAATGTCTTTCAAACGTATTATACCAATAGCAGTAACGACACTGATGAATGCGCCAGCAATAACGAATAGAATAGATAAGCTAATCATGATTGTTGATATCATGTTCAATCACCTTACCTTTATCTATATATTTTGAAAATACTGCTGTACCTAAAAATGCTAAAATACCGATTAATAAGATCGTTACTAGTAAATATTGAGCGCCTATGAAAATACTGTATAGAGCAACGCATGCCATTAATTGTAAACCTACGGCATCAAGCGCTAAAATTCTATCGGCTAAAGTAGGGCCTTTAATAATGCGAATAAACATAGCTAACATAGAAAGTACGACCACAATAAGTGCAATTAGCATAATGAATTTTACCATTAGTCTTCGCCCACCTCTCTAACCACTTTTTCAAGGGATGATTTAATCCCTTCAACTTCTTCTTCCTTCGTACTAAAATCAATCGCATGAATATAAATCTTAGTTCTATCATCGCTAATACCTAATACGACTGTTCCCGGCGTAAGTGTAATTAGATTTGATAATAACACAATTTGCCAATCTGTTTTTAAATCAGTGTGATACGTAAAAAATCCAGGTTGATTTTGTAGTTTAGGTTGTAAAACAATCTTTAATACATCGATATTTGCTTTAATTAATTCTATAAGAAATACAATAATTAGCTTGATGATTTTATAAACTTTAATTAAATAAAATTTGCCAGGTAACGCTTTATTAAATAAATAAACAATTCCTAAACCAAGTAGAAAGCCTAACAATAAATTATTTAATGTGTAACTTCCACTTAGAAATAACCAAATAAATGCTAAAAGAAAATTTAAGGTAATTTGAATGGCCATCATTATCTACCTCCTAATACACTATGAATATAAACGCTAGGATCATAGAATGATTTGGCTGCTTCTGATATTAATGGATATAAAAAGTCAGCAGATAAACCAAATAATACAGTGATAGCGACAGCTGTAATTGAAATAGTGGCCGCGTAGTTAACATTAATTTTTTGATTTACATTATAACCTTTAGGTTCTCCGAAGAAGCCTTGTAAAAATATACGTATGACAGAATAAAGTACTACTAAGCTTGATAATAATACGATAATGCCACTAACGTAGAATCCATTGTCAAATGTTGCCTGCACAATATAATATTTGCCATAGAAACCACTTAAAGGTGGGATACCTGCTAAACTTAGCGCAGCGATAAAGAATGACCATCCAAGAACAGGATAAGCTTTAATTAAACCACCAAACTCTTTTAAATTAGTCGTCTTAGTGATTTGATACATCACACCAATTAGTAAAAATAAAGCAGTTTTGACTAACATATCGTGTAATGTGTAGTAAATTGCACCAATCATACCAGCTTGGTTCATCATTGCTACACCGACTAAGATCACACCAACTGCAATCATAATATTATAGATAATAATTTTTTTAGTATCATAATATGCGATAGCACCGACTGAACCAAAGATAATCGTTAGAAGCGCTATGAATAAAATAGTGTAGTGTGAAAAGCTGATACTGTTTTGGAAAAATAAGCTTAGTGTTCTTGCAATCGCATAGACCCCTACTTTAGTTAATAGAGCACCAAAGAAAGCGATAATCGCAAACGGTGGTGCATAGTATGAACCTGGTAGCCAGATATACATTGGAAATGCGCCAGCTTTTGTTGCAAACACAAATATAAATAAAATAAAGACAATACTTAAAAGACCGCTATGCGTATGATTAAGTTGGGCAAGTTTATCACTGATGTCTGCCATATTTAACGTGCCTACAATAGAATACAAAATACCTACTGCAATAACAAAAAACGTTGACGTCACGATATTAACAAGTAAATATTTTACAGTTTCACGTAACTGTATTCTTGTGCCACCTAATACAAGTAGGGCGTAAGAAGACATTAAGAATACTTCAAAGAATACGAAGAGGTTAAATATATCTCCTGTCGTAAAGGCACCAATGATACCTACTAGCATAAACATAATTGAAAAATGAAAGTAATAACGTTCTCTATCAATCCCAGCTGTAGTTACTGAATAGGCAGTAATAAGGATTGTAATGATAATGCTAATTACAATAAGCATGGCGCTAAATGAATCTAATAAAAAGATAATGCCATAAGGTGGTGGCCACGAACCTAATTCTACTTTAAGGGGGCCGTACTTAACGACATTGACTAAGTTCATTATGGCTACAATTAAAGTCAAAGCTAATCCAATTAATGTGACATAACGTTTAGCTTGTATACGTTCGCCTAAAAATATAAGTACAATTGCAGTGATAATAGGTACAACTAATGTTAGGACTACTAAATTATTTACCATCATCTTCAGGTACTCCTTTCATTAGTTCTACGTTATCTGTACCTAATACTTTGTACGTTCTAAAGGCTAATACTAAGAAGAACGCGGTTGTCGCAAAAGCTATAACAATAGCTGTAAGTATTAAGGCGTGAGGGATAGGATCCACATATTGAGAAATACTTTTTTCATAAATAGGCATTTCTCCATGTTTTAATCCACCCATTGTAATTAAAAATAAATTTGATGCATGTGTGATTAATGTGGTCCCCATAACAATTCGTATCAAACTTTTAGATAAAACGAGATAGACACTAATTGCTGTGAGAATACCACATACAATAATCATGATAATTTCCACTATTCGTTCTCTCCAATCGTTATAATAATTGTCATGACTGTACCAATTACTGCGCACATTACCCCAAAGTCAAAGAACATTGGCGTGTTCATATGCACAGGTTGGAGTAGGGGCAACGGAATGTTAAATTCTGTATGTGTGAAAAAGTTCTCTCCATAGAAACAACTTGCAATAGGTGTGCCTACACAAAACAATAATCCGATACCTATTAATATTTTAAAATCCCAAGGAAATACTTTGCGCATCGATTTAATATCAAACGCAATTGCAATAATTGTTAAAGCACTTGAAAGTAATAAACCGCCGACAAAGCCTCCACCTGGTGTATAGTGACCAGCGAAGAATAAACTCATGCCGAATAAAGCGATGAGAAAAGCGATAATGACAGCTGCGTATTGGAACATTAAATTATTTTTCTGTCTGTTCATCGCGTTTCACCTCACTTGCTTTATGTTTGCTGCGTAATTTAATCATAGTATAAACACCTAAACCAGCGATACCTAATACAGAAGATTCGAACAATGTATCCATACCACGGAAGTCAACAAGGATGACGTTAACCATATTCTTACCATGTGCTAAATCATAAACATGTGCTTTGTAGTACTCACCGATTGAAGTAAAGTGGCGATTACCATATGCAATTAAACCTAATACAATAACGACTAAACCTACACCAATAGAAATAATAGCATTGGTCATTTTAAAAGAAGGTTTCTCATTATAACGATTTAAATTAGGTAAGTGATAGAAACATAATAAGAATAAACCTGTAGAAATAGATTCTACGACAAATTGAGTTAACGCTAAATCTGGTGCTTTGAAAAAGACAAATAAAACCGATACGGAATAGCCAACTACACCAAGCATGATAATACTGAATAAACGTGAAGATGCGAATACTACCATGAATGATGCCGCTATTAAAATAAGAAGAATGACAATTTCATAGATATGAATGTTATTAATGTCTTTAAAATTAAAGCTAAATGGCACGCTGAATAGCGTTACAATCGTCATTAAAATTAACATACCAAAAATAATTACTAAACTATCTCTAACGTAGCCATTTACATAACTATTTGTCATTTTCGCTGATGTTGATGGTAACCATTTTCCAGTAGAATCGTACCAATGATTAAATGTAAGTTTCGTTGGTTGAGCCTGTAATAAACGAATCCAGTAACCAAATGTAAGTAATAGTAATATCCCTACTATCCAAATAGTTAACGTTGAAATAAAGGCAGGGGTAATACCATGGAACATATGGAACTCAGCGTGCGTGTTTGACAAGTTACTGATCGCTAAGGTAGCTGGTTCAATAATAGATTGAGTTAATAGACCAGGCGCAAAACCAAAGACAATCACTAAAATAGCTAAAATACTCGGAGAAATTAACATTAGGATTGAAACTTCATGTGCCTTCTTAGGTAATGCATTCGGTTTATGCTGACCAAAAAATACATGTAAGACGAATTTAAACGAATATACAAAAGTGAAAATACTACCAACGATAGCTAAAATCGGAAAGATAATACCTAATGTATTAAGACTAAAAATGTGCGCATGAGAAACTTCAATCATGGCTTCTAAAAATTTCTCTTTAGATAAGAAACCGTTAAACGGCGGAACGCCAGCCATACTCAAGGCTGTGATGACTGAAATTGTGAATGAAATAGGCATGATTGTAAGTAAACCGCCCAATTTCTTCACATCACGTGTCCCTGTTGCGTGATCAATGGCACCAGTGACCATAAATAGTGCGCCTTTAAATGTAGCATGGTTAATTAAATGGAATACTGCAGCAGTGAATGCAGCTACGTAAAGTTGACTTTGACTACCTTCAAAATGATAGCTCACCGCTCCAATACCTAACATAGACATAATCATACCGAGTTGAGAAACGGTAGAGAAAGCCAAGATACCTTTAAGGTCTTGTTGTTTCGTTGCATTTAATGACGCCCAGAATAACGTGATAAGCCCGACTAAAGTTATGGTCCATATCCAACCTTGTGAAATGGCAAATAGTGGGGTAACACGTGCGACTAAATATAATCCAGCTTTAACCATCGTTGCTGAGTGCAAGTAGGCACTAACTGGTGTAGGTGCTTCCATAGCATCGGGTAACCAAATATAAAATGGTACTTGTGCAGATTTAGTAAATGCACCTAGCATGATTAAAATCATTGCTAAAATAAATATTGGACTATGCTGTATTTCGGACACATTTTCAAGTAAATGATGGAGGCTTAAAGAATTTCCCGCTAGAGAAATAAGGATGAAGCCACCTAGTAAACTTAATCCACCCAATACGGTGATGATAAGCGATTTCTGAGCACCGTAGATAGATGCTTGTTTCTCTCTCCAAAATGAGATAAGTAAGAAACTTGAAAATGATGTTAACTCCCAAAATAGATATAAAATAATTAAGTTATCTGAGAGTACAACTCCCAACATTGCACCCATGAATAGTAATAAATAACAGTAGAAATTTCCAAGTTGTTCGGATTTACTGAGGTAGCCGATAGAATAAAGTACAACTAAACTACCGATACCGGTAATGAGTAAACTAAACAATAGACTTAAGCCATCTAGATATAAATCAAAGTTCATACCGATATGTGGCATCCAATTTAACGTATTTATTACTGTATTACCTGACTGAGTAGTCGATATAAGGGATAAGAAATAAATAAATAAGACAACAGGAATAGGTAATACAAACCAACCTAAATGAATCTTCTTAGAGAATCGATAAAGGATTGGAATAATGAGTGCAAATATTAACGGTAAAATGACCGCAATATGTAACAAACTCACTATGTTTTCCTCCTTTAAAAATGATTATGGCATTCATTATACATGAATCATTCCGTTCTGAAAAACGGTGAAAGCCCATGTAAACAGTGATTTCTTAGAACTTGTTAAATAAGAAGAAACACGTCAAAAATGCCTAGAAAAATTTTTGTTTATATTGAATTGAGTAGTCTTTTTTTAAGTTTTCAAGATTATTTAAAGCTAATTTTGCAAATTCTGTATCTTGCTGTTTTAAATCATTTTCCATTTTTGTGATAGCTTGCTGAAGAGAATCTTCGTATTTCATTTCTTCAACATTAAAATCACGAAGTTGTGAACGTGTTGCATAACGTTTTTCATAATGACTTAATGCACGGCGTTCATGAAAGAAGACACCTTCGACTTTGCCGGGATTGTGTAAATCGCCTTGTTTGGGGTGCTTGATGACTTGTTCAACTTGTACAAGTACTTGGTCTTCATTCTCTTCTTTAATCGTCACGCCATAAGCGCCTGTCTTATGTGAGAATCGATATAACATGCTATATTACTCCCTTTCAAATATGTTAATATATACCTATATCATCATAACATGAATGGAGAATCTAAATGACTAACTATCCACAGTTAAATAAAGAAATACAAGATAATGAAATTAAATTAGTTATGCATACAAATAAAGGGGATATGACATTTAAATTATTCCCAGAGATCGCACCTAAAACAGTAGAGAACTTTGTAACTCATGCGAAAAATGGTTATTATGATGGAATTACTTTCCATCGTGTAATTAACGATTTCATGATTCAAGGTGGCGACCCAACTGCAACAGGTATGGGCGGAGAAAGTATCTATGGTGGTTCATTTGAAGATGAATTCTCAATGGAAGCTTTCAATTTATACGGTGCACTTTCAATGGCTAATGCAGGCCCAAATACAAATGGTTCACAATTCTTCATTGTTCAAATGAAGGAAGTGCCAGAAACAATGTTAAATCAATTAGTTGATGGTGGTTGGCCAGAGCCAATTGCTAAAGCTTATGGTGAAAAAGGCGGTACACCTTGGTTAGATCAAAAACACACTGTATTTGGTCAATTAATCGAAGGTGAAACAACATTAGAAGATATCGCTAATACTAAAGTAGGCGCTCAAGATAAACCAGTTCATGATGTGGTTATCGAATCAATCGACGTTGAAGATAAAAAAGCGTAAGTAAAAAGTACGCATGAATTTTAATTTCTGATGAGAGCGGTTGACACATTGCTTTCTCTAATAGATGACTGAAGAAAATATTTTTAGAAGTAGAGCGAGTCGATCAATAGTTTGTCGGCTCGCTTTTTGAATGCTTTTTCTTAAAAATATGATATATCCATCTCTTATAAATATGTAGGTTGAGCTAAATCAAATAGTGAAGTTTAAATTTAATAAACGCTTGAAAAATAAAATTTTTATCCCTTAATAGTTAGTCCAAGTTTATATTTTATGCTATTATAAATATGTTAAGAATATCGAATAAGGGGTTATCAAGTTGAATACTCACTATAAAGTAGGTCAGCATATTAAAGTGCGTGTGACTGGCATTCAACCGTATGGCGCTTTTGTTGAGGCCCCTGACCATACTGAAGGACTAATCCACATTTCAGAAATCATGGATGATTATGTCCATAACTTAAAAAAATTTCTATCAGAAGGACAAATTGTTAAAGCGAAAATTTTATCAATTGATGATGAAGGCAAACTTAATTTGTCACTCAAAGATAATGATTACTTTAAGAATTATGAACGAAAAAAAGAAAAGCAGTCAGTATTAGATGAAATTAAAGAAACAGAAAAGTATGGGTTTCAAACACTTGAAGAACGCCTACCGGTCTGGATTAAGCAGTCTAAACGTGCGATTCGTAATAATTAATTGACTGTAAACACGCTAAGCTAACGTTATTTACTCTTAATAACGTTAGCTTTTTTATTTTATAGAGAAAAACTATATGTCTGCTTAATCAACACGAGGATGAGGTGATGGTGGTTACTTCCTTTAATGATTAAAAACAACGTCTAAGGGAATTAAATTAAGGGATATATGCATGCACATGCAAGCAAAAAACTAGAGATTCATTTTTTATCCGTGCTATAGTTTGGGCATAAATTAAGGAGGAAAGGAATCGTTATGAATACTAAATATGAAAAGTTATTTGAAACTGTAACATTACCTAATGGCGTTGAATTAAGAAATCGTTTTGTGTTAGCACCTTTAACACATATTTCATCAAATGATGATGGAACAATTTCAGACGTTGAAATTCCATATATTGAAAAACGTGCTAAAGATGTAGGCTTAGCACTTAATGCCGCAAGTAATGTGAATGATATTGGTAAAGCTTTCCCAGGACAACCATCTGTTGCGCAGGATTCAGATATTGAAGGTTTAAAACGCTTAGCACAAGCGATGAAGAAAAATGGTGCAAAAGCCTTAGTACAAATCCATCATGGCGGTGCACAAGCTCTACCCAACTTAACACCTAATGGCGATGTCGTAGCACCAAGTCCAATCTCACTTAAAAGTTTCGGCCAAGAACAAGAACATGATGCGAGAGAGATTACACCTGAAGAAATTGAACAAACAATTAAAGATTTCGGTGAAGCGACACGCCGTGTTATTGAAGCAGGATTCGATGGCGTTGAAATTCATGGTGCCAATCATTACTTAATTCATCAATTCGTTTCTCCATATTACAATAGAAGAAATGACGAATGGGGCGACCACATGAAGTTCCCTACAGCTGTCATTGATGAAGTACTCAAAGTGAAAGAACAATTTGCTAATAAAGACTTTATCGTTGGTTATCGTTTATCTCCTGAAGAAGCAGAATCTCCAGGTATTTCAATGGAATTAACTGAACAATTAATTAAAACTATTACTAAGAAAGCGATGGATTATGTGCATGTTTCAATTGGAGATATCCATTCAGAAACACGTGAAGGTAAATATGCTGGTCAAGAACGCTTGAAATTAATCCATCAATGGGTAGATGGACGTATGCCAGTCATCGGTATTGGTTCAGTATTTACTGCAGATGATGCCTTAGATGCCATAGAATCAACAGGCGTAGAATTAGTCGCACTCGGTCGTGAAATTTTATTAGATTATAATTTTATTGAGAAAATTAAAAAAGGAAAAGAAGACGAAATTATTTCTTACTTCGATCCAGAACGTGAAGATAATCATGAACTAACACCAAATTTATGGAAACAATTTAACGAAGGGTTCTATCCATTACCTCGTAAAGATAAATAATAGATTGCTAGGACTAAATAATATGTCTTAGTATAAATTGCCATTTGCTAGTAGCTAACAAAATGGAAAAGGTGCTTATAATAATTTTTTAAACTCTAATGGCTTTTTAAAGCGAGACGATGAAATGAATTTATTTCTGTCTCGCTTCTTTTTTATCATTTTATAGTATAAAAATTTTATTATTAAAGTTATCCGAAAATTTTCATTATTTTACTTGTAAAAATACAATATAATATGTCATTATATATGTAAGGGCTTTCATATAATGTATACCTTCTTAATAAAGTGGACTAACTCTATTTTCATATTCAAAAAAGGAAAAGTATACCTATGTATTAAACATGAAAGCCGCTCTCGTATGACCATTAGTTTTAATATAATTTAAGCAAAGGGGAGATATTATGACTAAGTCAGAACAAATTATTGAATTAACAAATCACTATGGAGCACATAACTACGTGCCACTACCAATCGTCGTAGCGGAAGCAGATGGCATTTGGGTAACTGATCCAGAAGGTAATAAATATATGGATATGTTATCAGCATATTCAGCTGTTAACCAAGGACATCGTCATCCTAAAATTATCCAAGCATTAAAAGATCAAGCAGATAGAGTAACTTTAGTATCACGTGCGTTCCACAGTGATAATTTAGGTGAATGGTATGAAAAGATTTGTAAATTAGCTGGCAAAGATAAAGCACTACCAATGAATACAGGCGCAGAAGCGGTTGAAACAGCATTAAAAGCAGCACGTCGTTGGGCTTATGATGTAAAAGGTATTGAACCAAATAAAGCTGAAATTATTGCCTTTAATGGTAACTTCCATGGTCGTACTATGGCGCCAGTATCTTTATCTTCTGAAGCTGAATACCAACGTGGATATGGTCCATTATTAGATGGTTTCCGCAAAGTTGATTTCGGGGATGTTGATCAATTAAAAGAAGCAATCAATGATAATACTGCAGCAATCTTAGTAGAGCCTATTCAAGGGGAAGCGGGAATTAATATTCCGCCAGAAGGTTATCTTAAAGAAATTAGAGATTTATGTGACGAACATAACATCTTATTTATTGCTGATGAAATTCAAGCTGGTTTAGGTCGTTCAGGTAAATTATTCGCAACAGATTGGGATAATGTAAAACCTGATGTTTATATCTTAGGAAAAGCACTAGGCGGCGGCGTGTTACCAATTTCAGTGGTATTAGCTGACAAAGAAGTGTTAGATGTGTTCACACCAGGTTCACATGGTTCAACATTTGGTGGTAACCCATTAGCATGTGCCGTATCTATTGCTGCATTAGATGTTATTATCGATGAAGATTTACCTGGCCGTTCAAATGAATTAGGCGAATACTTCAAATCAGAATTACAAAAAATTGAACACCCAGCGATTAAAGAAGTTCGTGGACGTGGCCTCTTTATTGGTGTTGAATTACATGAAAGTGCTAGACCTTTCTGTGAAGCGTTAAAAGAAAAAGGTTTACTATGTAAAGAAACACACGATACAGTGATTCGATTTGCGCCACCATTAGTTATTTCTAAAGAAGAATTAGATGACGCATTAGAGAGAATTAGAAGTGTTTTTGAGTAAGTTCAAAAAGTTGTAACATTCATTTTGAAAACCCTTTAAAAAGCAAAGACATGTGTTACAATATGTATGAAAGCGAAATCATTTGTTAAAAAAGAGGCGAAAGTGAACATGACTGAGAATAATAATTTAGTGACTTCTACACAAAGTATTATTAAGGAAGCATTACACAAATTGGGATTTGACGATGGTATGTACGAACTAATTAAAGAGCCATTGCGCTTCTTACAAGTTCGCATCCCAGTACGTATGGATGATGGTACAGTTAAAACATTTACAGGTTACCGTGCACAACATAACGATGCAGTAGGTCCTACAAAAGGTGGGGTACGTTTCCACCCAGACGTAGATGAAGATGATGTAAAAGCATTATCTATGTGGATGACATTAAAATGCGGTATTGTTAATTTACCTTACGGTGGTGGTAAAGGTGGTATCGTCTGTGACCCACGTCAAATGAGTATTCATGAAGTTGAACGTTTATCACGTGGTTATGTACGTGCCATTTCTCAATTCGTAGGTCCAACAAAAGATATTCCAGCACCAGACGTATTTACTAACTCTCAAATTATGGCTTGGATGATGGATGAATACAGTGCATTAGATAAATTTAACTCTCCTGGTTTCATCACAGGTAAACCAATTGTATTAGGTGGTTCACAAGGACGTGACCGTTCAACTGCATTAGGTGTTGTAATCGCAATTGAACAAGCGGCTAAACGTAGAGGTATTGATGTTAAAGGTGCACGCGTAGTTATCCAAGGTTTCGGTAATGCAGGTAGTTTCTTGGCTAAGTTCTTATATGATATGGGAGCAAAAGTTGTAGGTATTTCTGATGCATATGGTGCATTACATGATCCAGAAGGTTTAGATATTGATTACTTATTAGATCGTCGCGATAGCTTTGGTACAGTTACAAATTTATTTGATAACACAATTTCTAACAAAGAATTATTTGAATTAGATTGTGATATCTTAGTACCAGCAGCAATTTCTAACCAAATTACTGAAGAGAATGCACATGACATTAAAGCGGATATCGTAGTTGAAGCAGCAAATGGTCCAACTACACCTGAAGCAACACGTATTTTAACTGAACGTGACATTTTATTAGTACCTGACGTATTAGCAAGTGCTGGTGGTGTAACAGTATCTTACTTCGAATGGGTACAAAATAACCAAGGTTACTATTGGACAGAAGAAGAAGTTAATGAAAAATTACGTGAAAAATTAGTAACTGCGTTCGATACAATTTATGAATTAGCTCAAAATAGAAAAATTGATATGAGATTAGCAGCTTACATCGTAGGTATTAAACGTACTGCAGAAGCAGCACGCTACCGTGGTTGGGCATAAGTTAAATAAGTTAATCACTCAATAAAAATATAGCGGTTAATGAAACTGAGTAAGGTTTCATTAACCGCTTTTTATTACATTAAAGATAATAATAAATGTTATTGTTCAGTTGATACTGCTTTATATTGATCTGCATAGTTAGTGAATACACCGTCAACGCCGTATTGATTAAGTCGTTGCATATCAGCAACTTCATTAACTGTGAAAGGATGAATAATGAAGCCTAAATCTTTTAAATGAGCGGTATTTTGCGCAGTTAAATCACTATATTCAGGACCAATACCAATTGCGTATGAACGGATACGCTGTAAATCCGCTTCGCTTTGTTGAGGTAGTTCACTTTTATCTAATAGTCGAATTAATGGAACGCTAGGTGCTAAATGATGCATCTTTTGTAAGCTTTCTTCTGAAAATGATTGTACTAACACATGACCATTATTTAACGAATCTGGCGTTAACATATGATGACGTTTTAAAGTATCAAGAAGTTGTTCTTCCATACCAGGATAAACATCTGGTGTCTTAGTTTCAATATAATAGTTCGCGTCAGTACCATAGCGTGATAATATTTCATCTAATGTTGGCACCTTAGCATTGCTATATTCAGCATTCGCATATTGAGGGTTTGCTTGATTAAACCAAGAACCAGCATCAAGTTGCTTCAACTGAGCTAAAGTATAATCTTCAACTCGGCCAGTTCCATTTGTAGTACGGTCTACCGTTTCATCATGCATAGCTACTAAATGGCCATCTTTAGTGCGTTGTAAATCAATTTCAATATATGATGCACCTAATTGATTGTGACTTTTATCATAAGAATAAAAAGTATGTTCTGGTGCATAGCCACTCGCCCCACGATGAGCGATAGTGCTGAATCGTTCACCTGTTAAATTTGTAGCCCACTTAGGATTATCTTTACGATAATGTGTATTAACAGGAATTTGTTGCGTTTGATTACCTTGGCTTACTTGATAATTATTTGAAGATGATGTTGAAGTGATAGGGCCTGTACCAGCACCACTTGCTTCAACTGGAGTATGTAAAACAGTAAGTCCTAAACTAGCGACAGTTAAACTTGAGATTATTGCTTTTTTTGTTGCTTTCAAAAAAATCCACCCTTTCAAATTTAATGTACAACTTAAATTTAGCAAAGCCATATTTTGAAAGGAAGTCTCTTAGTGAAAGCTTATCGGAACTCTTAAAATTTTAAAAATTACTCAATATAATTAACGTAAAATATAGAAATAACCCCCTATACATACGTGTTAGCGTATGGTAGGGGGATAGGATTAAACTATTTCTCTTTTAAAATAGTTTCAGCTACTTTTAATTGCTGACGTACAGCATCTTGGCCGGTAGACCCGTAGCTTTTTCTGCGATTAAGACAACGTTCTGGTTTTAAATAATCATAAACATCTGTATCGATAGCTTCATTTAATTCTTGATAACGCTTAAGAGGTACATCGAGTAAATAAATACCTTGTTGAATACATTCGAAGACAATTTTACCTACAATTTCATGTGCTTTTCTAAACGGCACTTGTTTCTCTACTAAATAGTCCGCAAGTTCTGTGGCATTAGAGAAATCTTGATGTACTGTTTCATTCAAACGATCAGTATTAACTGTTAATGTATTTAGCATACCTTCAAAGATACGTAGTGATCCTTTGACTGTACGTACTGAATCGAATAAACCTTCTTTATCTTCTTGAAGGTCTTTATTGTAGGCAAGTGGTAACCCTTTTAATGTAACAAGCATACTCATTAAATGCCCCGTAGTACGTCCAACTTTACCTCGAATCAGTTCGGCCATATCCGGATTCTTTTTCTGAGGCATTATGGATGACCCAGTAGAAAAGGCATCGGCTAATGTAATAAATTTCGCTTCATCAGTAGACCAGAAGATAATTTCCTCTGCAAAACGTGATAAATGTACCATTGTTAATGAAATATTATGCAATGTTTCTACGATATAATCACGATCACTTACAGCATCTAAACTATTTTCATAAATATATTCAAAGCCCAGCAATTTTTGAGTTTCATGCCTATCAATAGGGTGGGTAGTTCCACTTAAAGCGGCTGCCCCTAATGGTGAAATATCAATACGCTTCATACTATCAGTGAAACGTGAATCATCGCGTTCAAGCATCCAGAAATAAGTCATGATATGATGCGCAAACGAAATAGGTTGAGCACGTTGTAAGTGTGTATAACCTGGCATAATTGTATCTACATGAGATTGCGCAAGTGTTAAAATTGATGACTGGAATGAACGAATAAGTGCTTGGATTTCTTGAACTTCTTTTTTAACGTATAAGTGCAAGTCAGTAGCTACTTGGTCATTTCTACTGCGGCCCGTATGCAATCTGCCACCAGCGTCACCAATTCTTTGAATCAATTCATGCTCAATATTTAAATGTATATCTTCAAGAGACTTTTTAAAGTCTAGTTTATTGTGATGGAAGTCATGTTGAATGTCTTTTAGACCTGTAATAATCGCTTCTTTATCTTCATTAGAAATAATATGTTGATTGGCTAACATTGTTGCATGAGCAATACTACCTTGTATATCTTCATCTAATAGTGCTTGGTCAAAGTCTATTGAAGCGTTGAATTCATCAACCCATTCTTCAGGTTGCTGTTGAAAACGTCCGCCCCACGCTTTATTACTCATTACTATAACCTCCATGTAAGTAAGCATTCACTTGAGTAGGTAAGCCATAAATATCAATAAATCCTACCGCTGCAGATTGATTAAAGGCATCTTCTTTTGTATATGTTGCTAGTTTTTCATCATATAACGTATATGGAGATTTTCTTCCATTAACAATCGCATTACCTTTGAATAATTTCACTCTTACGTCACCTTCAACGTATTTTTGAGTGCTATCAATAAATAGTTTTAAACTATCAGTTAAAGGTGAGAACCATAGTCCATTGTACGTTTGTTCTGCAAATTGTTTTTCAATAACAGGTTTGAAGTGAGCGACATCTTTAGTTAAGGTAAGTGTTTCAAGTGCTTTATGCGCTTTTAAAATCACTTCAGCACCTGGAGTTTCGTATACTTCACGAGATTTAATACCTACTAAACGATTTTCAACATGGTCAATACGTCCAATACCGTGTTTGCCAGCAAGTTCATTTAATTTAAGAATTAACTGATCTAAGTCATAGTCTTGATGGTTAAGTTGCACTGGAATACCATTTTTAAATGAAAGAATGATTTCTTCAGGTGTATCAGGTGTATCTTCTAATTCAGCTGTTAAGTCATAAGCGTCTTTAGGAGGCGCTGCATATGGGTCCTCTAAAATGCCACATTCATTGGCACGGCCCCATAAGTTTTGGTCGATTGAATAAGGAGAATCATGATTAATGCTCACTGGAATATCATGTTTAATTGCATAATCGATTTCCTCTTCACGGCTCCAGCCCCATTCTCTTACTGGCGCAAATGATTTAAGATTTGGATTTAACGCCTTAATTGCTACTTCAAAACGCACTTGGTCATTTCCTTTACCTGTACAACCGTGCGCAATACCAATTGATTGCGTTTGTTCAGCAATTTCAACTAATTTCTTAGCAATAAGTGGACGAGATAATGCAGAAACAAGTGGATAACTGTTTTCATACATTAAGTTTCCTTTAATCGCATAACTTACAAAGTCATCACTAAATTCTTTAGTTGCATCAATAATATGACATTCAACAGCACCCATATCTAAAGCTTTTGAATGTACTAAATCTAAATCTTTACCTTCACCAACATCTAAACAAACAGCTACTACGTCATACCCTTTATCTATTAGCCATTTCACTGCCACACTTGTATCTAAACCACCTGAATATGCTAATACAATTTTATCTTTCATATACTCACCTCATAATTTTTCTGAAAATTAATATAACTTTATACTAACAGAACCATAATGAAAATAAAACCATTTTTTTACATAATTATACATAAAAGTGGAATGAGTATAGAATTTTAAGTATGTTTAAAGCTTTTAAATAAAGAGTTTTTGAGTGTTTTTTAAAATAATAATTAATGTAAAATATTCATTTTTTTCTAGCGAAAAGTGGCTAAATATTGACTTATATGACAGATATTTTTGAATTGACAGACTTGTTAATTGAATAGGGAACTTAAAGTTAGTAGAATTAAATTAATAAGGAAATCAGGAGGCTTTTTTAAATGACTCATATTCAATTAGACTATGGTAAAACTTTAGAATTTTTCGGACAACACGAATTAGATCAACAAAAAGATATCGTTAAAACGATTCATAAAACGATCCATGAAGGAACTGGCGCTGGGAGCGATTTCTTAGGATGGGTAAATTTACCTGAAGATTATGATAAGGAAGAATTTTCAAGAATCGTAGAAGCTGCTAAACGTATTAAATCAAATTCAGATGTATTAGTAGTGATTGGTATTGGTGGTTCATATTTAGGTGCACGTGCGGCAATTGAAATGTTAACTCCAGCTTTCCGCAATAATACGGAATTCCCAGAAATTGTCTTTGTAGGTAATCACTTATCTTCAAGCTATACACAAGAATTAGTAGACTATTTAGCTAATAAAGACTTCTCGGTTAATGTTATTTCTAAATCTGGTACAACAACTGAACCGGCTGTAGCTTTTAGATTATTTAAAAAGTTAGTCGAAGATAAATATAGTAAAGAAGAAGCGAAACAACGTATCTTCGCTACAACTGACAAAACGAAAGGTGCTTTAAAACAATTAGCAGATAATGAAGGATACGAAACATTTGTGGTACCTGATGATGTAGGTGGTCGTTATTCTGTATTAACAGCAGTAGGTTTATTACCAATCGCAGCAGCTGGTATCAATATCGAATCAATTATGATTGGTGCTAACAAAGCACGTAAAGAATTATCATCTGATAATTTAGATGAAAATATTGCTTATCAATATGCAACTATTCGTAACATCCTTTATAGCAAAGGCTATACTACTGAAATGTTAATTAACTATGAGCCTTCTATGCAATATTTCAATGAATGGTGGAAACAATTATACGGTGAATCTGAAGGTAAAGATTTCAAAGGTATCTATCCATCAAGTGCAAATTACACAACTGACTTACACTCTTTAGGTCAATACGTACAAGAAGGTCGTCGTTTCTTATTTGAAACAGTTGTAAAAGTGAACCATCCTAAACACGATATTACTATTGAAGAAGATAGTGATGATTTAGATGGTTTAAATTACTTAGCTGGTAAAACAATTGATGAAGTGAATACTAAAGCGTTTGAAGGTACTCTATTAGCACATACTGATGGAGGCGTTCCAAATGTAGTAGTTAATATTCCTCAATTAGATGAAGAAACATTTGGTTACGTGGTATACTTCTTCGAATTAGCTTGCGCAATGAGTGGTTACCAATTAGGCGTTAATCCATTTAACCAACCAGGTGTAGAAGCATATAAACAAAACATGTTTGCTTTACTTGGTAAACCTGGATATGAAGATAAGAAAAAAGAATTAGAAGAACGTTTATAGTAGTTAAGAGAAATTCAATTTTATATTTATCATAAGATGAAAGAGGCTGGGACAAAATTAAATGTCGCAGCCTACTTTAATATTTTGGCAGTAGCTGACTGATTAGAAAATGTGCTTAAATCAAGCTTTTTCAAACCTAGTCATCCTTGCTAGAAAAGCAAGCCCCAACATAGAGACTTTCGAAAAGTAAATCTATAGCTAACGCTAGTTAGAAAACGAGCCCCAGCACAAAGAATTTCAATAAGAAATTCCACAAACAAAGCAAGCTGGAGATCGGCGAAATGATTTTAATTTCTGTCTCGCTCCTTTTTCTTTTCTATACTATTAAATTTAAAACTAAGGGATGAGTTGAGGCTACTACCTGTGACTGATTTATTATGATAAATGTAGATTTCTAATATAATATGTGTAAAATATTTCATGTATAATAGCGTTAAAGAGTGCTATTAACTTTAAGGAAGGATTCGATGCGATAGTGTTCCATCAAATTGAGCAATGGTTTAACGTATTACAGGAATTAGGTTATTTCGCAGGGTTCATCATACTCTATTTGAGAGCTATTGTACCTGTACTTCCGCTAACATTATACGTTATTATGAATGTTCATGCGTACGGTTTTCTTATAGGAACGGTAATTAGCTGGTTAGGTATTGTTTCAGGTACCTATACTGTATTTTATATTTGTAGAAAATTTGTGAATGCTCGTTTTATGCAAAAGATTAGAAAAAGAAAATCAGTAGAGAAATTAATTCATTTTATTGATAGACAAGGTATTGTTCCTATTTTCATTTTAATGTGTTTTCCGTTCACGCCGAATACGCTTGTCAATTTTGTAGCAAGCTTATCTCATATTAAAGCAAAATATTATTTTTTGATATTACTAGTTTCTAAGTTAATATCTATTACTTTTTTAGCTGTGATGGGAAAAGAAGTTACAACATTTTTAACTCATCCAATACGTGCGATTGCTCTAATATTAGTCACAGTGGCACTGTGGTTTATTGGGAAAAGAGTAGAAAAACATTTTATGGGTGCTGACGAGGAGTGACGATGTGCGAAAGATAATGACATGGATTGTGCCTTTAATATGCGCCATTATATTTGTAGTGTTTATTCAAACCTTTATTGTTAGAGGCGCAGTAGTAACTAGTGATGAAATGGCACCGACACTTAATAAAAACGATCGTCTCATCGTTAATAAAATCAAAGTGTTATTTAATTTATTAGATGATGGTGATATCATTATGTATCGTCATAATCATCAACTTCATTTTAGTCGTATTATCGGAAAAGCCGGTGAATCAATCGAAGTAAGAGATGGTAAATTATATCGTGACGATAGACAAGTGAATAAAAATTATGCTAAAAATAGAGATATTAATAATTTAGCATTACGCGATTTAAATAATTCTAATGGAGATATCATTCCACCAAATTCGTATTTTGTATTAAACGATAATGGTGATAATAAAAGCGATTCAAGAACTTATGGCTTAATCAAGGACAAAGATATTGTTGGCGATGTAAGTTTAAAATATTATCCATTTAAAGAATTTACCTATCAGTTTAACAAGTAGATGAGGTGTTATATTTGAAAAAAGAAATAATTGAATGGATTGTCGCTATAGCGGTAGGTCTATTACTTGTATGGGTAATGGTTAACTTTGTCGCTAAATCATATACCATTAAAGGCGACTCAATGGATCCAACATTAAAGGATGGTCAACACGTAATGGTAAATATTCTTGGATATAAAGTTGGAGACGTAAAAAAAGGGAATGTTATTGTTTTTCATGCTAATAAAAAAGATGATTACGTAAAACGTGTGATTGGTGTTCCTGGAGATAACGTTACATATAAAAATGACAAACTTTATATCAATGGGAAAAAGGTAGATGAACCTTATTTAGATTATAATGAGAAACGTAAACAAGGAGAATACATTACAGGATCATTTGAAACAAAAGATTTAACCAATGCCAATCCAAATTCTAATGTTATTCCTAAAGATAAATATTTAGTACTTGGAGATAATCGAGAAGTAAGTAAAGATAGTCGTGCATTTGGTTTAATAGACAAAGAACAAATTGTCGGTAAGGTTTCATTCAGATTTTGGCCATTAGACGACTTTAAATTTAATTTTAATCCAGATAATAATAAGTAAATTGTGAGTGGGGCAGAATTCAGTACATTGAATTCTGTCCCACTTTATAATTTCTATGAAGAAATTATAAATTACTTTAGGGAACGTATGTTCTATGTTAAAATAACATTAAAGGAGTGGGGAGTAATGGAATTAAATGCTTATCTTGGTAGAGCAGGCACTGGTAAATCACATCAAATGATTAGTAATATAAAAAGTCAAATGAAGCAAGATCCACTAGGTGATCCAATTATTTTAATCGCACCTACACAAAGTACGTTTCAATTAGAGCAATCATTTGTGAATGATAAAGAATTAAATGGAAGTTTAAGAACCGAAGTTTTACACTTTGAACGATTGAGTTATAGAATTTTTCAAGAAGTTGGGGGCCTAACGGAAGAACGCTTAACTCAAGCTGGAACAGAGATGATGATTTATAACCTTGTTCAACAACATAAATCAGAGCTTAAACTATACAAATCACAAGTGAATTATTATGGATTTAGTGAAAAATTGAGTGAACAAATCCAAGACTTTAAAAAATATTCAGTTACCCCTGAACATTTGGATTTATTCCTTCAAGAGAATGAACTTCAAACAAGAACGCGTCATAAATTAGAAGATATTGCACTTATATATCATTATTTTGAGGAACGTTTACAAGGAGAATTTATTACCGCTGAAGATAGTTTGAATCAGTTTATTCAAATTATGCCTCAATCTGAGTGGCTTAAACGCGCAGAAATATATATAGATGGTTTCTATAACTTCTCGACACTTGAATACCAAATTATTAAGGCCTTGGTACAGAATGCTAAAAAGGTGACAGTCCTTCTTACAACTGATGGCAAAGAAGATCCATTTAGCTTATTTAGAAAGCCATCCGAAGTTTTAACGCATTTAAAAGAAATTGCCAATGATTTACATATTGAATTAAATGAAGTTTACTTCAAGAAACCATATCGCTTTAACAATCACGACTTACTTCAAATTGAACAACAATTTGATGCTTTACAAATAAATCCAACTGCACACCAAGGTCATATCAACATTTTAGAATCTTCTAGTATGCGTGAAGAGGTCAATGAGATAGCGCGACAAATTATTAAAGATACACGTGATAAACAGTTTAGATATCAAGATATTGCTATTTTATATCGTGATGAAGCCTATGCGTATTTATTTGATTCCGTATTACCTCAGTACGACATTCCATTTAATATTGATGTGAAGAAATCAATGACACACCATCCAATTATGGAAATGGTGCGCTCATTGCTTGAAGTCATTCAAACCAATTGGAATATAAGTCCGATGATGCGTTTATTTAAGACGAATATTCTTTCTAATCATTTTAAAAATAGTGATTATTTAATTGATTTACTGGAAAATTTTGTTGTTGAACGCGGCATCTATGGCAAACGTTGGTTAGATGAAAAGTTATTTAGTATTGATAATTTCACCAAAATGGGCCGAAAAGAACACAAGCTAACTGAAGAAGAACGAGCAACATTTGAACAAGTGGTGCAATTGAAAAATGATATGATTGATAAAATATTGCGCTTCGAAAAAGCGATGAACAGTGTTAATCATGTTAAAGGGTTTGCGACCGCTTTCTATGAAACAATGGAATCATTTGATATACCAAAGTATTTAATGGCGCATCGAGATCAATTAGATGTAGATGGTTACCACGAAGCAGCTGAAGAAATCGATCAAATTTGGAATGGTTTAATTCATATTTTAGATGACTTAGTCATGGTCTTTGATGAGGAAGAAATGACATTAAATCGATTTTTAGAAGTATTCGACATTGGCTTAGAGCAGTTGGAGTTTTTAATGATTCCTCAAACTTTAGACCAAGTGAGTATTGGTACGATGGATTTAGCTAAAGTTGATAATAAAAAACACATTTATATGGTAGGAATGAATGATGGTGCCATGCCTCAACCGATTTCTTCATCTAGTTTAATTACAGACGAGGAGAAGAAAGTTTTTGAGCAACAAACACGTGTGGAATTGAGTCCTACTTCTGATATTTTACAAATGGATGAAGCCTTTGTTTGTTATATTGCTATGACACGTGCCTGTGAACAAGTGACCTTTTCATATAGTTTAATGGGCGTGCAAGGAGACGAAAAAGAAAAAAGTCCATTCTTAAATCAAATTCAAGCATTATTTAATGGTCTTGAAGTCACTAACATTCACTATAAACATAATGCGCATCCATTAGAGCTTATGGAACATCCTCATCAAACTAAAATCACGTTATTTGAATCGCTCAAAGCATGGCTAGAAAATGAAATGGTTGCTGATGTATGGTTAGATGCGTATCAAGTTATGCGTGATAATGACGATTTAAATGAAGGACTAAATTATTTATTAACTGCATTAACTTATGATAATAAAACAGTACAGTTAGATGAAGTATTAGCGACTTCATTATACGGTAAGGCTATTAATGCTAGTGTGTCTCGGTTTGAAGGGTATAATGATTGTCCTTTCCAACACTATGCCAATTATGGCTTACGTCTAAATGAACGTACGAAATATAAATTAGAAACATTTGATTTAGGTAACATTTTCCATACCGCTTTAAAATATATTTCGGATAAAATTAATGGTGATTTTAAGCATCTTGATAATCAAAGAATTCATGCATTAACGCTTGAAGCTTTAGAAAATGTGTTACCAAACATTCAGTTCAATCTAATGGATTCTAATGCATACTATCGTTATGTCTCTAAACGTATCGGCGTGATTGTAGAAAGTACATTAAAAGCTTTACGTTATCAGAACGAGCATACGAAATTTAGACCACAACGTTTTGAAACGGGATTCAGAAAAACACCCCGTGATGAAGAAGAATTAATAGCTCAACCTTTAATTACAAAACAAGGTATTCCAGTGAATATTCGTGGACAAATCGACCGTATTGATACTTATACGACAAATAACAAAAGTTTCATCAATATTATAGACTACAAATCTTCCAATTATAGCGCTAACCTTGATTTGAAAAAAGTTTACTATGGTAAACAAATGCAAATGATGACTTATATGGATATTGCCTTACAAAATGCGAAACGTTTAGATTTAAGTGAAGAAGTTAAGCCAGGCGGATTGCTATACTTCCATGTCCATGATGAACGTCTTAAGTTCAAAGATTGGGGAGAAATGGCTGAAGATGCTCTGAAAGAAGAAGCGTTGGATAAAGCGTTCCTTCAAGAATATAAATTACGAGGTTTAGTTAACAGTGATGTAGATGTGGTAGATGCTATGGATATTCGCTTAGACACGACACCTAAATCTGATATAGTACCGATTACATTAAAAAAAGACGGTGGCCTTAGCAAAGCAAGCAGTGTAGCAGATGAAAACACGATTCATAAATTCATCAAACATAATAAAGATAACTTTATTGAGACTGCTTCAAATATAATGGATGGTCACACAGAGGTGGCACCATTAAAATTTGATAATCAATTGCCATGTCAATTTTGTAGTTTTCAATCAGTTTGTCATGTCGATAGCATTATAGATAGTAAGCATTATCGTCATGTTGATGAATCTATTGATCCTATACAAGCGATTCAAGAAGTGGAGTTAGAAAGTGGGGATAACGATGAATAATATACCTGATAAGCCACAAGATGCCCAGTGGACAGATGCACAATGGGAAAGTATTTATGCTAGCGGGCGAGATATTTTAGTAGCAGCCGCTGCCGGTTCAGGTAAAACAGCAGTTTTAGTTGAACGTATTATTCAAAAGATTCTTAGAGATGGAATAGACGTTGATAAATTACTTGTCGTTACTTTTACTAATTTAAGTGCGAGAGAGATGAAACATAGAGTTGAACAACGTATTCAACAAGCCTCTTTACAAGAACCTGATAATGAACATCTTAAAAACCAACGCATTAAAATTCATCAAGCCCAAATTTCAACACTGCATAGTTTTTGTCTGAAGATTATTCAACAACATTATGATGTTATCGATTTGGACCCTAACTTTAGAACAATTAGTGATGTTGAGAATATTTTATTATTGGAACAATCTATTGATGAAGTGTTAGAAAAACATTATGAAGATCCAGATATAGCATTTCTTACGTTAGTAGAACAATTATCTAATGACCGTAATGATGACCAATTTAGAGATATATTAAAACGATTTTATAATTTCAGTATCGCAAATCCTTCGCCCTTTGCATGGTTAGATTCTTTAACAGATTTGTATGACAATGAAGCCTTGCAACAGGAGTATATTGCAGAACTTAATAGATTAGCATTAATTTATATTAAAGCTGCCTATGGCTCATTATTAGAAGCGGATAATAATTTTTCTAATGGTATTGGAACAGAAAAACATCTTGATGTGATGAAGTTAGAAAAAGCAAAATGCGCCAAAATGATGGAAGGTAGTGTAGTTAATCGTGAAATGATCATCAACTATACTCCAGAGAAGTTACCTCAAATTTCTAAAAAACTTAAAACTGATAACGAAGAGGAAGGTATTGATCCTCAAACTTTAGTAGATGCTAAAGGATTTTATGATGAATATAAAAAAATAATCAATAAAGTTAAAAACGAATATTTAATGCGTTCTGTTGAAGAATTAAAAACAGATATGAATAAGCTAGGACCTCGTATCCATTATTTAATTCAAATAGTCAAAGATATTATTAATGATTTCGCTGAGAAGAAACGAAGTCGAAATGTTTTAGACTTTGCTGATTATGAACACTTCGCATTGCAAATATTAACTGATGAACAAGGGAATCCATCAAATGTTGCTAGAGATTATCGTCAACAATTTGAGGAAATCTTAATTGATGAATATCAGGATACGAACCAAGTTCAAGAAGCGATTATTTCAACTATTAAACGTGGTGACGAATCGAACGGTAATTTATTTATGGTTGGAGATGTTAAACAATCTATTTATAAATTTAGACAGGCCGATCCTACGTTGTTTATGAATAAATATAATCGTTTTGAGAAAACTGGAAATCAAACAGGTTTACGTATCGATTTATCAAAGAATTTCCGCTCTCGTAAAGAAGTCTTATCAACAACGAACTACTTATTCGATCATATGATGGATGAAGAAGTAGGCGAAATTAATTATGATGCTGATGCAAGATTATATTTTGGCGCTACAAAGTATTCGGATAAATCAATGCCACTTGAATTACATGCGCTTATTCAGTCTAGTAGTGAAGATAATGATTTAGAGAAGTCAGAACAAGAAGCGCAATACATTGTCAAACAAGTGGAGGATATTATTAAGAATAAGCTTGTCTATGACATAAAAACGGCGTCATATCGCCAAGCTACATTCAAAGATATTGTCATTCTAGAACGTGGATTAAGTAATGCACGTAATCTACAACAAGCGTTTAAAGATCACAATATTCCATTTCATGTTAAAAGCAAAGAAGGCTATTTTGAACAGACAGAAGTGCGTCTCGTTTTATCATTTTTAAGAACAGTTGATAATCCACTACAAGATATCTATCTAGTAGGATTAATGCGTTCAGTCATCTATCAATTTACTGAAGATGAGCTAGCGCAAATTCGAGTGGTAAGCGCTCATGATGATTATTTCTATCAATCCATCATACATTATCTTCAAGACGACAATGCGCAACCAGCATTGAAAGAGAAATTACAATATTTCTTAGATGATTTATCACAATATCAAGACTATAGCCAAGAACATCCTGTATATCAACTCATCGATAAATTTTATAACGATCATTATGTTATCCAATACTTTAGTGGATTAGTAGGTGGAAAAGGCCGACGCGCCAACCTATATGGCTTATTTAATAAAGCGATTGAATTTGAAAACTCAAGTTTCAGAGGATTATATCAATTTATTCGCTTTATCGACGAACTCATTGAGCGTAATAAAGACTTTGGTGAAGAAAATGTAATAGGACCTAATGATAACGTTGTCAGAATGATGACAGTGCATAGTAGTAAAGGCTTAGAATTCCCATTTGTTATCTATTCAGGTTTATCTAAACAATTTAACAAAGGTGATATAAGACAGCCGTTAGTACTTAACCAAAAGTTTGGTTTAGGTATGGAATATTATGATTTAGAAGAAAATATAGCGTTCCCTTCTTTATCTTCAGTAGTGATTAAATCTATGATTGAGAAAGAATTAATTTCTGAAGAAATGCGTTTAATTTATGTCGCATTAACAAGAGCTAAAGAGCAATTAATATTGATTGGAACTGTTGATAAAGAAGAAACATTAGCTAAATTTGAACGTCTACCAATTTCTAAAAATCATATTGCACTACATGAACGTTTGTCGGCAAATAGACCGTTCGATTTGATTTATGGTATTTTGGCGAAGCACCAATCAACTTCATTAGTACCAGAATTACAATTTGAAACTTCTATTGATAATTTAGAAGAAAGTTTATATCCTTCAGTAGATATTAAAACGGTTTATTTTGATGATCTTACTTTTGAGAATGAAGCTCAAAAAAATGAACATAGAACGGTAGAGGATATTGAGACAAGTGGTTCTAATGATGATGGTTTAAAACAGCAAATTAATGAAAAACTATCATTTAAATATCCTTATATTAAGGACACTAAGAAGCCGTCGAAACAATCCGTTTCTGAATTGAAACGCCAACTTGAAACAGAAGAAAGTGGTACAAGTTACGAAAGAGTAAGACAATATCGTATTGGTGTAGCAACTTATGAACGCCCTCATTTCTTAAGACAGAATAAAAAGCGTAAAGCGAATGAAATAGGTACGTTAATGCATACAGTCATGCAACATCTACCGTTTAGAGAAGAACGTTTAACAGAAACTGAATTAAATGATTATATTGATCGTTTAATAGAGAAACATATTATTGAAGCAGATGCGAAACAAGACATTCAATATGAAGAGATTATGAGGTTTGTAAGAAGTAAGTTGTACATGAAGATTGCTCAAGCCGATAAAGTATTTAGAGAGTTACCTTTTGTAGTGAACCAAGCTAAAGTAGACGAAATGCCAGAGGAAGATGAAGACGTATCTATTATTCAAGGTATGATTGACTTAATTTATTTAAAAGATGGTCAATATTATTTCGTGGATTATAAAACAGATGCGTTCAACAAACGTAGAGGAATGACAGAAGAAGAAATAGGTCATCAACTACGCGAAAAATATAAAATCCAAATGAAATATTATCAAAATACTCTAGAAACGATACTTGGCGCGAAGGTTTCAGGTTCACTTTATTTCTTCCAATATGAAGAAATTAGCGTAGATGAACATGAATAAAAATTTAAATACTATGTGGTTTTATGAGATTTTAAATTTATATCTAAATAGTTCAATTTGTTTAAGTTACTTTTAAAACTGAATTAAATATGCTAAATTTCTAAAATTTCAGACAGATATATTTGTGATTTAATTATGTTTAAAGTTATAATATGAACTAAGATATAGATGAGGAGTTGATAATGAATGAAATTCTTATCATTCAAGTATAACGACGCTGAATCATATGGCGTTAAAGTTAAGCGTGAAGACGCAGTTTGCGATTTAAAACAAGTTTTCGCAGAGTTCGGTGAAGGTGATTTCCATCCGAAAACATTGTTAGAAGGTTTACAACAAAACCAAACGTTAGATTTCCAAGAGCAAGTACGTAAAGCTGTTGTTGCTGCTGAGGAAAGTGGTAAAGCAGACGATTATAAAATTGCGTTTAACGATATTGAATTCTTACCTCCAGTTACGCCTCCAAATAATGTGATTGCTTTTGGACGTAACTATAAAGATCATGCAAGTGAATTAAATCATGAAGTAGAGCGCTTATATGTATTTACGAAAGCCGCTTCATCATTAACTGGTGACGAAGCAACAATTCCAAATCATAAAGATATCACAGACCAATTAGACTACGAAGGAGAACTTGGTATTGTTATTGGTAAAGCCGGAGAGAAAATTCCAAAAGCTTTAGCATTAGATTATATTTACGGTTATACAATCATTAATGACATTACTGACCGTACTGCACAACAAGCGCAAGACCAAGCATTCTTATCTAAAAGTTTAACTGGTGGTTGCCCAATGGGACCTTACATCGTAACTAAAGATGAACTTCCAACACCAGAGAATGTTAATATCGTTACTAAAGTTAACAATGAAATTCGTCAAGATGGTAATACAAGCCAAATGATTAATAAAATTGATGATTTAATTGAAGAAATTTCTAAATATGTTGCTTTACATCCAGGCGATATTATCGCTACTGGTACGCCAGCTGGTGTAGGTGCAGGTTTACAACCACCACAATTCTTACAACCTGGAGATGAAGTTAAAGTTACAATCGATAACATCGGTACGTTAACAACATATATTGCTAAAGATAGCGAATAATATATTATGCTATAATCTCTGAAAGGTCGCCGTTATGGCGACCTTTTTTAATTATAAGAATATTAACAATATATGTTATGATATTAAGGTGAAAGTAATAATAAGTATGGGGGAGGAATTTGTCTTGTTACATATGCATATTGTAAGTTGGGTTCTAACAATTGTGTTATATGTTATAGCATTTTTACATATTTCTAAAAAGCAAGGCCCTACACCAATGTTTAAACCATTACAAATGGCATTAAGAGTATTTATGTTGTTTACATTATTCTCAGGCTTCTGGCTTTTAATTCAAGAGTTCATGGCAGCGAGTCATGGCGGTGGTGGCAATCATATGTTACTAACGTTAAAAATGCTTTGTGGTCTTGGCGTCGTAGCTTTAATGGAAGTTTCGATTGCTAAAAGAAAAAAAGGCCAAGCAAGTCATGGTTTATTCTGGTCAACAATAGTGCTAATCATTATTACAATGGCATTAGGCGTTATTTTACCATGGGGACCTATAACTAAAATGTTTGGTTTAGGATAGATTTTAAAATTAATAATATAAAAACTCGAAGTCACTTGATAGGAATTACTAGGAATACTATCTCGTGTCTTCGAGTTTTGTTTTATTTAATATCGCGAGCTTGATAACCAATCATATTGATTAAATCTTTGGGATGACTATATGGTGGCGCATATGCTACTTCAAATTCTGTAAGTTCATCGACAGTAACGCCTGTCATCATGGCCATAGATAATACATCTATACGTTTATCAGCGCCTTTCTTGCCTACAGCAGCTACACGTAATAATTGTCTATTCTCTTTATTAAAATAGACACGTAAGTGCAAATCGCTATTACCTGGGTAATAACCAGCGTGAGCTCCACCTTTTAATTCAACCATTTCATAATTAAAATGATCTAATTCTGAAGGTTTCACTCCAACGCTAGCGAAGGTATAGTTGAAAAATTTCACAATATTAGAGCCGAGATAACCTTTGAACGTCACCTTGTTATTACCAGCGAGTTGTTCCGCAATAATACTTGCGCCACGATGTGCACCCCATGCTAATGGCACTTGCGCTGATAAGTCTACGTGACGATAATGAGACGTAATAGCATCGCCTAATGCATAAATATTAGGAATATTCGTTTCAAATTTATCATTCACCGGAATAAATCCTTTGTCGTCCAACTTAATATTTGATGAGTTCAAGAACTTAGTATTAGGGTGTGTTCCTACGCCTTCAATGATTAAATCGTAATCCTCTTTTCGTCCAGATTTGAATGTTACCGTTTTTCCTTCAATTGTTTCAATTTCTTCATTTAAGCGATAAGCAATGTTATTTGCCTCGAGTTCATCAAAAATAGGTTGATTCATATCTTGATCCATTAATTTGTTTACCTGTTCAGAGCGATGAATCAATGTCACATTTAATCCACGGTGATGCAAATTCTCAACTACTTCTAAAGAAATATAACCTGCACCTACAACTAAAGTTTTCTTAACTTGGTATTGTTCAATATAGTCATCGATTGCATCAGTATCTTCCATGTTACGCAATGTGAATATCATGTCACTATCGAATCCTAGGTGATTTGCGCTTGCACCAGGACTTAAAACTAACTTGTCATATGATTCCTCAAATGTTTCGCCTGTTTGATGATTTAATACACGCACAGTTTGCGATTTATCATCTACACTAATTACTTCATGATACGTTTTTACAGTTATGTTTTTCTTATCTTTAAATGTTTCAGGTGTAATAGGTAAGACTTTTTTGCGTTCAGTTATAACATTACCGATGTAGTAAGGTAAACCACAATTCGCGAAACTCATATCGCGGTCCTTTTCAAAAATAATAATGTCACTTTCTTTGTCTAGTCGACGAATCTGGCTAGCACACGTTGCGCCTCCAGCTACAGCGCCGATAACAATAATCTTAGTCATATATAAACCTCCATTATCTATATCATAAAAAGAGTGAGGCAAAATTTAATGATTAAATTCTGTCTCACTTATCATCAACATTTATCCTTTATAAGGCATATTTAGGTCAAAGAAATCATTGAGATAACGTCCAATCCCATCTTCATTATTAGAATGCGTAATATGGTTAGCGATATGTTTTAATTCATCTAAACCGTTATCCATAGCGATACCATATTTAGCATACTTAATCATTTCGATATCATTATCTTCATCACCGAAAGCGATAATACGAGATGGGTCAATGTTTAAATAGTCTTTCACATGATCGATGCCACGTGCTTTACTTATACCACGTTTCACGATTTCAATAACAGGAAATGGTGCTCCCCAACGACGATGTTCAATATTCTCAGCATAGAAGCGCGTTAGCATTTGTTTGATACGTGGAATATTGACTTCCTCCGCCTCAACTAGAATAGAAGTAGGGGGTTCATCTAATTCTTCTAATAAATTACCCGTTTGGATTTTAGGATTTCCCATTGAAAAGCCTTCAAATAAACGTGGGTCATGATTATTAATAAATACATGATCTCGAACTTCAGCGATAATATTCGTCACATTCGCTTTCTGAAGTGCTTCAATCATGTTACGAGATAAATCAACATCTAACACTTCATGTGTCGTTTCAAAATCATCAGCTTTAGGATGATGGACATAGGCACCGTTAAAATTAACGATAGGTGTATCCATATTAAGTTCATGATAGTAAATTTGACTCGCACGATAAGGACGGCCAGTCGCAATCATGATACGGTGTCCTTGCTTCTTCAATGTTGTCAAAACTTGTTTTGTATATGAACTGATTTCTTTATTATCATTTAATAATGTTCCATCTAAGTCTAAACAAATTAAATAAGGTTCCATAAATTTCTCCTTGAGTAACATATCATCAAATTTCTTGTTTAGTAGTATCATAGCATTTTATTGGCGTTTTGTCGGATATTTGATATATTAAGGGAAAGATAATATTGAGAGGTGATACTAATGGAAGAAGCATTAAAAGATAGTATCCTTGGTGCACTTGAAATGGTAATTGACCCTGAATTAGGTATTGATATCGTTAATTTAGGTTTAGTATATAAAGTGAATGTTGATGACGACGGTCTATGTACAGTCGAAATGACATTAACATCAATGGGTTGTCCACTTGGACCACAAATTATTGAACAAATTAAAACTGTATTAGCTGAAATTCCTGAAATTCAAGATACAGAAGTGAATATCGTTTGGAACCCACCATGGAATAAAGATATGATGTCTAGATACGCTAAGATTGCCTTAGGCGTGAGCTAGATTTGGTGCTGAAGCAATAGTACACATAAACGTTGTACTATTGTTTTTTATTTTCTTTAAAAGGCAGTACCAAATAACAGACAAATGAATAAAATAAATATCAGTTTCAAAAAGAAACAATGTTAACAGAATGACATTATTGTAATATAAATTGAATTTGTTTATAGGTTATACTACAATACATAGGACTTATATCATAAGTGATACATAAAGAAAGTTATATTTAGTAAATTTTTAAGAAATATATTTATAATGTAATAAGCTAGTCGAGAACTTAATTTAAAGAACATACAGTATTATATCGTGCATTGAAGTTCAGGCACCTCAGTATAAAACACGACAATCATACACATTGATATTTGAAAACTTAGAGTAACTCATATTCACTTATGTTGATGATCATCGGCTTACGTTTTATCCTAACTTGCAGTGCTTTTAAATGTAATGAATTTATATGAAATTTATTATTTTACAGGGAAAGAATGTGAACAATGAAACTAGAGTTAAACAAAAGTAAGCATCGTAAGACTAAAATGCGCTACATGCCTGGGTTAGATGGTTTAAGAGCAATCGCTGTTATTGGTATTATTATTTACCATCTAAATCGACAATGGCTTAAAGGCGGCTTTTTAGGTGTAGATACATTCTTTGTAATTTCTGGTTACTTGATTACAAGTTTACTATTAAAAGAATACGAAGAAACTGGCATTATTAATCTTAGACAGTTCTGGACGCGACGTATTAAACGTTTACTTCCTGCTGTTTTAGCACTTTTACTTGTGGTAGGATTAGCTACATTAATATTTGAACCGCAACAAATTGTTCGAGTGAAACATGATATGTTAGCCGCATTATTTTATGTTTCAAACTGGTGGTACATTGCAAAAGATGTAAACTACTTTGAACAATTTTCATTTATGCCGCTTAAACACTTATGGTCTTTAGCTATTGAAGAACAATTTTATTTATTTTTCCCATTCGTGTTAGTCATTTTATTATTAACGATTAAAAAGTATAGAAATGTTACATTGATATTTTGGATTGTATCGCTAATCTCACTATTAGCAATGGTGATCATTTCACAACCAAATGTAGGATATTCTCGTGTTTACTTCGGTACAGACACGCGTTTACAAACATTGTTACTTGGTGTGATATTAGCGTTTATGTGGCCACCTTTTAAATTAAAAGCGAATCCACCAGCTGTTTTACAACGAACAATTGATGGCGTGGGTATCGCCGGTTTGGTCATGTTAATTATATTATTCTTTACAGTAAGCGATAATAGTTCATGGATATATAATGGAGGATTCTACCTCATCTCAGGCATGACATTATTTATTATTGCAAGCGTGGTTCATCCCACTTCAATATTAGCAAGGATACTTAGTCATCCAGTCCTCGTTTATATTGGTAAACGGTCTTATAGTTTATATTTATGGCACTTTGCGGTTATCAGTTTCGTACATATTCACTATACGGATGGGCAAATTCCAACTTATGTCTATATTATTGATGTTATCTTAACTGTTCTATTCGCTGAATTGTCTTATCGTTATGTAGAAACGCCAGTTAGAAGAGAAGGGGTTAAAGCTTTCTCATTCAATCGTTTACGACGACCTAAGTTTATTAGAACTATCGTTACAATAGTGTTAACTATTCCATTACTGTTGATATTTGCCGGTGCTTTTGACCGTTTTGGAAAAGATGAAATAGCGGATAAAGCAAATTCATTTAATACGAATGAAACGGACAAATATTTAGTAAGAATGATGCCAGGAGAAAATATTAAACTTGATGGTTCATCAACTAAGAGTAAGAAAAAAACCCAAGTTTATACAAATATTAGCCCAGTATTAATTGGGGACTCTGTAATGGTTGATATTGGAGAAACATTCAAATCTCAAGTTCCAAAAGCTACGATTGACGGTAAAGTTGGACGCCATTTACAAGAGGCATTAACCGTGGCTAATAGCTATACCAATTATAATAAACCTTCCGATCAGGTTGTTTTAGAACTCGGTACAAATGGTGACTTTACTAAGGAAGAGCTTGATCAATTGATTAGTAAATTTGGTAAAGCGCAAATTTACTTAGTTAATACACGCGTACCAAGAGATTGGCAAGACAATGTTAATAAACAATTAGCTGATGCAGCTAAAACACATAAGAATGTTACCTTAGTCGATTGGTATAAACGTTCAGAAGGACATTCAGAATACTTTGCTTCAGACGGTGTTCACTTAGAAAATAGTGGTGTTGAAGCATTATCTGATGAAATTCTTAAAGCAATTAAGAAAAATACAAAAAATTAATAATAGTGACAGACCAGTAGAGTGAAACGACTCATTGAACTGGTCTGTTTTTTGTTTTCATTTATTTAGACAAAGTTTGACTATTATACTGTGAAGGTAAAAAATTTGATGTTTATTTGTGAGCACAATGTGATAAAACATGAAGTGAAAGATAATAATGAAAACACGTGAGACCAGTGGTGGCACGCATTTTCAAAAAATAAAAAAAGTTGAGTATAAATGTTGCTTAATAGTCAAAGAAGGTCTATAATGTAATTAAGGTCAAAGAAAGTCAAAGTCAAACAGAAGTATTTGACCTTGCTCTTATTAAATAAGTAGGGGTGAATAAATTTGGATATTAATCAAATGACATATGCAATTCAAGGCGCACTACAAAAAGCGGTTGAATTGAGTAAAGAAAATGAATTACAAAATATTGAAATTGAAGCTATATTAAAAGGAACTTTAGAAGAAACTGATAGCTTATTTAAAAGTATATTAGAACGCGCAAATATAGATACAGATGAATTAAATCAAGCGTATACAAATAAATTAAAAAATTATCCTTCAGTACAAGGAGATAACATTCAATATGGACAATATATCGGTTCAAAGGCAAATGAGTTATTAAATAAAGCTGAATCGTATATGAAAGAATATGAAGATGAATATATCTCAATGGAACATATCTTACGTGCTGCAATGGATATTGATGACATCACTAAACAATTTGTAGGTAATAAAGAAGAAGTAGTGAAAGAAATTATTACTAAAGTTAGAGGGGGAAATCATGTGACTTCACAAAATCCAGAAGTAAATTATGAAGCTTTAGAGAAATATGGTCGTGACTTAGTAGAAGAAGTACGCCAAGGTAAAATGGACCCTGTCATTGGTAGAGATGAAGAAATTCGTAATACAATTCGAATCTTAAGTCGTAAAACAAAAAATAATCCTGTGTTAATCGGTGAACCAGGGGTAGGTAAAACTGCGATTGTTGAAGGTTTAGCGCAACGTATTGTAAGAAAAGATGTGCCTGAATCTTTATTAGATAAAACCATCTTTGAATTAGACTTAAGTGCCTTAGTTGCTGGGGCGAAATTTAGAGGTGAATTTGAAGAACGTCTTAAAGCAGTGCTTAAAGAAGTAAAAGAATCTGATGGACGTATCATCTTATTCATCGACGAAATCCACATGTTAGTTGGTGCGGGTAAAACTGACGGCGCAATGGATGCTGGCAACATGTTGAAACCGATGTTAGCACGTGGTGAATTACATTGTATTGGTGCTACTACTTTAAATGAATATAGAGAATATATTGAAAAAGACTCTGCATTAGAACGTCGTTTCCAAAAAGTAGGCGTAAGTGAACCAGATGTTGAAGACACTATTTCAATCTTACGTGGTTTGAAAGAACGTTACGAAGTGTATCATGGGGTACGAATTCAAGACCGTGCCTTAGTAGCGGCAGCTGAATTATCAGATCGTTACATTACGGATAGATTCTTACCCGACAAAGCGATTGACTTAGTCGACCAAGCGTGTGCAACAATTCGTACTGAAATGGGTTCAAACCCAACTGAATTAGACCAAGTTAACCGTCGTGTAATGCAATTAGAAATCGAAGAAAGTGCATTGAAAAATGAATCTGACAATGCAAGTAAACATCGTTTAGAAGAGTTACAAGAAGAACTTTCTAATGAAAAAGAAAAACAAGCTGCTTTACAATCTCGTGTTGAACAAGAAAAAGAAAAAATTGCGAAAGTACAAGAAAAACGTGCTGAATTAGACCGTAGTCGTCAAGCATTAGAAGATGCACAAACTGAAAGTAACTATGAAAAAGCAGCTGAGTTACAATATGGTACCATTCCTCAATTGGAAAAAGAATTAAAAGAATTTGAGGAAGCATATCAAGATGAACAAGGCGACAGTGAACGTATGATTCGTGAAGTTGTTTCTGACGAAGAAATCGGCGACATTGTTAGTCAATGGACTGGTATTCCAGTATCTAAATTAGTTGAAACTGAAAGAGAAAAATTATTAAGCTTAGGCGATATCTTACACGAGCGTGTAGTAGGTCAAGATAAAGCCGTAGACTTAGTATCTGACGCTGTAGTTAGAGCACGTGCAGGTATTAAAGACCCTAACAGACCAATTGGTAGTTTCCTATTCTTAGGTCCAACTGGTGTAGGTAAAACTGAATTAGCTAAATCACTTGCTGCTTCATTATTCGATTCTGAAAAACACATGATCAGAATTGATATGAGTGAATATATGGAGAAACACTCTGTGTCTAGATTAATTGGTGCCCCTCCAGGCTACGTAGGTCATGATGAAGGCGGTCAATTAACTGAAGCGGTAAGACGTAATCCTTATTCAGTCATCTTGCTAGATGAAGTTGAAAAAGCACATAGTGATGTATTCAACGTATTACTTCAAATCTTAGACGAAGGTCGTTTAACTGACTCTAAAGGACGTAGCGTGGACTTTAAAAACACTATCATTATTATGACTAGTAACATTGGTTCACAAGTATTACTTGAAAACGTTAAAGATAGTGGTGAAATTACTGAAGACACTGAAAAAGCTGTAATGGATAGCTTACATGCCTTCTTTAAACCTGAAATCTTAAACCGTATGGATGATATTGTATTGTTCAAACCATTATCTATTAACGATATGAGTATGATTGTTGATAAAATTTTAACTCAATTAAACATTCGCTTAATGGATCAACGTATTTCAATTGAAGTATCTGATGATGCTAAAAAATGGTTAGGCGAAGAAGCATATGAACCACAATTTGGTGCAAGACCATTGAAACGATTTGTACAACGTCAAATTGAAACGCCATTAGCACGTATGATGATTAGAGAAAGTTTACCAGAAGGTACTGTAGTGAATGTCGGTTTAGATGACAATCACGAATTAACATTCGATGTACAAAAACCTGAGAATGAATAATGAGTTATGAAAAGAACCTAGGAAGTGTGATACGCACTTTCTAGGTTTTTATTTTGGGGGTGACTCCAATGTGTTTCTGCATATTGTGGGATTCGCTTAATCAAAGTATAGCTTAATCAAATGATGTTGGTAAGGGTTAGTAATTCATTTATAAAGTAAATGAAAAAATACGGTTGATGGAACATTAGAAGTTACATCAACCGTACTTTTGAACTATTTAATAAGTAATATTAAATATGTCTGTTACCTTTACGGGCATAATCGTTTGGTTTAATCATTGCGCCTAAGATAGCAATCATAATTGTAATGAATACTGCTAAAATGACTGGTGTAATAAAGTTTAAAGGGCCACCACCGTTTAAACTGTTTAACACGAAGTTAACCATTTGCATTAAGATTAACGCCCAGATAAATGTGATGAGGTGTTTCATACAAATGACCTCCAAAATTTATATACTTTTATTTTAATGTAAAGCGAATGGTTTGTATAGTGGTAGTAGAGTAAGTGTTAAAATTTATTCTAAAATTAATGACGTGCTATATTTTTGATTCATTTTCTTAAAGAGAAAAGAAAGACTAAAAAAGTATAACTACTTGAGTTGAGAAGAAAAAATGTGTTAAATTAATACCTGGTATTAAAAAACGAAGTAAGAAGGTGTACGTTCATGAACGTAGGTATAAAAGGTTTCGGTGCTTATGCACCTGATAAAGTGGTAGATAACGCCTATTTCGAAGAATTTCTAGATACATCAGATGAATGGATTTCAAAAATGACAGGCATTAAAGAAAGACGTTGGGCAAGTGAAGACCAAGATACGTCAGATTTAGCTTACGAAGCGAGTAAAAAAGCTATTGCAGATGCAGGCATTGAACCTACTGATATAGATATGATTATTGTTGCGACTGCGACTGGAGATATGCCATTCCCATCAGTAGCAAATATGTTACAAGAGAAATTAGGTACAGGCAAAGTGCCAACAATGGACCAATTGGCAGCATGTTCAGGCTTTATGTATTCAATGATTACTGCGAAACAATATGTACAATCTGGTGACTATAAAAATATTTTAGTTGTTGGTGCAGATAAATTATCTAAGATTACTGATTTAACTGATCGTTCTACAGCAGTATTATTCGGTGATGGCGCTGGTGCGGTAGTTATCGGTGAAGTATCTGAAGGACGAGGCATCATCAGTTACGAAATGGGATCTGATGGCTCAGGTGGAAAATACTTATACTTAAACAAAGATACTGGTAAACTAGTAATGAACGGACGTGAAGTGTTCAAATTCGCAGTTAGAATTATGGGCAATGCGTCTACACGTGTCGTAGAAAAAGCTGGTTTACAATCTGAAGATATTGATATGTTTGTTCCACATCAAGCGAACATCAGAATTATGGAATCAGCACGCGAAAGATTGGGTATAGAAAGAGAAAAGATGAGTGTTTCTGTTAATCGATTTGGTAACACTTCTGCAGCTTCAATACCTTTAAGTATTCAACAAGAACTAGAAAATGGAAGAATTAAAGACGATGATACTTTAGTATTAGTAGGTTTCGGTGGTGGCCTAACTTGGGGCGCTATGGTTATCAAATGGGGTAAATAGGAGGAAATAATGTATGACTGAGAATAAAAGAGTTGTGATTACAGGCATGGGTGCATTATCACCTATCGGAAACGATGCCCATTCAAGTTGGGAGAATGCTTTAAAAGGTGTGAACGGTATTGATACAATTACACGCGTTGACACTGAAGATTATAATGTTCATTTAGCAGGAGAACTTAAAGACTTTAATATTGAAGACCATATGGAGAAGAAAGAAGCACGCCGTATGGATCGTTTTACACAATACGCAGTAGTAGCTGCGCGTCAAGCAGTGGAAGATGCGAAGTTAACAATTAACGATGACAACGCGAATCGTATTGGTGTGTGGATTGGTTCAGGTATCGGTGGTATGGAAACGTTTGAAGTGGCACATACGACTTTACAAAAGAAAGGCCCAAGAAGAGTAAGCCCTTTCTTCGTGCCAATGCTAATTCCTGATATGGCGACTGGCCAAGTGTCAATTGATTTAGGTGCAAAAGGACCAAATGGTTCTACTGTGACTGCATGTGCAACAGGTACAAACTCAATTGGCGAAGCATTTAAAATCATCCAACGCGGTGATGCAGATGCAATGATTACAGGTGGTACGGAAGCACCTATTACACATATGGCGTTAGCAGGATTTAGCGCGAGTCGTGCTTTATCAACAAATGATGATAAAGAAACAGCTTGCCGTCCTTTCCAAGAAGGCCGTGATGGTTTCGTAATGGGTGAAGGTGCTGGTATCTTAGTTATTGAATCATTAGAATCAGCACAAGCCCGTGGTGCAGAAATTTATGCTGAAATTGTTGGCTATGGTTCAACAGGAGATGCATATCACATCACTGCACCAGCGCCAGAAGGTAAAGGTGGTTCTCGCGCTATGCAAGCTGCGTTAGATGATGCAGGCATTGAAGCGAAAGATGTTCAATACTTAAATGCCCACGGTACAAGTACACCAGTAGGCGATATGTACGAAATTCAAGCGATTAAGAACACATTTGGCGATGCTGCGAAAAACTTGAAAGTAAGCTCAACTAAGTCTATGACTGGCCACTTATTAGGTGCTACAGGCGGACTTGAAGCTATCTTCTCAGCATTATCTATTCGCGACTCTAAAGTGGCACCAACTATTCATGCTAATACGCCAGATCCAGAATGTGACTTAGATATCGTTCCAAATGAAGCACAAGACTTAGATATTACTTATGCTATGAGTAACAGCCTTGGCTTTGGTGGACACAACGCCGTATTAGTATTTAAGAAATTCGAAGCTTAAATAAATTATTTTTGAAAATGAAGGGAGCAGGACAGAAATTAAAATAATTTCGTTGTCCTGCCCCGGCAAGGATGACTAGATTTGAAAAAAGCTTGATTTAAGCGCATTTTCAAATCAGTCAACTACTGCCATAATGTTAATGAAGGCTGAGACATTTTATTTTGTCTCAGTCTTTCTTTTGTGTTGTGTGGAAAGGAAAAACATTTATAAAGCTAAAGAAATCATAATTGTAAAAATAAAATAAACAACATTACTCATTAAGGCAGGCCCTACCCATGTAGAAACAAAATAAGTCTCTTTCTTAGCATGTTGAGGATTAAAAAATTCATCATGTTCCATAGTCTTTTTTTTAGCGCGTGAAGAAAGTTGATAACGAATTCTTCTAAACCCATAACTCGTCGCATCAAAAATGCCTTCTTGAACAAGCAAAATGAGAAATATGATGATAAATATAATAAGAGATATGTAAAACAGGGTATTGATATATGAAATAAATGAATGATTAGTAAAAACAAGCCACAGTATTCCAGATAAAATGGGAGTAAGTAGTAACCATATTATCCAATTCTTTAAATCCCTCATAATGATGCCTCCAGTTGACGATTTAATTTATTTTAACTTACTTATAAAATAATATAAATACAGAATTTTAAAAATAATTTTAATAAAACATATGTGTTTATTAAAGATTGCAAAAAATTACACTTTTATTAATAAAATGTAAAATAATATTGCAAATGTATGAAAGTTGTATATATAATATTACTAAATATTTCTGAAAATTGTGAAGGGAATGTTAATTTTGAAAATTTAAAAAGGGGGATGCTTGATGACAAGGTATATATTGAAACGTTTAGGTTACATGTTTTTATCGCTATTCATTATTATTACAATCACATTTTTCTTAATGAAATTAATGCCTGGTTCACCATTTAATGATGCGAAATTAAGTGCTGAACAAAAGGAAATACTTAATGAAAAGTACGGTTTAAATGATCCAGTAGCAGTGCAATATCTTCATTATTTAAAAAATGTTGTCACAGGGGATTTTGGATATTCATTTCAATATCATAATCAACCGGTATGGGAGCTTATTAGACCGAGATTGATTCCATCAATGGAAATGGGTATTACCGCTATGGTGATTGGGGTTATTTTAGGTTTAATCCTAGGCGTAGCGGCAGCAACGAAACAAAATACTTGGGTGGACTATACAACAACTGTCATTTCAGTTATTGCTGTATCTGTACCTTCATTCGTATTAGCAGTACTTTTACAATATGTGTTTGCAGTACGATTACGCTGGTTCCCAGTAGCAGGGTGGGAAGGATTTTCAACAGCAGTCTTACCTTCATTAGCATTATCTGCAGGGGTAATGGCTACAGTAGCAAGGTATATTCGAGCAGAAATGATTGAAGTATTAAGTTCAGATTACATATTATTAGCAAGAGCAAAAGGGAACTCTTCTATGAGAGTATTGTTTGGGCACGCATTGAGAAATGCATTAATACCAATTATTACCATTCTTGTACCAATGTTAGCGGGGATACTAACAGGTACATTAACGATTGAGAATATTTTTGGTGTGCCAGGTTTAGGGGACCAATTTGTTAGATCGATTACCACAAATGATTTCTCAGTAATTATGGCTACAACACTATTATTCAGTACGCTATTTATAGTATCTATCTTTCTTGTTGATATCTTATATGGCGTGATTGACCCACGTATCCGTGTTCAAGGAGGTAAAAAATAATGGCAGATAAAAATTTTGAAAAAACGTTCGATGATCATTCAAATGCAGCTATGACACATACCTCTGAAGGTGCGGTATCTACTGGTTTTGTATTAAGAGAGCTAGATTTAAATAAAGAACCAGAAATGCAACGTGAAAGTAGAAACTTCTGGCAAGATGCTTGGACGCAACTTAAGAGAAATAAATTAGCATTAGTAGGAATGATTGGTCTTATTCTTATTATACTAATGGCGCTTGTTGGTCCACTGATGAGTAAACATGATTATGCAGAACAAAATGTTCAATATCGTAATTTACCAGCCAAGATTCCTGTATTAGATAAAATACACTTTTTACCTTTTGATGGTACAGGAAGCGATGGGAAAAACGCTTATAAGGAAGTAGGCGCAAAAGATAATTACTGGTTTGGTACAGACCAACTCGGGCGTGATTTATGGTCTAGAACATGGAAAGGCGCACAAATATCATTAATTATCGGTGTAGTTGCTGCACTACTAGATATCTTTATTGGGGTTGTTTACGGGGCTATATCTGGTTTCTTTGGAGGCCGAGTAGATAATATCATGCAACGTATTTTAGAAATTATTGCTTCAATTCCAAACCTTATTGTAGTTATTCTATTCGTACTTATCTTCGAACCTTCAATTTGGACAATTATTCTAGCTATGTCTATCACAGGATGGTTAGGAATGAGTAGGGTCGTTCGTGGTGAGTTCTTAAAATTAAAAAACCAAGAATTTGTTATGGCATCAAAAACATTAGGTGCATCAAAATTCAACTTAATATTCAAACATATTTTACCTAATACATTAGGGGCTATTGTAGTAACATCTATGTTTACTGTACCAAGTGCGATTTTCTTCGAAGCATTTTTAAGCTTTATTGGAATTGGTGTTCCTGCACCAAAAACATCACTTGGTTCATTAGTAAATGATGGACGTGCAATGTTATTAATTCATCCACATGAATTATTTATTCCAGCAACAATTTTAAGTTTATTAATCTTATTTTTCTATCTATTTAGTGATGGTTTACGCGATGCATTTGACCCTAAAATGCGTAAATAATAAAGGAGGCACACGTTATGTCAGAAAGAGTATTAGAAGTCAACGACTTGCATGTTTCCTTTGACATTACTGTTGGGGAAGTGCAAGCGGTTAGAGGCGTAGATTTTTATTTAAATAAAGGGGAAACATTAGCTATTGTAGGTGAATCAGGTTCAGGTAAGTCTGTGACTACAAAAGCAATTACAAAGCTATTCCAAGGAGATGCGGGTCGTATTAAAAAAGGTTCAATTGATTTTCTTGGGGAAGATTTAGCAAGTAAATCTGAGAAAGAATTAATTAAATTACGCGGAAAAGATATCTCAATGATATTCCAAGATCCAATGACATCACTTAATCCAACGATGCAAATTGGGAAGCAAGTCATGGAACCTTTAATTAAGCATCGTAATTATAGTAAAGCAGAAGCAAAAAAACGAGCATTGGAAATTTTAAACTTAGTTGGATTACCAAATGCTGAAAAACGTTTTAAAGCATATCCACATCAATTTTCAGGTGGTCAAAGACAAAGAATTGTTATCGCAACGGCTTTAGCATGTGAACCTAAAGTATTAATTGCAGATGAACCAACAACAGCATTGGATGTAACAATGCAGGCGCAAATTTTAGATTTAATGAAAGATTTGCAGAAAAAGATTGATACTTCAATCATCTTTATTACGCATGACTTAGGTGTAGTAGCGAATATTGCTGATAGAGTAGCAGTAATGTATGGAGGACAAATGATTGAAACAGGGGATGTAGACGAAATTTTCTATGACCCTAAACATCCATATACTTGGGGACTTTTATCATCTATGCCAGATTTAACAACAAGTAATGAAACTGAATTAATCGCAATTCCAGGTACACCACCTGATTTATTACACCCACCTAAAGGAGATGCTTTTGCAAGAAGAAGTCAGTATGCATTAGATATTGACTTCAAAGAAGAAGCACCTTGGTTCAAAGTATCACCGACTCACTTTGTAAAATCATGGTTATTAGATGAGCGTGCACCTAAAGTAGAGCCGCCAACAATGGTTAAACAGAAACAACGTCCTATGCCTAATAATTATGACAAACCACGTCGAGTAGAAAGGGTGTCGTTCAATGAAGAATAATAAAGAGACTTTACTACAAATAAGAAATTTAAAACAATACTTTAATGAAGGTAAGCGTAACGAAGTTAGAGCCATTGAAGACATCTCTTTCGACATCTATAAAGGGGAAACATTAGGATTAGTGGGAGAATCTGGATGTGGTAAATCAACGACAGGAAAAGCAATTATTAAACTGAATGACATTACTAGTGGAGAAATCTTATACGATGGTCAAGATATTCAAAAGATTTCTAAACGTAAAGACTTATTAAAATTTAATAAAAAAATTCAGATGATCTTCCAAGACCCTTATGCTTCATTAAATCCTAGACTTAAAGTGATGGACATTGTCGCAGAAGGTATTGACATTCATAAACTGGCAAGTAGTAAAAAAGACCGTAAACGTCGTGTTTATGACTTGCTTGAAACGGTAGGTTTAAGCAAAGAACATGCGAATAGATACCCACACGAATTTTCTGGTGGGCAACGTCAACGTATTGGTATTGCGCGTGCGTTAGCAGTAGAACCTGAATTTATTATTGCGGATGAGCCTATTTCAGCGCTAGACGTATCTATTCAAGCTCAAGTAGTTAATTTAATGTTGAAACTTCAGAGAGAAAGAGGTATTACATTCTTATTTATTGCCCATGATTTATCAATGGTTAAATATATTTCTGACCGCATTGCAGTCATGCATTTTGGGAAAATTGTCGAATTAGGTTCAGCTGACGAAATCTATTATCATCCATTACATGATTATACGAAATCATTGTTATCAGCGATTCCTCAACCTGACCCAGATAGCGAAAGAACGCGTAAACGTGTAGCGTATCAAGAAGATGAATCTAAGAATTCAGAGCGAAGACTTCAAGAAATTAGACCAGACCATTATGTATTTGTGACGGATGAAGAAGCGGCTCAATTAAAACAAGAACATCAAGCGCAAAGCGTTTAATAATAGGGGAAGGAGGATGAATTTACTATGAAAAAGATTAACTTTAAACTGATTTTAGGATTAATTGTTATGTTGCTCATTTTAAGTGCATGTAGTAAAAGTGGGGGACTATATGACGATAAAGGCCAAACATATCGTATAGCAACATCTTCAGATATTAATACTCTTGATTCAACATTAGCTACAGATACTGTGTCATTTACGATTTATAATCAAGTTTTTGAAGGTTTATATACACTTAATGGTAAAGATGAAGCGGTACCTGGAGTAGCAAAAAGTGAACCTAAAAAAACGAACGGTGGAAAAACTTGGACAATTAAATTACGTAAGGATGCAAAATGGTCTAATGGAGATCCTGTAACGGCTCATGACTTTGTATTTGCATGGCGTAAAGCAGTTGATCCAGCAACAGCTTCTGAATATGCTTACATAATGTACGATATTAAAAATGCAGAAGATATTAACTTAAATAAACATGGTAAAAAGCCAAAAGATTTAGGGGTTAAAGCTTTAGATGATTACACATTACAAATTGACTTAACAAAGCCAATCCCATATTTTAAACAAATGTTAGCATTCGGCACATTTATGCCACAGAATGAAAAAGTAGTTAAGAAGTATGGTAAATCTTATGGTACAACTGCCGATAAAACAGTTTATAACGGTCCATTTAAAATTAAGAAATGGGCAGTTGAAGATAAAATTATGCTAACTAAAAATAATGATTATTGGGATAAAAAATCAGTTAAATTAGATAGAGTTAATTACAAAATATTAAAAGACACGCAAGCAGGAGCTTCTCTGTATGAAACAGGTTCAGTAGACGTTGCTGGTATTACATCAGAACAAGTAGATAAATATAAAGATAGTCCGGCATTATTCAAACGTCTATTAGCTTCTACATTCTTTTTAAAAATGAATGAAAAACAACAACCAGAATTTAAAAATAAAGATATGCGATATGCGATAGCACAAGCAGTTAATAAAAAAGATTACGTCAATGAAGTTCTTGGTACAGGAGCCAAACCGTTTGATGGATTTACAGCTAAAAAGACAGCTAAAACGCCTGATGGCAAAGATTATGCAGATACTGTAAAATCACCATTAAAATATAATCCAAAAGAAGCGAAAGAACATTTAGAAAAAGCTAAAAAGGCTTTAGGTAAAGATAAATTTACGTTCACATTAAATACTGAAGACACACCAGATTCTAAAATTTCTGCAGAATTTATTAAATCTCAAATTGAAAAAAACTTACCAGGAGTAACGGTTAAAGTTAAACAATTACCATTCAAACAAAGAGTTCAAGCAGAATTAACAATGAATTATTCTATGTCATTATCAGGATGGGGGCCAGACTATCCAGACCCTATCACATTCTTAGATACTATGACTACGACTACGGGTAATGCTCAAAACAATACTGGATGGGGCAGTAAAGAGTATGATAACTTATTGAAAAAAGCCAATGGCGAATTATTACAAAAACCTAAAGAACGCTTTGCAACAATGCGCGAAGCGGAAGAATTATTCTTAAATGATGCACCAGTCGCACCAATTTATCAAAAAGGTGGAGCATCTCTGAAAAATCCACAAGTTAAAGGTATTGAATATCACCAAATTGGTGGCGATTATTCATTAAAACATGCGTATATTGATAAATCTATTGATCGTAAAACTGGTGAGAAAAAAGAAAAAAATTAAATAATTTTAAAATTAGCCTTGAATACTTAATGTATTCAAGGTTTTTCTAATTTATAACCTTAATATTTGCCAATTTATAAATATATAGTTTTCTGAAAATTCTATAAAATAAGTTGTCTTTTTTAATTTTAGTAGTAAAATGAAACAAACATCATAGAATCTACAGGAGGATTGATATTAGTGAAAGCCATTGGTAAATACCTAGTTCTTTTATTAGTAGCAGTATTAGTATTGAGTGCATGTGGAAAAGGAAAACAAGATGATAGTTCAAAGGATGTATCTAAAACTGAAACATCTAATCATAAGGGTGGGGAATTAAATGTCGGTTTAAATGCCGCACCTTCAGGAACACTATCATCAGTGCTGAGTTCTGATGCTTCGGATTCAGCAGTTGAAGCTTACTTCAATGAATCATTAATTAAACTGGATAAAAATATGAAACCTAAACCATTTATTGCTTCATGGAAAGATATTGATCCAGGTAAGAAGATTAAATTTTCAATTAAAAAAGGCATTAAATGGCAAGATGGTAATGAGTTCAAAATTGATGACTGGATTTATACTTTAAATGTTTTAGCAGATAAAGATTATCAAGGTAGTTATTTCCCTATCGTTGAAAACATCGAAGGTGCTAAAGAAAAACATGAAGGTAAAGCGGATACGATTAGTGGATTGAAAAAATTAGATGACTATTCTATGGAAGTTACTTTTAAAGAGAAGAAAGTAAACTATCTTGAAGGCTTCTTTGCTGGTCCATTATTAAGTAAGAAATATTTAAGCGATGTAGCAGTTAAAGATTTAGCGAAATCAGATAAAATCAGAAAACATCCAATTGGTATTGGACCTTATAAAGTGACAAAAGTAGTTCAAGGTGAAGCAGTTCAATTAGAGAAATTTAATGATTATTGGCAAGGTAAACCAAGTTTAGACAAAATTAATTTAAAAGTTATTGATCAAACACAAATTGTAAAAGCTATGAAAAATGGCGAAATTGATATGACTGATTCTACTACAGGTAGTATCGCTAAAGAAGCTAAAAAATCTGGAGAAGGTAAACTTAAAGTCTTATCATCACCTGGTACTGATTACTCAATAATTGGTTTCGTTTCTCATGATTATGATAAAGAAAAGAATAAAACTGGCGCTGAGCGTCCTAAATATAAAGAAAAAGAACTTAGACAAGCAATGTTATATGCAATTGATAGAAAAAAATGGATTAAAGCATTTTACCAAGGTTATGGTAAAGAGTTAAATAGCTTTATTCCATCTATCCATTGGATTGCAGCTGATCAAAAAGACTTAAATAATTATAGTTATGATCCTGAAAAAGCTAAAAAAATGTTAGATAAATTAGGATATAAAGATAGAAATGGAGATGGCTTCAGAGAAGATCCTAATGGTAAACCATTTGAAATTAATTTAAAACATTATTCTGGTTCAAACCCTACATTCGAACCTAGAACTGCAGCGATTAAAGACTTCTGGGAAAAAGTAGGACTAAAAACAAATGTGAAAATGGTTGAGTTTGGTAAATATAACGATGACTTAGCTAGTGCTTCTAAAGATATGGAAGTTTATTTCAGAACATGGACTGGCGGCTCTGACCCAGACCCTTCTGATTTATATCACACTGACAGACCACAAAACGAAATGCGTACTACTGATAAAACATCAGATAAATTGTTAGATGATGCATTAGATTTCAATAAAGTTGGAAATAACGATAAAAAACGTAAAGAAATTTATTTAGAATGGCAAAAACATACTAATGAAGTTCTTCCAGCATTACCAATTGTTCAATTAGATACTATTACAGTAGTCAATGATAAAGTGAGAAATGTTGATATCTCAATTGGCTCAGATAAGGATTTATATCAAATAACTAAAGAATAAAAGATGAACCTCGACTTTAGTCGAGGTTTATTGATTGGAGCAAATTATGGATAGCTATTTATTAGAAATAAAAGATCTAGAAACATCAATTAAGATTGAAAACGAGTGGTATCCTACAATTGATCAAATTTCTTTTAAATTAAAAAGTAATGAAATATTGGGAATTGTAGGAGAATCAGGGTGTGGTAAATCAATTTTAAATAAATCGATAGTTAAACTCTTACCTGAAAAAATATCTAAAATAACACAAGGGCAAATTATATTTAATGGCAAAGCATTGCAAGATGCTAGTGAAAGTGAGTACCGAAAAATTCGAGGTAAAGATATTGGGATGGTTTTTCAAGAGCCTATGACAGCTTTAAACCCAGTATTTAAAATTAAAAACCAATTAATTGAGCCTATTATTTTACACTTAAATAAAAGTAAAAAAGAGGCCTATGATTTAGCTAAAGAATTGTTGCAACAAGTAGGTATAGCTCGAGTGGAAGAGGTATTGAATAGTTACCCTCATCAACTATCTGGAGGAATGCGTCAAAGAGTCATGATTGCAATAGCAATTTCTTGTAATCCAAAATTGTTAATTGCTGATGAACCAACGACAGCTTTAGATGTGACGATACAAGCACAAATTTTGGATTTATTAAAAAAATTACAACAAGACAATAATATGTCGATTATATTAGTGACTCATGATTTGAGTGTCGTATCGGAATTTTGCGATAAAGTCATTGTTATGTATGCGGGTCAAATAGTCGAATATGGAGAATTACATCAAATTTTAAATCATCCTCAACATCCTTATACACAAAAATTATTACGCACAATACCGAGACTAAATGAAGATGTAGAGTATCTTGAAGTGATTGATGGTATGGTGCCCGGTATAACTCAATTTAATAAAAATCAATGTCGTTTTGCTAACAGATGTGCAGTGAGAATGGAAATATGTAACCAAAAAGAACCAAAACTTTTGAGTAAAGATGGTAGCCAAGTGCGCTGTCATTTATTTGATGAATAGAGGGAAAAATATGGATAACATCTTAGAAATACAGAATTTAAAAACCTATTATCCTATTAAATCTGGACTTTTTAAACCTACTCAATATGTAAAAGCAGTAGATGATATTTCTTTTACAATTAAAGAAGGACAAACATTTGGTTTAGTAGGAGAATCAGGATGTGGTAAATCAACACTTGGTAAGTCGATTGTACGCTTAGAAAATATAACATCTGGCAAAATTAAAATTAATGATATAGATATTACTCAATTAAAAGGTAAACAATTAAGAGAAGCACGTAAAAATTTTCAAATGATTTTTCAAGATCCGTATGCTTCCTTAAATCCAATGCAAATGGTTGGGGATATCATAGGAGAACCATTACAAAATTTCCATATGGTTGATAAAAAGAAATTAAAAGATGAAGTAATGTACTTATTAAACTGTGTAGGTATGAGTGAAGATACTTATTATAAGTATGCACACCAATTTTCAGGGGGGCAAAGACAAAGAATAGGTATAGCTAGAGCCTTAGCGATAAGACCTAAACTGATTGTAGCGGATGAACCTGTAAGTGCCTTAGATGTATCAGTCCAATCTCAAGTGCTGAATCTAATGAAAGATCTCCAGAAAGAATTTAACTTGAGCTATTTATTTATCGCTCATGATTTAAGTGTAGTTAAACATATTAGTGATGTTATTGGTGTAATGTACTTAGGCCATATGGTGGAAATAGCCGATAGTACTGAATTGTATAAGAATCCTCAATATCCATATACTAAAGCTTTAATATCTTCTATTCCTCAGTTTAATAAGGAAAAGATAGAAAGAATTACATTGCAAGGTGAATTACCTTCTCCAAGTAACCCTCCAAAAGGATGTCCGTTCCACACTAGATGTCCAATTGCACAAGCAAAATGTCGAGAGGAAAGACCGAAATTAGAAGAGATTAAGCCTAATCATCATGTTGCGTGCTTCTTTACTGAAAGGGTGAATATCAAATGATAAAACTTATATTAAAGATTTTTGCTAATGATTCCATTACTGTTTTTGATATCAATTGTGGTATTTAGTTTGGCGATTATTCAACCAGGTGATCCTTTCAGTGGACAATATAATCCTCATGTTAAGCAAGAAGCAATTGAAGCTCAAAAAGAAAAGTTAGGTCTTAATGATTCTATACCAACCCAATATGTGAGATGGATAGGGAATGTAGCACATGGTAACTTAGGCGAATCTATTAAATATAAACGTCCCGTAATTGATTTAATTAGCGAACGCTTGCCTAATACAATCTTGCTTGGTGCAGTTTCTCTAATTTTTACTTATATCCTATCTTTCGCATTAGGGATTATCTCAGGAAGATATGCGTACTCAATCGGAGATTATACTATCCAAGTTTTCAACTATGTCATGTTAGCGATACCTTCATTTATTGCAGGGGTTTTTGCTATTTACATATTTGCGTTCCAATTCCCAATATTTCCTTTTCAAGGGTCAGTCAATATTAATCTTCAAGAAGGTACCTTTACTTATTATATGAGTAAGCTTTATCATACGCTGTTGCCTGCATTAACATTAGGGCTATTATCAACAGCAGGATATATTCAATATTTGAGAAATGACATTATAGATAATGCGAACAAAGACTATGTTTTAACTGCTAAGGCAAAAGGTCTAACAATGAATAAAATTTACAATAAACATATTTTACGTAACTCATTAATTCCAATTATTACTTTTTTAGGAGCAGATATTGTAAGCATTTTAGGTGGTGCAGTCATTACTGAAACTATTTTTTCATTTAATGGTATTGGTAAATTATTTTTAGAATCTGTAACTGGTCAAGATTATCCATTAATGATGGCATTAACTTTGTTCTTTTCATTTTTGGGGTTATTCGGAAATCTTATATCTGATATAACATATAGTTTCGTCGATCCTAGAATTCGTAGTAATTAAAATGAGAAGAGGTAAAAGCATATGATAAAAAAACGACATAACAATTTAAAAACAGTAAAAAAATCATCTTCTCCTACTCAGATTGCTTTACAAAAGTTTGTTAAAAATAAAATTGCCATGGCTTCATTAATCTTTTTAATCTTAGTAGCCGTTATTTCTATTATTGCGCCGTTGTTAGCACCATTACCAATTAATCAACAAGATTTATTAAATATTAAAGGTGATATGACTTCGCAAAATCTTTTAGGAACAGACTCAGGTGGTAGAGATAATTTCAGTAGATTACTATATGCTGGCAGGGTTTCACTTACGATTGGCTTGGTATCAACTATTGGAATGTTAGTTATAGGTATAGCAATCGGTGTAATATCAGGGTATTTCGGAGGGTTGCTTGATACGTTATTAATGAGAATTACTGAATTTGTAATGCTTTTCCCATTTTTAATTTTTGCTATCGTTTTAAATGCAGCGTTAGGTGATAAAATTAAAAATCCATATGGTTCAGCTATTATATTAGTGGGAGTTATTATCATTTTAAGTTGGGGAGGCATTGCCAGATTAGTACGCGGTAAAGTCATGCAAGAAAAGGAAAATGAATACTTCTTAGCTGCGAAATCTATAGGTACACCTACTTATAAAATTATTTTAAAACATTTATTACCAAATATTTTAAGCGTAGTCATTGTACAAGCCACTTTGACTTTTGCTGGAATGATAGTAGTAGAATCTGGTTTAAGTTTCTTAGGTTTTGGGATTAGTAAATCAATTCCGTCATGGGGTAACATGTTAAGTGATGCTCAAGAAGGGGACATCATTAGTTCTAAGCCATGGATATGGATGCCACCTGCATTAATGATTATGTTTACGATATTAAGCATTAATTTCGTGGGTGAAGGACTTAAAGATGCGTTCAATCCTAAAGGTAGAAAATGATTAAATGAATTAGTAAAAAAATGAGACAGGATATTATAATCTTGTCTCATTTTTTAAGTACTATTATCTTTTACGTCCTAATCCCATAGCACGTTCCATTTTTTTCAATGTTTTAAATGAAGCTTTTTGAGCTTTATCGCGACCATGATCTAAAATGTCATCTAATTTATCAGAGTTATAAAACTCATTATATTTTTCTTGGAAATCAACTAAGAATTCCTTAACGATTTCTGATAAATCAGTTTTAAATTTGCCGTAGCCTTCATTTTCATATTTAGCTTCTAAATCTTTAATAGATTCATTTGTTAAGCTTGAATAGATAGTTAATAAATTTGAAATACCCGGTTTATTTTCACGATCAAATTTGATGATGCCATCTGAATCGGTTACAGCACTTTTAATTTTTTTAGCTGCTACATTTGGTTCATCTAATAGTGAGATAAAGTTTTTCTGGTTGTCATCACTTTTACTCATCTTTTTAGTAGGGTCTTGTAAACTCATAACGCGTCCGCCAACTTTAGGCATGCGAATTTCTGGTTTTACTAATACGTCGTTATAACGGCTGTTAAAACGTTCTACTAAATTACGTGTTAATTCCATGTGTTGTTTTTGGTCTTCTCCAACTGGCACAATATTCGTATTATAAATGACTATATCTGCTGCCATTAATGGAGGATATGTTAATAGACCTGCTGGGATGCCATCTGTACGTTTTTGAGCTTTATCTTTATATTGAGTCATACGTTCAAGTTCACCAACGCTTGAAATCGTAGTGAGCATCCAACCAGCTTGAACATGCGCAGGAACTTCAGATTGAATAAATAATGTTGATTTCTCTGGGTCAATTCCTGACGCTAAATAAATTGCTGCAAGTTGACGTATTTGTTTACGCAATTTGATTTTATCTTGTGGTACTGTAATCGCATGTTGATCCACGATACAGAAGAAACAATCATAATCATCTTGGACATCTGCAAATTGTTTTAATGCGCCAATATAGTTACCGATTGTAGGGATACCACTTGGTTGAATTCCTGAAAATAATGTCTCCATATTTGATGCCTACTTTCTTTTAATAATTCATATTATCTAAATTATAACAGTATTTCTTTAAAATGTAAGATATGTTAATATATAAGTACACATTGATTTTTAAGAGAGTCTATAAAAAATTTTTAGAAAATTTGAGATTTCTCTGAAAAATTAGGATTTTCTCATTTAATTTTAATGTTAGATGGTTATAATAACTGTGTAAGGTTAAGAGAATAATAAAATTAATAATTCTTAATCAATAAATTTTAAAATAATGAATATTATTCATTCAATAGGAGAGTGAGATGTATGGTAACATTATTTACTTCACCAAGTTGCACATCTTGCCGTAAAGCGAAAGCATGGTTACAAGAACATGACATTCCGTATACGGAGCGTAACATTTTTTCTGAACATTTAACAATTGATGAAATTAAACAAATTTTAAAAATGACTGAAGACGGTACAGACGAAATTATTTCAACTCGTTCTAAAACTTATCAAAAATTAAACGTTGATATTGATTCTTTACCATTACAAGATCTATATTCTATTATCCAAGATAATCCTGGTCTTTTACGTCGTCCAATTATCTTAGATGAAAAACGTTTACAAGTTGGTTATAACGAAGATGAAATTAGACGTTTCTTACCTAGAAAAGTTCGTACATTCCAATTACAAGAAGCACAACGTTTAGTAGACTAAAATAAAAAACTAAATTTATTTATATTTAACAGCACTTGTTATAGTGCTGTTTTTTGTAACTAAAAAAGGGAATATGTTAGTATAAACCTTGAATATTTAATAGTAAAATTTAATCAAACAAATAGATTGTAATTTACCTTACGTTCTAATACAATATGGTTACTATTCATCGACTGTAAGGAGTGAGATGATATGAGAATAGAACGCGTTGATGATACAACAGTCAAATTGTTTATAACATACAGTGATATTGAAGCACGAGGATTTAGCCGTGAAGATTTATGGACTAATCGCAAACGCGGTGAAGAATTCTTTTGGTCTATGATGGATGAAATCAATGAAGAAGAAGACTTCGTTGTTGAAGGCCCATTATGGATTCAAGTACATGCCTTTGAAAAGGGTGTGGAAGTAACGATTTCTAAATCTAAAAATGAAGATGCAATGCATATGTCTGACGAAGATGCGAATGAGCAATTTGAAGAGCAAGTAAATGAATTGCTAGCGAATACATTAGAACAAGAAGAAAGTATTGAAGATTTATTTGAGCAACGTGCTCAACAGAAACAAGCTCAAAAATCTGAGCGCAAACGTTCTAAACCACAAGCTCGTATAAGAACAATCATCGTTAAGTTTGAGGATTTAGAGCAAGTGATTAATTATGCTTATCATCATAATCAAGCTACAGATGAATTTGAAGATTTATTATACATGCATGATTCAAATTATTATTATGCTATTCACTTTGATGATTCTGTTAATCAAGAAACGATAAATGATAGTTATAGCCAATTATTAGAATTTTCTACGCCAACTGATAGAACGGAAGTTTATTTAAATGATTATGCTAAGATAATTATGAGTCATAATGTGACATCACAAGTTCGTCGTTATTTTACAGATGCAACTGAATAAATCGTATTTGCGTATCGAAGTACAATAAGTGCTTCGATTTTTTTATATTTTGAAAAGTAAAACGGCCACTTCGTACGTTTATATTTATGAGGTGACCAAATGTTAGTAGCAATTAATCAACATGGCGAGCGTGTGAGTGCAACTGAGGCTATAAAGGAGAACGATTACTTTTGTCCTTATTGTAAGTCAGAACTTATTTTGAAAAAGGGGATAAAAGTAACTACACATTATGCTCATAAAAGTAATATACATAGAAAATGTGCTAAATCAGAAACTGAAAAACACTATTATGCGAAATTTTTTATCGCAAACTTATTGAAACAATATGGGTACAATGTAGAAATAGAACCTTATTGTCCGTTAATTATGCAGTATCCAGATATTTTAATTGAGTCTAAAATTGCTATGGAGATTCAATTTTCAAGAATTAGTTTTCAAGAAATTAGAGAAAGATCATTAGGCTTTAAAAGATTAGGTTTAGAGGTGGTTTGGATAATAGAAGATAGTAAGTATCATAAGGGTGTGTTGTATCTTAATACATTTCAAGCCTACTTTATTAATTCTCTTACCCGAACCCTTATCACATGGGATAAGCGTAAGCAGTTATTATATAAATATAGTCAGATTCAACATTTAGAAGGAAGAAGATTTTTAGCTAATAAAGAAATATTGCAAATGAATCATATTAAAACCGAAGAAAAAGCAATATATCATTATACGTTTAAACTATCTAATGAGAAAATTAACAAGTATATTTACCAATGTCGTCGTAAAAATTCAGTATTAGAACCTACTTTAAGTGCCATGTATCAGCTTAGAATGACTGACATGGATGTTTGTAACGCTTCAGGATTTGTTTTTCCTCAACAACTCTACATTGAAAATCATCCAGTTCAATGGCAGCTTCAATTAAATCTCCTCAAATATCAAAATAATTTATCCGAAGATTCACTTATAAAATGCTTAAGATTTAGATATTTCTATTTTAATAATTATGATCAACATTCTATTACTTCTGAACTTATACATGCGTATATTAACAAGACTAATAGTAGTTAAGACGTGCAATATAAATCATTTAATGAGAAAATTAAGTCAATAGCAAGTATAGGAGGTTTACTTATGAGTCAACAATTAACAAGAGAAGAACAGGAACGTAAATATCCTGACTACACTTGGGATCTAACAACTATTTTTGAAAGCGATGATGCATTTGAAAGTGCATTAAAAGAAGTTGAAGGATACCTTGGAAAAGAAGAACAATTTAAAGGTCATTTAGGTGATAGTGCAGAAACTTTATATAATGCCTTAGCATTAGAAGATGAAATTGAAACTAAGCTTGAACAAGTCTATGTTTATGCACACTTAAAACAAGACCAAGATACATCAAATGATAAATATACTGGCTTTGAATCACGTGCACATCAATTAATTATTAAAATTAGTTCAGCTTGGAGTTTCTTAGTTCCAGAAATTCTGCAAATTGATGAAGATAAATTAAAATCATTCGTAAATGAAAATGAAGATTTAAAACGTTATGAATTTGATTTAAAACTTATTAATGAAAAACGTCCACATATTCTAGATGCTGAAAAAGAAAAATTATTAACAGAAGTACAAGATGCTTTATCAACACCAAGTAATGTTTATGGTATGTTTAGTAACGCTGATTTAGAATTTGAAGATGCAGTAGATAAAGATGGTAACAAACACCCTTTAACTCAAGGTACCTTTATTAAATATTTAGAATCTGACGATCGTGAATTACGTCAATCTGCATACAATAATGTATATAAAGGTTATGGTTCATATAATAATACTTTAGGTGCAACTTTAGCTGGTGAAGTGAAAAAGAACGTGTTCAATGCACGTACACATAACTACAAATCTGCTCGTGAACGCGCTTTAAGTAATAATCACATTCCAGAAGAAGTATATGACAACTTAGTTAAAACTGTACACAAATATTTACCATTATTGCATCGATATACGCAATTACGTAAAGAATTATTAGGTATTGATGATTTAAAAATGTATGACTTATATACACCACTAGTTAAAGACGTTAAATTTGAAATGCCATATAACGAAGCAAAAGACTGGATGTTAAAAGCGTTAGAACCAATGGGCGAAGAATATTTAAATGTGATTAAAGAAGGTCTAGATAATCATTGGGTTGATGTTTACGAGAATAAAGGTAAACGCTCAGGTGCTTACTCTTCAGGCGCGCACTTAACAAACCCATTTATTTTATTAAATTGGTCAGATACCGTGTCTGATTTATATACACTCGTACATGAATTTGGTCACTCAGCACATAGTTACTTTAGTCGTAAAAACCAACCATCTAACTCTAGTGATTATTCAATATTTGTGGCAGAAGTTGCGTCTACATGTAATGAAGCGTTACTAAGTGATTATATGGATAAACACTTAGATGACGAACATCGTTTATTATTATTGAATCAAGAATTAGAAAGATTCAGAGCAACATTATTCCGTCAAACAATGTTTGCTGAATTTGAACACAAAATTCACCAAATTGAAGAAGCGGGCGAACCACTTACTTCTACGCGTATGAATGAAGAATATGCTAAATTAAATAAACAATACTTTGGTGATGTAGTAGAAACTGACGACAATATCAGTAAAGAATGGTCTCGTATTCCTCATTTCTATATGAATTACTATGTTTATCAATATGCAACTGGTTACAGTGCAGCTCAAAGTTTAAGTCATCAAATTTTAACAGAAGGTAAACCAGCTGTTGAAAGATATATTAATGAATTCTTGAAAAAAGGTAGTTCAAATTATCCAATAGAAATTCTTAAAAATGCTGGTGTCGACATGACTACTCCAGAACCTATTGAACAAGCATGTGAAGTATTTGAACAAAAATTAGATGCATTTGAAAAACTAATGAAAGCGTAAAATAACTGTATCCGTTTTCAATTTGTCAAGTTTGTGACAATTTTAATTTTAGGGGATGTAGTTGTTGAAACACCTATTTGAGCGTGTTATATTATGAACATGAAATTAATCACATAACAAACATACCCCTTTGTTTGAAGTGAAAAATTTCTCCCATCCCCTTTGTTTAGCGTCGTGTAATCAGACACGGCGTTTTTTTTATATCTATTTTTAGATTCCTTCTTTAAATTTTTATTTACTATGATACGCTTTGATTAATTCCTTTTTGAATTTAAAATTTCTAAAAACACAATTGTATTTATGTTGTTACATTTCAGCATTATATTAAATTTCAATATTAATAGAATAATTAATATAAAATTACTGATTTTTAATAAGTTATTGTTAAAATTAAGTGTAGATAATTTTATAAAAAACAATGAAATGAGGCGTATGAATGAAAAAATTAATTTCACTAATAAGTATCATTTGTTTAACTGTATTATTAGCGTCATGTGGTGACTCTGGTGAACAAAAAGAGCCTTCTAAAGAGAGTAAAGACTCTAAGAAGTATGAATATGTTTATTATGAAGTATTAAATAATGGAGATGAAGATTTACCTAATGTTGAAATTAAGTATTTAGATAAGCAGCATAAACCACATATCCAAAGAACAAGCTTAGACAATGTGTATGAGCATATCTTAAGTGACGGAAATGAAAAACCATACATAATTAAAGACGATAGTAACATTCACGTTTATCGACCACCTTATATGACTTATGGTGATGATGAAGTAGAAGGAGAAGCTGTGTCAAAAGACAAAGTAACTAAATAGAAGGGGGGACGTTGAATGAAAAAAGTCTATAAAGTAGTTAGTTGTTTAAGTATAGTCGGTTTGTTATATACTATGGGGCCTACTAATCAGTTAGATGCAGCCACTTCAAGTGGAGGTTCCTCAAGTAGTTCTGCCTCGAGCGCAAGTAGTTCGTCATCAAGCAGTTCATCAGCTGCTAGAGGCTCTACTTCTTCTAGTTCATCAATGAGTCGTTCAAGTGCAGCTAATGCGTCACGTTCAGCAAGACAATCAAGTCAACGTGCAGCTGAACAAGCAGCTAGAACTAGTAGTATCACTTCAAATGCTATGAGAAGTTCTGCTAAACAAAACCCAAAGTATAATCAATCTAGCAGACAGACACGTTCATTAATGAATCCTAAAAGAAGATATAGTTCTACGTCGCCTATGGCAGCTCAATATTTATCCACTGGATTTTATAACAACTGGCTTTACTATTACCTATTTGTAACTCATTTTCATGATCAAAAGAAACAAGATAAAAGCTATCAAATGAATATGTTGAAAAAACAAATGAAAAAGAATGAATCACTGTATACAGTTACCATTAAAACGAAACACGGAGATAGGGTAGTCGTCTTGCCTAAAGAACAATATGACAAGATAAAAACGGGTAGTAAGGTAAAAGTAAAAAATGGTATTGTTCAACCCTAACGAGTCGTAGATATAGAAACAGCCATTCAATGATATTAATCTTGTAAATCATTGAATGGCTAATATTTTATTGCTATAAGCGTTATATTTTAGGCATTTTAGATTGCCAAAATTCTCCTTCAGGATAATCAAGTTTCTCAACTTTTTGTTGTAATGCAAGTTTTTTTAATTCTTTAGTAAGTAATTTTTCTGGCCACTCGTATATTGTTAGAAGTTCTTCCATAGTAACGAGTTGTTTCTTTTGAATATAATGTTCTAATTTAGGTGGAAGATTTTTTTCTATAGGCGTACCCATTAATTCATTAATAATATAAGTATAAATATGATAAGGGTATAATCCTTCGACCTTTAAGCCTTCTTCATGTACATCTTCATTAAAGAATACTAATGAGGGTGCTTGTTCAATTTCCATTTCACGTGCAATATGCAAGTCTACTTTTAAGCTTTCAGTAAGTTTATTCTTCTGTAAGTCTTCTTTGAAAACATCATAGTCTAAACCAGCATTTTTTATGCAATCGCAAATCATCTTCTCAGTGATTATATCTCGTTTAGGAATAATTTCATTCTGCATTAAATGAATAAAGCGTTCCGCTCTTAGTCTTCCTTGCAATTCTGCCGCTTTATATGCTAAAGCAATATTGTCAAAGTCTGATGTACTTTGAGCTTGGCATTTGGTAAGCACTTTTAAAGACGGGTTTAATATATGTCTAATACGGATATATTGATTATATTCAATTCTTAACTTTGAAATAATCGCTGATAACTTGAAACAATCTGTATTAAACGGATCAAAGAATGAATAAATTTCGATTTTATTTACAGGTGACAGATTCGCATCTTCACGACTATTATTGTCTACAATTTTCAGTTCTTCAGCCATGTTTTACTCACCTTCAATTAAATTTAGGAATTTACCATGTGATTAGCAGTTAGACGCAATCGTTCATATAAATAGTCTCCAACTCCAGCTGGAAAGTGGGCTTCTGTAATTGCAGTGTGCATATTTTCTAGCCAAGCGTCACGTTCGAACGTCGTTATTTTAAATTCCATATGTCTCATCTTCAACATGGGATGTCCATGTTCTTGTGTGTATAAATTAGGTCCCCCTAGAAATTGAGTAAGAAACTGCTTTTGTTTTCTGCTCGTTTCTTTAAAATCTCCAGGAAATAAATGATTGATTCTGTCATCTTTTTCAACGAGTGAATAAAAATGGTCAATCATGTCATATAGTGCTGTTTCGCCTATAACGTCGTACGGTGTTTTAGACATAATATCACCAATTTCCATTAATATATATCTAATATAACATGAATTTTTACATTTAAAAGTAATTTGACTTTTGACTATGTTCGCTTATGAATTAGCGTTTTGCGCTTTGTAATCAAAAAAGCGTTGAACTTTATTTTTAGGGATTTGATGTTTTAAATCGAATTGACCTAATAAGTGATTAAATTTTTCTAAGCCTTTTTCATAGTCTTGCACTTCGAATTCTAATTCATAATCGGTTTTATCGAAATATTCACTTTTATCTAATACTAATAAATCATCTTGATATTGTGTTTCCATACGGTATGTAGTTAATGCGCCTAAGACACTGAGTTCGTGTTCAGCCACTCCATAGTCGTCTAAGATATTTCTTATATCACTCGGTAAGTCAGATTTTGAGATTGCTAAATCGATTGAAGGAATGATATCTACCATATGATTGTATTCTGTTAAGCCAACTTTGGCTGGCACTTTTAATGTCATTTCATAAGTGCCATTTTTTACACGGATTCTTATTGCTGATTTATGGTCGCGCAGTTTGAAATCTGGTGTGTCGATATAATAATTTGTTTGCGTAAATGGTTCTGCATTTTCAAAAAAAGCAGCTTTAAATTTATCATAAGTTTGAGAATCTAATAATTGTTTAAATTCTATTTCATTATTTGTAGCCATGTGTTACTCCTCTATAAGCATGTTTAATCATTATTGTCTTTCATTATGAGGGAGAAATTTAAAAATTTAAAGCAATAACCCTATTTCAGAGTAATTGAATCGAATATTCAAGGTAGCTATGAGAAAGTAGAACTTTAATAACTCAATTTACTGTGGTTTTATCTTCAGTTCAGGCGTGTGTTATAAGGATAAATTATGTTAAACTAGGAAGGAATAATAAGGAGGAACAAGCATGCGTATTTATGTAAATGAAATTAAAATTAAAGACGATGGCATTTATTGCTACTCAGAGGATCCAACTGATGGATTAGTTGAAGTAGGACAAATGCTTGTTGATAGCGATAATTATGGATTTGCATACTTATTAGATGATGGTCAATCCTATTCTTATCTGATATTTGTCCAAGAAACTTGGTCGATGTTACATGAGCATCGAGATAAGAAAGTTGTCGTAAATGATGAGTTAGTATTAGAGCATTTCCAAGAGGAATTAGATTATATCTTGGAGAATGTTGAAGGAAATAATAACTATGGTAAGGAGTTTGTTTCAGCTGTTGAAGAAACTTTCGAACTAAAGTGAAGCGGAGTGAAACATTATGAATCAATGGGATCAATTTTTAACACCATATAAACAAGCTGTTGATGAGTTAAAGGTGAAGCTAAAAGGTTTGCGTAAACAATATGAAGTTGGAGAACATGCCTCACCCATTGAATTTGTAACGGGCCGTGTTAAGCCAATTACAAGCATTATTGATAAGGCAAATAAAAGGGGAATCCCATTTGATCGATTGCGTGAAGAAATGTACGATATTGCGGGGCTGCGAATGATGTGTCAATTCGTTGATGACATAGATGTGGTAGTAAATATGTTGCGTCAACGTCAAGATTTCAAAGTCGTAGAAGAAAGAGATTATATTAACAATACTAAACAAAGTGGTTATCGTTCTTATCACGTGATTATTGAATATCCAATTGAAACGTTAAATGGTCAAAAGGCTATTTTAGCGGAAATTCAAATTCGTACATTAGCGATGAATTTCTGGGCAACAATTGAACATACATTACGCTATAAATATGATGGAGATTATCCTAATGAAATTCAGCATCGTCTTGAACGTGCTGCAGAAGCGGCTTATCTATTAGATGAAGAGATGTCTGAGATTAAAGATGAAATTCAAGAAGCACAGAAATATTATTCTCAAAAACGTGCTAAAAAACATGACTAATGGGGTGTAGACGATGCGTTATACGATTTTGTCTAAAGGTGATTCTAAGTCCAATGCATTAAAACATAAGATGATTAACCATATGAAAGACTTCCATATGGTTGAAGACGCTGATAATCCTGAAATTGTGATATCAGTTGGAGGAGATGGCACCTTATTACAAGCCTTTCATCAATATAGTCATATGTTGTCACAAGTAGCTTTTGTTGGTGTACATACAGGACATCTTGGATTCTATGCTGATTGGTTACCTCATGAAGTTGAAAAGTTAATCATTGAAATCACGAATTCAGAGTTTCAAGTTATTGAATATCCATTACTAGAAATTATTGTGAGATATAATGATAATGGATATGAAACGCGTTATTTAGCACTTAATGAAGCGACGATGAAAACTGAAAATGGCTCTACATTAGTTGTAGATGTAGGTATCAGAGGCAAACATTTTGAACGCTTTAGAGGAGATGGATTATGTATTTCTACGCCATCTGGTTCTACCGCTTATAATAAAGCTTTAGGTGGGGCGCTCATTCATCCTTCGCTTGAAGCAATGCAAATTGCGGAGATAGCATCTATTAACAATAGAGTATTTAGAACAGTAGGTTCGCCTTTAGTGTTACCAAAGCATCATACTTGTTTAATTACGCCTGTTAATCATGATACGATTCGCACTACAATTGATCACGTAAGCCTTAAACATAAAAATGTGAATGCTATACAATTTAGAGTAGCTAATGAAAAAGTACGATTTGCACGTTTTCGTCCTTTCCCGTTTTGGAAAAGGGTGCATGATTCGTTTATTGAAAGTGAAGATGAACGATGAGATTTGTTTATGATATTGAACATGAAGAAACACTCAAATCATTTTTACAACGTCACCATTATTCTAAAAAAAACAATTAGCGCCATTAAACTTAATGGCGCTTTAATTATAAATAAATTACCCGTCACTGTGCGTAAATGGATGCAACAAGATGATCAATTAGTTGTTGAGTTACCTCAAGAATATCCTAGTGAATATCTTATTCCCTCTAGTACGCCGATTGAAGTAATCTATGAAGATGATTATTTAATAGTTGTAGCTAAGCCTATACAATTAAATAGTACGCCTTCAAGAGAACATCCCCATGATAGTTTAATCGAGCGTGTATTGTATTATCTAAATCATTCTTATCCTAAGCAAGATGAAGTTGATAACAGACATTCACAACAAAATATTGTGCCTCATATAGTGACACGCTTGGACCGCAATACTAGTGGTATCGTTATCTTTGCTAAACATGGACACATCCATCATTTGATGTCTACTATAAATGTAGATAAACGTTATATTTGTGTATGTTATGGTAAGACCCAAGAAAACGGCATTATAGAAGCGCCTATTGCGCGAGATGATAATAGTATAATTACGCGAACTGTTTCACCAACAGGTAAATATGCCAAAACGTCTTACAAGACATTGAAGCACAACCAAAAAGCGAGTTTATGTGAAGTGGCATTGCATACAGGTCGTACGCATCAAATTAGAGTACATTTTGATTTTATTGGTCATCCTTTAGTGGGTGATGATTTATATAATGGAAGCCACCCTAAAATTAACACGCAATCTTTACAATGTTATAAAGTCAGGTTTATACATCCGATATATAATAAAGAAATTGAGATAAGCATTGATTATAAACGCTTAGAATACATATATAATATAATGTAATTTGTAAATAGGAGGGACGTCCCGTGTCGTCAGAAATAGAAAAACACGACAAAAATGAATTAGAAGAATATAATAAACGTCTACTAGACGATATTTTAGCGCAAGATGATATTGATCGTTTCAGAGAAGAATTTCTAGCGATTCATGAATATGAACAAAGCGAGTATTTCGAGAATACAACCTCAGAGAACAGGCAAAAGATTTTTGAATTTTTATCTCCAAAAGAAGTAGCTGAATTCTTCGATCAATTAGAAATAGATGAAGATGAATATGAAGATTTATTTGATACTATGGATGCGCATTATGCAAGTAAAGTGTTGGAAAATATGTCTTCCGATAATGCGGTAGATATTTTAAATGAATTATCAAAACCGAAAGTAGCAAGTTTACTTACGTTAATGCATCGTGATGAAGCGAATGAAATTAAAGACTTGTTACATTATGAAGAAGACACTGCCGGCGGTATTATGACTACCGAATATATTTCGTTAGATGCAGATACACCGGTAAAAGAAGCTTTATTGTTAGTAAAAGAGCAAGCGCCTGATGCTGAAACTATTTATGTTATTTTTGCAGTCAATACGACTGGACAACTTGTCGGCGTCTTATCTTTGAGAGATTTAATTGTTGCGGAAAATGATGCTTACATCGAAGATATTATGAATACACGTGTAATAAGTGTCGACGTAGCAGAAGACCAAGAGGACGTTGCGCAAAAAATGAGAGACTATGATTTTATCGCTATGCCTGTAGTAGATTATCAAAGTCATCTTTTAGGGATTATTACGATTGATGATATCTTAGACGTAATGGATGAAGAGGCTAGTGAAGACTACTCACGCTTAGCCGGGGTTTCAGATATTGATTCAACAAACGATTCAGTAGTGAAAACAGCAACCAAACGTCTACCGTGGCTTATTATCTTAACGTTCTTAGGAATGATTACCGCAACCATTTTAGGAAGTTTCGAAGATACATTAGCTCAAGTTGCTTTACTAGCAGCGTTCATACCGATTATCAGTGGGATGTCAGGAAATTCAGGCACCCAATCACTTGCGGTTTCTGTAAGAAATATTTCTACCGGGGAAATTGACGAGCAAAGTAAGTTTAAAGTTGCTTTAAGAGAAGCTGGTAGTGGATTTTTATCGGGCATTGTTTGTGCCACTATACTTTTTATAATAATTGTAATATTGTATCGTCAACCGTTTTTAGCACTTATCGTTGGTGGCAGTCTAACTATCGCAATGACTGTAGGTACTTTAGTAGGTTCAATGATTCCATTAATAATGAATAAATTAAATATTGACCCAGCAGTAGCGAGTGGTCCATTTATTACTACAATTAATGATATTGTTAGTATGTTAATTTATTTCGGATTGGCAACAACATTCATGTCATATTTAACATAGGGGGACAAAATGGAGTTCTTTTCTCTAGTAATTGTAGTTGTAGCAGCATTTTTTACACCCATCATTGTAAATAGATTAAATATTACGTTTTTACCTGTAGTAGTGGCTGAAATTATTATGGGAATAATAATTGGCCACTCATTTTTAAATATTGTTGAAAAGGATAGTGTACTTAGTATTCTTTCAACACTTGGTTTTATCTTTTTAATGTTTTTAAGTGGTCTTGAAATTGATTTTAGTACGTTTAAAAAGGATACACGTAACCGACAAGGTACTAATAAAAATGAAAAACATGTACCAAGTCATCTTAATTTAGCTTTAACAGTATTTGCTTTTATCATGATTATTTCAATCATCCTAGCATACGCCTTTAAATGGTTAGGGCTTGTGGATGATGTCTTATTAATGATTATTATCATTTCAACTATTTCATTAGGTGTAGTCGTACCTACATTAAAAGAAATGAACATTATGCGTACTACCATTGGTCAATTTATTCTACTTGTTGCGGTTTTAGCCGATTTAGTAACAATGGTCTTATTAACCGTTTATGGCGGTATCAATGGCAACAGTGGTAGCTCTGTATGGTTATCTGCTATACTGCTTGTCTTTACAGCTATTTTTTATATACTAGGTGTTGTCTTTAAACGTATGAAGTTTTTACATCGTTTAATTGGCGGAACAACACAAATAGGTATTAGAGCTATTTTTGCGTTAATAATATTATTGGTCGCTTTAGCTGAAGGCGTTGGGGCTGAATATATATTAGGTGCTTTCTTAGCAGGTGTGGTTGTATCTTTACTGAAACCAGACGAAGAACTAGTACATACATTAGATTCGTTTGGATATGGTTTCTTTATTCCGATATTCTTTATTATGGTAGGTGTAGATTTAAATATTCCTTCTTTAATTAAAGAACCATCATTATTACTTATTATACCTGTGTTAATTTTAGCTTTTATTATTTCAAAATTAATTCCAGTATTCTTTATCAGACGTTGGTTTGATAGTAAGACAACGATAGCGTCAGCGTTCTTGTTAACATCAACATTGTCATTAGTTATCGCATCAGCAAAAATTGCAGAACAATTACATACTATTTCATCTGAAATGTCAGGTATTTTAATATTAAGTGCGATTATTACCTGTGTGTTTGTACCTATCATTTTCAAAAAAGTCTTTCCAGTTCCAGATGAAGCGAATCGTAAAATTGATATTGCCTTAATTGGTAAAAACCAATTAACTATCCCAATTGTTCGAAACTTGTCACCACATTTATATAATGTGACATTGTATTATCGTAAAGATTTAGGTGATAAACGTAATTTACCAGATAACGTGACAGTGGTTGAAATTTCGGAATATGAAGAACATTTGTTAGAAAGACTAGGATTATTCGATCAAGATATCGTAGTATGTTCGGCTAATGATGATAGCTTAAACCGAGATGTTGCTAAATTAGCTAAAGCACATGATGTGAAGCGAGTGATCTGCAGACTTGAAAGTAGTAGTGAAGATGATGAAATGAAAGCGGAAGGTATTGAAGTATTCAGTAACTTTATTAGTAATAGGGTCTTCCTTCAAGGTTTAATTGAAACACCGAATATGTTAAATATCTTAAGTAACGTTGAAACATCATTATATGAAATTGAAATGTTGAATCATAAATATGAAAATATACAATTACGTAATTTCCCATTTGGTGGCGATATAATCTTCGTGCGAATTATTCGCAATAACGAGTCTATCGTCCCACATGGTGATACACAACTTAGATATAAAGATCGTTTAATCGTTACAGGTTCTAAAGAATATGTAGATGAATTGAAATCAGAACTCGAATTTTATTATTAAAGTTTAGAAAAGAAGGTACATCATATGTTGGTGTACCTTCTTTTTAAATAAAACACTGATATTGCTTTATAAACCTTTATTAAGAATGGTAAAATATATTCATTAAAGTATTCTTTATTGTTTTAAACAATATGTTTACAGATTAAATAATAAATGATTATAAGGAGTTATTCGCATGATTAATCTTGAAAATAAAACATTCGTTATTATGGGTATTGCTAATAAACGTAGTATCGGATTCGGCGTTGCTAAAGTATTAGACCAATTAGGTGCTAAGTTAGTATTTACATATCGTAAAGATCGTAGCCGTAAAGAATTAGAAAAATTATTAGACCAATTAAATCAACAAGATCCAAAATTATACCAAATTGATGTCCAAAAAGATGAAGACGTAATAAATGGTTTCGCTAAAATTGGCGAAGAAGTTGGAAATATTGATGGTGTTTATCATTCAATTGCTTTTGCAAATATTGAAGATTTACGTGGTCGTTTCTCTGAAACATCTCGCGAAGGTTTCTTATTAGCTCAAGATATTAGTTCATATTCATTAACTATCGTTGCGCACGAAGCTAAAAAGATCATGCCAAATGGCGGTAGTATCGTAGCTACAACTTATTTAGGTGGCGAGTTTGCTGTTCAAAACTATAACGTTATGGGTGTAGCGAAAGCTAGTTTAGAAGCAAACGTTAAATATTTAGCTTATGACTTAGGTCCAGATAATATCCGTGTTAATGCGATTTCTGCAGGTCCTATCCGTACATTAAGTGCAAAAGGTGTTGGCGGATTTAACACAATTCTTAAAGAAATCGAAGAACGTGCACCATTAAGACGTAATGTTGATCAAGAAGAAGTTGGTAAAACAGCAGCTTACTTATTAAGTGATTTCTCAAGCGGTGTAACTGGTGAGAATATTCACGTAGACAGTGGTTTCCACGCAATTAAATAATAGTATGAGATATAGAGGCTGAGACAAATTAAAATGTCTTAGCCTTTGCTAATATATTGGCAGTAGCTGACTGGTTTGAAAATGCGCTTAAATCAAGCTTTTTTCAAATCTAGTCATCCTTGCCGGGGAGCGGGGCCCTAGCACGGAGAATTTCATTAAGAAATTCCACTAATAAAGCAAACTGGGGTTGAACGACGAAATTTATTTAATGTCTGTCCCACTCCCTTATTTTGTTTTGTAGTAAATGAAGTTTCCTATATATTGCAACAAAAGCGCTACTCTATCAACATAGAGTAGCGCTTTTCAGTAATACTATTAATCTTTCACATCGCTGTTTGCTTTATCAATAATACGTTGACGGTATTTAAATATATTACTAGCAACCGTTTTAAGTACTGCATATAAAGGCACAGCAATTAAAATAAGTGTGAATCCACCTAAATCCCCAGCAGCTAAAATGACTACAATGATTGTAAGCGGGTGAATACTTAAAGATTTACCCATAACATTTGGTGTGATGACGTTACCTTCAAGTTGTTGTGCAATTAAAGTAACGATACATACCCAAATGAACGTCGTTGGGCCATCAATTATACCTAGAATCGCGGCAGGTGCAAATGATAACCATGGTCCTAAGAAAGGAATTAAGTTTGCGAAAGCTGCAAATAATACAAGTAACGGCGTATAAGGTAAACCGATGATTGTATATCCAATATATAAGATAATACCTAAGATAACACTTACTGTTACTTGACCTTGAATATAAGATTTCAAAGTAAAGTTTAAGTCTTTTAATAAATCAACTACGAAGACTTTGCGTTCTCCTTTAAAGAATTTAGCAGTTGCAGGAATAAATTTTTCGTGATCCTTTAACATATAAATTAAGAAGAAAGGCACCATAACCAATAAGAATATAGTAGAAATCAATGATGTTATGTAAGTAAATGAATTTGCTAAAATACCAGTCATACTATCACCAATTGATTTTACTGCAGAATTGATGCGATTAGTCACATCACTAGGTAATTTATCCATTTGGTTAAGTGAGAAATTAATAATTTTTTCAGCCTCACGTTGTAATGTCGGCGTTGCTTTAATTAAATTATTAACATTTGAAAGAATAATCGGTGCAACGAAAGCTACAATAATAGCGATAATTGCAATTAAACCAATAAATATTGTTAAAATACTCGCCCAACGAGGGAAGCCCCATTTTTCAAGGATGTTCTGGAAAGGTAAGCAGACATAGAATAAAAATCCGCTAATTAAGAATGGAAGGAATACAGAGCCAATAATTGTTGCGATAGGGGCAAAGACGCTTTGTACTTCCATAAATAATTTAATTAGCACGAACAGAATGATTAGCGCAATCCCTGTTCGAAACCATACTTTGTTAAGCATAAGCTTACTTCCTCCTAAAGTAATCATTTCATTAGTATAAGTATATATCAAAAGAGTATTGTTAAAAAGGGAAATTTTAATAGTGAAAAAGATATTAAAATATACTATTTCAAATTAAATAAATATAACAAGTCTAAATTTTATTTTTTATAATAACCTTTAAAAGTGTTGAGAATCAAAATAATATATATTATTGAGTATTTAATTAAATATTACTATTTGATGTTAATCAGTGATTTAAAAGTCATATTTAAATTTGATACAATAAAGATATTATTTAGAGGGGGCAACAATAACAATGGTGAATTTTAAACCAGGTAAAATCAATAAACACGTTTTACATAGTAATATTTTAGAAAGAGATGTTACGCTATCTGTTTATCTGCCAGAGGATTATTCAGAACTATTTAAATATCAAGTCATCATTTGTTTTGATGGACTCGACTTTTTACGTTTCGGGAGAATTCAACGTGAATATGAACGCTTAAGAAGAGAAGAGCAAATTCAACGCGCTATTATCGTTGGTTTCCATTATGAGGATGTTGATAAGCGTCGAGAAGAATTTCATCCTCAAGGTAGTCGTAGTAGCAAGACGGTTCAAGCAGTGGGGAAAGAGATATTACCGTTTATCGATAACACCTTCCCAACTTTCAAAGTAGGAAATGCCAGAATATTAATGGGTGATAGTTTAGCGGGTAGTATTGCATTGCTTACAGCACTTACTTATCCAACTATATTTAGTCAAGTTGCTATGCTCAGCCCACATTCTGACGACACAGTACTTGATAAATTGAATAGCTGTATACAATATAAAGAATTAACAATTTGGCACGCTATTGGTAAAGAAGAAGATGATTTCGAACTCCCAACTACTGGAGAGCGCGCGGACTTTTTAACGCCTAACAGAGCGCTTGCTAAAGCCATTGAACAATGTAGCATTACTTATCAATATACTGAATTTGATGGTGGGCATAATTGGAAATCTTGGAAACCTATGTTAGATGATATTTTAAATTATTTCTTAAATGAAGACATCCTATTACCATCTAATGAAGTGTAAATAGTTATATTTTTCGGGAAAAGGGTATTGATTATTAATAACATGGTTTAAATACACTCTTTCAATAAAGAGAAAAGACAGATTAGGCTTTATATTTCAATATTGTAAACCTTTTCAAAAAATTCTATTAACTCATAACCTAATATATAGAATTTTGCTATAATGAAACTATGTTAAACAAAGGAGGAATTTCAATGAATATAGGATTAGCATTAATTCCGTCAGAATCATTCCAAGAAGAAGTGAACGGTTATCGTAAACGTTATGATACTGAATATGCACGTATCATGCCACATATTACGATCAAATCACATTTTGAAATTAATGATGAAGAGTTAGATTCAGTAAAAGAAGAAGTTTCAAAAAGATTAGAAGGTTCAAAACCAATTGAAGTACATGCAACAAAAGCTTCAAGTTTCAAACCTACAAATAATGTTATTTATTTTAAAGTTGCTAAAACTGATGAGTTAGAACAACTTTTCGATAAATTTAATACTGGGGATTTCCATGGTGAAGCGGAACATCCTTTCGTACCTCATTTTACAATTGCTCAAGGTTTATCTAGTCAAGAATTCGAAGATATTTATGGCCAAGTAGAATTAGCAGGGGTAGACCATAAAGAAATTATCGATGAACTTTCATTATTACGTTTTGACGAAGAAGAAGATAAATGGAAAGTAATTGATACTTTCAAATTAGCGTAATTATTTAATATATTGAAGAAGGGTCTAGAAATCAGTGTGATAACACTCGTTTCTAGACCCTTTTTTAAATACGAATTAAAAACGTTTTTGTTTATGCCCACTTTTCATAAAATAAATGCCATAAAATACAGCTAGCATTAAAAAGATGAATGCTGAAAAATAAAATGTATAACTTAAACCATTTGAAAACTGTGCAATAAGACCACCGAATAAAGGTCCAATCATTGAACCAAAGCCTTGTACACTGTTAAATACGCCCCATGTTTCTTCTTGTTCAGAAGAATCTATTTGACCTGCCATAAATGTATTCCAAGCTGGTAATAAAATACCATACATTAATCCTATGAAGATAGCTACAATCCATACAACGATAATGTTAGTAACTAATGACAATCCGAAGATAAAAGCAGTAAATAATATGAAACCTGTAAAGATAATTCCATACATAAATCCTCGACTATTTCTATCGATAATCTTAGATAAAAATAGCATTGAAATAGCACAACCAATACCGCCAATCGCAATTGCAACAGTATATTCAATGGTACTCACACCAACGACTTTAGTGGCATAAGTAGGTAAAATAGGAAGTAAGGCTGAGATTGAAGCGCCTTGTAATAAGATACCTGGGAATAATACAATATGACGTTTCATTACATCAACGATTTGACCAAGTTGTTCACTAACGGGTTTAGTATTATAGTTCGTTAGTTTAATATCAACAAAGTAATATAATACCCACGCAATAACGACCACTAGAGACATCATAAATGCAAAGCGTGTTGGATGTAATTTTACTAAGACATTCATAAATGCCCAACCTACTAGCAAACCTAATAACCATGCAAAGTATACATATCCCATTTGTTTACCACGCTGATCCTCTTCAACACTGGATAACATAATGACCCAAATAGGACTGACAGCAATACCTAGCATAATCGCACTAAAGATAATGATTATTGGATTTGCGGGGAAAAAGATAACTAAAAATAAACTAATGAAAGCAAGCAAAAATCCTAAAGTTAAGACGATTTTAGTTCCAAACTTTTTCAATAGGAAGCCGATGACAAAATTGGTTGCTGCATCGGAAATAAAATGAATCGATAATGCTGCTGAGGTTACTCCTACTGCAATAGAAGTGACAGTAGGTAAGTAATTAATGTAACTTAAAATATACATTCCTCTAGCAAATTCCATTAAAAATAGAATGATAAGCATTATCTTAAAGTTTTTACTTATATTTTTATTATTTAACGAAGAACTTGGCATAAAGTGGCACCTTTCCATAAATTTCCTGTTGTTGTGATGAACTATCTAGGATATCTAATAGATCGTTACATAGTCTATATGTTGAATAATCAACTTTTTCATTCGCCATTTTTTCGCTCATTGTTTTAAGTTTATCTTCATGATTAGTTAAATCAGACACGACATCAATTGCTTCTTCAGGTGTATTAGCAATTTTGCCATATCCTTTTTCTTGGAAGTAATATGCATTTTCTAGTTCTTGCCCAGGAGCAGGATTTAAGAAAATCATAGGTAAACTTCTAGTTAAGCCTTCAGAAATAGTGATACCGCCTGGTTTTGTAATCATAAGTTGGCTAGAAGCCATCCATTCATTCATGTGTTTTGTATAACCTAAAATAAGGACATTATCATATGATTTAAATTGTAACTCTAAATTACGTTTTAATGCCTTACTTCGACCACACACCATTACAATTTGAGAATGTGGGCTTTTTTCTAAAATATTTTCAATCATATATTCAAAGCCTTTAGAAACACCAAAGGCACCAGCTGACATTAAAATAGTAGGCTTGTCTGGACTAAGATGATGCTGAGTTAACCATGACTCTTTATCAATGTCCTCTTCAAATTTATCTGAAATAGGGATACCAGTAACTTTAATATCAGATGCAGGGATACCTACATTCATAAAGTCTTTCTTCGTATCTTCCGTCGCTACATAGTATCTGTGAGAATTTGGCGTAACCCAGTTCTTCTGCAAACGATAGTCAGTCATTACAGTCGCAATTGGAATGCGCATGTTAAATTGTTCAGTCAAAACTGACATAACCGGAGTAGGGAATGTCAATAATATTAAATCTGGCTTCTCTTTGAGAAGTAAATTAATTAATTTATTCAAGCCATAATACTTATAAAAACATTTATCTAATTCATCTGGGCGACTATAATAAAAGTTTTTATACATATTTCTAAAATATTTAAAGCTATTAATATACCATTTCTTACATATAGAAGTTAATATAGGATGAGCTTCCATAAATAAGTCATGCTCAATCACCGTTAAGTGAGGTAAATTCATTTCATTAAGTTGATTAACGACACTTTGTGTTACTTGTAAATGACCATTTCCAAATGACCCGGTAATAATCAATAACTTTTTATTTTGAGAAACCATTAATAGTCACCCTCCAATAATTTAAATTTATCACTGATAAAAATTAGGAATATATTAAGGTTAAAATTAATATTTATGAAGAGAAATTTATAACCTATATAAAACCTATTAATTTCATTTATAGTGCATTATAGCACAATGAAATAGTGAATACTCGTTGTTTATACTTATATCCTAGCATTAAAGTGTTCAAATGTATTGCTATAAAGCTACATATATATAAAATTTTAAAATAATTAACTTCAAATTAATAAATAGAATTTATAAGTGAGATTGAAATGATTGTTGGATTGTGAGGAAGTATCAAATCAAGTGATTAAATTGATTTAATCTGATAATAATGAATTTATCAACGTCTTTAAAACGTGTATAATAGAATTATTGTAAAAAAAGGAGCGAGACATTTTGAATGCGAATGAGTTGTTCGAAAAAATAAGAGTCAAAGAAGTTATTGGAACTTTAGATATAAATGTAAATGATATTACTACAGATTCACGTACAGCAAAAGAAGGAAGTATATTTGTCGCATCAAAAGGATATACTGTTGACAGCCATAAGTTTTGCCAGAACGTAGTGGATCAAGGCGCTAAAGTTATAGTAGTGAACCACAAACAAGAAATTAATGGCGATGTAACACAAATCATCGTTCCAGATACACTAAGAGTAGCAAGTTTACTTGCTCATACTTTATTTGATTATCCTAGCCAAAAGCTAGCTACATTCGGTGTAACAGGTACAAATGGTAAAACATCAATAGCTACGATGATTCATCTCATTTTCAGAGGTTTAGGAAAAGGTAGTGCATACTTGGGCACAAACGGCTTTCAAATTAATGAACAAAAGACTAAAGGTGCCAATACTACACCAGAAACTGTTTCATTAACTAAAAAAATTAAAGAAGCGGTTGATAAAAATGCAGAAGCGATGACAATGGAAGTTTCAAGCCACGGTTTAGCGTTAGGAAGATTACGAGGCGTAGAATTTGATGTTGCTATCTTCTCTAATCTTACACAAGACCACTTAGACTTCCACGGTACAATGGAAGCTTATGGGCACGCTAAATCATTGCTATTCAGTCAATTAGGCGAAGACTTATCTAAAGAAAAATATGTCGTATTAAACAATGATGATGGTTTTTCAGAATATCTAGCTTCAGTAACACCGTTTGAAATTTTTAGTTACGGTATAGATAATGAAGCACAATTTATGGCAAAGAATATTCAAGAGTCATTACAAGGTGTTCAGTTTGACTTTGTAACCCCAGTTGGCACATATCATGTTCAATCACCATATGTTGGTAAGTTTAATATTTCAAATATTATGGCAGCAATGATTGCTGTTTGGAGTAAAGGCACTGCAATGGAAGATATTGTACGCGTCGTTAAATCATTAGAACCAGTAGAAGGTCGTTTAGAAGTGTTAGATCCATCATTACCTATTGATTTAATTATAGACTATGCTCACACTGCTGATGGCATGAATAAGCTTATCGATGCGGTTAAACCATTTGTTAAGCAAAAGCTTATCTTCTTAGTAGGTATGGCTGGAGAACGTGATTTAACTAAAACACCTGAAATGGGCTCGGTTGCATGTCGTGCAGACTATGTAATTTTCACACCGGATAACCCAGCGAACGACGATCCAAAAATGTTAACTGGAGAATTAGCCAAAGGTGCCACACATGATAACTATGTTGAATTTGACGATAGAGCTGAAGGTATTAGACATGCGATTGACGTTGCAGAACCAGGGGATACAGTGGTTCTAGCTTCTAAAGGAAGAGAACCATATCAAATCATGCCTGGACATGTTAAAGTGCCTCATAGAGATGACTTAATCGGATTAGAAGCAGCTTATAAAAAATTTGGCGGTGGCCCAGTTGAAGATTAAGCAACTTTCTGAACAAAATGAAGTTGTCAATGTATATCTTTATAAGAATGATGAGATAGAACAGCTAATGATAGCTATTCCAGACATGTTTTGGTCTGTTGAAATTGATTATAACGACATGAATATAAATGAAATTCAAGAAGAATTAGTAATGCAATTATTTACTTTTAAAGATGAAAATGAAGCGACACGTATTGCTTCTAAATTATCTGAATGGATTGCGAATGATTTGAAGGAGAATATTAAATGAGTTTAAAAGAAGAAGTAGAGTCAAGAAAGACGTTTGCCATCATCTCTCACCCGGATGCTGGTAAAACAACGTTAACTGAAAAATTATTGTATTTTAGTGGAGCGATTCGTGAAGCTGGTACAGTTAAAGGTAAAAAGACTGGAAAGTTTGCTACAAGTGACTGGATGAAAGTAGAACAAGAACGTGGTATCTCTGTAACAAGTTCTGTAATGCAATTTGATTATGACGATTATAAAATTAATATCTTAGATACACCAGGACACGAAGACTTCTCTGAAGATACGTATCGAACTTTAATGGCTGTAGACAGTGCCGTCATGGTTATTGACTGTGCTAAAGGTATCGAGCCTCAAACATTAAAATTATTCAAAGTATGTAAAATGAGAGGTATCCCGATTTTTACATTTATTAATAAGTTAGACCGTGTAGGTAAAGAGCCATTTGAATTATTAGATGAAATTGAAGAAACATTAAATATTGATACGTACCCAATGAACTGGCCAATTGGTATGGGACAAAATTTCTTTGGTATTATTGATCGTCATTCTAAATCAATTGAACCGTTTAGAGACGAAGAAAATGTCTTACATTTAAATGACGATTACGAATTAAAAGAAGATCATGCTATAACTAATGACAGTGCTTTCGAACAAGCGATTGAAGAATTTATGCTAGTTGAAGAAGCGGGAGAAGAATTTGATAACGAAGCGTTATTAAACGGTGAATTAACACCTGTATTCTTCGGTTCAGCTTTAGCTAACTTTGGTGTTCAAAACTTTTTAAATGCTTATGTAGACCATGCACCTATGCCGAATGCACGTCAAACTAATGAAGACGTAGAAGTAAGTCCATTTGACGATGAATTCTCAGGATTTATTTTCAAAATTCAAGCGAATATGGACCCTAAACACCGCGATAGAATTGCGTTTATGCGTGTAGTAAGTGGCGCATTTGAACGTGGTATGGACGTTACATTACAACGTACTGAGAAGAAACAAAAAATTACACGTTCAACATCATTTATGGCGGATGATAAAGAGACGGTTAACCATGCCGTAGCAGGGGACATTATTGGTTTATATGATACTGGTAACTATCAAATTGGTGATACATTAGTAGGCGGTAAACAAAAATTTAGTTTCCAAGATTTACCACAGTTCACGCCAGAGATATTTATGAAAGTGTCTGCGAAGAACGTTATGAAACAAAAACATTTCCATAAAGGTATTGAACAGTTAGTACAAGAAGGTGCAATTCAATACTATAAAACATTGCATACGAATCAAATTATTCTTGGGGCAGTGGGACAATTACAATTTGAAGTGTTTGAGCACCGTATGAAAAATGAGTACAACGTAGATGTAGTTATGGAACCTGTAGGTAGAAAAATTGCACGTTGGATTGAAAATGAAGAAGATATTCAAGATAAAATGAATACATCTCGTTCAATCTTAGTGAAAGATAGATATGATAACTTCGTCTTCTTATTTGAAAATGAATTCGCAACACGTTGGTTTGAAGAAAAATTCCCAGACATCAAACTCTATAGTTTATTATAAGTATGGGATATTAAAGTGAAATTATAATTAAAATCAATCAATATAATCAATTATGATTGTTTATTACTATGAATATTGGTTATAATACACATAACAAATGAATACCTATGACATGTTGTCAGAGGGGAGTAACTTGAAACCACTATTTGAACAAAGTGGTTTAGCACTTTATCGTCATTACGAAGTAAATACTTCCGGTAAAGTGGGTAAATGAATTGCTAAGTGAGACCTTTGCTATTATTTAGCATAGGTCTCTTTATTTGTATAAAATGAAAAAGGAGTTGTCCCCTATGGATCCGAGTTTAATATTACCGTATTTGTGGGTAATCTTAGTCCTTGTATTCTTAGAAGGATTATTAGCAGCAGACAATGCTGTTGTAATGGCTGTAATGGTAAAACATTTACCACCTGAGCAGCGTAAAAAAGCACTATTCTATGGCCTTTTAGGCGCATTTGTATTCCGTTTTATTGCATTATTCTTAATTAGTATTATTGTTAATTTCTGGTTCATCCAAGCTCTTGGTGCGGCATATTTAATCTTTATGTCCATTAGAAATCTATGGAATTTCTTCCATAAGAAAGAGAATGAACATGAAGCTGGAGACGATCATCACTATGATGAATCTGGCGTTGAAAAGAAAGTAAGTCCTTTACAATTCTGGGGCACTGTATTTAAAGTAGAATTCGCAGATATCGCATTTGCCATCGACTCTATGTTAGCTGCTATGGCAATCGCCGTAACACTTCCTAAAATGGGCATTCACTTTGGTGGAATGGATTTAGGTCAATTTGGTGTTATGTTTATAGGCGGAATGATTGGTGTTATTTTAATGCGTTTCGCTGCCACATGGTTTGTTGACTTATTAAATAAATACCCAGGCTTAGAAGGAGCTGCCTTCGCTATCGTTGGTTGGGTAGGTATTAAATTAGTCGTTATCGTGCTTGCTCATAAAGATATCGGTATTTTACCTGAAGACTTCCCACATGGTGCTCTATGGCAAACTATCTTCTGGGTTGTTATGATTTTATTAGTTGTAATTGGCTGGTTAACATCAGTACGCAACAATAAAAAGAAAGCAAAATAATATATAATATACATTTAGTGTCTTTCTAAGTTTAATTTTAAACAAACTTTGAAAGACACTTTTCTTATAAAATTAAGAAAATAAACGGTCTATTCATTGCTTATTAGTACTTTTGATATTAAAATTTAATTAATGAATAAATTACTTAAAATTAACAAATTTTATTAGGCATCTTCTACTTGCCTATAAGTTAGAATTTGCAAGACTGTTAGAAAGCCCTTGTCAATCGAGGAAACGAAATACGTAACAACGGGTGTTTACTTTGTGTAAATGAGCTAGTTATGTATAAGTTGATGAAGAGTGAAAGAGTTTGTCTATAGTCTAAAATGATACATATTTATAGCTAGTGATTATAATGTTAGGAGTGGACAGCTTTGAATAATGATAAAAAGCACGTCATACCACGCGATAGATATCGTCGTAAGCGTCATGAATATTTTCATAATGAAGAACGTGAAGAAAGAATTGCGCGTGAGAAAGAGCAACGTGAACGTTTAGCTGAAAAAGAGCAACAATTAGTAAAAGTAAATGAAGAACGTGTTCGAGATAATTTAAGAAAAGCTAGAATTGAAAAATTAACACAAGAAGAAATACAACAGCAACAACATGAAGCCAAATTAAGAGCAAATAACAATAGTTCTTCAACCAATGAAAATAAAGAACATAATTTAACATTGCCTGAAGAACAACGTTTAAACGAAGAAAAAAATAATGCGACAGATAGCGATCAATTAAAACATCAGCGAAACAAAGAAAATTCAACTGAAGAAAAAGAATCCCAACCTGTATATAGTAGGGTAAACAAAAATAAAGAAAAAGGTACGCAAGCTACTAAAAATAAAGATAAAGCAAAAGAGCAAAAAGTTGAAACAGTCTATGATAATCAAACAAATGACATAGATAGTAAGCGTGAACCACATAGTGTAGTAAATAACACAACATCAATAGAGAAAAACAATGAAGAAAATAAATATGATACAAAAGATAATCACAAAAAAACATCTACTCAAAAAGTAAAAGAAGATAAAGAATTAAAGGCTCAAGAAGCATCAAGAGATGAAAATAACGCTAAGAAGAACTTTGATTCTCAAAATGAAACCCAACCGACAAAATCAAATAATAGTAATGAAATGATGGATAAAGTGAAAGTCTTTCTACAACGTCACTGGATTAAGATTGTTATTGCTATCATTATTCTATTATTAATTTTAGTACTAAATTCGATTTTTTCTCACTCAAAACATAATCAAAATATTAATCAAAGCGAAAATAACGATAAGAAGTATACCACAACTATGAAAATTGCTAATAATGCTGTTAAATCAGTCGTAACAGTCGAAAGTAACACACCTAAGAATACTTCAGTTCAAAAAACAAATACAAATTCAGATAATGAACTTGGCTCAGGTGTCGTCTACAAAACTGTAGGCGACACTATTTTTATTTTGACCAATACACATATTATTGATCAAAGCGACGATATTAAAATAACTTACGATGATAATAAAACTGTACAAGCAAAAGTTGTAGGTAAAGACAAATGGTCTGATGTAGCAGTGCTTAAAGTGAAATTAAAAGATGGTAATATTAAACCGCTTCATATTGGAAACTCAAATCATTTAGTAGTTGGGGAATCTATTATAGTTATAGGAAATCCGCTAGGAAATGACTTTAAAAATACTGTTTCTAAAGGTATTATTTCAGGAATTAATCGTTTAGTACCAGTCGATTTTGATAAAGATAATAATAATGATGAACTCATTAAAGCCTTTCAAATTGACGCGCCTGTGAATCCTGGTAATTCTGGTGGTCCGGTCATCAATAAAACCGGAGACTTAATAGGGATAGTATCTCTCAAAATAAATATGCCAAGTATTGAAGGAATGGGCTTTGCAATACCTATTAATGAAGCACAATCTATAGCTAATGAATTGGAAAAAAACGGGAAAATTGAGTATCCAAATACTGGAATAGCAATTGAAAACGTAAAAGACATGAACAGTTACGAAAGAAAAATGATTAAGTTACCTAATGAAATTAACCAAGGTATTGTAGTTAAAAATTTAAAAGATGGTGGGTTAGGAGAAAAATCTGGTTTAAAAACTGGCGATGTCATTGTAGAATTAGATAGTAAAACTTTAAAAAATAATTTACAGTATAGACAAATTCTTTTTGAACACAGACAAGATTTAAAAACATTGTCCGCGAAAATTTTTAGAGAAGGAAAATCTCAAAAGATAAAAATAAAATTAAAATAACGTTGAGGTGACAAGTTAGTGTCTATTTTTAGTAAGTTACTTAAAAAATCAAGTCCTCAACAAGGGATTGTTTTATATTATTTAATAGCCATAATTGTCGCTTTTTTATTATTAAACCTTCCTTTTGTGCATAAGCCAGGTGTGAATGTTTCGCCAATTGATACTCTGTTTGTAGCCGTTTCTGGTATCAGTGTAACAGGATTAACCCCAGTGAATATAGTTGATACATACTCTGCATTTGGGCAAATCATTATACTCATCATTCTAAATATCGGTGGTATTGGTGTCATGGCCATTGGTACGGTTTTATGGGTAGTGCTTGGTAAACACATTGGGATTCGAGAGCGTCAATTAATCATGTTAGATAATAACAAAGATACGATGAGTGGCACAGTTAAACTAATATTAGAGATTATTAAAACAATTGTCACTATTGAATTTATAGGTGCATTGTTACTAGCATTTTACTTCTATAGAGATAATCCAGATTTAAAAAATGCATTAATGCAAGGTTTATTTGTTTCTATATCTGCTACTACAAATGGCGGTTTAGACATAACAGGTCAATCATTAATTCCTTATGCAAATGATTATTTTGTTCAGACGATAGTAATGTTTCTTATAATCTTAGGCTCTATAGGATTTCCTGTGTTATTGGAAGTACGTGCTTATATTAGAAATAGGGTAAGTCATTTTAGATTTTCATTATTTACTAAAATTACTACTACTACATATTTCTTTTTATTCACATTTGGGGTACTAGCTATTTTAGCACTAGAGCATAATAACGCGTTTAAAGGGTTAAGTTGGCATCAATCATTGTTTTACGCGCTGTTTCAATCAGCTACTACTCGAAGTGCTGGATTACAGACTATTGATGTAACGCAATTAAGCGATGCTACGAATGTAATCATGAGTATCTTAATGTTCATTGGGTCTTCTCCTAGTTCTGTAGGTGGGGGTATTCGTACAACAACATTTGCGATACTAATTCTATTTGTCATTAATTTTAATAATAATTCTGAGAAAACTTCAATCAAAGTATATAATCGAGAAATTCATGTGGTAGATATTCAAAGATCATTTGCGGTATTTACAATGGCTTCAATTCTTACTTTTGTGAGTATGATTATTATTCTAGCCACTGAAAAAAATAACCTTAGTTTCTTGCAAGTCTTCTTTGAAGTAATGTCTGCCTTTGGTACATGTGGCTTGTCATTAGGTGTAACAGATAATATAAGTAGCATTACTAAAGTTGTTCTGATGATTCTAATGTTTATCGGTCGTGTTGGACTAATATCATTTATTATTATGATATCAGGACGTAAAGAACCAGATAAATTTAGTTATCCTAAAGAACGTATTCAAATTGGTTAATTCGATTTAGACATTTTAAGTAAATTTATTTATGAATTTGCTTAAAATGTCTTTTTCATTTTCAAAAAATATATCAATAACACTAAGATAATAATAAATGTTAAACTAGCCTTAAATGAGGGGTGTGTAAACGTGGATAGAAATGAAAGTTTTAATATCGATATTTTAGCAACGTCTGATATGCATAGTCAGTTTATGAATGGAGATTTTGGATCTAATATTTATCGAGCAGGAACATATGTGAAAAATGTTAGAGAACAAAATAAAAATGTTATTTTATTAGATAGTGGGGGGAGTTTAGCTGGTTCGTTAGCTGCTCATTACTATGCAATAGTTGCCCCTTATAAACGACATCCCATGATTAAATTGATGAACGCAATGCAATATGATGCTAGTGGTATTAGTCCAGATGATTTTAAATTCGGGTTATCCTTCTTGACTAAGGCGGTTTCATTAGCACGTTTTCAGTGGTTATCAGCTAATATAGAATACGCGTTGACAAAAGAACCATATTTTTCGACGCCATATGTTATTAAAGAACTCAATAATGTAAAAATTGCTATTGTAGGCTTAACAGCTGAAGGTTTAATGAAAAATGAATACGCAGAAATGGAACGAGACGTTAGTATTGAAAAATCATTACTTTCTGCAAAGCGCTGGATTAGATATATACATGAAAAAGAACATCCAGACTTTTTAGTGGTGATATATCATGGTGGGTTAGATAAAATTAATACAACAAATCCACGTCATGGAGAAAGTTCTCACGAAGCGGAAAAATTAATGAAAGAAATAGGTATCATCGACTTACTAATTACAGCACATCAACATCAAACTTTTATTGGTAATGATTATGAAACGACATATATTCAAGCAGGACAAAATGCACAAGATTTAGTTCATGTGAAAATAAAATTTAAAAAACGTACGAATACATTTGAAAAGGAAGCGATACAATCTGAAATCATTGATTTGAGCGACTATCCAGAAAATGAGGAACTATTAGATATAACTCGTTATGATCGAAAAGCCATTGAACATTGGTCTAAAGAGATTGTGTCAGAAAGTGACTGGGGTATGCAAGTGAATGGATTAGAAGATTTATTAAGTAGAAGTCATCCATTTACACAAATAATCCATGATAGTATCAAGCTGGCTTATGATAATGATATTACCTGTGTTAATGTACCTAAAAATGGCGAGCAAGGCTTTAAAGGCATGATTACAAACAAAGATATTTATAATGCATATCCTCATCCTGATAAGGCTATGGAGTTAACGTTAAAAGGGAGCCAAATCAAAGATATTATTGAGTATACGTATTCTTATATTCAGTTTGATCAGAATCAACTCAGTATGACAATTGTAGATGAAACGTTATGCACCTTATGGCAAGGGTTCCGTTATGAAGTGGATATGACTGAATTACCATTTCATCGTGTGACCTTAAAAGACATTAAGTTAGATAAAGCATATCGTGTAACGATGACGGATTATACCTACAGAAATTACAAGCATTTGTTAGATAATGTTAAAGTACATCATAGTTCTTTTGACCATCCTATGAGTACACTTATTTCTGAAAAATTGAAAGATCCTGATTACAAGTTAAATGTAATTGATAATTTTCAAGTTAAAGCTTAAAGCTTAAATTTAAGGCTTACACTTATATAAACGGAGCATACAAATAAATTACTTTAAAAAAACTTTTCTTAGCTAAATTAAACTAAGAAAAGTTTTTTTATCCATGGAATATTAACAACAATATAATCGCAACAATTTGGCCAAGTGATGTCGTTACAATTCGACGAGTATATTGATAACTTATTGATAATACGATTTGCGTAACAAAAATAAAAGCTACAATCCACCATTTATCAAGATATATGAACAATGAACTTGAACATATAGCTGGAATAAGGATGACTACCCAAGTAGGTAGTTTGAAATTGCTTAATTCTTTTTGTAACACAGTTCTCATATATAGCTCATGGCATGGAATAACAAAAATTAATGTTACTAGCATTTGCCATTTAAAATAAACACCTGTTCTACTTAATTCTTTAATAAGTTCAGGATAGGATATTTGTGAAGACAATAATGAGAAAATTAATTGTATTATAATTAAAACAATACCTGTCAAAATACCTACGCCAATCGATGTTAATAAGCGTTTCGAATTAATATCTCTTTGATAAAAAACGTAACTTATTCCTGCTATTAACATGATTCCAGTATATAAATACCAGTATTCTTGGTGCTCACCCCACATGATAAACAAGATAAGGTGAAAAACAACAAAACTTGCAATAAACCAAATTAATGCTTTTGATATATTTTTCATTTACTATTAACCTTCTTATTCAACGATTTTATATCGTTTGTGATTAATAACTGTTTTTTCTGGTAAGTCTAGTTCATTGAAGTTATCCATTATAGTTAAGTCAACAATTACTGAATTATCATTAATTTTTTCAACACGGCCTCTTAAACCGTCATAAAATTCTACGATATTTCCTACTTCTGCAACAGTCATTTCGAGTCCTCCTCAAATCATAGCTAGACTATATTGTACTAAAATTTAGCTTACAAATAAACAAATATATACTAAAAATAGAAAATAATAATTCAATTGAAAAATTAATGTCATATTTGAGTATATAATTGGCAATAATTTTTTATTTAAGGCATAACTAATATAAGGGCATATATGAGAAATATTAAGGAGAGATAAATATGAAATTCGTAAGTAATAATAATATTACCGATCCTACAATAAATCTTGCCATGGAAGAATATGTATTAAAACATTTACCTGTTGATGATAGCTACTTTTTATTTTATGTAAATGAGCCGTCTATTATTGTTGGTAAAAATCAAAATACCATCGAAGAAGTTAATAAACAATACGTAGACGAACATAACATTCACGTAGTGAGACGTATTTCTGGAGGCGGCGCAGTATACCATGATCAAGGTAATTTAAATTTTAGTTTTATTACGGATGATGACGGTAATAGCTTCCATAATTTTAAAAAATTTACAGAACCGATTGTGCAAGCTTTACAATCTATGGGTGTAAATGCAGAAATGACAGGGCGAAATGATATTCAAGTAGGGCAAGCTAAAATTTCAGGAAATGCAATGGTTAAAGTGAAAGAAAGAATGTTTAGTCATGGCACACTTATGTTGAATAGTGACTTGGGAGAAGTTCAAAATGCGCTAAAAGTTAATCCTAAAAAAATTCAATCAAAAGGTGTGAAATCTGTACGTAAACGTGTTGCTAATATTGATGAATTTTTAGAAGAATCTATCTCTATTGATGAGTTTAAACAAATTATTTTAAAAACAATCTTTGGAGAGCATGAAGTTGAAGAATACAAACTTACAGATGAAGATTGGAAAAAGATTGAACAACTAAGTAATGAAAAATATCGTACATGGGATTGGAACTTTGGTAGAAATCCAAAATATAATTTCGAACGTGATGAAAAATTTGAAAAAGGATTTGTACAAATCAAATTTGATGTTAAGCAAGGCAAAATAGAACACGCAAGAATCTTTGGTGATTTCTTCGGTGAGGGAAATGTCAGAGAACTAGAAGAAGCGCTTATTGGTGTATTACATGATTACACACACATTAAAGAAGCCATGGCTGACTTTGATTTCTATCATTACTTCGGAGATATTGAAAAAGATGAAATCTTAAAATTAATGTCTTATTAGATAGAGAAAAGCGGTTAACAGAGGATAACACCTGTTAGCCGCTTCATTTTTAATGTGGACAACAAAGTGGACATTTTTTTGCTTTTTATTGTCAATGTTGTCCACTTGTTGACAAAAATTTAAGGATTCTAGAATAAATTGAGCAAGTTAATTTTATTTCAACAAATCAAAATAGCTTAAAACCCCGTTAAATCAGGCTTTTATAAACGAAATAGAAAAGAAAACACCACCGAAAAAACGGTGGTGTTAAATGACGGAAACGGAGGGATTCGAACCCTCGCGCCGCTCTCGCGACCTACACCCTTAGCAGGGGCGCCTCTTCAGCCAACTTGAGTACGTTTCCATATGGCTCCGCAGGTAGGATTCGAACCTACGACCGATCGGTTAACAGCCGATAGCTCTACCACTGAGCTACTGCGGAATAATGAAATTTTTAACTCATCTCTCTAATGAGCACAAATATTATTATATCAATAAACTTAAAATATGCAAGGGATAATCTTAAAAAAATATACGGAACATTTACACTATATTAATATAAACGTTCCGTATAATTTAATATTAAACGTAAAACTATTTATCTTGTAATAATGAATAATGGGAAAGGGCTTCAAAGATGTTGAGAGTAGTTTTTTCGTAGTCAATTGGCATTTCTGGATTGTTAGATTTCATACGGGAATGTTTATCAACCATGTAGTAGTAAAAAATTGCGTTGGTATATTGGTGCCATAAACTGTGGAAAGAGACATTTAAAGTGAGGGTTTCTTGATTAGCGAAGATGATTTTGCTACGACGATTTTTAAGAGGTTTAATATCTGAGATGTAATGCATATTAATCCATATATTTGCTTCTAAACGATCTGAATGTGTTGGGAAAAAATAGGTAGGAAATAAAGGGGTTAATAAAATAGGGGGCTTGCTCGTGATACCTGCGATTCGTTGCGTTTCTGCTTTCTTACTTAGATAATTGTTACCATAGAATTTACAAGAGCGTTCAATAATCTTTTGCGTTTTGAAAGGGCTGATTTCTTTAGTAGTGTCAAACTTCATTATTTCAGTGCCTTGAGGTTGTTCATATTCATTGAAAATGGGTTTGACTACCATATCTCCTTTCCGGATGACATAAACAGTATTGTTGAGTTCTTCAGTCTTATTCATAGAAAAACTCCTTTTCAATTAAATTTACTATTAAAAGCTACAATGAAGGCGCAATTAATAATATAAAATTATTATATAAAAATTTTATCAGTTGTCAAGATTTTCTTTTAAAATAATATTACACTTATTTTTACAGAAATGTCTGAATATTCGATTGATTTAAAAAATAAAAGCTTGTATACTATCCTTAAATAAAAAAGAAAGGCAGTGATTGTAATGTATTACAACACGAACGTCAAACATACGACACTAGAAGATTTTGTAACTACAGTTAATGATCTTGGAGTTGAGCTTATAATTGATGAGGCCCTTCGACAAGCGCGCAAAAAGCAACTTGTTAAATTAATTGATGAAGCATTAATTAATAAAAATGAAACTGATTTTATGAACTACACTAACGAATATAAAACTTTGGAGGCAGTTTTCAATGAGTAAAATAGGATCCTGTCACTCATTATAAAAGGTCTATTTCTACTTTGATTTAAAATAGTAAATAGACCTTTTTTATATTATTATTTTCTACCTTTTGAATTACCTTCAATCATATTACGAATCCACTTTACTAAATATCCTGTAATAATTATGCGAAATACGCGTTTAATGATATTCATATTTACTAACCCCTTTTTCTAATTATCTTATCTTTATTTTTACCCGTTCTATCTAGATTTAAAGCTAAGTTTTTAAATACATGTTTAAATAGTAAGATCCTTTTTAGATAAAGTAATATATCCATTTCTATCAGCTTTTGTTGTGAATATAACAATGATACCGTGAATAATAGAAATAATTGTTGGAATAAATGTCCAAAAGAATACTAAGTGAAAGACACCTTGCCATACTTTATCAGCGTAAAATTTATGCAAACCGACGCCACCTAAAAAGATTGCTAATAATACATAAATTGTTTTGTTTACTTTCATTGAATTTAATCCTCCCATAACTTGACACATCAACACTATTTAAATAATGATTATATATTTATTTATATGATTACCATTAGAATCAGAACCAAACATCAAGTTTTTTGCAATTAATTTATTAAAATTTGAAACTTTTATATAATAATAGATAGATAAAAGTATAAGGGAGGAGAGTATGCAGTGATACGCAAAGCACATCCGAGTGATAATAAACAAATTGCAGAATTGTGTTATATGATTTGGCAAGATATGGAACTTGAAATGGTTAAAGAGATAACTAAAGAACGTGTGTTGAATGCATTAGAAGAGAGTATTGTTAACATTCGTTATCGTGCTTTTTATGACAATGTATGGGTATACGAAAAAGATAATCAAGTAGCAGGATGTATTATTGCTTATGATGGGGCACAAGAAATGGCGTTAGAAGCTACGTGGAATGATTTACCACTTGAAGAAGATATGAAAGCGTATGGTACCCCTTTACCCATTAAAGAAGCGAAAGATGATGAATGGTACATTGAAACGGTAGCTACTTTTCCGGAATATAGAGGGCAAAGGATTGCTACGCAACTGTTTGAACATTTAATTGATACTTATCCTAATAGAAAGTGGAGTTTAAATTGTGATTACGATAATCCGAAAGCGCGCAAATTATACGAACGTCTAGGATTTAAATGGGTAGAGGATATTGATTTATATGGTCATAACTATTTGCACATGATTCATCAAGCATAAAAAAATCCAACATTTAACTGTTATAAAAACAGCAATGTTGGAAAGTAATTATTTATTAAATGCCACCTAGTAATGCACTAATATAAATTCCTAAGGCATAAAGAATACCAAAGATAGTATTCGTTTTACCTGTTGCGGCCATTGCAGGCATCATGCTAGCAGGCGTATCGTTCTTCTTGAAGCGACGAATCGCTTTAACTGGCATTGGGAATGAAAGTAATACGAGTAAGTAAAATAGAGAACCGCCTTTATTAAAGAAAGCAATAAATACGACAACAGCATAAGCTAAAATATACATTGCTGCCATAAATGTAATTGAAGCGCTTTTACCTAATAAAATTGGTAAAGTTTTACGTCCGCTTGCTTTATCTTTAACGCGGTCACGGATATTGTTTGCCATATTAATTAAACCGATAGTAATCACAATTGGAATACTAATCCATACAACAAATCCATTGATGTTACCTGTTTGAATGAAAAACGCAAGTAAAATAATAATCATACCCATAAATAAACCAGAGAACAATTCGCCAAATGGTGTCCATGAAATTGGGAATGGGCCTCCAGTATAAAGATAACCAATCGCCATACAAACGATACCTACTGGAATGATCCAAAATGAGCTTTTAACAGCAAGGAAGATACCAAGTAAAGCGGCTATAATATAAAATGCAATTGCTAGATTCATGACAAGTTTAGGACTCATACCATTTCTTACAATTGCGCCACCTATGCCCACAGAAGTGTGGTCATCTAAACCTTTTTTAAAGTCATAGTATTCATTAAACATATTCGTTGCAGCTTGGATAAGAAGACATGCAATTAACATAGCTAAAAACAAGCTGAATTTAATATGGTCTTGACTACCTAATAAAAAAAGTTTAGCTGTTGCTGTACCTACTAATACAGGTACAATCGCAGCGGTTAATGTATGAGGTCGCATTAGTTGCCAATATTTTCTAACAGTAGAATATTGTTGATATTGATCTGCCATAATATAATCTACCTCTTATTATATAAAGTTTTAACATATGTATTTTAAAGGAATAGGTTATAAAGGTCAATCTACGTGAAATATTTCCCAATTCGATTAAGCAATTATGCCACTATAAATAATGAAAAATGATACAATATTATAATGAGTAAAAATAGAAAAAATGAAAGAAGTGAAATGAATGGCTGCGAATTTAAAAGAAGACGAAATTATTGAATCAATATACGAAAGCAATAAAAATTGGATTTCTGTAGAAGTAATTTTAAATAGAACTTTACCACCAACTGCTTTATTTCAATTAACTGAAGACCAAGCAGGTGATCGCTTTTATCTACGTTTAAATGATAATCAGTCTTCGTTTTTCGGCTATCATGCAGTTCAAAGGTTTAAAAATAACTTTGAAAATAAACAATCTATTTTCCGTGAATGGGAAAAATTTAAAAAAGATGTGGAACTGATACATCTTGAAACTTCTAAACACCACTTAAAAGTAGTGGGAGGATTCCAATTCTCAAGTCATAAATCTGATGATGAATGGCGTGAATTTGGTATTAATCATTTTGTTGTTCCAAAAGTCCTTATTTCTAATGTTGATAATCAAACGCTATTAACTTATACCGTTGAGAGAGAAAATTTTGATATAGACCAATTTAAAGAAATTATAGATTACTTTGAGAACGCTGAAATTCATGAACCAGATGTGAATGACGCAATGGGCAATATCACACGTATGGAAGACATTTATAAAGATGAATGGAAAGAATTAGTAAGCGATGCGATTGCTCAATTAGATGAAGATAAAAAGATTGTCTTAGCACGTCGTCGTTTAATTAAATTTGATAAAACTATCAGTGTTCCTTATGTTTTAAAACGCGCACTTGAAAATGAGAAGAATAGTTACATTTTCATTTTAGAATCGAATCAATCGGTCTTCTTTTCACAAACGCCTGAACAATTATTAAAAGTAGACGAAGGTGTATTATCAACGAAGGCCGTTGCAGGTACAATTAAACGCACGCACAATGAAAATGTCGATCAACAAAATGTGAAAGCTTTCTTAGAAGATAAAAAGAACTTAGGTGAACATCAATTTGTAGTAAGAAGTATCTTACATGATATTGAATCATTTGTAGATGATGTAGAGTATAATCAAACACCAAATATCTTAAAAAATGATCATATGTATCATCTATATACTGAAATTAAAGGTAAATTAAAAAGTAATTCATATATTGGTTTAATTGACGAATTACATCCAACGCCTGCTTTAGGCGGTTATCCGAAAGATGAAGCGGTTAAATTTATTGAAGAGAATGAATTTGGTACGCGCGGTCTTTATGGTGCACCGGTAGGCTTTATTGATATGGATGATGATTGTGAATTTATCGTAGCTATACGATCAATGTTGATTAAAGAGAAACAAACGACATTATTTGCCGGTTGTGGCATAGTTAAGGATTCTGATCCTGAGAGTGAATTAGCTGAAACAGCGGTTAAATTCTCACCAATGATGAATGCTTTAGGAGTAGTGGATAAGAATGAATCATAATGAAGCACTAACGAAACAAGTATATACATTTGCCTCAGAGCTCTATGCTTATGGCGTGCGAGAAGTAGTGATTAGTCCTGGCTCCCGCTCAACGCCATTAGCGATTGCTTTTGAAGCACATCCAAACATTAAGACTTGGATTCATCCTGATGAACGTAGTGCTGCCTTTTTCGCTTTAGGTTTAATAAAAGGAAGCGAAAGACCGGTAGCGATATTATGTACTTCAGGTACTGCAGCAGCTAATTACACACCAGCTATTGCAGAAAGCCAAATTAGTCGCATTCCATTAATTGTATTAACGAGTGATCGTCCACATGAATTAAGAAGTGTAGGAGCACCACAAGCGATTAATCAAGTGAATATGTTTGAGAACTATGTAAATTTCCAATTTGATATGCCAGTAGCAGATGGTAGCGAGCAAATGTTAGATGCCATTTATTATCAAATGCAAATCGCAAGTCAATATTTATATGGTCCTCATCGTGGACCTATTCATTTCAATTTGCCGTTTAGAGAGCCATTGACGCCTGACCTTGAAAAGGTAGAGTGGCTTACTTCGTATCATAAAACATTGCCACATTATCAAAAAAATATTAATGTGCAAGATATTCGAGACGTTTTAAAACAGTTAAAGGGTCTTATTATAGTAGGAGACATGCAACATCAAGCGGTAGATCAAATCCTCACATATGCGACTATACATGATTTACCAATATTGGCTGATCCGTTGAGTCAATTACGTAAATATAATCACCCTAATGTAATTACAACATATGATTTATTGTATCGTGCAGGATTAGATTTAGATGTTGATTTTATTATCCGTGTCGGTAAACCTGTTATTTCTAAAAAATTAAATCAGTGGTTGAAACGTACGAATGCTTTTCAAATTCTTGTACAAAATAATGATAAAATTGATGTTTTTCCAACTCCACCAAGTATTTCATATGAAATTTCAGCGAATGACTTTTTCAGAAATTTAGTTGAAGAATCAACGGTTAATCGTAAATCTTGGATAGAAATGTGGCAAACACTTGAAACACAATCTCGCGTAATGATTACTAAACATGCCGAACAAGCTACAGATGAAGCGGCTTATGTAAATGCATTAATTAAAAAATTGACTAAAGATGATGCATTATTTGTTAGTAATAGTATGCCTGTGCGTGATGTCGATAATTTATTGTTTGATAGTGAAGTAGAAGTTTATGCTAACCGTGGCGCTAATGGGATTGACGGCGTAGTGTCGACTGCCGTTGGTATGGCCGTTCATAAAAATATCACGTTATTAATTGGCGATTTAGCTTTTTATCATGATATGAATGGTTTATTAATAGCGAAATTGAATAATATCCATTTAAATATTGTGTTATTAAATAATGATGGTGGAGGCATTTTCTCTTATTTACCACAGAAATCGTCTGCCGATGCTTACTTTGAACGTTTGTTTGGCACACCAACAGGCTTGAATTTTGAATATACAGCATTGCTTTATGATTTTACATTCAAGCGTTTTAACACGATTACTGATTTTTCTCAGGAAAAGTTATCTCATATGAGTTCACACATTTATGAAATGATGACAGACCGTCAGGATAACCTTGAACAACATCAAATCTTATATAAGAAATTGAGTGATATTCTAAATGTTACATTATAATTTTCATAAATCAGAAAAGGAAACATCTCAATTATTAATATTATTGCATGGATTTATTAGTGACAGTCGTACGTATAGCCAACATCTTTCAGCGTTATTACAAGAAGTTAATGTATTAACGATTGATTTACCAGGCCATGGTCAAGATGAATCATCAATGGAGGAGACGTGGGACTTCCCATATCTTGTGAAACAATTAGATGAGGTCTTAGATCAATTCAAAGCGTACACATTACATTTACTAGGCTATTCTATGGGTGGACGTGTAGCGTTATATTATGCATTACACGGTCATCATGTCTTGAAGAGTTTAATATTAGAGAGTACATCGCCAGGTATTGACAATGAAGATGATCGTCTTGAACGTCAACAAATTGATGCAGCAAGAGGTATGGTACTTGATATAGCTGGCTTAGAAATCTTTGTTAATGATTGGGAAAAATTACCATTGTTTTATACTCAATATGAACTAGATAAAGAAAAGCGTAAAGCGATTCGCGAGATGCGAATGTCACAGGATCCTCATAGGTTAGCGAAAGCGTTACGAGATTATGGCACAGGCCATATGCCAAATTTATGGAATAAAGTAAAAGATATTCAAATGCCGTGCTTCATTTTAGCAGGAGAATTGGATAAGAAATTCGTGAAAACTGCGCATGCTATGGCTGATAAAATGAATGATAGTCAAGTTCATATCTTTAAAGAAGTAGGCCATACAATTCATGTGGAAGATGAGACGGAATTTGATACAATAGTATTAGGTTTTTTAAAGGAGGAGCAAAATGACTAGACAGTGGGAAACACTAAGAGAATATGATGAAATAAAATATGAATTTTTCGAAGGAATTGCTAAAGTAACAATTAATCGCCCAGAGGTACGTAATGCATTTACACCTAAAACAGTTGCTGAAATGATTGATGCATTTTCACGCGCACGCGATGATCAAAATGTATCTGTAATCATCTTAACTGGTGAAGGCGATAAAGCATTTTGTTCAGGCGGAGATCAAAAGAAACGTGGACATGGTGGTTACGTAGGCGAAGACCAAATTCCTCGCTTAAACGTTTTAGACTTACAACGTTTAATCCGTGTTATTCCTAAACCAGTTATCGCTATGGTAAGAGGTTATGCAATTGGTGGCGGTAACGTCTTAAACGTAGTATGTGACTTAACAATTGCTGCTGACAATGCTATCTTTGGTCAAACAGGACCTAAAGTAGGTTCATTCGATGCAGGTTATGGTTCAGGTTACTTAGCTAGAATCGTTGGACATAAAAAAGCACGTGAAATTTGGTACTTATGCCGACAATATAATGCACAAGAAGCATTAGACATGGGCTTAGTAAATACAGTTGTACCTTTAGATGAAGTAGAAGACGAAACAGTTAAATGGTGTAAAGATATTATGAAACATTCACCAACTGCTTTACGTTTCTTAAAAGCAGCGATGAATGCTGACACTGATGGATTAGCTGGTTTACAACAAATGGCTGGAGACGCTACATTATTGTACTACACAACTGATGAAGCGAAAGAAGGTCGTGACGCGTTCAAAGAAAAACGTGATCCAGACTTCGATCAATTCCCTAAATTCCCATAATAGATTTTAGATAAAATGAGAACCCATAGTGAGATGTCAATACATTTCACTATGGGTTCATTTTAGTTATAAATCATAATTTTGTTTTAAAAATGCTTCTAAACGTCGCATGCCTTCTTTTAATACGCTCATTTCATAAGCATAGGAGATACGCACATAGCCTTTACCAATATTAGTAAAAGATGATCCTGGTACGATAGCTACATGAGCTTCTTCTAACACTTTAACACAAAAGTCAAAATCTTCTTCAGTATAATTCTTAATACTTGGGAAAATATAAAATGCACCTTCTGGTTGAGCCTCAAGTTCAAAGCCTAATTCTATAAGCTTATTTTTTAAATAATCTCGACGTTCAACATACGCTTCATTCATATATTGAGGTGCTTCTAAACCTTCATTTAATGCTGCGATACAAGCAATTTGTGCAGGTACATTAGCACAGATACAATTATATGCATGCATAAAGGTTAATTTTTCAATAAGATATTCAGGGCCTAATAAAAATCCAATGCGAATACCTGTAGCTGAATGTGATTTACTCAAACCACCAATCAATAATAATTGATCACGAATAACTTCATATTCTGCAAAAGATGTATGCTCACCTTTAAATGTATTTTCAGCATAGATTTCATCACTAATAATGAAGATTTCTTTTGTTTTTAAATATTCTACCAAAGCTTCTACTTCGTGACGTTCTAAAATAACACCAGTAGGATTAGTAGGGTAATTCAGTAGAATGGCTTTCGTTTTATTTGTGATATGTTGAGCGATTAACTCAGGTGTGACTTTAAAATTGGATTGCGTTGTATCGATATACACTGGTTCCCCGCCAAGTGTTTCTACAAGAGGGATGTAACCAGCATAAATTGGACCAGGAATAAGAATTTCATCTCCAGGTTCAATGATGCTACGTAAAGAAGTATCTAGCGCTTCACTTGCACCATTTGTTACGATAACTTCCTCTTCACTATAATAAAAGCCATACTTATTTTTAAAATATTGGCTAATAGCCTGGCGCGTTTCAGTCAATCCTTTATTGTGAGAATAACTTGTTTTATCTTCTTTAATCGCATTAATATAAGCTTCTTTAACAACATCTGGCATTGGAAAATCGGGTTGACCAATCGTTAAATTGACACAATCATCAATATGTTTCATGCGATTAGAGAATTGGCGAATACTTGGTGCTCTTAAAAATTTAGAATTTGAATTTAATGATAATTTCATGTTTTACACCTCAAAAAAATACCAAACTATAGTCATCTTGTATGTCACTATAGATTTTTTAGAATAATCTAATAATAACATATTTTAATACTATAATTTGGTATACGTCAGTTGTTTTTCATTTTCAATAGTTAAAAATTAAATTGGGATGGTCTCTTAAGATTAATGACTGGATTGGTCCATTTACATATAAAATTACTTGAAAGAATGTAAACAATTACCATTGAAGTCCCAATCAAATAAATATAAGTCCATAGTGAAATGGTATCGTGAAATGGGTATAGCTTAAATCCTCGCACTACACCAATTACAAGTCCATGCAATAGATAGACATACATCGTACGTGGCCCAATATAAGTATAGAAACGTTGATGGTTACTCATTAAATTTAAGAATGCAAACATTGTTACAAAGATAATGACGTAATGCATTAAACGTTTAAGTGGACTATAAACACTTTGATTATGATTCTCGAGAGACGTATAGGGACTACTACCTAAGAGCCAATCTCCGTTAATAGGGTGAATATAGTAACCAATAAAGAAACCAATAAGAATACATATTGATATAATGCTTAGTTTCTTATTTCGAAAAATTTGTGTCTGAGCTGTCGTCATTAAATAGCCAATATAGAACACAGGGAAGAATACTATCGTACGTGAGACGCTTAAATAGCCATCCACGTTATCTGAGAAGCCTGCTAATACTGCGACAATAATAGTAATAGGCAAGACATACATTGGATTATAACGACGAATAATGACTAAAATAACATGGAAAAAGAACAGTGTTAGTAAGAACCATAAAGCAAATACAGGATTGAATGGGTCCATTTGAATGGCATCACTTTTTCCAGTTATAAAATAATAAATTGAGAAAAAAGCATAAAAAATAGCATAAGGTGCAAGCAATTTTTTAGCAACATTCTCTAAATAATTGGGTTTATCTAAATGCTTTGCGAAGTATCCTGAAATAAATAAAAAAGTTGGCATATGGAAACTATAAATTACAAGATACAAAGCTAACATATAGTTACTTTCAGAAGTATAAGGCTGAATCATATGACCTAATACAACTAAAAATATTAGTACGGCACGTGCATTGTCGAAAAAGTAGTCTCTATCTTTATTTATAGACATACGATGTGCTCCTTTATTTAATGCTAACTGTATATAACTTAGTATATAATAATATAATAATGCAACAAATTTAGTCAATTTGTTGAATAGTATTGTATAATGATAGAATAAATTTTATAATAATAACAATTACAAAAGTGGAGTAGAACAACTATGTATAATCAACTAGAAAAACTTATCACATTAACGAATAATGATCTTAATTTAGTAAATAGACGCTTTGGACAACGAACAGATATTACTAATGAACAATTAGAATTATTGAGAATATTATATAATTATGACCGCTTATCTCAATATGATTTAACTATGAAGATTAGTAGAGAACAGTCCATTGTTTCACGATGGATTAAAAAATTGGTTTATAAAGGCTATATTACAAGCCAACAGTCACATGAGGATTTACGTTGTAAAGAATTAAGTTTAACAGAAGAAGCACGCGATTTAATTAAGCAGATCAATACTGCAAGATGTGAATTAATTGAAGCACGATGCCAATGTTTATCAAAAAAAGAAATCGAAAATTTAAACTCATTGTTGAATAAATTAAATAGTCGTCATATATATTTTTAAAAAATAAAACCCTATGTCATCACTTTTAATTAAGTGAAATGACATAGGGTTATTTTAGTATAAAAATATAAGAGGTGCATGTTATTAACACTACCTCTTATATTTTAATTTTAATTGTTATTTGATAAAGCTCGTTACTTCGAAATATTTACCTACTGCTTTAATTTTATCGTAAAACGATTTTAAGATTTCAGCATTAAGGTTTGCCCAATTGACATCAGTTGCGTATTGATGAGTACCTGGATGATCAGGGTTCCAACGCATTTTGTAAAGTGTATTTTGACCGGCTTTAATATAATCTTGACCAATGAATTTAGCGCCACCAATGATAGCTTTAGAGACTGAATTCCATCCAGCATTTTTAGCATAGTTTATACCACTAGAAAGAGGGGTGCTATCATATGCTGCAATGCCAAATACATTATAGTATTTATTTGCGCTATTTGGATTAACGTAATTATTCACTACATCTGCACCTTTAGCTAATTGTGACTGACCATTTCCAGTTTCAATTAAAGCATGAGCAATTAAGTAAATTTCATTGATACCTGCTGCTTTAGCTGCTTCACTAAATGCTTGACCTTGATTTTCTAGAACACCTTTACCTTTAAGTAGCTTATTCATACTTGCTACTGATAAGTTTTGTGGGCGATCTAAACGTAAAAATTGATATTTAAGTGTATCATTTTTAGATAATGCATCAGAGTTCATGGCATTTTTTATTTCACTAGTTGAAGCGTTTGCCCACCCGTATGCATTACGTTGTATTTGTGGTGGAGCACCATAAGCATTTTGTTGTGTTGCTACAGCTTGGTCTAATGTTTGATATGATGTCTTACGTTTCACTAATTGCTTTTTCAAATCTGAATCTTTAATCCAAGCATATTTGTTATTACTTAATTTACCGTAGTACCAAGTTTTACCATTAACTATTTTACGCTTAGTCACATGGAACATTTTTTCATTATACGGTTTTAAATCATAAGCTTTCGCTGAAGAAGGTGCATCATAGTAGAAACTATTTGTGCTATCAATAATTAATTCATCTTCATAATTTTCAGCATCATCAACAGTTGCGTTAGACGATAAATCGTTTTGTGCCATCCAACCAGTTTTTCCATTTACCGTACCATAATAATAAGTTGTATTACCAATAGTAGCAGTTTTTGAAACTTTGAATGTTTGGTTTGCTAAATCTTTATTATCTAAACGTTGTTGGGCTGTACCCCAAGCTACTGAATAAAGGCCATTGTTTGCTTTATTTACAGTATAAGTTCCAGAAAGTTTTTGTTCCTTACTTAAATTTTGAATATTTAAATCTTTAATATTGAACCAACCTAATGGTGTATTTTGAATTGGATTTTGTAACAGCACATACGTATTATCATCAATTGTTCGTTCTTTAGTTACTTTATACGTTTTATTAGCATATTTCGCTGCATTTTTACCACTTTTATCATAAACGGTAGCACGAATACCATCATTATTAGCATTCACTTGTGCCATACTAGACACAGTTTGTGTTGTGGCAGGTTTAGCAAACTTAGCATTGAAGTGTGGTTTAACGATATCATCACTGTTTACCCAACCCCATACACCGTTAACTACACCATGAAGATACGTAGTATTACCAATTTGAACATTATCTATTGATCTTAATTCTTCATTACTAGTTGGAATTGTCGCTTTAATTTGTTTATCGCTGCCCCAAGGCGTACTATACACATTTGTATTACTGTTCACTTTATATGAAGTAACATCAGTTTTAGTAAGTGTAGCAGACTTAACGGAAATATCAGACGCTGGCACCCATCCACGTAAATGGCCACTATTATAATCAGAAATTAAATAGAATTCTTGATTATTTAAGTTTGCTTTTTTAGTGATACGATACGTATTACCGTTAAGTTCAGGATTAGTTTTGGCAACTGTATCATAAACTGTTGAATATACACCTTTACTATTTGAAGAAACTTGACCAAGTGTATTCTGTAATTCTGAAACTTTCATTACGTTGTCGTTAGATGTTAGGGGACTTAAATAGTATTGACTTATCCAACCATTTTGTCCGTTAACTGAACCATATAAATAAGTAGCTGTTCCTACTTGCTGAGATTTAGTTGCTTTAAATGGTGCAGTATTTGATTTAGAAATAGTACCAGCTTCTTGATTATAATTACCCCAAGGTACTGTATATAACGTTGAACCAGGTTTAATAGTATAAGATTGGTTAACTTTTACTGGAGATTTAACTGTATTATAAGTTGTTTCATTTTGTTTAACCCAGCCATAAGTTTTTCCGCTATTATAATCTGAAAGTAAGTAATACTTATCAGAACCTAATTGGGCTGATTTAGTAACTGATAATGTGTTATGAACTTGGTCAGTGGCTTTGCCTGAATCGTCATAAACTGTAGTATAAACACCACTGTTATTTGAATTTATTTGAGCTAAACCAGTTGCTGATTTAACTGTTAATTTATTATTTTTAGCAGTGCTTGAACTATTATTTCTTTTATTACTATTGCTGTTATTATTAGAACCTGAATTGTTATTAGAATTATTTGATGTTGTGCCCCATGGTGCTACTTTTCCCTCTTTAATCAAATATTTCTCATTAATTAAATCGTACAATTCGTCATAGCTATAATTATGTGCTTGGAAGTACGCATGTGGATCAGAATGGTCAGAGCCACCTAAGTAACGACTAATAGCATAATGTGTCCAAACTGTACCTTGACCATCATATTCAGCGCTATTTGGTTGTAAATCATAATATTGTAACTGAGTAGCTGCATAATCTGCATAGTTATTCATTGAACGTGCGAATGAATCATAGTCATGCGTGTGCACGATTTCAACATTGATAAAACGTTCGTTACCTTGTGGACCTGCGCCCCAAGATAAGTAATCTGTTGGCGCTGTTTCAATAATACGATTACCATCGACGAAAGCATGTACAAAGGCATTTTGATAGTTATTCTTCATATAATTAATTTCGCCTTCAATAGTTGAGTTATCGTTAGCAGTATCATGTACAACAATTCCTTCAGGATTACCTACGCCATTACGATATCCATATTGAGGGAAGTAAGATGTATAATCTTCTTCAATTCGTGGCGCTTGTAAATTGTGAGAACGAATATAATTATTAATTGAAGAACTCACTTGAGGTTTATATTTAGGTAATGATGAAGTTGTTGCATAACGTTTTACAGCACGAACGTTAGTAGCAGGGCCACCTTTACCTCCTACAGATCTAACGGATGAATCACCAGTCATAGGTTGAGCATATGTCGTTACGTTTGTATTTGTATTATCTTGTGTCTGTGCATTAGTTGTAGGATTTGTTTGTTTAGTTTGTGTTGATTTCGTGTTACTAGTAGTTGATGCTTTACTTGAATGAGTCGCATCGTTTTGAGTCTTAAGTTGCTCATTGTTTTGCTGAACAGTCGTGTTTTGAGCGTTTACTGTTGAATTAGTATTTGCTTTTTGAACTTGAGTTGTTTGTGTATTATTTTGAGACTTGTTACTACTATTATTTAAATTTGATGCATTATATGTTTGGATTTTATTTTGTGATTGAACAGCAGTATTAGCTTTTTCAATATCTCGTTTTTGATTACCTTGATTAAGGTTAGCAACCGATGATTGTTGTTTATTAATGTTTGAATTTTGAGTTGCATTAGTTTTACTCGTTTGTGTTGAGTTACTATTTTGAGTCGCAATGTTTTGATTAATATTTGTATTTTGTTGGTTAGCTGTACCTTGAGTTTTCTGTTGTGATGTTGTTTGTGTATTATTTGTTGCACTAGAATTTAATTGTTGAGCATTATTTGTTCGAGTAGCATTTGTGCCTTGGACGTTACTCGTCTTATTTGTTGCAACATCATTAGTTGTTGCTTTGTTCACAGTTGCATTGTTTGAAGATTGAACACTAGTTCCGTTTTGGATTTTAGATTGACTATTTGAATTATGTAAATTATCTAAGTTAGCATCATACGTACGAACATTAGAAGATGTGTTTGGTTTTACTTCTGATGGATTGTGATAAGCTTGAACGCCAGAAACATTTTGAGTTGATTGCGTTACTTGTTGTTTAGCTTGTTTAGCACTATTTAACTGGTGTTGATCATCAATTACATTTTTAGCATCAGTATTAGTTTGATTGTTTTCAGCTGCATGAGCTTGATGCGATGTAAATGCAGCACCAAATAGTGTGAGTGCAATCATTGAAGGGAATTTTAGGTTGAATTTTTTTGTCATGTTTTTACTCCTAATAATTGTTGTTATTTCTCTATTATAGTAATTAAATAGATGAAAATTATTAATTTAACGATTTTGTAAACTAACTTTAATTTTTTCTTACTTATATCAAACAAAGAATAATAATACTAATGGTAATTAAAAATTTAGAATAAACTTTTCGGTATTTTGAATAATGATTAAATTTAGAAATATATTTGTTTTACAATTATTACCATGTGTAGGGAGCAAAAGGATATAAGTAATTAGCTTTAATTTGCAGTAGATAAAATTGTAAATATTAAATTTATAAAAGTTAGCAATTTTAGGTACATATAAATAAAGAAATCATTTTTCAGTTTAATTACAAATTATAAATGCATATTAAATATTTTTGTACATTTTAATATGCTCAATATTTTCTTCTAAAAACACGTCGCCTGTAGGTGTATAACCTAATTTTTCGTAAAAACCTTGAGCTTGTGTTTGAGCATTTAAAACAAGGCATTGGTGTTCTTGTGCTTTGGCAAAATGTTCTACAGCAGTCATTAAAGCATGACCATAGCCATATTTACGATAGTCTTTTAAGATGGCCACACGTTCTATTTTAACAGCATCTTCGTAAGGTCGAAACCTTGCACAAGCGAATGGTTGATGATTTTGATCGTCGTACCCAATAATATGAGTAGAGTGTTCTTCAAATTCATCGAGTTCATTTTCAAGAGGAACGCCTTGTTCTTTAACAAATACTTCTTTTCTAATTGTAAAGCAGTCTGATAGCATATTTTTATTTTTTACAATTTCAAACATTGTGTAGTTCTCCTTTTAAAAAAATTAGTATTAGTCAAAATGAATATAAGTATAGAGTTGTTCTATATTAAATAATGAGATAAAAATAGAGCGGACCAGAAATCAATAGTCATTTAATTGATTTCATCGGCCCGCTCATTACATAAATAATTATGATTAAAGAGCTTCTTGACGCACGATGGCACAGTATTGCCAAAAAATTCTAAGTTGTGCAATATTCCAATTATTCATGCCCATAGTATAGCCAGAAGGTTTAAATAAGTTGACATCAGTAACTTCTAACGCCGCAGCAATTAAATATTGAAGCGGTATGCTAATGTTTTGCATCGTTTCTGTAATGCCATTTTCATTGTATACCCAAGAAAATGGTAACTCTGATTCAAATACATCTACCTTATTGAAAATATCTGGAAGAGCTACGATATAACAAGCACCATTAACAACAGGGTTCTCAGACGTATTACCGTAATACAATAATAAAGCTTCATAATTCTCACGATGTTCATGATTAACGTAGAAGAATTCATTTCTAAATAACGCCATATCTTTACTATGAATGATTTGTTGCTCTAAAACATTGAACATCCCGTTGATATTGGCAACTTTTTCATACGTTTTACGTGACATTGTACGTGCTCCTTTCAACTTAATATAACTGATTGTTTTGATTGTTATCTAATTCATTTGATTGGTCTGGAATATAGGTAGCATCTGAGTTGTTATTATTTGAAGATGATTGGTTTGTATTATTGGGTTCATTATTGTAAGAATTAGCATCTTCACCATTACTATCATTTGATTGGTTATCTGTTTCATCATCATTGTTATCTTTTGAAGTCGTATCTTTTTGGTTATCTTTTAATAAAGATTGATCAAGTGGTGTTAATGGTACTAATGAGCCATAATGCTTGATAACACGTTCATCTAAAAAGTCTTTCTTATCTGTTATTTTAGATAGTCCTAAATCTGAACGCAATAAATTTGAATATTTAGCGATACTATCGACGCTTGGATTATAGTAATAGACACCATCTAAGTAATCATCTTTACCTTTGAGTTGGGACTTTTTGAAGTCTATATCATCAGATAAATACATTGAAGCGAGACTTTTGATTTCTTGAGATGTTAAATTATGTTTCGCATTTTTACCTACAATTTGAACTAATTCATCTAATTTACTATACGAATTTAAATCCTTCGCTTTTTGGAAAAGAAGTTTAATTAAATCCATTTGGCGTTCGCCACGTTTAAGATCAGAATCATGGTGACGCGTTCTTGCTACTGCTAACGCTTCATCACCATTAAGTTTTTGATAACCTTTTTTGATTTTGATTCTACCAGTATCATCTGTATTAGGTTCATTTAAATCATAAGGTACATCATAATAAATGCCTCCAAGCTCATTAACTGCTTGAACAAAAGCATCCATATTAACTCGAACGTAATAGTCAACTGGTACGTTTAACGTTGCTTCTACAGAATCCATTGCAGCTATTGGACCACCATATGCATGTGCATGAGTAATTTTATCGTAATAGCCAACTTTAGGAATATAACTAATTGTATCACGGGGGATACTTAGTAATCTAATTTGATGTTTTTTTGGACTAAAGGTTGAAAGAATCATTGAATCTGTTCTTGAGTGCTCTGTAGTTTGGCCATTTTTTCTACGGCCTTCATTATCATCAATACCTAAAAATAAAATTGAAACAGCATCTTTAGATGGATCAACTTTTCCTTTTCTTATATTAGATTGTCGTTTAGCATCATCTTTACTATAAGAATCTTTCATAGCATCTTCAGAACTATGATATAAATGGATAATAAAAATTACAGGAACTACTATAAGAACTAAAGTCAATAACATCATAAAGTATTTTAAAAAACGGTTCATAATTTTCGCTCCTATACTTAAATTTTAATAGTTATCAATTAAACGAAGAAATTATATTTTTTACTAAGATGACTTAGGTTACTTAATTTTTTAAATAATCTTTAACTCTCATAACCATAAATTGTATTACTCTTCGGGAGAAATTACAACTTAAATTTTGTCACAAAAAAGGAAAGAAATTAAATTTCTATATACGCTTAAGTTAAGTCTGATTAAGAAAAATACACTCACTTTATCAGACTAAAGGATGATGTGATTTTTAAAAATAAGCGTATGATAAATTAGAGATGATTTTTTTTATAGCATAATTTATAATATAAAATATTAAATGAATATAAATTAAATGGATAACTTAATTTAATTATAGCGTTATCTGCTTAATTATAAAGAGGCAACAGATGAAGACAAATAAAATTAAAGCAATATTTTTTACAGTAGTATTATGTGTATTAGTTTTGCTGATTATCATTTTCTCAATGAAACTCATTAGCGCTAGGCATAAAGAAAGCGAATATAATAAAGAAAATGATAATAAATTGTATCTTTTAAATAAAGATAAAGAGCCAAAAAAAATTCAACATCTAAAAACTGTTGAAGCGAACGATATCAATATGAAAAATGTTGATACATATTTAAATGGCGTGCAATTTAACGGTTCAATCACAATTCTTGACCGTGGCAAATTAGTATTTAATAAAGGTTATGGTTATCGTAATATTAAAAAGGGCATAAAAAACACCCCAGATACAATGTATTTAATTGGTTCAGCACAAAAATTTACTACAGGTTTAATATTAAAAAAATTAGAATTAGAAAATAAGGTTAATATTAATGATCCAGTATCTAAATATCTTCCATGGTTTAAAACTTCTAAGACTATAACGCTAAAAGATTTAATGTTACACAGAAGTGGATTATTTAAATTTGAGGCCTCTCCAAAGTCTAAAAGTTTAGAGAGTGCAGTACACATGATTCAACAAAGAGGTATTGATAATAAGTTTTACCATAAACATTTATATAATGATGCAAACTACTTGGTTTTAGCACAAGTAATCGAAAAGGTAACACATAAGTCATATGTTGAAAATTATTATGAAGAGATTGCAAAGCCAAATGATTTAAATAATAGTGCATTTTTCAATGAAAAGCCTTACCAAAAATATATGGCTACTGGATATAAAATAATCAATAATAAGCTCAAAACGATGCATCCAACTATTTTAGACCAGTACTATGGCGCAGGTAATTTATTTATGACAACATATGATATGGCACATCTAGTTCGAAACTTGCAACAAAATAAAATATTCAACGAATCAACAACCACGCCTTTACTACATCAAATGGGAAGTACAATGTATCCAGAATCATATCGATACGGTTTTTATGTAAGTCAACAACGGGATCGTATCAATGGAGTATTTTTCGGGCAAATATTCACTGTATATTTTAACCAACGTTATATTGTTGTTATGGGAACTAATATCGCAAATGACAACAAAGTTTCAAATGAAAATAAAATTTCACATATTTATGATAGATTATTAAATCAAACATCATATTACAGTTATTAGAAAGTAAAACGCTGTATTGATTTAGAGTGAATAAAAATGATTCACTCTAACAATACAGCGTTAATTTTTATACCATTATTTACATTTTTTAAGCATTTCTAAAAAGACTTGTTCATATTTGTCGTTAACTGTAGATGTTACTACACTACAGTTAGGGGAGTCGGATTTAAAATTCACTACTGTAGCGCCACGCGTCAAATTTCCTTGTAACTCAATTTGAACATTAGCCTCTTTAACCTCATAACTCTCACTATCCATTAAATATAAAATAGTAAACACATCATATAATTTTAAACCTACTTCGAAATCATCTTCTCTATAATGTTGGAATATATTATAAAGCATTGAACCAGTTTTATTCATCTTCTTAAAAGAGGTGATAAACTCATGGGTAAATAGCGCTTGACGTGCCAAATCTAAGCCAATCATGGTTAAAGGTATGCCACTATTAAATACCACGTGTGCAGCTTCAGGATCACAGTAAATATTAAATTCTGCTAGGGGAGTTATGTTCCCACGACCTGTACTTCCACCCATTAAAATAATTTCTTTAACAAGAGATTTACTCTCAGGATAGGAATTGAAAAGTAGGGCAATATTAGTAAGTGGACCTAAAGCGATAAGAGTAATAGGTTCATTAGTATTTTTTAAAATATTGTACATAGCATTTACTGAATGGTGTGAAGTAAGTTCTTTTAAAGATTCATTTGGAAAGTTATAACCATCCATACCACTTTCTCCATGAACATGGCTTGCATTATTTATCTCATTTAATAAAGGTCTTTCAGCTCCGCTATGAACAGGAACATCACTTTCAAAAAAGGCTTTAAGTTTTAATGCGTTCATAGTTGTTTTCTCAATATCAACATTACCATTAACAGTAGAAATCATCTTAACGTCAAAGTTTGGATGACACAGCGCTAAACTAATCGCAGCTGCATCATCTATGCCTGGATCAGTATCTATGATAATAGGTAAAGCCATCTCAATTACCTCCCAAATAATATTTCTCTTATTTTAATTTTACTACTAATGAAAAGAATAGCTATTCATAAATATAAAAGAATAATGAAATTATAGTTAACCACTTAAAAATATGTATAAAAAAACCTGCATGAAACGAAAATCGTTTCAATACAGGTTTATAAAGTAGGGTGCTTATTAAATTATAAGTGGTGAGAATGTCCACCTTGCATAACCCAATAAGTACCAATAACGATTGCTAAAGTGATGATAATCGCAAAGATAACTTTGAACGATTGTAAACGACCATCTTTACCTTCAGTTAAGTGCATGAACATTAATAATTGTAATGCAGCTTGAATGAAAGCAAAACCAAAGATGATAGTTGTTTTAGCTTGGAATGTCATGTTTGTGTATAGAGTTACGAAAACTGCTAATAACGTTAAAACGATTGAGGCAATAAAGCCGACTGTATGTTTTACAATTGTATTCATCCGCTATACACCATCCCTATCATATATACGGCAGTGAAGATGAAGATCCAAACAACATCTAAGAAGTGCCAGTATAAACTTACGATAAATAATTTTGGAGCATTGAATTTATTTAATCCACGTGTAGCAACTTGAATTAATAAACAAATGATCCAGCCAATACCTAATGATACGTGGGCACCATGAGTACCTAAAAGGATGAAGAAACTAGACCAATATGATCCAATTTTAGGTGTTACACCTTCAGAAGCATAGTGCGCAAACTCGTAAATTTCGAAACCTACGAACACTAAACCTAAAAGTAATGTAAGAATCATCCAAAACATCATTAAGCCTTGTTTCTCTTTACGCATGTAGTAAATTGCAATACCACATGTATAAGAACTAATTAATAAGGCAAATGTCATAATTAAAACAAGTGGTAACTCGAATAATTCAGTTGTCATTTTGCCAGCGTAATCGCCACCATGTTGCAACGTTAATAACGTTGCAAACAGGGTACCGAATAACGCGAATTCGGCTGTAAGGAAAATCCAGAAGCCAAGTTTATTCAATTGACCTTCATGCGTACGTGAATCAACAGTATTTGTATCATGACTCATGACCTACAGCCTCCCTTTCTTTAATACGAGCTTCTCTTAAGCGAGCTTCATTCTCGGCAACTTCAGAAGCAGGGATATGATATCCATGGTCTTGTACGAAACTTTGATAAACTAATGTACCTAAAATACCAACTAAGCAGATAATTGCAGGAACGATTGTATCAAAGATTAAGAAGAAACCACCGATTAACATGAAGATACCCATGAAGAAACCAGTATGAGTATTGTTTGGCATATGAATATCTTTGTAATTATGGTTATCTAAGTAATGACGACCATGTTCTTTCATATCAACAAATGTATCGTAGTCATTCCAATCTGGAGTAATGGCAAAGTTGTATTTAGGTGGAATTGCTGAAGCAGTTGTCCATTCTAAAGTACGTCCTAGACCATCCCAGTTATCACCAGTTGCTTCGCGAGGTGATTTAATATGACTGTAAACGATGCTTGCCACTAAGAATAGGAAGCCAACAGCCATCATTAATGCTCCGATAGTTGAAATAACGTTTAATAACCACCAACCATCTGATGGCATATAAGTGTATAAACGACGTGGCATACCATCTAATCCAAGAATGAATTGTGGTAAGAAACATACGTTAAATCCAATCATGAATAACCAGAAGCACCAGATGTTAAGTTTTTCATTTAATTTGTAACCCATCATTTTAGGATACCAGAAGATTAAACCAGCTAGGCAGGCAAATACTACACCAGTAACTAATGTGTAATGGAAGTGGGCTACTAAGAAATAAGTATTGTGATATTGATAGTCAGCAGATGCCATCGCTAACATTACACCTGTAACCCCACCTAATAAGAAGTTAGGGATGAAGGCTAATGAGAATAACATAGGTGACTCGAAAGTAATACGTCCTTTATACAATGTTAATAACCAGTTGAATAATTTAACTCCGGTAGGAACACCGATTAACATTGTTGAAATTGAGAAGAATGAGTTAATTAAAGCACCATTACCCATTGTGAAGAAATGGTGAACCCAAACTAAGAAACTTAAGAATGCGATACCAGCAGTTGCCCACACCATGCTTTGGTGACCGAATAAACGTTTACGAGCAAATGTTGGAATAATTTCTGAATAAATACCAAATGCAGGCAAGATAACGATATATACCTCAGGGTGCCCCCATACCCAGAAGAAGTTTGCCCATAACATTGGCATACCGCCGTCTGCTACTGTGAAGAAATGAGTTCCGAATATACGGTCAGCTGTCATTAATGCAAGAACAACTGTGAATACTGGGAATGCTAAAATTACGATTAAAGTCGTAATGAAAGTTGTTACAGTAAACATTGGCATTTGCATGAATTTCATAGTTGGAGTTTTACATCTTAAAATTGTTACGAAGAAGTTGATACCAGTCATTAGGGTACCGATACCCGAAATCTGAATCGCAACTAAGTAGTAGTTAACTCCAGGTCCTGGACTAAATTCGCCAGCTAATGGCGCATAGTTTGTCCAACCAGCTGCTGGTGATCCACCTACGATGAATGAAAGGTTGAATAAGATCATACCAACAAAGAATAACCAGAAACTAATGTTATTCATAACTGGGAATGCCACATCGCGTGCCCCAATTTGTAAAGGAACTACTACGTTCCATAAACCAAAAATGAACGGCATAGCCATAAAGATAATCATGATTACACCGTGTGTACTGAAAATTTCATTGTAGTGGTTAGATTCTAAGAATTTGTTATCTGGAATCGTTAACTGAGTACGTAGTAATAACGCATCAATACCACCACGGACGAACATGAGTACAGCACAGATTAAGTACATTAAACCGATTTTTTTATGGTCTACGGATGTGAACCATTCTTTATAAAGATATTTCCATAATTTGAAATAAGTAATTACTGCGATAAGTCCGATAACTAAGAATGGCGCACCAATTTGGGCCATTGTAATCATCCAGTTACCTTTAACGAGCAATTGATCCCATGGAAAATTCATTAATGTTCACCTCCATGATCATTGTCTTTGTGCTGAAGCTTAGACGCATTTTCGTCTTTAGCTCCTTTGTTGATTTTTTCCATTTCCTCAGAATTATGAGATTCTTCTTTCTTGAATTCATTATCATAAGGATCGTTGTTGCCTAAAATCATTGGCTTCATACCATGACGCTTATAGTTAGCGTTAGTAATTTGAACCTTACGAGCTGGTTTCTGAGGTTTATCAGTTACATCTTCATATAATTTGTCTTCAGCAACGAAGTTTGGATCTTTTTGAACGTAGTTGTAACGTTTATAAGCGTAGAAGATGTACTCTGGATCAGCTGCAGGGTCAACGAATGCCATATGTGTACCATTGAATGTTAATTCTTTATTAGGCGTACTTGGAAGAATTTGTTTATCAAATTCGTCTTGGCTAATTGTTTTCTTACCTTTAGCTTCTTTTACCCAAGTATCGAAATCTTTTTGGTCTACAGAGTGAACTTTAAATGTTTGACGAGCAAAACCTTCACCATTGAAGTTTGAGTTACGTCCTCTGAAAGTACCAGTTTGATCGGCTGTTAAAGTCCAATCCATTGTCATGCCAGTCATGGCATATTTTTGACCACCTAATTGAGGAATCCAGAAACTAGTCATTGTGTCCATAGATTGTAGTTTAAATACTACTGGACGATTTTTTGGAATAGTTAATGTATTAACTGTTTCAATTTTTTGTTCTGGATAAGCAAAGAACCATTTATATCCAGCACTAACTGCATAGACAACCATAGGATCTTCTTTACTTTCAGGTGGTTTTTCATAATCGTATAACGTTTTAACTGTTGGAATAGCTAAAGCGATAACGATAATGATAGGTACCACAAACCAAATTGTTTCAATTAAAGAATTGTGGTGCATCTTACCAGATTCGTTATTTTTATTATAGCTATACTTGAAAATAAAAATAGCGAACATTGTAAGTACAACAGCAACAATAACAAGCATGAAGATGATTGAATAGATAATCAAGAACTTCTGACTACTTGCTACTGGCCCTTTTGCATTAAATACTTCTAAGTTTGAACATCCGCTAAGTAAAATAAGCGTCCCAAACATTAGAAGCAAAGACTTAAATTTTGACACTTTTTTGACCTCCTAATACTACAAATGTAGGGCTTACCACTAATTTTAGTTTATTACGCAATATTTACAAGTACTTATAGGAAAAAAATTATATTTATAAATAGGAAAAAACTAATAACAATAGGAATGACGGGGAATGTAAGATTTGTTAAAATTATGTGTCTATTCTGTGAAAAATGACAAAATTAAGACTTGAGTGTTTGTAGTTGAGAAACGTTATCATTTTCAGCGTTTTCAAGGGTTTGAGACAAAAAAGATGAGAATTTCTTCTCATCTAAATTTTATAAATATGACATTTATTTAACTTCTATGTATCTATATGATGTTTCTTGAGCACCATCTGAGTCAATAACATGATATTGTACTTTGTATTTACCAACTTTTGATGTATCAACATGACCATCTACAGTGATTTTATGAGTTAAATCACCATCTTCTTTATCATAAGCACTAATTCCATTTAATAAATTATACTTTTGACCTTTTTGAATAACGATATCGTTGACGCCTTTAAGTTCAGGTGCGTGATTGGATGTTGCTTCGGCACTTAAATTTGGGGTAACAAGAGTTGCGGAGACTCCGAGCGCTGAAAGTGACTGTATTAGTTTATTCATTACGTTAACCTCCGAATTAATAAATCGTTGTTTATTTAACTAAACTATACTTTATTTTCTGATGATAAACATCATACTATAGTCTTAATATAGCGTATTACTTCTGAAATTTAAATAATATAAAGGAAAATATATATTAAGTTTATGTAAATTGAACATTTTGTGAAAATAATAACAATAGATAACGCAATCTTTTTAAAATGTATTACAATATGGTTGTAGTCATTACAAGTTATTATTAATGGGAGTGATTTTAGTGTTAAATGAACAAGAAAAGGCCATTATCAAAGAAACAGTGCCTGTATTACAACAAAAGGGGACAGAAATAACATCGTATTTCTATAAAAGAATGTTTCAACAACACCCTGAATTAAAAAATATGTTTAACCAAACTAACCAGCAGAAAGGTTTTCAATCGACTGCTTTAGCGCAAAGTGTATTAGCAGCGGCAGTTAATATTGAAAATTTAGCTAATATCTTGCCGGTTGTTAAAGAAATCGCTTATAAACATTGTGCTTTACAAGTACCACCTGCAGGCTATGATATTGTGGGAGAGAATTTAATAGAAGCAATCAAAGTTGTTGTAGGGCTTGGTGATGAGGATCCAATTATTCAAACTTGGAAAAAAGCATATCAAGAAATCGCTGATGTATTTATTCAAGTTGAAAAAGACATATACAGTAAAATGTTATGGGATGGATTTAAACCTTTTAAAATTGAAAAAATAGAACAACTTTCATCAAATATTAAAGCATTTACAGTTACTTCAAATGAATATGATTTAAGTCAATTTATTCCTGGTAACTACATTACAGTAGATGTAGGTAGTAGTAAGATGCCTTATCGTGCAAAACGTCATTATTCAATCGTTAGTGGAGACAACACACATTTAACATTTGCAGTTAAGAGAGATGTCACTACAGATCATGAAGGTGAAGTATCAACCATTCTACATGATGAATTAAAAGAGGGCGATGATATTAATTTATCAGCACCAGTTGGGCCTTTTATGGTAGACAACACTGAACATCCTCAATTGTTTATTGGAGCTGGTATTGGTGTTACACCATTAGTCTCAATGTTTAAAGAAGCGGCTGATAAAGGTAGTCAAGCTCAATTTATTCAGGTTACTGGAGATGTGAATGATACGCCATTCACTACACTATTAAAAGATATTAGCGGAAAAGTAGAATCAGCTAATTATGAATTATATGATAGAGCATCAAAAGGTTATTTAACTAAAGAATATTTAGAACAATTTATTAGTGACGATACAGAAGTTTATGTATGTGGTGGTACTCAATTTCTTCAATCAGTTATTGAACTATTGAAAGAAATGAATGTTGATCAAAGCCGTATTCACTTTGAAACATTTGTACCTAAATTAAGTGTGGCTGTTTAATAACTAAATCAGATAATAAAAGGGATAATAAGCGAAACTGTTTCGCTTATTATCCCTTTTTTTAATCATTCATTGCATTGACAATCAATAGAATTATTCAATGCCACGACGCATTTTTTCAGCTAATAAAGTATTATTTAATACCATAGTGATTGTTAAAGGACCAACGCCACCTGGAACAGGAGTGATTGCGCCAGCAACTTCTTTAACTTCGTCAAATTCAACGTCGCCTTTTAATTTACCGTTCTCATCTGGTGTATTACCTACATCGACAATAACAGCGCCTTCTTTAACGTCATCTTTAGTTACAAGACCAGGTTTACCAACTGCACTTACAATAACATCAGCCTCTTTTAAATGACTGTGCATATCTTTAGTACGTGAATGTAAAATAGTTACAGTCGCATTAGCTTGTAATAATAATTTAGATACTGGTTGACCCACAATGTGGCTACGACCGATAACAACTGCGTTTTTACCTTCTAAATCGATATCAGCATGTTTTAAGATTTCCATAATACCTAGAGGTGTACATGGTACGAATGTTTGTTCATCGATATATAATTTACCGATATTTGATGGGTGGAAACCATCAACGTCTTTTTCAGGATTAATTGCTTCTAGGATTTTTTGTTCGCTTACTTGTTTTGGAAGTGGAACTTGAACTAAGATACCGCTTACTGAATCATCATTGTTTAAACGGTCTAATTCTTTTAATACATCTTCTTCTGAAGTGTCTTCATCTAAATGAACAATTTCAGAAATCATGCCAATTTTTTCAGCAGCTTTCTTTTTAGAATTAACGTAACTTTGACTAGCCCCGTCATTTCCCACTAAGATAACAGATAATTTAGGAGTGTAGCCTTTTTCTTTCAAAGCTTCTACTTGATCTTGTAATCCCTGTCTGTAGTCCTTAGAAATTTGTTTCCCATCTAAAATTTTTGCAACCACAAAAATTCCTCCTTGTTTGTTTAAATTATAATTATAGCTTAACTTTCAAACCCTAATTACGTCAAACTTTAGGCAAAAGACGTAAATTACATTAAAAATTATAAATAAAGTTCGATTTTTAATTGAAAAAGCGTTCAATGATTGTTATGCTATATCTGTAATATACAACTAATCGTATCAATATTTCAAACTTTTGAAAGGGTGTACAAAGTGAAAGTAGCAGTCATTATGGGTAGTTCCTCAGACTGGAAGATAATGCAAGAAAGTTGCGCTATGTTAGAGCAATTTGAAATTCCGTACGATAAGAAAGTAGTATCTGCACATCGTACGCCAAAGTTAATGTTCGATTTTGCTAGCCAAGCAAGAGCTAATGGCTATGATGTTATTATCGCGGGTGCAGGCGGAGCTGCACATTTACCTGGAATGGTAGCATCTATGACGACGTTACCAGTTATTGGAGTTCCTATTGAATCTAAAAGTTTAAAAGGTTTAGATTCATTGTTATCAATTGTACAAATGCCTGGTGGTATTCCAGTTGCAACGACAGCCATTGGTAAGGCTGGTGCAAAAAATGCTGGAATTTTAGCGGCCAGAATTTTAAGTATTGGTAATGAAAATGTTCGAAAAAATTTAGAGAATTATGAACAATCACTTGTAGACAAAGTAGGTGAAATGCAAAATGAACTTCAATAAATTAAAGTTTGGTGACACGATTGGTATTATCGGCGGAGGACAGCTTGGCAAAATGATGGCCCAATCTGCTCAGAAGATGGGATTTAAAGTCGTGTGTTTAGATCCTAATGCTGATAGTCCATGTAAACCAGTGGCGCATGAATTTATTAATGCAGCTTATGACGATGAACAAGCATTACAAGAGTTAGGTCGAAAAACTGACGTGATTACTTACGAATTTGAAAACATTTCGGCTAACCAACTTCAACACCTAACTGAACAATTTAATATTCCTCAAGGTTATCAAGCCATTCAATTATTACAAGACAGATTAACTGAGAAACAAACATTAGAGCAAGCTGGTTCTAAAATTGTTCCTTTCCTATCTGTTCAAAGTGATGAAGACCTCCAAATGGCTATAAATGAATTAGGTTATCCTTTCATTCTTAAAACACGTTTTGGTGGATATGATGGTAAAGGACAAATACTAGTTAAAGATGAAACTAATATTGAAGAAGCTAAAGCACTTATTTCTAATCAAGAATGTGTAGCTGAACAATTTTTAGATTTAGCACTCGAAGTCTCTTTAACAGTTACAATTGGTAATCAAAAGCAAATCACTTATTTCCCATTACAAGAAAATGAACACCGAAATCAAATCCTATTTAAAACTATCGTGCCAGCAAGAAGCGATAAAGAACAAGAAGCAAGAGATGAAGTAAATAAAATTATTGAAGCAATACATTTTGTCGGAACGTTTACGGTTGAATTCTTCATTGATAAAAACAACCATTTGTTTGTAAATGAAATCGCACCACGTCCTCATAATTCCGGACATTACTCAATCGAAGCTTGTGATTATTCACAATTTGATACACATATCTTAGCAGTTACAGGACAAACACTGCCAAAGTCAGTTGAAATATTGAAGCCTGCTGTCATGATGAACTTACTAGGTCGTGATTTAGACTTACTAGAGGATAAGTTTAGTGAACATCCTGAATGGCATATTCATATTTATGGTAAATCTGAACGTAAACCCGACCGCAAAATGGGTCATATGACTGTTTTAACTGATGATATTAACGGTACAGAAGCTAACATGCTTAAGGAATTTGAAGGGAGAGAATAACTCATGTCTCTATTATATGAAGGTAAAGCTAAAAGAATCTTTTCTACTGACACACCACACCAATTAAGAGTGGAATATAAAGATGAAGTTACAGCTGGTAATGGTGCGAAAAAAGATACTATGGAAGGTAAAGGACGTTTAAATAATAAAATTACTTCCATTATCTTCGACTATTTAACTGAACAAGGAATTAAAAGTCATTTTATTAAGCAACTATCAGATACAGAACAATTAGTTGAAGAAGTCAAAATTATTCCACTAGAAGTAGTAGTTCGTAATATCGCAACAGGTTCTATTACAAAACGTTTAGGATTTGAAAAAGGACATCAATTTGAAGCACCATTGGTAGAGTTCTTTTACAAAAATGATGATCTAAACGATCCACTTATTACAGATGACCACGTTAAACTTCTTAATATTGCAAATGACGAAGAAATCGAAACATTAAAAACGATGGCAAAAGATATCAATCATGTGCTCATTCAACTCATGGATGAAATGAACTTGCGCTTGGTAGATTTTAAAGTTGAATTTGGCAGAACACAAGATGGCAAAATTTTATTAGCTGATGAAATTTCTCCAGATACATGTCGCATTTGGGATAAAGATTCAGATACTAACTTTGACAAAGACGTTTATAGAAATGACACAGGTTCACTTATTGACACATATCAAACATTTTTAAATAAATTGGAGGAACTTAAATAATGAAAACGATTGAACTTCACATCACACTACAACCACAGGTATTAGATACGCAAGGACAAGCCTTAAATCGAGCAGTACATGATTTAGGATACAAACAAGTTAATGATATTCGTGTAGGTAAAGTATTATATATGACTGTTGATGAAGCTACAGATGAAGCGGTGGATAATATTATCACAACGTTAAGTGAAAAATTATTCGCTAATACAGTGATTGAAGAATATAGCTACAAAATTGTAGATGAAAAGGAGAATGCATAAAATGAAGTTTGCAGTTCTCGTATTTCCCGGATCCAATTGTGATAGAGACATGTACAATGCAGCAATCAAGTCAGGCGCTGAAGCAGAGTATGTTGACTATCGAGAAACATCATTAGAAGGTTTCGATGGCGTACTTATCCCAGGTGGTTTCTCTTTCGGTGACTATCTTCGCTCAGGTGCAATGGCAAGTGTAGCACCGATTATTGATGAAGTTAAACGTTTTGCAGATGAAGGTAAACCTGTATTAGGTGTTTGCAATGGTTTCCAAATTTTAACGGAAATAGGTCTATTACCTGGCGCATTGCTACACAATGATTCTCATCTATTTATAAGTAGAAATGAAAAACTGAAAATTGCTAATAATCAAACTTCATTCACTAACCTTTATGGTGAAAATGAAATTGTAGTTTATCCAGTAGCACATGGTGAAGGTCATTATTATTGTACAGATGAAATGTATGAGGAATTAGTAGAGAATAATCAAATTATCCTTACTTATGAAGATAATCCAAATGGCTCTCATGAACATATTGCAGGTATTGTAAATAAAGAAGGTAATGTTTGCGGTATGATGCCTCATCCTGAAAGAGCACTTGAAACAATCCTTGGTACAGATAGCGGCGTGAAATTATTTGAAGCAATGGTAAATAGTTGGAGGGAACAAAATGTCTAAGTTTATTGAACCTAGTATTGAAGAAATTAAGCTGGAAAAATTATATCAAGATATGGGTTTAAGCGATGCAGAATACGACAAAGTATGTGAAATTTTGGGAAGAGAACCTAACTTTACTGAGGTTGGTATCTTTTCAGTAATGTGGAGTGAACACTGTTCATATAAACATTCTAAGCCTTTCTTAAAACAATTCCCTACAACTGGGGAGCATGTGTTGATGGGCCCAGGTGAAGGCGCAGGTGTTGTTGATATCGGAGACAACCAAGCTGTAGTGTTTAAAGTTGAATCACATAACCATCCATCTGCCATTGAACCTTATCAAGGTGCAGCTACAGGTGTAGGCGGCATTATTAGAGATATTGTTTCAATTGGTGCTAGACCAATTAATTTGTTAAATAGCTTACGCTTTGGCGAATTATCAGTGAAACAAAACCAACGTTTGCTTAAAGGTGTCGTAGCAGGTATTGGTGGTTACGGTAACTGTATTGGTATTCCAACAACTGCTGGAGAAATTGAATTTGATGACCGTTACGATGGTAATCCATTAGTTAATGCTATGTGTGTGGGTGTGATTGACCACGATATGATTCAAAAAGGGACTGCTAAAGGTGAAGGTAACTCAGTCATTTATGTCGGTTTAAAAACAGGACGTGACGGTATTCACGGGGCTACTTTTGCATCAGAAGAGTTAACTGAAGAAAGTGAAAGTAAACGTCCATCAGTCCAAATTGGTGACCCATTTGTTGGTAAAAAGTTAATGGAAGCAACATTAGAAGCGATTACGTTTGATGAATTAGTTGGTATTCAAGATATGGGTGCAGCTGGATTAACGTCTTCTTCATCTGAAATGGCAGCTAAAGGCGGAAGCGGTTTAGAATTACATTTAGATAAAGTACCAACTCGTGAACCTGGTATTTCACCATATGAAATGATGCTTTCAGAAACGCAAGAAAGAATGTTATTAGTCGTTGAAAAAGGAACAGAACAAAAATTCTTAGACTTATTTGATAAACATGAACTTGATAGCGCAGTAATTGGAGAAGTAACAAACACAGACCGCTTCGTTCTTAAATATGAAGATGAAGTGTTTGCAGATATTCCGGTTCAATCGTTAGCTGATGAAGCACCTGTTTACGTTCTAGAAGGCGAAGAAAAAGAATATAACACTTCTAAAAATGATTACAGTTCAATCGATGCTCAAGATGTATTTGAAAGATTGTTAACACATCCAACTATCGCTTCAAAACATTATTTATATGAACAATATGATCAACAAGTTGGAGCAAATACAATTATTAAACCAGGTTTACAATCTTCAGTAGTCCGTGTAGAAGGTACGAATAAAGCTGTTGCTTCTACAATTGATGGCGAAGCAAGATATGTCTTTAACCAACCTTATGAAGGCGGAAAGATGGTTGTAGCAGAAGCATATCGTAACTTAATTGCTGTTGGGGCTACACCATTAGCAATGACAGATTGTTTAAACTATGGCTCACCTGAAAAGAAAGAAATCTATCAACAATTAATTGATTCTACTAAAGGCATGTCTGAAGCATGTGAAGTACTAAAAACACCAGTCGTTTCTGGTAACGTCTCATTATATAACGAAACACGTGGCACATCTATTTTCCCAACACCAGTAGTAGGTATGGTAGGACTAATCGAAGACATTAATTATTTAAATGATTTCCACCCTCAAGCTGGTCACAAATTATATCTAGTAGGAGAAACTAAAGATGATTTCGGTGGTAGCCAAATTGAAAAATTATTATATGGCAAAGTTAACCATGAATATGAATCAATCGATTTGAGTGATGAAGTAGCTAAAGGTGAAGCCGTTAAAACAGCAATTAGAAATGGTGTCGCTTCTCATGTACAAACAGTTGGTAAAGGTGGCTTATTAATAACGTTAGCGCGTATTAGTGCTTACCATAGCCTTGGTTTAACTGCTCATGTAGATCTTTCAGATGCGCAATTATTCAGTGAAACACAAGGTCGCTACGTGGTCGCGGTAAAAGAAGGTGAAACACTAGATATCGACAACGCTATTGAAATTGGTGAATTAACGGATGTAGACGAATTTAAAGTTTCAAATGCTCAAACTACTATTGAAGAAAAAGTCTCAGATATTAAAGAAAATTGGGAAGGAGCCATCGAAAAATGTTTAACTACAGTGGATTAAACGAAGAGTGTGGGGTATTCGGAATTTGGAACCATTCTGAAGCAGCTCAATTAACTTATATGGGACTTCATAGTTTACAGCATCGTGGCCAAGAAGGCGCAGGGATTGTTGTTTCTGATGGCGAAACATTAAAAGGCGAACGTGGTTTAGGCTTGCTAACTGAAGCAATTAAAGCACCTCAAATGGAAAACCTTAAAGTAGGACATAATGCTATTGGTCATGTGCGTTATGCTACTTCTGGTAATAAAGGCATTGAAAATATTCAACCGTTCCTTTATCACTTCTATGATATGAGTGTAGCGATTTGTCACAATGGTAACTTAATTAACGCTCAAGCACTTCGTCAGTATTTAGAAAAACATGGTGCCATCTTCCATTCATCATCTGATACTGAAGTTATTATGCACCTTATTCGTCGCAGTAAAGCGCCAACTTTTGAAGAAGCTTTAAAAGAAAGTTTACGTCAAATTAAAGGTGGTTTCACTTTTGCAATTTTAACAAAAGACGCATTATATGGTGCAGTTGATCCTAATGCTATCCGTCCACTTGTAGTTGGAAAAATGCAAGATGGGACATATATTTTAGCAAGTGAAACATGTGCGATTGATGTGCTTGGCGCTGAATATGTTCAAGACATTCACGCTGGAGAATATGTCGTCATTAATAAAGATGGTATTGAAGTGAAATCTTATACAAGCCATACCAATACAGCAATTTCTGCAATGGAATATATTTACTTTGCACGTCCGGATTCTACGATTGCTGGGAAGAACGTTCATGCTGTACGTAAAGCGTCTGGTAAAAAATTAGCACAAGAAAGTCCAGCTAATGCTGATATGGTGATTGGTGTACCTAATTCTTCATTATCAGCTGCAAGTGGTTACGCTGAAGAAAGCAGATTACCATATGAAATGGGCCTAGTGAAAAACCAATATGTAGCACGTACATTTATTCAACCAACTCAAGAATTACGAGAACAAGGTGTTCGCGTAAAATTATCCGCTGTTAAAGATATTGTCGAAGGAAAAAGTATTGTCTTAGTCGATGATTCCATTGTACGCGGTACTACAAGTAAACGTATTGTGAAAATGTTAAAAGATTCAGGTGCAAAAGAAGTGCATGTACGTATAGCGTCTCCTGAATTTATGTTCCCAAGTTTCTATGGTATTGATGTCTCAACGACAGCTGAACTGATTTCGGCGAGTAAATCACCAGAAGAAATTTGTGACTATATTGGCGCAGATTCATTATCGTATTTAAGCGTGGATGGATTAATTGAATCCATTGGCTTAGATTATGATGCGCCATATAACGGCTTGTGTGTTGAAAGCTTCACTGGGGACTATCCGGCAGGCCTTTTCGATTATGAAGAGAATTATTATAAAAACTTGAGTCAACGTCAAAAGGATTATATTGATAATCATAAACACTACTTTGATAGAGAGGGTAATATTCATGTCTAAAGCTTATGAACAATCAGGTGTTGATATTCACGCAGGTTATGAAGCAGTTGAAAGAATGTCGAGTCACGTCCAACGTACTATGCGTAAAGAAGTGCTTGGCGGTTTAGGCGGATTTGGTGCAACATTCGATTTATCACAACTAAATATGAAAGCACCTGTACTTGTCTCTGGTACTGATGGTGTAGGCACTAAATTAAAGCTTGCCATCGATAATGACAAACACGATACTATTGGCATCGATGCTGTAGCAATGTGCGTCAACGATATTTTAACTACTGGTGCTGAACCACTTTATTTCTTAGACTATATTGCTACAAATAAAGTGGTTCCAGAGGTCATCGAACAAATCGTCAAAGGTGTAAGTGATGGTTGCGAAGAAACTAATACAGCTTTAATTGGTGGCGAAACTGCCGAAATGGGCGAAATGTACCATGAAGGTGAATATGATCTTGCAGGTTTTGCGGTAGGTGCAGTTGAGAAAGAAGACTACATTGATGGCTCAGCAATTCAAGAAGGTCAAACCATCATTGGCCTTGCATCAAACGGAATTCATTCTAACGGTTACAGTTTAGTTCGTAAATTAATTAAAGCATCAGGTATTAATTTAAATGATGAATTCGATGGTCGTACGTATCTAGATACGTTTTTAGCACCAACAAAGTTATATGTTAAGCCTATTCTTGCTCTGAAAAAGGCTGTCCAAATAAAAGGCATGAATCATATTACAGGTGGGGGTTTTTACGAGAACATCCCACGTGGGTTGCCTAAAGGATTAGCAGCCAAAATTGATACTCAATCCTTCCCGACACCTAAGGTATTTGAATGGTTACAACAACAGGCTCAAATTGAAACTCAAGAAATGTATAACGTATTTAATATGGGAATAGGTTATACGGTTATTGTCGATAAGGAAGAAGCTAAAAAAGCTATCGACATATTAAACAAAGAAGGTATTTCTGCATATGAAATTGGTGAAATTATTACAGATAAAGATACGCCTATCCATTTAGAGGGGGTAGAGGCGTGACTAAAGTAGCTATCTTTGCTTCAGGTTCAGGAAGCAACTTTGAAAATATCGTTTTAAAAGTAGACAAAGGTGAACTTAACAATATTGAAATTACGTCTTTATATACAGACCATGACGATGCATATTGTATAGATCGTGCAAAAAAATTAAAAGTAGCGACACATATCAATGAACCTAAAAACTTTGAATCTAAATCTGCCTATGAACAACACTTGATTCAATTATTAAAACGTGAAGAAGTAGAATGGATTATTCTTGCAGGTTATATGAGATTAATAGGTCCAGATTTATTAGACGCATACGAAGGTAAAATACTAAATATTCATCCATCATTATTGCCAAAATATAAGGGGAAAGATGCTATTGGACAAGCGTTTAATAGCGGTGATAATGTAACTGGTTCAACTGTCCATTATGTTGATAGTGGCATGGATACGGGAGAAATTATTGAACAAAGACAATGTGATATTAAACCGGACGATACTAAAGAACTATTAGAAGAACGTGTTAAACATTTAGAGTATGAACTTTATCCTAGCGTTATTGCTAAGGTTATCAAGTAAGGAGATAAGTAAATCATGAAAAAAGCAATTTTAAGTGTTTCAAATAAAAGTGGAATTGTAGAATTTGCTAAAGCATTAAGCGACTTAGATTATGAATTATATTCAACTGGCGGTACGAAACGTGCACTTGAAGAAGCTTCTGTTCCAGTAAAATCTGTGTCTGATTTAACTCAATTTCCTGAAATTATGGATGGTCGTGTTAAAACGTTACATCCAGCAGTACATGGAGGCATTTTAGCGGATCGAGATAAACCTGAACATCTTGAGCAATTATCAGAACAACATATTGATTTAATCGATATGGTAGTCGTAAATTTATATCCTTTTCAAAAAACAGTGTCAAATCCAGATGTAACTGAAGCGGATGCCATTGAAAACATAGATATTGGTGGTCCAACGATGTTACGTGCGGCAGCTAAAAACTTTAAACATGTTACTACAATTGTTCATCCTGCAGACTATAATGAAGTGATTGAACGAATTAAGTCTGACCGTTTAGATGAAGCGTTCCGTAAAGAATTAATGATTAAAGTATTTGCGCATACAAATGAATATGATCACGCAATTGTAAGTTTCTTCAAAGGAGATAGCGAACAATTACGCTATGGTGAGAATCCACAACAATCTGCACGCTTTGTGCGCACATCTTCAAGTAAACACACGATTGCAGGTTCTAAACAATTACATGGTAAAGCGCTTAGTTATAATAACATTAAAGATGCTGACTCAGCGTTATCTTTAGTGAAGAAATTTAGTGAACCAGCAGCTGTAGCAGTGAAACATATGAATCCATGTGGTGTTGGTATCGGCAATACAATTGAAGATGCTTTCAAGAATGCATATGATGCGGATAATCAATCTATCTTTGGCGGTATTATTGCTTTAAATAGAACGGTAACGGCTGAACTTGCTGAAACGTTGCATGCTATCTTTTTAGAAGTAGTAATTGCCCCAAGATTTACTGATGATGCATTAGACATTTTAACTAAAAAGAAAAATATACGTTTACTAGAAATTGATATGACTATTGATAATCGAGAAGAAGAATTTGTTTCAGTATCAGGTGGTTATTTAGTTCAAGATAAAGATAACTATGAAGTTACTAAAGATGACATGAAAGTAGTGACTGATGTGGAACCAACAGATGATCAATGGGAAGCAATGCTGCTTGGTTGGAAAGTGATTCCATCTGTAAAAAGTAACGCAGTTATTTTAAGTAATACAAAACAAACAGTAGGTATTGGTGCAGGTCAAATGAACCGTGTAGGCTCTGCGAAAATTGCATTAGAACGTGCAATTGAAATTAATGATAATGTTGCTTTAATTTCTGACGGTTTCTTCCCAATGGATGATACTGTTGAATTAGCAGCTAAACATGGTATCAAAGCAATTATCCAACCTGGTGGTTCAATTAAAGACCAAGATTCAATCGATATGGCAAATAAATATGGTATTACTATGGTAATGACAGGTATGCGTCACTTTAAACACTAATAAAATATTGAAAAGGATGGAGGGACGATTTAGATGAATGTTTTAGTTATAGGTGCAGGTGGACGTGAACATGCTTTAGTTTCTAAATTGCATCAATCACCTTTAGTTCAACAATTATTTGCGATTCCGGGTAATGATGCTATGGAGAATATGGCAGAAACACACACTGAAATTGCTGAAAATGACCACGAGGCTATTTTAAAGATTGTAAAAGAAAATAATGTTGAGTGGGTAGTGATTGGTCCTGAACAACCTTTAATTGATGGATTATCTAATCAATTGCGTCAAGCGAATATTAAAGTGTTCGGACCAAATAAAGAAGCGGCACAAATAGAAGGTTCTAAATTATTTGCTAAACAGTTGATGGAGAAATACGATATTCCAACTGCTGATTACAAAGAAGTGAATTCTAAAACTGAGGCGCTTGATTATGTCAATCAATGCGAGTTGCCAATTGTAGCTAAAAAGGATGGTTTGGCAGCTGGCAAAGGCGTAATTATCGCCGAAACACGTGAAGACGCAATCGAAGCGGTTGAAACATTATATCCTGAAGAACAGGGCAAAGTAGTATTTGAGCAATTTTTAGAAGGCGAAGAATTCTCATTAATGACCTTTGTTAATGGCGACTATGCAGTACCATTTGACTGTATTGCACAAGATCATAAACGTGCTTATGATAACGATGAAGGTCCTAACACTGGAGGAATGGGTGCGTATTGCCCAGTCCCTCACATTTCCGAAGATGTTCTAAAACGTACGGATAAAGAAATTGCTCAACCTATTGCGAAAGCGATGAAAGCAGAAGGATATGACTACTTTGGCTTACTTTATATTGGAGCAATTTTAACTTCAGAAGGTCCTAAAGTTATAGAGTTTAATGCACGTTTCGGAGATCCAGAAGCCCAAGTATTATTAAGTCGTTTAGAAAGTGATTTAATGGCTCAAATCGTGGCTTTAGACCGTAAAGATCCTATCCGCTTCCAATGGCATGATGACTATGTCGTAGGCGTTATGCTAGCATCTAAAGGTTATCCAGGTAGCTACGAGAAAGGTGCCAAAGTCACAGGTTTCGAATTAAATGATAATTATTTCGTTAGTGGCTTACGTAAAGAAGATGATGCTTTTGTTACTTCAGGAGGCAGAGTTTTATTAGCTATCGGAAAAGGGGAAACAATTGAAGAAGCGCAAGTTGCAGCTTATAGTAACGTCGAAAAAGTAAAAAGCGATAATTTATTCTATCGTCATGATATTGGAAATAAAGCGTTGAAATAAAGGTATTAATAAAAAAAGAGAGCGTATCATATTTTGAGTGATACGCTCTCTTTGTGTGCTTTAAGCTGTATATCCTGATACACGTGCATCTGTAATACCGGTAATAGGTAAGTACTGTGAAAGATAAAATGCAATGATTAAAATGGCCACAACGCAGATTACAAATAAAATGTCTTTATAAGAAAAAGGTGCTTTGTAATAATACGTTCTTGGACCATCTTTAAAGCCTTTTGATTCCATTGCCACAGATAATTGATGTGCACGACGGATATTTTGACTTAAGATTGGGATTAATAAATGTTTGAGACGTTTAAGTCCTCTATAATTTGAAGCATCTATCATTTGATAACGCATTTTTAGTGAACGTCTCAATTGAATGAATGATGTAAAAATGAGAGGGACCATTCTAATCGCAGCCATAAACGCATAAGCGATTTTAGGTTTAACTTTTAAATGTTGCATTAAACTATAAAAAATCATGACAATTTGCGAAGTTAAAGCGATTAAGACACCAAACATAGAAACAGTTATTGTACGTAGAGATAAATGAAGTCCTCTAACGATACTTTCTGTACTAACTTGAATAATTCCCCATTTAAATATCATGTGGGTACCATCGCCATATAAAATCATAAATAAAGAAGACAATAATGCAAATAATGAAGATACAACTATAAATGAACCGGTAATTTTAAAAGCAGTGCCATTAAAAGCAAGTAAAAAAATGAACATTAATAATGTTATATAAATCATATAATCAAAATTATGAACAAAGATAACAAAGAAGAATAAAGATACTCCAAGTAATAATTTAGTGATGATATTGACATCATCAACGAATGTGTAATGTTTTTTCCATCGTTCAAACATGAAGTTCACCTGCCATCTCTTTAAGTTGTCCATTTTCAACGTTTAATCGACGAGTTGGGTAACGGCGAATAATTTCCGGATCATGGGTAACCATAATAATTGTTTGTCCATTAGAAACGCGTTCTTGAAATAACTCTATTAATTGAAATGTATTATGACTATCTAAACCAAATGTAGGTTCATCAAGTAAAACGACATCAGCTTTTGAACTTAGAGCGGTTGCTACACTTAAACGTCGTTTTTGGCCCATTGATAATTCAAACGGATGTTGCTCTTTTACATTCTCTAAATGTAAGAGTTTTAATAATTGTTGAGTTTCATTATCTGCTGCTTTTCGATCTAAATGATTGTAATGAATATTAATTTCATCATAGACAGAATTCGTAATAAATTGAAGTTCTGGATTTTGATAAACTAGATACATGTGTTTAGCAGCATCCTTAATTTTTTTCAATTGTTTATCTTGATAGAACATTTGTCCTCTATATTTAATTAATTGAAGAATAGATTCTAATAGAGAAGTCTTTCCAGCTCCATTTTTACCAGTAATAGTAATCCATTCTCCCGGATGAACACTAAAATCATCTACAGCAAACAATTTATTTTTTCCACGAATAATTTCACCATTTTTAAAATCTAATAATACTTCATTTTTATTAGGCGATAGTGATTTTGACTTTGGTGCGTGTGCCCAGGCATGAGGATGCCAAACTCCATATTCTGTAAGTAATGCTTCGCAATTTTGAAGTATGTAATCAGGTGTATCATCTGCGATAATTTCACCTTCGTAATTCATTAAAATAACACGGTCAACATATTCCCAAATATGTTCCACTTTATGTTCCACAATAAGTACAGTTTGATCTGTCCACAAATGGATTAGTTTTTTCCATAAATCTGCTGTAGCATCTACATCTAACATAGCAGTAGGCTCATCTAAGAAAAGTGTGTTCGCTTCTTGAAGAATTGTTTCTACTATTGCCAATTTCTGTTTCATACCGCCACTTAAGTGATTAACAAAGGTATCATCTGTAACATTTAAATCTACAGAAGCAAGGGCATTTTCAATTTGTTGATCCATTTCATGACGAGGCACTTGTTTATTTTCAAGTACAAATGCTAATTCTTCATATACTTTAGGCATACAAAATTGTGTGTCTGGGTCTTGAAAGATTACACCAGATTGTGAATCGATTTCTAATTCATCATACTTCATAGGAAGTTCAATAAGATTAGGAACGATTCCACTTAAAACATTAAGCAATGTGCTTTTACCAGATCCAGAAGGACCTAGTAAAAGCACTTTTTGTTTATCTTTAATTTCTATATTTAAGTTATCGAAAATTTTTCGATTACCATTTGGGTATTTTAGGCGTAAATTTTTAACTCTTAACACATGAATTTCCCCTTATAGGTTGTCGTAATCTTTTTGAGAAGCAGGGCGGAATAATTTGGTTACACCAGTTTGATCAAGTGCTTTAACAATTAACCAAGATAATATTCCTGAAAGTACAATTCCGCTAATTGCTCGGAAAACTATAAATAACACTAAGTTCCATGTAGCTACATCTTTTAAATAACCATAGTAATAATCAACTGGGAATGATATTAATGCAGTTGCTAAACCAGCTAAAGCAGCTACCATTAATGAACGTGATTTATATTTGAAAATAGCAAAAACAATTTCACAAGCTAAACCTTGTAAAACTGCGTAAACAATAGTCGGAATATCAAATTTCCCCATTACGATTGTTTCACCAGCTCCAGCAGCAAATTCAGCAATTAAAGCAATTCCTGGTTTAGGAATGATTAAATATGCTACTACAGCAGCCATGAACCATACACCATAAGTTAATTGCTCTAAATGAATCCCTGCTACTTGAGCAAAATTATATGGTAACCACCATAAGTTATAAATAATTGCAAATACAACAGCAATCAGCACCGTTACTAAGATTTCTGATAGCTTTAAACCTTTTGACATACTACTTCCTCCTAAAAAACGCACAACCCTCCGTAGAAAGTTGTGCGTGAATTTAAATAAAATGCATTATGTATGTATTACAATTATTTATATTAGCGACACTTTCCTACGCTAGCTTTTAACTAGATCAGGTTCAAAGGGTTCGAGGATACTCCTCATCTCAGTATACACACCCCTAGTGCGTTGAATATTTAATTTAACTTAAATGTATGACTTTTAAGAAATATTGTCAAGATGCTTTTAAATTTAAATATATTTTAAAGAAAAAATTGAAAAAATAAAAACTACCAGTCAATGAATAATTGACTGGTAGCAAAAAATTAAATTAATCTAAAGTATCTTGAACATCTTGCTTAGTTTGCTCTAGATCGTCAGTTTTTTCTTCTTTTTGTTCTTTTAATTTGTCTTCAGCTTCTTTAGCTTGTTCAGCTGCTGTTTTTTTAGCATCTTCGTTTGTCATCATACAACACTCCTCGTTGAATAATTGTTACATCTATTGTTTACCCAATAAAAAGTAGGTTAAACTTAAATAGGTCTAGAGAAGTATTTTATTTTTTTATTAAAGACAAGATGAAAATCTTCATATATAATAAATTTTGAGGTGAACAGTATGTCTTTTCTTAAGAAACACACCGAGATTATCTATAGTTATTTAATCGGTATCGTTTCACTCTTCACGGGTCTCATTATCCTAATCAATTTACCTTTAATTAAACAACTAAAAGATAAAAATAAAGCTGAATTAAGGATACATAATTTATGGGATTTTCTTAATGCATTCTTTAGTGAAATAATTAGAGTGATGAGTAGATTCATAGGCAACTTTCCTATTATTAGTGCAGTCATCATTATTTTGTTTGGTATTCTTTTAATGTTAATTGGTTATACATTATATAGAACTACGAAATATGATTACGACATCTCAATTTTCTTTTTAGTTATTGGAATTCTATATTTCCTTATTACAATTACATTAATGACGCAAGTATATGGTTTTTGGGCAGTGATTTTCGTCATTCCATTTGTTATCCATACAGGCTATATCGTCTATAAAGATGAACTTTATAGCGAAAATAGAAAAAGTCACTATCTATGGATTATTGTTTCATATGGTATTGCTTATTTAATTACTCAAATTTCTTTATACGGCAAAATTGACGCAAATGAAATTGCACCAATTGATATTTTAAGTGTAGATACTTTCTTCTTAGTGATGTGGCTATTAGCTCAAGCATCTATTTGGAACTTCTTATTCTTAAGAAGATCACTTCCATTAACTAAGGAAGAATTAGGGGAAGAAGAACCAGAATTATCAAGAACTACTAAAGGAAATGTATCGACTCAATCTAAAGTTCATTTCAAACAACTTCAAGATAAAACATCAGAATATGCACATAAGACGAGAAGAAGTGTAGACTTAGAAAAAATTAGATCTAAACGCGATAAATTCAAAAGTAAATTTAAAAATGTGTTTGATATTCAAGAAGACGATATTCCTAATTGGATGCGTCGACCTAAATGGATTAAACCAGCGTATGTAGAAATCTTCTGTGGTTTTGTTTTATTCTTATTTACATTTATAGAATTTAACAATCGAAATTCATTATTTGTGTCTGGTGAATGGCAATTATCGCAAACACAATATGTTGTTGAATGGGTAACATTATTATTACTAATGTTTATTATCATTATTTATATAGCTACTACATTCACACATTACTTGAGAGGTAAATTCTACTATTTACAACTCTTTATGATTAGTATTTTATTCTTTAAATTACTAACAGAATTCATTAACATTATGCTTCACGGTCTGCTTTTATCAATATTTATCACACCGACATTAATCATTATGTTAATACCAGTCATTATTGCCTTTACGCTACAGTTAAGAGATCGTCCTTAATATCATCACGTATATGATTAACTCCCTTCAAAGTTTTAAAAATGAAGAACTTTGAGGGGAGTTATTTTATTTAGTTTTGTTTAGTATAAAGTGAAATTTAATTTTGTTAAAATAGACAAGAACGTATAATGGAAAGATTTTCTAATAAAAATATGATTTAAATAGGAGCGTTAGAAATGAAAATAGCAACTTTAAATAAAGGAAAAGAAACAAAATATTTAAATCAATATCCGTTAGTCGATGAAGAAGATATTTATCAACACGACCATTTAAAAGAAGGCGACTTATTTTATCTAATGACTGAAAGTGATCAATACATTGCAACTGCATATGTTGGACGTCAACATAAAGGTTTAGGGTGGGTATTGAGTTATGACCAAAACGAAGTCATTAATACTCAGTTTTTCGAAAGTTTGTTTAAACAAGCGTTAGAAGAAAGAGAATATTATTATCATATTGAAGGCACAAGTGCTTTCAGACTGTTTAATGCTGAAGGTGATGGCGTAGGTGGTCTTACAATTGATAACTATAATGGCCATTTACTTATTCAATGGTATTCAAGAGGGATTTACAAGTTCCGTTACAACGTGGTAGAAGCCATCCAAAATGTATTTGAGTTTAAGTCAATTTATGAAAAGATGCGTTTTAAAGATACAGAGTATACTGGAGGCCATGTGTTAGGGGAAACGCCAGAATTCCCAATTGTAATAGAAGAAAACTTTACATTTTATAATGTAGATTTAAATGATGGTTTAATGACAGGTATCTTTTTAGACCAAAAAGAAGTACGTAAAAAATTACGCGATCATTTTTCAGAAGGAAGAACAATACTTAACTTATTTAGTTATACAGGGGCATTCTCAGTTATAGCAGCTCAAAATGCGGAAATGACGACAAGTGTCGATTTAGCAAATCGTTCACGTGCTCTAACTGAAGAAAACTTTGGACTCAATGGTATTGACCCTAAAAGTCAGTATATCTACGTAATGGATACTTTTGATTTTTATAATTATGCCGCTCGTCATGCCAAACAATATGACACAATTGTAATTGATCCACCAAGTTTTGCACGTAATAAGAAGAAAACTTTTTCAGTGCAAAAAAATTACGATGACTTGATTAATGGTGCATTAGATATTTTAGCGCCAAATGGCTCAATGTTATTATGTACGAACTCAAGTGTCTTTCCGTTAAAATCTTTTAAAAACGTGATTAAAAAGACATTAGAATCAGCAGGCGTAGAATATGAAATAGAAGAAGTAATGGGCTTGCCAAAAGACTTCAAAACACATCCACATTATAAACCATCTAAATACTTGAAAGCAGTATTCTTAAATATTAAGCATTAACATAAATAAAAGTGGGTATAATGGTTTAATGAATGAAAAAGAATCAACATGAAAGGGTGTCAAAGTATGGGAATTATAAATAGATTTACAAATAACATGACAAATAAAGTGGGTAACAAAGTATTGAATATGGAAGAAATTAAGGAAAAAAGTGCTTTACCTACTACTAAAGAAGAGATTGAAGAGCGTAGAGTGAGAGCAGAAGCGCTTGTTAAAAAGAAATCTCTTCTATCTTCTGGGATGAGCGTTGTTCCTATTCCAGGACTAGACTTTGGTGTGGATATTAAATTAATGAGAGACATCATTGAAGATGTTAATAAAATTTATGGTCTTGACCACAAACAAGTGAATAGTTTAGGCGATGACGTTAAAGAACGTGTATTATCTGCTGCGGCGATTCAAGGTAGCTCATTTGTAGGGAAAAAAGTATCAAGTGCTGTATTAAAGGTAGTAATAAGAGATATGGCGAAACGTACTGCTGCCAAACAAACAAAGTGGTTCCCAGTCGTTGGACAAGCAGTGTCAGCTTCTATTAGCTATTACTTTATGAACAAATTGGGACGAGACCACATAGAAAAATGTGAAAAAGTTCTATATGATATTATTTAAAATGGAAATGTTGTAGTATAATTAATATAAAGTGTTAATAAGATAACAATTATAATATTGATTGAATTTATTAACAAAATAATAGCAAGCAACAGATTGGCGATATTTAAGTAGAAATATTAATTTTAAATAGGAAAGTATTAATATTGATATTGAAGTTTATTGACAGTCTGAATTGCTTGTCTAGTCATATCATTTACCATTATAATAGGGTTTCAATCGTATAAGAATTGAATTCGCTATTATATTTTGGTAGTGTTATGTTATAAAATTATGTTAGACTATGATAAATTTGAATATTCTAACTTTGCGAAGGAGAAATAGATTATGGAACAAAAATCTTATGTAATTATCGATGAAACTGGTATTCATGCACGTCCTGCAACTATGTTAGTTCAAACTGCATCAAAATTTGATTCAGATATTCAATTAGAATACAACGGTAAAAAAGTTAACTTAAAATCTATCATGGGTGTTATGAGTTTAGGTGTAGGTAAAGATGCTGAAATCACTATCTATGCTGACGGAAGCGACGAACAAGACGCAATTCAAGCTATCAGTGATGTCTTATCTAAAGAAGGTTTAACTGAATAATTATGTCAAACTTAATTAAAGGTATTGCAGCGTCTGATGGCGTTGCAATTGCTAAAGCATACTTATTAGTAGAGCCAGATTTATCATTTACGAATGAAAAAGTCACTGATACTGATGCTGAAATTAAAAAGTTTAGAAATGCGTTAGAAGCTTCTAAAATTGAGTTAACTAAAATCAGAAATAACGCTGAGAAACAATTAGGTCCTGATAAAGCTGCTATCTTTGATGCACATTTATTAGTACTTGATGATCCTGAGTTAATTCAACCAATCGAAGATAAAATTGCGAATGAAAAAGCAAGTGCTCCAGAAGCATTACACGAAGTCACTACGCAATTTATTACAATCTTTGAATCAATGGATAATGAATACATGAGAGAGCGTGCTGCAGATATTAGAGACGTTTCTAAACGTGTGTTAGCACATCTTTTAGGTGTTGATTTACCTAACCCAAGTATGATTGATGAAAGTGTAGTTATCGTCGGAAATGATTTAACACCTTCTGATACTGCACAATTGAATAAAGAATTTGTTCAAGGCTTTGTTACTAATATTGGTGGACGTACTAGTCACTCAGCAATTATGAGTCGTTCATTAGAAATTGCTGCTGTAGTTGGTACTAAATCAATTACTAATGAAGTGAAACAAGGCGACATGATTATTGTTGACGGTACAACTGGTGACGTAATCATTGATCCTACTGAAGACGAATTAATTGCTTATCAAAATAAACGTGAACGTTTCTTTGAAGATAAGAAAGAATTACAAAAATTACGCGACGCAGAAACTGTTACAGTTGACGGCGAACATGCTGAATTAGCTGCGAATATCGGTACGCCTGATGATTTATATGGCGTAATGGAAAATGGCGCTGAAGGTATTGGTTTATATAGAACTGAATTCCTTTACATGGGTAGAGATCAAATGCCAACTGAAGATGAGCAATTTGAAGCCTATAAAAAAGTGCTTGAAACTATGAAAGATAAACGTGTAGTTGTGCGTACTTTAGATATTGGTGGGGATAAAGAATTACCTTACTTAAATTTACCTAAAGAAATGAATCCATTCTTAGGATATCGTGCAATTCGTTTATGCTTAGATCAACAAGATATTTTCAGAACTCAATTACGTGCATTATTACGTGCGTCTGCATACGGTAAATTAAATATCATGTTCCCAATGGTAGCAACTATTAATGAATTCCGTGATGCAAAAGCGATTCTTTTAGATGAAAAAGATAAACTTAAAAACGAAGGTCATGAAGTGTCAGATGAAATTGAATTAGGTATCATGGTTGAAATTCCATCAACTGCTGCTTTAGCAGATGTATTTGCTAAAGAAGTTGATTTCTTCAGTATTGGTACGAATGATTTAATTCAATACACTATGGCCGCTGACCGTATGTCAGAACGTGTTTCTTACTTATATCAACCATATAATCCAGCGATTTTACGCTTGGTTAAACAAGTTATCGAAGCTTCTCATAAAGAAGGTAAATGGACTGGTATGTGTGGTGAAATGGCTGGAGACGAAACGGCTATTCCATTATTACTAGGTTTAGGATTAGATGAGTTCTCTATGAGTGCAACATCTATCTTAAAAGCTAGAAGACAAATTAATGGTTTAAGTAAAAATGAAATGGCAGAATTAGCACATCGTGCAATTAATTGTGCTACACAAGATGAAGTTAAAGATTTAGTAAATAATATTTCTAAATAATTATATAAATAGCACCTTTGTTTAATTTGACATTAGACAAAGGTGCTTTTCTTGTTTTAAACGTTTTACATCAAGAGTTAACTTTACAGACTAGATGTGCGACGTTTTTTGATGAAAATTATTTATTAAAGGGACTAGTTCTCAATATTAAAAGCTTTATTAATCTTTTCCATATCAACATTGTACATAGGTTCATCATTTAAAAGTATAAATGGTGTTGCAAATGCATCATAGTTCATCATTTCTTGTCGATATTCGTCTTTAGCAATATTTTTTTCTTCATAACTTACATGATGTTCGCTTAAATAATTTTTAACAAAAGTGCAAGGCGGACAATCATTTTGTGTGTAAATCGTGATTGAAGACATTGATTAACACTCCTTTTTGTCAATTATTTCAACTGAAATTACTATATAAAATATATCTAAGAAATGCAAACTGTGAAAATTATGTGAAATACATTGTTAAAAATTTATGAAGATTAAGCAAAACAATTTAGGTAGAAAAATGAAAGTAATATAATTTAAAGCAATTGTTTCTAAAAACATAAATCTTAAATATAAAGAAAAAGGTGATTAATATATGGATTCTGTTGAAATTAGTCGATTTCTAACGGGTATGACATTAGCGGTTCATATCATCTTTGCTACCATTGGTGTAGGTATGCCGTTAATGTTTGCCATCGCAGAATTTTTAGGGATTAAAAATAAAGATCCTAAATATATCGCATTAGCCAAACGTTGGTCGAAAGGTTATACGATTACAGTAGCAGTAGGGGTAGTTACTGGTACAATTATTGGTTTACAACTTTCATTGATTTGGCCAACTTTCATGAAATTAGGTGGGCATGTTATAGCTTTACCACTCTTTATGGAAACATTTGCATTCTTCTTTGAAGCTATTTTCTTAAGTATATACTTATACACATGGAATCGTTTCAAAAATCAATGGATACATTTTCTTATCAGTATTCCAGTAATAATAGGTGGTTCATTCTCAGCTTTCTTCATTACATCAGTTAACTCATTTATGAATACACCAGCTGGATTCGAAATGAAACATGGCAAAATGGTTAATGTACAACCATTTGAAGCAATGTTTAATCCCTCATTTTTAGTTAGAGCATTTCATGTAGTCGCTACAGCTGGTATGACAATGGCATTTCTTTTAGCTGCTATTGCTGCTTTTAAATTATTGAAGAATAAATTTAGTAAAGATGCTGACTATCATAAAAAAGCATTGAAAATGACAATGATCGTTGGTTTTATAAATACTTTACTTGCAATGCTTGCTGGAGATATGTCAGCGAAATTTCTTCATAAAGTACAACCTGAGAAATTGGCCGCTTATGAATGGCATTTTGATACACAATCTAAAGCTGATTTAGTATTTTTCGGTGTATTAAATGATAAAACACAAGAAGTTCATGGTGCGATTAAAATTCCTGGTATGTTAAGCTTCTTAGCTGATAATAATATTAATACAAAAGTGAAAGGGTTAAATGATTTTCCTAAAAATGATTTACCTCCTTTAATTGTGCATTACTTCTTTGATTTAATGGTTTCAATGGGTATATTCTGTTTTATCGTTTCAGGGCTATTTTTACTTACATTAATCTTTAAAAAATTACGCAAGTTTACACTGAACAAAGGTTTATTATATGCAGTATTACTAACAGGACCTGCGTCGTTATTAGCTATTGAATTTGGTTGGTTTTTAACTGAAATGGGTAGACAGCCATGGATAGTTCGAGGCTATATGCGCGTAAGTGAGGCAGCTACACAAGCTGGTGGAATTACATTAGTTACAATTATGTTTGGATTGTTATATTTAGTTCTGTTATTTACTTCGGCTTACGTCTTATTACGTATGTTTAAAAATAAACCAGCCCAAGATGATGTAGATAAAGTCATTGAAAAAGGAGGTCAAGCATAATGGATTATACTAGTATTGGTATTGTTGTATTATGGACATTCTTATTTTTCTATATTATTGTAGCTTCAATTGATTTTGGTGCAGGATTTTTCACATTGCATACTAAATTAACTGGAGAAGAAAAAAAGATTAACCACCTTGTTGAACGCTATCTTAATCCAGTTTGGGAAGTTACAAATGTATTCTTTGTCTTCTTCTTTGTAGGTTTTGTCGGATTCTTTCCAGATTCTGCCCTATATTTAGGCACAGTGCTATTAGTACCTGGCTCAATTGCGTTAGTGCTTATTTCAATTAGAAGTAGTTTTTATGCTTTTGAACATTATGGTCAAGATACGAAATTACCGTGGATCTTTTTATACGGGGTGACGGGATTATTAATTCCAGCTTCATTAGCAACCGTATTAACTATATCTGAAGGTGGTTATATTAACCAAAGAGGCTCACACATTGATTTAGACTGGGTCCAATTACTCTTAAGTCCATTTGCTTGGTCAGTGGTATTTTTAGCAATTATCAGTGTATTATATATTTCATCTGGTTTCTTAACTTATTATGCAGCTAAAGCTAAAGATGACATAGCATATTCGTTTATGCGTCAATGGTTTATGTTTTGGGGACCACCAATGATTATTATTTCATTATTTGTGTTCCTCTCATTAAGAATTCAAAACTCAAACCATTTCTATAATGCAGTTACGAATTATTGGTGGATGTTTGCCATTAGCTTTATCTTTTTCTTAATTGCTGGTGTATTAAACTTAATGAAAAAATATCATGGTTTAGCGTTTATTATGGTTATTTTACAAATGGCTTTTGCTTTTTATGGTTATGGTATGAGCAAGTTACCTTACATTTTATATCCATACATTAAAATTACAGATTCAGGCGTCAATTCATCAATGGGACTAGCACTTGTTATCGTGTTTATTTTAGGTTTACTTTTATTAGTTCCATCGTTAATATTATTATTGAGATTATTTGTATTCGATAAATCGTATGTCGAAGGCAAGAAATAACTACAATAATGAAGGGGCTGAGATAAGTTTAATTTATGTTTTGAAGTGAGTGTGTTTACTTTTCAAAACATGGAATAGGCTTTCTTGGCTCCTATTTTTTATAGAAGATAGGGGTATCTACGGTATGGAGAAGGAATATGTTGTTATAGGTCTAGGGCGTTTCGGCGGTAGTATCGTAAGAGAACTAAATGCGCTTGATATGGATGTTATGGCAATTGACAGAGACGAAGCAAGAGTGAATGAGTATAGTGATATTGCTACGCATGCAGTGGTGGCTGATACTACAGATGAAGCGGTAATGAAAAGTTTAGGTATACGTAACTTTGATCACGTAATTGTAGCAATTGGGGAAAATATTCAATCGAGTACGTTGACGACCTTAATTTTAAAAGAATTAGGGGTTAAGAAGGTTACGGCTAAAGCTCAAAATGATTATCACGCTAAAATATTAAATAAAATCGGGGCAGATACAGTAGTGCATCCAGAAAGAGATATGGGACGACGTATTGCGCATAACGTGGCGAGTGCAAGTGTATTAGATTATCTTGAATTAGCGGATGAGCATTCATTAGTTGAATTGAAAGCAAGTGAGAAGATGACAGGACAGTCTATTATAGATTTAGATATTCGTCGTCAGTTTGGAATTAATATTATTGCGATTAAACGAGGCAAGGAGATTATCGTGTCACCAGATCCAAATATGAATATTGAGTTTGGAGATATACTCATTATGATTGGTCACGATAATGATTTAAATCGTTTTGAAAAGAAAATTGTACGTTAAAATAGGATATAAAAACACTAGTAAAGGAAAAAAAGCACGGTATAGTACATGTTCAAAAAACATGTCTATATCGTGCTTATAATTTATTTATAATAATTAATCTTCATTAACTTTCATAATAACTGGTAAAATCATTGGTCTACGAGCTGTCTTCTCGTATAGATATGGTTGCAATGTTTCAATGATTGAAGATTTAATTTGATGCCATTGAATATCTTTATTTGAATTCAATTTAGAAATAACATCTGTTTTAATCTTACGTTGCGCATCGTAAATGAGTTGACCTGATTCACGCATGTAAACAAAACCACGTGAAATAATATCAGGACCAGAAAGTAATTTATTAGTATTGAAATCGATACTTACTACAACAATAACTAAACCTTCTTCAGAAAGTAACTTACGATCACGAATAACAACATTACCGATATCTCCAATACCGCTTCCATCTACAAGAACATTACCTGAAGGAATACGGCCGGCTTTACGTGCTGAATCGTGTGTAAGTGCTAAAACATCTCCGATATCGAAGATAAAGACGTTGTCTTCTTTAACACCACAATCAACACCAGTTTGACCATGTGCTTTTAACATGCGATATTCACCATGAATTGGTAAGAAGTATTTAGGTTGAATTAATCGTAACATCAATTGTTGGTCACCTTGAGAACCATGACCAGATGTGTGGATGTTAGAAATTTTACTATGAATAACATCTGCACCCGCTTTATATAAAGCATTGATTGTACGATTGATACTTTTAGTATTACCTGGAATAGGTGATGAACTAAATACTACTGTATCTTCAGGGATAATTTTAATTTGTTTATGTGTACCATTGGCAATACGTGATAACGCCGCCATTGGTTCACCTTGAGAACCAGTACATAAGATTAATAGTTCATGTTTAGGAATATTATTAATTTTATTTGGTTCTACAAATGTTTCAGGTGGTGCTTTAATATAGCCTAATTCCATACCGATTTTGATATTATTTTCCATTGAACGACCGAAAGTTACAATTTTACGATTATACTTAATTGCCGCTTCAACTGCTTGTTGCACACGATAAATGTTAGAAGCAAATGTTGCAAAAATAATACGACCTTTGCAGTTACGGAAAATTTTATCAACGTTTTGACCAACTTCTCTTTCACTTAGAGTGAAATCAGGTACTAATGCATTTGTTGAGTCAGAAAGTAAACACAATACGCCTTCTTTACCCAATTCTGCCATTTTAGCAATATTAGCTGGTTCACCGACAGGAGTGAAGTCAAATTTAAAGTCACCAGTGTGAACGATTTTACCTTCTGGTGTATCTACAATGACACCATATGCTTCTGGAATACTATGTGTAGTTAAATAGAATGAAATTTCAAAGTGTTTAGATTTAATCACGCTATCTTCATTGATTTCATGTAGTGTAGCACTACGTAATAAATTATGTTCTTCTAACTTGTTACGAATTAAACCTAAAGCTAATGGACCACCATAAATAGGTACATTAATTTGCTTTAATAGGTAGGGCACACCACCTATATGGTCTTCGTGTCCATGAGTGATAAACAGACCGACAATTTTATCTTGGTTCTGTTCAAAGTAAGTGTAATCTGGAATCACATAGTCGATACCTAATAAATTATCATCTGGGAATTTAATACCAGCATCGATAATAACGATTTCATTTTTATACTCTACGGCATAAGTGTTTTTACCCACTTCGCCTAAACCACCTAGAGCATATACACCTACTTCATTAGAATGTAGTTGTTTCATTATTGAGCATTCTCCACATTAAAATGATCAGAGTGTTCTTTTTCATATTCTAAATGTGCGCCCTCTAATTTAGTAATAAATTCGATGTTATAATTGCGGTCTTTTAAATAACGTCTAACTTGTTCTTCAGTTTCACCTTCAACGTAAATTGTACTTGTATTTTCACGAACGATTACTTCGTCTTTATTATGTTGAAAAAATACTTTAAATACTGCCATTATGAATAATTCCTCCTAAAATATATTAATATGCGACTCTAGTTAAACAATTGAGTATAGCAAAGTACATCGATTATTTTTATTTTCAATTTAATACAAATATTGAATGCTAAGTAAGTAAAAATTCAATTTTAATAATATATATTCGATAAATTTAAGCGATTAATAATTATTTTACTTTGTTACTATTATTGTTCACAGAGTAGTGATTAATTTCGTTCATTAGTTGAAAAATAGTATTAAACTATCTTGTCAGTTAATACTCATTTTACATTATGTATCTAAATAAATAAAGCAGTTTATATTTAGCCTGAAATTATATATAACTACTCATTTTACTGAAAGCTAGCATAAAAAAACGCCTAATATATTTTCAAAGAAAGCACGCTCCTTAAAAATATATTAAGCATATAAATGTATCAATTATACTTCTACTGAATCTGGTAATGGCGTTAATGGATGATCTTTATCGATATAATCGTAGAACATAATGCCATTTAAATGATCAATTTCGTGTTGGAATATAATAGCTGGGTAGCCTTTAAGTCTCAATTTAACTTCATTACCGTCGATATCGTAAGCTTTAATAGTCACTCTATAATGACGGTGAACTAGCCCTGGAATATTCTCGTCAACACTTAAACAACCTTCACCAGTAGGTAAATAAGCGTGTTGAACGCTATGACTCATTACTTTAGGATTTACTAACATATAGTCATATGATTTACCTTCACCATCATCTGGTAAATAAACAGCAATCATACGTTTAGAGACATTAATTTGAGGCGCAGCTAAACCTACACCAGAACGTAACCCATATTTTTTAGCAATTTCATCGTCTTGACTATTAATTAAGAATTCACGCATAGCACGTAATGTATTTTTATCTTCATCAGAGAGTGGTAGTTTTACTTCTTCAGCTTTCTCACGTAATGTAGGATGACCATCTCTTATAATATCTTTCATAGTTAACATGTCATACACCTTCCTTATAATAAAATATAACAGATTAGAGGTTGTTAAGTACATTATCTGATTTTATTTGATTTATAACTTATCTTTTTATAATATTACATTCGAATCACTACGAGGAGGATAACAATTAATGAAATTACGTAAAACACTTGCTGTAGCAGCCGCTTCAAGTATTTTATTAGCAGGTTGTACGACTGATAAAAAAGAAGTACGCGCTTATGATGATAATATTCAAAAAGCTTTTGAAAAAGAGCAAGGAATTACAAGCACAAGCAAAAAGCTAAATGATCTTGAAGTGAAAAAACAAGATTTATACAAAAAAGCAAACAGCAATAATGATGAAACACGTAAAAAAGCAGCTGATGACATTCTCGATAACATCAAACAACGAGAGAACACATTTAACGATGAAATTTCTACAATTGAAGATTCTGAGAAACAATTTAAAAAAGGACAATCTCATATTAAAGAAATAAAAAGTGATGATAAGCGAAAAGAAGTTAAGCAATTAGATGATGCGGTTAAAGATAAATATAAAGCGCATGATGATTATACTAAAGCCTACAAAAATGTATTAAATAAAGAAAAAGATTTATTCGAATTAATAAAACAAGATGGCATCACTCAATCTCAAGTGGATGAAAAAAATGACGCTTTAAATAAAGCACAAGATAATTTCAAAAAGAAATTCAAACACTATTCTAAAGCGATGAATACAGTAAATAAAGAAAAACAAGATGTCGATCAACTTTCATAGTATATCTATTAATACAGTAGTGTAATTGTCACTAATACAGTTTAAAAAATCTGTATCTTTTTTTAGTAATACAGAACTTTATTAAAATATTTAACAGTACAAATAAATTGTGGTACACTATGAGAGGATAAAATGAATTTCTATTATATGGGAAAGGTATGGTGAATTGAATGGCTCCTAAGTTACAAGCCCAATTCGATGCAGTAAAAGTATTAAATGATACTCAGTCGAAATTTGAAATGGTTCAAATTTTGGACGAAAATGGTAATGTCGTAAATGAAGACTTAGTACCTGATTTAACTGATGAACAACTAGTAGAATTAATGGAAAGAATGGTATGGACTCGTATCCTTGACCAACGTTCTATTTCATTAAACAGACAAGGTCGTCTAGGTTTCTACGCTCCAACAGCAGGACAAGAGGCTTCACAATTAGCTTCTCAATATGCTTTAGAAAAAGAAGACTTCATCTTACCTGGTTACCGTGATGTACCACAAATCATTTGGCACGGTTTACCTTTAACTGAAGCTTTCTTATTCTCAAGAGGTCACTTCAAAGGTAACCAATTCCCTGAAGGCGTTAATGCATTCAGTCCACAAATCATTATCGGTGCACAATACATCCAAACTGCTGGTGTAGCATTCGGTCTTAAAAAACGTGGTAAACAAGCTGTAGCTATTACTTACACTGGTGACGGTGGTTCTTCACAAGGTGACTTCTATGAAGGTATTAACTTTGCTTCAGCTTACAAAGCTCCAGCAATCTTTGTAATTCAAAACAACAACTACGCGATCTCAACTCCACGTAGTAAACAAACTGCTGCAACAACATTAGCTCAAAAAGCAATTGCAGTAGGTATCCCTGGTATCCAAGTTGACGGTATGGATGCTTTAGCTGTATATCAAGCTACTAAAGAAGCTCGTGAACGTGCAATTAATGGTGAAGGTCCAACATTAATCGAAACTATGACTTATCGTTATGGTCCACATACAATGGCTGGGGACGATCCAACTCGTTACAGAACTTCAGATGAAGACGCTGATTGGGAGAAAAAAGACCCATTAGTACGTTTCAGAAAATTCCTTGAAAACAAAGGTTTATGGAATGAAGATAAAGAAAACGAAGTTATCGAACGTGCTAAAGACGACATCAAGAAAGCTATTAAAGAGGCTGACAATACTCCAAAACAAACAGTTACTGATTTAATGGACATCATGTATGAAGAAATGCCTCAAAACTTAGCTGAACAATATGAAATTTACAAAGAGAAGGAGTCGAAATAAGCCATGGCACAAATGACAATGGTTCAAGCGATTAACAATGCGCTTAAAACTGAATTGCAAAATGACGAAAACGTATTAGTTTTCGGTGAAGACGTTGGTGTTAACGGCGGTGTATTCCGTGTTACTGAAGGTTTACAAAAAGAATTCGGTGAAGACCGTGTATTCGATACTCCATTAGCTGAATCAGGTATTGGTGGTTTAGCTCTTGGTTTAACTGTTGAAGGTTTCCGTCCTGTAATGGAAATCCAATTCCTTGGTTTCGTATTTGAAGTATTTGACTCAGTTGCTGGTCAAATCGCTCGTACACGTTTCCGTTCAGGTGGTTCTAAAGTAGCACCTGTAACAATCCGTGCACCATTTGGTGGTGGGGTACACACTCCTGAATTACACGCAGATAATTTAGAAGGTATCTTAGCTCAATCACCTGGTATCAAAGTAGTAATTCCTTCTGGCCCATATGATGCTAAAGGTTTATTACTTTCTGCTATTCGCTCTAATGATCCAGTTGTATATTTAGAACACATGAAATTATACCGTTCATTCCGTGAAGAAGTTCCAGAAGAAGAATATACAATTGACTTAGGTAAAGCGAATGTGAAAAAAGAAGGTAACGACATCACATTAATCGCTTACGGTGCAATGGTTCAAGAATCTGAAAAAGCTGCTGAAGAATTAGAAAAAGAAGGTTACTCAGTAGAAGTCATCGACTTACGTACTGTTCAACCTATCGATATCGATACTTTAGTTGCTTCAGTTGAAAAAACTGGTCGTGCTGTAGTAGTTCAAGAAGCTCAACGTCAAGCTGGTGTTGGTGCTACTGTAGCTGCTGAATTAGCTGAACGTGCAATTCTTTCATTAGAAGCTCCAATCGCACGTGTAGCTGCTGCTGACACAGTTTACCCATTCACTCAAGCTGAGAATGTTTGGTTACCAAACAAAAACGATATTATTGAACAAGCTAAAGCTACTTTAGAATTCTAATAATATCAATCAGTTTAATTTTAAAATGTTAGTTAGCATATAGAAGGTTAGTAAGTAAAATGTTTACTTTTTACTCTGTATGTCAATAGTTAAGTGTACATTAGAGATATAGGACATAATAATTGGATGATGTTTAACATTATTATGTCCTTGCTCTATGTTATAAATTTAATTTAATGAATGAATATAAAATCTTAGGAGGACAAGAACGTGGCATTTGAATTTAGATTACCCGACATTGGTGAAGGTATCCACGAAGGTGAAATTGTAAAATGGTTTGTTAAAGCCGGAGATACAATTGAAGAAGATGATGTATTAGCAGAGGTTCAAAACGATAAATCTGTAGTTGAAATCCCATCTCCTGTTAGCGGTACAGTAGAAGAAGTTGTAGTTGACGAAGGTACTGTAGCAGTAGTAGGTGACGTAATCGTTAAAATTGATGCACCTGATGCAGAAGAAATGCAATTCAAAGGTGGTCATGATGACGATGCTTCATCTAAAGAAGAAGCACCTGCTCAAGAGGAAGCTAAAGAAGAAGCTCCAGCAGCATCAGCTTCACAAGATGAAGAAGTAGATGAAAATAGACAAATCAAAGCTATGCCATCTGTTCGTAAATACGCTCGTGAAAAAGGCGTCAACATTAAAGCTGTAGCTGGTTCAGGTAAAAATGGACGCATCACTAAAGAAGACATTGATAATCATGTTAACGGTGGCGGTGCACAAGCAGCATCTGCTTCAAACGAAAGCGCAGCAGCAACTTCAACTGAAGATGCTTCAGCAGCTCAAACTCAATCAGTACCAGCAGGCGACTTCCCTGAAACTACTGAAAAAATCCCTGCTATGCGTAGAGCAATTGCGAAAGCAATGGTTAACTCTAAACATACTGCACCTCACGTAACATTAATGGACGAAATTGATGTTCAAGACTTATGGGATCACCGTAAGAAATTCAAAGAAATCGCAGCTGAACAAGGTACTAAATTAACATTCTTACCATATGTTGTTAAAGCACTTGTTTCTGCACTTAAAAAATACCCAGCACTTAACACTTCATTCAACGAAGAAGCTGGCGAAATCGTACACAAACATTATTGGAATATCGGTATTGCAGCTGACACTGAAAGAGGTTTATTAGTGCCTGTAGTTAAAAATGCAGACCGTAAATCAATCTTCCAAATTTCAGATGAAATCAATGAATTAGCTGTTAAAGCTCGTGATGGTAAATTAACATCTGAAGAAATGAAAGGTGCTTCATGCACAATCAGTAATATCGGTTCAGCTGGTGGACAATGGTTCACTCCAGTTATCAACCACCCAGAAGTAGTTATCTTAGGTATTGGCCGTATTGCTCAAAAACCTATCGTTAAAGATGGTGAAATTGTAGCAGCTCCAGTATTAGCATTATCATTAAGCTTCGACCACAGACAAATTGATGGTGCAACTGGTCAAAACGCTATGAATCACATTAAACGCTTATTAAATAATCCAGAATTATTATTAATGGAGGGGTAAAACATGGTAGTTGGAGATTTCCCAATTGAAACAGATACTATTGTAATCGGAGCAGGTCCTGGTGGTTATGTTGCAGCAATTCGCGCAGCACAATTAGGACAAAAAGTTACTATCGTTGAGAAAGGTAACTTAGGTGGTGTATGCTTAAACGTTGGTTGTATTCCTTCTAAAGCATTATTACACGCTTCTCACCGCTTTGTAGAAGCTCAACACTCTGAAAACTTAGGTGTAATCGCTGAAAGCGTATCACTTAAATTTGACAAAGTTCAAGAATTCAAACAATCAGTTGTAAGTAAATTAACTGGTGGTGTTGAAGGCTTATTAAAAGGTAATAAAGTTGAAATCGTTAAAGGTGAAGCTTACTTCGTAGATAACAACAGCTTACGTGTTATGGACGAAAAAAGTGCTCAAACTTATAACTTCAAAAACGCTATTATCGCAACTGGTTCTAGACCAATTGAAATTCCTAACTTCGAATTTGGTAAACGTGTTATCGATTCAACTGGCGCGTTAAACTTACAAGAAGTTCCAGGTAAATTAGTCGTTGTAGGTGGCGGTTACATTGGTTCAGAACTTGGTACTGCATTTGCTAACTTTGGTTCAGACGTTACAATTTTAGAAGGCGCTAAAGAAATTCTTGGCGGTTTCGAAAAACAAATGGTTCAACCAGTTAAAAAAGGCATGAAAGAAAAAGGCGTTGAAATCATTACTGAAGCAATGGCTAAAAATGCTGAAGAAACTGAAAATGGCGTTAAAGTTACTTACGAAGCTAAAGGTGAAGAAAAAACTATCGAAGCTGATTACGTATTAGTAACAGTTGGTCGTCGTCCAAATACTGACGAATTAGGCTTAGAAGAATTAGGCATTAAATTCGCAGATCGTGGATTATTAGAAGTAGACAAACAAAGCCGTACTTCTATCGACAACATTTATGCAATTGGTGATATCGTTCCTGGTTTACCACTTGCTCATAAAGCAAGCTATGAAGCTAAAGTAGCTGCTGAAGCTATCTCAGGACAAGCTTCAGAAGTTGATTACATTGGTATGCCAGCTGTATGCTTCACTGAACCAGAATTAGCTCAAGTTGGTTACACTGAAGCTCAAGCTAAAGAAGAAGGTTTAGATTTCAAAGCATCTAAATTCCCTTATGCTGGTAATGGTCGTGCATTATCATTAGACGATACTACTGGTTTCGTTAAACTTATCACATTAAAAGAAGATGGAACTGTTATCGGTGCACAAATTGCTGGTAATGGCGCTTCAGATATCATTTCAGAATTAGGCTTAGCTATTGAAGCTGGCATGAATGCTGAAGATATCGCATTAACAGTACATGCTCACCCAACTTTAGGTGAAATGTCTATGGAAGCTGCTGAAAAAGCAATCGGAATGCCAATCCACACTATGTAATATCTAGTCAATTAGACTATTTATTCAATAACAACACATCTTTAAAGGGTGGGACTATGAATTCACTTTAGAATTCATTGTTCCACCCTTTTTTTGAATATATAAGTGGTAAAAAGGGCATTAGTAAAGTATTGATAGTTATATTTTTTGAAAAGGAGGAGTGTATATGGAATATCAATATCCATTAGATCTAGATTGGACAAATGAAGAAATGGTTGATGTTATAGCATTTTTTAATAAAATAGAGAACTATTATGAACAGTCTGTTAATGGCGCTGACTTAATGGCTCATTATAAACGTTTTAAAGAAATCGTACCTGGAAAGGCGGAAGAAAAAACGTTATTCAAAGAATTTGAAGATAAAAGTGGCTATAACAGTTATAAAGCTGTACAAAATGTAAAGAATCACCCTGAACAACAAACGTTTAGTGGTAAAAACTAGTCACCTCTATAAATGACACAATTTTTACAATTAAATAGGTCTTAAAAAGATTTATTTTGAATAATTTTTATAAACCTATTGAAGTTAAAGCTGTATTTTGTTATTTTTATTAAGCATTAAACAAAATGTTTAATATTACTAAACATGATACAGCTTTTTTTAGGTGGTTAAATATGCAAATTGGTACTAAATTACGTAACTTACGACGTCAAAAGAACTTAACACAAGAAGAATTAGCAGAGCGTACTGATTTATCAAAAGGTTATATTTCGCAAATCGAAAGCCAACATGCTTCGCCAAGTATGGAAACATTTTTAAATATATTAGAAGTATTAGGAACATCACCAAGTGACTTTTTCAAAGAGAAATCTAAAGAAAAAGTGCTTTACACGAAAAATGATAGAACGATTTACGATGAATATGATAGAGGCTACATATTGAATTGGTTAGTTACAAACTCTAATGAATTTGAGATGGAACCACTGATCTTATCTATTAAACCAGGCGCTTCTTATAAACACTTTGAACCTTCTGAATCAGACACATTTATTTACTGTCTTGAAGGATGTGTCACACTCACTTTAGGAAAAGAACGATATCAAGCAAAAGAAGAAGATGTATTATATTTTAGGGCTAATGAAATTCATCAATTACATAATGAAACGGCAAATGAAGTTAAAATTTTAATTGTTGCTACAGCATCATATTTATAGAGGGGGAATATTGAAGTGGAGCCATTGTTATCATTTAAAAATGTAACGAAAGGTTACGATGATGTAACGATTCTAGATAATATGGATTTAGAAATAGAGTCAGGTCACTTTTATACACTACTTGGTCCATCAGGATGTGGTAAAACTACGATTTTAAAGCTAATTGCAGGTTTTGAACAACCGGATGATGGCGATATTATTTATTTAAATAAATCAATTGGAAACTTGCCTGCGAATAAGCGTAAAGTGAATACAGTGTTCCAGGATTATGCTCTATTTCCTCATTTAAATGTTTTCGATAATATTGCTTTTGGTTTGAAACTAAAAAAGCAATCTAAAAAAGAGATTAATCAAAAAGTTAAAGATGCGTTAAAACTAGTAAAATTATCTGGTTATGAACAACGTAATATCAGTGAAATGAGTGGGGGACAAAAGCAGCGTGTTGCGATTGCCAGAGCAATTGTGAATGAGCCTGAAATACTTCTACTCGATGAGTCATTATCAGCGCTAGATTTAAAATTGCGTACAGAGATGCAGTATGAATTACGTGAATTACAAAAGCGTTTAGGCATTACTTTTATCTTCGTTACACATGATCAAGAAGAAGCGTTAGCGTTAAGCGATTATATCTTTGTTATGAAAGATGGCAAAATCCAACAATTTGGGACACCAACGGATATATATGATGAACCAGTTAACCGTTTTGTTGCTGACTTTATAGGTGAGTCTAATATTGTTGAAGGCACAATGGTAAGAGATTTTGTGGTAAATATTTATGGACAAGACTTTGAATGTGTAGATGCTGGGATTCCAGCTAATAAAAATGTTGAAGTCGTCATCCGTCCCGAAGATATTTCATTAATTGAATCCGATAAAGGCTTATTCAAAGCAACAGTAGATTCAATGCTATTCAGAGGCGTGCATTATGAAATTTGCTGTATAGATAGGAAAGGCTATGAATGGGTTATTCAATCGACGAAAAAAGCTGAAGTGGGTAGTGAAGTGGGCTTATTCTTCAATCCTGAAGCGATACATATTATGGTGCCAGGAGAAACAGAAGAAGAGTTCGACAAACGAATCGAAAGTTATGAGGATATAGATCATGCGTAATCTCAATAAGATACTGATAATTCCCTATCTTTTATGGATGGTGTTCTTTATCATTATCCCTGTGATTTTGCTTGTTTATTTCTCTTTTACTGATGTAAAAGGACACTTCAGCTTTACCAACTATGAGCAAGTATTTTCATTAAAATATTTGAAAATGATGTGGGATTCTATATTTTATGCAGCGCTTATTACTATAGTCACATTGATTATCAGTTACCCAGCAGCTTATTTTATACGTACATCTAAAAATCAAAATCTTTGGTTACTGATACTAATTATACCAACTTGGATTAATCTATTGCTTAAAACATATGCCTTCATCGGTATTCTTAGTCATGAAGGAATGATTAATAAATTTTTAAACTTTTTACATATTCCATCGGCATCTATGTTATTTACGCCAGGTGCGTTTCTATTAGTAGCAAGTTACATTTATATTCCTTTTATGATTTTGCCAATTTTTAATAGTATGAAAGCAATACCTAATAATTTATTGCAAGCATCAAGTGATTTAGGTGCTAATCCTTTCACTACTTTTAGAAAAGTAATTATGCCGTTAACTAAAGAAGGTGTAATGACAGGTATTCAAGTTACATTTATTCCAGCATTATCACTCTTCATGATTACAAGATTGATAGCTGGAAATAAAGTTATTAATATTGGTACCTCAATAGAAGAACAATTCTTAGTTATCCAAAACTATGGCATGGGTTCAACAATTGCAATTGTACTTATCGTTTTTATGGCGTTTATATTAATTATTACTAAATCTAAATCAACAGATGGAAGAGGGTGAATTAAGTGAAGTGGTATGGAAAAATTTATATTGGACTCCTATTAATCGTCTTATACGTTCCGATATTCTTTCTAATGTTTTATTCATTTAATTCAGCTGGAAATATGATTCATTTTGAACATTTCACTTTGGAGCATTATCAAACGCTATTCCAAGATGACCGTCTAATGTCTATTATTTTTAATACGATTGCTGTAGCATTATTAGCTGCTGCTATTTCTACAATTATAGGTACATTTGGTGCGATTGCATTATTTTATTTAAGGAATAAAAAGTTCAAAGTGACATTATTAACGTTAAATAATGTATTAATGGTATCTTCTGATGTAGTCATTGGTGCTTCATTCTTAATAATGTTTACCGCTTTGGGTCATTTGACTGGACTTGGTTTAGGATTTGGTACTGTTCTTGCTTCACATATTGCATTTTGTATACCTATTGTAGTTATTGTTGTTTTACCTCAATTATATGAAATGAACAATAACATATTAAATGCAGCGCGTGATTTAGGAGCAACAGAATCTCAAGTCTTAGGAAGAATACTTATTCCTAATTTAATGCCAGCCATCATTGGTGGTTTCTTTATGGCTTTAACGTATTCATTAGATGATTTTACAGTCAGCTTCTTCGTAACTGGTAACGGGTTCAGCGTGTTATCAGTAGAAGTATACGCGATGGCGCGTAAAGGTATTAGTATGGAAATTAATGCAATATCTACTATTTTATTTGGCGCTATTGTCCTTGGAGTAATAGGCTATTACGCAATTCAACGTGCTGTAAAACGAAGACAAGCCTTTAAGCGAGGTGTACAGCAGTGAAACAATTTTTACAATTAATATTGGGTGCGTTAGTGATTGGTTTAATATGTTTAGGTATCAGCCATTGGTTTAAGTCACAAGATAATACAAACACTGGTGAAGAGATTTATGTTTATAACTGGGGAGAGTATATCGATCCTGATTTAATTAAAAAGTTTGAAAAAGAAACAGGTATCCAAGTGGTGTACGAAACATTTGATTCTAATGAAGCAATGGAAGCTAAAATTAGAAATGGCGGTACGCACTATGACGTTGCTTTTCCAAGCGAATATACGGTACAAAAATTAAAACGTGAAAATTTATTATTGCCTTTAGATCACAAAAAGATACCAAATATAAAAAATCTTGATTCTGATTATATGAACATGGCATATGATCCACATAACCAATATTCATTACCGTATTTCTTTGGTACGGTAGGTATTTTATATAATAAAAAAGCTTATCCGAATGAAAAGTTTGACAGTTGGAACGATCTATATCAACCAAAATATAAGAATGATGTATTGTTAGTGGATGGTGCGCGTGAAATTATGGGCTTAGCTTTAAATAAGCTAGGCTATAGTTTGAATGATAAAAATCCTGCACATATTAAAGAGGCTGAAAAAGACTTAAAAAACCTCACACCACAAGTAAGAGGTGTTGTAGGTGATGAAGTTACAATGATGCTCCAACAAAATGAAGGAAATATTGCAGTCGTATGGAGCGGTGTAGCAGCACCACTTGTTGAAGACGGAGATAAATATAACTACGTCATTCCTAAAGAAGGTTCAAACTTATGGTTTGATAACATGGTTATTCCGAAGACTGCACAAAATAAAGAAGGCGCATATAAATTTATGAATTTCTTATTGGATGCCAAAAATAATAAACAAAATACAGAGTGGGTAGGTTATGCAACTCCTAACAAAGCGGCTCGACAATTATTACCTAAAGAAGTAAGAGACGATCATCGTTTCTATCCTACCCAAAAAGAACAACAACGTTTAGAAGTTTATAAAGATTTAGGTCAAAAAACGTTAGGTGAATATAACGAGAGTTTCTTAAACTTTAAAATGTCGTTAAAATAGACTATAAATAGTAGTTATTTTATAATTAATTAGATATAATAATTTGACAAGTTAATTAAGGAGTTGTAATAAATGTCAGGAGAACGATACACGCAAATAAAACGGCCTGTGAGTCGTCTAACTGAAAAACTTTTAGGTTGGTTTAGTTGGATTTTCTTATTGATATTGACGGTTATTACAATGTTTATTGCACTCGTATCTTTTAGTAATGATACATCCATTCAAAATCTTGAAAACTCAATGAATAATAATGAGCTGATTCAACAAATTTTAGCTAATAATAGTTTAAATACTACACAATTTGTGATTTGGCTTCAAAATGGCGTTTGGGCAATTATTGTATATTTCATAGTCTGTCTATTAATTTCATTTTTAGCATTGATTTCTATGAATATTAGAATACTTTCAGGTTTTCTATTTTTAATTGCATCAATTATTACATTGCCTTTAGTATTATTATTCATAACGTTAATTATCCCGATTTTCTTCTTTATCATTGCGATTATGATGTTTGTTAGGAAAAGTAAAATCGAAACTGTTCCAGCTTATGGTCATGGTCCACAGTATCAACCGCGTTATAGTCCAAGAGATGATTATGAGGACGATAGACGTTATTACGAAGATGAACGTTATGACTATGAAGCACCACAATATGAAGAAGAATATGTGGCGCCTCCTCGTAAAACTAAAAAATCTGAACGTCGCACGCGTCGTAAACAAGCATATTATGACGATAGAGGTTATGATGAGAGAGATGATTATTATGAAGAGGAAAGACCTCATTCATATAGAGATGAACAAGATATAGTGAATGATGCTGAGGAAGATAAATATAGTCAATATCCTAAGCGTGCAGTCACTGAAGAGTATAATTCATCAGAAGAAGAAAATACATCCGGCGTACTCTCTAGACAAGCAAAATACAAACAAAAATCGAGAAAACAACCTCAGTATAATCCAGAGGCTGACTCACATATTCATGATGAAGCACCAGAATCAGTTGAAGCGGTACCTAAGGTAGATAAAAAAGAAGAAAAAGCGCAACGTAAAAAAGAAAAAGCTGAAATTAAAGCTAAGAAAAAAGAAAAACGTAAAGCTTATAATCAACGTATGAAAGAAAAACGTAAAAATCAACCTAGCGCTGTTAATCAACGCCGTATGAATTATGAAGAACGTAAACAAATTTTAAACAAAGACGAACAATATTCTGAAGACAATACATCGATGAATAATCAACATAAAGAAGATGAATAATTTTAAAGGATTGAGATACTTCATTGGTGTCTCAATCTTTTTTATTTAAATATTTATCTTTAGTCGTAAGAGACAAAATTTTTTAGTAAGATTTAAGTAAATTAAATTATTAGGAGGAAATGAAGTGAACCGTAAAGTAGAAGTAATTCTTGCTTGGATAGCGAGTGGTTTAAGTGCTATTTATTTTCTAATGTCTTTGATATCCTTTTTTATTGTTAAAAATGGCAGTAATACTACTGAACAATATAACCAAATGATGCATCAGTTTAGCAATCAGAATGTTAAGGTAACACCTGAAATGGTTAATTTTGCTATGACTTTTTCGATAGCTACCTTATTATTTTCAACTATTTTAGGAATTGTAGGTACACTGATTATTAAAAATAGACCCATATTAGCGGGATGTTTACTTATAACTGCGGCATTAATAGGCATTGTTAATATGAGTTTAATAGCAAGTGTATTATGGTTTATCGTAGCTATTATGTTGTTTGTAAAAAGAAATAACAATCAAAATAGAAGGGAAAACAGAAATAACGCGCATAGGAGTGAATGGCGCCCAGACGAGGAATATCAATCTCGTAAAAAAGATGATCCCTATATTTATTAATTATTTTTAAAATAAAGCTACCTTTTAAAGTTTAGTTAATTTTTCCAACTTTAAAAGGTAGCTTTAATCATGTTTATTTGAAATTAAGCAAAAAACGCTTTAAATGTTTCAAAGATTAAATAAATATTCAATACGCTTAAAATTACGATTAAACTCCAAGAACAAATATTTATCCACGTTTTATTATAGAATGGTCCCATTAATTGCTTATTGCTCGTTGCTAGTTGAAGCGGGATTAATGAAAATGGCAATGCAATACTTAAAAATACTTGTGAGAAAACAAGTAATTGTTCCATTTTTCCTTCATTACCGCGGAAAATAATTAAACAAACGATAACGGGTATAACAGCTAAACCTCGCGTAATTAGACGACGTACCCAATTAGGAATAGAAAGTTTTAAAAAGCCTTCCATTACAATTTGCCCTGATAGTGTACCAGTAATGGTTGAATTTTGGCCAGAAGCCAGTAAAGCGACGGCAAATAATGTACTCATTACACTTCCTAATACTAGTCCTAAAATAGGTTGCGTTTGAAGTGCGTGATATAAATCATAAAAACCACCTAGTTTGTCTGCATTAACCCCATAAAAAAGAGCAGCACCTAACACTAATAATAAACAATTAACAATAAAAGCAATGCTTAATTGAATATTTGAATCGATGGTTGCATATTTAATCGCTTGTGCTTTATCTTCATTACTTTCACGGTTATATTTACGCGATTGAACAATTGATGAATGCAAATACAGATTATGAGGCATAATCGTCGCACCTATAATACCCAATGCAATATATAGAATACTATGATTCGTCACAATTTCTTGATGGGGAATAAAGCCATTAAGAATATCAGTTACTTGTGGTGAAGAGACAAAAACTTCAAATATGAAAATAACGAGTACAGTAAATATTAAGGTACCTACGATTGCTTCAATTTTACGGAAACCAAATTTCATAATGAATAGTAATAAGAAGACGTCTAGTACCGTAATCAATGCACCCACAATTAATGGAATATTAAATAACAAATCTAAGGCAATGGCACTACCAATGACTTCAGCTATATCAGTAGCGATGATAGCAAGTTCAGCTATAATCCAGAATGTAATAGCAATAGGTCTATTTAAATAATGGCGGGTCATTTGCGCTAAATCTTTCCCCGTAGCAATACCTAAACGAACGGTCATACTTTGTAATAGCATAGCCGATAAACTTGAAATAAGGATCACGAAGAGTAAGGTATAACCAAACTGAGCACCACCTTGCATAGATGTAATCCAATTTCCTGGATCCATATAACCAACGGCGACTAATAACCCAGGGCCTAAAAAGGCTAAAAATTTCTGACTGACACTTTTATCACCACTAAAATCAACAGTGTTGTTAATTTCATCTAGACTAAGTTGTGTTTGATTTTTATTGGTGGACATTAATAACACTTCCTGATTTCTTTTTGATTATATTAACCTAATTAAAAAGTTAGGTCAACCTAAAAAATAATGTTAATAAAAAACTTTAAACAATAGACGTATATCTATCGTTTAAAGTTACTAATTTAATGATACAGTTTAATAGAACTTCAAGAATTCATCAAAGGTTTCTTTAATAAATGATAAAAAGTCCTTATCAGTTTTAAGACGTTTATCTGTAGGCTCAAGCACACGTGCCACAAAGAATTCGCCTTTTTTCACATTTTTAACACGGTCGATTGCTTGGTGCAACTCGTCGTCACTTAAATCTTTAATAAGCGGTTTACCCTCTTTCATATGATCTAAATTTACGCGATAATCTTCTGGTAAATTTCTTAATTCATCAAAATGTTTATCAAACACTTTAATACGTTCAGCTTTATCTTTACCTTCATGCATCACACCGTACATTAAGAATAATTGATTTCTGAATAAACCAATTTGGAAATGAGGTAACATTTTATAACCACGTTTATTAGGTGCAAAGGCAACCCAAGTATCTTTAGGTGGATTCACACTTCTACGTGCATGTTTTGCTACGTGTGCATAAAATGTTTCTCCAGTTTGTGAGGTAAAGTATTCAGCGAAATAATCGCCTAATTGATGAAGTTGAGGTCTTACGTGTTTATCCAATGCTTCCATGCGTGCATCTAAACCATCTACGTCAAATACTTCAAAATCTTTAGGGCTAAAGGTATATTGCGTCATATTTAGTACTCCTTTTCAGAAAAATTAACTTAAAGTTATTGTAGCATAGATTGAACTGATTACATTATGAGCCGTCTTAAGAAGCGAAAGCGTTTAAAGTGATTAAAATAAGGTATACAATGTTGTAAAGCTAAATAATAGGTAATGATTCAATGATACGATATAAAGAGGCATTACTTAGTTCATTTGCATGAAATTCTGTATAATAGAAAGCAACAGGAGATGATGAAATGTCATTATACGATTTTGCTAAAGGCTTAGTATTAGAAGCTGGAAATAAAGTAAGAACGATGATGAAAGAAGAATTAAATATTGAAACTAAATCCAATCCCAATGATTTAGTGACAAATGTAGATAAAGCAACAGAAAATTATATCTACGAAGCAATATCTAACAATTATCCAGAACATCATGTCATTGGCGAAGAGGGGCATGGACATGATTTAGAGAATATTGATGGTGTTGTATGGGTCGTGGATCCTATTGATGGCACATTAAACTTTGTGCATCAACAAGAGAACTTTGCGATTTCCGTTGGTATTTACCGCAATGGAGAACCTTATGCTGGGTTCGTTTATGATGTAATGAAAGATGTGCTATATCATGCGAAGGTAGGTGAAGGTGCCTATGAAAATAAACATTCACTACCTTCAATAGAAGATACACAATTAAAACAAAGTTTAATAGGTATTAATCCTAATTGGGTTACAAAACCTAAGATGGGGCCTATCTTCTCAGAAATTGTCAATGAATGTAGAAGTTGTAGAGCCTATGGTAGTGCAGCATTAGAAATTGTAAGTGTGGCGAAAGGACAATTAGCTGCTTATATCACCCCTAGATTACAGCCATGGGATTTTGCAGGTGGATTAATTATATTAAATGAAGTAGGGGGCGTCGGTAGTAACTTATTAGGTGAAACATTATCTATTGCCAGCCCGAATTCAATTGTAATTGGAAATCAAGCAGTGCACAAAGAAATTCTTGAAGATTTTCTTAACCCACATAAAGACGTATTGACTGAATTACATCAACGCTTTAGAAAATAAAAAAGTCTCAACTATTCATCTATAACTTGTAATGTTATGAGTGAATAGTTGAGACTGTATATATTATAACCAATTATTTTCACGATATTTTTTCTTAAGCGCGAAACCTGCACCAAATGTTGCAATGAAAAGTATAAATGTTAAAATCATCATTGGAACGCTAGCTGCACCTGCGCTAAAACTAAATAGCACTAAGAACAATACTGCTAGAATAGATAGTACCCAAAATATACCTTTAGACTTTGGTTTTTCCATCCCATACCCCACCTTTTACTTATCTTTTCTTAATTATATGATATAATAAAACAGTTGTAATTAAAAGTGGGAGTTTACTCAAGAAAGGATATAATAAAATGACTAATAGAAGAGAAGATGTACGTAATATTGCAATTATTGCTCACGTCGACCATGGTAAAACAACATTAGTTGATGAATTATTAAAACAATCTGGTATTTTCAGAGAGAATGAACATGTCGATGAAAGAGCAATGGACTCTAACGATTTAGAAAGAGAACGTGGTATTACAATTCTTGCGAAAAATACTGCAGTTAATTATAAAGGAACAAGAATTAACATCTTAGATACACCAGGACACGCTGACTTTGGTGGCGAAGTAGAGCGTATTATGAAAATGGTAGATGGTGTAGTACTTGTAGTAGATGCTTACGAAGGTACAATGCCTCAAACACGTTTTGTACTTAAAAAAGCACTTGAACAAAACTTAAAACCTGTAGTAGTTGTAAATAAAATTGATAAACCAGCTGCTAGACCCGAAGCGGTAGTAGATGAAGTATTAGACTTATTCATCGAATTAGAAGCAAACGATGAACAACTAGACTTCCCAGTTGTTTACGCTTCAGCTGTCAATGGTACTGCAAGTCTTGATGCTGAGAAACAAGATGAAAACATGCAATCATTATACGAAACAATTCTTGAATACGTACCAGCACCGATTGATAACCATGAGGAACCATTACAATTCCAAGTAGCATTATTAGATTATAATGACTATGTAGGCCGTATTGGTATTGGTCGTGTGTTCAGAGGTAAAATGCGTGTAGGAGATAACGTATCATTAATTAAATTAGATGGCACAGTTAAAAACTTCCGTGTTACTAAAATCTTTGGTTTCTTCGGTTTAAAACGTGAAGAAATTGAAGAAGCACAAGCAGGGGACTTAATCGCTGTATCAGGAATGGAAGATATTAACGTAGGTGAAACGGTTACACCACCTACACATCAAGAAGCATTACCAGTGTTACGTATTGATGAACCAACACTTGAAATGACATTCAAAGTAAATAACTCTCCATTTGCTGGTCGTGAAGGTGACTACGTAACGGCACGTCAAATTCAAGAACGTTTAGATCAACAACTTGAAACAGACGTATCATTAAAAGTAACACCAACTGATTCTCCAGATACATGGATTGTAGCAGGTCGTGGTGAATTACACTTATCAATTCTTATCGAGAATATGAGACGTGAAGGTTTCGAACTTCAAGTATCTAAACCACAAGTTATTTTACGTGAAATTGATGGTGTCTTAAGTGAACCATTTGAACGTGTACAATGTGAAGTGCCTTCTGAAAATGCTGGCGCAGTTATCGAATCATTAGGTGCACGTAAAGGTGAAATGTTAGACATGATCACAACTGACAATGGTTTAACACGCTTAATCTTCTTAGTACCAGCTCGTGGTATGATTGGTTACACTACTGAATTTATGTCTATGACACGTGGTTATGGTATTATCAACCATACATTTGAAGAATTTAGACCACGCGTTAAAGCGCAAATTGGTGGACGTCGTAACGGTGCATTAATCTCAATGGACCAAGGTCAAGCAACAGCTTACGCGATTATTAACTTAGAAGACCGTGGCGTAAACTTCATGGAACCAGGTACTGAAGTTTATGAAGGTATGATTGTTGGTGAACATAATCGTGAGAATGACTTAACAGTTAACATCACTAAAGCAAAACATCAAACTAACGTACGTTCAGCTACAAAAGACCAAACACAAACAATGAACCGTCCAAGAATCTTAACGCTTGAAGAAGCATTAGAATATATTAACGACGATGAATTAGTGGAAGTAACACCACAAAGCATCCGTTTAAGAAAGAAAATCTTAAACAAATCAGCACGTGAAAAAGAAGCAAAACGTGTTAAACAAATGATGCAAGACGAATAATCATCTTGATTAAATACAACGAGGGTATGAAATCTTTAAATTGCCAAGATTTCATACCCTCGTTCTTTAATATATTAATCTATTTAATATTCATCTTCTTGCGACAGTACCAAATACTCAGCGTTGTTAAGTCGTTGTTTAGGTCTGTCTAAGCGACTCTTACAATCATCGCACATAAATGTTCGAATCGGATTATTGCGCAAGCGTTTGGCTTCAACGGTATTCTCATCAATTAATACCTTCGTATCACAAATGATACATTGAACTTCACGCAAATTAAATCACCTCAATATGAGTAACATACTTAAACTCATATGAATAACATTGATCATCAGGATTGTATACAAAGCTATCTACTGAGTTGTCGTCATATAATCTTTTGCCATCTTTAGCAAATTGGAAGAAGAGATAAGGTAATAATTCCATTGGTACTTCAATTGAATCTTTATTATTATATAATTTAATCTTTGTTGCATTTTCAGATGGTTCTGCATTTTTGAAAAACGGTGTCATATTAATTGCAAATGAATCTTCTAATACTGAACGTTTACGATATTTAATTTCTGAATTTAATGTTGGCGGATTTGTTTGTCCTTCTAAAATCGCTCTATTCCATTCGCGATTATCTTCAAATTTAACAGGTTTATTTCCATCGAATACGCCATTTTCTATGTCTTCTATCTTTACTTTTCTATCATCAAAAATCCAAGTTGTGCTATCTAAAGTGATAGGGAACTTGACTGCGCCTTTGATTTGAATCATATTTTGCCCACTCCCTAATTTCGTTCTATAAACATTATTTTATCACATTTAAAATTTCCTATTCACTGAATTAACTTGCTTTTTAATATCGAGTGAGATAAACTTTTTACATGAAGATATTTAATGATAGGGGGAGTATGTGGTGCCGAAGCAATCGAATATGAAGAACGTGGCTTACGAACAATTAAATCAAGATGCAGATAGAATCTTACATTTAATTAAAGTTCAAATGGATAATTTAACATTGCCATCTTGCCCGTTATATGAAGAAGTTCTCGACACACAAATGTTTGGTCTACAAAAAGAAGTGGACTTTGCTGTTAAACTTGGCTTAGTTGATAAAGAAGACGGTAAAAACTTAATGCTTCGTTTAGAAAAAGAATTATCTAAGTTACATGAAGCATTCACAAACGTGTAAGTTGACTCTTGATTAAATATATTAGTATGATGATGCTATTTAAATTGATATAATTGCAAGCTTACGTATGTGTTTACATATGATATAGCGTATGATTGTGGCTGAAATATTATGATAATAATATTTTCAGTCATTTTGCATTTTAGATAGTTATATACTTTGTTTTAGTTAATGTTTGTGAAACAGTAAGTGTAAAGTATATAATAGTTGAGACAGTTTTTGTTATGAAATTAATTTCAATGAACATAGATATTTTAAAATTTTAGAATTGGATGATCATTTTTATGAATAACTTAAAAAATTTTTTTCGATACATAGGTAGAATGGCTAAGTTTATCGATTATCCATTATTAATTACATATGTGGTTTTATGTTTAATTGGTCTTGTGATGGTGTACAGCGCAAGTATGGTGGCTGCTACAAAAGGAACATTAACAGGCGGTATTGAAGTGTCTGGAACATATTTTTACAATAGACAACTTATTTATGTAATTATGAGTTTTATAGTCGTTTTCTTTATAGCGTTTATGCTTAATATTAAAGTATTCCAACAAATTAAAGTACAAATGTGGATTATGTCTATCATATTTGCTCTCTTATTCCTTACTTTAATCATTGGTAAAAATATTAACGGATCAAAAAGTTGGATTAACTTAGGCTTTATGAACCTACAAGCTTCTGAATTATTAAAAATCGCTTTAATACTATATATCTCTTATGTTATTAGTAGAAAATTGCCTCAAGTTAGAGAAAAGGTTGGTCTGATAAAACAACCTATTATTTTAATCATCGTATGTGTTGGTATGGTATTATTCCAACGCGATATTGGACAAACTATGCTTATCTTAATCATTGTATTTGCTATGTTTATCTTCGCTGGTATAGGCGTTCAAAAGTTTTTAAAACCGTTTTTATTAGTGGTTGTTAGTTTTATAGTGGTGGCGGGATTAGCACTTGTAACTGGTTTAATGCCTCATTATTTAAAAGCACGTTTTAGTGTATTATTAAATCCGTTTGATTCAGAATCAGGTACGGGTTATCATCTGTCAAACTCACTAATGGCTATCGGTAATGGCGGCCTCTTTGGCCGTGGCTTAGGAAATAGTATTATGAAACTTGGGTATCTACCAGAAGCGCATACGGACTTTATATTTGCAGTAATTTGTGAAGAACTTGGTTTACTAGGTGGTTTATTAGTAATTGGTTTATTATTCTTTATCGTTTACCGTGCGTTTGTTTTAGCAGCGAAGACACCTTCTTATTTCTATAAACTTATTTGTGTAGGTGTAGCAAGTTACATAGGAAGTCAAACCTTCGTAAACTTAGGTGGTATTTCAGCTACTATTCCTTTAACAGGTGTGCCTCTACCATTTATTAGTTTTGGTGGATCATCGATGTTAAGTTTAAGTATAGCAATGGGTCTACTACTACTTGTAGCTAAACAAATTAAAATGGATGAAAATCGGGCTATGAAAACTAAAAAACAAAAGGTCGATATTCCGAGACAATATAATTAAATTAAATGAACTTTAACCTTTATAAGATTGATGACCTTATTCGATCTTGTAAAGGTTTTTTACATTTATGTGAATATTTATGAAAGTAGCCTTATCTAAGTAGAAGTTATATTTAGAAAATGATAACATAAAGTTATTAATTACAATAATATTTAGTTATTCATTTGTAATTATGATAAGTAAAACGCACTAGTTTAGTAAAATCTTAATTTGAAAAAATAAATAGCTTTCTAAATTATTTTAGTATAAAATCTTATTATCTAATTAGTTAGAATTTTCAAACTATAAAGGGGTGTTCATTCTTTGAAACATATAAAAAAGTTATTAGTAGCCAATCGTGGTGAAATTGCAATTAGAATTTTCAGAGCAGCAACAGAATTAGATATTCAAACAGTAGCCATTTATTCTAATGAAGATAAGAATTCATTACATAGATATAAAGCCGATGAATCTTACTTAGTGGGGAAAGATTTAGGACCGGCAGAAAGTTACTTAAATATTGAACGTATTATTGAAGTAGCTAAACATGCTGGTGTAGATGCGATTCATCCGGGTTATGGTTTCCTTAGTGAGAATGAGCACTTTGCGCATCGTTGTAAAGAGGAAGGCATAATATTCATTGGACCTCATCTTGAACATTTAGATATGTTTGGAGATAAAGTTAAGGCGAGAACGACTGCTATTAAAGCAGATTTACCAGTTATTCCAGGTACAGATGGTCCAATCGAAAACTTCGAAGCTGCGAAAAGCTTTGCTCATGAAGCTGGTTTCCCACTTATGATTAAAGCAACTAGTGGTGGTGGCGGTAAAGGAATGCGTATCGTTCGTGAGGAAAGTGAGTTAGAAGATGCCTTTAACCGTGCTAAATCTGAAGCAGCTAAATCATTCAGTAATAGTGAAGTTTATATTGAAAGATACATTGATAATCCTAAACATATTGAAGTTCAAATTATCGGTGATGAATATGGTAACATTGTACATTTATATGAACGAGATTGTTCAGTGCAACGTCGTCACCAGAAAGTTGTAGAGGTAGCACCATCAGTAGGCCTTTCTAATGCATTAAGAGAACGTATATGTGAAGCAGCCTTAAAATTAATGAACAATATTAAATATGTCAATGCAGGTACTGTAGAATTCCTTGTTTCTGGAGATGAGTTCTTCTTTATCGAAGTAAATCCTCGTGTCCAAGTAGAACACACTATCACTGAAATGATTACTGGTATTGATATTGTGAAGACTCAAATATTAGTTGCCGATGGTGCAAATTTATTTGATGAACGCATTGCAATGCCTAAACAAGAAGAGATACAAACATTAGGCTATGCCATTCAATGTCGAATTACAACTGAAGATCCAACTAATGATTTCATGCCTGATTCTGGCACAATTATTGCTTATCGCTCAAGTGGTGGCTTCGGTGTACGTTTAGATGCAGGTGACGGTTTCCAAGGTGCTGAAATTTCACCTTATTATGATTCATTATTAGTGAAATTATCTACGCATGCTGTGACTTTTAAACAAGCAGAAGAAAAAATGGAACGTTCTTTAAGAGAAATGCGTATTCGTGGAGTTAAAACGAATATTCCATTCTTGGTTAATGTAATGCGAAATGAAAAATTCCGTAGTGGCGATTATACAACTAAATTCATTGAGGAAACACCGGAACTATTTAAAATTGCACCAACATTAGACCGTGGTACAAAAACATTAGAGTATATTGGAAATGTTACGATTAATGGTTTCCCAAATGTAGAAAAACGTGAGAAACCAGATTATGAAGCTGCGTCTATTCCTCGTATTTCTCATAATAAAATTGCCCAATTGAATGGAACAAAGCAATTACTTGATGATAAAGGGCCTAAAGCAGTAGCAGATTGGGTACGCGCACAAGAGGATGTTTTAATCACAGATACGACTTTCCGTGATGCTCATCAATCTTTATTGGCTACGCGAGTTCGTACGAAAGATATGATGAATATTGCTTCTAAAACAGCTGAAGTTTTTAAAGATAGCTTTTCATTAGAAATGTGGGGCGGTGCAACATTTGATGTTGCCTATAACTTCTTAAAAGAAAACCCATGGGAACGTTTAGAAAGATTAAGAGCTGCTATTCCAAATGTGTTGTTCCAAATGTTATTACGTGCTTCAAATGCAGTAGGTTATAAAAACTATGCTGATAATGTCATCGAAAAGTTTGTAGCTGAAAGTGCAAAAGCAGGCGTAGATGTCTTTAGAATTTTCGACTCATTAAACTGGGTTGACCAGATGAAAGTTGCAAATGAAGCGGTACAAAAAGCTGGTAAAATTTCAGAGGGTGCGATTTGTTATACTGGTGATATTTTAAATCCAGAGCGTTCAAACGTATTTACATTAGAATACTATGTTAATTTAGCTAGAGAACTTGAGCGCGAAGGGTTCCACATTTTGGCAATAAAAGATATGGCCGGCTTATTAAAACCTAAAGCAGCTTATGAACTAATTGGAGAATTAAAAGCTGCAGTTGACTTACCAATTCATTTGCATACGCATGATACAAGCGGTAATGGTTTATTAATTTATAAAGAAGCTATCGATGCGGGCGTAGACATTATCGATACAGCGATTGCTTCAATGAGTGGTTTAACAAGTCAGCCAAGTGCAAACTCTTTATATTATGCATTAAATGGCTTTAGTCGAAATATGCGTACGGATATTAAAGGACTTGAAGAGCTTAGCCATTACTGGGGGAATGTTCGTCCATACTATAGCGACTTTGAAAGTGATATTAAATCGCCTAATACAGAAATTTATCAACACGAAATGCCAGGTGGTCAGTATTCTAACTTAGGTCAACAAGCTAAAAGTTTAGGATTAGGAAATCGCTTCAATGAAGTTAAAGACATGTACCGTCGCGTTAACTTCTTATTTGGAGATATAGTCAAAGTAACGCCATCATCTAAAGTAGTGGGCGACATGGCACTTTATATGGTACAAAATGATTTGGATGAACAAGCAGTTATCGAGCAAGGTTATAAATTAGATTTCCCTGAATCTGTTGTTTCATACTTTAAAGGTGATATTGGTCAACCGGTTAATGGATTTAATAAAAAATTACAAGATGTTATTTTAAAAGGGCAACAGCCATTAACTGAACGTCCTGGGGAATACTTAGAACCAGTAGACTTTGAAGCGATTAGACAAGAGCTTAATGAAAAAGAATATGGTGAAGTTACTGAACAAGATATCATTAGTTACGTATTGTATCCAAAGGTATTTGATCAATACATTCAAACGAAACAACAATACGGTAATTTGTCACTCTTGGATACTCCAACATTCTTCTTTGGTATGCGTAACGGTGAAACAGTAGAAATTGAAATTGATACAGGTAAACGATTAATTATTAAATTAGAAACGATTAGTGAACCTGATGAAAAAGGTAACCGTACATTGTATTATGTGATGAATGGTCAAGCACGTCGCATTAATATTAAAGATGAAAATATTAAAACCAATGCGAATGTGAAACCTAAAGCAGATAAAGCAAATCCAAATCATATTGGGGCTCAAATGCCTGGTTCTGTAACGGAAGTAAAAGTGGCTGTTGGCGATGAAGTGAAAATGAATCAACCACTGCTTATTACAGAAGCAATGAAGATGGAAACTACAATTCAAGCACCATTCAATGGTGTTATCAAGAAAGTTACAGTAGTTAATGGTGATGCAATTGCTACAGGTGACTTATTAATAGAAATTGAAAAAACAGAGGGATAGAAATTTAAGTAATTCCGTCATCCAACCCCAGCTTGCTTTGTTGGTGGAATTTCTTAATGAAATTCTCTGTCCTGGAGCCCCGAACTTTAGACTTTCCTTATGAATAATCTCTATGTTTGGGAGACTCGCTCCCCGGCAAGACTAACTAGAATTGTAAAAAGCTTAGTACAAACGTAGCTTTGATGTGCCCCCCTATAAATTTAGGATTCTTAGTCTAACTTTATGGGGGGCAGCACAATTCAGTTAGCAGCTGCCTAGATGTAAAGAAGCCTTGGACATTTAATATAATGTCCAAGGCTTCTTTTATTGTTATTGTTATTTTATTTTATTCGACGATCGCTTCTAATTGATCGAAGCATAAGTAAAATAAAGTAAGCGATTAAACCAAATAGAATAGTAATACATAATGCATGGATTAATGCGATAATTAAGTTAACATGCGTTATAACGGAGAGTGCACCAGTTACAACTTGGATAATGATTAAAATAAATGCAGCTGTATAACCGTATCTAATTGTACGATTCTCTGAGTAATTCTTTACGGCATGAATGAAAGTAATCATAATCCAAAAGAAAGTGATAAATGCCATACCACGATGAGCGAATTGTACCCAGTCTTGTTCAGTATGCGGGATAATATCATCAAAAGGTAATGGCCATGCACCATATGCTAAACTTGCTTTCGCATGTCTAACTAATGCGCCTGTATAAATAGTGAGATAAACAATCACTGTCATTATCCATGAAAGTGTTCTTAATGGCTTTTTAATGAATAACTCATCGGCTTCATATTTCTTATCTACTTCGAAAATAATGAGCATTAAGACGAATACAGAAGAGAAACTTATAAGTGAGATGCCGAAGTGAAGCGCTAAAACATAAGAGTTTTGTTGCCAGATTACTGCAGCTGCACCAATTAATGCTTGAACTAATAAAAAGGCAACACTTATCACTGCTAATGGTTTAACTTCTTTGATATACCCGATTCTTTTCCAAGCCGTTATGGCAAGCCATAGAACTATAATTAATGAAATGCCGGATACAGCACGATGGCTTAATTCAATAATAGTAGCGATTGGCAAGTTCTGAGGTAGTAAGGCACCATGACATAGTGGCCATGAGGAACCACAACCATCTTCAGACCCCGTCTTAGTTACCAGTGCACCACCAAGTTGTACCATTGCCATTATAATTGTGGCTAATACTGATAACCATTTAAGGTTTCGTTTATTAAACAATGTTAAACACCCCATCATTAATTCAGGAATTTCAATGCTAATCATTATACGATAACATAGCCTGATTTAATGTCTATATTTTTAGATTCATAATATCAATTCAATTATACAACATTACATAGTAACAAAAAATTACTCACATATAATGTCGTTAAAGTGTCACAATTTAATTTCATATAAACTAGTCATTTATTAATAATTACTATATCATAGTACTATATGGAAAAATTAAGGAGGGGGACCATGAGTAAAGAACAAACTTTATCACAACACTCTGACCGTGTGAGTTTTAAAGAATTACAGCAAATTATTAAAATGGGTTTAGTTCAAGGTAATTTAATTCCTGCATTTGCTGGTGCTTGGTTGGCGGTTGTGATGACAAATCATTCCTTCCTATCGTCAATACCTCAAATTCTTTTAATGTTGATTGGTTCGACATTAATTATGGGTGGCGCTTGTGCATTAAATAATTACTATGACCAAGATATCGATAGTATTATGCCAAGCAAGCAAAATAGACCGACAGTAAATGATAGAATTTCAGATAAACACTTATTATTATTAAGTTTCGGTATGATGTTAGTAGGAGAGGCTTGCTTATTCTTATTAAATGTACCATCAGGTGTATTAGGCCTTATCGGCATTGTAGGTTATGTGTCTTATTATTCTATATGGTCTAAAAGACATACAACTTGGAATACAGTAGTGGGAAGTTTCCCTGGGGCAGTACCACCATTAATTGGCTGGGTTGCTATTGATGGAAATATTAGTTTAGCTGCAATTGCATTATTCTTGGTTGTTTTTTGTTGGCAACCAATTCATTTCTATGCATTAGCAATTAAACGTAGTGATGAGTACTCATTAGCTAATATTCCAATGTTACCATCAGTTAAAGGTTTCAAACGTACGAGAGTAAGCATGTTTATTTGGTTAGTTTTATTACTTCCATTACCATTCTTATTATCAAGTTTAGGCACTACTTTTGTCGTGTTAGCGACGTTATTAAATCTTGGTTGGATTTATGTAGGCCTAACAACATTCAAGAAAAATACTGATCAAACTAAATGGGCAACAAAAATGTTTATTTATTCACTAAATTATTTAGTAGTCTTTTTTGTTTTAGTTGTGGTCGTTTCGTTAATTAAAATGATTTAAAATTATTAAAGTAACTAAGGATGAAACTTATGAATTTACCAATTCTACCAACGATTAGTACAAGTTGTATTGTTATTAGTGCTATTCTCGTGGCAATCGGCTGGTGGCAAATCTGGCATCGTCATATTGATAAGCACAAAAAAACAATGTTATGGGCAGCAGGCTTTGCATTAACGTTCTTTATTATTTACGCAACGCGAACAATATTCTTAGGGAATACCGATTTTGGTGGTCCTGATTCTGTAAGAACGTATTATAAAATTTTCTTAATATTCCACATTAACCTTGCTACAATTGGAGGGGTATTAGGATTAATACAAATTATCACTGCATTTAAGGATAAATTTAATTGGCACAGAAAAGCAGGACCTGTAGCGTCAGTTATTTGGTTCTTTACAGCCATCACTGGTGTGGTTGTGTACTTATTACTTTATGTCTTTTATCCAGGTGGGGAAACAACTTCATTAATTAAAGCAACACTTGGTTTATAAGTAAATAAGCGCATAGATAAAATTTAAGATGTACCCTTCAAAGTAGACATTGAAAAATGAAAGCTTTGAAGGGTTTTTTATATAATAATGGCACTGTTTTAAAATTATATTGTTAAGTAGTTAAAATGATGAAAATTTTTAAAAATTATTAATCTAATCGCGTTTAATGTGTTTGTAAAATAGGTATAAACTACTTTGAGTATTTTAAGTTTTCTGTGTGATATAGATATCTTGATTGTTAAATTAGATATTTTGTACAATAGATATAATTCAAAATAGGTGGGTGAAAGATGGCAAAATTAATTATTAAAGTTTTAGGCGTGATATTTTTAGTAGTTTTTTTAATATATTTATTTTACTCACCACGGTTAAAATTTGATGTATTAGAAAATCCTAATAAATCTACAAACACGACTCGTACAGAAAAAACGCCTCATTCACAAACGGAAACTGAAAATCCAGCACCTAAAGAAGGAGTAGGAACTTGGATTGGCCAAGATATTCATTACCTTACAAATAAATTTGGTCAAGCTAATCGTGTTTATCCTTATAAAGATAATTTTACAAACTATATCTTTAAAAGAGATCAACAATATTACATAGTTTCAACGAAAAACGATAAAATCAAATCGGTTTATGCTACTGGTCAAAAAGCTAAAATTGATTCTTTAAAAATCAACGAAAGTGCCTCTCACATTTTCGAAAATACAAGTATCAATCCCGATCCCTCATTTAAAGTCAATGGTAAAGAGTATAAATTTGAATTGTCGGATGAAGATATTAAAACGCAAGCTTTAATTAAGTATGGTAAGATTTACGCACAAATCTATGTAGATCAACAATCAAATCGTATTATGGGCGTACGTTATTTGGATAAAGAAGCCTTAGCTTTCTTAAAACCGTATCAATTAGCTAGTGAACAAGATGACACTGAAACTAATGATGTTGGTGGTGAATTAAACGAGGAAGATGCAGGTAAATTACCGTATGAACAAAATCCAAATCAACTCATGACATTATATGAAATTACAAATGAAATGCGTAAATTAAAAGATATTAAACCTTTAGCCGTTAATGCAGATATCGCGCATATTGCCGCTATGAATTTATATGAAGCGACAAGTAAAGAAGATGTCGAATTCACAGAAGAAGCATTGAAAAGTCAACTTGATAACGAGGGTATTGATTTTAAATCAACGAGTCAAAACGTAGGTTACGACTTTGATGACGTGCCAACGCTTATTCACAGTTGGATGAATTCAGATATGCATCGTTCAAGGATATTAAATAAGAAGTATAATGAAATGGGTGGAGAAGTAATGAAAAATTATTATTCACTTATCTTTGTTGAGAAATAGTATGGCGTTTTTATAGATAATCTATAGAAAGGAGGCTCATTTACTAATGTACACTGAAGAAACAATGTCGATTTTAGATGATATAGATGTGTTATCAGATATGATTGTACAATCTGAACTATATTATGATTATAGAGAAGCTCAAGAGAGATTAAATCATGATGATGAGGCACATTTAATGTATCAAGCGTTTTTAAAATCTAAAATGAAATATGATGAAGTGATGCGATTTGGAAAGTATCATCCAGATTATCAAAATGTCATGATGGATACGCGTCGCCGTAAACGTGCTTACGAAATGTTACCTGTGGTCATGGATTACAAATCTAAAGAAGTTGCCTTACAAAATTTAATTGATGAAGTAGTAAGTAAAATTGCTTTTTCTGTTTCTGAAAATGTGAAAATTGAAGCTGGTAATCCTTTCTTTAAAACGGATCACAACGGATGTGCTACAGGAGGCACATGCAATTGTAGTTTATAATATATAAAAGTGAGACATGGCAGATGTATTATGACATCTACTATGTCTCACTTTTTTTGATTCTAAATTATTTAGTTGTATTCATTAAAGTAGATTTAAATTGTTTACCTAGGTCCGGGCGATCTGTAACGAGTGTGTGTGCGCCTTTAGCATATAAATCGCTCATTAAATCCGTACTATTTACACCGTAATAACCTGGAACGATATTCAGTAAATTAAGCCATTGAATAAAACGTTGTGAAGTTAAAGGGATACCTTTGAATTTTAATGGCATTTGGAAAGTATCAGCGACAGGTTGGTAAGTGTGACCTAAACCTGTATTAAATTTTACAAAACCTTCAGCTACTTCTTGTTGGCTCGCTCCAATTGCAACGTCATTCTTACTGATTGCTCTAAAACGATCATTTTGCGCTTTATGGAAGCTTGTTACAAGTACACGATGTTGGGCATTATTTTTAACAATAATTTCATACATTTTATTTGGCGCAACAGAGCCTTCGTAACTATTAGGCGCGTCTTTTAAATCTACATTAATATACTTTTCAGGATACATATTTAATAATTCATCGAATGTTAAAATTTTTGCATGTTCATGTCCACGATATGGATGCGCACCATTAATATCTGTAAAGTGATAACCGGCATCTAAACGTTTTAATTCTGCTAAAGTATGCTCACTGACTTTGCCAGAGCCGTTTGTAGTACGGTCTACTGTAGCGTCATGGAAGACTATTAATTCTTCATCTTTAGTAAGTCGGACATCTGTTTCAAAGCCGTCTAAACCATGAGCGACTGCATTATCAAAAGCTAATTGTGTTTGTTCTGGACGCACAGCCATACCGCCTCTATGTGCAAAGATATACGGTGCTTGTCCATCAAAGAACTTTGGAATTTGCTTATTCGTTGTCACTTCTTTACTTTTATTAATAAAAAATAGACTGCCTAATAAACCAGCACTTGCTAAACTTAAATTTAAAGCCCATCTCTTCTTACTTATCATAAGTCGTTCCTCCTATAGGTTATTGCACTTAGCGTACCAAAAAATATTCTTATTCAAAAGTAAAGTGATGTTTTTAAGCCATGTTGTTCAATACCTTGGAATGAACTGTTTTTAAATATTTTATAAAATATTTAGTCGTGGTATAGTTAATATGCATAAAAAATGGAGTGAGTATGATATGGAATTAGTTTCGAGAGTGAGTTTAATTGTTTATCTAAAGCATATTAAACACGAACGTCAAATTCGGAAATATGGTCATATTGTTTATACAAATAAGCAACGCAAGTATGTTGTATTATATGTCAATGAACAAGATGCAGATAGAGTTGTTCATAAATTAATGAAATTAAAATATGTGCTCAACATTGATGGGTCACCTTATAAATATTTGAAAAAAACATATGAAAAAGAGAAACATGAAATGTTATAAAGCGTAAAACGGAAAGTGAATGTCCCGTTGTAATTGAGATATCATTGCATTTAGTCTTTTTAGCTTCTGCATAGTTATTGCATCGGTGGTATCCAATTTTGTAATCTAAGCACGCTAATTAAGTATTTAAAGTATAAATCGTGGGAGTGGAAAGCTTCTGGCGGTTGTACGTCAATACCTAACACAGGTACATTATATTTGTTTGCATGTGCATTAATAAGTTGAAATTTTTTATTATGGTCTGGGTAAGGATACTTCAAAGCATTGAGCATGATGTACATAGCTTGGAAATGCTGACCAGTAGTTGGTTGCATAATGATAGCGACAGAAGATAATTGCTTAGATGTTTGAGGTGAGTGGAAATAGACAATTTTGTCGATTCGAGTATGATTATATTCAATTAATGTTAAAAATTCGAATAAATCGGTTAGACCTTCGCCTAAGACGATAAATGATTGTTTCATAGCGTGATCATTCTCCTTTTTCAAAACAAATTATATTAAATAACTTAAGGAAATGGAAGTGTAAGTCAGAATGAGAGTTATTGCAGGTAAGCATAAAAGTAAACCGTTGGAAAGTTTAGAAGGACGAAACACACGTCCGACAATGGATAAGGTCAAAGAGGGAATCTTTAACAGTTTACACGATGTTCATGGCCTAGGACTGGATTTGTTTGCTGGAAGCGGTGCTTTAGGTATCGAAGGCTTGTCTCGTGGCATGGATAAAGTGATCTTTGTAGATCAAAACTTTAAAGCAGTTAAAGTGATTCAAGCCAATTTGAAACAACTTAATTTAACGGAGCAATCAGAAGTATATAAGAATAATGCAGACCGTGCATTAAAAGCGTTAAACAAACGTGAGATCCAATTTGATTATATCTTCTTAGATCCTCCTTACAATAAAGGATTAATTGATAAAGCGTTAGAACAAATTGCAGAGTTTAATTTATTAAAAGAAAGTGGTATCATCGTTTGTGAGTTTAGCAACCAAGAAGATATCGACACCAAAGGTTTCCAAGTGATTAAGCAATATCACTATGGGTTAACAGATACTTTGTTACTAGAAAAAGGAGAGCAAAATGGCTAAAACAAAAGCGGTCATCCCGGGTAGTTTCGATCCAATTACAAATGGTCACTTAGATATCATTGAAAGAAGTGCAGAACGATTTGATGAATTACATGTCTGTGTGTTAAAAAATAGCAGTAAAGCTGGTACATTTAGCGTTGAAGAACGCATGGCGTTAATTCGTGAATCTGTAAAACATTTATCTAATGTAGAAGTACATAACTTCAATGGATTATTAGTAGATTTCTGTGATCAAATTGGAGCTCAGACAATTATTCGTGGTTTAAGAGCTGTTAGCGACTTTGAGTATGAGTTGCGTTTAACTTCAATGAATAAAAAATTAAATAATAAGGTAGAAACAATGTACATGATGACGAGTACAAATTATTCATTTATTAGCTCGAGTGTTGTGAAAGAAGTAGCACAATATAAAGCTGATATTTCAGATTTTGTACCGCCAAATGTGGAAAAAGCCTTGAAAGAAAAATTTAATAAGTAAAATCTTAAAGTTTAATTTATAAAAGAGCGAAACGCCGAAATTTCATTAAGTAAAGTAATTTCGAGGTCTCGCTCTTATTTTTGTCTAATCACAGGTGTGTTAAAATCGTGGGCAGTTTGTCCAGACAGTAAATTATATATTTGTGTTGCCTTAATTTCATTTTTAAATAAATGAGCAGTTTTTTTGTTTACATTAGTAACGAATTGTCTTTCTGGAAATTGAGATTTTAAATATTTTAAATATTGTTGGCCAGTTTGGTTCATTCCTAATATTCGTACACTATTAATGTCGCTATTATAATCGTCTTTAGTTACATTAAGTAATATTTGCATGAGTACACGTTGTAAATGCGTATAAGTAAACCGTTTCGTTTTAATTAAAGACATAAACGTTTCAAAGTTGCTTGCTTCTTGTATGTGTGCTTTTAAGCGGTGTTCTAACCCTTCTGACATAGTATAAATCGTTGATAATTCTTCGGCAGAACGACTCAATAAATTATATTTAATCATTTGAAATGTATCTTCTTTTAATAAGTGAGGTTGACCATACAAATTTTTTATTTCTGAAGGTACGACAGTTTTCCAGTTATTGTTTTCATTTAATATGGATTGTCGAATTGATGAGCCACTCGCAAATATTTCATGCTTAATAGCTTTATCATGATGGGCTGAAGATACGCGCTGAATCGCTATTCCTTGAATAGTAGGGGCAAATTGAGAGATAGCTTTTAAATATGCCACACCCAATATATTATTCGGCGTCTGTAATATATCTTGATCTTCAATTAACTCATGAATAATTTTAGCGTAACTATGGCCTTCTTTTATTAATTTTTGAAAATGTGGCGACTGTTCTAATTCAGAAATATTTGTTGCTACATTTTCAAGACGGGTAATATCAGCAATTTCACTACCAAAAGCAATAGCGTCTATATTTAAATAATCAGCAACTTTAATACCTAATTGAGCGAAATAATCACTCGAAGAAAGGGTGGCAATAGTAGGTAACTCTACAACAAGATCTACACCTGAAAGAGCCATTTGAGTGCGGACAAATTTATTATAAAATGCAGGTTCGCCTCGCATGACAAAATTGCCACTCATAATAGCAATGTTCACATCAGCGTTGGACTGTAGCTTAGCTTGTTGGGCATGATAAAAATGTCCATTATGAAATGGATTATATTCAGTAATGAGTCCAACGCTTTTCATTTGCATTTCATCCTTTCAGTATTCATTATTAGTATTGTAACAGATGATAGGTTGTTAAGAAAAAATCTTGACAACTTATACTAGTAAAGTTAAAATAAATTTTGTGTTTGTTAGAGGTGAAGCCATATGAAATGGTCAATAACGCAATTAAGAAAATATCAAGGTAAGCCATTTGAGTTTAATCAAACGGCTAATTTTGAACATTTAATAGAACCCTTAGGTTTGATTGATTTATCAGAAATCAATGTTGAAGGTGAATTATCCGTTAAATCAAATGAAGTTATCGCAGATTTGCATGTAACAGGAACATACACTATGCCTTGTGCACGTACGTTAGTACCAGTTGAAGTTCCGTTAGATGTGCGTACATCTGAGATATTTGATTTAGAAGGTTATGATAATTATACCGATGAAGAGGTAGAAGAAGATGAACATTATCATCTTGCTACTGACGGTATGATTAATATCCGAAACATTGTTGAAGAATTGGTTATCATTGAGAAACCAATGCGTGCATTTTCTGAGAATAGTGATCAAATGCTTACAGAAGGTAACGGTTGGGAAGTTATTGACGAAGATCAAATGATCGAACTTGAAAAAGAAAAAGACAATGACGAATCCCAGACTAGACAAGTTGATCCTAGGCTTCAAAAATTACAACAATTATATGATAAAGAGTAATAGCGGGTTGTTTCAAATTATTGTATAATAATTTAATGACCTAAACACTTAAGATTACGTGTTTTAATATTAAGGAGGATATATCATGGCAGTACCAAAAAGAAGAACGTCTAAAACTAGAAAAAACAAACGTCGTACGCACTTCAAAATTTCAGTACCTGGTATGACTGAATGCCCAAGTTGTGGCGAATACAAATTATCTCACCGCGTATGTAAAAACTGTGGTTCTTACAACGGTGAAGAAGTCGTTTCTAAATAATCGACTAATAATATGATTGAATGAGTCTGTGACATTTTTAAATGTGACAGGCTCATTTTTATTTAAATAAGAGAAATGATGACTTACAATATAGATAATACTTAATAAATTACTCTTGAAAATGGAGATTAAAATATGGAACAAATTACGTCTGCGCAAAATAGTAAAATTAAAAATGCAAATAAGTTAAAAAAGAAACGTGAGCGCGATAAAACAGGCCAAGCATTAATCGAAGGTATCCATTTAATTGAAGAAGCTTATCAAAGTGGTATCACGATTAAACAATTATTTGTCATTGAGCCAGATAGAACGAATAGTGCACTTTTAGATTATGCAGAAGAAACATATGAAATTAATATGAAAGTGGCTGAATCTTTATCTGGTACAATTACGCCTCAAGGCTTCTTTGCAATTATTGAGAAGCCAGAATATGATATCGCTCAAGCTAAACAAGTGTTGCTTATCGACCGTATTCAAGATCCAGGCAACTTAGGCACGCTAATTCGTACGGCTGACGCTGCAGGTATTGATTTGATCGTTATGGAGAAAGGTACAGCGGATCCATACCAAGATAAAGTATTACGTTCTAGTCAAGGCAGCGTCTTCCACATTCCAGTTATTAGTGAAGATTTAAGAACATTTATTAATCAATTTGATGGCCCAGTTTATGGTACAGCCCTTGAAAATGCAGTCCCATTTAAAGAAGTGTCCTCTCAAGAAAGCTTTGCCTTGCTTTTAGGTAACGAGGGTGAAGGGGTTAATAAAGAATTATTAGATCAAACATCGCAAAATCTAATTATCCCAATTTATGGTAAGGCAGAAAGTTTGAATGTGGCTATTGCAGGTAGTATTTTTCTTTACCATTTGAAAGGTTGACCATAAGATTTAAAATCGGCTATACTTAGATGTAAACAATTTTTAAAATCACTAATTTAACATATAAAATTGAATGATTAACCGATAAAAAGACTTTAATTAACAAAGAGAATTGCTCAGGGAGAGTAAGCGTGACTGCAACTTACTCCAATTCTCGTTAATTACTTTCATCTTTTTGGTTACTTAAAGAGATTTAAGTCGGAGTGCGTCTTCGTTACTAACGTAAAACAAGTGTATGTCACATAAAGTATAGAGCATAGTTATACTTTATAACACATAAATTTGGGTGGTACCACGGAAAGACTTTCGTCCCAGTATATAGGGAGGAAAGTCTTTTTTTGTATTAAATTTAAATAATAGAAAGCGTGAGGTGTCTGTAATATGACTCAAAACGATTCAATGGCAGAATTAAAGCAACAAGCCCTTGTTGATATTAATGAAGCTCAAAATGAAAGAGAATTACAAGATGTTAAAGTTAAATATTTAGGTAAAAAAGGTTCAGTAAGTGGCTTAATGAAAAACATGAAAGACTTACCTAATGAAGAAAAACCAGCTTACGGACAAAAAGTGAATGAATTACGTCAAACAATTCAAAAAGAATTAGACGAAAAACAAGAATTATTAAAAACTGAAAAATTAAATCAACAATTAGCTGAAGAAACAATCGATGTAACATTACCAAGTCGTCAAATCAGCATTGGTTCAAAACATCCTTTAACAAGAACTGTTGAAGAAATTGAAGATTTATTCTTAGGTTTAGGTTACGAAATTGTGGATGGTTACGAAGTAGAGCAAGACTACTATAACTTTGAAGCATTGAACTTACCTAAATCTCATCCAGCGCGTGATATGCAAGATAGTTTCTATATCACTGATGAAATCTTGATGCGTACACATACATCTCCAGTACAAGCTCGTACGATGGAGAAACGTAATGGCCAAGGTCCAGTTAAAATTATTTGTCCTGGTAAAGTATATCGTCGTGATTCAGATGATGCGACACATAGTCACCAATTTACACAAATTGAAGGCTTAGTCGTTGATAAAAATATTAAAATGAGCGACTTAAAAGGTACGTTAGAACTAGTAGCGAAAAAATTATTCGGTGCGGATCGTGAAATTCGCCTACGTCCAAGTTATTTCCCATTCACTGAACCATCAGTAGAAGTAGACGTATCTTGTTTCAAATGTAAAGGTAAAGGATGTAACGTCTGCAAACACACAGGTTGGATTGAAATCTTAGGTGCTGGTATGGTACATCCAAACGTACTTGAAATGGCCGGATTCGATTCAAATGAATATTCAGGTTTCGCATTTGGTATGGGCCCTGACCGTATTGCAATGTTGAAATATGGTATTGAAGATATTCGTCATTTCTATACAAATGATGTTCGTTTCCTTGATCAATTTAAAGCTGTGGAAGATAGAGGTGAAGTATAATGTTGATTTCTAATGAATGGTTAAAAGATTACGTAGACGCTGGTGTTTCAGTTGAAGACTTAGCAGAACGTATTACACGCACAGGTATTGAAGTAGATGACATTATTGATTACACGAAAGATATCAAGAATTTAGTAGTAGGTTATGTTCAATCTAAAGAGAAACATCCTGATGCTGATAAATTAAATATTTGCCAAGTAGACATTGGCGAAGAGGAAGCAGTTCAAATCGTTTGTGGTGCACCTAATGTAGATGCTGGTCAACACGTTATTGTCGCGAAAGTTGGGGGTCGTTTACCAGGTGGTATCAAGATTAAACGCGCTAAATTACGTGGTGAACGTTCAGAAGGGATGATTTGTTCATTACAAGAAATTGGTATTTCAAGTAATGTCGTACCTAAAGCTTATGAGAACGGTATTTTTGTCTTTCCAACTGAAGTTGAACCAGGAACAGATGCTTTAACAGCACTTTATTTAAACGATCAAGTGATGGAATTTGATTTAACGCCAAACCGTGCAGATGCATTAAGTATGGTGGGTACTGCTTATGAAGTAGCAGCATTGTATCAAACTGAAATGACTAAACCAGAAACGCAAAGTAATGAAACTTCAGAATCTGCATCAAATGAATTATCAGTGACTATTGATAATCCTGAAAAGGTTCCATACTACAGTGCACGCGTTGTTAAGAATGTTACAATTGCGCCATCTCCAATTTGGATGCAAGCTCGTTTAATTAAAGCAGGTATTCGTCCAATTAATAATGTTGTTGATATTTCAAATTATGTATTATTAGAATACGGTCAACCATTACACATGTTCGACCAAGACCATATTGGTTCTAAGGAAATTGTTGTTCGTCAAGCTAAAGATAAAGAGACAATGACGACATTAGATAATACTGAGCGTACGTTAGTGAATACTGATATCGTGATTTCAAATGGTCAAGAACCAATCGCATTAGCTGGCGTAATGGGCGGAGACTTTTCAGAAGTAACTGAACAAACTACAAATGTAGTAGTAGAAGGTGCGATATTCGATTCAGTATCAATTCGTCACACATCACGTCGATTAAATTTACGTAGTGAGTCTTCTAGCCGTTTTGAAAAGGGTATCGCAACAGAATTCGTCGATGAAGCAGTAGACAGAGCATGTTATTTATTACAAACATACGCATCTGGCGAAGTGTTACAAGATAAAGTAGCTTCAGGAGACTTAGGTTCATTTGTGACACCAATCGATATTACAGCTGAAAAAGTAAACAAAACAATTGGCTTTGATTTATCAAGTGACGAAATTAAAGCTATCTTTGAACAATTAGGATTCGAAACAAAACAAAATGGTGACACTTTAACAGTTAACGTGCCATCACGTCGTAAAGATATTACGATTAAAGAAGATTTAATTGAAGAAGTAGCACGTATTTATGGTTACGATGAAATTCCTTCATCATTACCAGTCTTTGGCGAAGTGACTAGTGGGGAATTAACTGATCGTCAACATAAAACACGTACAGTGAAAGAAACGCTTGAAGGTGCTGGATTAAATCAAGCCATTACGTATTCGTTAGTATCTAAAGACCATGCGAAAGATTTCGCATTAGAAGAACGTCCAACGATTAGTTTATTAATGCCAATGAGTGAGGCACATTCTACATTACGTCAAAGCTTATTACCTCATTTAATTGAAGCGGCTGCTTACAATGTTGCACGTAAAAATAAAGACGTTAGATTATATGAAGTAGGTCGTGTATTCTTTGGCAATGGCGAAGGCGAACTTCCTGATGAAGTAGAATACTTAAGTGGTATTTTAACTGGCGAATATGTAGTGAATACTTGGCAAGGTAAGAAAGAAGAAATTGACTTCTTTATCGCTAAAGGTGTAGTAGATCGCGTAGCTGAAAAACTTAACTTAGAATTTAGTTATAAAGCTGGAGAAATTAATGGTTTACACCCAGGACGTACAGCGATTATTTCATTAGAAGGTAAAGAAATCGGCTTTATTGGTGAGTTACATCCTCAAGTTGCAGCTGATAATGATTTAAAACGTACGTATGTATTTGAATTAAATTATGATGCAATTATGCAAGTAGCGGTAGGTTACATTAATTATGAACCTATTCCTAGATTCCCTGGTGTAACACGTGATATTGCACTTGAAGTAAATAGTGATGTGCCTTCATCAGAATTGAAACAAATTATTCATGACAATGGTGAAGATATTCTACAAAGTACATTAGTATTTGACGTTTACGAAGGTGAACGTTTAGAAGAAGGTAAAAAATCAGTTGCTATTCGATTAAATTATTTAGATACAGAAGATACATTAACTGATGAACGTGTATCAAAAGTTCATGATAAGATTTTAGAAGCATTACAAGCACAAGGTGCTACAATTAGATAATCAATTTGAAGATTATAATATAAAGACTGTCGACAAAGTTTTCAATTTTGCCGACAGTTTTTTATTCTAATACTTTATTAGGGGATAATATGATAAAGAAATTCTTAGATGGATAGTCACTCATTCTGTTGTGATGCGTGCCTAGGGGGCTGGGTCGAGCCTTGGTCTCGACACTCATCCTGCTCCCTCAAGCGTCACACAACATCATTCGTAGTTTATCCTTAGAATTTCTTACATAAGTGCATAGCACTTATGTTCACTAACAATCAACATAGGAGTCGCCACAACTACACTACGTAATCTATCTTAGAACTACTTACGTAAGTGTGTGAACACTTAAGTTCATCAATAACGCATCCCCCAGGCGTCACTCAACTTCGTTTCATAATCCATTTTAGAACTACTTTTAATAACACAGAAAAAGCCACTTCGTAATTGAATGAAGTAGCTTTGTAACTTAATTATATTTTTTATTGACTAAGTTTTGTGCTTTTTCTCGGTTTTTGAAATGTTTTTTAGAAATACTATCCAATTTAGCAACGCCGTGTTGTTCAATGATACGAGCGGCTGCTAAATCGACTTTATTGCTAGCACCTTTTGGAATGTCACAGCGCAATGTTTTAGCGATATGATCCATATGTTTCACAAATGCATATCTTGAAATAATGCTTGCTGCAGCGATAGCTAAGGACTTTGATTCGCCTTTCGTTTCGAATTGAGTTTTTTCTGGAAATGGCAGTGCACTTAAGGCATAACGCTGATATACGCCACGTTCTGCAAATTGGTCAATCACAATATACTCTAATTCATCTGTAGAAATTTTTTGAGTCACATTTTTAATCGCTTCATTATGTAATACAGCTTTCATTTTAACTTGAGACCAACCTAGAGCTTGTCTTTCGTTATATTTCACATTATCAAGTGTTAATAAGGAATGGGGTAGGAAGGTAATAAGTTGTTCTGCTAATTCTACAATTTTAGGATCTGTTAATTTTTTCGAATCATCTACGCCTAACGTTTTTAAAATTTGTATATGCTCTTTTGAAACGTAAGCGGCACATACAGTAAGTGGTCCAAAGTAATCGCCACTACCCGCTTCATCACTGCCAATGCAGTTATATTCATTATATGAAATAGTAGGCACTGAAGTTTGCTTAGCTCTAGATGCATTTATATTTGAGTCAGCGTTATGGCTAGGTAATAATTGTTGCGCTACCGTTTCTGCTTGTTTACCTTGAAACATGACTTTTCCAGAGTTATATATATTAATCGTTGTTTGATTATACTTTGTGCGTGCTTTCATACCATTAGGTAATTGAGAGGTTTCAAATGATACTTGTTGCATCAATTGTTGAATCTCTTGTTCTGTTAATTTATGAACGACGTTAGCCATTACGATGCTTGACCTCACTTTTCAAAAAATACTGTTAAAACTTTCATAATGATAACATATATATTAGCTATAGTAAGAGATAACATTAAAAGTATAGAAGCTAGCCACTTACAAATAGGGGTGTGCTCATGTATAATATATTGTGATTATTTACTAATTTAAGAGAGTTTGCAATTTCTATATAACGATCCATGATAAGATTTAGAATAATTTAAATACGTCAGGAGTTGAGTTTATGGGAGAGTTTAAAAATCGCATTAATGTTTCAATTAATGATCAGAATTATACGATCATCGGTGAAGACAGTCCGGAACATATCCGTTACGTGGCTCATTTAGTTGATGAAAAGTTAAAAGAAATGGGACGAAAATCATCTGGACTTGATACAACAAGAAAATCTATATTAACGGCAGTAAATATTATGCATGAAAAAGTTCAATTAGAAGAGGAAAATCGTAAGCTCCGTCAAGAAATTCAACAATTAAAACATCGAGAAGATTAGATGCTAATTGATGTTATTGTTGTACTGATTATTATTTATTATATTGTGATGGGATTTAGAAGGGGCATTTGGCTCAGTAGTTTGCATTTATTAGCATCGATAGTCTCATTAATGATTGCGCATCATTTTTATCGTTTTATTGCTAAACAACTTATTGTGTTTGTGCCTTTTCCCAAAACAATCGCTTACGATACGTCATACGCATTTCACTTTAACGAATTACAACAACGTTTTGATACCATTTTCGCTTTTATTTTAATTACGTTTATTAGCAAGTTGCTTTTATATCTTATTATTGTAACTTTTGATAATATAGTGACGTATCAAAATATTGCATTAATAAGTAGAATATTGGGCTGTGCAATTAGTCTAGTATTGGTTATCATTTTACTTCAACTGGTACTATACATAGTAGCATTATATCCAGTTGACTGGTTACAACAGAGTTTATCGCATTCAATAATAGGAAGTGGCATTTTATTTCATACGCCATGGTTATCATCCTATATTTTAAATTTATAATTAAACAAAACTGATATGAGGTCAGGACAATAAGACTATGTTAGATGTCCTGGTCTTCTTTTTATGGAGTGAGTGTAGTGACTAAAAAAGATGTAATTCAATTATTAGAAAAAATAGCCACATATATGGAGTTAAATGGAGAAAACACATTTAAAGTTTCTGCATATAGAAAAGCAGCACAAAGTTTAGAAATCGATGAGCGTGCTTTAGATGAAATTGAAGATGTGACAGAATTAAAAGGTATTGGTAAAGGTGTAGGGGAAGTTATCAATGAATATCGTACTACAGGAGAATCATCTACCTTACATGAACTTCAACAAATTGTGCCTGAAGGATTAATTCCACTAATGAAAATCCAAGGTTTAGGTAGTAAAAAAATAGCGAGATTATATAAAGAGCTTAACATTACTAATAAAGAGAGCCTACAAGCAGCATGTGAAAATGGTAAAGTGAGCGAATTAAGTGGTTTTGCTAAAAAGACAGAGCAAAATATTTTAGAAGCAGTGAAAGCATTAGGTGCTAAAAAAGATCGTTATCCAATTGGCTTAATGCGCAAATTAAATCAAACGATTAGTGAATATTTAGAGACGCTAGAAGGCGTTGATAAATATTCTGTAGCTGGCAGCTTCCGTCGTTACAAAGAAATGAGCAAAGATTTAGACTATATTATTAGCACAGACCATCCTGATAAAGTGCAACAACAATTATTGGCCATACCCAATAAAGTGAAAGAAGTGGCTGTAGGTCAGACAAAAGTTTCTCTTGAGTTAACTTATGATGATGAAACAGTGGGTGTAGACTTTAGATTGATCGAACCAGCGGCATACTATCATACGTTACAACACTTCACTGGTTCTAAAGACCATAATATTCGTATTAGACAACTTGCTAAAGCGCAAAACGAAAAAGTCAGTGAATATGGTATTGAACAACAAGATGGTACGCTTTTACAATTTCAAAGTGAAGCGGAAATTTACCAACATTTTGGTAGTGAATGGATCAATCCGGCAATGCGCGAAGATGGTAGTGAATTCGATAAAGATTTAAGCAATATTATTACGTTAGACGATATTAATGGCGATATCCATATGCATACGACATTTAGTGACGGTGCTTTTTCAATTCGAGAAATGATAGAAGCGAATATTAAAAAGGGTTACCAATTTATGGTGATTACCGACCATTCAAAAAGTTTAAGAGTAGCGAATGGTTTACAAGTTGAAAGATTATTGCGTCAAAATGAAGAAATTAAGAAATTGAATGAAGAATATAAAGAAATCGATGTCTATTCGGGAACTGAAATGGATATTTTACCTGATGGTTCATTAGATTATGATGATGACGTTTTAGCGCAATTAGATTATGTGATTGCGGCAATTCATCAAAGTTTTAATCAGTCTGAAGAAGAAATTATGAAGCGCCTAGAAAATGCATGTCGAAACCCTTATGTAAGACATATTGCACATCCTACAGGCCGAATTATAGGAAGACGTAAAGGTTATGAGCCAAACATTGAGCAATTGATGAAACTGGCAGAAGAAACCAATACGATTATGGAAATTAATGCTAACCCAGCTCGTTTAGATTTAAATGCAGATACAGTAAGAAAATATCCAAACGTTAGATTAACCATTAATACGGACGCACATCATACGGATCACTTAGACTTCATGAAATATGGTGTCGCAACTGCACAAAAAGGTTTCGTTCATAAGGATAGAGTCATTAATACGATGTCTAGGGAAGCATTCAAAGATTTAGTAGAGAATAATATAAAATTGAAGAAATAGAGGGATTGTATGAGACAAAAAACATTAGACGTCTTAGAATTTGATAAAATTAAATCATTTGTGGCTTCTGAAACAGTCAGTGATTTAGGACGTGAAAAAGTGTCTAAGATGTCTCCAGCCACAGATTTTGAAACAGTAGAGTTTCAAATGAATGAAACGGATGAAATCTCACAAATTTATAACAAACATCGTATGCCTAGTTTAAGTGGCTTAGCCAAAGTATCACCACTGATTCATCGTGCTACGATTGGTGGGGTACTGAATGTTACTGAATTAAATTTGATTAAACGATTAATTCAAGTTCAGAATCAATTTAAGACATTTTATAATCAATTACTGGAAGAAGATGAAGAAGTCGTTAAATATCCTATCTTGAATGATAAGATGAGCCAACTTCCAGTACTTTCAGACCTTTTCCAAGAAATTAATGAGAAATGTGATACGTACGATTTATACGATAATGCAAGTTATGAGTTACAAGGTATTCGAAGCAAGATTTCAAGCACTAACCAACGCATTAGACAAAATCTTGATCGTATTGTAAAGAGTCAGGCAAATCAGAAGAAATTATCAGATGCGATTATTACTGTACGTAATGATCGAAATGTTATCCCAGTTAAAGCAGAATATCGCCAAGACTTTAAAGGGATTGTGCATGACCAATCTGCTTCTGGACAAACACTATACATTGAACCCTCTTCAATAGTAGAGATGAATAATCAAATTAGTCGTTTACGCAATGATGAAGCGGTAGAACGTGAACGCATCTTAACAGAATTGACAGGATTAGTTGCTGCCGAGGCGGATGGCTGTCTAGTAGCAGAATCGGTGATGGGACACATTGATTTCTTAACGGCAAAAGCACGTTATGCGCGTTCAATTAAAGGGACTAAGCCAACATTTTATAAAGAAAGAACGGTTTATTTACCCAATGCATACCATCCTTTATTAGATAGAGAGACTGTGGTAGCGAATACAATTGAATTTATAGATGATATTGAAACAGTGATTATTACTGGTCCTAACACAGGTGGTAAAACAGTCACACTTAAAACGTTAGGTCTTATTATTGTGATGGCCCAATCTGGTTTATTGATTCCTACATTAGACGGTAGTCAATTAAGTGTCTTCGAGAACGTCTATTGTGATATCGGGGATGAGCAATCTATCGAGCAATCATTATCTACCTTCTCTTCTCACATGAAAAATATTGTTGAAATTTTGAAAGAGACAGATAAAAATAGCTTAGTCTTATTCGATGAATTAGGTGCAGGTACGGACCCTAGTGAAGGGGCAGCACTTGCTATGAGTATTCTAGATCACGTGCGTGAAATTGGCTCTTTAGTCATGGCAACAACGCATTATCCAGAGCTTAAAGCTTACAGCTATAATCGCGAAGGTGTAATGAATGCCAGCGTTGAATTTGACGTGAATACATTGAGCCCTACGTATAAATTATTGATGGGCGTTCCAGGCCGTTCGAATGCATTCGATATTTCTAGAAAATTAGGCCTCAAACTGAGTATCATTAATAAAGCTAAAACAATGATTGGTACAGATGAACAAGAAATTAATTCAATGATTGAATCACTTGAAAAGAATTCAAAACGTGTAGATGAACAACGTATTGAATTAGACCGATTATTAAGAGAAGCTAAAACAACGCATGATGATCTTGAACAGCAGTATCAACAATACAAAAATTATGAACAAAAATTAATGGATGAGGCTAAAGAAAAAGCCAATCAACGTGTGAAATCAGCAACCAAAGAAGCAGATGAAATCTTAAAAGAATTACGCGAATTGCGAGATAAAAAAGGCGCTGATGTTAAAGAACATGAATTAATAGATAAAAAGAAACAATTAGACGATCAATATGAAGCGAAATCTATTAAACAAAATGTTCAAAAACAAAAATATGACGAAATTCACGCTGGAGATGAAGTGAAAGTTTTATCTTATGGTCAAAAAGGTGAAGTATTAGAACTTGTGGGTGATGATGAAGCCGTTGTACAAATGGGCATCATTAAAATGAAATTACCTATTGAAGATTTAGAAAAAACGAAGAAGAAAAAAGAAAAGCCAGTTAAAATGGTTACACGTCAAAATCGTCAAACGATTAAAACAGAACTAGATTTAAGAGGCTATCGATATGAAGAAGCGGTAGGCGAGTTAGACCAATACATCGACCAAGCGGTATTAAGTAACTATGAACAAGTCTATATTATTCATGGTAAAGGTACAGGCGCTTTACAAAAAGCTGTACAAAACCACTTGAAGAAACATAAAAGCGTTAAATCATTCCGAGGTGGTATGCCAAGTGAAGGTGGCTTTGGTGTGACGGTAGCTGAACTTAAATAATTAATAAATTTTTGTAAGCAAGGATGTTGATTTTTTATTTATTTGACGTACAATAAAGCGAGTGAAATAATAAATCAGTGATTTATGAATAGATTTTTAAAAATAAGAAATGGATTAATTGAGCAAGAGCAATGCAGATGCGATTAAAGTCTGTTATAATTTGCTCATCATTCAAAATTTAAGGAGGATTGGCAATTATGGCAATCGTAAAAGTAACGGATTCAAACTTTGATGAAAACATTCAATCAGGCGTTAAACTAGTAGATTTCTGGGCTACTTGGTGTGGACCTTGTAAAATGATTGCACCTGTATTAGAAGAATTAGCAGGTGATTATGACGGTAAAGCTGACATCTTAAAATTAGATGTAGATGAAAATCCTTCAACTGCTGCTAAATTTGAAGTAATGAGTATCCCAACTTTAATCGTATTTAAAGATGGCGAACCAGTCGATAAAGTAGTTGGTTTCCAACCTAAAGAAAACTTAGCTGAAGTTTTAGACAAACATCTATAAGAATGACAATAAAGTAATCAAGACTGGGGCATTACATTAAATGTAATCGCTCCGTCTTTTTTATATGCGCTTTAAAATAGCGGGAAGGAGGACATTAATGGCAGACTACCAAGATAAGATTAGAGATAAGTTGAGTGTAGTTCCATTTGAACCAGGTTGTTATCTAATGAAAGATCGTAACGACCAAGTGATTTATGTAGGTAAAGCGAAACGCCTAAGAAATCGATTACGCTCATATTTTACTGGCGCACATGATGCTAAAACAACGCGCTTAGTTGCTGAAATCAGAAATTTTGAATTTATAGTAACATCCAGTGAAACTGAATCGCTTTTATTAGAATTAAATTTAATTAAACAATATCAACCGCGTTACAATATTTTATTGAAAGATGATAAAAGCTATCCATTTATAAAAATTACTAAAGAAAAGCATCCAAGATTAATAGTGACAAGAACTGTTAAGAAAGGTTCAGGTAAATACTTTGGACCTTATCCAAATGCGTATTCTGCTCAAGAAACGAAAAAGTTATTAGACCGTATTTATCCATTTAGAAAATGTGACAACATGCCAGATAAATTATGTTTGTATTATCATATTGGGCAATGCATGGGACCATGTGTGTATGATGTAGATCAACAAAAATATGCTCAAATGACACGTGAAATTAGTGATTTTCTAAATGGCGAAGATAAAACAATTTTAAAAAATTTAGAAACTCGTATGATGGAAGCGAGTGAGAAATTAGATTTCGAACGTGCGAAAGAATATAGAGATTTAATTCAACATATTCATAATTTAACTAAAAAACAAAAAATTATGTCTTCTGATAATACCATTCGTGATGTCTTCGGCTATAGCGTGTCTAAAGGTTGGATGTGTATTCAAGTATTCTTTATCCGTCAAGGTAATATGATTCAACGTGATGCTACGATGATTCCCATACAACAAACTGAGGAAGAAGAATTTTATACATTTATAGGTCAATTCTATAGCTTGAATCAACACATTTTACCTAAAGAAGTTCATGTTCCTAAAAATCTTGATAAAGACATTATCCGTTCAGTTGTTGATACTAAAATTGTCCAACCGGCAAGAGGTACTAAAAAAGAAATGGTTGATTTAGCAAGCCATAATGCAGAAGTAGCCCTTGATAATAAATTCAAATTAATTGCTAAAGATGAATCACGCACGGTTAAAGCAATTGAAGAGTTAGGCGAACGTATGGGTATTCAAACACCGATTCGTATTGAAGCTTTCGATAACTCAAATATTCAAGGGGTAGATCCTGTTTCAGCAATGGTTACATTTGTGGATGGTAAACCGGATAAAAAAGGCTATCGTAAATATAAAATTATGACCGTACAAGGGCCCGATGATTATAAATCAATGCGCGAAGTTGTGCGCCGTCGTTATACACGTGTATTGAATGAAGGCCTTCCTTTACCAGATCTTATTATCGTTGATGGTGGTAAGGGACATGTGTCTGGCGTTATTGATGTTTTAGAGAATGAATTAGGCTTAGACATTCCAGTCGCTGGTTTAAGAAAAAATGATAAACACCAAACATCTGAATTACTTTACGGTGCGAATGCTGAAGTTGTACCAATGAAGAAAAATAGCCAAGCATTTTACTTACTCCATCGTATTCAGGATGAAGTCCATCGATTTGCGATTACATTCCATCGTCAAACACGCCAAAAAACGGGTCTACAATCCGTACTTGATACAGTAGACGGTATTGGAAGTAAACGAAAAACTAAACTCTTACGTACATTTGGCTCTATTAAAAAAATGAAGGAAGCAAGTGTGAGTGATCTACAAGCTGCAGGACTGCCTGAAAAAGTAGCTAAAAATTTACAACAAGCGCTAAAAAACGACTGATTTCAAAAAAAGGGGTATGAGAATTATTCTCATACCCCAAAAACATATAAAAAATGTTACAATAAAGTTAACAAAAAGCTTATTTTTTTAAGAAAGTATGGAAGCGTTTTCTAATTGAGAATTGTTATCATCATAGGGTTTTTGAAAATAGTAAGATTTTACTTGCATATCTCATAAATCTACAATGAATGAAATGTATTTACTTTTTTAAGTCCTACTTGTTTACATAAATGATAAAAATGAAGACTCATTTTTAGATATATAATTTTCAGATTTATTCAAATTTTAATTTTGAGAATTCCTTATTTTTGCAAGTACTAAATAAAGTAGTAAATACTTTTGCTAATAATTCTTAACGAGAGAGATGGGCTTTCTTAAGGATGGGCAATTTAAATAATTGGTTTACAGGGGGGACTCCTTTTGGCAAAGTCTAAAAACGAATTTTACCTAAGACGAATTCACTCGTTGCTAGGTATCATTCCAATCGGTGCATTCTTAATTGTTCACTTAATGGTGAACCATCAAGCAACACAAGGTGCTGAAGCTTTTAATAAAGCTGCTAACTTTATGGAATCTTTACCATTCCTATTAGCGATTGAATTTTTATTTATTTACTTACCAATTTTATACCATGGTCTTTATGGTATTCATATTGCATTTACTGCAAAAGAAAATATCGGTCATTATTCTTTATTTAGAAACTGGATGTTTGCTTTACAAAGAGTTTCAGGTATTGTGACATTCGTCTTTGTATTTATGCATTTATGGCAAACAACTTTACAAAAGTATTTCTTCGGTAAGGAAATTAATTATGATTTAATGCACCGCGTATTGGAAAATCCATTTGTATTAATTATTTACATCATTTGTATTATTTGTGTTATTTTCCATTTCTCAAATGGATTATGGTCATTCTTAGTAACATGGGGCTTTTTACAATCTAAAAAATCTCAACGTGTTTTCACTTGGGTTTCTTTAATTGTATTCTTAATTCTTTCATACATCGGTGTAACAGCACTTTTAGCATTCGTATAGAACATGAATAAAAACGAAATTAAACCTTTAGATAATGAGTAATAATTAACAGTTACTTATATATCAAGGTTATACGTGACGTTAAGTTGTAGATATCTTTTAGGGGAGTGACAATTCTATGGCAGAGAAAAAAATTATTGTTGTCGGTGGAGGCCTTGCTGGTCTGATGTCAACAATTAAAGCTGCAGAACAAGGTGCGCATGTTGATTTATTCTCAATTGTACCTGTTAAACGTTCGCACTCTGTATGTGCCCAAGGTGGTATTAATGGTGCGGTAAATACTAAAGGTGAAGGTGACTCACCTTGGATTCACTTTGATGATACAGTTTATGGTGGGGACTTCTTAGCTAACCAACCACCTGTTAAAGCAATGGCTGAAGCTGCACCATCTATTATTCACTTATTAGACCGTATGGGCGTAATGTTTAGTAGAACTAAAGAAGGTCTTTTAGACTTCCGTCGTTTCGGTGGAACGTTATATCACCGTACAGCATTCGCAGGTGCGACTACTGGACAGCAATTACTTTATGCACTTGATGAACAAGTACGTTCATTTGAAGTGGATGGTTTAGTTACTAAATATGAAGGCTGGGAGTTCTTAGGTATTGTTAAAGACGACGAGAACGCAGCTAGAGGTATTGTTGCCCAAAACATGACAACATCTGAAATTAAATCATTTGGTTCAGACGCTGTTATTATGGCAACAGGTGGCCCTGGTATTATCTTCGGTAAGACAACAAACTCAATGATTAATACAGGATCTGCTGCCTCAATCGTTTACCAACAAGGTGCTAAATATGCAAATGGTGAATTCATTCAAATTCATCCAACAGCTATCCCAGGTGATGATAAACTTCGATTAATGAGTGAATCAGCACGTGGTGAAGGTGGACGTATTTGGACATACAAAGATGGTAAGCCATGGTACTTCTTAGAAGAGAAATATCCTGATTACGGTAACTTAGTACCACGTGACATTGCGACACGTGAAATCTTTGACGTTTGTATTAACCAAAAATTAGGTATTAATGGCGAAAACATGGTGTACCTTGACTTATCTCATAAAGATCCACACGAATTAGATGTAAAACTTGGTGGTATCATTGAAATTTATGAGAAATTTACAGGTGATGATCCACGTAAAGTACCTATGAAGATCTTCCCAGCGGTTCACTACTCAATGGGTGGATTATATGTAGATTATGACCAAATGACTAATATCAAAGGTTTATTTGCAGCAGGGGAATGTGATTTCTCTCAACACGGTGGTAACCGTTTAGGTGCTAACTCATTATTATCAGCCATTTATGGCGGTACAGTTGCTGGTCCTAATGCAATTAAATATGTTGAAAATGTAGAAACTTCATACACAGACTTAGATGAAAGTATTTATCAAAAACGTGTAGATGAAGAACAAGAACGCTTTGATAACTTATTAAACATGCGTGGTACTGAAAATGCTTATAAACTTCATCGTGAACTTGGTGAAATTATGACAGCAAACGTAACAGTAGTACGTGAAAACGATAAATTACTTGAAACAGATAAGAAAATTGTTGAACTGATGAAACGTTATCAAGACATTGACATGGAAGATACGCAAACTTGGAGTAACCAAGCAGTATTCTTCACACGTCAATTATGGAATATGTTAGTTTTAGCACGAGTAATTACTATTGGGGCTTACAATCGTAATGAATCACGTGGAGCTCATTATAAACCAGAATTCCCTGAACGTAATGATGATGAATGGTTAAAAACAACTTTAGCTGAGTATCAAGGTAAAACAGAAGCACCTAAATTTACTTATGAACCAGTTGATGTAAGTTTAATTCCACCACGTAAACGTGATTACACTAGTAAGTCTAAAGGAGGTAAAAAATAATGGCTGACACTCAATCAGTAAAAGAAACTCCAGAAGAACGTCGTAATGAAGAAGCGCGCAATCGTGAAGAAGGTCAACAAAAAGAAACAAATCAAAAAACTGTTAAATTAATTATTAAACGTCAAGATAATCAAGACTCTAAACCATATGAAGAAGAGTTTGAAATTCCTTATAAAGAGAATTTAAACGTTATCGCATGTTTAATGGAAATTAGACGTAATCCTGTAAATAGTAAAGGTGAAAAGACGACGCCTGTAACTTGGGATATGAACTGTTTAGAAGAAGTATGTGGTGCTTGTTCAATGGTTATTAATGGTCGTGCGAGACAATCATGTTCAGCAATCGTTGATCAATTAGAACAACCGATTCGCTTAGAACCAATGAGCACATTCCCAGTTATTCGTGACTTACAAGTAGATCGTACAAGAATGTTTGACAACTTAAAACGTATGAAAGCGTGGATTCCTATCGATGGTACGTATGACTTAGGTCCTGGTCCACGTATGCCAGAGAAAAAGCGTCAAACAGCTTATGAATTATCTAAATGTATGACTTGTGGTGTATGTTTAGAAGTATGTCCTAACGTAACACGTAACAACAAATTCGTAGGTGCACAAGCGATTTCTCAAGTACGTTTATTCGACTTACACCCAACAGGTGCAATGACTAAAGATGAACGTTTAGATGCATTAATGGGTACAGGTGGTTTACAAGAATGTGGTAACTCTCAAAACTGTGTGAATGCTTGTCCAAAAGGTATTCCTTTGACAACTTCAATCGCAGCATTAAACAGAGAAACAACATTCCATATGTTTAAATCATTCTTTGGTTCAGACCACAAAGTAGATTAATTAAGATAAATCTGGACAAAAAGGTTTAGAATTTGAACAGAAATAATAATTTTTCTTATAATATAATTTATTAAATGTCTCAACCTGACATTTAGCACTCACAATTAGAAGTAGATAGTGATTTTGTAATAAATCGCTATCTACTTTTTTATTTTCAAAATGGATAAAACGGATTAGTCAAACTCAATAGATGACTGTGGTAAAATGAGAGTATTATGTATTATAAGGATGAATGTAAATGAATAAACCAATTGGTGTAATAGATTCTGGCGTAGGAGGGTTGACCGTTGCGAAGGAAATCATGCGACAACTTCCTAATGAAACGATTTATTATTTAGGGGATATAGCAAGATGTCCATATGGCCCACGCCCTGGTGAGGAAGTTAAAGAATTTACAACACAGCTTGCAAATAAATTGATGGAATTTAATATTAAAATGTTAGTAATTGCTTGTAATACAGCAACTGCGGTAGCACTTGAGCATTTACAACAAATATTACCTATCCCTGTGATTGGAGTAATAGAACCTGGTGCGCGTACTGCAATTATGACCACGAAAAATCAGAACGTTTTAATCTTAGGTACTGAAGGAACAATTAAGTCTGAAGCTTATCGCCATCATATTAAGCGTATCAATCCAAATGTAAATGTTTATGGCGTAGCATGTCCTGGATTTGTTCCTTTAGTAGAGCAAATGCGCTACGATGATCCTACAATCACAAGTATCGTTATTCATCAAACCTTAAAGCAGTGGCGTAATTCAGATGCTGACACGGTCATTCTTGGTTGCACTCACTATCCTTTATTGTATAAACCAATTAATGATTACTTTGGTGGAGAAAAAAAGGTAATCTCTTCGGGTCTTGAAACAGCACGCGAAGTCAGTGCATTACTTACATTTAGTAATGAACATGCGAGCTATTCGCCAAATCCACCGCACCGTTTCTTTGCTACAGGTGATACTGTACATATCAAAAATATTATTGCACAATGGTTAAAACTAGACGTTGAAGTTGAACGTATTCAAGTTATTTAAAAGAATGGAGTGACATAACTTTGGCAGATATAGTAATTGCGTCAAATAACCAAGGTAAAATTAATGATTTTAAAGCAATCTTTCCTAATGATAATGTGATAGGTATTTCTGAAGTCATCAAAGATTTCGATGTAGAAGAAACAGGTACTACTTTTGAAGAGAACGCGCGTTTAAAATCAGAGGCAGCAGCTAAAGCTTTGAATAAACGTGTGATTGCAGATGACAGTGGTTTAGAAGTATTCGCACTAAATGGAGAGCCAGGTGTTTATTCTGCACGATATGCGGGCTTGGATAAAAATGATGAAGCAAATATTGATAAATTGTTACACAATTTAGAAGGTAAAGAAGACAGAGAAGCACAATTTGTTTGCGTCATTAGTATGAGCGCTCCTGGAGAACCTACTCAAACATTCAAAGGCACTGTAGGTGGAGAAATTACAACTGAGAGACAAGGAGAGAATGGATTCGGTTATGATCCAATATTTTTTGTTCCTGAAAAGGGCAAAACAATGGCTCAACTCACAACTGAAGAAAAAAGCGAGATTAGCCATCGAGGCAACGCTATTCAGAAATTAAATGCTTATTTGGAGCGTGATTAATGATGTCTAAATGGTTAATTGTAAGTGATAATCATACAGAAGCGGGTATTTTACACCAATTGTATGAGCAACATAAAGATGCAGATGCCTTTATCCATCTTGGTGACTCTGAATTTGAATATAATGATACAGAATTAAGTTTGTTTCGACGTGTCAAAGGGAATTGTGATTTCTATCCAGAGTTTCCTAACGAAGAAATTGTTGAAGTAAATGATGTTAAAGCTTTTTATACTCATGGCCATCTTTATTCAGTAAATCAAACACGTATGCGATTAGCTGAAAAAGCTCAGACCCTAGGATGCAAATTAGCATTTTATGGGCATACTCATGTAGCGAAATATGAGAAATTGGGTAACGTTCATGTTATCAATCCAGGTAGCATTTCACAATCACGTAGTAATATTGAAGAAACATTTGCAGAATTGTTAATAGACGATAATAATCATCATGCTACACTACGTTTTAGAAATAGAGATAACCAAGTTATCGACACAACTGAATTTCAAATTTAGTTCCTAACACTTAGGCATGCTTTAGTGTTTTACATTAAAGCATGCCTAAGTGTCATTTTATAAATACATTACTTAACCATTGCCCTATAAATAATTTTAAATACAATGTAAAAGTGATAGTAATAATTATACTTAATTAGTGAAAAATATAAACTTTTTTTATATCAAAGCTATTGCTAAATGACTTTTCTTTAGCTATAATAATTCTTGTGTTAAAAAATCATGTCCTGGTAGCTCAGCTGGATAGAGCAATGGCCTTCTAAGCCATCGGTCGGGGGTTCGAATCCCTCCCAGGACGCTATAACCCGTTGATATATCAACGTTTACAGCGAGCAAGTGTCAAATAAGTGTCAAGAAAATATTTCTCTGACCTTTTGGCCTTGCTCTTTTTTATGTTCATCAAGAAGATGTGTATAAACATCTAATGTGATAGCTATACTTGCGTGACCTAATCTTTTACTAATGTACTCAATCGGAATGCCTTTACTAATTAAGTAACTTGCATGTGTATGTCTTAACGAATAAGGTGTGACATCTTCATTGATGTTATATTTCTTTTTAGCTTTGTTAAACACTTTAGAAATCGCTGTATGAGATAAGCCGAATAACTTATTATCAATTCTATGTGGATGTGTCTCTATCGCTTTGTATATATGCTTTAAATCATTTTTAGAAACTTCTACAAATCTATCAGCGTTTTCTGTTTTAGTTCCTGGCAAGTGAATTAGTCCTTTAGTTATTAGTAAGTCATCATAGGTCATTCTGTTTACTTCTGAAAATCTAGCACCTGTAATTAAAAGTATATACAACATAATCGTACTTTTATCTGTTCTTAACTTAAAATGTTCTCTTAATTCTTCATACTGTCTAATAGTTAAAAATTTTACATCTTCTTTTTTAGCTAGTTTTGTTCCTTTAGCTTTAATGTTATATGTTGGATCTTTTTTGATATAACCATCATACACTGCATCTTTAATACAACTAGATAAATAAAGATTAACTTTTCTAACTGTTTCTGAAGTTCTACCATTTGCGTAATCAGATATAAATTTTTGATACTCACTTCGAGTGATATCTTTAATTTTAATATCTTCGCTGAAATGTTTTAAAAACAAATCAAGTGAGTGTTCATACCAATATTGTTGTTTTGATGATAATTCATATTTTCCGTTTAACTTGAGCCATTCTTTATAATAGTCCTTAAACAATCTATTGCTATCTACTTGTTTACCATCTTCTAAATCTCTAATCAATTGTTGCGCTGCATTCGTTGCTTCAGCTTTTGTTTTAAATCCAGATTTACGCTTTTTACCAGATTTAAAACTAGGATGTTTTACATCATACTGCCAGCTTGTTGAGTTCTTATTTTTTCGTTTTGTTACTGTAAAAGATGCCATTTCACTCATTCCTCCTCAAAAAAAGTAAAAAATAATAAGGGTAGACGGGCTACCCAATTATTTATTCGCTATTTGTTTTAACAACTCAATAATTTCATCGTTTTGTTCTTGTATTTTGTTATTTTGTTTAATAATTTCGTCATTTTGTGCTATTTGTACATAAGTGTTTGTTTTCATATCTTTATAATGAACAAATTTAGCTTGTTCTTTTTGGCTAAGGTGAGTTCCGAGACCAATTAAATTGTAAATATCATCTAAAGTATTAGCTTTATTTTGGAAATAAAAAGCATTTGAAGTAGTTTCTGTTGGCTTCTTAATTCCTTGTTTTTCAATACTTTTTTCACGGTAAGCTTCATTTTTTTCTTGAACGCTAGTAAAATCATTATCCATTCCGATTGCTTTATTTACTTCTTTGCTCAAATCAGGATCGTTGTTTCTTTGTAAATTTGCTAGTTTTATCTGTTCTTCAGAACTTAGTAAATCTATTGCTTTTTTACCTTCTTTCGACAACCCACTTTTTATGACACCGATAGCGTAATTGTTTTTAAATCCTATATTTTTAGCCATGTAAATCCCCCTTATTCTATATCTTTATATTCAAACACTCGTAATGGTTCAAATTGAATAACGTATTTACCATATCGAGTATTAGTATCCGTATTCTGTTCTCATTATACGGTTATATTCCTCCATTTGTTCTCCTAGCATTTCGTCTAAAAATGACATATACGTTTCCATGTGTCTATGTTCAAACATAGAAATATAATTTTCTAAACCACTATCCATGTGTTCATCAAAAATATCTAAAGCTACTTTTGCAGCTTGATAACTAATTTTGAACAGATCAGCCGCATCACCAACGTTCAATACATTTCGATATTTGTATCTTATATTAAGTGGAAATAAGAGGCATGAAGCAAAAGAATTAGCTTCATATTCTTCTAAATTAGTTCGTTGTGTATCTTGAAGAATAGGTGTTTTCTTGTAGCTCATACCGTCATGTTCCATAATGTAGTGTCCATATTCATGAGCTAATGTAAAACGTAATCTTCTATTATAAACATTTTCATTATAGATAATGGCAAACTTATTTCCTTTTTTAATATGAAAAGCCTCATCAGAACCCCCGTAAGTTTGTAGCTCATTTAAAGAATAACCTGTAATGTTACAAAACTCTTTAAATGTAAACAATTCCACATTACTATCATTTTCTATTATTTCTTTAATAGGTAAAGGGAATTCATCTATATAATTAGTTTCAATTAATGCACTTACAGCTCGTGCTGCTTTTAAAAATGAGTTTTGATATACAAAATGCAAAATAAAATCCCCTTTATTTGTCTTTAGTGTATTCGTCCCAATTGTCGAAGAAAGTTTCAAACATCTTTAATGCTTTTTCTCTATCTTCTTTTGTCATATTCTTAACTCCACGATGCATGATGCGAATTTCTTCATCTTCTTGTTCGCCAGAATATTCATCTTTTTCTCTACCTAATAAGTAGTCAACAGATACGTCGAAGTAGTCGGCTACAAGTTGAACTTTATTAATCCCAGGAACTTGTCTTCTCCACTTAGTTATTTGTCCGTTAGATAATCCGATTCTTCTTTCTAATTCTGCAACCGTAATCCCTTGTTGTTGACATAAAAATCTGATTTTTTGAACTATATCCATTGTTTTTCTCCTTATTAAACCAAAATAAATTATCCAAAAAGATATTTTTAGTTTGACAATTATCCAAAAAGATAATATACTATGGTTACGCTAATTGTTAAGCCAATAAAAACACAAAGCTTATAACGTTGGGGAACGTTGATATAACAGCACTTTGTTATGTCTTATTTAGCTATGCTTATATATTAGCACATTGGATAATTTAATTCAATATTTATCCAATAATATTATCCAAAAGGAAGTGGAAAATCATGGCAACAACAGAATTCGGCATGAAAGTAAGAATGGAATTACTTAAACGTAACATCACGAATAAGCAGCTAGCAGATATGTTAGGTATCTCAAGTGCTTACTTATCAGACATCTTGCGTGGACGTAGAGATGCATTTGAACAAAAGAAACGTATTGCAAAAATCTTAGAAATCAAAGAAGAGGTGAAGAATTAATGAATGAATTACAAGTCTTTCAGAATTCACAGTTTGGAAATTTGGAAATCTTAACTTTTGAAGGTAAGGAATGGTTTCCAGCAATTCAAGTAGCAGAAATTTTAGGATATGCAAACCCCCGTGATGCAATTAGTCGTCACACTAAAAATAAGGGGGTCGTAAATCACGACGTCCTTTCCAATGGTGGAGTACAGCGTAAGAAATTCATTGATGAAGGTAATTTATATAGATTAATCACACGCTCTAAATTGCCACAAGCAGATGAATTTGAAGAATGGGTGTTTGAAGATGTTCTACCTTCAATTCGCAAACATGGACTGTATGCAACAGATAACGTAATCGAAAACACATTAAATAATCCAGATTATATTATCAATATTCTAACTGAGTATAAGAAAGAGAAAGAACATAATTTAACGCTCGAACAACAAATCAAAGACAACAAACCTAAAGTACTATTCGCAGATTCAGTTGCTGGTAGTGATAATTCAATACTCGTAGGAGAATTAGCGAAATTACTTAAACAAAACGGTGTTGATGTTGGACAAAACAGATTATTCAAATGGTTAAGAAATAACGGTTACTTAATTAAAAAGAGTGGCGAAAGTTATAACTTACCAACTCAAAAAAGTATGGATTTAGAAATATTAGATATAAAAAAACGCGTAATTAATAATCCGGACGGGTCTAGCAAAATTACACGTACACCAAAAGTAACAGGCAAAGGTCAACAATACTTTATTAATAAATTTTTAGCAGGAGAACTTTAATACCCACAATCGAACAAACAACTTAAAAAAGCACATACTTTGTCGTGGAAAGCATGTGCTACGGAAATTTTGTTTGATTCTAGTCGCCACGACTAACAGCTCAAGTTTTGCTGGTATCGTCCCCAGCCCTGTAATGAGCTTAGGTGTTCAATCAAAGTCTAGCGTCCCGTAAGTTACTACCTTACAGTGCGCATGCCTTTTTAACGCCTCAGTTGGCGATGGAGCACAACAAACGATGCCCTAAATTTAGATTTACTTATCTATAGAACCACAGGGTGATTTAAAACCTCGCATAAGCAAGGCCATCACCTCCCAGTTTATGTGGGGTTGAGATAAGTATATAACGAAATTCCGATATAGACAATAAGGAGTGTCATCATGCTGAATTTGAAAGATTTAAGAGAGAAAAAGGGATTAAGTCGTTATCAACTGGCTAAGTTAACTGGATTGCAGAATTCTACAATCCGATCAGCTGAATTAGAAAATAACAATCCGGGATTTCTAACAGTGAAAAAAATCTGTGATGCATTAAAAGTTGATATTAAAGAAGTGCAAGAAAAGCCTTAAAGGAGGTGAAACGAAATGAATAAACTTAAAGCAATCAAAATAGCACTCCTAATCGTCATCTTGGCGGAGGAGATTAGAAGTGCTATCAGAGAAACTAAAAAATTTAAAAATAAAGAATTAGAAAAATTAGGAATATTTTAAAATTCTTCGTTTATTTTTTGAATCGTTTCTTTGTGTAGGAATCCATATGGAAATTCATCAAATTTCACAACTAGATACTCATCATTACTATCTAAAATAGCATTTATGTTGTCAGATAGTTCATCAATAGATTTATCAGTTTTGACTAACCAACATGATTCTAAAACTTTTATAGCAATTGGAAGACGTTCTAAAAAATGGATTATCAAATCATATCTTTGACCTTCTTTATTAAGGTCATAAGAAACAACGTACTTATTCATATATTACACCTCCAATCTAACGCAGTAGCGATAACCAAATTATACACGAAAGGAGTGATTTTAATGGAATACATCGGTTTTGCAGACGTTAAAGAGTTCGTAAAAATCAGTGGTTTATCCAAAGACGATTTTGAAAAGAAAGTAGCATCTAATCAACAGTTCAAAAAGTTTATATACAAATTTGAAGATAGTCGTAAACGCTATATCAAAGTTAAGCCAGCATTAGAGTTTATCGAAAATAATTTGATGGTTAACGAAGCTAGTTTATGAGGAGGTGGATCTAATGAATAACAAACAATTACTTATCGCACATCTAACACAAACTAACCCATACAAAGCACCTGAATTAATAGAGAATGCAGCAACAGACTTATTTGGTCAATATCCAATCGAAATTGACGATTACTTTCACGAAGGTCACAACAAGACGTTATTACAGTGCTTGAGGGATACACCAACGTCACAGAGAGCCTTAAAAATGCGTATCGAAATGTTGCATTCGGTCAAACTTTATTAGGAGGTGGTTAAATGTCGTACGCAGAAGTGAGTTTCATCATAGCATTGCTGGTAGCAGTTCTAGTCACAATCATATTAATGACTATTAACGTATTTGTAACTGACGCACTAGCATATGCGCTGTTCATCGGTGTAGGTGTATTTATCTATTTCGATAAAGAGTTCGACAAAATAAAAGACTGATACGTTCTGCAAAACGACCAGTCAACACTAAGTATTTGTGAAATTTTACTAACTTAAAAATAAAACATTATGTGGAGGTAGTCAAGAATGCAAGAGCCATATATCAAAGTAGGAGAGAAAGAGTTTATCGAATTTTTAGTAGCTAAAGACAGAGTAAAAAAAATGGAAGCTATGCTCGAGTACTCAAACAACCAACTAGATAATGCACTGGAGTACATCGACGACTTAGTAATGTTAAATAATGGCCAATCATCACGCTTAGCAGAATTAGAAGCAGAGCGTAGAAAACTGGAGGCGATGATAAATGTTGAACACATATAACTTAACTCAAGCCTACTTAGAAGTTTTGAACAAATTAGATGAAGGTTATTCATTCGAAGATTTAAAAGATACTTTGGATAGCATCGAAGAAGAATTGAATATAAAAGTTGATAACACAATCGGCTTAAAGCGTTCGGTAGATGCTGATGTTGAAACAATAGATAAGGAAATTAAACGTCTACAAACAATTAAAAAACAAAAAGCAAACTTATCAGACCGTTTAAAAGGTTACTTACTCGATATGTTAGAACAACGTCAATTGGATAAGTACCGTACGTCTACTAACTACATTTACAAACGTAGTAACGGACCAAGTAAAGAGGTCACAGATGAAAAATTAATACCTAAAGAATATTGGGTATCACAAGCACCAAAACTTAACTCTAAAATGCTTACTGATGATTTGAAAAATGGCAAAGAAATACCGGGTGCGAAGTTGAAACACACAGTTAGTTTGGTGGTGAAATAGATGGCTGAACAAAAAAACGAAACAGACATTTTCGGACAACTCGGAATTCAAAACTTATCACAACAGAACAAAGAAAAGTATTACAAGTTTGTTGTGTATGGACGACCTGGCACCGGCAAAACGACTTCGCTTACTAGAGAAAACAATGCACTAGTATTAGATATTAACGAAGATGGAACGACTGTTGTAGAAAAAGGTTTAGGTGTTTCAATAACGAGTTTTAATCATCTAGGAAAAATAATTCAAGAATTGCCAAACATTCTAACTCAAGCGAGAGAAAACGGACAACCAATTGACATAGTGATTATTGAAACGGTCCAGAAATTACGTGATATAACACTTGATCAAGTAATGAAAGGTAAAACACGTAAGCCTCAATTTACAGATTGGGGAGAAGTTGCAACAAGAATTATAAGTATGTATCGATTTATAAGCAAGTTGCAACAAGAATACAAGTTCCACTTCGCTATAACTGGACATGAAGGTAACAGCTCAGATAAACGAGAAGACGGAACTTTATTTAATCCATCAGTAACTATTAAAGCTCAAGATTCAATCAGAGATGCAGTAATCAGTCAATCAGATGTATTAGCTAGAACTTATACAGAAACAGACGTTAAAGACGGTGAAAAGCAAACAAGATGGATATTCAGTGTAGAACCATCAACAGATTATGAAACGAAAGTAAGACATTCACCATCAGTGACATTAAACAATAAGAAATTTGAAAACGCGTCATTATCAATGCTAGTAGACGCAATAAGAAACGGAAACTAAAAAAACTTAAAGGACGGTAATCAATTATGAATTTCAATTTAAACTTACAAAATGCTCAAAAATTAGGTAACTATATGCAACCTGGTCAATATAGCGTGAAAGTAAAAAACTTTGAAAGTAAAAACTCTAAAAACGGTCACCCTCAATTTGTCATTACGTTCACTCATAAAGAAGAAGGTGACTTCACTCACTATGCTAATGCAGATATGGAAAACGAATTTGCTAGAAATTGGATGTACACATTCTTAGATGACTTAGGTGTAGAAAGCAATAATGGAATGTTCAATTTTACTGAAAGAGATGTTATCGGTAAACCTATTAACATCGAGTTAGAACGTAAATACAACGACTATACAGATAAATGGAATACTTCATTAAAACGCGTATGGAAATTTGATGGCACACCAGTATTTGAGAAGTATGAAATTAAAGAAAATCAAAAAAATAATAACGAGCAGCAATCAAATAAATCTAGTTTGAATAGCCCTAACAACCCTTTTAATAACGCTAACGGTCCAGTTGATATATCTGATGATGATTTACCTTTCTAGGTCGTGATTAGATGTCACAAATAGTTAAGTATCAAAAGAATAATAAAGGCACTTATACAGTAATTGTTACTGATGTAGAGATACCTGAACAAGCTATTGATTTACTCAACTTAGAACAACCTATTGATGTTGATTGTACAGTGATAGACCCAAACGCTATCACTGGCAAACAACGTCGTAAGATATTTGCACTTGTAAATGATATAGAAGCACATACTGGTCAACCTAGAGATTACATGCGTCAAATGTTTCAAGATTATGTACGTTTCATCTATGGCTATGAAGAACGCATATCATTATCAGATTGCAACAGGAAAGTTGCTAGTCAAATTATCGAAGTGATTATTGAATGGGTGTTTTTAAATGACATACCACTTCAATATAAAACAAGCAATTTATTGAAAGAAAATAAAGCCTTTTTATACTGGGCGACAATTACAAGACACTGTGTTATCTGTGGCAAATCACATTCAGATTTAGCGCATTTAGAAACCGTAGGACGTGGCATGAACCGTAATAAAATCAATCACTACGATAAACACGTACTAGCGTTATGCAGAGAACATCACACAGAGCAACACAAAATAGGAATTAACACTTTTAACGATAGATACCATTTAAGTGATAGCTGGATCAAAGTAGATGACAGACTAAACAAAATGCTGAAAGGAGAGGAAATAAATGCGATCAATAATGATTAGACCAGAGGATAGAATGAAATTTGCTCAGCGTATAAATGAAATAAGATTAGATGCTAATATGCTTCAATCTGAATTTGGTGAGCGTTTAGGTGTAGGACGATTAGCTGTGTGTCGTTGGGAGAACAGAGCACAGTTGCCACCAATGAAAACAATTAGAAAAATGCCAGAGGAATTCAACACTACGCCAGAGTGGATATTGTACGGGGAGTGAAGAAATGCAACTGAATAAAATGATAGATGAGTTTGAAGTATTGGAATTTTTACTACAATTACACAATATGGAAATAACTGATTCAAACCAAGAAACTATCAGCCAAGACATAGTAAAAAAAATACTTGAATATCCTTTAGCTGATAGTTGGATAGATTATCTTTTACTTAATGAAGCTGAAGCTAATGTTAAGTTAAGAAGTTTGATAGCGTATCATCGCCGAAATCTACAACAGGTAATTGACGAAAAGTATCAAGAAGAGCTTGAAAGAATTCGACCTTCTTTTGATAAGAACTTCGACCCTGATCCAGAGAAAAGATATTCACAAAATTAAACAGTTTACGTGTGAAAGCATCGTAAGCGTAATAGTCACCGTTGATTTTAATCATTTTTAATTCTGATTCCAAAGCTTTATGTAAGTGTTGTAAGCACTCTAAATGTACTTGATTAAAACCATTTTTAGTGAGTGTATATGCAATATTCATTGCAGACTTAGCAATTAAGAATAAATCAGTTTCCCAAAAGAAAAGATGAGTTTTATCTAACTGCAACTGCTGTTTTTCAGCCATAGTTAATAATCTTTTGGTGTTACCCCAGTTGTCCATTTAAACCACCTCCTATACCAAGAAATTATATCAGAAAGGAGTAAATAAATGACTGAACAACCTAGTTACTATTCAATCATCACGGCTAACGTAAGATATGATAATCGCTTAACTGATAGTGAAAAGTTACTCTTTGCTGAAATCACGTCACTTAGTAATAAATACGGTTACTGCACAGCTAGTAATAATTACTTTGCAAAACTATACGAAGTTACTAAAAGAACAATATCAGCAAGAGTGAACAACCTTAAAGAACACGGTTACTTAAAAATCGAATTTGATTATAAAGGTAATGAAGTTAAACAACGAAGAATGTACCCCATGACGCAAAATTCCATACCTATAGAAGAAAATTTCCACAGGGGTATAGAAAATAATTTCCTACCCCCTATGGAAGAAAATTTCCAAGAGAATAATACAAGTATTAATAATACAAGATTAAATACTACAAGTATAAATACTAGCGCAACTGACGTTACGCGTGAGCAATTTGAGGAGTGGTGGCAACTTTATGATAAAAAGCTAGACAAGAAAAAGGCTTTTAGTTTATTCAAGTCAGCACTTAAAAAACACGACTTTGAAACTATCATGAATGGCACTAGAGAATACCTCAAAACCATTACTAACAAACAATATCAAAAGTATCCTAAAACATTCTTATCGCAAGAAAGTTATTTAAACGACTTTAGCGAAGAATTACCAGAAGAAACTAGCAACCAATACACAGACGCATTTAATCGTGCTGCGCAATCTGTGAACATGGGCAACGTGCCGTTTTAAAGGAGTGATAACGTGCAATCATTTAGCGATATAGCTAGACCAACTAGCTTTAAAAGTAAATTAGTTAAACAAGAGTATGGTTTGAAATGTGAAAGTTGTGGTCGTAAGTACGATTATTACGAATTTGATAACGGTCAAGTAGTTAAAGACGGTTGCGATTGCGAGATGATCGCACTAGCTAAACAATCGACTGAAAACTATCACAAGAAGCAACGACGTAGAAAAGCAGAGCGTATATTCAACCAATCTATTATGAATGAAGATTTAAAAAATGCGTCATTTGATAACTATGAACCTACTAATCAACAACTAGAATACGCTAAGCAGTTATGTAAACGATACGCAGATAACTTCAACCTAGATAATAAACAATCGTTACTAATACAAGGTTCATTTGGCACAGGCAAATCGCACCTATCAATGAGTGTCGTCAAAGAAGTTAAATCCAAAGGTTACACAGTCCTTTATATGAACGTACCACAACTGATTTCAACGATAAAAAACACTTACAGCAATCAATCAAGCATGACTGAACAGGAACTAGCAAGAATAGTAAGCGATGTTGATTTAATGGTATTCGACGACTACGGCATCAACATGAACGATTTTGCTACCAGCAAGATGTTCGAGTTAGTCGAAAGTAGAGTAGGCAAGCACAACATCTTTACTACCAACCTAGACGAAAAGGAAATGGCTAGGAATAAAGATTTACAACGAATATTTAGCAGAATAATGAGTAACACAACGCTAATCAAAATGGACGGTCAAGATTACAGAACTAGGGGGCTGAAATTTTGATTACATTAGACGACATCAAACTTAATCTTGAGTGTTCAGATGTGTATGCTCAGAAACTCGTAGAATACGCACAGGGCGACCAAGACAAGTTGGAGGATATATACTTCCAGAAACTTGCAGAACGTCGTGTAAGGAAGGGTGTGGTCGAATATGGGACTTAGAGAAAATCAACCTAACGCATATAGCCTATATGAAAGCGACGGTTGGGAAATGCTTAGGGTTCTGCCTAGAGATGACGGTACTTTCTATCTCGCTAATAAAGGTGGAATGAGTGATAAGCATTTTAAAGCATCTGTAACTAAAGATGAGTTAGCAAAGATGAAACGAAAACATAAATTATTTAGAAAAGAAGAATTACAACAGCAGACAACAATAGATGAATTCTTATTCTAGGAGTGACAACGTGCAGATAGAAATTAACTTTAACGAAACGTATGAGGCACCTATTGGCTCGCCTCGTCCACGTTTCAGAAATACAGGTAGATATGTTCAAACGTACATGCCAACGTCATATACAGCGCATAAGAAGTTTATACAGAGCCAGTTACCTAAAAAGATGTTGAATACGCAACTTAAGGTATCGCTTTACTTTTATTTTAAACCACCTAAGAGTTGGTCGAAAAATCAGAAACTAATAGCGATAGGTCAGTACAAACGTACTAAGCCAGATATAGACAACTTAATCAAGACTGTGTTAGATGCAGCAAACGATCATCTATGGAAAGACGATAACCAAATCGTTGAAATACACAGTTTTAAGCAATATGCAGAGGAACCGAAAATTATTTTAGAAGTGGAGGAAGTGTAATGCAGGAAGAAACACTAAAACTCACATTCGATTTAACTGTGGAAGTGGAACAACCTATTTGGATAAATAATCATGCAGATAGAGAAAACTATATCGAACATTACTCTGATAGATATAAAAATGACCCTTACAATTTACTCGATAATATCAAAAACATTACTGACGTTAGTGTCAGTTACGCAGATTGGAAGTGACACCATGATAAAAGTGAATTTAAACGGTAAACGTTACAGATTGTGTGATGTGTACAAATATTTTGATGTATCAGATAGTACGGTTCGTAAGAGATATGACGAAGGATTGCGTGGTCCAGAATTAATACATGGTAAGGGAGTATATCAATATGGTGCAGATGTACGAAAGAAATGAAAAGCAATTAACGGCTAAGCAGTTGTATGAGATACAGCAAGCTGAACTTAGACACGAAAGAGCGTTGAAACGTAAACGTAGAGAAGAACGTATTGCTAGGGCTAAACGTGCAGAGCGTGAAGTGGCTAAACACAGAGTGAATACTAGGTATTTTAAAAATCTAGTACAAAACAATCTTATGGTTAAAGTCAAAACAGATCAATACGGCAATGTTCAGAGGGGGTAACGGAATGGAAAATGTAAGAATAATTGATTTGAAAGTAGATAATATTGTTCAGTTCCAAGCAACATTTAAAGGTGTTACGGCTATGCAAACGGCCATAGTCAATCGTGTGTATGCAAAAGAAAAAGGTTTGAAAACAGTTTGGTATGCAGAGGTAGAGAATGCAGGTGGTTATAAATTCACACTTACAGATAACGATGACTTTGTGAGAGTTGATGAGCCATTCACACGTAAGGTGGATATGAAGGAAGGACAAGACGTAGTAAATAAACCAAAGCATTACACTTACGGAGATATTGAAGTCATTGATTACATTGAACAAGTAACTAAGAATTACAAACCAGAATTAGCGTTTGCGATTGGTAACGCAATCAAATATATCAGTCGTGCTAATCATAAGAATGGTGAAGAAGATTTAGATAAAGCACGTTGGTATTTAAATCGTGCATTTGAGAAATGGGAGGCAGAATAGAATGGCATATGATGTAGATTTTTGGTATATCTCACAAAACGCTTGTGAAATAACTTCAACATTTACTCCGTTTTCTGAAGGCGAAGAAGAATGTATTTATATGGACAACGAAGATTTCTTTGCAATGGTCGATCAATATAGTGATGCCACTATGATGTATGAAGCTTGGAGAACATTAAGAAGTCAATTAGAAGGAGAAAGTAAACAAAAAATGTTAGAGATCGAAGACAATTTAGGAATTGATGTAGATAAGGAATTAAAAAATATATATGAAAGGTCAATGGAATGGCGAATGGAGGACTAATAATGATCTATTTAGGTGGTGACATGCTAAGTATAGGACAACAAATGCGTCGTGAGTGGGAGAAGCAAGAGTTACAACGATTAGGCTTTAAAGTCTACGCACCACATGACGACAAAGACATAAACGATAAAGCGAATGCTAATCAAGATAAATTAGCAGAACGCATTGTGTTTAATGACACATTAGGCATGGAAACTAGCAGTATTATGATATTCGACTACTTACCTCATGCACAAGGGACAATTTGCGAAATGGGGTACGCACAGCGCCTTAAAAAAGAAAGTGAGAAGGATATTAAGATTTATGTTCAATGCACTGACATTAGACAAGGGACAGGACATATTTCGGAAGAACAAGATCGTGCAGAGTTCAGTATCAATCAATATGTGTATGGCGTAATCATAGATATTACAGACGGTAGAGGTATCCAAACATTTGATGAGATATGTGAGGAGTTAGTCTCATGATACTTAGCGATACAATCAACCAACGCTATCGCTATGCTACACAAGGCAAGACACCTACACAGATACAACAGGAATTACGCAAGCTAGGTGTCAACGGCTTTGTGGTTAAGGTAGCAGGAAGTAGAGTGACGATGTTGGTAAGTGAGAACGATATTAAAAGGAATAGGGAGTGTGTAAGGAATGACAAAGATTAAACGTAAGGTAGAGATGACATTACCAGAATTAATTGAGTGGGCGTGGGAGAATGAAGTTAGTGATAAGGCTTTTTATAGCAATCTTGATGGTGGTTCTGTGTATTTCGATAAAATTCAAAATTTGTCGATAGAGTATGAAATTGCTATAAATGAAACTTTCACAGTAGAAGTTGAAGAAGATATTACGGAAGAAACTCAAATATATAGACTTTTAGAATTAAGAGATAGTTTTAAATTTAAAGATGGTGGTTGGAAGGATTTAAATATATTGAAATCTTATATCTATAGTAATCGCTCTATTTCAGAAGTTAAAAATGAACATAGCGTTGCTATTTACATCTTAAACGATGATATGACGATAACTTTACTGTGGAAGGACGGTGCTATGGTGTAATGACAGTAACATTATCACAAAAAAGTTATGACGCATTGCTTGATGACCTCGAAAGATTGCGCAAGTGCAATATAGATTTGGAAGAAAAATTGAATAAAGAGATTAAATTAAGTTATGAAATAGAAGGTAATTTATATGATGTATCAAAAGAACGTGACAAGATAATCAATGATATGGCAGAAGTGAAAAGAAAGGCAGAGGCGTGGGATAAGTTAAAGGAATACGTATTAGACAGAAATGAGGCCTTTAGTGATAGAAAAGATTATGCACAAAGTCCACAACAATTTGAATACTTTGAAAACTTATCAACTGCATTTAAAGTTATAAAAACTAAAATGAACGATTTGGAGCGTAGTAGCGATGAGTAACGAATATAGAGAGCAACAAATCATCAAACATGCTTTGCAATATTATATTCAACGTCCTAACGCTAGTGAGTTAGATAAAAAACGTGAACAAAAAGTGTTGGATAAAGTTACTGATGAAGTAAAGAGAATGCAAAAACAATGGGATATACCTACTAAGGAGGAACAATAAATGAACACATTAGGACAATCAAAAACAGAAAACTTTGGCAGTTTAGATCAATTAGTAGAACAAGTACAACAATGGAGTATTGATAAAGATTTACACAAAGGTAATTCAGATAGACAAGCACTTAAATTCTATGAAGAAGCAGGCGAAGTTGCAGCAGCATTATCTCGTGGGCAAATGGATGCATTAAAAGACGGTATAGGCGATACAGTCGTTACATTAATTATTTTGGCACAACAACATGATATGACGTTACAGGAGTGTTTACAGTATGCATATGATGAGATAAAAGATAGAACTGGCCGTACTGTGAACGGTACATTTATTAAGGCAAGTGATTTGAATGGTTAGAGTACATTCAAATGTTGATGACTTTCCTTTAGCTGAAACGCCTACAAAAATGAAAGTTAATATTTTAGGACAAGTTTTTGGGAAATTAAAACCAGTTGAAAGGATTGTAAAAATAAGACCTAATGGTAAAAAAGTAATCTGTTACGATTGCGAATGTGAATGTGGTAACACCGTACTATTTCCTATGCAATATTTAACATCCGGAAGAAGAAAAGATTGCGGTTGTGTTAAACGAATTGTTCATTTAGATATTGTAGATAAAATATCTAAAGGCAAAGATTACCACAAGAATTATAGACGTGAATATACAAAAACTGAGTTTGGTTTTTTGAATAAATTATACTATGCAATGGCGTCAAGAAACAGAGAAAAAGGGTTTGGAGAATTACCGTTCAGCGTGCAAGAATTTACTACAAAATTTATTAAACATTATTCGTTTGTGAAGCTATTCGAAAATTATAAAAATAGTGGGTTTGATAGAGGTTTAGCGCCGAGTATAGATAGAATTAACCCTAATTTAGGTTATTTTTATGAAAATATGCAATTTGTTACTTCTAAAGAAAATGCAGAAAAAGGATTGCAAGAGTTTAAATTAGTTAAAAGTAGACCTATATCTATGTACGATTATAAAACTAAAGAGTTGATTATGAAATTTGATTGTGTAAAAGACGCTGTAACATACACAGGTTTACAACAAGGAAATATAAGTAAAGTTTTAAATGGCAATAGAAATAAAACGGGTGGTTATTATTTTGAATATGATCAGAAAGAAGATAGCGATGTACTAACTAAAATTAAACAAATGCTAGGTAAGGAGTGAACGTAATGATTAAACGTACACTAAAAATATGGTTCATCATCGCAATATACGAACTAAGTAAATATATAACTAACGAACTTATCGTTAAGTTGCAGAGCGAAGACGATATTGATACTGCACCTTCAGATTACGCTTTAAATGGTGATCAAGCAGATTTGAATGGAGTAAGACGATGACAGGTTGGATAGTATTGATACCTATTGCCTATCTCATTTGGATAATAGTTAAAAGCAAAATGGAGGAATGAATTTTGACGTTAAGACGATCTACACAGATTTATTTAGAAAGCGAATTAAGTAATTACAAGTATATTGATAAAGATATCGCGCGTGTACGTGAAGAAGTACTTAATCCATGGCAACCTACTGATACAAATATCGGTGGAGAACACGTACACAGTAATATAAGCGTTACAGAGATTAAAGCGACTAGAGTAGTTAATGATAGACGTTTATCACAATTAGCCAGAATGAAATCTGCTATTGAAGTAGTATATCATTCCAGTACGCCGGAAGTTCAAAAGTTAATGGAACTATATTACTTCAAAAAACCTAGAACGTTAAATCTTACAGGTGTAGCACAAGAGATATGCGTTAGTAAGTCGACTGCGTATGATTTAAGAAAAGATTTATTAACTCGTTTAGCTGATGAGTTAGGGATTATTCATTAAGTTTGGAAAAGTTCTGGAAAAATAACGTCAACTTAACCTATATAATGATATTGTGGCTACGGAAATAGTCATAACATACTCCTTTCTATATAGTTACGTGGGAAAGTCTTCCTAAGCTTTTCAAATATTGATGCCTATCTGAGAGAACACTCAGGTAGGTTTTTTGTTGTATAAAAAATAAATTAAATGAGCTTATCGTGAGAGTTGGTGATATATGAGATGAAATTAACCAAAAAACAAGAGATGTTTGTCGAAGAATATATTATTGATCTAAATGCTACACAAGCAGCAATTAGAGCAGGATATAGTAAGAAGACAGCTGGGCAAATCGGAGAGCAAAACTTGAAAAAACTTGAAATTCAACAAGCTATTAACGAAAAGCTCGCTGAAAAGAAAGAAAAGCTTATTATGAAACAAGATGAGATACTTGAACGACTAACTCAACAAGGTAGACGTGAAGCAACTGATTATCAAGTAGTAATTACTGAGAAACCAGTAACGAATGAAAAAGGTGATGTAGTTGCTATTGAGAAGTTACCAGAGATAGTTGAAGTACCTACCCAAAACAAAGATGTGATTAAAGCGTTGGAAACATTAGGTAAATATTATGTTATGTGGACTGATAAGCAAGAAGTTACTCAACGCAATATAGAAATTAACATAGGTGATTACAATGACGAACCTTAAACTTAATTTTAATCACCCAGAAAAAGTATTCAACAAGAATATATTTGAGATATTAACGAACTACGAAAATTTCACTGAAGTACATTATGGTGGAGGTTCAAGTGGTAAGTCACATGGTGTTATTCAAAAAGTGGTACTTAAAGCATTAATGAAGTGGCCTATTCCTAGACGTATGTTGTGGTTAAGAAAAGTACAATCGACAATCAAAGATAGTTTATTTGAAGATGTTAAGAGCTGCTTAATTGATTACGGTATATGGGATATGTGCCAATGGAATAAAACTGATAATAAAGTAGTGCTGCCTAATGGTGCTACATTCTTATTCAAAGGTTTAGATAACCCAGAGAAGATTAAATCAATTAAAGGTATTTCAGACATCGTTATGGAGGAGGCGTCAGAATTTACATTGAATGACTATACACAACTAACATTGCGTTTAAGAGAACGTAAACATGATTTTAAACAGATATTCTTGATGTTCAACCCAGTATCTAAATTGAATTGGGTATATAAATATTTCTTTGAGCATGGCGAAGATATGGAAGGCGTTATGATACGCCAATCTAGTTATAAGGATAATAAGTTTTTAGATAAAATCACTCGTGAAAACTTAGAGTTATTAGCTAAACGCAATCCAGCTTATTACAAAATATATGCGTTAGGACAATTCGCTACTTTAGATAAATTAGTATTCCCTAAGTATGATAAACGATTACTCAATAAAGATGAGTTAAGACATTTACCTTCGTACTTCGGACTTGATTTTGGATATGTGAATGATCCTAGTGCTTTTGTTCATGTAAAAATAGATAAAGAAAATAAGAAGCTATATATCATTGAAGAATATGTTAAGACTGGAATGTTAAATGATGAAATTGCTAAAACAATAAAGCAATTAGGTTACGCTAAAGAAGAAATTACTGCCGATAGCGCAGAACAAAAAAGTATTCAAGAAATTAAAAAACTAGGTATTGAACGTATTAAGCCTACAAGAAAAGGTAAAGGCTCGGTTGTTCAAGGGCTTCAATTCTTAATGCAGTTCGACATAATAATAGATGAACGTTGCTTCAAAACTATTGAAGAATTTGATAACTACACATGGCAAAAGGATAAAAATACAGACGAATATCTGAATGAGCCAGTAGATACTTACAATCATTGTATAGATGCACTCCGCTATTCAGTAGAACGTTTTTATAAACCACAAACAAATAAACGTTCAAATATTAGAAAAAGTATTAGCGCTATTAAATCAATGGGCTTATAAGGAGGGATAACGCTTGTTAAAAGTAAATGAATTCGAAAGAGATGCGGAATACCGACAACATCGAGATAAGATATATAGACGTGACGCAGTAGAAACATATCGTTACGACGGTACATTAAGCGAGATACTAGATGATTATGATTTCATCAGTGAATGTATTAGTCATCACTTAGATGCACAAGTACCTAGATTACAAATGCTTGACGATTACTATCAAGGACTTAACTACAACATCATGCGTAATCGCAGACGTAGAGAAAGACACTTAGCAGATAATCGTGCAGCACATGATTTTGCATCATACATCGCAGACTTTATTAATGGTTATTGCTTTGGTCATGCAATACAAGTACAAACAGAAGATGAAAGTACACAAGAGAAGATTAACGGACTACATAAGCTAAACGACATCGACACGCATAACCGTTCAATTGGATTAGACTTATCTATCTTTGGTCGCGCTTATGAGTACATTATCCGTAATCAAGATGATGAAGTGAGATTATATAAATCTGATCCACGTAATACATTTGTGATTTACGATAATACGATTGAACAGAATAGTTTGATTGCGGTTAGGTACTGGCAAACGTCAACAAGAGAATATGATGACACAGATATTTACAATGTAGACATCATTACACCTAATGCGACTAATTTCTTTATTGCGAATAAATCCACTAATTTGAAATTGCAAGAACGTAGACCAGCAGAACCACACTCATTCGGCAAAGTGACAATCACAGAGTTTAGCAATAATGAAAAGCGTCGTGGAGACTTTGAGAAAGTTATTCCACTTATCGATTTATATGATAATGCACAATCAGATACAGCTAACTATATGAGTGATTTAAACGATGCGATGTTACTTGTTATCGGAAACATGGAACTTGATAGCAATACTGCGCAATTACAAAAAGACGCTAATGTATTCCACCTAGTCCCGCCAGAATATACAACAATGGATGAGAGAACGACTGAAGGTAATGTGGATGCTAGATACATCTACAAAGAATACGATGTAAATGGTGTTGAGTCTTATAAAGACAGAATTAGTCGTAACATTCATATGTTCACTAATACTCCAGATATGAGCGACGAGAATTTTGCTGGTCAGACCTCTGGTGAGGCCATGAAATATAAGTTATTCGGACTAGAACAACGTACTGCAATCAAAGAAGGTTTATTCCGAAAAGGCTTGCGTAGACGTTACAAGTTAATCGGTCAGATTATGAGTATCAATCGTGAATTAGATAAAGATGCTATTCAAGATTTAACATTCACGTTTACTCGTAACATTCCTAAATCAGTGAAAGATGAAATGGATATGTACTTACAAGCAGGTGGGGAAATCAGTCAACAATCATTGATGTCTCTTGTATCGTTCATTGATAACCCACAACAAGAAATGGAACGTATCGAGAATGAAGAAGATATCCAACTTCAAAAATCAGATGAACGAATGTACAACTTAGAGGGTATGGATAATCAAACCAATATTAAGGAGTGATAGTCCATGACCTACTGGGAAGATAGAGCAAAGGAAATCATTGATGAAGAAAGTAAATCGGATTATGAGATTGCTAAAGAAATACAACGTATTGTCGATGAAATGAACGCTGATATCGAAGATGAGATTAATCGTTTTTACGCAAGATATGCAATTAACGAAGGTGTTTCTTTCATCGAAGCTAAGAAGAAAATTGACGCAGTAGATGTACAACAATTCTCTCAAAAAGCTAAAGAATATGTAGAAAACAAAGACTTTAGCGAGAAAGCAAATCAAGAATTGAAAGCCTACAATACTAAGATGTATGTAAGTAGAGAGAAACTACTACAAGCACAACTAGGACTGATTGTTACTTATGCTTATGCTCAGATAGAACAATCTATGTATAACTACATGGAGAGTGCTTATTACAGAGCATTAAAGCAACAAGCAGGTATCTTAGGAGAAACACTCCAAGTATCTATCAATGATGTTAAAACAATCGTATTCACACCGTTTGAAGGGCATAAATGGAGTACAAGACTTTGGTCAGATATGGACGTGGTAAGACGACACGTACAAAAGACCACACGTCATGTATTATTACGTGGCAGACACCCTTATGAGTTTGTGAAAGACTTGCGCAAAGATACAGGGGCAACAACTTACAACATGAAACGCCTATTACTTACAGAAACTGCTAGAGTTCAAACAGAAGCGTCTAAACGTCATATGCTAGACCAGCATGGAGAAGATGCGGAGTACGAGTTTGTAGCAAAAATGGATAGCAAGACTACGAAAACATGTAGGAGTTTGAATGATAAAACATTTAAAGTAAAAGACATGGTTCCGGGTGTAAATGCTCCACCTATGCACCCATTTTGTCGTAGTGCGGTCGTTCCACACGTTGATGAAAATAGGCGTGATAAATTCTTCGAAGAACGTAAAGGTAAATATTTTGGAGGTGTGGTTAAATGAGTAATCAAGAACAATATTTAAAAGAAATTACCAATGAGTTGAAGTTGATTAGAAAACAATTAGAAAAGACGAATGACAATAATACTGTGAAAATTGGAATGGATGTTAGTCTTAAAGATTTAACAACTATTGTGAATGAGGTCAATGCGTCTAGAGATGCTAAATTTACACTTTAGGAGTGATTAAATAATGGGACAGTTTACTACTGAAGCTTTAATTGGTTCGAAGTATTTATATCAATCATTAGCAAATAAAGGCATTCAATTGATATCAGGTGAACATTTCAATCAATTAAACGACTACGTAAAACATGAAACTTTTTATCAATGCGGAAATTGCGGAAGTCTAAATGTAGAAGTAATTAGAATGACAGTGCCAAAAGGTTATGTAGGTCACCAAAGAGAATGTGCAGATTGCGGCACATATGAAATATGCGAATTTGTGAACGAAGAAAAAGGTGATGATTAGATGTTAAAAGCACTCGAACGTATCGCTGACGCTTTAGAACACATTCATGTAGAACTGAAGCGTCTGAATGATACAAATCCTAGTAACCAAGCACAAGCGAAACCTAAGCAAGATAAAAAGAAATCATTCGAGCCAAAGAATTTTATTTAAACTATGACCTAAGTAAGTCATTAAACTGCTAATAACGCAATCAACTGGATTAATACAATGTAATAAACATAGATATCAGCACACTTTATTGGGCTTAAACGCACTATAATGGGTGCTTTTTTTATGCGTAAAATCATTCGTGTTAAGACTGTTTGAAAGGACGATATAAATGAATGAAATTAAACGATTAAAGCTAAATTTACAGCATTTTTCTGAAGATAATCCCAATGATCCTGAAGGAAAAGATAAACAAAGTGGAAATGACCAAGGCGATGATGACAAAAAAGTTTTTGAATTAACTCAAAATGAGTTAGATAGTCAAAAGCATAAAGCTGTGAATAAAGCACTAGCAAATCAAGAAAAGAAATTTGAACAAAGATTAAAAGAAGCTGTTGAAAATGCACGTTCCGAAGGTGAAAGCTATGCCAAATTAACTCAAAAAGAAAAAGAAGAAAAAGCATTATCAGAACGTGAAAAAGCAATTGCTCAACGTGAAAAAGCACAAGCACTTAAAGAACTCAAATCTGATGTAGTTGATGACTTGAAAGAACAAGAACTTCCTACATCATTTGCTGATGCACTCATCAAAATTGAGGATAACGAAGAAATTAAAGACGTTATTCGACAAATCAAAAAAGACTTTGATAGTGCTGTTGGAGAAAAAGTCAAAGAAGCTACTCGTCAATCTACTCCAAGCAATCAAAGTAGTAGTTTTGGCAATCAACAAACAAGTGGCAAGTCATTTGAAGAACTTGCTAATAAATATCGAATTATAAAATAACGGAGGTTTTAATTTATGGCAGATGTAAAAGTACAAACGTTTAATCCAGATAACGTTATGATGCATGAAATGAAAGATGGTACGTTATTAAACGATTTTAACGAACCTATTTTATTAGATGTATTACAAAACTCAAAAGTGATGCAGTTAGGTAAATATCAAGATATGGGTGGTAAATCAGAAAAGGAATTCACTTATTGGGCAGATAAGCCGGGCGCTTACTGGGTAGGTGAAGGTCGTAAAATTCAAACTACTAAGCCTAGCATTGTAAGTGCTAAAATGCGTTCACACAAATTAGGTGTTATTGTCTTAGCTTCTCGAGAATTTTTAAACTACACTTACTCACAATTCTTTGAAAAGATGAAACCGCAAATTGCTGAGCAGTTCTACAAGAAGTTTGACGAAGCAGTTTTACTCAATGTTGATAATCCATTCACTCAATCAGTAGAACAATCAGTAACTACCGCTGGTAACGTTGTGAACGGTCCTATCAACTTAGAAAACGTATTAGCTTTAGAAGATGAGTTGTTAGAACATGATGTAGAAGCTAATGCTTTTGTATCTAAAACTCAAAACCGTACAGCTTTACGTGGTGTGCGTGACGAAAACACTAATGAAAGTTACTATGATTGTTCAACTAATACATTAGACGGAATTCCTGTCGTTGATTTAAAATCGGATGAAATCAAAAAAGGTGATTTATACGCTGGGGACTTTAATAAAATGTTCTACGGCATTCCATACAATATGAATTATGAAATTTCTACACATGCACAATTATCTACTATTCAAAACGAAGATGGTAGTCCAGTAAACTTATTCGAACAAGAATTAATCGCTTTACGTGTGACTATGGACGTTGCATTCCACATTGCAGACGATAACGCATTCGCTAAATTAACTGAAGGTGCAGCTACTAACCCTGAAACAGCTACACCACAACCTGAAACTGTCTAATTAATCTAAGGAGGTCTGACACATGGCTTATTCATACGAAGTAGTACGACCATTTGTAGATGCAGAGGATAACAAGCCTTATGAAGTTGGCGACATTTATCCTACTGATATTACAGATGAACGTATTACTCAATTACTACATGCTGATAACAAATTCAATAAACAATATATTAAATTAGTTGTAGATGATAAGAATACGAAAGCAGAATTAATTGAAATCGCACAAAAACATGGTATTGAAGTATCTGAAAAAGATACGAAAGCAGACATCTTAGACACATTGGAGGGATAGTATGGCTACATTAGAGAATGTTAAGCTATTACTCTCAATTAAAGATGACTTACAAGATAAACTGCTTATACGAATTATAGATAACACTGAAAAGCGTTTGATTAGCTTACTTCCCGTTGGCAATGATGAAGTTCCAGATAGATTGGAATACATCGTCGAAGAAGTAGCAGTCAAGCGCTTTAATCGTGTTGGCGCAGAAGGTATGACGCAGGAAAGCGTAGATGGGCGTTCTAATACGTTTCAAGCAAACGACTTTGACGAATATATGGATGTAATAGATCAATATACGCCACGAAACTCAGATAAACGTGGGGCAGGTATTTTCTATTGAGATATAACAAGAGAGTCGTGTTTGCTAAAGAAACGAAAGGAAAGTACAACCCTAAAACAAACAGAACTGAAACATACAAAAAGCGCTACGATGCAATACCATGTAATATCAGTCCGCTAAGTCCACAAAAAACAGTGGTGCAATACGGAGACATCAACAAAGACATCAATATCATACGTTTAAACGGTCATTTTGAGCCTACTGCGACGCATGCTTATATTAACGATACTAAGTATCAGATAACCAAAAGAATTGATTATGAACACGATACAGTGTTCTATATCGAGGAGGTTAAGTAATGCGTTTCGGTGGTGGAGATTTAGACGACTTAATCAGAGATTTTGACCGAATGAACAATACTATTGATGACAATGTAGATGAAGTGTTGCACGAGAATGCGGTGAAATTTAGTACAGACACAGTTAAAACTGCTAAAGAAGTAATGAACAAAGGTTATTGGACTGGTAACTTAGCTAGAATGGTTGAAGATGCTAAAGAAGGACATCTTAAATATGGTATCACTTCTAAAGCTGGTTATTCATCTTTCCTTGAATACGGAACCAGATACATGGAACCAGAAACGTTTATGTTCCCAGTCTACCAAGAGTTCACGAAAAAAGTCAGAGCAGACCTCGAAAGATTAATTAACGGTTAGGAGGTATGCGATGAAACAATCAGTGAATTTGCAATTGTTCAATTATCTTTATACAAGGTTTGAAGAACTTGGCGTGCCTATCATTCGCACAAGCGAACTCAATCAAGAATTACCTTATCCTTTCATTGCTATTCAGAGTATTAGAGATGATATACGTCGTTTAACTTTTGACAGTTACAGTGGTAATCCTACTGCAATTATCCATATTTGGTGTACGGAAGATGATAAAGGTAAGAATGATGAGTTATACATTCAAGTTCAATCTATTCTACTAGATGAGATACAACTAGACGGATATACATTGACACTCCCACAAATTAGTGTGAATGAGAGTACAGAACAAGAAACCAATCAAACGTTGTCACATACAACTATAAGTGTAGAGTACGCAAGTCATTAAATTGGCTTGCGTTTTTTAATACAAAAATTTAGGAGGTATTCAACCTATGCCAACAAAACAAGGTACTGATGAATTAGTTTTAATTCGTAAATTAGGTGATAGAAAAGATGCTAACAAAGTAATGTTAGTCACTGAATTAGAACGTGAAACTGAAAAAGACAGAGATACAGAAGCTACATTTGATGGCTCAGTTAACTCTGGTGGTACATTAGAGTCTACTGTAACGATTAATTGCTACATGGATCAAAAAGACACTTTATGCGATGAAATTGAGGACGCTACGGAAGACGATACACCATATGAATTATGGGTAATCAATAAGCGTGTTCAAAATAGCGAAGGTAAGTACAAAGCTGAATATAGACAAGGTTACTGGAATAGTATCACTCGTACTAATGAAGCAGACGGTATTGCTGAATTTGAAACAGAGTTTGGCGTTTATCTTAAAAAACAACGTGGTTATGCTACATTACCGCAAGCAATCGAAGCAAACAAAGCTGCTTATGGCTTCCACGATACTGTTGCATCTGATCCAGCAGACGACGGTTTGGCTGAAAGTATTCCACAACCAACAGAAGTTGAAACTGTATAAACATGAGGGGCAATATCCCCTCTTTTTTATTTGCGCAAATAAAAAATAAGTGAGGTATTTAAATTATGAATGTTAAATTTAAAGATAAAGAATTAGAATTATCATTCGGATTAGGTTTCTTAAACAAAATTGATAAAGAGTTAGGTTTAGAAGTAGAACAAATGACTATCGGTCAAGGTTTAAATATGTTAGTCCCTAACTTATCTAACGGGAATGTAGTTGCATTAGCTAAAGTAATTAAAGCAGCAACTGCACATCACAAAAAGAAACCGCAAACTGATGAAGAACTAGAAACTGTCTTAGAAGATATTGCAGAAAATGAAGGTATTGATACTTTCTGTGAGCAAATCATTGAGGAATTGGGAAAGAGACCTTTAACCCAAAACCTAGTGCCAGACGAATACAAACAAGACAAGAAAAGCAAGAAGTAAATAATGATGTACTGACATTTGATAGAGTAGTTGTCGTTTGCATGAGTAAGTTGAAGATATACGACTTACACAAAATAGAAATGATGACGCTCAGAGAGTTTAACTATCGCATGTATGCACTTGAATATGAGCAACTTGATAAAGACATGGATATGTATAAACTCGCCTTTGCTATACGTGACGCTCAAGCGGAGCAGAAAAAACGTGGTGGCAAAAAGGGAGAAACTGAGTACAGGTTTAGAAGTGCTAACGACATTATGGACTACGAAGAAAACGTCAAACGTCTTAATAGAGGAGAACCTCTCAAATTTGGTTCAGACTCCAAACAAGAAGTTAATGCACCATCTGATTTGCTCAAATTAATTGCAAATCATAACAATTCTTTAAGAAAGGAGTGATAACGTGGCAGAAGCTAATTATAGTATTAAAGCGCAAATTGAGGCGAATACACGTAAGTTTAAAAGCGCTATTCAATCAGCTAAGAAAGTGGCTCAAAACTTCAAGAAAACACAAGAATCAATCAAGGATACTAAATTAGATGGCGACTCATCTGGTGTAATGAAAGCAGTTAAAGCTGCAAGAGATGCAGTAAAAGGCTTTGATAACACTCATGCTGATGCTGAACTTGACGCAGATATTTCTGATGTTAGAGACAAAGTCGCACAAGCTAAGACATTAGTTGAAAAATTTGATGCTTATCGTGGTGATGCAGAGTTAGACGCTGACGTATCTAAAGCTACTGCAAACATTAAGAAAGTACAGAAGTATTTAGATATGTACGAGAATTCTGATGCAGAAGCAGATGCAGACGTAAATATTAGAAAAGCTATTACACATATTTCTGAGTTACAACATAACCTAGATGGTATCGACGGTAGCAAGTATTCAGCTGTTTTAGATGCAGATGCAACTAGAGCAAGAGAATCAATCAAATTAGCTAAGAAACAACTTAACGACTTCGCTCATCAAAAAGCTAAAGCTAATCTTGAAGTTGATAGCGCAGGGGCTATTGCTCACATAAAAGCGTTTAAAGCTATGCTACGTTCTATCCCTAACCGACATCGCACTCGGCTTGATGTAGATGGAAATCCAGCAATGGCTTTCTTTAAACAACTACACAAAGGTTTAGAAGATTACAGTAATTCATTAGATAGCTTAGCAAATGATATTAGATCATTTGGAACAGTATTCGGTAATATGATTAAAGGCTCGTTACTTTCTAATATTTCGTTACTCGTTCCGGCAATCGCAAGCGTAGTTCCTGCATTAATGGCAGTATTAAATGCATTAGGTGTAGTTGCTGGTGGTGCGCTAGGTGTAGCTGGTGCATTTGGTGTAGCTGGCGCAGGTGCAGTAGCATTTGGTGCTATGGGCATCAGTGCTTTAAAAATGTTATCAGACGGTACATTAGAAGCAACTAGAGAAACTGAACGTTACGAGGCTTCATTAGAAAGTTTAAAAGGTGCATGGGCAGACCTTATTAAACAAAATCAAGCACAAATCTTTAATACATTAGCAAATAGTATTGATACTGCTAAAGTTGCGTTAGCTGGACTTACACCATTTATCAACGGTGTATCTAAAGGAATGGAACAAGCAAGTGCTAAAATGCTTAATTGGGCTAAAAACTCACAAGTAGCACAGAAGTTCTTCGAGATGATGGGTACAACTGGCGTAAGAATATTTAATAATATGTTAGATGCTGCCGGCTCATTTGGTAGCGGCTTAGTCAGTGTACTTACACAAATAGCACCATTAGCCGAGTGGGTATCACAAGGCTTTAAAAAAATGGGACAGGCATTTAACGAATGGGCGCAATCAGTTGAAGGGCAAAATGCGATTAAGTCATTCATTGAATATACTAAACAGAATTTGCCTTTAATAGGTCAGATATTCGGCTCAACATTTAGAGGTATATTCAACTTAATGAAGGCATTCGCACCTAATACTCATCTTGTATTACAAGGATTAGCAGATATGGCTAAGCAATTTGAAGAATGGAGTTCAACGATTGCAGAAAGTGACGGCTTCAAGAAGTTTATTGAATACGTTCAAGAAAATGGACCTAAACTCATTCAATTAATAGGCAATATCATCAATATTCTTATCAATGTCGGTGTAGCTATGGCTCCGTTAGCATCTTTAGTGTTAGATGTAGCGTTAGCTATTACCAAGTTTATAGGGAAACTAACAGAAGCTAGTCCGATTATTGGTATGATTGTAGGAATCGTAGCGACGTTAGCTGGAATATTAATGGCATTAGCACCAGCGTTCATTTTTGTAACTCAAGTAATTATCCCTCTTATTACTACATTCGGTGGTTTGAGTGGAATAATTAGCGTTGTCATGGGCGCTATAGAATTTTTAGGTGGCGTACTTGCAGCGTTATCTGGCCCAGTAGGCATAGCAATAGCAGCAGTAGTAGCAGTAATCGCTGTATTTGTTGCTTTGTGGAAATCATCAGAAGTAGTTAGAGATGCTGTTAAAAATGCGTGGGATGCTATATCCGGAGCAGTTGGAGATGCAGTTAAAGCAGTAATCAACTTCTTTAAAGATTTACTAGGTCAAATGGATTACGTTAAAGGTGCTGTCGACTCGTTAGGTTCAATGTGGGACGGTTTCGTTACTATTGTTGAAGGTGCTATCAAATTGCTGTCGCCTTTATTTGAGTCAACATTTAACGCGATAGTAAACACTGTAAAAATAGCTTGGGAAATTATTAAAGCAGTTATTACAGTAGCGATGCATGTGATAGTAGGTACGATCACTGTTTTACTTCAAATTTTGACTGGCGATTGGCAAGGCGCATGGCAAACGCTCCAACAAGTGGGACAAGCTATTTGGGACGCTATTGTACAAGCAGCGATAAATATCTTTAATATATTAAAAGATGTTTTAACTCAATCATGGCAAGCAACAGTAGATATGTTCTCGGCTATATTCGGACCATTAGCAGAAATAGCATCGAACATATGGAATGCGATTGTACAAGCTGTTTTAACAGTAGTTGTTCAATTGGGCGTATTCCTAATGAATATATGGACTAGTATCGTAACGGTAGCACAAACTATGTGGACTACATTGATTGCAGTTGCTCAAACAGTTTGGACTGCAATAGTGACTGCGATTACAACAATAGTTTCAATGTTAGGTACATTTTTATCAACAATTTGGACTGGTATCGTGACAGTCGCTACTACAATTTGGACTACTTTAGTCACAGTTGCTCAAACGATCTGGACTATGTTAGTTACTGTTATTACAACTGTTGTTCAATCAATATTAACAGTAGTTACAACAATATGGACTACATTATTATCTGTTACTTCAGCTATCATGGGCGCTATTGCTAGTGTTATTTCTTCAATCTGGAGTTCAATTGTAAGTATCATCAGTTCTATCGTTTCATCTATTGTAAGTTTTGTATCAAGTGGTTGGTCAACACTTATGAGTATAACTTCATCAATCATGAGTTCTATTTCTAGTGTTGTATCAAGCATTTGGTCATCAATTGTTAGTTTTGTTTCAAATGCTGTTTCAAACGTGGTCAACTTCGTGCGAAATGGTTGGAACAATATGCTATCTGCAATCACAAGCGCAATGAGCGCTATTGTTAATGCAGTAATAAGTGGTATGTCAAATGTTGTTAGTTCTGTAAGAAATGGCGTATCTAATGCTGTAAATGCTGCTCGTAGCTTTATAGGTCATATGGTTTCTGTTGGTCGCGACTTAATCATGGGGCTTATAAACGGTATAAAAGCTATGGCAGGACAAGTTGCATCTGCTGCAAAAAATGTAGTAATGGGTGCAGTTAATGCTGCTAAAAGCGCTTTACACATCGGTTCACCTTCTAAGTTGTTTAAACAATACGGTGTTTGGACTATGGAAGGTTTAGGTATCGGAATTAATAAAGAAGGTAAAAACGTTGTGAGTGGTATGGGTAGCATGGCTAACTCAATCACAGACGCATTTAATAGCAACTTAGCAATTCCAGATATAACTGCTAACATGAAGAAAGTAAACGCTAATATGAACGCTCAGGTGCAACATACACACAACATCAAAACAAACCCGTCACAACGTGTAGTACGTATTGAAATGGGCGTAGACAATGACGCACTAACAACTATTGTCAACGAACAAAACGCATATCGTGATTCAACATTCACATTCTAAGGAGGTCGTTCAATGGATTTAGAAATCAAAAAACAAAACGGAGAAAAATACACATTGGGCGACTTCGGTTTTGTCGTCGATGATGTGATTATTGAAAGTATGGAAATAGAAGATAATTACGAAACAAAAGAAAATACAAGTGGTCGTATTCTTTTGAGTAGTCAATATCGTAAACGTAAAATAAATGTCAAATGTCATGTAAATTCAACGAAATTGAATGATAACGCAAGATTAAGGGACGAGTTCTATAACTTAACTAATTCCACAGAAGAAGTATGGATAAGAGAGTTAAGAAGAACCGTCCCTTTAAATTATCGTTTTATTGAGCCTTTAGAAGATGACTATCAAGAAATAAGCGAATATAACAATCTTGTGTTAGATCATGAAGAATTCAACGACAATTACTATGTAAACGGTAAGCAATATAAAGTTAAAAATGCTGATGTTATCGTTCCAGAAGAAAATGGTAAAAAAATCAGTTTTGACTTAGTGTTTGAAACAACTGAAATTCCATTTGCTGAAAGTATTGGTACTTCTATTGACTTAGAAAAACGTCCAGATAGCGAGTTATGGTCTAACGACATGCTCATTCCTTTTGATGAGCAAGATGCATCACGTATATATTCTTTTACAAATATTTGGAATAATGTCATTTACTATCACGGTACTGCTGACAACGACCAATTCAACATGTATAAAAAAGTGACAATCATATTAGGTGAAGATACAGAAAACTTCGAGTTTACAATGAGTCATTCAGACCTTATGACGATTCGCAATATTAAAATGAAAAAAGGTGACAAGATTGTTTATGACGGTGTTCAGACATTCAAAAACGGTACGCCATTAAGTTATGAAGTATCTGGATCACAACCGAAGTTCCGTCATGGTTGGAATGAATTTGAGTTTAATCAACAAGTAAAGTCAGTCAAGTTCGATATGAAATTTTATTACAAGTAGGTGTTGCAAATTGCCAATATTAATAAGTCCTAAACGTGGTCGTGGCAAGTTTGTCAACACCACTACAAATTGGACTGATAAAAACAGTTCAGAAGCAGTATTACAGTTTGAGTTACTTGAAGATGCTTACAATTATGAAGTTGTAAGAGCAATAGATAAGCGTTGGAGAGTATCAAGGGTTGAAGGTCCAGATGATGAAAAAGAATACTTAACTTTCTTGATTGACCGTCAAGCGCATGGTACGAAACAGCGTGTGACGGTTTCTTGTCGTTATAAGCCGATAGATACCATTAAGCGACGTAGAATCTACGCACCTATCAATGGAAGTTTTACTCCTAAGAAGTTCTTAGATATAGCCTTTGGTCCTACTGATTTAGAGTACAAATTAACTGAAAGTAAGTTACCTTCATCAGACTTTGAAAATGCTGGAGAAGGTGAAACAGTTGAAGAACTTATCAAAAAAGCAATGTCACATTGGGATTTAGAATTTTACATTGATTTTGATAAGAAAACTAAAAAATACACTTTCGTTTTCACTCCTTACAATCAAAAAGAAGTCGATTACATCATAGATGATGAAATTAATGCGAAAAATATCAAAGTAGAAGAAGATACAGGCGATATGGCGACATATTGTGTCGGCTATGGTGACTATACAGATGAGCAAGGTATTACTGGTGCTGGTTTGATTATGAAGTTCGAACATCCGGATATGAAAGATATCGGCAAATACGAAGCAGAGCCTATCAAAGATGGTCGTATTAAAGACGAGGAGTTAATGAAAGCAAAGTTACAGAAACGTATAGATGACTCAATCAAACGTTCTATTAGCTTAGACTTTATCGTCTTAAAAAAATACTATCCAAACGCTAAGCCTAGAGTTGGCGATTTAGTTAAGATACGCAATTCTGTATTAGGACTAAACGAGATAGTACGTATTGTTGAAGTTAAGACAAAACGAGATATAAATAATGAAATTGTTAAACAAGAGGTAGTATTAGGTGAATACAGACGTTATGACAGATACATGAATCGTGTTAATGTCGCAGCTAATGCTATTGGTGGCTTAGGTGGTGGCGCATTTGTTAGAGATTACCGTTCAACTAGCGCCAAAACATCAAGTGTCTTAGCTACAACAATCGAAATGCGAAATGAAGGTAACGCTTCCGCTGATAAAGCTGGGTTAATGTCGCCAGAAGATAAGAAAAAGCTAGATTCTATTGATACATCTTCAAAATTAACTGCTAAGAAAGTAGATGGAACAATTATAGATTTAAGTAATAAAGAGTTAACCATTGATGAAAATGGAAATCTAAAAATTAAGGAGGTCAGCGATAATGCGTAAGACAATTTACACAAGTCTCGAAAATATATTTGGTGCTAGACACGTAAGAGAATTAGAACTTAATTTTATTTCTACACGTGACATGGTAACTTACGTGGAAGATCAATTACATCGACATAATTTTGTTGATAACGAAGCGCATCAATCACATCAAATTAAACATACATTTGCTGACGGTTCGACTAGAAGTGTAAAAGACTCTATAAACTGGCTAGATGCTAGAATGAGAGCATTTTTAGTACCTACACTCGCTAATGACCAACAAGAAATCATTGATGCAAGAGCAAGTATAGACGGTAAAGTATCTAAAACATTAGGTGCTAGATTGGGGCGTGATTTCAATTCTATAAGAAATGATTTAGATAAGGAATTGAATATTGCAGCTGATAGTTCGTACCTTTGGACTCCACCATATATTAAAGGTGCTATGCGTGGCGAAAACGAAGCGCCATTACACAATGAACCGACAGAAAATCTAAAAGTTTTTTACGATAAGTTTGTAGATAATGAATATTGTCGTAAAACTTATGTTGGTAAGGACCAGTCGGGAGAGTACAGTGTTTATTCATATACATTTGAGCCACAACATTATTCAAAAACGTTACTTTTAACAAGTTGCATTCACGGTAACGAATACAGCGCATTTTACGCTAATAGTCGTTTCTTAGATTTAGTAGTAAATAAATGGCATACTGATCCACATTTAGCTTATATACGTAAAAATGTGCGTATTGTGTGTGTTCCTATTGTTAATCCACATGGATTTGCTAACGATAATCGAGAAAATTCCAATAACGTAGACCTTAATCGTAACTTTGATTATAACTGGAAAGCTGGTAAAGGAACTAATCCAACTGGTAAAAACTTTAAAGGTAGAGCGCCATTTAGTGAACAAGAATCAAAAAATATGAAAAAGTTAGTCGAAGGACTAAATCATATTACTGCGCATGTTGATTGTCATAACATTGTTTCCCAAGTATCAGATTATTGTTTATTCTATCCAAGATTTTCTAACCAAGACCACAATATTATGACTCAATTCATGCAAGATGTGAGCAATCATGGAGATTTAGTTACTTGGGGTTCTAGTACATTGTCATCATTCTCTAACTGGGTAGGTATTAAGAAAAATATCACTTCTTATTTACCAGAAATTTATGAAGGACGTGCTGGTAAACCTCGTGGTGCAGAAGAAATGTGGCGTAGCGTTAATTTCTTAGGTAATATTATCATTCGTTTAATGCAGACGAATAATAGTGGGCAAGGTAGAACGTCGAATGAAGCGTTCGCTAAATCGTTTGTATATAGCGATAGATATAACAACAAAGGCGTACCTACATTCAGCCTTGTCGCTACAAATAAGTGGCAACGAATGTTAATGACGCAACAACGGTTTATGATTACAGCAAATGGCATTGTTGAGATGAACGGATCTATTACAGTAGAAGTTGATAGAGATACTACATTCGGAGTAAATCCAATGGTTGTTCAAAACTATCACCCGTTTAGTGGTAATGGTAAATCTGATGAACGTCAATTGTTCAAAACTGAACATAAGTTGCCTAAAGGTATTCATACGATACCTATTAATGCGATTGCACCAGTGCAAATGTCTAGTGTTACACCAAGTGATGTAAATAGAACAGCAGAAGTTATGTGTCCTGTTGAAGTTAGACGTTCGGAAGGTGTCTGTCATATTAAACAACTTGTTCAAAATATTAAATTTACACCAACAGGCTCTCACAATGCATTTCAAGCCTTCACATCAACTGGATATGGCAACCAAAAAGAAAAAACATTCAAGCAAATCTATCCTAACTATGAATCGGCTTATGATGTGCGTAATGAAATTATTACTAAAAAATAGGAGGGTAAGATATGGGTTTAATGGATAAAGATGGTATTTATAAAAACGCTAAATTGATAGCAAGTGACACACCTTATTTAAAACCATTAAGCGATGAACAAATTGTTTTTTACAACTTAGATGTCAATACTGCTATCCTCACTTTTCAAGTCAAAAAAGATAAGTACCCTTTACAAGTTAGCAGTTTAAATAGTGATATTGATTTATATGTAGAGTCAGAAAATGGTTCACACACTTCTTTGACTAAAGTAGAATACATTGATTCGCTAAATGGTATCGTTCGATTTGTTATTGATAGAGACTTTTTAAAGGCTTCTACTGATACGTGGGTTAACGGTCAAGTAAGAGTTAAAGCAGTTGGTAGACCAGATACTGTTATTCTTAATGAGTTTAGGTTTTATGTTAAAGATGCATTGATTAATAAAATTGGTGCAGATATTAAAGTAAGATATATTCGTCAAATCGATGATTTAATTGAAGAAGCTGAAAAGAGATTGATTGCTGCGTCTGCTGGTATTGAAAACGTTGAAAGTATTCAATTGAGTTTTAACTCATTTATCAGTGAACAAAAGCAAGATTTAGAAAAAATTGTAACTGATACTGAAAGAAGAACGAATAATTTGGTTGATTCTGCACAAAAAGACATTAATTCAGCAATTCAAAATATGCGTGATGAAGCCGATACTATTCGAAAAAATTTAAGTGATGAAACAGCTGGTGCAGTAACTAAACCAGATTTAGACACTACACTTTCTAATTATGTAACTACGGTTGATTTTAACAACGCTTTAAACAATAAAGCAGATAAAGGTGAAGTAACACCGTCGAACTTACCAGATAATTTTAATGAACTAATCAATCAAGCAGTCACAAATAGAATTAGCGAGTTAAATCAAAATAAACCGTTATTTGAAGATGACGGTCAAGTGAGAGAAATACTTAATCCAGATTTATCTACAATGGACTTTGTTGATACTTCTGGATATTTTTATGCAGTTGGTCCACTCCATACGCCTGATGGTAATGACACAGAAGGCATGTTACAAATCTTAGCTTATGGTAATTACACAAAAGTTATTTACTCACCTAACGAAACAAACGCTATTTACCTTCGTTCAAAATTAGATCAAGTAGGCAATAATTGGACTGATTGGCTCAATATCGGTAGCGAAGTAGAGATTGGTACTAATGATAGCAACGATGAAGAAAGTGATGTAGACACTTCGATAGATAGTACAGAAACAACTTAATAAAGAAGGTGTGGTTATTGAAATATAATTTTAATGAAGTTATCAATTTTATTCTTTTGTTAGGGTTAGGTGCTTTTACTTTTGCGAGAGGTTTCTTTTTCACAAAAGAGCAAGGAACCGTTTTAGGCGATAGTGAATTTTATATCGCTTTGCACCATATCATGCCTATATGGATTTGGGGGCTTATTATTATGGGGGCTAGCCTAGTCTTAATGATTGCAGCTTTCTTTCTACCTAGACAAAGTACGAATAATATCTGTAATTACTTGTTAGTAGTTGGAGGGTTTAGTTGTTCGATACTCTACTTTTTAATGACATCAGCAAGTATTTACAACGCTATCAATTGGTTATCTACTATTCAATTTAGTATCTTATCAGCTATCTGTTTTGTGATTGGTTTTATCGGAGGTGCTGATATCTATGGCAGAAGATAGATACGTCACATATAAAGAATGGCGCATCTCAAGAGAAGATATTCTAGGAAAAATCAAAGATGGTGATGACGAAAATTTAAGACACATCAACGAGTTAAAAGAAAAAATTGTCGAGGGTAACGTTTATCAAAGACAATCTTTTGAAGTGCAAAAAGATACAAATGAGCATATAAAGCAATTAAACGATACTAACAGTAAACAATGGGACGCAATCAAAGAAATTAAGTTTGTCGTCAAAAATCATGAAGACGAAATCGAGAAATTAGAAGGTACAATCTCAGAAAAACAGAAGAATAGTGTACAGATTACTGTGGCTCTCATAGGCACTGCTGGAACAATCATAGTCGGTGCCTTTGGACTAGCACAGTATTTCTTTTAAGTCGGCACATTTGTGTCGGCTTTTTATTATACAAAAAAGAAGGTGGATAAATGGCAATTTTACCTTCAAGTGGTAAGCCGACTGCATCACAAGTAGCAAGTTGGGCAAAGTGGTTAGCGAGAAACCGTAAAGGTGTAAATGTTGATGGTATGTTTGGTTATCAATGTTGGGATTTACCTAACTATATTTTCAATAGATATTGGGGCTTTAGAACGTGGGGTAATGCTAATGCGATGGCTTATAGGAATCAATACCCTTCTGGTTTTAAAATATATGCTAATACTCCTAGTTTTGTTCCTAAGCCGGGTGACATTGCAGTATATACAGGCGGAATATACGGACATACTAATGTTGTTGTTGGGCCTTCAACAACTACTTATTTTACAGCAGTAGACCAAAACTGGAATCCGGTTAGTGCTGCGTATGGTAGTAGAGCATTATTGGTTAAGCACAGCTATTCTGATGGTCCGGGTGGCGTTAGGTACTTTGTCCGACCACCTTATAAGGCAGAACCAAAACCTAAGCCGAAGCCGAAACCTAGTACACCGCCTAAAGATACGAGTACAACACCTAGCAAACCAACTCCTAAACCTACTGAGGCGGAAGAAGCTAAAGAAGTAAAAACTATACTAAAAAATGTAAAAGAAATTAAATTTACTATCGATGATATAGAAACGAACTATCCTACGTTTATTCCTCACAGAATAGCAAAAGGTAAAGACAGAGGTCGTTCCCCTAAAAAAGTGTTGATACGTGACGCTGGAACAATGTGTAGTGTGCTTGATTTATACACAACAAGAAGAAAATATATTCGAAATGCAGAGTTGCCACATTACTACATTGATAGAAATTACATTTGGCAACCTAGATATGAACAAATAGAAGTTCCTAGCGCACCAGATAGCTTAGTAATTGAAGTCTGTGGCGATTATTCAGACAGTCAAAGTGATTTTATTCTAAATGAAATACACGCAATGATATATCTAGTTGGCCGAATGAAATTCCACAGTATCCCTATGAAAAAATCATCGTTCATAATTGAAAGTGAATATTGGCGCACTATTTTAGAACATGGCGCTTGGGACACAGTAACTAAAGGTCAGCCGAGTAAAAAAGTTGAAGATAAGACAATAGAGGCATTAATCAATCTATATCAAAATAGAGAAAAATTACTCAATGATATTCCATCAGATAAAATAACTAAACGTAAGATTAAAGTTGAAGTGCCAAAAGATGATGAAACTACTTCAAGTAGTGATAATAAAACATCTACAAATACATCAACGACTAAACCAAAAACTACAAAATCAGCCAAGAAAAAAGCGTCTACTGTTACAGTTGTTTATAGTAAATATACCTACAATAATGCGCTGAATATCCAAATGGCTAAGGCACCACAAGTTAACTATGGTAGTGGTTGGTATAACGCAAGTCGTAGCGCTACATCATCAGCTATGAATAATGCAACGATATGGAACAATAGTAAAACGCGTTATCAAATGTTGAATCTTGGTAAGTATCAAGGTATTCCGATTAGTAAGTTAAATCAAATATTGAAAGGTAAAGGTTCATTATCTGGACAAGGACAAGCTTTTGCAGATGGTTGTAAGAAATACAATATTAATGAGATTTATTTAATAGCTCATGCGTTTTTAGAAAGTGGCTATGGTACATCAAATTTTGCAAGTGGACGATACGGAATTTACAACTACTTTGGTATAAACGCGGTTGATTGGGCGCCAAACAAAGCGATTGATTATGCAAGAGCAGAAGGTTGGACGACACCTTACAAAGGTATTGTTGGTGGTGCTAAGTTTGTCAGAAAAGGATATATCAATAACGGTCAACAAACATTATATAGAATGCGTTGGAATCCTCAGTCGCCGGGTAACCATCAATATGCAACGGATATTAACTGGTGTAAGCATCAAGCGAACACTATTTATAACTTGTATTCACAAATCGGTATGAAAGGCAAATACTTCATACGAGATAGATATAAATCTTAATTTACAGGACTATGTGCTGACAGCATATAGTCCTAATTTTATGAAAGAGGTGTCAAAATGGCAGATATTTATAAAACGAAAGAAATTGAAACAAATATTAATGAACGTGGTGTCAATCTAGGTAACATAGATGTGACACTATATACAATGGATAAAGGTAGCGCTGCGTTCAAGGTTTATTTAAAACGTGAAGTGAATTATGGCAATGAAAAGGTATATGATTCCGTTAATTTGTATACAACTGATATGACACCTAGAATTGATATTGTTGCAGCAGACGGTTCTGTATTTTCTAATGAGCCAATTGATATCGTTATACCTGAAAATGGTGTTATTCAATATATTGTTAGCGACTATGTTATTCGTCATGCTGGTAAAATGGACGTTTACATCTATTTAGAAAACAAAAGTGAAAGCGTAGAAGTCGCTAATTTCTATTTTTATATTGAAGAAGATGGAGTAGCACGACGATTAGGCAAAGAAATTACAGGTGATCGTTTAGACGATATTGTTAAAAACGTTATGAGTGGTCAATTAATGGAATTATTAAGTGAAGATTATAGAGAGCAATTAAATAGAGAAATTAAATCATTTTTAAAAGACAATAATAAAGACTTTAATCTGCGTTTTGAAGATTTAACTCGTGAAGAAAAAGATGAATTGATGAAGAATATCACTAATCAAGGTTTAGCTGATTTTAAAATCGCAGATAATAGTATTACAGGTGTTAAAGTCGCTAGAAATACATTGTTACCTGAAAATACCGCTTTTATCAAAACGGGAAAAAACATTTTCAGATTGCAAGAAGCAATCCAAAATAAAGTTGTCAGTTATACGACAGGTAAAGTAAGTGACTCTCAATCTTTCGCTACAAGCCAATTTGAGCCAATCTCTCCCGGTACACAGTACACTCAAAATATCCCAGAGGTTGTAGCATTTTATGATATTAATAAAAAGTTTATAAGCGGTATGAGTAGGGATAGTAATTCAAAACCTAGAACATTCATAACACCTGCTAACGCTTATTACCTAAGAACATCTCCTACAACACCAACTGCTATCCAAAAATATCAAATCGAACTTGGAAATCAATCTACAACGTTTGAGGATTATTATAGACGCATTGACTATTTAAAAACGGATATAAAAAATGAATCAGTCGATAATGATAAATTAGTTAACGGAACAATCACTTTAGACAAATTAAAATTTGTTAATAAATCAATTAATTTATTTGATAAAAATTCTGCAACAATCGGAAATTATATCCAACCTACTACCGGTGTTCTATTTACTAATTCAGCTTACTATGCAAGTGACTTCATAAATATTGAAGGTATATCAAAAATTACAAAAACAAATAACCAAAACTTGTATGCTTTCTACGATAAAAATAAAAATTATATTTCAAATAAAGCGGATGCAATTCAAACAATAGTGGTACCTAACAACGCTACTTATATTAGATATGCTGGTAAAACAAGTGATATTAACAAGGATATGCTAGTCGCTGGCGAAGAACTTCCTTCAAGTTATGTACCTTATGCTCTCTATATACCAAAAAGATATTTAGAAGGCGGCAGTGATACAGCTAGAGCAATAGATGGATTCAGTAACGAAACATCGGACAGTTATGGTAAACAGTTCTTAAAAACATATACATCTGATTTTAGTAAACAACTCAACAAAAAAGTCGAAGAAAAAGCAGAAATCGCAATTATTGGAGACAGTTGGGTACAAGGGGGCGAATTTAGAGCTGGAGATCGTTTGACTGTGCCTTTAAAAGATCGTTTACTAAAAACTTATGAAGATGGTGGTATTGGTTTTATTGGACTTGCCAATAATCATTTAGGTAACGGCTTAGTAAATGTAACTTTAAACGGTAACTGGACGGAATATGATGCGCATATGGATATTGGACCACAAGCAAAAGGTTTAGACACGGCTATGGTGGAAAGTTCAACTGCAGGTGATAGTATTAAAGTTCAATTTTATGAAGAATTAGACTTCTACGAAGTACACACATTAAACAATGGTACATGGCGCTATAATATTGATGGTGGCGAATGGAAAACTGTAGACGCATCAAAACAAGAAGTTACGCCAATCAATATGACTTTAGGCAAACATACAATTAATATTGAGATTGTAAATGGTAAAGTTACATTTATAGGATCATATGCATATAAAGGTAAAAGAGGCATTGTTATTCATAAAATCGGTAATGGTGGTTTAAAAGGTAGCCACATGACAGCGACAGATAGAGATAACTATATTAAGCAAATTAAACGTTGTCGTGCAAATACATTTGGTATTTTGTTAGGTACAAATGATATGTCAGCTAATGTACCTATTGAAGATTACAAAAAAGATTTGAAAGAAATCATCTCGCGTATTAAAACTGCCAAGCCTTTAGCAAGTATCTTTTTAGTTGCGCCAAGTGGTAACCAATACGATGGTAATAAACTTCACACTATGGAAGATTATAGTAATGCACAATTAGATTTAGCTAAAGAATTAAACATAGCACACGTGAGTTTATATAGAAATTTAGGCGATTTTAACACAACAAATTCGAATGGCTTAATGTATAAAGATGGTGTACATCCAAATGAAAATGGTGGTTTTGCTATCTCTAACGTAGTTTACGATAGATTGTTAAGATTATAAATTTTTAGCTGACCTTTTTAGGTCGGCTTTTTATTTTGAATAAGGAGTGGGAAGATGAAAATAAATTGGAAGAATAGATTTAAAAATGGTACTACTTTATCAGGTTTAATTAGTTTATTACTTTTACTTATAAAACAAGTAACCGAGATGTTTGGAGTTGATTTATCTCAACAACTTGCACAGATAAGTGATGTTATTGCCACAATCTTATTAATCTTAGCTGGTTTAGGTTTAATTACTAACCCTAACACAAAAGGCTTATCTGATGCTGGCATTGATTTAGAATTAAACAAACCACGTAATCAGGATACGCATCCAGTAGAATTTAAAAATAGTGAAAAAGGGACAGTTGTACCTAATGCACTCACACCTAAAGAATACGATACATCAGAAGATTTCACAGATGATACAGATGAAGTCACTCCAGATTATTCAACAGGTGGAGGCTCGCTTGATGATGTGTCAGAAGAAGAACAAGATAACTCATCAGATAAAGCACTAGTGGAGGTTGATAGTGATGAAAACACAAGCAGAGATTAATAAACGGTTAGACGCTTATAGAAAAGGCACAGTTGATAGTCCATATAGAGTTAAAGTTTGGACGAGTTACGATAACCGTTTCTACCCAATGGAACCAGGATGTATCGATGTAGACAAAAGTTTCCATGCTCAATGTGTTGATGAAACAATCGACTATATTTTGTGGCTTACTGATAATGAGTTTAGAATTAGAGGGGACGCAAAAGATGCAATCAACCCTAAAAAGAATAAGTTGCCAGAAGGATGGAAAATTGTTTTAAACAGACCTTCAACAGTTCCTAGAAAAGGTTGGATAGCTGTTTTTACTGATGGAACTTATTGGGAGTACGGTCATATCGGTATTGTTTATGATGGTGGTAATACAAGTCGTTTTCAAATTTTAGAGCAAAATTGGAATGGCTGGGCTAACAAAAAACCTAGCTTACGTTGGGATAATTATTATGGTTTAACTCATTTTATTGTTCCACCAGTAGCTAAAGAAAATAAAATTGTTTCATCAAGCAAACAACAAGCACCTAAACAAAAGATTAAAAAAGCATCTACTAAAAAAGAATTACCTAAAATCACTAAACACATCACTGGTTATAGTATGGACAAGCGAGGATATAACCCTAAAGGTGTAGTTTTACACAACGACGCAGGAGGCATGAATTATAAACAATATTACAACAACTTAGTTAATGCTAACTATGACCGTTTAGCTCGTGGTATCGCTCATGCTTATGTTGATAGAACAGGCATTTGGGAGGCAATAGATGAAAGTCGTATTGCATGGCATGTAGCAGATGGCACTCGTCCTGGAAGTGGTAATCATGACTTTTACGGTATCGAAATAGATCAATCATTACGTGCGAGTGATAAAGAATTTTTAGAGAATGAACAAGCTGGTTTCCAATTTGCAGCAGAGAAACTTAAAAAGTGGGGCTTGCCAGCAAACAGAAATACTGTGCGTTTGCATAATGAATTTAGTCAAACAAGTTGTCCTCATAGAAGTATGGTGCTTCATACTGGTTTAGACCCTTTGTATCACTCAATTACTGAACATGCACGACTAAAACTTAAAGACTACTTTATTAAGCAAATTAGAGCATATATGAATGGTAAGAAACCAACTTCTAAAGTGGTTGTAAGCAAACCAGGTAGTGCTTCTACTCCAGCTACACGTAAAGACGCTAATGGTTATATGGAAAACCCACACGGAACGTTATATAAAGAAGAATATGCTACATTTACTGCAAATGCTAATATCATCACTCGTTACGTTGGACCATTTACAAATCTGCCTCAAGCTGGCGTTTTAAGAGTAGATCAAACAATCATATATGATGAAGTGATGAAACAAGACGGTTATATCTGGGTAGGTTACACTGCATATAATGGCAAACGTATTTATTTACCCGTTAGAACATGGAACAGAGAAACAGATAGTGTAGGTAAATTATGGGGAGTAATCAGTTAGATATGTTATAATAAAAAACCGATTTTCATTTTATTCATTGGGGCAAGTTTAGTGCTTGTCCCTATTTTTTATGCTATAATTTAATCATTCTCGGTAACCATTCCGATTTAGTGGAGGCCTTGCTTGCATTTAGCAGTAAGTAACTGACCACTCATTTGATAGACGTCTAGTAACCGTATCTTAATAGGTACGGTTATTTTTTTGTGCCTAAAAATAATTATGACAAAATGCATAAAAAGTATTGTGTTATGCCATAATGCATAGTATAATATATTTAGGAGGTAAGGAAATGAGGATAAAAATAAAAGCACCCAAAAGCTTCAAGTGTTCAATTAAAATAAATTTGGCAGTTATACAAATTGAACTAGCTTTTGAGTACTAAATGATTGAGGGGGTTCGCCCCTCTTCAATATAAAATATAACACAATCCTCATTTTAAATATATGAAAATAAATATTAGAAAATCTACAAAAAAAGAATTTGTAACTGGTTTAATAGCGTGGGCAATAATAATTTCTATATTATGGGTGGTATTCAAATGAGAGAGATAATACAAAATCTATTAGATAGTGAATTAAGTAGTTTGCATATAGCAAAACAAACAGGTGTGACGCAAAGCACTATATATAGAATAAGAACGAAGTCACGATCATTGGATAATTTATCATTAAAAAATGCTGAACTTTTATATCAATTTGAAATGGAGAGAATGAAAATGAACGAATTAACTTATGTAGTAGATATGAATAAACAGGATAAAGCAATCGAAATAATCACTAACGAACACGGTAGTTTTTACTTATATGAAGTCAGTCTAGAATGGTTAAAAGATACAGATTACATTTTAGACTTAATTAAAAATGAAGATTTAAATAGTAAGTTTACTGGCGAAGAAATTGAAGAACCTACTCAATTTGAATATACATTACAGGAAGTAAAAGACTTTTTAGAATAAAACAAAACCGGGATAAATTCCCGGTTATTTTTGTGTCGAAAGTGTCAAGCGCGTGTCAAAATAGTTCTATTTAGTTCAGTTTTGTTCGAAAGATAATTCGATATAAATGCGATAAATAAGCGTTTTTCTAGCTAGTTCTATATTTATAAAAATCCCTCCCAGGACGCTAAAAAACTCCGCAACCTATATGGTTGTGGAGTTTTTTGTTTATTTAAATAGTTGAACCTCATAATTTTAATTTTAAATTCCTTCTATATGCATATTCTCTCTTGTTTTTAATTCTCAAACTTTCCTATTAAGTCGACAAATAATAATTTCAAGACAAAAAAGATAATAGTTATTTGTAAGCGCTTTCTAACTTGTGTGTATTAAGCATACATATTTGCATCCCTAACTGTCTAATTTGAAACACAAAAGAAACAGTTTTGATGTGAAAGTTTCAAGTTAAGAAAAAATATGCCATAAGTTGTACATACCCTTTATAGTATAAGTATCAAAACGATAGCTAAACAAAAACAAAGCAACAACCTAGTAATCGTTTTATAAATTTACCAACAACTTTCTAAGGAGTGTATAAAATGGAAGGTTTATTCAACTCAATTAAAGATACAGTAACAGCAGGCATTAACAGTGACTGGAGCAAGTTAGGTACAAGCATTGTAGGTATCGTAGAAAACGGTGTAGGTTTACTAAGCAAATACTTAGGTTTTTAATAAATAAATTACTATATAGAACACAAAGGAGATCATTAACATGGAAAAATTATTCGACGCAATTAGAGGTACAGTAGACGCAGGAATCAATCATGATTGGACAAAATTAGGTACAAACATCGTAGGTATCGTAGAAAACGGCGTAAGCATTTTAGGTAAATACTTAGGTTTCTAATTTAACCTTACTATTCATATATCACTAAATATTTTCAAAAAATATAAATTAAAGAAATGGAGAGATTATAATGCAAAAATTAGCAGAAGCAATCGCAAACACAGTACAAGCAGGTCAAGGACATGACTGGAGTAAATTAGGTACAAGCATCGTAGGTATCGTAGAAAATGGCATAAGCGTATTAGGTAAATTATTCGGATTCTAATAAAAACTGAATGTTCATCAATCACTTAGTTAAAAAATAATAATAACGAATGGAGCGATTCACATGTCAAAATTAGTAGAAGCAATTTCAAACGCAGTACAAGCAGGTCAAGCACACGATTGGGCTAAATTAGGTACAAGCATTGTAGGTATCGTAGAAAACGGTGTAGGTTTCTTAGGAAAAATCTTCGGTTTCTAATGAAAACTGAATGTTCATCAATCAAATTAGTTAATAAATAAAAAAAGAATGGAGCGATTCACATGTCAAAATTAGTAGAAGCAATTTCAAGCGCAGTACAAGCAGGTCAAGCACACGATTGGGCTAAATTAGGTACAAGCATCGTAGGTATCGTAGAAAACGGTGTAGGTTTCTTAGGAAAAATCTTCGGTTTCTAATAAGCACTAAACATTCATAAAAACTTAGTTTTCAAAATATATAAAATAATGGAATGGAGAGATTATAATGCAAAAATTAGCAGAAGCAATCGCAAACACAGTACAAGCAGGTCAAGGACATGACTGGGCTAAATTAGGCACAAACATCGTAGGTATCGTAGAAAATGGTGTAGGTGTACTAGGAAAATTATTCGGTTTCTAATAAGCACTAAACATTTATAAAAACTTAGTTTTCAAAAAATAAAAAATAACGGAATGGAGAGATTATAATGCAAAAATTAGCAGAAGCAATCGCAAACGCAGTACAAGCAGGTCAAGGACACGACTGGGCTAAATTAGGCACAAGCATCGTAGGTATCGTAGAAAACGGTGTAGGCGCACTAGGAAAAATCTTCGGTTTCTAATAAGCACTAAACATTCATAAAAGTTTAATTTTCAAAACAAAAAATAATGGAATGGAGAGATTATAATGCAAAAATTAGCAGAAGCAATCGCAAACGCAGTACAAGCAGGTCAAGGACACGACTGGGCTAAATTAGGTACAAGCATCGTAGGCATCGTAGAAAACGGTGTAGGTGCACTAGGTAAAATTTTCGGTTTCTAATAGATGAATATTAATGATTGACCAGGGCAAGCGCTCTGGTCTTTTTTTGTGTGTATTATTTGTTTGTTACAAAAATTTGTTAAAATATATCTTATAAAGAAAATTCTATTTATACAAAATTGATTAAGGATGTTAAATATGAAATATAATACGATATTGTTAGACTTTGATGATACGCTTGTTGATTTTTATGATGCAGAAGATAAGGCGTTTCACAATATGGCGAAATTTTACAATCATTATCCTACAGAAAAAGACTTTCAATTTTTTAAAAAAGTTAATCAAGCGCATTGGGAAGCTTTTCAAAAAAATGAATTAACTAAAGAAGAAGTGCTTTCACATCGTTTTATCGAATACTTTGGTCACTATGGCATAGAAGTGGATGGAAAAGAAGCAGATATTAGATTTAGAGATGAGTTAGCTAAAGCACCAGTGAAATATTTCGACTTGGCTTTAGAAACGATTGATCGTTTAGCTCAAATATGCGATTTATATATAGTGACTAATGGTGTAACTGATACTCAGAAACGTCGAATTGCGCAATTAGATTTTAAAGATGTATTTGCGGGTGTATTTATTTCGGAAGAAACAGGTTACCAAAAACCGATGCCTGAATTTTTTGATTATGTATATGAACGTATTGGAAAAGATAAAAAAGATTATTCATTAATCGTAGGAGATTCCTTAACATCTGATGTGTTAGGTGGAAAAAATGCTGGTATAGCAACTTGTTGGTTTAATTATAGAGATAAAAATAATGATTCTGATATTAAACCAGATTACGAAATCAAGAATTTAAGTGAATTAGTAGAAATTGTGGAAAAAGAAGAGTAAGTAAAAGGGCGGATTAGAAATTGAATGGTTTTAACTTCTAATCCGCTCTAATTTAACTAAAGGATAGCATTTCAAGATAAAAAATAATTTAAATGAGTTTAATTTGCTATTTATTGTCAGGTGACCAAACTAGCACATCATGGCCTTCTGGATTTTTAGCATTTACATCTTCGAATTCGTGATTAATAAAAAATTGTTTAGAGTCTTGACGAGCAATAGCTTTTATTGGCGTATTGAATGATTTAGCGAAATCAATTAATTCTTTCGCATAACCACGATTTTTATAATTCTCTAATACTTCTAATTTCCATAATAATAAATAATCATCATATTCTGGGAAATAGCTTTCTTCTACGTCGCCTTTTTTTAATAAAGCCATGCGAGCGACTAAATTTTCACCATTAAAAATGCCATAAAATGGTGATTCTGAACTTGCATCGATCATTTGACCTTTTAACTCTTCAACCATATATAAGTCTTTGTTGCCAAACTCTCTAAATGCTTCGAATAGTTCATCTGTTTTATAATTAATTTCTAGATGTTTAACTTCGCTCATGTTCAATCTCCCCTTTGTTCTTTTTATCTATTATAACGTATATATTGTGTAAATTTCATTTATTTATGGATTAATTATTAAAATAGTAAGACAAATTATAAAAGAAACTTTAAATATTTAAGCCGTTAAATTGTCAGATAAGGATATAATCTTTATACTATATGAGTAATAGCTATGTTGAAGGAGTATGGATATGGACTGTCAAGTAACATATTTTAAAGAAAAAGATTCGTTTATTACAAGATTGAAAAATAGCGATGAACAATTATTAAAATTTTATCAATATAACCCTAATGAGAAGGCAAGTTTTGATGAGCGTATGAAACAGCCTAGTAATGGCAGGGAACAGCAATTAAGTCAAATCATTGCTTCATATATGGAAGATCTTAAACTTTCAGAGGCGCAACAACGACATCTTAAAGCATTATCTGACGGCGCTAAAGTTGTGATTGGCGGTCAACAGGCGGGACTATTTGGTGGTCCGTTGTATACCTTCCATAAAATTCTTTCGATAGTAACTTTAAGTCATCAATTAAGTCAAACGTATGATAAAACAGTGGTGCCAGTATTTTGGATTGCTGGAGAAGATCATGATTTCGATGAAGTGAATCATACATATGTTTTCAATGCAAAAGAGGCTCAATTGCGCAAAGTGAAATATCATACAATGACGCCACCAGAATCTAATGTTTCACGTTATTCGCCTGATAAAGAAGCACTAGTTGATGCGTTAAAAAGCTTTTTCAAAGAATTAAAAGAAACTGAGCATACAAAGTTGCTTTATTCACTTTGTTTAAACATTATTGAACAATATGAGTCTTGGACAGATATGTTCAAAGCTTTACTTAATGAAGTTTTTAAAGAATATGGCGTATTGTTTATTGATGCACAATATAAAGAATTAAGAGAACTTGAGAAGCCTATTTTAAAAGAAATGATTGAACAACATGAAAAGATTGATCATGCATTTAGAAATACACAAGCGCAAACGACGCAATCTGGCTTGAACCAAATGATACAGACGGACACGAATGTGCATCTCTTCCTTCATGAAGATAATATGAGACAGTTATTATCTAAAGATGGAGATCATTTCAAATTAAGTAAATCTGAAATAGAGTATTCTAAAGAAGAAATATTGAAATTAGTCGACACAGAACCACACCGTTTTTCAAATAATGTAGTGACGAGACCGGTTATGGAGGAATGGCTCTTTAATACGGTAGCATTTATTGGGGGACCAAGTGAAATTAAATACTGGGCTGAGCTCAATGAGGTGTTTAAGTTATTAAAAATAGAGATGCCAATTGTAATGCCTCGTTTAAAAATGACATATATGACACAAAGAACTGATAAATTATTGAATCAATATCAGTTAGATGTGCAACAAGTGATTGAAAATGGCATAGAAGAGGATAGAACAAAATTTGTTCGTGAAAAAGCGTCCGAGTCATTTATTCAACAAGTTGAAAAACTTAAAGAAGATCATGCTAGAATATATCAACATTTATTAGATGAAGTAAAAGATAATCAGAATAATATTAATTTAGTTGAAAAAAATAGTGAAATTCACAATGCTCAATATGATTATCTGCTTCAACGTTATTTACTCAACATTGAACGTGAAAATGATATTAGCATGAGACATTTTAGAGAACTTGAATACGTATTACATCCAATGGGCGGATTACAAGAAAGAATATGGAATCCACTACAAATTATGAATGAATTTGGGATAGATGTGTTCAGTCCCTCCACTTATCCACCACTTGAATATACATTTAATCAAATCATTGTAAAACCTTGATTTTATAGAGAAATGCCTATTTTATCCCTGTGATAAAATAGGCATTTTTTTGTCGAAAAAAGGAATTTTAAGATATTTTACATAATTAGTGGAGGATAGTGGTGAGATGTGGTAAATTATAAATAAGGTGAGGTGATAATAATGTTCATGGGAGAGTACGAGCATCAACTAGATGCGAAAGGTCGTATGATTATTCCTGCAAAGTTTAGATACGACTTAAGTGAACGATTTATTATCACACGAGGCCTTGATAAATGTTTGTTTGGTTACACACTTGAAGAATGGCAACAGATTGAAGAGAAAATGAAAACCTTACCTATGACAAAAAAAGACGCACGTAAGTTTATGCGTATGTTCTTCTCTGGTGCAATCGAAGTGGAGCTAGATAAACAAGGGCGTATTAATATTCCGCAGAATTTGAGGAAGTACGCTAATTTAACTAAAGAATGTACAGTAATAGGCGTTTCCAATCGAATTGAGATTTGGGATCGAGAAACATGGAATGATTTCTATGATGAATCTGAAGAAAGTTTCGAAGATATTGCTGAAGATTTAATAGATTTTGATTTTTAATGGAGGAATTTACCGTGTTTCATCATGTAAGCGTTATGCTAAAAGAGACAATTGATTATTTAGACATCAAAGAAGATGGCATATATGTAGACTGTACGCTTGGTGGTGCCGGTCATGCACTCTATTTATTAAATCAATTAAACGATGACGGTAGGTTAATTGCAATTGATCAAGATACAAATGCTTTAGAGAATGCTAAAGAAGTATTGAAAGATCATCTACACAAAGTCACGTTTGTACATAGTAATTTTAGAGAATTGACTGACATTTTAAAAAACTTAAACATTGAAAAAGTAGATGGCATCTATTATGATTTGGGCGTTTCAAGTCCACAATTAGATGTCCCTGAAAGAGGATTTAGTTATCATCACGATGCTAAACTCGATATGCGTATGGATCAAACACAAGCGTTAAGTGCTTATGAGGTCGTGAATGAATGGTCTTATGAAGCGCTTGTTAAGATTTTTTATCGTTATGGTGAAGAGAAATTTTCAAAACAAATAGCGAGACGTATTGAAGCACATCGTGAACAACAACCGATTGAAACAACATTAGAGCTTGTAGATATTATTAAAGAAGGTATTCCAGCCAAAGCTCGTAGAAAAGGTGGTCATCCTGCAAAACGTGTATTTCAAGCGATTCGTATTGCAGTGAATGATGAATTATCTGCATTTGAAGATTCGATTGAACAAGCAATTGAATTAGTCAATGTAGGAGGTAGAATTTCAGTAATTACTTTCCATTCGTTGGAAGATAGATTGTGTAAGCAGATGTTCCAAGAATATGAGAAAGGACCTGACGTACCTCGAGGGTTACCAATTATTCCTGAAGAGTATACACCTAAATTAAAAAGAGTAAATCGCAAGCCCATCACTGCTACAGAAGCAGATTTAGATGAGAATAATAGAGCGCGTAGTGCAAAATTACGTGTCGCAGAAATATTAAAATGAGGAGTAATTGAAGATGGCTGTAGAAAAAATATATGAACCATATGAAGAAGTCCAGCACACAAGCATACCGAAACAACAACCACAATCTGAACCTCAGACCCGCACGGTTACCAAAAAGGTGGTTGTTCAACTTACAAGGTTTGAGAAGTTTTTATACATAACACTAGTTACTGCTATTGCTGTTATTGCAATCTATCTGCTATCTTTAAAAATGGATGCGTATGATACAAATGGTAAAATAGCAGATTTAGATCAAAGAATTGAACAACAATCTAGTGAAAATAGTGCAATAAAATCTGAAATTAAGAAAAACTCTTCTTATGAACGCATTTACAATGAAGCTAAACAACAAGGTATGAGCCTAAAGAACGATAATGTAAAGGTAGTGCGTACTAATGGCGAAGCGAAAAATTAAAATTAGAAAAAATAAATTAGGAGCAGTCCTCCTTGTTGGTATATTCGGACTGCTCTTTTTTATATTGGTTTTAAGATACTCTTATATCATGTTAACTGGACATTCCGATGGACAAAATTTGATTATGCGTGCCAACGAAACTTATCTTGTTAAAAATCAGGAACAACCTGAAAGAGGTAAGATTTATGATAGAAATGGCAAGATACTAGCTGAAGATGTTGAGAGATTTAAAGTAGTGGCAGTCGTAGATAAGAGCGCAGGCGAAAATGGAGATAAACCTCGCTACGTGAAGGATAAAAAGAAAACAGCAGAGCAATTATCTAAAGTTATCGATATGAAGCCTTCGGAAATTGAAAAACGTTTAAATCAAAAAAAGGCATTCCAAGTTGAATTTGGACAAAAAGGAACGAATTTAACATATCAAGATAAACAAAAATTAGAGAAAATGAATTTACCAGGTATTTTATTATATCCTGAGACAGAAAGATTTTATCCAAATGGTAATTTCGCTTCTCATTTAATTGGAATGGCGCAAAAAAATCCAGATACTGGCGCATTAAATGGTGCTTTAGGTGTAGAAAAAATCTTTAATAGCTATTTAAACGGTCAGAAAGGCTCGTTATCTTATATTCAAGATATATGGGGATATATAGCTCCTAATTCTAAACATGAGAAAGCACCTAAACGTGGCGATGATGTGCATTTAACACTTGATTCTAATATTCAGGTGTTTGTAGAAGAAGCTTTAGATGACATGGTTAAGCAATATGCACCTAAAGATTTATTTGCTGTAGTAATGGATGCTAAAACAGGTGAAATCTTAGCTTATAGTCAGCGACCTACATTTAACCCAGAAACGGGTAAAGATTTTGGTAAGAAATGGGCAAATGATTTATATCAAAATACTTATGAACCAGGGTCAACATTTAAATCATTTGGTTTAGCGGCAGCAATTCAAGAAGGTAAATTTAAACCTAATGAAAAATACGAATCTGGTCATCGTGATATTATGGGTTCTCGCATTTCTGACTGGAATAAAACAGGTTGGGGCGAAATTCCTATGTCATTAGGTTTCACATACTCTTCTAATACGTTAATGATGCATTTACAAGATTTAGTTGGCGCCGATAAGATGAAATCTTGGTATGAAAAATTTGGTTTCGGTCAATCAACAGAGGGTATGTTTGATGGCGAAGCGACAGGAAATATCGGATGGTCAAACGAATTGCAACAAAAAACATCTGCTTTCGGTCAATCAACAACTGTAACACCTGTTCAAATGTTACAAGCCCAATCTTCATTCTTTAATAAAGGTAATATGTTGAAACCTTGGTTTGTTCAAAGTATCGACAATCCAATTTCTAAAAAGACATTCTATAAAGGTGAAAAGAAAATTGCAGGTAAACCAATTTCTGCAGATACAGCAAGTAAAGTTGAAACTGAGTTAGATAAAGTAGTTAACAGTAAGAAGAGTCATGCTATTAACTATCGTGTGGATGGCTATGATATTGAAGGTAAGACGGGTACTGCACAAGTTGCCGACCAAAATGGCGGAGGTTACGTCAAAGGTGCTAACCCTTACTTTGTAAGCTTTATCGGCGATGCACCTAAGAAAAATCCACGTGTTATCGTTTATGCAGGTATGAGCTTAGCGCAGAAAAACGATGAAGAGGCTTATCAATTAGGTGTAAGTAAAGCATTTAAACCAATTATGGAAAATACTTTAAAATATCTAAATGTTGGTTCTAATAAAGATAAAACTAAATCTGCTCAATATAGTAAGGTGCCAAATGTTTCAGGACAAAGTGTTCAAAAAGCAGAAGATAGTATTAAATCTCAAAACTTACAACCTGTAGTTATTGGCAACGGTGATAATATTAAATCTCAATCTGTGAATGCCAATACGAAGCTATTACCTAATAGTAAAGTAATGTTATTGACTGATGGAGATATTACGATGCCGAATATGAAAGACTGGACAAAAGATGATGTCCTTACTTTCCAAGAATTGACAGGCATCAATGTTACGACGAATGGCAATGGTTTTGTCACAAAACAATCTGTTTCAAATGGTACTACGTTGAAAAATAATAGTAAGATTGAAGTAGAATTATCTCCTGAGGATCCAGATGATTCCTCTAGTACGTCAAGTGACGATACTTCAAATTCGGATAGTAACAGTTCTAATAACAACGATTCTAATAATAAAAATGACAGTAGTTCGTCTTCGGACAATGACAATCAATCGTCATCTGAAAGTGATTCAAACTAAAATAGAATGAAGTATGAATATTATAAGTTAGGAAAATAATAGAAGAAGTTGAAATAAATAAAAATACCTCAGTTTACATTCGAAATAGAAACTAAGGTATTAAGTTAAAAACTTTAATTCAATTTCAACAGTACTTCTTTTTTCCTAAACTTATTTTCATACATAAACTATGTGAAGTTTTTTCGAAAATTGATAAACTTAAGATGATTAAATACTAAAACTAGAAATTTATACTTAATTTCGTAAAAATTTAATATACATAAAGGAGAATATCATGCTTTTTATACTTGCGATTATCGCACTACTTATCACCTTCATATTGGTACCGGTATTGATCCCAACGCTCAAACGAATGAAATTTGGTCAAAGTATACGTGAGGAAGGGCCACAAAGTCATATGAAAAAAACAGGTACACCTACAATGGGTGGGCTAACATTCCTCATTAGTATTATCATAACTTCTATTATAGCTATATTTTTTGTTGACAATTCTAACCCAATTATCTTGTTATTATTTGTAACAATAGGATTTGGTTTAATTGGTTTTATTGATGATTACATCATTGTAGTTAAGAAAAATAATCAAGGCTTAACGAGTAAACAAAAATTCTTAGCTCAAATTGCTATTGCTATTATTTTCTTCATTCTTAGTGATGTCTTTCATTTAATTGAATTCTCAACAAACCTTAATATTCCATTTACAAATATAAGTATTCCTTTATCATTTGCATATATTATATTCATTGTCTTTTGGCAAGTTGGATTTTCAAATGCAGTTAACTTAACTGATGGTTTAGATGGCTTAGCAACTGGTTTATCAATCATTGGTTTTACAATGTATGCAATTATGAGTTTTGTTTTAGATTCACCTGCAATTGGTGCATTTTGTATCATTATGATTTTCGCATTATTAGGTTTCTTACCTTATAATTTAAACCCAGCTAAAGTATTTATGGGGGACACAGGAAGCTTAGCGTTAGGTGGTATATTTGCAACTGTTTCAATTATGTTAAATCAAGAATTATCACTACTTCTAATTGGATTAGTATTTGTAGTCGAAACATTATCAGTGATGCTACAAGTTGCTTCATACAAGTTAACGAAGAAACGTATCTTCAAAATGAGTCCTATTCATCATCACTTTGAATTAAGTGGTTGGGGCGAATGGAAAGTTGTTACAGTATTTTGGACAGTAGGTTTAATTTCAGGATTAATCGGATTATGGATAGGAGTGCATTAAGATGCTAAATTATACAGGATTAGAAAATAAAGAAGTTCTTGTAGTAGGATTAGCAAAAAGTGGCTATGAAGCAGCAAAGTTGTTAGTCAAACTAGGCGCCAAAGTCACAGTAAATGATGGTAAGGATTTATCTCAAGATCCTCATGCTAAAGATTTAGAAACTTTAGGAGTGAAAATTGTTGACGGCGGTCATCCAGTTTCATTATTAGATAACCATCCCATCATTGTAAAAAATCCAGGTATTCCATATACAGTTTCAATCATTAAAGCAGCAGAAGAACGTGGGTTAAAAATTTTAACTGAAGTGGAGTTAAGTTATTTAATTTCAGAAGCGCCAATTATTGCTGTTACTGGTACAAATGGTAAGACAACTACGACTTCTTTAATTGGAGATATGTTTAGTAAAAGTAGACTTACAGGCCGTTTATCTGGAAATATAGGTTATGTAGCTTCAAAAGTAGCTCAAGAAACAACCCCAGAAGAATATTTAATTACTGAATTATCATCATTCCAATTATTGGGCATTGAAACATACCGACCTCATATTGCAATTATTACTAATATATATTCAGCACATTTAGATTATCATGAGTCACTTGAGAACTATCAAAATGCTAAAAAAAGAATTTATAAAAATCAAACTGAAGATGATTATTTAATTTGTAATTATCATCAACGTCATCTTATTGAATCTGAAAGTTTAAAAGCTAAAACGTTATACTTCTCAACACAACAAGAAGTTGAAGGCATTTATATTAAAAATAACTTTATTATCTACAAAGGTATTAGAATTATTAATATTGATGACTTAGTTTTACCAGGACAACACAACTTAGAAAATATTTTAGCTGCGGTATTAGCTGCTATCTTAGCTGGCGTACCAATTAAAGCAATTGTTGATAGTTTAACTACGTTCTCTGGTATTGACCACAGATTACAATATATTGGTACAAATCGAACAAATAAATACTACAATGACTCAAAAGCAACAAATACTTTAGCGACACAATTTGCTTTAAATTCATTTAAACAACCTATCATTTGGTTATGTGGTGGTTTAGATCGTGGTAATGAATTTGATGAGCTTATTCCTTACATGAAAAACGTTAGAGTAATGGTTGTCTTTGGTGAAACACAAGAAAAATTTGCTAAATTAGGTAATAGTCAAGGTAAACTTGTTATAAAAGCTACTGACGTCGAAGATGCAGTGAAAAAAGTGCAAGATGTCATTGAACCTAATGATGTCGTTTTATTATCTCCAGCTTGTGCAAGTTGGGATCAATATAACACTTTTGAAGAACGTGGAGAACGATTTATTGAAAGCTTCCGTGCACACTTACCGTCTTACTAAAGGGTGTGAAAATTCGTGGATGAACGTAAAAATAATAGAAATACTAAAGTGAGGTCTATCAAGGATTCAATTGAACGAAAAAATCGTGAATTAAAAGATAAAGAGATTGAAGATACAGAAGACAGTCAATTTAATCAATCATCTAATTCTGAAAAGAAAGATAGACCTAGCGTATCGCAAGATAGTAATAATGAGGACTATCACAAAGAAGAACTAAAGAAAGAACCCCAAGAAAATCACAAACAAAAAGAAAGTAATCGTCATACTGGCGCTAAAAAAGAAAGTCAATTTCAAGCTTTTAAAACAAAAGCGACTGAGTTATTTTCTAATACACATAAAAAGCGTGAGAAAAGAAATAGCAACACGACTCATCAAAAGCACAAAGAAGATAAATATGCGCACATGACGTTACAAGAAAAACGTGAGCAACAAAGAATCGATCGATATAAACGACAAAAGAGAATTCAATATATTATTCTAACGTCATTAATATTATTAATTCTTTTATTTTTAATATATATGTTTACGCCATTAAGTAGAATCTCTCACATCAATATTAGTGGCAATAAAAATTTGAGTAATCAACAAGTTGAAAACGCCCTAGATGTTAAACCAGGTTCTCGTATGTATACTTATAGTAAACGAAAAGGGATTAATAATTTAGAACAAAATCCCTTAGTGAAGAATGTAGAGATAAAAAAACATTTGCCTAATACGTTAAATGTTCATGTAACTGAAAACAATGTAGTTGGTATAGTAAAAGATAAAAATAAATATACTCCAATTATTGAAGGCAATAAAGAATTGAAAGGCTATAAAGGTGACATTGCTGGAAGTGGACCTATCTTAGATGGCTTTAAAGGTTCAGATAAAAGTAACATGGTTAAAGCACTTTCAAATATGTCTTCAGAAGTAAGAGATATGATTTCAGAAATTAGCTATGCACCTGAAGCTAATAAGCAAAGTAGAATATTGTTATATATGAAAGATGGCATGCAAGTAGTTGCTGACTATAAAACTGTAGCGGATAAATTAAAATATTATCCACAAATGTCACAATCGCTTAATAAAGATGACTCAGGTAACCTTCAAACTCAAGGTTATATCGATTTATCTGTAGGCGCGTCATTTATTCCATATAACGAAAGTAGTTCCAATAATTCTAAATCTAATCAAGATTTACAACAAAAAACGCAAGAAGAAATCGATGCTAAAAATGAATTACAAAACGCATTGAATAAAATTAACGAACAATCAGACTCAAGTAATTAAAAAATTTCGATATTAATATACGTTTATAGTTCACAAGCCAATCGACGTATTGTAAACTAAATATAGTGTATTTTAATAGTAATTTGTCAGGAGGTGCCTATCTATGGAGGAACATTACTATGTAAGCATAGATATTGGTTCATCAAGTGTTAAAACAATAGTAGGCGAAAAATTTCACAATGGTATAAATGTGATAGGTACAGGACAAACCTACACTAGTGGTATTAAGAACGGATTGATTGATGATTTTGATATTGCTAAACAAGCAATTAAAGATACAATTAAAAAAGCTTCTATCGCCTCAGGTGTAGATATAAAAGAAGTTTTCTTAAAGTTACCTATCATTGGTACTGAAGTGTACGATGAAGCAAATGAAATTGATTTTTATGAAGATACTGAAATAAATGGAACGCACATTGAAGATGTGTTAGAAGGTATCAGACAAAAAAATGAAGTTCCAGATACAGATGTAATTGATGTTTTCCCAATTCGATTTATTGTAGATGGTGATAATGAAGTTTCTGATCCTAAAGAATTAATTGCTAGACATTCTTTAAGAGTAGAAGCAGGCGTTATTGCAATTCACAAATCTATATTAATAAATATGATTAAATGCGTTGAATCATGTGGCGTTGACGTGTTAGATGTTTATTCTGATGCTTACAACTATGGTTCAATTCTTACAGCTACTGAGAAAGAATTAGGCGCATGTGTAATTGATATTGGTGAAGATTTAACTCAAATCGCTTTCTACGAGCGAGGCGAATTAGTTGATGCTGATTCTATCGAACTCGCTGGTCGTGACATTACAGACGACATTGCTGAAGAGTTAAACACTACATATGAAACAGCTGAAAAGGTTAAACATCAATATGGACACGCATTTACTGATTCAGCGTCTGACCAAGATGTATTTACTGTTGATCAAGTAGATAGCGATGAATTAGTAGAATATACTCAAAAAGATTTAAGCGCTATTATTGAAAGAACAATGCAAGATATCTTTGATGAAGTATTCGATGTGTTAGTTGATTTAGGTTTAACAAAAGTGAACGGTGGTTTCATTGTTACTGGTGGTTCTTCAAATTTACTCGGTGTTAAAGAGTTATTAAATACAATGGTAAATGAGAAAATAAGAATCCATACACCATCTCAAATGGGTATTAGAAAACCTGAATTTACTTCAGCTATTTCTACAATATCTAGTAGTATCACTTTTGATGAATTATTAGATTATGTTACAATGAATTATCAAGACAATGATGAATTTGAAGAAGAAGTTATCGAAAATAATGACAGAGATAATGCTTCTAAATCTGGCGGTTTTGACTGGTTTAAACGTAAGTCAAACAAAAATGAAGATACTTATGAAGAAGACTACCACGAACCACAAGAAAGAGTGGAAAGAACAGAACAACATGATAAGTATGATAGCCATGATGAACATCAAGATGTAGAACACCACTATGATGAACATGAAAGACCTGAAAAAGAAGAAAGCAAATTTAAAAAACTTATGAAATCTCTATTTGAATGATTGGCCATTAAGACTAGGAGGAAATATAAATGTTAGAATTTGAACAAGGATTTAATCATATGGCGACTTTAAAAGTCATCGGTGTAGGTGGTGGCGGTAACAACGCTGTTAACCGCATGATTGACCACGGTATGAATAATGTTGAATTTATTGCAATTAATACAGATGGACAAGCTTTAAACTTATCTAAAGCTGAATCTAAAATCCAAATTGGTGAAAAATTAACACGTGGACTTGGTGCAGGAGCTAACCCAGAAATTGGTAAAAAAGCTGCTGAAGAATCTCGTGAACAAATCGAAGATGCTATCCAAGGTGCGGACATGGTATTCGTAACTGCTGGTATGGGTGGCGGTACTGGTACAGGTGCTGCTCCAGTTGTTGCTAAGATCGCTAAAGAAATGGGCGCTTTAACTGTTGGTGTTGTAACTCGTCCATTTGGTTTCGAAGGTCGTAAACGTTCTACGCAAGCTGCTGCAGGTGTAGAAGCGATGAAAGCTGCTGTTGATACATTAATCGTAATCCCTAATGACCGTTTATTAGATATCGTTGATAAATCTACACCAATGATGGAAGCGTTTAAAGAAGCAGATAACGTATTACGTCAAGGTGTACAAGGTATCTCTGATTTAATTGCTGTATCTGGTGAAGTAAACTTAGACTTTGCTGACGTTAAAACAATTATGTCTAATCAAGGTTCAGCATTAATGGGTATCGGTGTATCTTCAGGTGAAAACAGAGCCGTCGAAGCTGCTAAAAAAGCTATTTCATCTCCATTACTTGAAACATCAATCGTTGGTGCGCAAGGTGTGTTAATGAATATTACTGGTGGAGAATCATTATCACTTTTCGAAGCTCAAGAAGCTGCAGATATCGTACAAGATGCTGCTGATGAAGATGTAAACATGATCTTCGGTACTGTAATCAACCCTGAATTACAAGACGAAATCGTGGTAACAGTTATTGCTACTGGTTTCGAAGATAAACCAACATCACAAGGCCGTAAAGCTTCAAACACAGGCTTTGGTTCAAGTGTAAGTGCTACAGGCCCATCAACACAAAGTGCACCTAAAGAAGACTCATTCTCTCATAGTTCTTCAAGTTCACGTGCATCTGAAAGTGTAAACGAAAGAAGTCATTCAACTAAAGATGACGATATTCCTAGCTTTATCAGAAATAGAGAAGAAAGACGTTCTAGAAGAACTAGACGTTAATTCATAAATTATCAGGTTAGAATATTATAATATGAAGCATAGAAGTCATTAATAAATTATTATTATTGATTTATCTATGTAGCTATATTAGTTGGAGTAGAACTGGAAATTCTTTAAAGAATTCTGTTCTACTCTTTTTCATATACTTTAAAATAAAGTGAAGATTGTTATATAATAAATTTATATTCATATTTAGAGTAAAGTTAATACAGTCAAACGTATATATAAAGATAACTTTTATAAGGTGGTTATTCATGTGTCTGAGCAATTTATTAAATATCCTCATTATTTGAACTACGAAGCTGAAGATTTAAAAAATGTAACACTGGGCTTTACGACGCGCGATGGGGGTTATAGTTTATATCCAGAGCATTCATTTAATATGGCACGATACATAGATGATAATCAAGATAACGTCACACAACATCAAGAGATTTTAGCTAAAGCTATCGGATATCCAAGAAATGAATGGATTTTCCCTATTCAGACCCATGAAGATAAGATTGCATATGTTACTCAACAACATCAAGGTACAAATATTGAACAACTTAGCGATCAACTCCACGGTATCGACGGTCTATATTCTTATGATTCTAACGTGTTATTAACGATGTGCTATGCAGACTGTGTACCTATATATTTTTATAGCGAGAAACATCACTTTATAGGATTAGCGCATGCTGGATGGAGAGGAACATATAGTCAAATAGTAGTTAAAATGTTAAATCATGTTGATTTTAATTACAAAGATTTAAAAGTTGTTATTGGTCCTTCAACTTCAATGAGTTATGAAATTAATGATGATATTAAATCTAAATTTGAAACTTTACCAATTGATAGCACTCAATATATTGAAACACGTGACAAAGATCGTCATGGCATTGATTTAAAACGTGCCAATGCTCTTTTACTAGAAGATAAAGGTGTGCCTAAAGATAATATTTATATTACTGATTATGCCACTTCAGAAGATTTATCAATGTTCTTTTCTTATCGAATTGAAAAGGGGCAAACGGGAAGAATGATGGGATTTATTGGTCAAAAATACTAATTTATTATTTATCTAACGTCATATGGGAACTTAACTGCAAATAAGTAAAGGCTTATAGACTGCTAGGGAATTGCTTATTCATAACTCTGCTAAAAACATTTAACTATATGACGTAGATGTAATGAAGAATTTATCTATATTTTGCAATTTTTAGTCTATAATTCGAGGTTGATATTTAAATGGAAGTAAAACAAAATTTAGAAACAATTAAAAATGAAATTAATGAACATATTGACAAAAGTGAGACATCTATTGTACCTGACGTGATTGCGGTTACAAAATATGTTACAATAGACCGAGCTAAAGAAGCATATGAAGCAGGTTTACGTCACTTTGGAGAGAATCGCTTAGAAGGCTTTCTTGAGAAGAAAGCAGCGTTACCTGATGATGTCACTATGCATTTTATTGGCTCTTTACAATCGAGAAAAGTCAAAGAAGTTATTAACGAAGTAGATTATCTTCATGCGCTAGATCGTTTAAGTCTTGCTAAAGAAATTAATAAAAGAGCAGAACATGTTATTTCATGCTTTGTACAAGTCAATGTTTCAGGTGAAGAAAGTAAGCATGGTATTGCTTTAGATGAAGTTAATGATTTTATTCAACAACTTCAACAGTATAGTAATATCAAAGTTGTTGGTTTAATGACTATGGCGCCTTACACTGAAGATAATGACTATATTCGTCAATTATTTAAACAATTAAGATTAAAACGTAACGAAATTAAAAACCTTAAATTAGATTATGCACCTTGTGAGTTCTTATCTATGGGAATGAGTAATGATTACCAAATTGCCGTAGAAGAAGGTGCTTCATTTATCAGAATAGGGACTAAACTTGTCGGAGAATAGGAGTGAGCCCCGTGGCTATTAAAGATTTATTTAATAATTTCTTTCTAATGGAAGATGAAGAAGAAGTAGAAAGTCCTGAAGAACGTCAACAACGTGTCGTTCAAAGGGAAGAAACGCAAAATAATGCTCAACAAAAACAAACATCAGAGCGACCACAAACACAACAAAATAATCTAAAGACAGTACCTCAAAAGAAAACATCACGAAATTATAACACAGAGGAAAGGAAGAATCGTATGAACAATACGCCTACTAAATCGAACTCTAAAAACGTAGTAACAATGAACCAATCTGCACAAGGCTATTCTACATATGAAAGTTCAAAAATGTGTTTATTCGAACCTCGTGTTTTCTCAGATACACAAGATATTGCAGATGAATTAAAAAATCGTCGTGCTACTTTAGTTAATTTACAACGCATTGATAAAGTTTCAGCTAAGCGTATTATTGACTTCTTGAGTGGTACTGTATATGCAATTGGTGGAGATATCCAACGTGTTGGTACAGATATTTTCCTTTGCACACCAGATAATGTAGAGGTTGCTGGAAGTATTACTGATCATATCGAACAAATGGAAGCACATCATTACGAGTAAGGAGAATAGCCTATGGACGTCAGCCTATTAGCTAATATATTTAACTTTATACTTGTGCTAGTTAAAATATACTATTTTGGTATGATTATTTATTTTTTCACCTCATGGGTGCCAAGTATAAGAGAATCTAAATTTGGCGACATTTTATCTAAAATTTATGAGCCATTTTTAGAGCCGTTTAGAAGAATTATCCCCCCAATTGGTATGATTGATATTTCATCACTTGTAGCATTATTTGTATTAATATTATTCCAATGGGGCTTACAAAGTATTTTTACTATGATTTTAAATTATTTAATAATGAAATAAATTTTTTGAAGAGGCTAGGGCATTCATTTGTCTTAGCCTCCTATCATGTTTAGACTTAAGCTCATAGTTAATATAATAGTAAATTCATTTTCCGAAAATAAAAAAAGGGAGGTAACTATCATCGACATATATCAACACTTTAGAAATGAAGAGCATCCTTTAATTGATCAATTAATCGATAAATGTGATCAGGTGAATCAACAATATGCGCCAGTATTAACAAACTTTTTAGATCCTAGAGGACAATATATTCTGCAGGTAGTCGTAGGAAGTTTCGAAGATATGCATGTGCAATTTTATGGTGGCCCTCATTCAGAGAGAAAAAGAGCTGTTATTGCGCCAAGTTATTATGAACCTACCGAAGAAGATTATGAAATAACGTTAATTCAAATTGATTATCCTGAAAAATTTGTCACACTTCAACATCAACATGTATTGGGAACATTGATGTCTTTAGGTATTGAAAGAGAACAAGTTGGCGATATTGTAGTAGGAGAAACAATTCAATTCGTTTTGACAAAACAATTAGAATCATATATTATGACAGAATTAACAAAGATTAAAGGTGCGTCAGTTAAACTTAATTCTATTCCATTTAAAGATATGATACAATCAGTAGAGAATTGGAAGAGTCATGGTAGTACAGTTAGCGCATTAAGATTAGATGTTGTTTTAAAAGAAATGATTCATAAATCAAGAGCTATAGCGAAACAACTTATTGAGAAAAAACGCGTGAAAGTGAATCACACTATTATCGATTCTCCAGATTTCCAAGTACAAATCAATGATTTATTATCCATTCAAGGTTTTGGGCGAGCTCAAATTACCGATGTGGATGGTCGCACGAAAAAAGATAAAATTCATATTACTTACCAAACATTATTTAAATAACGGTATAAGATTTGGAATACATGTTTATAAAAAGTCCGATTTGAGGAGGATATAAGATGCCTTTTACACCAAATGAAATTAAAAATAAAGAATTTACAAAAGTAAAAAATGGTTTAGAACCTGCTGAAGTAAGTGATTATTTAACTCAATTAAGCAATGAAATTGAACGTTTAAAAGAAGAAAAAAAACAACTTGAAAAAGTAGTTGAAGAGAGAGATACTAATATTAAATCTTATCAACAAGTTCATCAATCTGTAAGTGATGCTTTAGTTCAAGCACAACAAGCAGGTGAGCAAGTTAAAGTGGCTGCGAACAAAGAAGCAGAAGCTACAATTGCCAAAGCACAAGCTCAAGCAGATGTAATTGTAAATCATGCGATTGAAAAAGCACGTCATTTATCGTTCCAAACTGAGGACATGAAACGTCAATCTAAAGTTTTCCGTTCTCGTTTCCGTATGCTTGTTGAAGCTCAATTGGATTTATTAAAAAATGATGATTGGGATTATTTATTAAATTACGATATAGATGCTGAACAAGTAACTCAAGAAAATTTTCAGCATTTAAATAAACAAGATATTACACCTGAAGAACAACTTAATGCACAAAATCAACAAACCGATAATACAAATGTTGATACATCAGCTACTTCAACACATACTAGCGAATCTGCTACTTCTACGACAAGTATAAGTAATAGTGAGTCAACATCTACTAAATAATATTAAGTGAATTAAGTCAGACACGTGAGAAATAGTTATCTTTTCACAGCGAGCTAGGATATGGTGAGAGCCTAGTAAAAGCGTATTTCTTATATCACTGACTTGTGATATTAAAATATGTAATTTGAGAGAACTCTAAGTTGAGTTAATAAGGGTGGTACCGCGGAATCTCCGTCCCTGTTAATTGAACTTAGAGTTCTTATTTATATTTAAGGAGTGAAACAAATATGAACTATAAAGATACTTTATTAATGCCTAAGACAGATTTTCCAATGCGTGGGGGACTTCCTACTAAAGAACCTCAAATTCAAGAAAAATGGGAAGCTGAAGATCATTATCAAAAAGCGTTAGATAAAAATAAAGGAAATCAAACATATATTCTTCATGATGGCCCTCCATATGCGAATGGTAATCTTCATATGGGACATGCGTTAAATAAAATCATCAAAGATATCATTGTTCGTTACAAAACAATGCAAGGTTTCTATGCACCATATGTTCCAGGTTGGGATACTCATGGTTTACCAATTGAACAAGCATTAACTAAAAAAGGTGTAGACCGCAAAAAAATGTCTATCGCTGAATTTAGAGAAAAATGTAAAGAATTTGCGTTAGAACAAGTTGAGTTACAAAAACAAGACTTTAAACGTTTAGGTGTGCGTGGAGATTTTAATAATCCTTATATCACGTTAAAACCTGAATACGAAGCAGCTCAAATTCGTTTGTTCGGTGAAATGGCTGATAAAGGCCTTATTTATAAGGGTAAAAAGCCAGTATACTGGTCACCATCAAGTGAATCATCATTAGCAGAAGCTGAAATTGAATACCATGATAAACGTTCAGCATCAATCTATGTGGCATTTGATGTCAAAGATTCAAAAGGCGTTGTTGATGAAGATGCTCAATTTATCATTTGGACTACTACTCCATGGACAATTCCATCAAACGTCGCTATTACAGTTCATCCAGAACTTAAATACGGCCAATACAATGTGAATGGTAAAAAATATATTATCGCTCAAGCTTTAGCTGAATCTGTTTCAGAAGCATTAGGATGGGATAAAGATGCTATTCAACTAGAAAAAGAATTTACAGGTAAAGAATTAGAATATGTTGAAGCACAACATCCGTTCTTAGATCGTGTATCATTAGTCATTAACGGTGACCACGTTACAACTGATGCAGGTACTGGCTGTGTTCATACTGCTCCTGGACATGGGGAAGATGACTATGTTGTAGGTCAAAAATATGACTTACCGGTAATTAGTCCTTTAGATGGTAAAGGTGTCTTCACTGAAGAAGGTGGACAATTTGAAGGAATGTTCTATGATAAAGCGAATAAAGCAGTTACGGACTTATTAACTGAAAAAGAAGCTTTATTAAAATTAGATTTTATTACCCATAGTTACCCACATGACTGGCGTACTAAAAAACCTGTTATTTTCCGTGCTACACCGCAATGGTTCGCATCAATTAGTAAAGTAAGACAAGATATTTTAGATGCGATTGAAGATACTGAATTTAAAGTAGACTGGGGTAAAACACGTATTTATAACATGATTCGTGACCGTGGCGAATGGGTTATCTCTCGTCAACGTGTATGGGGTGTACCATTACCAGTATTCTATGCTGAAAATGGCGACATCATCATGACTAAAGAAACAGTTAATCATGTAGCAGACCTTTTCGCGGAACATGGTTCAAACGTGTGGTTTGAAAGAGAAGCAAAAGATTTATTACCAGAAGGATTTACTCACCCAGGAAGTCCAAATGGTGAATTTACTAAAGAAACAGACATTATGGACGTATGGTTTGATTCTGGTTCTTCTCATAGAGGTGTATTAGAAAATCGTCCAGAATTAAGTTTCCCAGCTGATTTATACTTTGAAGGTAGTGACCAATATCGTGGTTGGTTTAACTCATCAATCACAACTGCAGTTGCAACAAGAGGTCAAGCACCATATAAATTCTTATTATCTCACGGTTTCGTAATGGACGGAGAAGGTAAGAAAATGAGTAAATCTCTTGGTAACGTTATTGTGCCAGACCAAGTAGTAAAACAAAAAGGTGCTGACATTGCACGTCTATGGGTAAGTAGTACTGACTATTTAGCTGACGTGCGTATCTCAGATGAAATTTTAAAACAAACATCTGATGTATATCGTAAAATCAGAAACACATTAAGATTTATGTTAGGAAACATTAATGATTTCAATCCTGATACAGATGCTGTACCTGAAGCGGAATTATTAGAAGTAGATCATTATTTATTAAATCGTTTACGCGAATTTACAGCTAGCACTATTAATCATTATGATAACTTCGATTACTTAAATATTTATCAAGAAGTTCAAAACTTTATTAACGTTGAATTAAGTAATTTCTATTTAGATTATGGTAAAGATATTCTTTACATTGAAGAGAAAAATGCGCATAAACGTCGTAGCATGCAAACTGTGTTATATCAAATTTTAGTTGATATGACTAAATTATTAGCGCCAATCTTAGTACACACTGCTGAAGAAGTATGGTCTCATACGCCACACGTTAAAGAAGAAAGCGTACATTTAGCTAATATGCCTGAAGTAGTCGAAGTTGACCAAGCACTATTAGATAAATGGAACCAATTTATGGCTTTACGTGATGACGTGAACCGTGCGTTAGAAGCGGCTCGTAATAATAAAGTCATCGGTAAATCATTAGAAGCTAAACTCTTCATCGGTAATAATGAGAACTTTAAAGCAGCTGAATTCTTACAACAATTTGCTGATTTACAACAATTATTTATTGTTTCTCAAGTTGAAGTTGCTGATTCAATTGAAAATGCAGAATCATACCAACACGGCGATGTACGTATTGAACATGCCAGCGGTGAAAAATGTGAAAGATGTTGGAACTATAGTGAAGAATTAGGTTCAGTAGGTGAACTTGAAAACTTATGTCCACGATGCCAAGAAGTTGTTAAAACATTGGTTTAATGTTTACTATAAACTTTAAATACTAATTGAAAAGTCATATTTGTGATTGAACATATCATAAATATGACTTTTTTATATAATTATTTAGGCTCTATAATAAATTGGACTGATGACTAAAAATCATCAGTCAAATTTTTATGTTTTGAATACAAAAATAGCGCAATTACCTCTATAATTATTAGCTACCACACCAAATAAAAAAGAAAGGTAATGC